>NZ_QYBC01000017.1 GCF_004137085.1 Lichenibacterium ramalinae
GGCATTCTTGTGGATGTTCATCCGGTCCCTCCCTTGGGGCTGAAGCGTCGCAACCTCAGCTTCCTCGGTTCGGATCGGATGGACAACCTATGGAAAGCTCACAGCTAGAGCAGTATCGGCTTTCCCGGAGTCGCCCTCGCGACTCGGAGCCGATGACACTGCTCTCGAACCGGAACTGGGGCGACTTGCCGAAGGCGGAAGCGCTCTCGGCGCGAGCCCGCCCGCGCCGGCGGACCGGGCCCGTCACGGCACGCCGGCGGTCCCGGCCTTGCGGGCGACGGCCGGCGCGCGTGCCGCGATCGGCAGCAGGACGGGTCCGGCCGGCACCGGTGTGCCGGTCCCGGCCCGCGCCGGGACGGCCGAAAGCTCGACGGCCAGCGGCATGCCGTCGGTCGGGGCCCAGTCCCGCCTTCGCGTTCCGTCCGGGGCGACCTCGACGAGCCTGAGGCGGAAGGGGCCGTCGAGCAGCGTCGCCGTGGCGCCGCCGACCTCGCGGTCGAAGGCTTCGGGATCGAAGCGGCGGCTGCGACGGACCAGGGCGGCGCCGGCCGGCGAGGCGCGGACCTCGTAGCGCACCGTTTCGAGTCCACCGGCATCGCCGAGCGCCGGCCGCACGAAGGCGATGGCGTCGGGACCGGCCCGGAACGCCGCCGCCGCGCCGCCGTCGGGGCCGAGCCCGTAGGGGACGGCCTGGGCGAGGTCGTCGCCGAGCCGGCCGATGGCCTGCATCCAGCCGTCCGCCGCCTCGACCGTGGCCTCGCCCCGCCCCCAGCGGGCGGCGAGGCGGCCGGCCAGGGGCAGCACCACGGCCACGAGGGCGCCGGTCACCACCAGGGCCGCCAGGACTTCGATCAGGGTGAACCCCGCCCGGGGGTCAGCGCGACGCATCGTCGATCCGCAGCGCGTCGAGCTTCAGGCGGCGGCCCGCCGGCGTCCGCACCGAGACCGACACGCGCCGCAGCACGACGTCGGCGGGCGCGGCCTCCGGCGACGCCCCGGCGAAGCCCTTCGGCGCCGCGATGCGGATGGCGGAGGGCGTGGCATCCGGCTTGAGGTCGTTCGCCGCTTCGTCCTGGCCGGTTCCCCCCGGCGCCGGCGCCACGTCCGACGGCAGCTCCAGCAGGGTGACGGACGTGGTGCTGCGGTCGGCGGCGTAGCCGAGCTGGCGGGCGTCGGGCGGCAGCGCGCCGCCGGCCGCGACGTCGCGCGCCAGGGTGATGCCAGAGACGACGTCGAGCGGCATGCGCGCCGCGCTCCAGGCCCCGGCGAGGGCGCGGGCCAGCGTCGGCAGGAGGAGGCCCGCCACCACGAGGGCGACCAGGGCCTCGACGAGGGTGAAGCCGCGGCGCCGGCGCGCCCGGCGCTCAGCCGCCGGCGACGATGTCGACATGGCCGTCGGCCCAGTTGACGCGCGCCCGCAGCACCCGGTCGCCGCGCGCGAAGCGGAGCACCGCCCCGCAGCCCGAGCCGTCGGGCCGGAACAGCACGGCGGCTTCGCCGCCGCCGTCGCGGCAATTGCCGCCCGCCGACAGGCTGAAGGCCACGTCGCCCGGGATGGCGACGGCGGCGGTGCCCGCCGTGAGGCGCCTGCGGCCGGCGTCGAACCTGGCCGCCACGGGATGCCCCGTCACCAGGGCCGCGGTGCGGGCGTCGCGGAGCAGGGCGGCGCTGGAGCCGACGAGGGCGGCCAGGCGCGCCTGCGTGGTGCCGGCCGCCACCAGCGGATAGGCGAAGGACAGCAGCAGCAGGGCGATCACCAGGGTGGCGACGGCCTCGATGAGCACGAAGCCGGCCCGCCGATCAGTAGCTGGCGATCTGGTTCGCCCCGCCATCGGCCTCGCCTCCCTTGCCGCCGGGGCCGTTGGAGGTGATGTCGTAGGGCCTCCCGTTCCCGCCCGGCGCCCTGTAGGCATAGGGGTTGTTCCAGGGGTCCTTGGGGACGGCCGTGCCCTTGATGTAGGGGCCGCCCCAGCCCTGCACGCTGGCGGGCCGGGTATTCAGCGCCTGCAGGCCCTCCTGCGTCGTCGGGAAGCGGCCCGCATCGAGGAAGAAGAGGTCGAGGGCGTTCTTGAAGCTCTCGATCTGGATGTGGGCGGTGCGCACCTTGGCCTCCGCCAGCTGGCCGAAGACGCGTGGCGCCACGAGGCCCACCAGCAGGCCGATGATGGCCAGCACCACCAGCATCTCGACCAGCGTGAAGCCGGCCTGCCGCGCCGCGACCCGCCGCAGCCGGCCGGCGCGGTCGCGCAGCGCGACCCCCTTGTCGGTCGTTCCGTCCATGCCCGCCTCGCTTCCCGTCACAGGACCGCCTGGTTGACGCTGACCAGCGCCGACATGATCGTCACCATGAGGCCGCCGATCAGCCCCGCGATGACCAGGATGGCCGTGGGCCCGATGACGGCCGCGAGGCCGTCGAGCCGCTTCTCCAGTTGAACGGCGTAGAGGTTTCCGGCCTCGCCCGCCACCTTGGACAATTCGCCCGTCTCCTCGCCGATGCGGACCATGCGCACCGCGACGGGCGGCAGCAGCGTGACGGTGCCGAGCGCCTCGTGCAAGCGGCCGCCGCGGCGGACGGCATCGCCCACCGTGGCCAGCATCGCCCGCCCCTCGGCGCCGACCGCGTCCTGCAGCACCTTGAGGGCTTCGGTCAGCGGCACGCCCTGGCCGAGCAGCACCGACAGGTTGGACAGGAACCGGGCGGTCCGCCACAGCCGCCAAACGCCCGCGATCCCCGGAACCCGCAGGAAGGCGGCGAAGAGCGCGGCCCGCACGGACGCGGTGCGCCAGGCGAGGAAGCCCGCCAGGAACAGGGCGGCGAGCCCGGCTTCGAGGTTGGTCTCGTTGGCGATCAGCCCGTCCGACAGGGCTAGGACGAAGCGCACCAGGGCGCCGGGGTCGCTGCCCGAATCGGCGAACAGCCCCGAAAAGTTCGGGATGACGTTGACGAGGAAGAACACCAGCACGCCGACCGCCGACACGATGAGGAAGGCCGGATAGCGCAACGCCCCCGTCACCTTCTCGCCGAGGTGGTGCGAGCGTTCGCGCTGCGCCGCCACGGCGGCGAAGACCCCGTCGAGGTCCCCGGTGGCGTCCGCCACCTTGGCCATGGCGACGATGTCCTGGGTGAAGACGCCGGGGTGGCGTTCGAGCGCCTGGACGAAGCTCGCGCCGCCCAGCACCTCCCGCCGCACCGCCAGGACGATGCGGCCGAGGCGGGCCGGCTGGCCCTGCGCGCTGAGCGCCAGCGCCTCGTCGAGCGGCAGGCCCGAGCGCAGCATGAGGGCGAGTTCGCCGAGGAACCGGGTGATGGCGCGCGGGCTCGGGGCCGAGGACAGCAGGCCGTCGCCGTCCTCCTTCAGCCGGTCGAGCGACTGCAGCATGATGCCACGGGTGCCGAAGTCGGCCGCGGCGGCGGCCGCGTCCGAGGCTTCGAGCTCGCCCGCGAGGCTGCGCCCGTCCGGGCCCACGGCGGTGTAGCGGAAGCGGGGCATCAGCCCGGGCCCCGGCGTGCCATGCGGGACGGGAAGCCGCTCACCGCAGCGCCGCCACGCGGAACACCTCGTCGACGGAGGTCACGCCTTCGAGGCAGCGTGCCTTGCCGTCGTCGACCAGCGTCGCCATGCCGCCGGCGATGCCGGCGCGCTCGATGGCGGCGTCGTCCGCGCCGCCGAGGATCTCCCGCCGCACGGCCTCGGTCACCTCCAGGCATTCGAAGATGGCCCGGCGGCCGCGATAGCCGGTGCCGCCGCAGCGCTCGCAGCCCACCGGCTCGAAGATCGCCGTGCCGGGCGCGAGGCCCAGGCCGACGATGCGGGGGTTGCGCTCGGCGTCGCTCGGCCCGACCGTCACGGGCCGGCGGCAGTCGACGCAGAGCGTGCGGATCAGCCGCTGGCCCACTACGGCCGACAGGGTGGAGGCGATGAGGTAGCGCTCGACGCCGATGTCGACGAGGCGCGTCACCGCTGCCGCGGCCGTGTTGGTGTGGAGCGTCGTCAGCACGAGGTGGCCCGTGAGGGAGGCCTGCACGGCGATCTTGGCGGTCTCGGGATCGCGGACCTCGCCCACCATGATGACGTCGGGGTCCTGGCGCATGAAGGCGCGCAGCGCGGTGGCGAAGGTGAGCCCCACGGCGGGGCGCACCTGCGACTGGTTCACGCCGGGGATCTCGTATTCTACCGGATCCTCGACCGTGAGGATCTTGCGGGTCGAATCGTTGAGCGAGGCCAGCGCGGCCGTCAGCGTGGTGGTCTTGCCCGAGCCGGTCGGGCCCGTGACCACGATCATGCCGTGCGGCTGGGTCAGCTTGTCGGTCAGCACCGACCGGTCCCGGGCGTTGAAGCCGAGGTCGGCGAAGGCCACGAGGCGGCCGCCGCGGTCCAGCAGGCGCAGAATGGCGGCTTCGCCGCGCGTGGTCGGCATGGTGGCGACGCGCACGTCGAAGTCGCGCGACCGCACCGTGATGCGCATGCGCCCGTCCTGGGGCTGGCGGTGCTCGGCGATGTTGAGCCCCGCCAGGATCTTAATGCGGGACACGAGCGCGCGGGCGGGTGCGGCCCGTGGCGCCGGGATGACGCGCAGCACGCCGTCGACCCGCACCCGCACCTGCACGTCGCGGCCGAGCGGCTCGACGTGGATGTCGCTGGCGCGCAGCGCCACGGCCTGGTCGAAGACCTCGTCGAGGGCCCGCACCACCGGGGCGCCGCTGGCGAGGTCGCGCAGGCTGTCCGAATTGTCGCCGGCGTCCTCGCCCCGCCCGGCCTCGCCCGCCCCGTCCGTGCCCTCGCCCGCCTCGGCCCGCACCGCGGCGTCGAGCGCGATCTCGACGTCCTCGAAACTGGCGATCTCGAGCGTGACGGCGCCGCCGAGCGTCACCGCCACGGCGTCGATGGCGTCGGCATCGAAGGGGTCGGCGGCGGCGAGGCGGGGCGATCCGTCGGCATCCCGGTACGGAAACAGGCCGACCTCGTGAAGGAAGGGGACCGAGAACTCGCCGGCCAGCGACGTGCCGCGCCGCATCGCGTCGAGGCTGGCGCGGGGCAGGCCCTCGGTGCGGGCCATCAGGTCGGCGAAGGCCGCCGGCGTCAGCCGCGACGCCGCGAGGAAATGCTTGCCCCAGGACACGCGCCCGCCCGCCCCGGCGCGAGTCGGTTCGGCCTGGGCGGCCGCCAGCAGCCCGCCGTTAACCATTTTCTCAGCAAAGGCCCTGTGGTCCATGGCGGCGGAGGTCCGAGTGAACTGGACAGCATCGCAGCGTTACTCTAGCGTTAACATCCTCGTCTAGTAGGAAAAAACTAGGGCCTGCGAGGCGGCGAGGCCGGCGAAATGTCGCTGTCCACGAACTAGTTTGGAATCGATGCTTGACAATCACGGTTTCACCTCATTCGGCCCGCCGTCGGTTACTTCGGGCCGTGGCCTCGGTCGTCGTGGCTGCGGGTGTCGCCGGATGTGACGGGCCGGGCTCGCCGAACCTCGCCGCCGTGGCGCCGGCCGACAACATCCCGGCGGTGGATTTCGCGGCCCGCGGCCCCGTGCCCGGCGGCCGCTACGGCAACGTGACGGGGTCGCCCCGCCAGGGCGCCGAAGTGTTCCGGGGCTCGGCACCCGTGTCGGGACCGGTGCCGGCCGCCACCAGCGCCGTGGCGGTGCCGGGCGTCGCGGTGCCGGGCGGGGACGCCGAATCCGCCGTGGCGGTGGCCGACGGCAGCATCGTGCCGGCCGGCAACGGCTACCAGCTCAACTTCGAGAACGCCGACGTCGGTGCGGTGTCGAAGGCGATCCTGGGCGACATCCTCAAGGCCAACTACCTCGTCGACAAGCGCGTGGTGGGGCAGATCACCCTCACGTCGTCGCAGCCCGTGCCGCGGGCGAGGCTGGTGCCGCTGCTCGAGACCGCTCTCGCCTCGCTCGGCGCCACCGTGGTCAAGGACCAGGACCTGTACCGCGTCGTGCCATCGGCCGACACCGGCGGCATCGGCCCCGTCACGGGGCGGGATGTCGGCGAAGGCTATGGCACATCCGTCATCACGGCCCGCTACATGCCGGCCGCCAACCTCGGCAAGCTGCTCGAAGGCTTCGGCAGCCGGCCGGGGTCGATCAAGACCGACCCCGGCACCAATCTCGTCATCATCTCGGGCACGGCATCGGAGCGCCGCGCCGCCATCGAGGCGGCCGCCACCGTCGACGTCGACTGGCTCCGGTCGAAATCCGTCGCCATCCTGCCGGTGGCCAATGCCGCGCCCGACACGATCATCAGCGAACTCAACCGCATCATGGACAGCGGCGAGGGCGGCATGGCCCAGGGCGCCATCCAGCTCCAGCCGATGAGCCGCATGAACGCCGTGCTGGCGGTGGCCCGCACCGCGCAGGGCATCGACATGGTGCGCCGCTGGGTGGCGCGGCTCGACCGCGGCGACAGCGCGGCGGCGGGCGTCAAGGTCTACAAGCTGCAGTTCGCCCAGGCGAAAGCGGTGGCGTCGGCGTTGAACGACCTGTTCGGCGCGGGCGGCGGTGGCGGCGGGCAGGGCGATTCGGACAAGGACCAGCTCGAGCCGAGCGGCTTCGGCTCGGTCACCTCCACGGCGCCCGCGACCGGCACGGGCCGGTCCAGCGGCAGCGGCGGCGGGAACGGCGGCCTGGCGACCGGCGCGGCGTCGGGCGCCGATGCCGCCAACGGCGGCGCGGGTTCGCCCTTCGGCGTGCTGAAGGCCGCCATGGCGGGCGGCGGCGGCGGCGCCAGGGCTTCGACGGCCGACACCGACGCGTTGCGCGGCGGGGGTGGGGGTGGCGGCGCCAAGGTGCGGGTGACGGCGGACCCGAGCAGCAATTCGCTGCTGATCAACGCCAGCCCGGCCGACTACAAGCTCGTGGAACGCGCCATCCACCAGCTGGACCGCCAGCCCGTGCAGGTGGACATCGAGGCGACCATCGCCGAGGTGACGCTGACCGACCAGCTGCAATACGGCGTGCAGTTCTTCCTGCAGGGGAACCGCACCCTCGGCCTGAGCGGCGCCCAGAACCTCCAGGTGTCGAGCCTCAACACGGCGGGCCTCAACCTCCTGGCGGGCGGCCTGTCGAGCCCCCGCGTGCTGGTGAGCGCGCTGCAGGGCTACACCAACGTCAAGATCCTGTCCTCGCCCTCGCTCGTCGTGCTCGACCGGCAGCCCGCCGTGCTCCAGGTCGGCAACCAGGTGCCGATCCTCACCCGCACCGCGCAGTCGACCGAGAACGCCCTGTCCCCGGTGGTCAACAACGTGGATTACAAGGACACCGGCATCATCCTGAACGTGCTGCCCAAGGTGAACGCCAACGGCGTCGTAACGCTCGACATCGAGCAGCAGATCAGCGCCGTCGTTTCCACCGACTCGACCACGCTGACCCCCACCATCTCGCAGCGCCGCGTGCGCTCCTCGGTGGCGGTGGCGAACGGCCAGACCGTGATGCTGGCGGGCCTCATCAGCGACACGCGCTCGAACGACCGGTCGGGCATCCCCGGCCTCGGCTCCATCGCCTTCCTGAACGACATCCTGACGAGCCACGATTCGGCGGTGAACCGGACCGAGATCATCATCTTTATCAAGCCGCAGATCATCTCCAATGCCGCCGATGCCGAGCAGGTGACCGAGGAGTTCCACGACCGGCTGCTGTCCATGCAGCGCACGCCGGAGCGGCCCATCGTGCGCCGCTACTGAGCGGGGGGCGGCATGGCGAACCACGCTGCCGCGGAGGCCACGAAAGCTGCCGCGGAGGCCACGAAAGCTGCCGCGGAGGCCGAGACCGTCACGGCGGAGGCGCGGGCCGACGCTGCGGGCGAGCGCCGCGCCGCGCGGCCCGGCATGGTGGACCGATGCGCGATTCCGGCCGGCTGGGCCGTGGCTTTGGCCGCGCTCGGGCCGCCGGTGCTGTCGGCCGGGCCCGCGCCGGTGCCGGCGCTGATCCCCGCCCTGATCCTGGTCGCCGCGCTGCTCTGGTGGGTGGCGGTCGTGGTGACGGTCCGGTCTGATCTCGCCGCCTTCATCATCCCGGACGGGGCATCCGCCGCCACCGCGGCGCTGGGTCTCGCGGTCGCCGCCGGCGTGCCGCTGCTCGGTGGCGAGGGCGCCGGGGCGGCCGTCAGCGCCGTGTCGGGCGCCGTCGCGACGGGGATCGGGGCCTTCGCGCTCTTCGCCCTGGTCGACGTCGGGTTCCGCCGGCTCGGGCGCGACGCCCTCGGCTTCGGCGACGTCAAGCTGGCGGGGGCGGCCGCTGTCTGGCTGACGCCGGGCGCCGCCGCCCTGGCCCTCGAACTCGCGGCGCTCGGCGCCATCGCGGCGCTGCTGGCGCGCCCGCGCGCCGGACCGCTGCGCGACACCGCCGTGCCCTTCGGCGCCTTCCTGGCGCCGGCGGCCTGGCTGGTCTTCGTGCTGGCTCCCCTGGTGCCCGACGGGATCCTGCCCCGATGAGGGACGGCCGGCGGGGCGCCGCCCTCTTCATCGTCCTCGTGTTCTCGGCCTTCCTCGCCGGCCTCGCGGCCGTGGCGACGCGCACCGCCACCAGCGGCGCCCGGGCCGCCGCGGCCTTCGCCGACGGCGTCCGGGCCGACGAACTCGGGCGCGGCGCCGGCGCGGCCCTGGCCTACCGACTCGCGACCGGGGACGCCGCTGCGCGCCGCGGCGGGGCGGTGGCGCTCCGCCTGCCGGGCGCCGACGTCACCATCGACTACCTGTCGGAATCGGCGCGGGTCGACGCCAACCTCGCGCCCGTGGCCCTCCTCGCCGCCCTCGCGGGCGCGGCCGGGGCCGACCCGGCCGAGGCCGAGGCGCTGGAGGCGCGCGTGACCCGGTTCCGGGCCGAAGCGGCGGCCCGCGCCGCCCCGCCGCCGGCTGCCGACGGCGGCGACGCGTCCCCGGCCGGCGGGCTCGCGGCGCTTCGGGCCGCCGTCGACGCCCTCGGCCCGGCGCGCAAGCCGCCGCCGACGGCGCAGCCCGCCGCCATCCACGACACCGCGGAGGTGGCGCAGGCCTGGGGCCTGTCCGACGCCCTGGCGCGCCGCCTGCTGCCGCTGCTCACCGTGTCCAACGGCACCGCCACGGTGGACCCCGTGCTGGCGGGACGCACCGTGGTGCTGGCCCTGGTGGGCGGGGACGAGCGGGCCGACGACTACCTGCAGCGCCGCCACCAGGGCTTCGCCGACAAGGATTCGGCCCTGGCGCTGCTGCCCGTGCCGTCGCGGGACTTCGTGGCCTTCAAGGACGTGGCGTCGGTGCGGGCCGTGGCCCGCGTCAGGCTGGCGGACCGGTTCGAGCGCCGCTACGAGATGATCCTGGCGCCGCCGCCCGGCCCCGCCGCCGGCACACCGGCACCGGGGGCAGGGGCGACCCCGGACGCGTCGCCGGCCGGGCAAGACCAGGGGCAGGCACAGGGGCAGGGCCGCCGGCCCGTCCCGGTCGTCGTGGCCTGGCGCAAGCTGCCGTGACGGGGACGCCATGCTGAACACGATCCGAGGCGCCTGGACGTGGTTCGTCGAAGGGCTCGTCGAAGCGCTGCTCCGCCTCGTCGACGCCACGCGGCGGTCGGCACCGCTGCGGATCGCCCTCGGCGACGGCGCCGGCGAGGTGACCACGGCCGGCGGCAGCCGCCTCGGCCGGCTGTCGGGCGAGGGGTCCGGCTTCTCCCCGCCCGACCTCGCCCGCCGCCTGTCGGGCGGGTCCGTCGACCTCGTCATCCCGGATGGCTGGATGCAGCGACGCCAGCTCGAGCCCGTGGCGGTAGCCAGCCGGCCGTTCCTTGACGCCTTCGTGCGCCACCAGATCGAGCGGATCACGCCCTGGCGCGTCGCCGACGCGCATTACCGCATCCTGGACCGGCCGTTGCCGGACGACCCGGCGAGGCTCGCCGTCGCCGTCGCGGTGGTGCCCAAACGGCTCGTCGCCGAGCCGCTGGCGGCCCTGCAGCCCCTCCATCTCCGGGCGGTGCGGCTGCGCTGCGCCGGCGATGTCGCGGGAGCCCATGCGATCCCGGTCGGCGGCGGGCGGCCGCAGTTCGCCGCGCGCCTGCGGGCCGGCGTCGTCTGGGGACTGGCGGCTCTGGCCCTCGCCGTCGTCGGGTCCGTGGCGGTCTGCGAATGGCAGGCGTCCCTCGTCCGCGACGACATCGACGCCCAGGACGCGGTGCTGGCGCAGCGCAAGGCCGTCATCGCCCGGGCGCGGCGCGGCGGCGATGCCGGAAGCGAAGCCGCGGCCGGGCTCCGGGCCCTGCGCGACGGCCGCAAGCCCGCCGTCGCGGTGCTCGACGCGCTCGCGGCGGCCCTGCCCGACTCGGCCCACCTTTCGGCGCTGTCGATCGAGGCGGACCGCCTCACCGTGGCGGGCCTGTCGACCGCGCCTTCGGCCCTGGTGCCGGCGCTGGAAACCTCCGGCGCCTTCGCCGACGTGGCCTTCGGCGCCGCCACCACCCCGGCCGAGGGCGGCATCGGGGACCGGTTCAGCCTCGAGATGCGGATCGTGCCGCCGCGCAGCGACCACGGCGTTTCGCCGCCCGATGCCGCCCGGCCGGGAACGGGACCGTGACGGCCCGTCCCCCCCTCGTCACGCTCGGCCGTCCGCTCGGCGCCGCGCTGCTGCTCGGGCTGCTCGCCCTGGTCGGCCTGTCCGCCGTGGCGGTGGGCTGGGCCGATCTCGCCGCCGCGACGGCGGAGCGCGACGCCAAGGCCGACCTGCTCGAGCGCGGCGCCGCGGCGGGCCGCAGGGGCGGTCCCGCGAAGCTCGCCACGCCCGCCGCGGATCCCTTCGTGGCGGCGGACTCCCCGACGCTGGCGGCCGCCAGGGTCGACGCCGACCTGCGGACGCTGGCGGCGGCGTCCGGGTTGTCGCTGCGGGCGAGCCGTGCCGAGGTCAAGCCCGCCGAAACCGCGGGCACGCCCGACCCTTGGACCCGGATCGAGGTGCAAGCCTCGGTCGAGGGGCAGAACGACGCCCTGCAGGCATTCCTGGTGAAGCTGGAGACGGGGCTGCCCGTGGTGCTGGTCGACGGCCTGTCGGTCGAGCCCGCCGAAGCCGAGGCCGGCGGCGCCGCCGACCCGCAGGCGCCGCGCCTGCACGCCAGCCTGACGCTGGCGGCCTTCTGGCGGCCGTCGCAGAAACCGGGGACCGCAGCCGCGCCGCCGACCCGCTGATGAAGCTCCGGCCCGTGTCTGGACGACACGGGCCGGATGGAGAACGAAGCGTTTGCGGACGGCCGGCGTCGCAGTGGAACTCCGACGCCGGCGATACGAACCCCTGGGTGACGGCTCCGTCGGAACCGCCTGGGCGGTTCCGAGCCGAAGGGACCGCCCTCGGTCCGCGGCTGGAGCGGGTTCGCCGAGGGCGAAAGCGCTCTAGCCGCCGGTGGCCTTGAGCAGCGCGGAGAAGCCCGGGCCGCCGTTGGCGCCTTCGGGGAAGAACACGCCCTTGGACGCGTTCACGCCGCCGTAGACGACATTGAGGACCTGGCGCGGCGTGCGGGCGAAGACGAGCCCGTTGGCGTCGGCCGGGGTGATGTTGGCCGGGGACGGGAAGCCGCCGGCGAGCGTGCTCTGGTCGGCGCCGATGGCCTGGTCGTCCTGGGCGCCCGACAGGGTGGCGCGGAGCTTGGAGATCAGGGCCGTGGCGTTGTTGAAGAACTGGTTCTGCTGGGAGAACAGCAGGGTCCGGATCGTCGCGGCATGGTAGGCCTCGACGGCCAGGATGCTGGCGGCGGCGCCGAGGTAGGTCTTGTTGGTGATGAAGGGCGCCGCGCCGTTGTAGGCGGTGGTGCCGACGTCCTCGAAGACATAGGCGGCGAGCAGGAAGCTGAAGTCGTCGGCGTAGGGGTTGAAGCCCGACGGCAGGCCGGCGGCGGCGGCGAGGGCCGTGAAGGACGAGTCGAGCGAGATGATGGGCTCGGCCACGGCTTTGCTGCCGAGGGCGCTCTTCAGGAAGATGACGTGGTTCTTCTCGTCGTTGGCGATCTCGGCGGCGATGTTCTGCACCACCGTGTTCTTGAACGGCACCTTGCTGCCGCCGCGGACACCGCCGCCCTGCGTGCCGATGCCGCCGGTCAGCGACGCGTCGAGGCCGACGCCGTAGACGGCGCGCTGGTAGAATTCCGCCTCGAGGTACTCGAGGTTCAAGGCGAAGTTCAGGATGGCGACGTCAAAGTCGGCGGTCTGGGCCTGGGCCTCGCCCGACGTGACGGTGGCGAGGGCGGCCAGGGCGGTGCCCATGCCGGCCGTCTTCAGGAAGGCCCGACGTCCCGCTTCGAGGTTGATGGGACGCTGGCTGCCGGCGCCGTCGTGCTGCTCTTGGTCAGACATGATGATCTCTTTCCCCCTGATACTTCCGTTCGGTGCGGCGTGTCCGCCCGCCACCGCTGAATGTCCGTGCCCCACACTTAGGCTAGAGCGGGAAACGCGCCCGGCAAGATGCTGGCGGAACCGCGGCTGAATTCTGTGGGGCGCGTCGCCGACCGTGGCAATTCTGCATCGGCGGCGCCGGCGTCGCGCCCGGCCCGGCGGCATGCTATGCAGGGCCGTCCGAAACCCTGTGCGGAGCCTTCCCGATGCCGTCTGTCGCGATCGGCCGCGCCGTCCGGGCCGCGGCGACGAGCCTCGCCGGGGCGGCGATCGTGTCGGCCGCGCTCGCCGGCGCCGGTCCCGCGGCGGCGCGGGCCGCCGAGCCGGACGGCTTCGCCGCCATGGTGGACCGCCCCCTCTTTTCGCCGACGCGGCGCCCGCCGCCCGCACCGATCGCCATGCCGCCCGTCGCCGCGGCGCCGCCCGCCCCGCCGGCCCCGGCGATGCCCGATGTCGCGTTGAGCGGCGTCATCGCGGGCGGTGGCGGGGGGGTGGTGCTGCTGCGCCGCCCGCAGGATGCCGCGCCGATCCGCCTCCGCCTCGGCGGCCAGGTGGACGGCTGGACCCTCGCCGAGATCCGGCCGCGTGCGGTCGTGCTGCGGCGCGACGACCGCGCCGTCACGGTCGACCTCCCGGCGGCGGCGCATTAGGCTGGCGGCCCTCCCGCGGGACGGCGCGCGCGGAGACCGCCGCCGCCGCCGCGGGCGTCACAGCCCGAGGTCGCTCAGCCCGGGATGGTCGGCTGGGCGGGGGCCGGACGGCCAATGGAACTTGCGGTCCCGCTCGGCGATCGGCAGGTCGTTGATGGACGCGATCCGTCGCGCCATGAGGCCGCGCGCGTCGAAGGCCCAGTTCTCGTTGCCGTAGGAGCGGAACCAGTCGCCCGCAGCGTCGTGCCATTCGTAGGCGAAGCGCACCGCGATCCTGTCGTCCGTGTAGGCCCACAACTCCTTGATGAGCCGGTAGTCGCGTTCGCGGTCCCATTTGCGCGACAGGAAGGCCGCGATGGCGTCCCGCCCGGCGAAGAATTCGGCGCGGTTCCGCCAAGCGCTGTCTTCCGTGTAGGCGAGGGACACGGCGGCAGGGTCGCGCCCGTTCCAGGCATCCTCGGCGCGGCGCACCTTCAGGGCGGCGGTTTCGGCGGTGAAGGGGGGCAGGGGCGGGCGCTCGGACATGGGGGCTCCAGGCGGGAGGGACGGCCCGATGATGGCGCATCCCGGCCGCGGGGCAAGCGGGGTGCGGGCGGGCGTTCGCACCTTCTTAACCCTGATGGACGATGGTCGGTCATCGCTTCTCGACGCTTAACCGAATCACCCGACCCGACGCTGGAAACGACACCGCCGATCGTTGCGTGCATGGCGACGCGGTCTCTCCCCACGCCGATCGAACCGACCGCGGACCCGAGCCATGGGCATCCATCCCGAATTCACGTCCTTCGAGCGCCGGTCCGCCAACCTGGACGAGGCCCGGCGTACCATGTGGCTCTGGGCGGAGCCCATCGTCATCGACCGTGCCGTCGACGTCTACGCGCGCCTCGTCGACGAGACCGGGACGGTGGCGATGGCGCGCAAGCACTGCCGGCTGTGGCGCGCCGTTCTGCTCGAGCCGACCGCGACCGTATCGCCCGTGATCGATGACCTGCGGCGCGCCGCCCACGGCCTCGGGCTGCCCGACACGCTCGTCGAGGACGTCAACGACCTGATCCTCGAAGAACTCGTCGACATCGTCATGAGCCGCTACCGCACGTCCCGCAACAGCGCCAAGGCCTTCAGCATGGTGTTGATGACGGCGACCTCCTGCCTGGGCAGCGTCCGCTTTTCCGTCTGACAATTGTCGCCTTCCACCGTCGGACGACTTGCGCAACGCTTCGGGTTGCGCGACCATCCCGCTACGGCCGAACGAGACCGGTCTCGGACCGGCTGCCGGGTGGAAGAATGCGATCCATGGCGCGACGGTGGCTTCACCATGATGCCTGAGCGGGTTGTCGGCGGGGACGATGGCCTGTCGGTGCGGTTCTGGGGGACGCGCGGCTCGCTTCCCATGCCGGGCTCCGACACGATCGTGTACGGCGGCAACACCTGCTGCGTCGAGGTGCGGCTCGGCGACCGTCTCTTCGTGGTGGATGCCGGCAGCGGCTTCGAGGCGGCCGGGCGCGCCCTGGCGCTGCTCGGTTCCGGCTCCGGCCGGGTCGACCTTCTGCTCAGCCACCTCCATCACGACCACATTTCGGGGCTTCCGTTCTTCGCGCCCATCCTGAAGGGCCCGGGCGAACTCCGCGTCTTCTGCGGCAACCTCGGCGGCGAGAGCGCCGCGGCCGCCTTCGGCACGATGTTCGCCCCGCCGCTCTTCCCCGTGACGCTGGATGTGCTGCCGGGCCACATCGCCCACGTCGGGTTCCGCGCCGGCGAAACCCTGACCTTCGAGGACGGCGTCTCTGTCGCCACCTGCCCGCTGCGCCACCCGGGCGGCGCCACCGCCTACAGGTTCGACCACGGCGGGCGCAGCGTCTGCTACGTTTCGGACATGGAACACGTCGACACCGGCCCCGACGCGGACGTCGTGGCCTTCTGCCGCGGCGCCGACCTCGTCATCTACGATGCGATGTTCACCGAGGCCGAACTGTCGCGGTGCCGCGGCTGGGGACATTCCACCTGGAACGCCGGCGTGGACCTGTGCCGCGCCGCGGGCGCCGAAGCCCTGGCGGCCTTCCACCACCACAAGGGCCACGACGACGCGGCCCTGGCCGCCATCGAGGCCGAACTGGCGGAGGCGCTGCCCGGCTCCTTCGTGGCGCGGGAAGGGCAGACGCTGACGTTTCCGGCGCGCCGGTCGCGGGAGGGCGGCGGGCTCGTGTCGGCGCGCGGCGGCCGGCGACGGACCGGGGAACCGCCGGAAGCGCGGCTGCCGGGCGCCCGATCGCCGGCCGGCCGCGTCAAGAACCCGCATTTCGAACACGGCTGACAGCGCGTGAACCGATGCCCTTCTGTTCGGAACCGAAGAGGAATTCCGCACCGATTCCGGAGGGGCTTCGGGCACGGGTCTGGTACGGTGACGAAGGTAGGGGCCGCGCCGCCGCGCCGGATGGGACGTTCGGCCGGTGTCCCGCCCTGTCGGCGGGGCGCGCCGGAACGGCGCCACATGTAGAGTACGATCGGCTTTCTCCGAGTCGCCTCGGCGGTTCCAAGCCGACCGAACGGTTCTCGATCGGGAGCCGGAGCGTAGGCGCCGAAACCGCGCGCGACCGCTCGTTCATCGGCCCGACAGCCGTCTTGGGCGATGGTCCGGCGCGGCTCCGGTTTCGGTGGGGCGGTGCATTCTGGTGCTGGAGCGGGTTCGCCGGGGGCGGTGGCGCTGCGGCGTGATCGCAGTCGGGCGGGCCTTGTCGAAGATCGAGACGCAGATCACCAGCAGACAGCTCCCGGCCTGGCTCCGTGGCTTCGTGCGGAACCGCGAGTCCGGCCTCGTGGTGGCGGCGCTGGTGATCGGCATCGCCAGCGGCGGCCTCGTCGCCCTCATGGGCTGGATCGTGCAGCATCTGCACGAGGTCCTGTTCAACCTGCCCGCCGGCCAGCGCCTCAGCGCGACCTTCCACGTGCCGCGGTGGCGCGCCCTCCTCATCCCGATCCTCGGCGGCCTGGTGCTGACCGGCATGGCGCGCTACGCGCGGCGCATGTCGGGCCGGCTCGCCGACGCCATCGAGGCCAATGCCCTGTTCGGCGGGCGCCTGTCGCTGACCGGCAGCCTGCTGGTGACGGCGCAGACCATCGTGTCCTGCGGCACCGGGGCCTCGGTGGGCCTCGAGGCTGGCTACGCGCAGATCTCGGCGGCCGTGGCGTCGCGGCTCGGCCTGTCGCTGGCGGCGCGGCGGGGCGACCTGCGCCTGCTCGTCGCTTGCGGCGCGGCTGGCGCCATCGCGGCGGCCTTCGGGGCGCCGCTGGCGGGCGCCTTCTACGGCTTCGAGGTGGTGCTGGGCACCTACACGGTGTCGGCCCTCGCGCCCGTCGCCACCAGCGCCCTCGTGGCGAGCCTCGTGGCCCGCAACTTCGAGGGCACGGCCTTCCTCATCCGGCCCGGTTCGCTGTCGACGCTCGGTGCCGGCGACCTCGTCCACATCGTTGCCATCGGGGTGCTGTGCGGCTTCGCCGGCATCCTGCTCATGCTGGCGGTGGCGGGGAGCGAGACGGCCTTCAAGCGCCTGCGCATCCCGGCCCCGTGGCGCACGCCCATCGGCGGCGCCATGGTGGGCGGCATGGGGATCCTGACGCCCCAGGTCCTCGGGGCGGGCCACGGCGCCATGACGATCGACCTCGTGGCGTCGCTGGCGCCGCTGACGCTGGTGGGCCTCATCCTGCTGAAGGGGACGGCCGCGGCCGTGTCGCTCGGCTCCGGCTTCCGGGGCGGGTTGTTCTACGCCTCGCTGCTCATCGGCGCGCTGATCGGGCGTCTCTATGCCGACCTCGGCTTCCAGCTCTACCCGGACCTCGCCTTCGACCCGGACGTCGCGGCCTTGACCGGCATGGCGGCGCTCGCCACCGGCGTCATCGGCGCCCCCATCACCATGACGGCGCTGGCGCTCGAAACCACCGGCAACTTCGCCATCACGCTGGCGGCGCTGATCGCCGTGGTGGTGTCGTCGCTCATCGTGCGCGAACTCTTCGGCTATTCCTTCGCCACCTGGCGCTTCCACCTGCGCGGCGAAACCATCCGCGGCCCGCACGACATCGGCTGGATGCGGGAGCTGTCGGTGAAGACCCTGATGCGCCCCGACGCCCGCACGGCGCCCCAGGACCTGTCGCTGCGCGAGGCGCGCCTGAAGTTCCCGCTGGGCTCGGTGAAGCATATCGCGGCGGTGGACGGCACCGGGCGCTACGCCGGCATGGTGATGCTCGACGACCTCCACACGGCGCCGCTCGACCGCGGCGGCGACCCGCTGTCCACGCTTTGCCGCTTCACCGACCGCATCCTGCAGCCCTGGATGACGGTGCGCGAGGCGCTCGACCTCTTCGAGAAGAGCGAGGCCGACGCGCTGGTGGTGGTGGACCACGAGGCGACGCGGCGCGTCATCGGCACCATGACGGAAGCCCACGCGCTGCGGCGCTACGGCGAGGAACTGGAGCGCCTGCAGCCCGACAGCGTGCTGCGCTGACCTGACGGTCGGCTCAGGACCCGATAAGGCCCCGGCGCTTCGCCTCGCGTCGCGCCACGGCATGGACGTCGGCCGCGACATCGCCGGGGTCCTTCGGCCCGTGTCCCTCCTCGACCCGGCCGGGCATGAGGTCGCCGTCCGCCACCACGTAGGTGAAGACGTGGCCGGTGGCGGTGTGGCGCAGGCGCAGCCGCTCCGTCCCGTCGTCGAGCCATTCGATGTCGTCCATGAGCCCTCGTCCCCGCCGTCGCCGCTCTGAGGCTCCGTCAACGCCGGGCCGGGTGCGGTGTTGCAGTGGCTTGCCGCGGCGGCGGCGCGCGCGCCATCATCGGGCAACGCAGACGGGGGAGGACGCCATGGCACGGACGCTGGAAGCCGATATCCTGGTGCCGACGCTGAAGGCCCTGGCGCGCCACGGCCGCATGAACGCCGCCGCCCGCCTGTCCCACCTCAGAACCGTGATGGCGCTGTCGCCGGAGGACGAGCAGGTGGGGGAGGGCGGCGAGACGCGCTTCGCCCGCACGGTGCGCGATCAGGTGCTCAACCGCCACGAGGTCGGGAACATCGTGGCCGAGGGCTACGCCACCTACCACATCGGCGTCGGGCTCTGCATCACCGACAAGGGCCGCAAGCTCATCTCGCGGTGATGGGGGCGACGTCAGGCCGGTCCGGCGCGGTCGGCGCAAGGGCGGCGGACGGATGCGTCCGGCCGGTCCGCGACGTGCCGCCCTGGCACTCACCATCCGGGCTTGCAGTGGAAGCCCGAAGGTGACGCAACGTCCTTGGCCTGGCGCGAGCGGGCCGGGAGCGTCACCGGCCGTGAAATTCCGGAGAAAATCTGACCCCGCCTTACGCGTCAAACGTGCATTAGCTTGCTATTACAACCGAATCTGTGGTTGAGTCCGATTGCCACATCATCACAGAGGAGTGATTCCATGTCAGCCGCTTTCATCGAGCATAGGCCCAAAAGTACGGACGCTAACGCCGCTACGTCGCACTTCACCATCGTGGTCAACGGAACCGACCACGGTACCTTCCCAACCCAAAAGGCCGCCAAGGATAAGGCATGCGCGGATGGGTATCGACCCGTTCACGTTGCTCGTGTTCGGCACCTTCAGGATCGCGCTGATCCTGCCCATTTTCGCGTCGACCCGTGCTGACCCACAAGTAACCCATAGGTGTTAGGTGCTGTCCGGAATTGTCCTCCCCTCAAGCAGCCGCTTCGGCAGTAAAGCATGAAGCGTAGGCAGAACCCGCCGTTAGGTTTTTCGGCCTCCGCTATTTCGGCCGCTACAGGACTTAGTCTGCTAAGGACCGAGTAACGGGGACCGAAGACGGACCGCGACAACCAACGAGACCGCTACCGCTTCGGCGGTCGCTCTCCCGCATCTTGCCCGGGCCTGTCCCGAGCATCCGCGCCGGGCGGCGGCCGGAGCGGCCTCGGAGGGCGGGCGTCATTCTCCGGCGCGCTCAGCAGCACCATCCGGCGTCGATGGCCGGGATGAAGTTTCTGCCCTGTCTTGGAGCTGCGACTTCAACCGTGAACCCGTAGAGACTGAGCACCTAACGCTTCTTGCCCAACTCGGCGGCGATGTCCTTCGTCAGTCTGCCCACCTTCCGATGAGCCGCCGTCAGCTGGTCCTGCGTCACGCCCCAGCGCTTCATCCAGAACTCGACCGCCTTGCGTTCCGACAGATCGAGCCGGTCCTTGTCGATGAACCCACGCTTGTCTTTAAGGCCGACCATGAGGTCCCTCCTGGGCTGGTGATAGGCGATCTCGTGACGGGCGTGACGGCGGCGCGCGACGCATTCGGCGAGCCGGAGCGACACCTCGATCCATCCAAGCTCCAACTGCCGGCCCGCACGACGGACGGCCGGGCCCTGGTGCCGACGAAGCCCGGCAGCGGTCCAGGCCAGGTCGCCGAGCCCATCGTCCGCCGGGCTTCGGTGGCGTGGGACGCAGAGATCGGCCGTAGCCGACACGCCTGCTACCGCGGGTCTAAGGGATCGAACTGGCGGAGAGAGCGGGATTCGAACCCGCGATACGGTTTCCCGTATACACACTTTCCAGGCGTGCGCCTTCAACCACTCGGCCACCTCTCCGTCCGGCGCTGAACGCCGGGCCGGCGCGTCGCCGCGCCGGTCGGCCCCCGTGTGGAGGGGCACGGGCGGGATCTAGCATCGCGGGACGGGCGAGCGCAACCGGGTGCGGCCGCTTTTACCGGCCGATCCATTCCGCTGATGCGGGGCGCTGCCGCCGGCGTATGATGCTGCGCGTGCGGGCCGCGGGCCCGGCCACCAGATGCGGCGGTCCATGGTCCGGTTTCTCCTTCGCGCCCTCGGCTTCTGCCTCGTGGCGGCTGCCTTCGCGGCCCTGGTTGTCGACGGCACCCGGTCCATCGCGGGCGGGCGCCTCCTGCAATACGGGATCGGCGACACGGCGGCCTGGCTCGGCGGGGCGCCCTTTGCCGGCCTGCTCGCCGAGTTGGCCGGGGCGCCGCTGCCGGTCCGGGCGGTGGCGGGCGCGGCGCTTGCGGTGCCGGGCTGGCTGGCCAGCGGTGCGCTGGGGCTGGCGCTGCTCCATGCGGGGCGGCCGCAGGCCGCCCGCCCTGGCTTTTCGAGCCCGGCAACCTGACCGTCGCGGCCGGCGCTCCCTATATCGGGGACATCGCCGTTCGGAAGGATCGCGCCATGCTGTTTCGCAAGACAACCAAGCTGCCCACCGCCGCCGAAGCCCTGCCGGGCCGCCCCGACCCGCTCCCCACGCAGGACCGCCACCTCGTCCTCGGCACGCCGTTGAAGGGACCGTTCCCGGCCGGCACCGAGATCGCCTATTTCGGCATGGGCTGTTTCTGGGGCGCCGAGCGGCTGTTCTGGCGCCTGGGCCGCGGCATCGTGGCGACGGCGGTGGGCTACCAGGGCGGCGAGACGCCGAACCCCACCTACGAGGAGACCTGCACCGGCATGACCGGGCACGCCGAGGTCGTCATGGTGGCGTTCGATGCCGCTGTCGTCTCCTACGAGGCGCTGCTGAAGCTCTTCTGGGAAAGCCACGATCCTACCCAGGGCATGCGTCAGGGCAACGACGTCGGCACCACCTACCGCTCGACGCTCTACACCACGACGCCCGAGCAGCTGGCCGCGGCCGAAGCCTCGCGGGACGCCTATGCGGCAGCGCTGAAGGCCTCCGGCAAGGGGTCGGTCACCACCGAGATCCGGCCGGCGCCGGTCTTCTACTACGCCGAAACCTACCACCAGCAATACCTGCAGCGGAACCCCGGCGGCTATTGCAACCTCGCCGGCACCGGCGTGTCCTGCCCCATCGGGCTCGGCGTGGCGGCGGAATAACCGGCGGCGCCCCGGCCCGTCACTGCGCCAGCAGCACCTGTCGGCAGGCGGCGGGCATCTGGGCCAGCGTGATGGGCGGCTTCGGCCTGGCGTCGGGGTTGGGCCGGGGGTGGAGCACCTCCGGCTTGAACCACCAGGCGAGCGAGGCGTCGCAGCCCTCGCCCGCCGCGACGGGCGGTTGGGCGACGCAGTCCGCGTCGTCGGCCGGGCAGGCGATGCGCACGTGGAAATGGAAGTTGTGGCCCCACATGGGCCGCACCTTGGCGAGCCAGCTTCGGTCGCCGACCGCCTCGCGGCAGATCGCCTTCTTGATCGCCGGGTTGACGAAGATCCGCTCCACCTCGGGCTGCTGCGCCGCCGCCCTGATGAGCGCCAGATGCTGCGGCGTCCATCGCTCCGGGGCCACGTCGAGCCGGTCCGGCCGCACCACGTCGGTGGCCGACATGAACTCCCGCTCCTGGCGCGACAGTTCACGGTGCGGCATCGGGGTGAGCCAGATGTCGGCGTCGAGCCCCACCTGATGGGACGCGTGCCCCGTCAGCATCGGCCCGCCGCGCGGCTGCGAGATGTCGCCGACCAGGAGGCCGGGCCAGCCGTTGATGGTCGGCACCTCGCGGGAGAACCGTTCCAAGAACCCGATGAGCTTCGGGTTGCCCCAGTTGCGGTTGCGCGACAGCCGCATGACCTGCCAGGCCTCGCCGTCGATCGGCAGCGCCTGCGCCCCCGCCAGGCAGCCCTTGGCATAGAAGCCGATCGAGCGCGCCCCCAGGTCGGCGGGCTCGAGGGCGCGGCCGAAGGCCTGCTTGGCTGGCAGCGCGGGGTCGGACGGGTTCGCCAGCGGGGGCAGGGGCTGCCGGTCCAGCGTCCCCCGGTCCTGGCCGGCGGCCGGCCCCGCCGCCTGGAGGCCGGCGCCCGACAGCGCCAGCACCCACCACAGCGCCGCCTGGCCCCGTCGCGTCATGGCGCCCGGCCCCGTCCAGGCCTCATGTCCGCTCGGGCTCGTGGGCGCCGAGCGGGCCGAAGCTCTCGACCACGCTCTCGTAGACCTGCCGCTTGAACGGGATGATGAGCGTGGGCAGGCGCTCGATCCGCTCCCAGCGCCACGCATCGAACTCGGGTTTCAACCCGTGTTCCGGCCGGTCGATGTTGATCTCCCGCTCGTCGCCCTCGAAGCGGAAGGCGAACCATTTCTGCTTCTGGCCGCGGTAGCGCCCCTTCCAGCTGCGCCGCGACAGGTCGGCCGGCAGGTCGTAGCTGAGCCATTGCGGCACTTCCGCCAGGAACGACACCGACGACACGCCCGTCTCCTCGCGCAACTCGCGCAGGGCCGCGGCACGCGGCATCTCGCCCGAATCGATACCGCCCTGCGGCATCTGCCACTCGTAGCCCTGGGCGGCGGGATCGACGGTGCGCTTCGAGCGGCGGCGGCCGATGAAGACCAGCCCCTCGGGGTTGAACAGGGTGATGCCCACGCAGGGGCGGTAGGCGAATTGCGGCATGGCGGACATCCGACGCTCGGCGGTTCACGATCTCCCTCCAATCTCGCCGATTTTCACGCCAGCAGAAGCGGAAACTTGCACGGGAGCGCATTGGAGGCTGGACGAATTGCGACGGCGATGCGACGCAGCCCCGGCCCGCCCCGGGCGACGGCGATTTGCCGGCTCCGGGGCTGGATTTCCGGCGCGCGGCGCCATAGATTGCTGTGGCGGAGCTGCGGGGTGCGTGAGGACTGTATTCCCGGGGCCTTATCGATTCCAACGGGAGCTGTCCCTGTTCTCGACCGTGGTCTTGAGCACACGGCGCCCACCTACGTTGTAGGTTCCCGGGATCGATATCCCACGGCCACTGCGGCCCCGCACTGTTCTCCCGCGTGCGCGTTCTGCCGCGGCTATCCGCCGCGCGCCGCATGAGCGCCCGCGACGCGAAGCACGAGGTTCGCGCTTCCGCCCTCGCGCGTCGCGCCGCGATCGGCCCGGAAGGCCGCTCCGTCCTCGCCGCGGCTTTGGCCCGGCACGGTGTCGAGGCGGCGCGGCGTTTGGCACCGCAGCGTCCCCCCATCGTGTCGGCCTTCCTCCCCATCCGCGACGAACCCGACACGCGTCCGCTGCTGGCGGCGCTGGCCGAGGCCGGGTTCGCCACGGCGCTTCCCGTCACGCCGCCCCGCGGCGAGCCGCTGCGGTTCCGGGCCTGGCGGAGCGGCGAGCCGCTCGCCGCCGGGCGGTTCGGCACCGCCGAGCCCGCCGCGGCGGCGCCGGAGGTGGATCCCGACCTCGTCGTCGTGCCCCTCGCCGCCTTCGACGGGCGCGGCTTCCGCCTCGGCTACGGGGCGGGCTATTACGATGGGGCGCTGGAGCGCCTGCGGCGCCTCAAGCCCGTGTTCGCCATCGGGGTCGCCTTCGCGGCCCAGGAGGTCGACACCGTGCCGACCGAACCGCACGACCAGCGGCTCGACGCCCTCGTCACCGAGCATGGCCTCATGACCTTCGGACCTTCCTGATGCGCATTCTCTTCGTCGGCGACGTGATGGGCCGCTCCGGCCGGGCCGCCATCGCGGCGGAACTCCCGAACCTGCGCTCGCGCTGGTCGCTCGACCTCGTGGTGGTCAACGGCGAGAACGCGGCGGCCGGCGTCGGCATCACCGAAACCATCTGCAACGATATCCTGGCGGCGGGCGCCGATGCCGTCACGCTCGGCAACCACGCCTTCGACCAGCGCGAGGCCCTGGTCTTCATCGCCCGCCAGCCGCGCCTCGTGCGGCCCCTCAACTACCCGCCCGGCACGCCCGGCCGCGGCGCCGCGCTGGTCGACCTGCACGACGGGCGGCGGGCGCTGGTGCTCAACGTGATGGGCCGCGTCTTCATGGACGCGCTCGACGATCCCTTCGCCGGACTCGAGCGCGAGATCGAGGCCTGCCCGCTCGGCCTCGCCTGCGACGCCGTTGTGGTGGACGTCCACGCCGAGGCGACGAGCGAGAAGAACGCCATCGGCCATGTGCTCGACGGGCGCGCCTCGCTCGTGGTCGGCACCCACACCCACATCCCCACGGCCGACCACCGCGTGCTGCCGGGCGGCACCGCCTACATGTCGGACGCCGGCATGACGGGCGACTACGACAGCGTCATCGGCGTCGACAAGGAGGAGCCGATCCGCCGCTTCGTCCAGCGCACGCCGGGCAGCCGCTACGAGCCGGCGGGCGGCCCCGCCACGCTCTGCGGCATCGCGGTCGAGACCGACGATCGCACGGGCCTCGCCGTGAAGGTCGCCCCGGTGCGGATCGGCGGCCGCCTGTCGCCGGCGCTGCCGGATTTTTGGACCTGACGGACCGGCCTCAGCCCCGCATCGGCTCGGCGCGGGGCAATTCCGCCAGCGGCGCCGGCCGCGCGTGCGGGCGGCTGGCCAGCATGGAATCGATGAGCGCCAGGGCTTCGCGCCGGCCGCTGTTCGTCACCTGCTCGAAGGGCGTGAAGGTTTGCCGGAAGTCGAGCGGGGCGAAGACGTCCCGGTAGCGCCGGAGCTCGTTCGGCGTCATCGGGATGCCGCGCACGAAGGCCTTGTGGGTCGAGATGGTGGTGGCGCGGCGGCGGTCGGCGGGGTCGAGTTCGAACTTCAGCGCGTCGCCGCAGAACAGGATGCGGCGGCCCCGGTCGTAGAGGACGGTGTGGCCGTCGAAATGGCCGGCCGTGAGGTGCAGTTCCAGGCCGGGCAACGGCTCCAGCACGGCGTCGAACGGCCAGGTGACGCAGACGGCGCCCGACCAGGCGAGGTCGCCGGGGTGGAGCGCCAGTTCGGGGTCGAACCTGTCCTGCACCTGCCAGAGCGCGCCGTAGCTGTGCGGGTGCGAGGCCGCCAGCACCTGCACGCCGCCGAGGTCCGCGATGAAGGCCAGGGCTTCGGGGCTGAAGGCCGCGCAGCCCTCGAACATTAGGTTCCCGGCGGGGCCTTGCAGCAGATAGCTCATGGAGCCGATGCCGCTGACGGGCTCGTTCCAGAAGCGCCACAGCCCGGGCTCGAGCTCCTCCCAATGGCAGGGGTAGAGCGCTTGAGCCTCGGCGAGCGTGCGGAAGCTCCAGCCCGTCTGCGGCACGACGTGGCGGGCGTCGAGGCAGAGCGGGCAGGCGGGCGGCGCCTCGAAATGGCGCTGCCAGAAGCCGCAATTGTCACAGAAGAATGCCGGCAGATCGAGCGCCCCCGCGAAGGGCAGGTAGCCGGGGCTCACGCTGGCGGGCCCGGACGGACGTGGAACGATGGGCTCTGGCGCAAGGCAGCCTCCGTGGATGATGCGCAGGACATCGGGCGCGGGGTCCCGGGCGTCCAGGGCGCCGCGCGGCTTGACAGTCGGTCGCGGCAGCACCTAACCACGAACACCGCGGGTCGAAGCCCGCCGTCAGCGTTCACGTCGGTCGACGCGCCATCGGCCCCCGGCTGCCCGGGGGACCAGGATCAGGCGCTCCCATGACGACGACCGCACATCCCGCCACCACCTCCTGCACCGCCCTCGCCGGCATCGGGCCGCTGTTCCCCGTGGTGTTCTGCGGCTATCTCGCGCTCGGTCTGCCGCTGCCGGCGCTGGCCCTCCAGGTCCACGACCGGCTCGGG
The DNA here is from genome assembly GCF_004137085.1 of Lichenibacterium ramalinae. GTDB lineage: Bacteria > Pseudomonadota > Alphaproteobacteria > Rhizobiales > Beijerinckiaceae > Lichenihabitans > Lichenihabitans ramalinae. Next base: position 25,437 of record NZ_QYBC01000017.1, read on the forward strand.
TTCAGCGCCGTCGCGGTCGGCTGGGTCGTCGGCATCCAGTCGCTGGCCACGGTGCTGACGCGCGGCTTCGCCGGCCGGCTCACCGACACGCGCGGCCCGAAGCTCGGCGCCCTGCTGGGCCTGCCGCTAGCGGCCGTCGCCGGGCTGCTCTACCTCGCCTCGGAGGCGGTGGCGGGTCGTCCCGGCCTGAGCCTCGCGCTGCTGCTGGCCGGGCGGCTGGCGCTGGGTCCCGCCGAAAGCCTGTTCCTCACCGGCACCATGGCGTGGGGCATCGCGCGGCTCGGCCCCGCCCGCACCGGCCGCGTCATGGCGTGGCAGGGGATCGGCATCTTCGGCGCCCTGGCGGTCGGCGCGCCGCTGGGCCTCGCCGTGATGGAGCGCTACGGCTTCGCCGCGGTCGCCGCCGCCGCCGCCCTCGTGCCCTTCCTCGGCCTCCTCGTCGCCCTCGCCATCGCGCCGGAGGCCGGCATCCCGGGCCAGCGCCTGCCGTTCCGCCGCGTCATCGCCCTCATCTGGCGGCAGGGCGTCGGCCTGGGCCTGGCCGGCGTCCCCTTCGCGGCGCTGGCGGCCTTCGTCAGCCTGGATTACGCGGCCCACGGCTGGACGGGCGCCGGCCTCGCGCTGTCGGGCTTCGGCGCCGGCTACATCGCCATGCGGGTCTTCTTCGCCCATTGGCCCGACCGGTTCGGCGGCGCCCGCGTGGCGGCGGCCTCGCTCGCCGTCGAGGCGATCGGCCAGGCCGTCCTCTGGGCGGCACCGAATGCCGGGGTCGCCCTCGTCGGCGCGAGCCTCACCGGCATCGGCTTCTCGCTCGTCTTCCCGGCGCTCGGCGTCGAGGCGACGCGGCGGGTGCCGCCGCAGAGCCGCGGCCTCGCCGTGGGCGGCTTCGTGGCCTTCCTGGACCTCGCCATCGGCCTCACCGGACCCTTGGCGGGCTTCCTCGCCGCGGGGTTCGGATTCCCCTCCGTCTTCCTCGCCGGGGGGGCCGCCTGCCTGCTGGCGATCCTGACGCTCGTCGGGCAGGGCGGGGCAGGCCGGCAGGGCTGATCGGAAACCCTGCCGAAGTCAGCAGGGCAGCACACCTCCCGCTATGGCCGGTCCGCCTCGCGGTTCGATCAGGTCCCACCTGTTGCCGTACAGGTCTTCGAAGACCGCGACGACGCCGTAGGACTCGTGACGTGGCGCCTCGACGAAGCGCACACCTCGCGCCGAGAAAGCCGCGGCATCACGGGCGAAGTCGTCCGTCGTCAGGAAGAAGGCGACGCGTCCCCCCGTCTGATGCCCGACGGCGGTTTTTTGCTCGCCCGATGCGGCGTGCGCCAGGAGCAGGTTTGCGCCGCTACCGCCGGGCGGTCCCACGACGACCCAGCGCTTGCCGCCGTCCAACGGCTCGTCGGAGATCGAGACGAACCCCAGTCGACCGACAAAGAACGCGAGAGCCTCGTCGTAATCCGCCACCACCAATGTCACGAGTCCGATCGACGGCATGAGGGTGCGCTCCTTTGTATTAAAACCCGCCTCCGCGCGTTGGCCGACCACATCGTGAGAGACGGGACGCCCGCATGAAGATCGAGAGCCTTGACCACCTCGTCCTCACCGTGGCCGACATCGAGCGGGCCTGCATCTTCTACGAGGCCGTGCTCGGCATGGAGCACGTCGAGGCCGACGGGCGCCACGCGCTGCATTTCGGCACGCAGAAGATCAACCTGCACCAGAAGGACCACACGTTCGAGCCCAAGGCCCGCCACCCGGCGCCGGGCTCGGCCGACCTCTGCTTCCTCACCGCCGTCCCCATGCCGGACGTGCTCACCCATCTCGCCCGCTGCGACGTGCCGCTGGTCGAAGGCCCGGTCGGCCGCTCCGGCGCGACCGGACCGCTGCTGTCCGTCTATGTCCGGGACCACGACGAGAACCTCATCGAGATCAGCAACCTCGTCCGATGAGTTGACGGGTCAGGCGAAACCCGTGGGCAGGGCGCTGTCGTCCTTCAGGGTTTCCATCGAGATCGAGGCCGAGACGTCCGAAAGTTCGACGCGCCCGACCAGGGCCTTGTAGACCGTGTCGTAGTGCTCGACGTTGGGCAGCACCATCTTCAGCACGTAGTCGTAGTGGCCTGTCAGGCGGTGGACCTCGACGATCTCGGGGATGTCGGCGAGGGCGCGGCGGAAGGCGTCGAGCCAGTCCGCGGCGTGGCGCGTCGTCCGCACCATGACGAAGACCGTGGTGGGCACCCGCATGGCCCGCCGGTCGAGGATCGCCACCTGGCGGGCGATGTAGCCGGCCTCGCGCAGCCGGGCGATGCGGCGCGAACAGGCCGAGACGCTGAGCGCCACGCGCTCCGCGAGAACCGTCACCGACGCCTCGGCATCGCGCTGGAGCAGGGTGAGGAGCTTGCGGTCGCGGTCGTCGAGCATGGAAACCAATTTGCGCCGGTCAGGCCTGCAGCGCAAACGGTTGGCGCCGCCGTACGTTATCGCGCCCGGCCCTTGCACGATGCGGCGCTGGCCAAGCTGAAAACGCGCACCGTTTGTTCCGAAGCTGCGCCATGATCTCGATGGGTCAGCGCAGGAGCGACAGCATGAAGACCATCGGCCTCATCGGCGGCATGTCGTGGGAAAGCACCCTCGTCTACTACCGCATGCTGAACGAGGGCGTGCGGGCCCGCCGCGGCGGGCTGCATTCGGCCGCCGTGCTGCTCCATTCGCTCGACTTCGAGTCCGTCGTCCGCCTGCAGAAGGCCGGGCGCTGGGACGAGGCCGGCACCATGCTGGGGGCGGCCGGCGCCGGCCTGGCGCGAGCCGGCGCCGATTGCGTGCTGATCTGCACCAACACCATGCATCTCGTCTCCGAGCCGGTGGAGCGCGCCGCCGGCGTGCCGCTGATCGACATCATCGCCGAGACGGGCCGTGACATCGCCGCCGCGGGGTGCCGGCGCCCGCTGCTCCTCGCCACCCGCTACACGATGGAGCACGGCTTCTACGCCCGGCGCATGCGGGCCGGGACCGGCATCGACGTCGTGGTGCCGGCGGCGGACGACCGCGGGCTGGTGCACGACATCATCTTCGACGAGCTGTGCCAGGGGCTTGTGCGGGAAAGCTCGCGTGCCCGGATGATGGATGTGATCGCCCGCGGCGTCGCCGCCGGGGCCGACAGCGTCATCCTGGGCTGCACCGAGATCTGCCTGCTGCTGGATCCCGGCGCGCTGCCGGTGCCGGGATTCGATTCCACGGCGATCCACGCCCGTGCGGCGCTCGACTTCGCGCTCGGCGCCGAGCGGCCCGCGCTGCGCGACGCCGCCTGACCCCGTGTGCCGCTTCCTCGCCTACCTCGGTGCGCCGAGCCTCCTCGATCGGCTGCTCGTCACCCCCGAGGCCTCGCTGATCGCGCAGTCGCTCGCGGCCCGCGAAGCCAAGACGGTGGTGAACGCCGACGGCTGCGGCATCGGCTGGTACGGCGAGCGCGAGGAGCCCGGCACCTATCACGGCATCCTGCCGGCCTGGTCGGACCGCAACCTCCTGTCGCTGTGCCGGCAGATCCGCAGCCCGATGTTCGCCGCCCATATCCGCTCGGCGACCTCGGGCGACGTGTCGGCGGCGAACTGCCACCCCTTCACCCACGGGCGGCACCTCTTCATGCACAACGGCCAGATCGGAGGCTACGAGACCGTCCGCCGCCGCGTCGACGCGCTGGTCCCCGACGACACCTACGGGCTGCGGCGCGGCAACGGCGACAGCGAGGTAATCTTCCTCGCCGCCCTGGCCCGGGGCCTCGCCGAGGACCCGGTCGGCGCCATGGCGGCGACCCTGGGCGAGATCCTCGCCATCCTGCGCGGCGCCGGCATCGGCAAGCCGCTGCGCTTCGCCGCCGTCCATGCCGACGGGGCGCGGCTGCGGGCCTTCCGTTGGGCCAGCGACGGGCGGCCGCCCTCGCTCTATTGGCGGCACGAGGCCGCCGGGCGCATCATCGCCTCCGAGCCTTTCGACGCGGGGACGGATTGGCGGTCCGTGCCGTCCGGCAGCGTGCTGACGCTCGGGCCGGACGGCGAGGAGCGCTGCGAGCCCTTCACGGTCGATGGCGCGGCTTCGGCAGCGGTCGATGTCCGCGCCGCTTGAGGGCCGATGAAGGGACGCCGGTCCGCCCGCAACGGGGACGGGTCCCTCAGTCCTATCGAGAGGCGTTCCGTCGCGAGCCCGCAACAGTCGCCGAGTCTGCGCGGGCCGGGCTTGCGGCCCGGCGCCGATCCCGTCAGGAACGCGGAACGCCACCCTCCCCGGGAGTCCCCATGTCCTCGGCCGTCGCCGACGTCGCCTCGCCGTCCGCCGCTATCGTCCCGCGGCGGGATCCGCCCCGCGGCTCCTGGCTGCAGCCCGTCTCGACCGGGCTGCTCGCCGCCATCGTGGGATTCGCCTCGACCTTCACCATCGTGCTGCAGGGGCTGACGCGGGTCGGCGCGACCCCGGCCCAGGCCGCCTCGGGCCTGCTCGCCATCTGCGTGTTGCAGGGGGTGATGTCCATCGGGCTCAGCCTGTGGCGGCGCGAGCCGATCTCGATCGTCTGGTCGACGCCCGGCTCGGCCCTGATGATCGCCACGGGCCTGCCGGCCGGCGGCTATCCGGCGGCGGTCGGCGCCCTGCTGTTCGCCGCGGCGCTGATCGTCGTGGCGGGCGTGTGGTCGCCCTTCGGCCGGCTCGTCGGCGCCATCCCGAAGAGCCTCGCCGGCGCCATGCTGGCCGGCATCCTCTTCGGCCTGTGCCTCGCGCCCGTGAAGGCCATGACGGAGGTGCCGGCCCTGGCGGCCCCGATCGTCCTGGCCTGGGCGCTGGCCTGGCGCTTCGCCCGGCCCTATGCGGTGCCGGCGGCACTCCTCGTCACCATCGCCGTCGTGGTCTTCGTCGCCAAGCTGCCGCCCGGCGCCTTCGCCGGGAGCTGGCCCCAGCCGGCCTTCACGCCCCCGAGCCTCGTCTGGGCCACGCTCGGCAGCCTCGGCCTGCCGCTGTTCATCGTCACCATGGCGTCCCAGAACGTGCCGGGCCTCGCCGTGCTGCAGGCCAACGGCTACCGCCCCCGGATCGGGCCGATCTTCGTCGCCACCGGCCTCGGCTCGGCCGTCACGGCCCTGCTCGGCGGCCCGCTGATGAACCTCGCCGCCATCACGGCGGCGCTCTGCGCCGGGCCCGACGCCCATGCCGACCCCGCCCGGCGCTATTGGTCGACCGTGGTGGCCGGCCTCGCCTACGTGGCGCTCGGCCTCGGCGCGGGCGCCGCCGCCGTCCTGGTCACGGCCTCGCCGCCCCTGCTGATCCAGGCCGTGGCCGGCCTCGCCCTGCTGGGCAGCCTCGCCGGCGCCCTCGCCACCGCTCTCGGCGACGAGCGCGAGCGCCTGCCCGCCATCGTCACCTTCGCGGTCGCGGCCTCGAGCATCGTCGTCGCCGGCATCGGCGCGCCGTTCTGGGCGCTGGCGGCCGGGGGCGTGCTGCTCGCGCTGGAGCGTTGGCGCTGAGGCCGATCCGCCCGCTGGACGGGCGCCGAGGCTCGGGACCTATGCGGGTCGCTTCGCCGACACCAGGTAGTTGACGTCCGTGTCGCGCGACAGGCCCCAGCTGTTGCGCAGCGGGTCGAAGACCATGCCGGTGCGGTCGAGGAGCTTCAACCCGGCGAGGCGCACCGGCGTGGCGATCTCGTCCGGGGTGCGGAACTGGTTCCAGTCGTGGGTGCCGCGCGGCAGCCAGCGCAGCACGTATTCGGCGCCCACGATGGCCAGCGCGAAGCTCTTGGCGGTGCGGTTCAGGGTGGACAGCACGAAGAGGCCGCCGGGGCGCACCAGCCCGCAGGCCGTCATGACGAAGGCGTCGGGGTCGGGCACGTGCTCGACGACCTCGAGAGCCAGCACGACGTCGAAGAGGTCGCCGGCCTCGGCCAGGGTTTCCGCCGTCGTCGCCCGGTAGTCCACCGCGACGCCGGCCTCGGCGGCGTGGCGCGCCGCCACCGCGACGTTGTTGGGCGCGGGGTCGATCCCGGTGACGCGGCCGCCGAGCCGCGCCAGAGGCTCGGACAACAGGCCGCCGCCCGAGCCGATGTCGAGGATCGACAGCCCGGCGAGGGGCAGGGGCGCGTCTGCTCCCACCGCGAAGTGCCGCACGATCAGGTCGCGGATGTAGCGCAGGCGGGTGGGGTTCAGGCGGTGGAGCGGCGCCATGGCGCCCTTGGGGTCCCACCAGGCGTCGCCGAGCGCGTCGTAGCGGGCGACGTCGGCGCCGTCCACGCGGGTCGCGGGGCCGTAGTCGGTGGGGGCGGTGGGTTGCGGCATGGGGGCTGGGCTTCCGGCGGCCCGCGTTGACAATGCGGGCCGGTGCCGCCATCCATACGCGCCCTCCGGCCCGGGGGCGAGCCCCGGCGCGCGCCGCGGACCCCGGGGCCGGTCCCGTTCCTCCTGTCCAGAGCCGATGAGCCGTCTTGTCCTGAAATTCGGCGGCACCTCCGTCGCCAACATCGATCGGATCCGCAACTCCGCCCGCCACGTCAAGCGCGAGGTCGACGCGGGCCACGAGGTCGCCGTCATCGTGTCGGCCATGTCGGGCAAGACGAACGAACTCGTCGCCTGGTGCGCCGAAGCCTCGCCGCTGCACGACGCCCGCGAATACGACGCGATCGTGGCATCGGGCGAACTCGTCACCGCGGGCCTCATGGCCATCGTGCTGCAGGAGATGGGTGTCCAGGCCCGCTCCTGGCAGGGCTGGCAGATCCCCATCCTGACGTCGGACGCCCACGGCGCCGCCCGCATCCAGTCGATCGACGGCGGCGAGATCGTGCGCCGCTTCTCCGAGCGCCAGGAGGTCGCCGTGATCGCGGGCTTCCAGGGCCTGCACGGCGATTCGGGCCGCATCACCACGCTCGGCCGCGGCGGTTCCGACACCAGCGCGGTGGCGGTGGCGGCCGCCATCGGCGCCGACCGCTGCGACATCTACACGGACGTCAACGGCGTCTACACCACCGATCCCCGGGTCGTGCCCAAGGCCCGCCGGCTCGACCGCGTCACCTTCGAAGAGATGCTCGAGATGGCGTCGCTCGGCGCCAAGGTGCTGCAGGTCCGCTCGGTCGAAGTGGCCATGAACCACAACGTCAAGGTCTTCGTCCGCTCGTCCTTCGACGATCCCGCCCAACCCAAGCCCGGCACGCTGATCTGCGCCGAGGAAGACATCATGGAACAACAGGTCGTCACCGGCATCGCCTTCGCCAAGGACGAGGCGCAGATCACGCTGCGCCGCATCGCCGACAAGCCCGGCGTGGCGGCGGCGATCTTCATGCCGCTGGCCGAGGCCGGCATCAACGTCGACATGATCATCCAGGTCGTCAGCGACGACACCACCACAACCGACATGACCTTTACGGTGCCGGGCGCGGACTTCGAGCGCGCCAAGGCGCTGCTCGCCGAACGCCGGGAGGAGATCGGCTACACGGTGCTGCAGGGCACCGACGACGTCGTCAAGGTTTCGGCCATCGGCATCGGCATGCGCTCCCACGCCGGCGTCGCGGCCCGCGCCTTCCGCGCCCTGTCCGAGAAGGGCATCAACATCCGCGCCATCACGACCTCCGAGATCAAGTTCTCGGTGCTGATCGATTCCGCCTATACCGAACTCGCCGTGCGGACGCTGCACACGCTCTACGGGCTCGACAAGCCCTGAAGCTTGGTGACGGCGTGCCGATGTCTCCGAAAGCCACGACGAGTCCGTAGCGTTCACAGCGGGCATCCAGGCACGGGGGCGCGACATTCACAGGCCCTGAGCCGGCGCCGCCCGATGCGGCGCCGGGCCGTTCCCCTTGCCGGGCGGGCGACGCTCCGGGTATAGGGTCAGGGGACGGGCCGGAGCGGCCGGGCGTTTGGGGAAGCAGGCGATGCGTGGCGCTCTGGCCGGACCGCGACTGCTGCTGCGTCGGCTGCGCGAAGTCATGGCCGAGCCGATCTCGGCGCAGGAACGCCTCGACAAGATCGTCGTCCAGATCGCCTTCAACATGGTGGCCGAGGTGTGCTCGGTCTACGTGCTGCACGCCGACGGCCGGCTCGAGCTCTACGCCACCGAGGGCCTGAACCGCGAAGCCGTCCACCAGACGACGATGCGCAAGGGCGAGGGCCTCGTCGGCCTCATCGCGGCCTCGGCCGAGGCGCTGGCCCTGCCCGACGCCCAGAACCACCCCGCCTTCTCCTACAAGCCCGAGACCGGCGAGGAGATCTACCTGTCCTTCCTCGGCGTGCCGATCCTGCGCGGCGGCAACACGCTCGGCGTGCTGGTGGTGCAGAACAAGGCGCGGCGGCAATATTCCGAGGAGGAGGTCGAGGCGCTCCAGACCACCGCGATGCTGCTGGCCGAGATGATCGCCGCCGGCGAACTCCAGGCCATGCTGCCCGGCCCCGCCGTGCTGCGCCAGCCGCTGAGCCTCAAGGGCTCGGCGGTGGTGGAGGGCGTGGGGCTCGGCCATGCCGTGCTGCACGAGCCGCGGGTCATCGTGACCCGGCTCGTGGCGGAGAACGTCGACAGCGAGATCGCCCGGCTGGAGGACGCCATCGCGGCGCTGCGCGAGTCGATCGACCGCCTCGTCGACCAGGGCGACGTCGCGGGGCCGGGCGAACATCGCGAGGTGCTGCAAACCTTCCGCATGTTCGCCAATGACCGGGGCTGGCTGCGCCGGCTGCGCGAAGCCGTGATGACCGGCCTCACGGCGGAGGCCGCCGTCGAGCGCGTGCAGAGCGACACGCGCGCCAAGCTCGTGCGCCAGACCGACCCCTACCTGCGCGACCGCCTGCACGACCTCGACGAACTCGCCAACCGCCTGCTGCACCAGCTCACCGGCGAGAGCATGGTGGCGCCGCTCCACGCCCTGCCCGAGAACGCCGTCATCGTGGCCCGGTCGATGGGGCCGGCCGCGCTGCTCGACTACGACCGGTCGAAGCTGCGCGGCCTCGTGCTGGAGGATGGCGGGGCGTCGAGCCACGTCGCCATCGTGGCCCGGGCCCTCGGCATCCCGCTCGTCGGCGATGTCGCCAACGTGTCGAGCCTCGTCGAGCCCGGCGACGGGCTGATCCTCGACGGCTCGCTCGGCGTCGTCGAGGTCCGGCCGCCGTCCGACGTCGAGGCCGCCTATGCCGAGAAGGCCCGCTTCGGCGCCCGGCGGCAGGAACAATACCGCAAGCTGCGGGACGTGCCCCCGGTCACCGCCGACGGCGTCGAGATCGGGCTGCACATGAACGCCGGCCTGCTGCTCGACCTGCCGCACGTGGCCGAGACCGGGGCGGCGTCGATCGGGCTGTTCCGCACCGAACTGCTCTTCATGGTGGCGTCCCGCTTTCCCCGCATCGAGCAGCAGACGGCGCTCTACCGTTCCGTCCTCGACGCCGTCGGCGACCGGCCGGTGACGTTCCGCACGCTCGACATCGGCGGCGACAAGGTGCTGCCCTACATGGCGCGGCCCGACGAGCCCAACCCGGCGTTGGGCTGGCGCGCCATCCGCATCGGGCTCGACAGGCCGGGGCTGCTGCGCTCGCAGCTGCGCGCGCTGCTCCGCGCCGGGGGCGGCCGGGCGATGCGGATCATGTTCCCGATGATCGCCAGCGCGGCGGAATTCGACGCCGCCAAGGCCATGGTGGGCCGCGAGCTCGACGGGATGGCGCGCCACGGCCACCCCGTCCCCTCCGACCTCAAGCTCGGCGCCATGGTCGAGGTGCCGTCGCTGCTGTGGGAGATGGACGCCATGGCGCGGCGGGCCGACTTCCTGTCGGTCGGCTCGAACGACCTCATGCAATATCTGTTCGCGGTGGACCGCGACAACAAGCGCGTGGCGACGCGCTTCGACCCGCTGTCGCCCGCCATGCTGCGCGCCCTGCGGACGATCGCCGAGGCCGGGCACCGCTACGGCATCCCGGTGACGCTGTGCGGCGAGTTCGGCGGCAAGCCGATCGGCGCGCTGGCGCTGGTGGCGCTCGGCTTCCGCAACCTGTCCATGTCGGCCTCCTCGCTCGGCCCCGTGAAGGCCATGCTGCTCGGCCTCGACGCGGCCGACGCCGCGGCCTATGTCGGGGACCTCCTGGCGTCGGAGGACGGCGCCGCCTCGCTGCGGCCCGCCCTCACCGCCTATGCGGAGCGGCACAGCCTGCCGCTTTGAAGCCTGTGCACAGGCTCGCATGTCAAAGCCCGGGTGTGTCGGCGACGGCCTGACACACCCGAGCGCCCTCCTGGTCCCACGGTCGCGATGCTCCCCCATTCCAAGCTCGATCTCATCCTCCGCCGCCACGAGGAAGTCTCGGCGCGCCTGTCGGAGGGGCCCGATGCCGCCACCTTCGTGGCGCTGTCGCGCGAGCTCAGCGACACCGACGCCCTCGTGACGGTGATCCGCGCCCACCGGGACAAGCAGGCGGAGCTCGACGGCGTCTTGTCCATGCTGGCCGAGCCGGCGCTCGACGACGAGATGCGGGCGCTGGCGGAGGGCGAGCGGGCCGAGGCCACGGAAGCGCTGGCGAGCCTCGAGACGGAGATCCGCCTGGCCCTGCTGCCCAAGGACGCCGCCGACGCCAAGAGCGCCATTCTGGAGATCCGGGCCGGCACGGGCGGCGACGAGGCCGCGCTCTTCGCCGGCGACCTGTTCCGCATGTACAGCCGCTACGCCGACCTGCACCGCTGGAAGGTCGACGTCCTGTCGGTCAGCGAGGGCACGGCGGGGGGATACAAGGAGATCGTCGCCGAGGTGCAGGGCGCGGGGGTCTTCGCCAAGCTGAAGTTCGAGAGCGGCGTGCACCGCGTGCAGCGCGTCCCCAACACCGAGACCCAGGGGCGCATCCACACCTCGGCCGCCACCGTGGCGGTGCTGCCCGAGGCCGAGGAGGTCGACGTCGCGCTGCCCGATGCCGACGTGAAGATCGACACGATGCGGGCCCAGGGCGCCGGCGGCCAGCACGTCAACAAGACGGAATCGGCCATCCGCCTCACCCACCTGCCGACCGGCATCGTCGTCTTCATGCAGGAGGAGCGCTCGCAGCACCGCAACCGGCAGAAGGCCTTCGCGGTGCTGCGCTCGCGCATCTTCGACCTGCAGCGCCAGAAGCTCGACGACGAGCGCTCGGCCGACCGCAAGGCGCAGGTCGGCTCCGGCGACCGGTCGGAGCGCATCCGCACCTACAACTTCCCGCAGGGGCGCCTGACGGACCATCGCATCAACCTGACCCTCTACAAGCTCGACAAGGTCATCGCTGGCGAAGCGCTCGACGAGGTGGTGGACGCGCTGACGACCGAGCACCAGGCCGCCCAGCTGGCGGCGGCCGAGGGCGGCGTGTGACGCGACATCCATCGGGCCGGTGACGGCGTGGCGGGTCGCTGAACTTGACGGTGGAGGGTGGCGCAGCTAGTCGACCCTTGGACGTGTAAAAGTCACAGCCCGGTCGGTAGTCCGGGTGGCAAGCGCTCGTACATGGCGGCTGCCGTCAGCAGTCGGCTACCTGCGCGTCCTTTCCAAGGTCACAGGAAAGGTGCGTCTATGAGACTGAACCATATCAATCTCTTCAGTTCCGATGTCGTCGCAGATCGTGCGATGTTCGAAACCTACTTCGGATTGAAGACCCTGCATATGCAAGGCGAAAATCTTGCTGTGATGCGCGATGATGCCGACATGCTGTTCGTGCTCAACACATTCGGCAAGTCAGATGGGTTTGCCTACCCGGCTAACTTCATCAAGCATCATATCGGCTTCATCCAGGAGAGCCGAGACGACGTCGATGCATTGAATGCTCGTCTGAAAACCGACGGCTGGGATGTACAAGAGCCCAGGGAATTCCATGGAGCCTGGACGTTCTATTTCAGGGCGAAAGGTGGCTACTTCATCGAAGTGGCCACCGACACATTCCCGCAAGACGAGTAGAGCCCAGCTCCGGGGACGCCGCATCATCGAGCGGCGTCCTCGACTGTCGGTCGGCGAGCTTCTGTGACCCGGACCTCGCTTGTTGAGCTCCGGTCCGGCCGACGGCCGGGTCAAGCCCCTGGGATCGGACTCTGGCACGTCGCCAACCGGCCAGGACGGTTGTGCCGGCGCCGGAAACCATGGCATCTTCGACCTTTGGTCGCCGGAGCGCCGCCATGGACGCCGCCACCCTCGCCGCCTTCGCGGCCGCTTTCCTGGTCTTCGCCGCCAGCCCCGGTCCCGACAACATGACGGTCGTGACCCGCACCGTCACGCATGGCGCGGCCTCCGGCATCGCCTACGGCGCCGGGACCACGATGGGCGTGCTGGCCTTCCTGGTGCTGGCGGCCTTCGGCCTGTCCGCGGTGGCGGCCGGCATGGGGACGCTGATGACGGTGCTGCGCTACGCCGGCGCCGCCTACCTGGTATGGATGGGCGTCCGGCTCTGGACGGCCTCGCCGACCATGCCGGCGCCCGGGGCGAGGGCCGGGGGGCGAAGCCTCGTCGGCACCTTCGCGACCGGGGTGGCGCTGAACCTCGGCAACCCCAAGATGCCCCTCTTCTACGTGGCGCTGCTGCCCAACATCGTCGGCCCCTCGCTGACGCCGGGGCAGGTCGGCCTGCTCGCCGCCGTGATCCTGGCGGTCGAGGTCGTCGTGGTGGGCACCCATGTCGCGCTGGCGTCGCGGGCCCGCCGCGCCCTGCGCGACCCGGCGGTGGTGCGGCGCACGAACCGGATCGCCGGCGGCCTGATGGTGGGGGCCGGCGTCGCCGTGGTGGCGACGCGGTGAGCGCCGGGCGCCGGGCCGGCGCGGCGGGTCACCCGCCCGGCTTCTGCCACCAGAGCTCGATCGGCGTGACGTTGTTGAAGCCGAAGAGCGGCACCGTCGCCGGCCTGCCGAGCCGGGACGCGTAGGCGATCCACTGGTCCTCGGTGTGGAACAGCGGCACGATGTAGAAGCCCGACAGCAGCAGGCGGTCGAGCGTGCGGACGGCAGCCGTGAAACCGTCCTGCGTCTTGGCTTCGAGGATGGCCGTCACGGCGGCGTCGATGGCCGGCGAGCGCGCGCCCGGCAGGTTGAACGAGGCCGGCTGGGCGGCGGCGGCCGAGGTCCAGCGGGAGCGCTGCTCGGCCCCGGGGGAGGGCGATGCCGTCCACTGGCCCAGCATCATGTCGAAGTCGAAGCCCTGGCGCCGGCGCTGGTACTGCACCTCGTCGACGAGCCGCACCACGGCCTCGATGCCGATGTCGCGCAGGCTGTCGGAGAAGGCCAGGGCCAGGCGCTCCTGGCGGCGGTCCACCACCATGATCTCGAAGCGGAAGGGCGTGCCGTCGGCCTGGCGCATCACGGTGCCGTCGAGCCGGTCGCCGGCGGAGGCCAGCAGCGCCAGCGCGCGCCTGGCTTCGGCGCGGTCCCGCCCCGAGGCGTCGCCCGCCGGCGGCAGCCAGGAGCCGTCGAGCATGTCGGGCCGGACGGCGCCGGGGTAGGGGGCCAGGATGGCGGCCTCGTCGGCATCGGCCGGGCGGCCCGTCGAGGCCAGCGGGCTTTCGGCGAAGAAGCTCGGCGTGCGGCGATACAGGCCGCCGTAGAGGTTGCGGTTGACCCAGCCGAAATCGAACATGGCGCCCAGCGCCTCGCGCACCCGCACGTCGGCGAAGAGCGGCCGGCGCGTGTTGAAGGCGAACCCCTCCATGCCCTTCGGCAGCCGCAGGGGCACCGCCTCCTTCACGTCCCGGCCGTCCCGGATGATCGGGACGTCGTAGCCGGTGAGCCAGCGCGCCGGGTCGGTCTCGATGCGGAAGTCGCAGAGCCCGGCCTTGAACACCTCGAAGAGGCTGTTGGCGTCGCGGTAATAGTCGATGTCGACGCGGTCGAAGTTGAACATCCCGCGGCGGCTCGGCAGGTCGGCGCCCCAGTAGGCGGGGTTGCGCTCCAGCACCAGCCTGGTGCCGGGCTCGACGGCGGCCACCCGGTAGGGCCCGCTGGCGAGGGGCGGCTTGAGGGTCGACTCGTCGAAATGCGCGGCATCGACGCCGTGGCGCGGCAGCACCGGCATGAGCCCGAGGAAGAGCGGCAGTTCGCGGTCGCCGATGCCGGCGAGGTCGAAGCGGACCGTGCGGGGGTCGGGCGTCGACACGCCCTTCACTTCGGCGAAGGCTTGGCGCTGCTGCGGGCGCCCCTTGGCCTTCAGGAGGTCGAAGGTGAACCGCACGTCGTCGGCCGTGATGGGCGTGCCGTCCGAGAATCGGGCCGCGGGATCGAGGTGGAAGGTCGCGAAGGAGCGCGCCTCGTCGGTGTCCATGCCGCTGGCGATCAGCCCGTAGAGCGTGAAGGGCTCGTCCTGGGAGCGGGCCATCAGGCTCTCGAACACCATGGTGTTGAGGCCCTGCGCGGTGGAGCCGGCCTTGAGGTTGAAGGGGTTCAGGCTGTCGAAGGTGCCGAGCAGGCAGAGCCGCAGCCGCCCGCCCTTCGGTGCCGCCGGGTCGGCATAGGGAAAGTGCGCGAAGCCTTCGGGCAGGGCCGGCGCGCCGTGCATGGCGATGGCGGGCGCGGCGCGGGCGCCCCCGGGGGCCGCGCAGGCGAGCGACGCCGCGGCCAGCACGGCGGCGGCGGCGGCTCGGGCGCGGGACTTCGACGACATGGCGAGACTCATCCGGGACGCGATCATGATGGCCATCCTGCACGGCGATGCTGGTGCGGGTGTGGCGTGATCGGCCCGGCCTCCGTCGTGCGGCTTGCAATCGCGCCCGAGATCATCGACAGAGGCGGCGGTTGCGGTGGCCCGACAACGTGTCGCCGCATTCCGCCACGAAGAGGGTCCCGACGGGCATCGGCGGCTCGATGCGGCGCGCGCCGTCCGGCGCGACCGCGCGAGACGAGGCGCCGGTGCGCGTGCCGATCCCGGGCCGGCCGAGCCGCAGCGTGCCGCGGCGTCGCCGGTCCTTCGGCCCGCAGGGGCAGGTGCCCACGCGGCCCGCGCGTCGCGGCGCCGCCCTGTCCGGGCTTGAGCGGCGGAATCCGAACACACGCGTCCCCACCATCCCGCCTTCCACACGACGAGGACACCCCATGCCGATCCAGCCGATGAAACTCGGGGCCGCCGCCCTCCTGGCCGGGGCGCTGATCGCCGCCCAGGCCCAGGCCCAGACCGCCGCCCCCGCCCCGGCCGGAGCGGCCCCCCAGGGCCAGCCGCAGAACCCCAGCGGCCCCGCCCGCATCGAGATGAAGACGGTCGAGAAGTCCAACTGGACCAAGGTTTGCCCGAAGATGCAGCCGGGCGCCAAGGAGATGTGCTTGACGACGCGCGACTTCACCGTCGCGGCCGACCAGCCGCCGCTGATCGCGCTGGCCCTCTACGACGTGAAGGGCGAGGACGCCCGCGACATCCGCCTGCTGCTGCCGAACTCGCTGTTGCTGAAGCCCGGCGTCCGGCTTTCGGTCGACAAGGGCGCGGTCGTCGACGCCTCCTATTCGCTCTGCATGCCGAACGGCTGCTTCGCCGAGACGCGGATCAAGGGGTCGTTCCTCGACCAGATGAAGAAGGGCACGACCTTCAACGTCGCCGTGAAGGGCCCGGCCAACAACGAGATCACCTTCGCGCTGCCGCTGGCCAATTTCGGCAAGGCCGTCGACGGCCCCGCCATCCCGCAGGAAGAGATCGTCAAGCAGCAGCAGGCGATGCAGGCCGAACTCCAGAAGCAGCTCGAGCAGCGGGCCGAGGCCCAGCGCAAGGCGCTCGAGAGCCAGCCCGCCGCCCCGGCTGCCGCCGGTGCCGCCCCGGCCACACCGGCTCCGGCTCCCGCCGCCAAGCCCTGATCGGTCCATCGCGCCGACCGGCGCGTCGTCGTTCACCCATGGAGGGGCGCGCATCTCGATGCGCGCCCCTTCGCCGTTCCGGCGCCGGGCTCAGTTCCGGGCCGTGTCCTTCGACCGGTAGGCGCCGGCCTCGGTGCGCACGAAGCTGTCGCCGATCTGCGGATGGCGCAGCGGCTCGCCGGACTCGTCGGGCAGAAGGTTCTGCTCCGACACGTAGGCGATGTATTCGGTCTCGGTGTTCTCGGCGAAGAGGTGGTAGAACGGCTGTTCCTTGATGGGCCGCACGTCCTCGGGGATGGACAGCCACCATTCCTCCGTGTTGGCGAAGACCGGGTCCACGTCGTAGATCAGCCCGCGGAACGGATATTTGCGGTGCCGCACAACCTGTCCGATGCTGAATTTCGCGCAGAGCGCTTTCATCGTGGTCTCCGTTTCTTGGCGCCGGGCGAGCCTTGCGGATCGCCGATGCAACGCTTGAACACCGCGTTCGGGTCGCGGCGCCTGCGGCTGAGGTGGTCGAGAGTGCCGCGAGCATGGATCGTGGCCCCGCCATCCGTCAACCGAGCGCCGGCGCGGCACGGGCCCTCGCGGACGCCGGCCCGGCGGGCCGCGTGCCGAGCCCTGCGCCATGCCCCCGCGGCCCGCCTCCGGCGTCCGTGCAGGCGCGCCATCGCGCCCCGACCCCTTGCCACGGCGGGCGGAATGGGGCAGATAGTGCCGGTGGCGTCCGATCGGTCCGCGGACGGGTAGGGCGCCCTGCAGGAGTGTAGCTCAATCGGCTAGAGTACCGGTCTCCAAAACCGGGGGTTGTGGGTTCGAGTCCCACCTCTCCTGCCACTCGCGTGGTACTGCTCCCGCACACTCGCCGCGTCCCAATCTTTTCACTTGGTTCCTTCCGTCCGGGCCTCTATAGGTCGGGGCAGGGGCGCGCGGCCTGACGGTCGCGCGCCGCTCTTCATTTCGGCGCCGCGGGAGCTCCTTCCGCCCGAGCCGCCCGGACATGCCATGGCCAACCCCTTCGAATTCATCCAGGACGTCCGCACCGAAGCCCGCAAGGTGACGTGGCCGACCCGGCGCGAGACCACGATCACGACCATCATGGTCCTCATCATGGTGGTGCTGGCCGCGGTGTTCTTCGTGGCCGTCGACGAGCTGATCCACTTCGTCGTGTCGCTCGTCCTCGGCTACGGGTCGGTCTGAAGTCTCGCGTCCATCGGCCCCATCACCGTCGAGTCCCCGTCCATGAGCATGCGTTGGTACATCGTTCACGCTTATTCGAACTTCGAGAAGAAGGTGGCCGAGTCCATCCGTGAGCAGGCCGCCCAGCGCGGCCTCGCCGACCGGTTCGAGGAGATCCTGGTCCCGACGGAGAACTTCATCGAGGTGAAGCGCGGCCGCAAGGTGAACTCCGAGCGCAAGTTCTTCCCCGGCTACGTGCTGGTGCGGACGGAACTGACGGACGAGATCTACCACCTCATCAAGAACACCCCGAAGGTGACGGGCTTCCTCGGCGCCGACAACAAGCCCCACCCGATCAGCGACGCCGAGGCGGACCGCATCAAGGGACAGGTCGCCGAGGGCGTCGAGCGTCCGAAGTCCTCCGTCACCTTCGAGGTCGGCGAGCAGGTGCGGGTGTCGGACGGTCCCTTCGCGTCCTTCAACGGCACCGTCGAGGAGGTCGACGAGGGCCGCTCGCGCGTCAAGGTCGCGGTGTCCATCTTCGGGCGCGCCACGCCCGTGGATCTCGAATTCGGTCAGGTCGAGAAGCTCTGACCCGATCCGCGCACCCCGCGAGCGGGGCGCGCGGCCGCCGGCCTCCGGGCCGGCTTCACCCGTGGAAGTCAGGCCCGGTCCGCCAAGCCGGTGTCCCGCGACGCACCACGATCCTGAACGGCCCCGTCCCCCTGCGGTGCGGGGCGTCATCCGGAGTCACCCATGGCAAAGAAGATCACGGGCTACATCAAGCTTCAGGTTCCGGCCGGAAGCGCCAACCCGTCGCCGCCCATCGGTCCCGCGCTGGGTCAGCGCGGCCTGAACATCATGGAATTCTGCAAGGCCTTCAACGCCCGCACGGCGCAGATGGAGAAGGGCTCGCCGATCCCGGTCGTCATCACGGCCTTCCAGGACCGGTCCTTTACCTTCGAGCTGAAGCTGTCGCCCGTGTCGTTCTTCCTCAAGAAGGCGGCCGGCATCAAGTCCGGGTCCAAGACCCCGGGTCGCGGCACCGTCGGCCGCGTCACGCGCGCCCAGGTGCGCGAGATCGCCGAGCGCAAGATCGTCGACCTCAACTGCGCGTCGGTCGAGGCCGCGATGTCGATGGTCGAAGGTTCCGCCCGTTCCATGGGCCTCGAGGTGGTGGGCTAACAGCAATGGCTAAGATCGGAAAGCGCATCGCCGCCGCCCGCGAGGGCATCGACCGCATCAAG
This sequence comes from Lichenibacterium ramalinae, assembly GCF_004137085.1. GTDB lineage: Bacteria > Pseudomonadota > Alphaproteobacteria > Rhizobiales > Beijerinckiaceae > Lichenihabitans > Lichenihabitans ramalinae. The sequence continues at coordinate 43,621 of NZ_QYBC01000017.1, forward strand.
CTCTACGGCGTCGGCGAAGCCGTCGGCCTCGTGAAGAGCCGGTCCAAGACGAAGTTCGACGAGACCGTCGAGATCGCCATGAACCTCGGCGTCGACCCGAAGCACGCCGACCAGATGGTCCGCGGCGTCGTCAACCTGCCGAACGGCACGGGCCGCAACGTCCGCGTCGCCGTCTTCGCCCGCGGCGCCAAGGCCGACGAGGCCCGCAACGCCGGGGCCGACGTGATCGGCGCCGAGGAGCTCGTGGCGGCTGTCCAGGGCGGCACGATCGACTTCGACCGCTGCATCGCCACGCCCGACATGATGGGCCTGGTGGGCCGGCTCGGCAAGGTGCTGGGCCCGCGCGGCCTGATGCCGAACCCGCGCGTCGGCACCGTCACCATGGATGTCGCCGGCGCCGTCAAGGCGTCCAAGGGCGGCGCCGTGGAGTTCCGCGTCGAGAAGGCCGGCATCGTGCAGGGCAGCGTCGGCAAGGCCTCGTTCGACGACGAGAAGCTCGTCGAGAACATCAAGGCCTTCGTGGACGCCGTGACCCGTGCCAAGCCGGCCGGGGCCAAGGGCACCTACCTGCAGCGCGTCGCCATCTCGTCCACGATGGGCCCCGGCGTGAAGGTCGACCCCGCGACGCTCGGCAACGCCTGAACGGTCGTCGGACGCCTGTGACGACCCCCTCCCGCGCAAAACCTGCGCGGGAGGGGGAATTCGCTTGGCATAGAGATGTGAAGTCTTTATGAGGGCGGAAGGGTCCCGCGAGGGGCCTCGAAGACCGCGTCGGTCGATCCCCTCGGGGAGATGCCGCCGCGACCTGAAGGCCGGAAGGTGCTGGAGCGATCCCGCACCCTTTCCGGCCGTGTCCTGTCCAAGACTGCAGGTGCCACACCGTTTCCCGCCTCCCGGCTCCGGCCGGCGGCGTCGGCCCAAGGGCCTCGGGAGCGGTGGCTTGAATCCCAGGATGCCGGCCTCGTGCCGGGGTTCGACGGGGAGCCCGCATAGACGGTGAAGCCGGTTTGAGACAAGGGCCTGCGCCAGCGGGCCTTCAGATTTGGTTCGATCCTTCTGTCCGGAGGCCGAAAGGTCGCCGGGGGCAGGCACAAACTACCGGCATCTGGCGCCCCGGCGCCCGGCTTCGGTGGGGACTTTGTGCAGTCGCGGGGCTAGACTTCGCTATTCGGAGTTTCAACTTTGGACAGAACGGAAAAGAAGGAGCTGATCGACGAGCTCAACGGAGTCTTCCAGAAGACCTCCGTCGTCGTCGTGGCTCACTATTCCGGCCTCACTGTCGCGCAGCTTCAGCGCTTGCGCAAGCAGATGAGAGAGGCCGGAGCCAAGGTGCAGGTCACCAAGAACCGCCTGACCAAGATCGCCCTCGAAGGCACGGACGTGGCTTCCATCGGCACGCTGCTGACGGGGCCCACCATCCTGGCCTATTCGGACGATCCGGTCGCGGCGCCGAAGGTGGCGGCCGCTTTCGCCAAGGATTTCGAGAAGTTCGTCATCCTCGGCGGCGCAATGGGCAAGACCGCCCTCGACCCGAACGGCGTTCGGGCGCTCGCCACCATGCCGTCGCTCGATGAGCTGCGCGGCAGGATCGTCGGCCTCATCCAGGCGCCGGCCACGAAGCTCGCCCAGCTCACCACGGCCCCCCAGGCCAAGCTGGCGCGCGTCTTCCAGGCCTATGCCGACAAGGATGGCGCCACGCAGGACGCCGCCTGAGGCGGCTCCGACCCTGCACCCTTGATTTCACCCTTCACGAACCAGACATAGAGAATTCTCACCATGGCTAACCTGTCCCAGATCGTCGACGACCTGTCGGCTCTCACCGTTCTCGAGGCCGCCGAGCTCGCCAAGCTTCTCGAAGAGAAGTGGGGCGTCTCCGCCGCCGCCGCGACGGTCGCCGTCGCCGCCGGCGGTCCGGCCGCCGCTGCCGCCCCCGTCGAGGAGCAGACCGAGTTCACGGTCATTCTCGCCGCCGTCGGCGACAAGAAGATCGAAGTCATCAAGGAAGTCCGCGCCATCACGGGTCTCGGCCTCAAGGAAGCCAAGGACCTCGTCGAAGGCGCCCCGAAGCCCGTCAAGGAAGGCGTGTCCAAGGATGACGCCGCCAAGCTCAAGGCCCAGCTCGAGAAGGTCGGCGCCAAGGTCGAACTCAAGTAATCAGGTGAGGGTCCGCGCGGCGGCGACCGCGCCCCTCAACTGGATCTGATGATCGGTCCCGGGGAGTTTCCCCGGGACCTTTCCGGCGTTTTCCGTCTAGCCCGTCCGGACGCGCCGCATCGACGAGACGGGACCTGCCGGGGCGTGAGCCCGCGCCGGCGGTGACGCGGAACGGCCCGCCCGCACCGGACCCCGACTGGGTCGACCGGGGCTGGGGGGCTGGGCTCGGGAATTTTGGCGAGGGTCCGCACGAGCGGCGGCATCTTCGAGGCGGAGACCGGGGGCGTGCCCGGTCGGAGTTCCGCCGCACGAAAGGTACGAGGAGCGACATGGCGCAAACGTTCACCAGCCGGAAACGGGTCCGCAAGTTTTTCGGTCACATCCGCGAAGTCGCCGAGATGCCCAACCTGATCGAGGTCCAGAAGGCCTCCTACGATCAGTTCCTGCTGGTCGACGAGGCCGAAGGCGGGCGGCCCGACGAGGGCCTGCAGTCGGTCTTCAAATCGGTGTTCCCGGTGTCCGACTTCGCCGGCACCGCGCTGCTGGAATTCGTTAAATACGAGTTCGAACAGCCGAAGTTCGACGTCGACGAGTGCCGCGCCCGCGGCATGACCTTCGCGGCTCCCCTCAAGGTGACGCTGCGCCTCATCGTGTTCGACGTCGACCCCGACACCGGCGCCAAGTCCGTCAAGGACATCAAGGAGCAGGACGTCTACATGGGCGACATGCCCTTCATGACGTCCAACGGCACGTTCATCGTGAACGGCACCGAGCGCGTGATCGTGTCCCAGATGCACCGCTCGCCGGGCGTCTTCTTCGACCACGACAAGGGCAAGAGCCACTCCTCGGGCAAGCTGCTGTTCGCCGCCCGCATTATCCCATATCGCGGCTCGTGGCTCGACATCGAGTTCGACGCCAAGGACATCGTCTACGCCCGCATCGACCGGCGCCGGAAGATCCCGGTGACGTCGCTGTTCTATGCCCTCGGCATGGACGGCGAGGAGATCCTGTCGACCTTCTACAACACCGTGCGCTACGAGCATGCGGCGGACGGCTGGCGCGTGCCCTTCAATGCCGAGCGCATGAAGGGGATGAAGGCCGCCGTCGACATGATCGACGCCGATTCGGGCGAGATCGTCATCGAGGCCGGCAAGAAGGTCACGGCCCGCACGGCGCGGCTGCTCGCCGACAAGGGCGTGAAGGCCCTGCGCGCCTCGGACGAGGACCTCTACGGCCAGTACCTGGCCGAGGACCTCTACAACACCGAGACGGGCGAGATCTATGCCGAGGCGGGCGACGAGATCACCGCCAAGACGCTGCCGGGCCTGCTCGACCACGGCTTCAGCGAACTGCCGGTCCTCGACATCGACCACATCAACATCGGTCCCTACGTGCGGACCACGCTGGCGGTCGACAAGAACTCGTCGCGTGAGGACGCGCTGTTCGACATCTACCGCGTGATGCGCCCCGGCGAGCCGCCGACGCTCGACACCGCGCAGGCGATGTTTCACTCGCTGTTCTTCGACCCCGAGCGCTACGACCTGTCGGCCGTCGGCCGCGTGAAGATGAACATGCGCCTCGACCTCGACGCCGAGGACACGGTGCGGGTGCTGCGCAAGGACGACATCATCGCGGTCGCCCGCGCGCTCGTCGACCTGCGCGACGGCCGCGGCGAGATCGACGACATCGACCATCTCGGCAATCGCCGCGTCCGCTCGGTGGGCGAGCTCATGGAGAACCAGTACCGCCTGGGCCTCCTGCGCATGGAGCGCGCCATCAAGGAGCGCATGTCCTCCGTCGACATCGACACGGTGATGCCGCAGGATCTCATCAACGCGAAGCCGGCCGCCGCCGCCGTGCGCGAGTTCTTCGGCTCGTCGCAGCTGTCGCAGTTCATGGACCAGACCAACCCGCTGTCCGAGATCACCCACAAGCGTCGCCTGTCGGCGCTGGGCCCGGGCGGCCTCACGCGCGAGCGCGCCGGCTTCGAGGTGCGCGACGTGCACCCGACGCATTACGGCCGCATCTGCCCGATCGAGACGCCGGAAGGCCCGAACATCGGCCTCATCAACTCGCTGGCGACCTTCGCGCGCGTCAACAAGTACGGCTTCATCGAGGCGCCGTATCGCCGCGTGCGCGGCGGGCAGGTGACGGACGACGTCGTCTACCTGTCGGCCATGGAGGAAACCAAGCACTACGTCGCCCAGGCCGACGCCGCCATGAGCGGCGAGAGCCGGCTGACCGAGGACCTGGTGCTGTGCCGCCACGCCGGCGACGTGATGCTGGTGCCGGTCGACCGCGTCGACTTCATGGACGTGTCGCCGAAGCAGCTCGTGTCGGTGGCGGCCGCCCTGATCCCGTTCCTCGAGAACGACGACGCCAACCGCGCCCTCATGGGCTCGAACATGCAGCGCCAGGCCGTGCCGCTGGTGAAGGCCGACGCGCCGCTCGTCGGCACCGGCATGGAGGCCGTCGTGGCCCGCGACTCCGGCGCCGCCATCGCGGCGCGCCGGACCGGCATCGTCGACCAGATCGACGCCACCCGCGTCGTGATCCGCGCCACCGAGGAGGTCGACGGCGGCAAGCCCGGCGTCGACATCTACCGGCTGATGAAGTTCCAGCGCTCCAACCAGTCGACCTGCATCAACCAGAAGCCCCTGGTGCGCGTCGGCGACCGGGTGACGAAGGGCGACATCATCGCGGACGGCCCGTCGACGGACCTCGGCGACCTGGCGCTCGGGCGGAACGTGCTCGTCGCCTTCATGCCCTGGAACGGCTACAACTTCGAGGACTCGATCCTCCTGTCCGAGAAGATCGTCAAGGAGGACGTGTTCACCTCGATCCACCTCGAGGAGTTCGAGGTGATGGCCCGCGACACCAAGCTCGGGCCGGAGGAGATCACGCGCGACATCCCGAACGTTTCAGAAGAGGCGCTGAAGAACCTCGACGAGGCCGGCATCGTCTACATCGGCGCGGAAGTGCAGGCCGGCGACATCCTGGTCGGCAAGATCACGCCGAAGGGCGAGAGCCCGATGACGCCGGAGGAGAAGCTGCTCCGCGCCATCTTCGGCGAGAAGGCGTCGGACGTGCGCGACACGTCGCTGCGCGTGCCCCCGGGCGTGACCGGCACGATCGTCGAGGTGCGGGTGTTCAACCGCCACGGCGTCGACAAAGACGAGCGTGCCCAGGCGATCGAGCGCGAGGAGATCGAGCGGCTCGCCAAGGACCGCGACGACGAACTCGCGATCCTCGACCGCAACGTCTATGCGCGCCTGGTCCAGGTTCTCGACGGCCACACCGGCATCGGCGGCCCGCGCGGCTTCAAGAAGGAGACCGTGCTCGACCGCGAGGTCATCGAGGGCTACCCGCGCTCGCAGTGGTGGAACTTCGCCGTGACCGACGACGCCGTGATGGGCGAGCTCGAGGCCATGCGCAAGCAGTACGACGAGGCGAAGAAGGGGCTGGAAAGCCGCTTCCTCGACAAGGTCGAGAAGCTGCAGCGCGGCGACGAGCTGCCGCCCGGCGTGATGAAGATGGTCAAGGTCTATGTCGCGGTGAAGCGCAAGATCCAGCCCGGCGACAAGATGGCGGGCCGCCACGGCAACAAGGGCGTGGTGTCCAAGATCGTGCCGCAGGAAGACATGCCCTTCCTGGCCGACGGCACGCCGGTCGAGATCGTGCTGAACCCGCTCGGCGTGCCGAGCCGCATGAACGTCGGCCAGATCCTGGAAACGCATCTCGGCTGGGCCTGCGCGGGCCTCGGCCGGCAGGTGGGCGAGATCGTCAACGCCTATCAGCGCCAGGCGGCGCTGGAGGGCCACGCCGACATCGCGCCGCTGCGCGACAAGATGGACCTGATCTACGGCGCCAATGCCGACGTGAAGGGCCTCGACGACGAGGGACTGGTCGAACTCGGCAACAACCTGCGCCGCGGCGTGCCGATCGCCACCCCGGTCTTCGACGGCGCGCACGAGCCCGACATCGTGACGCTGCTCGAGCAGGCCGGGCTCGACGGCTCCGGCCAGTCGACGCTCTACGACGGGCGGACCGGCGACGCCTTCGACCGCAAGGTGACGGTGGGCTACATCTACATGCTGAAGCTCCACCATCTCGTGGACGACAAGATCCACGCGCGGTCGATCGGCCCCTACTCGCTCGTCACCCAGCAGCCGCTGGGCGGCAAGGCGCAGTTCGGCGGCCAGCGCTTCGGCGAGATGGAGGTGTGGGCGCTCGAAGCCTACGGCGCCGCCTACACGCTGCAGGAGATGCTGACCGTGAAGTCGGACGACGTCGCGGGCCGCACCAAGGTCTACGAGGCCATCGTGCGCGGCGACGACACGTTCGAGTCCGGCATCCCGGAGTCCTTCAACGTGCTCGTGAAGGAGATGCGCTCGCTGGGCCTCAACGTCGAGCTGACGTCCAAGGTCAAGCCGGACGCCGCGGCCCTGCCGGAAGCCGCCGAGTGACGACGAAACGGCGTCGACCCGAGCTCCGTACGAGCCCGGGTCGACGCCACCCCGGCGTGCCGCGCTCCCCGGAAGGAGCCCGGCCCGCCGCCGACGACGATGTGAGACTTTCTCCGAGGGCGTGGCCGCTCCATGCGCGCCTGCCTCGGTTCAGGAGAAGACCATGAATCAAGAGGTCATGAACCTTTTCAGCCCGGCGGTTCAACCCCAGGCTTTCGACCAGATCCAGATCGGCATCGCTTCCCCTGAGAAGATCCTGTCCTGGTCGTTCGGCGAGATCAAGAAGCCGGAAACCATCAACTACCGGACGTTCAAGCCCGAGCGCGACGGCTTGTTCTGCGCCCGCATCTTCGGTCCCATCAAGGACTACGAGTGCCTGTGCGGCAAGTACAAGCGCATGAAGTACAAGGGCGTCATCTGCGAAAAGTGCGGCGTCGAGGTGACGCTGTCGCGCGTCCGGCGCGAGCGCATGGGCCACATCTCCCTCGCCGCCCCGGTCGCCCACATCTGGTTCCTGAAGTCGCTGCCCTCGCGCATCGGCCTCCTGCTCGACATGACGCTGCGCGACCTCGAGCGCATCCTGTATTTCGAGTCCTACATCGTCATCGAGCCCGGCCTCACCCCGATGAAGGAGCGCCAACTCCTCAGCGAGGACGAGTACCTGCGCGCCCAGGACGAGTACGGCCAGGACAGCTTCACCGCCATGATCGGTGCGGAAGCCATCCGCGAGATCCTGCGCAACATGGACCTCCAGAAGATCTCGGAGGACCTGAAGGTCGAGATCCAGGAGTCGACCTCCGAGCTGAAGCCCAAGAAGCTCGCCAAGCGCCTGAAGATCATCGAGGCCTTCATGCATTCGGGCAACAAGCCCGAGTGGATGATCCTCACCGAAGTGCCCGTCATCCCGCCGGACCTGCGCCCGCTGGTGCCGCTCGACGGCGGCCGCTTCGCCACCTCGGACCTGAACGACCTCTACCGCCGCGTCATCAACCGCAACAACCGCCTGCGGCGGCTGATCGAACTGCGCGCGCCCGACATCATCATCCGCAACGAGAAGCGCATGCTTCAGGAGGCGGTGGACGCGCTGTTCGACAACGGCCGGCGCGGCCGCGTCATCACGGGCGCCAACAAGCGGCCGCTGAAGTCGCTTGCCGACATGCTGAAGGGCAAGCAGGGCCGCTTCCGCCAGAACCTGCTCGGCAAGCGCGTCGACTATTCGGGCCGCTCCGTCATCGTGGTGGGTCCCGAGCTGAAGCTGCACCAGTGCGGCCTGCCGAAGAAGATGGCGCTGGAGCTGTTTAAGCCGTTCATCTACTCGCGCCTCGACGCCAAGGGCCTCTCCACCACGGTGAAGCAGGCCAAGAAGCTCGTCGAGAAGGAGAAGCCGGAGGTTTGGGACATCCTCGACGAGGTGATCCGCGAACACCCCGTGATGCTGAACCGCGCCCCGACGCTGCACCGGCTCGGCATCCAGGCCTTCGAGCCGACGCTGATCGAAGGCAAGGCGATCCAGCTGCATCCGCTCGTCTGCGCGGCCTTCAACGCCGACTTCGACGGCGACCAGATGGCCGTCCACGTCCCGCTGTCGCTCGAGGCTCAGCTCGAGGCGCGCGTGCTGATGATGTCGACCAACAACATCCTGCACCCCGCCAACGGCCTGCCCATCATCGTGCCGTCGCAGGACATCGTGCTCGGCCTCTACTACGTCACCCTGATGGTGGACGGCGACATCGGACAATATTCCGAGGACCCGACGACGAAGATGCCGCTCGGCGGCTACTTCTCCAACATGGGTGAGATCGAACACGCCATCGCGGCGAAGGCGATCACGCTGCACACGAAGATCAAGGGGCGTGCCTGGACCTACGAGGACGGGGTGCGCAAGTCCAAGATCTTCGACACCACCCCCGGCCGCATGATCCTCGGTCAGCTGCTGCCCGACCACGCCAAGATCCCCTTCGACGTCGCCAACAAGCTGATGACGAAGAAGGAGATCTCGAACATGATCGACACGGTCTACCGCAACTGCGGGCAGAAGGAGACGGTTATCTTCTGCGACCGGATCATGGCGCTCGGCTTCCGCGAAGCCTTCCGCGCCGGCATCTCGTTCGGCAAGGACGACATGGTGGTGCCGGAAACCAAGCCCGCCATCATCGAGTCGACCTCGGCTCTGGCGAAGGAATACGAGCAGCAGTACAACGACGGCCTGATCACCCAGGGCGAGAAGTACAACAAGGTGGTCGACGCCTGGGCCAAGTGCTCGGACAAGCTCGCCGAGGAGATGATGATCCGCATCTCCTCCGTGAAGAAGGACGAAGGCGGCAAGGACAAGCCGATCAACTCCATCTACATGATGAGCCATTCCGGTGCCCGTGGCTCGCCCACGCAGATGAAGCAGCTCGCCGCCATGCGCGGCCTGATGGCGAAGCCGTCGGGCGAGATCATCGAGTCGCCGATCATCTCGAACTTCAAGGAAGGCCTGACCGTCCTCGAGTACTTCTCGTCGACGCACGGCGCCCGCAAGGGCCTCGCCGACACGGCGCTGAAGACGGCCAACTCCGGCTACCTGACGCGTCGTCTCGTCGACGTGGCGCAGGACGCCATCATCTCGACAGTCGACTGCGGCTCGCAGGGCGGCATCAAGATGCGGGCCATTCTCGACGCCGGCCAGGTCGTGGCCTCGCTGGCCATCCGCATCCTGGGCCGCACCACGGCCGAGGACCTGCGCGAGCAGGACGGGACGCTCATCGTGGGCACCGGCGAGATGATCCAGGAGTGGCACATCGACCGCATCAACGCCGCCGGCATCCAGGAGGTGAAGATCCGGTCGGTGCTGACCTGCGAGTCGAAGAACGGCGTCTGCGCCACCTGCTACGGGCGCGATCTCGCCCGCGGCACGCCCGTCAACATGGGCGAGGCGGTCGGCGTCATCGCGGCGCAGTCCATCGGTGAGCCCGGCACGCAGCTGACGATGCGCACCTTCCACATCGGCGGCGCCGCGCAGATCGCCGACTCGTCCTTCATCGAGTCGAACTTCGACGGCACCGTCACGTTCCGCAACAAGGCCCTGGCGCGCAACGCCGAGGGCGACCTCATGGTCATGGCCCGCAACGTCGCGGTCGTGATCCTGGGGCCGGACGGCAGCGAGCGCGCCGTGCACCGCGTGCAGTACGGCGCCCGCATGAAGGTGGACGAGGGCGACAGGGTGAAGCGCGGCCAGCGCATCGCCGAATGGGACCCCTACACCCGCCCCATCATGACGGAAGTCGACGGCACCGTAGGCTTCGAGGACCTCGTCGAGGGGTCGTCGATGTCGGAGTCGATCGACGAGGCGACCGGCATCGCCAAGCGCATGGTCATGGACTGGCGCCTGAACCAGCGTTCGGCGAGCCTCAAGCCCGCCATCGTCATCAAGGGGTCGGACGGCAAGATCTCCAAGGTGGCCCGTGGCGGAGACGCCCGCTACATGCTGCCCGTGGAATCGATCATCGCCTTCGATCCCGGCTCGCAGGTGAAGGCGGGCGACGTCGTCGCCCGTATCTCGATGGAAGGTGCCAAGACCCGCGACATTACGGGTGGTCTGCCGCGCGTCGCCGAGCTCTTCGAGGCCCGGCGTCCGAAGGATCACGCCATCATCGCGGAGATCTCCGGCATCATCCAGTTCGGCAAGGACTACAAGAACAAGCAGCGCCTCTCGATCGTGCCGCACGAGGAGGGGGCCGAGCCTGTCGAGTACCTGATCCCGAAGGGCAAGCACATCCACCTGCAGGATGGCGACGTCATCGAGAAGGGCGAGTACATCGTCGACGGCAACCCGGCGCCGCACGACATCCTGGCGATCAAGGGCGTGGAGGAACTCGCCGCCTATCTGGTGAACGAGATCCAGGAGGTGTACCGGCTGCAGGGCGTGTCGATCAACGACAAGCACATCGAGGTGATCGTCCGCCAGATGCTGCAGAAGGTCGACATCGTCGATCCGGGCGAGACGGACTTCCTGCCGGGCGAGCAGGTGGACCACACCGAGCTCGAGGCCGCCAACGCGGTAGCGATCGCGGACGGCAAGAAGCCCGCCAGCGGCACCCCGGTGCTGCTCGGCATCACCAAGGCGTCGCTCCAGACGCGGTCGTTCATCTCGGCGGCCTCGTTCCAGGAGACCACCCGCGTGCTCACCGAAGCCGCCGTCAACGGCAAGAAGGACACGCTGGAGGGGCTCAAGGAGAACGTCATCGTGGGTCGGCTCATCCCGGCCGGCACGGGTGCGGCGATGTCGAAGCTGCAGCGTGTCGCCGCCTCGCGCGACGACATGATCCTGGCCCAGAAGGCGCAGGCCTCGCAGGAGAACCTGCCGCAGCTGCCGGCCCCCGCCGCGGCCGAGTGACGGGACGACCCAGGCGACATGAGGAGGGAGGGCGCTTCGGCGCCCTTCTTTTTTGCCCGCGCTCCAGAGCTGGCGGGCGTCGACGACAGGCTGGACGACGCTGGAGCTGCCGACAGCGATTCACCGCATCCGTGCACGGCGATGGAACCGCCGCTATGAACACGCGATTGTGAACCGTCCACCGACGTCAGTCCGTTCCAGGTCTCCATGCCGCTGCCAATGCACATCCAAGCCGACGCGGATGCCGACACGCACGGGCGCGCGGCGGATGCGGAGTTCCGCGCCATGCTGGCGCCCATCATGGCCGGGGCGCGGGCCCGCGGCGTGGCCGACGGGCTGGAACTGCTCGGGGTCGGCGCCGTCCTCATCGACGCCACCGGTTGCGTGCTGCATGCGGGCGAGCGAGGCCGGCGCATGATGGCGGGCTGGCTGCGCGTCGTGGAACGGCACCTCGTGGCCGAACGCCCGGGCGACGACCACGCCATCGCCGAGCTCCTCGGCAGCGCCATCGCGGGCCGGCCGACGCCGGGAGGACTGCGCCTCGGCGGCCTCGGCGGGGAGCCGTCGCTGACGGTGCGTGCCCTGGTGTTCCCGAGCGACGAGGGTTCGGCGCAACGCCTCCACGCCGTCCTCGTGCTCGACGAGACCTGAAACGCCCGCGGCAGGTGCATGTCGCACCAGCTTTCGGCATCGGACCTCACCAAATGCATTGACGCCGTCCGACGTGGCCGTTAAAGAAGGCCAACTTTCGGCAGGCCGTAGGCACCTTTGTTTCGGGACGACGCGTCCTGGACCCATAAGAGCCTAAACGCTGCCGGCCTCACCTGAGACCAACCTCGACCGCAGCCGCGGTCCCGGTCATCGAAAGAAGCACGAGCGTGACGCGCCAGCGTTGCGGTCCTCTGCGTTTGGTGCGCTTGAGACCCGCGAGGGTCGAGAGTGCACTTTGTTTTGCACGCGTTTCGGAGGGGCCCCATCGGGGTCCCTGCGGGGCGAACGACGAAGACCTCGACGTGAGGGGCAGGCCGGTGATCAGACCGCGATGGGCGGGCTGGGGGGCAGGCACCACGTCCAGGGCGTGAAGGACCGCACGCCACGCCGGTCGAAGCCCGGCGCCTGGCGTCCGCAGTAAGGAAGAACTCGATGTCGCGTCGTCATAGCGCAGAAAAGCGTGAGATCATCCCGGACGCCAAGTACGGCGACGTGACCCTCACCAAGTTCATGAACTCGATCATGTACGACGGCAAGAAGTCGACCGCAGAGGCGATCGTCTATGGCGCCTTCGAGAACATCGAGCAGCGTCTGCGCACCGAGCCGCTGCCCATCTTCATGCAGGCCCTCGACAACGTGGCTCCGGCCATTGAGGTGCGCTCGCGCCGCGTCGGCGGCGCCACCTACCAGGTGCCGGTCGAGGTTCGCCCCGAGCGCCGCCAAGCCCTCGCCATCCGCTGGCTCATCACGGCCGCCCGCGGCCGCAACGACAAGACCATGGTCGACCGTCTGTCGGCCGAACTGATGGACGCCGCCAACAACCGCGGCAATGCCGTCAAGAAGCGCGAAGACACGCACCGGATGGCCGAGGCCAACCGCGCCTTCTCGCACTACCGCTGGTAAGCCGGCGGTTCAGCGCCATCCGAGGATCGACCCATGCCCCGCAGCCACCCTATCGAAGACTACCGTAACTTCGGCATCATGGCCCACATCGATGCGGGCAAGACGACCACGACCGAGCGCATCCTCTTCTACTCCGGCAAGTCCCACAAGATCGGCGAAGTCCACGACGGCGCCGCCACCATGGACTGGATGGAGCAGGAGCAGGAGCGTGGCATCACGATCACGTCGGCCGCCACCACCACCCAGTGGAACGGCAAGCGCCTGAACATCATCGACACCCCCGGCCACGTGGATTTCACCATCGAGGTGGAGCGTTCGCTCCGCGTTCTCGACGGAGCCGTCTGCGTGCTCGACGGCAACCAGGGCGTCGAGCCCCAGACCGAGACGGTGTGGCGCCAGGCCGACAAGTACAACGTGCCCCGCATCTGCTTCGTCAACAAGATGGATAAGATCGGCGCCGACTTCTACAAGTGCGTCGACGACATCAAGACCCGCGTCGGCGGCCGTCCAGTGTGCGTCCAGCTGCCGATCGGCTCCGAGTCCGACTTCAAGGGCATCATCGACCTCGTCCGCATGAAGGCGGTCGTGTGGGAGAACGAGAACCTCGGCGCCAACTACCACGACGAGGAGATCCCGGCCGACCTGCTCGAGCGGGCCAAGGAGTATCGTCTCGCCCTGATCGAGGCCGCGGTCGAACTCGACGACGACGCCATGTCGGCCTACCTCGACGGCACCGAGCCGTCCGAGGAGACGCTCAAGGGCCTCATCCGCAAGGCGGTGCGCCAGATCTCGTTCCATCCGGTGCTGTGCGGCACGGCGTTCAAGAACAAGGGCGTGCAGCCCCTGCTCGACGCCGTCGTCGACTACCTGCCGTCGCCCGTCGATCGCGAGTCGATCAAGGGCATCGACGTCAACACCGAGGCCGAGGTCACGCGTCCGGCCAGCGACAGCGAGCCCTTCTCGCTGCTCGCCTTCAAGATCATGGACGACCCCTTCGTCGGCACCATCACGTTCTGCCGCATCTACTCGGGTCACATCGAGAGCGGCACGACCGTGCTCAACTCGACCAAGGACAAGAAGGAGCGCATCGGCCGCATGCTCCTGATGCACGCGAACAACCGCGAGGACATCAAGGAAGCCTATGCGGGCGACATCGTCGCCATGGCGGGCCTGAAGGATACCCGCACGGGCGACACCCTGTGCGACATGCAGAAGCCCGTCATCCTCGAGAAGATGGAATTCCCCGAGCCCGTCATCGAGATCGCGATCGAGCCGAAGTCGAAGGCCGACCAGGAGAAGCTGGGCGTCGCCCTGCAGAAGCTGGCTGCCGAGGACCCGTCCTTCCGCGTGTCGACCGACCAGGAGTCGGGCCAGACCATCCTGAAGGGGATGGGCGAGCTGCACCTCGACATCAAGGTCGACATCCTGCGCCGGACCTACAAGGTGGACGCCAACATCGGCGCTCCCCAGGTGGCCTATCGCGAGAAGCTGACGCGCCGGGTGGAGCAGGACTACACCCATAAGAAGCAGACGGGCGGCACGGGCCAGTTCGCCCGCGTCAAGATCGTCTTCGAGCCGAACGAAGCCGGCCTCGGCAACAGCTTCGAGTCGAAGATCATCGGCGGCTCGGTGCCGAAGGAATACATCCCCGGCGTCGAGAAGGGCATCAACTCGGTCATGGGTGCCGGCATCCTGGCGGGCTTCCCCGTCGTGGACGTCAAGGCCACGCTGATCGACGGCGCCTACCACGATGTCGACTCGTCGGTTCTCGCGTTCGAGATCGCCTCCCGGGCTGCCTTCCGGGAAGCGTTGCAGAAGGGTGGATCGGTTCTGCTCGAGCCGATCATGAAGGTCGAAGTCGTGACGCCGGAAGAATATACCGGTTCGTGCATCGGCGACCTGAACTCCCGCCGTGGGCAGATCCAGGGCCAGGACGTTCGCGGCAACGCCAACGTCATCAACGCCATGGTGCCGCTGGCCAACATGTTCGGCTACGTGAACCAGCTCCGTTCCTTCTCCCAGGGGCGCGCGACCTTCACCATGCAGTTCGACCATTACGAGCAGGTCCCGGCCGGCGAGGCTGCCAAGGTCCAGGCGAAATACGCCTGACCTCCCCAACACGTTGAACGAAGCTTGAGAGGAGCCTGACATGGCTAAGGAAAAGTTCTCGCGGAATAAGCCGCACTGCAACATCGGCACCATCGGCCACGTCGACCACGGCAAGACGTCGCTGACGGCGGCCATCACCAAGATCCTCGCCGAGAGCGGCGGCGCGACCTTCACGGCCTACGACCAGATCGACAAGGCTCCCGAGGAGAAGGCCCGTGGCATCACGATCTCGACCGCCCACGTCGAGTACGAGACCAAGAACCGCCACTACGCCCACGTCGACTGCCCCGGCCACGCCGACTACGTGAAGAACATGATCACGGGTGCCGCCCAGATGGACGGCGCGATCCTGGTCGTGTCGGCCGCCGACGGCCCGATGCCCCAGACGCGTGAGCACATCCTGCTCGCCCGCCAGGTCGGCGTGCCGGCCCTGGTCGTATTCATGAACAAGGTCGACATGGTCGACGACGCCGAGCTGCTCGAGCTCGTCGAGCTCGAGATCCGCGAGCTGCTGTCGAAGTACGACTTCCCCGGCGACGACATCCCGATCACGCATGGCTCGGCCCTCTGCGCGCTCGAGAACAAGCGCCCCGAGATCGGCCACGACGCCGTCATCAAGCTGATGGAGACGGTTGACGCCTACATCCCGCAGCCCGAGCGGCCGGTCGACCAGCCCTTCCTGATGCCCGTCGAGGACGTGTTCTCGATCTCGGGCCGTGGCACCGTCGTGACGGGCCGCATCGAGCGCGGCATCGTCAAGGTCGGTGAGGAAATCGAGATCGTCGGCCTCAAGGCCACGGTCAAGACGACCGTCACGGGCGTCGAGATGTTCCGCAAGCTGCTCGACCAGGGCATGGCGGGCGACAACGTCGGCTGCCTGCTGCGCGGCACCAAGCGCGAGGACGTCGAGCGCGGCCAGATCCTGTGCAAGCCCGGCTCCGTGAAGCCCCACACCAAGTTCAAGGCCGAGGCCTACATCCTCACCAAGGACGAGGGTGGCCGTCACACGCCGTTCTTCACCAACTACCGCCCGCAGTTCTACTTCCGCACCACGGACGTGACCGGCATCGTGACCCTCCCCGAGGGCACCGAGATGGTGATGCCGGGCGACAACGTGACCATGACGGTCGCCCTCATCGTGCCGATCGCCATGGAGGAGAAGCTCCGCTTCGCCATCCGTGAAGGCGGCCGCACCGTCGGCGCCGGCGTCGTCGCCTCGATCATCGAATAAGAAGCCAACAGGTCGGGGAGCGGGGGCGCTCTGCTCCCGCTCCTACCGACTAAGGGACATGACGATGAACGGCCAAAACATCCGCATCCGCCTCAAGGCCTTCGATCACCGTGTGCTCGATGCCTCGACAAAGGAGATCGTCTCGACCGCCCGCCGCACCGGCGCGCAGGTTCGGGGTCCGATTCCGCTCCCCACGAGGATCGAGAAGTTCACCGTGAACCGTTCGCCCCACGTGGACAAGAAATCCCGCGAGCAGTTCGAGATCCGCACGCACAAGCGTGTCCTCGACATCGTGGATCCCACTCCGCAGACGGTTGACGCGCTGATGAAGCTCGATCTGGCCGCCGGTGTCGACGTCGAGATCAAGATCTAACGTCGATCCACTGCGATACGCTGTAGCGAAGTATTCTGAAGGAAATCTGACATGCGGTCAGGTGTCATCGCCCAGAAGGTCGGAATGACCCGTGTTTTCACGGAATCGGGCGAACATGTGCCGGTGACGGTGCTCAAACTCGACGGTTGCCAGGTCGTGGCGCATCGCACGGCCGAGGCTAACGGCTACAGCGCGTTGCAGATCGGTATCGGCAAAGCCAAGGTCAAGAACGTCTCCAAGGCCGAGCGCGAGCGTTTCGCCATCGCCAAGGTGGAGCCGAAGATGAAGCTCGCCGAGTTCCGGGTCGAGGCGGATCACATGATCCCCGTCGGTGCCGAGTTCCAGGCGGACCATTTCGTCCCGGGGCAGTTCGTCGACGTCACGGGCACGTCGACCGGCAAGGGCTTCGCCGGCCCCATGAAGCGCTGGAACTTCGGCGGCCTGCGCGCCACCCACGGCGTGTCGGTGTCGCACCGCTCGCACGGTTCGACCGGCGGCCGCCAGGACCCGGGCAAGACGTTCAAGAACAAGAAGATGGCCGGCCACATGGGCGTCGACCGCGTGACCACCTTGAACCTCAAGGTCGTCCGCACCGACGTGGAGCGTGGCCTCATCCTGGTCGAGGGCGCGGTTCCGGGCGTGGTCGGCGGCTACATCTTCGTGCGCGACGCCATCAAGAAGGCCCGCCACAAGGATGCGCCGATGCCGGGCAAGTTCCGCCTCGTCACCGCCGATGCCGCCCCGGCCGCCGAAGCCGCCGTTGAGGGTTGAGTGAAGCCATGAAGATCGACATCACCTCCCTCGAAGGCCAGGCCGACGGCTCGCTCGAGCTCGCCGACACCATCTTCGGTCTCGAGCCGCGCCAGGACCTCATCGCCCGGATGATCCGCTACCAGCTCGCCAAGCGGCGCGCCGGCACGCATCAGACCAAGGGCCGGGCCGACATCGCCCGCACGGGCAAGAAGCTCTACAAGCAGAAGGGCACGGGTTCGGCCCGCCACGGCTCGGCCCGCGTGCCGCAGTTCCGCGGCGGTGGACGCGCCTTCGGCCCGGTGACGCGCTCCCATGCCCACGACCTTCCCAAGAAGGTCCGGGCGCTGGCGCTGCGCCATGCCCTGTCGTCGAAGGCCGCCGACGGCGACCTGATCGTGTGGAACGGCGCTTCGGTGTCGGAGCCCAAGACCAAGGTGCTGAAGCAGCGTTTCGAGGCACTCGGGCTCAAGAGCGCGCTCATCATCGACGGCGCCGCCGTCGAGGAGAACTTCGCCCGCGCGGCCCGCAACATCCCGATGATCGACGTCCTGCCGATCCAGGGCCTCAACGTCTACGACATTCTGCGTCGCAACAAGCTGGTTCTCACCAAGGCTGCAGTCGACGCGCTGGAGCTGCGATTCAAATGAGCCAGGACGCCCGCCACTACGACGTGATCCTTTCCCCGGTCATCACCGAAAAGGCCACGGCCGCTTCGGACTACAATCAGGTCGTGTTCAAGGTCGCCAAGACCGCCACGAAGCCTCAGATCAAGGCCGCCGTCGAGCAGCTGTTCGACGTGAAGGTCGAAGCCGTCAACACGACGATCCGCAAGGGCAAGGCCAAGACGTTCCGCGGCTTCAAGGGTCGGCAGGCCGACCTGAAGAAGGCCATCGTGACGCTCGCGGCCGGCCACAAGATCGACGTCACCACGGGTCTCTGAGCGCAGGCATAAGGAAAGACGTGCCATGGCACTGAAGACATTCAAACCGGTCACGCCGAGCCTTCGCCAGCTCGTGATCGTCGACCGCAGCGGCCTCTACAAGGGCAAGCCGCTGAAGATCCTGACCGAAGGCCTGTCGAAGTCCGGCGGTCGCGGCAACACGGGCCGCATCACGGTGCGGTTCCGGGGCGGCGGGCACAAGCAGACCTACCGCATCATCGACTTCAAGCGTCGCAAGCTCGACCAGGCTGCGAAGGTGGAGCGGATCGAGTACGACCCGAACCGCACCTCCTTCATCGCCCTGATCCGCTACCCGGACGGCGAGCCCGCCTACATCATCGCCCCGCAGAAGCTCAGCGTCGGCGACGAGGTCGTGTCGGGCCAGCAGGTCGATGTGAAGCCCGGCAACGCCATGCCGCTGGCCTCCATCCCGGTGGGCACCATCGTGCACAACATCGAGATGAAGATCGGCAAGGGCGGTGCCATCGCGCGGTCGGCCGGCTCCTACGCCCAGATCGTCGGCCGCGACGCCGGCTACGTCTCGCTGCGCCTGTCGTCGGGCGAGCAGCGCCTGATCCACGGTGCCTGCTTCGCGACCGTCGGTTCGGTGTCGAACCCCGACCACATGAACATCTCCTACGGCAAGGCGGGTCGCCGCCGCTGGCTCGGACGGCGCCCGCACAACCGCGGTGTCACGATGAACCCGGTCGACCATCCGCACGGCGGCGGCGAAGGCCGCACCTCCGGCGGCCGTCACCCGGTCACGCCGTGGGGCAAGCCCACCAAGGGCAAGAAGACACGTACCAACAAGTCGACGGGCAAGTTCATCGTCGCCTCCCGCCACGCCCGTAAGAAGTAAGGGCTGATCCATGTCACGTTCGATCTGGAAGGGTCCCTTCGTCGACGGTTACCTGCTGAAGAAGGCAGATACCGTGCGCGGCAGCGGGCGTTCCGAAGTCATCAAGATGTGGAGCCGTCGCTCCACCATCCTGCCGCAGTTCGTGGGCCTCACCTTCGGGGTTCACAACGGCCACAAGCACGTCCCGGTGACCGTCACCGAGGATATGATCGGCCACAAGTTCGGCGAGTTCTCGCCGACCCGCACGTTCCACGGCCACGCCGCGGACAAGAAGTCCAAGAGGTAAGCGATGAGCAAGCAGGCCAAGCCCCGCGCGCTCCCCGAGAACGAGGCGAAGTGCGTCGCGCGCATGTTGCGCGTGTCCCCGCAGAAGCTGAACCTCCTGGCGCAGCTCATCCGCGGCAAGAAGGTCGAGACGGCGCTCGCCGACCTCGAATTCTCGCGCAAGCGCATTTCGGTCGAGGTGAAGAAGGCGCTCGAGAGCGCCATCGCCAATGCCGAGAACAACCATGAGCTCGACGTCGACGACCTCATCGTCTCCGAGGCCTATGTCGGCAAGGCGATGGTCATGAAGCGGTTCAGCCCCCGTGCCCGCGGCCGGGCCGGCCGGATCGAGAAGCCGTTTTCGAACCTCACGATCATCGTGCGGGAAGTCGCAGCCACGGCCTGAGGATTTAATACGATGGGTCAGAAGGTCAATCCGATCGGGTTGCGGCTCGGCATCAACCGCACCTGGGATTCGCGCTGGTTCGCCAGCAAGGCCGAGTACGGCAAGCTGCTGCACGAGGACATGAAGATCCGCGAGGTCCTCATGGCGGCGTTGAAGCAGGCGGCGATCTCCAAGATCGTCATCGAGCGTCCGCACCGGAAGTGCCGCGTCACCATCCACTCGGCGCGTCCGGGCGTGGTGATCGGCAAGAAGGGCGCCGACATCGACAAGCTGCGCAAGATGGTGGGCAAGGTCACGACCTCCGAGGTGGTGATCAACATCGTCGAGGTCCGCAAGCCCGAGATCGACGCCACGCTGGTGGCCGATTCGATCGCCCAGCAGCTCGAGCGCCGCGTCGCGTTCCGTCGCGCCATGAAGCGCGCCGTGCAGTCCGCCATGCGCCTCGGCGCCGAGGGCATCCGGATCAACTGCTCGGGTCGCCTGGGCGGCGCCGAGATCGCCCGCCAGGAATGGTACCGTGAAGGCCGCGTGCCGCTGCATACGCTGCGCGCCGACGTCGACTACGGCGTCGCCACCGCCAACACGGCCTACGGCACTTGCGGCATCAAGGTGTGGATCTTCAAGGGCGAGATCCTCGAGCACGATCCCATGGCGCAGGACAAGCGCGCCGCCGCGCAGGAGCATGCGCCGGGTGGCGAGCGTCGCCGCCGCGACGACGACCGCGGGGGCCGCGACCGCGATCGCGACCGCCGGCGCGAACGGGCCTGACCGGTCTGTCTCTCAAAGGGGCGCGGGCCGCCGTGAGGCAGGTTCGCGCCTTCGGTGCACGTTGACAGTTGCGTGACGTGCTCCGGCATGAAATAGCAAGACCCATCGACCGACCTCGAGGGCTCCCACACGAGTCCCCGAGCGGTCCGGACGTGCTCCGAACGATCTTTCAGGACCTGTTTCCATGTTGCAACCCAAGCGAACCCGCTTTCGCAAGGCCTTCAAGGGCCGGATCAGCGGCGAGGCCAAAGGCGGCTTCGAACTGAACTTCGGCCAGTTCGGCCTTAAGGCGCTCGAGCCCGAGCGCGTCACGGCGCGTCAGATCGAGGCCGCCCGTCGCGCCCTGACCCGCCACATGAAGCGCGCCGGCCGCGTGTGGATCCGCATCTTCCCGGACCTCCCGGTCTCGAAGAAGCCCACCGAAGTCCGCATGGGCAAGGGCAAGGGCGCGCCCGAGTTCTGGGCCGCCCGCGTTCACCCCGGCCGCATCATGTTCGAGCTCGACGGCGTGCCGGTCGACCTCGCCCGCGAGGCGCTCCGGCTGGCGGCTGCCAAGCTGCCGATCAAGACGCGCTTCGTCGAGCGCATCGCCGAGTAAGGACGGACGACCATGAAGACCAAGCAGCGCCTGTCCGACCTCTGGGTCATGTCGGACGACCAGCTCAACGACGAAGTGCTTCGCCTGAAGCGCGAACAGTTCAACCTGCGCTTCCGGCGCGCCACGGGGCAGTTGGAGAACACCTCCACGGTCCGCATCGTGCGTCGCGACATCGCCCGGGCCAAGACCCTGGCGGCGATGAAGCGCGCCGCAGTGAACGGGTGAGAGAGACAGATGCCGAAGCGAATCCTCCAGGGCGTGGTCGTCAGCGACAAGCAGGAGAAGACCATCGTGGTGAAGGTGGAGCGCCGCTTCACCCATCCGCTGCTGAAAAAAACCGTGCGCCGGTCGAAGAATTATCATGCGCATGACGAAGCCAAGGCCTACAAGGTCGGCGACGTGGTCTCGATCGAAGAGACCCGTCCCATCTCCAAGCTGAAGCGCTGGACCGTGGTCGGCGCCGAGATGATGCGCGGCCTGAAAGCCCGCTGATCCGGAGGCCGGCGCGCCGTTTCGGCGCATCTCCTCCGCCAGGCGCAGTCCGGCTGACCGGGAAACCGGGCCGGAAACCGTTCTGACAGAAAGCATAGTCCATGATTCAGATGCAGACTAACCTCGATGTCGCTGACAACTCCGGCGCCCGCCGTGTCATGTGCATCAAGGTCCTCGGCGGTTCCAAGCGGAAGTATGCCGGTGTGGGCGACATCATCGTCGTGTCCATCAAGGAGGCCATTCCGCGCGGCCGCGTGAAGAAGGGCGACGTGATGAAGGCCGTGGTGGTCCGCACCGCCAAGGACATCAAGCGCCCCGACGGCTCGGTGATCCGCTTCGACACGAATGCGGCCGTGATCGTCAACAACCAGTCGGAGCCGGTGGGCACCCGCATTTTCGGGCCGGTGCCGCGCGAGCTCCGCGCCAAGAACCACATGAAGATCATCTCTCTCGCCCCGGAGGTGCTGTGATGGCGGCCAAGATCAAGAAGGGCGACAAGGTCGTGGTCCTGGCGGGCCGTGACCGCGGCACGACGGGCGAAGTCCTGCAGGTCATGCCCAAGGACGAGCGCGCCATCGTTCAGGGCGTCAACCTCGTCAAGCGCCACCAGGCGCAGTCCGCCCGCCAGGAAGGCGGCATCATCAGCAAGGAAGCGACGATCCATCTGTCGAACCTCGCCCTGCAGCACCCCACGACCGGCAAGCCGGTCCGGGTCGGCTTCAAGGTGCTCGAGGACGGCCGCAAGGTCCGCATCGCCAAGGGTTCGGGAGATCAGATCGATGGCTGAGGCTCAGGCAGCAGCGGGCGCCAAGGCGAAAGCCAAGGGCGCCAAGGAGAACCGCAAGTCCGGTTCCGACATCAACATGGAGGCCTCGCCGGCCGCCCCCGCCGGCTACGTGCCGCGGATGAAGCAGGTCTATGCCGACACCGTCCGTCAGGCGATGATCGAGCAGTTCGGCTACAAGAATGCGATGGCGGTGCCCCGGCTCGACAAGATCGTGCTGAACATGGGCGTCGGCGAGGCCGTCAACGACACCAAGAAGGTGACGAACGCCGCCTCCGACCTGTCGCTGATCGCGGGCCAGAAGCCCGTCATCACCCATGCGCGCAACGCCATCTCGACCTTCAAGGTCCGCGAGAACATGCCGCTCGGCGCCAAGGTGACGCTGCGCGACGTGCGCATGTACGAGTTCCTCGACCGCCTCATCACGATCGCGCTGCCGCGCGTCCGGGATTTCCGCGGCCTGAGCCCCAAGTCCTTCGATGGCCGTGGCAACTTCGCCATGGGCATCAAGGAACACATCATCTTCCCCGAGATCGACTATGACAAGGCCGAGACGATGCTCGGCATGGACATCATCGTCTGCACGACGGCGAAGACCGACGACGAGGCGCGCGCGCTTCTTCGGGCATTCAATTTCCCGTTCCGGCAGTGAGGTCAGCGGGCACCGGGGTCGACCCGGTTCCCGCCCTGCAGCTCAGCAGGGCTTCAGACGCGGAAAGGCGAGGATACCTCAATGGCTAAGAAGAGTTCTGTCGAGAAGAACGAACACCGGCGAGCGCTGGTGAAGCAGTATGCGGCGAAGCGGGCCCGGCTCAAGGGCATCGCCGACGATGCCAACCTCCCCATGGAGGAGCGGTTCGAGGCGCGGTTGAAGCTGTCCGAGCTTCCCCGCAACTCGGCCGCGGCGCGTATCCGCAACCGCTGCGAAGTCAGCGGCCGTGCGCGTTCGGTGTATCGCAAGATGAAGATGTCCCGCATCGCCCTGCGCGAGCTGGGCAACAAGGGCCTGATCCCAGGCCTCGTGAAGTCCAGCTGGTAAGGGGAGGCGCACCATGTCCGTGAACGATCCCCTGGGTGACATGCTCACCCGTATCCGCAATGCCCAGCTTCGCAAGAAGGGCAAGGTGTCGACGCCGGGCTCCCGCCTGCGCGCCAACGTGCTTGACGTGTTGGAGCAGGAAGGCTACATCCGCGGCTATTCGACGACCGACCACGGCAACGGGCGGACGGAGTTCGACATCGAACTCAAATATTTCGACAACGCCCCGGTCATCAAGCTGATCGAGCGCGTGTCGCGCCCCGGCCGCCGCGTCTACGCGGCTGTCGACGCCCTGCCGCGCGTCGCCAACGGCCTCGGCATCACCATCGTGTCGACGCCCAAGGGCGTCATGGCTGACCACGCCGCCCGCGACAACAATGTCGGCGGCGAGGTCCTTTGCAAGGTCTTCTGACCTCAGGCCATGAAGGGTCCACAATATGTCCAGGGTCGGTAAAAAGCCGGTCGCGCTCCCCACGGGCGTGACCGCGACGGTTCAAGGCCAGTCGGTCTCGGTCAAGGGTGCCAAGGGGACTCTGTCCTTCGTGGTCCCCGAGGACTGCGACGTGGCGCTAAACGACAACGAAGTCTCGGTGAAGCCGCGTTCGGAGACGAAGCGCGCTCAGGCGATGTGGGGCATGTCCCGCGCCATGATCAGCAACCTGGTCACGGGCGTGTCGGCGGGCTTCGAGCGCAAGCTCGAGATCACGGGCGTCGGCTACAAGGCCGCCGTCCAGGGAAAGCGGCTCGTCCTGTCGCTGGGCTACAGCCACGACGTCGACTTCCCGATCCCCGAGGGGATCACCATCGTGGCGACGCGCCCGACGGAGCTGATCATCACCGGCATCGACAAGCGCGAAGTCGGTCAGGTCGCCTCCGAGATCCGCGCGTTCCGTCCGCCGGAGCCCTACAAGGGCAAGGGCGTGAAATACGCGGGCGAGTTCATCTTCCGCAAGGAAGGCAAGAAGAAGTAAGGCCATGAGCAAGAGCGATCTTTCCGACCGCCGCAAGGCTCGTGTCCGTCTGGCGTTGCGCAAGAACGCCGGCGGCCGCCCGCGCCTTTCGGTCTTCCGGTCGTCCAAGCAGATCTACGCGCAGATCATCGACGACGCCCGCGGCGTGACCCTGGCCTCCGCCTCGTCCCTGGAAAAGGACAGCCGGGGAACGCTGAAGACCGGGGCCGACAAGGCCGCCGCCAAGCACATCGGCGAACTCATCGCCAAGCGGGCCGTCGAGGCCGGCGTGAGCGAAGTGGTGTTCGACCGCGGCGCCTACATGTACCACGGCCGCGTCAAGGCGCTGGCCGACGGCGCCCGCGAGGGTGGCCTGAAGTTCTGATCCCCTCCCACCCGGAGGGGATCTCGATCCCATCGGTCCGGCTTGCCGTCGACGTCAGCGTCGGCTAGAGGTCGGCCCGTTCCCTTGCAGGTGGCGGTCGGCGCGGGGCGGTTCATCCGCATCCCCGCGCTTTCGCGCATCCTGCAGACCATCCCAGCGAGCGGCGCGCCTCCCGGCCGCCGCGTCAGTGACGGACAGAGACATGGCTCGTGAAAGAGAGCGCGACCGCGAGGATCGCGACAATGAATTCGTGGACAAGCTCGTCCACATCAACCGCGTCGCCAAGGTGGTGAAGGGCGGCCGGCGCTTCGGCTTCGCGGCGCTCGTCGTCGTCGGCGACCAGAAGGGCCGCGTCGGCTACGGTCACGGCAAGGCGCGCGAAGTGCCGGAAGCCATCCGCAAGGCGACGGAAGCCGCCAAGCGCGGCCTCATCCGCGTTCCGCTGCGCGAGGGCCGCACGCTGCACCACGACGTGAACGGCCGCCACGGCGCTGGTCGCGTCATCCTGCGCGCCGCCCCGGCCGGCACCGGCATCATCGCGGGCGGCCCGATGCGCGCCGTCTTCGAGACGCTCGGCGTCCACGACGTCGTCGCCAAGAGCCAGGGCTCGTCGAACCCCTACAACATGGTCCGCGCCACCTTCGACGCGCTGGCCCATGAGGATTCGCCCCGCCAGGTCGCGGCCCGCCGCAACATCAAGGTGTCCACCCTGCAGTCGCGCCGTCAGGGCGTGGATGCCGACGCCGTCGACGCGTGATCGGGAGGACTGACATGATCTCTCAGAGCGAGACCAAGTTCGTCGTCGAGCAGACGAAGAGCCCCATCGGCCGCCCCGCCAGTCAGCGCCAGACGCTGGTTGCGCTCGGCCTCAACAAGATCGGCCGCCGCTCGTCGCTGATCGACAACCCCTCGACGCGTGGCATGGTGGCGAGCGTCGCTCACCTCGTCCGCATCGTCGAAGGCGCGTAGGAGCGATCCGATGAAACTCAACGAGATTCGCGACAACGAAGGCGCCACCAAGGCCCGCATGCGCGTCGGCCGCGGCATCGGCTCGGGCAAGGGCAAGACCGGTGGACGCGGCGTGAAGGGCCAGAAGGCCCGGACCGGCGTGCGCATCAAGGGCTTCGAGGGTGGCCAGATGCCGCTCCATCGTCGCCTCCCGAAGCGCGGCTTCACCAACATCTTCCGCCTCGACTACAACGAGATCAACGTCGGCCGCATCCAGAAGGCGATCGACGAGGGCAAGCTGCAGGCGGGCCCGATCACCATCGAGACGCTGGTCGACGCCGGCCTCTGCACCAAGGCACGCGACGGCGTCAAGATCCTCGGGGCGGGCGAGATCTCGGCGAAGCTCGACTTCGAAGTGGCCCTGGCCTCGAAGTCTGCGATCGCCGCCATCGAGGCCGCGGGCGGCACCGTGAAGGTGTTGCGCGAGCCCAAGGCTGCTCCGGCCAAGGAGACCTGACCCCCGCGCTCCGCCGCGGCGGGGCAGGGCGGTTCTTCCGACGATCTTCGACAGGGCGGCGGCGCGAGCCGGCCGCCCTGTCGTCGTATGGGGGACGCCGTGCGGCTGCCGGCGGGGCGGTCCGGCGACGCCACCGGCGCGCCACGTCTCGGGTCGCGCCGTTCCGGCTTCGCCGCCGTGTCGCCGATCCGCCGCCACGGTGGGCCTCCATCATGGCGCGCGGGCGACATCTCATCACTTCCTGCGCACCGGCCCTTCCGCAGGGCGGCAGAAGCGCGCTAATGATCGGCACGAACGACGTGCCTCGCGGCAGTCCCTTGGAGCAGATGTATGGCGTCGGCAGCGGAACAGCTCGCAGCGAATATCAATTTCGCCTCGATCGGCAAGGCCGAGGAGCTCAAGAAGCGCATCTGGTTCACGCTGGGCGCCCTCATCGTCTACCGGCTCGGGACCTACATCCCGCTCCCCGGCATCGACCCGGGGGCCTTCGAGGCCAATTTCTCGGGCCAGAAGCAGGGCGTGCTCGAGCTGTTCAACATGTTTTCGGGCGGGGCCGTGCAGCGCATGGCTATCTTCGCGCTGAACATCATGCCGTACATCTCGGCCTCCATCATCATCCAGCTCATGACCTCGGTCGTGCCCTCGCTGGAGACGCTGAAGAAGGAGGGTGAGGCCGGCCGCAAGGTCATCAACCAGTACACCCGCTACCTCACCGTCATCCTGGCGGCATTCCAGGCCTACGGCATCTCGGTCGGGCTGGAGGGGCAGGCCGGCGTGGTGACGGACCCGGGCCTGTTCTTCCGCATCTCCTGCGTCATCACGCTGATGGGCGGGACCATGTTCCTGATGTGGCTCGGCGAGCAGATCACGTCGCGCGGCATCGGCAACGGCTCGTCGCTCATCATCTTCGCCGGCATCATCGCGGCCTTCCCGGCCGCCATCGGCCACACGCTGGAACTCGGCCGACAGGGCGCGATCTCGACGGTGTTCATCCTCGCCGTCGTGGTGGTGGCGATCGCCACCATCGCCTTCATCGTCTTCATGGAGCGGGCGCAGCGCCGCGTGCTCATCACCTATCCGAAACGGCAGGTCGGCAACCGCATGTTCGAGGGCCAGACCTCGTTCCTGCCCCTGAAGCTCAACACGGCGGGCGTCATCCCGCCGATCTTCGCCTCCTCGCTGCTGCTGCTCCCCACCACGGTGGCCAACTTCACCCAGATGAACGGCAACGGCGGCGGCTGGCTCGGCACCGTGACGAGCTTCCTGGCGCATGGGCGGCCGGCCTACATCGTCCTCTACCTGTTCCTGATCGTCTTCTTCGCCTTCTTCTACACCGCGGTGGTGTTCAATCCCGTGGAGACGGCCGACAACCTGCGCAAGCACGGCGGCTTCGTGCCGGGCGTGCGGCCGGGCGAGCGCACCGCTCAGTTCATCGACGCCATCCTCACCCGCATCACCGTGCTGGGTGCCGCCTACCTCGCCATCATTTGCCTTCTGCCCGAGCTTCTGATCTCCTACGCGGCGCTGCCCTTCTATTTCGGCGGCACGTCCCTGCTGATCGTCGTGAGCGTGACGATGGACACCGTCGCCCAGGTCCACGGCCATCTGCAGGCCCAACAATATGAGAGCCTGATCAAGAAGTCGCGGCTCAGAGGGAAGAAGCGATGAGGATAGTGTTTCTGGGTCCGCCCGGTGCAGGGAAGGGGACGCAGGCAGCGCGGCTGATGCAGCGCCACGGGATACCGCAGCTCTCGACGGGCGACATGTTGAGGGCGGCCGTGAAGGCCGGCACGCCGGTGGGCCTCAAGGCCAAGGCCGTGATGGAGGCCGGTGGGCTCGTCTCGGACGCCGTCGTGGTCGGGATCGTGGCCGAGCGCATCATGGAGCCGGATGCCGCGCGGGGCTTCATCCTTGACGGCTTCCCCCGCACCGTGGCGCAGGCCGAGGCGCTCGACCTCGCGCTCGAACACCGTGGCCTCAGGCTCGACGCCGTGCTGGAACTCGAGGTCGATCCCACCGCGCTCGTGGCTCGGATCGAGAAGCGCGCCGCCGAGACGGTCGCGGCGGGCGGCACGGTGCGGCCCGACGACAAGCCGGACGTGCTGGCCAAGCGTCTCGAAACCTATCGGGAGCAGACCGCGCCGGTTTCGGCCTATTACGCCGAATCGGGCCGGCTGAAGGCCATCGACGGCATGGTGCCGATCGACGCCGTGTCGCAGGCGATCGACGCCGCCCTGGGCGACCGGGCCGGCCGGGATGCCGCCGTCGCGGCCCAGTAGGGCGCGGAACTCCGGCGCGGTCCGTCGCTGCGGCGCGGATCGTCCCCAGGGGTGGTCGCCGCGGATCCGCGGTGGCGCCACTACCCCGATGTCGTCAACCGATCCTTGACGATCGATCGGGAAGCCGCTATGGCGACCCTTGCGAGCCTACGACATAGCGGCGCCGGGTCGTCCCACGCGGGGACCCGGCCTTTAACCGTTGGCCGCATCCTAGGAACAGCGTCAATCGGCACGGCGGTGCCGGGCGCATGGAGACTACACGTGGCCCGTATCGCTGGCGTCAACATCCCGACCAACAAGCGCGTGGTGATCGCGCTTCAGTACATCCACGGCATCGGTGGGCAGAAGGCCCAGGAGATCTGCGAGAAGGTCAACATCCCGGCCGAGCGTCGCGTCGCTCAGCTGTCGGATGCCGAAGTCCTGCAGATCCGCGAGACGATCGACCGCGACTATCTCGTCGAGGGCGACCTGCGTCGTGAGAACTCGATCAACATCAAGCGCCTGATGGATCTCGGCTGCTACCGCGGCCTGCGCCATCGCCGCCAGCTGCCCGTCCGCGGCCAGCGCACCCACACCAACGCCCGCACCCGCAAGGGCAAGGCCAAGCCGATCGCCGGCAAGAAGAAGTAAGGCGCCCCTCGGGGCACCCGTCTCCGGACATGATCCGGGGATCGTCGAGATTTTTCCCGAGCGCCTGGCATCACGGGCGCGCTTGAAGGACCAGGACTGGATATTATGGCTAAAGAGGCAAACCGCGTCCGCCGTCGTGAACGCAAGAACATCGCGTCGGGCATCGCCCACGTGAATTCGACGTTCAACAACACGATGATCACCATCACGGACGCGCAGGGCAACACCATCTCGTGGTCGTCCGCCGGCACCATGGGATTCAAGGGCTCGCGCAAGTCGACCCCCTACGCCGCCCAGATGGCGGCCGAAGACGCGGCCCGCAAGGCCGCCGAGCACGGCATGCGCCTGCTCGAAGTCGAAGTGTCGGGCCCCGGTTCGGGGCGTGAATCGGCGCTCCGCGCCATCCAGGCCTCGGGCTTCACCGTGACGTCCATCCGCGACGTCACTCCGATCCCGCACAACGGCTGCCGCCCGCGCAAGCGCCGCCGCGTCTGATCGCCTGAACCCTTCGGGGCGGGGCGGCATCGTTTCGATGCTGCCCCGTCTCGCGTTCCGCCGCTCCCCGCCGCCACACTCCGGGGGCGGCCCCGTCGACACCTCGGGCGCCTTCGCCGAGCGGAAGCTCCGTCGCTTCCCGCTCCGCCAAGGTGCCCATCATCAGCCCGAAGCCGGCCGCCCGCCGCGGCCCGCCTGAGGCTCGGAAAGTTCGCCATGACCACCGTGATCTCGAAGAACTGGCAGGACCTCATCAAGCCCAACAAGCTCGAGGTGCAAGTGGGCGACGACGCCAAGCGCGTCGCCACCGTCGTGGCGGAGCCGCTGGAGCGCGGCTTCGGCCTCACCATGGGCAATGCGCTCCGCCGCATCCTCCTGTCGTCGCTGCAGGGCGCGGCCGTCACGGCCGTGCAGATCGACGGCGTGCTGCACGAGTTCTCCTCCATCCCCGGCGTCCGCGAGGACGTGACCGACATCGTCCTCAACATCAAGGACATCTCGATCAAGATGGTGGGCGAGGGCCCGAAGCGCATGGTCCTCAAGAAGTCCGGCCCCGGCGCCGTCAAGGCCGGCGACATCCAGGTCGTCAACGACGTGTCGGTGCTGAACCCGGAACTCGTGATCTGCACGCTCGACGAGGGCGCCGAGATCCGCATGGAATTCACCGTCAACACCGGCAAGGGCTATGTCCCGGCCGACCGCAACCGCAACGAGGACGCGCCGATCGGCCTCATCCCGGTCGACAGCCTGTATTCGCCGGTCAAGAAGGTGTCGTACCGGGTCGAGAACACCCGCGCCGGCCAGATCCTCGACTACGACAAGCTGACCATGACGGTGGAAACCAACGGCGGCATCTCCCCCGAGGATGCGATCGCCTATTCGGCCCGCATCCTGCAGGACCAGCTCAACGTCTTCGTCAACTTCGAGGAGCCGCGCCGCGAGGAGGTTTCGGCCTCGATCCCGGAACTCGCCTTCAACCCGGCGCTGCTGAAGAAGGTGGACGAGCTCGAGCTGTCAGTCCGCTCGGCCAACTGCCTGAAGAACGACAACATCGTCTACATCGGCGACCTCATTCAGAAGTCCGAGGCCGAAATGCTGCGGACCCCGAACTTCGGCCGCAAGTCGCTGAACGAAATCAAGGAAGTGCTGGCCCAGATGGGACTGCACCTCGGCATGGAGATTTCCGGCTGGCCGCCGGAGAACATCGACGAACTCGCCAAGCGGTTCGAAGAGCATTACTGAGCTTTGACGAGGCGGGCCGGGACCGGCCCGCCGCAAAGAGAGCGGCCGTTCCTTGGCACGGCGGCCGCATAACAACCCAAGGAGCCACCCATGTATCACGGTCACAAGAAGCGCCGGTTCGGCCGCACCGCCGAGCACCGCAAGGCGATGTTCGCCAACATGTGCGCGAACCTCATCCACCACGAGCAGATCGTCACGACCCTGCCCAAGGCCAAGGACCTGCGTCCGGTGGTCGAGAAGCTCGTGACGCTCGGCAAGCGCGGCGACCTGCATGCCCGCCGCATGGCCATGGCCGAGGTGCGCCAGGCCGCCATCGTCAAGAAGCTCTTCGACGTCATCGGCCCGCGCTACAAGGAGCGCCAGGGCGGCTACACCCGCGTGTTGAAGGCCGGCTTCCGCTTCGGCGACAACGCCCCGCTCGCCGTCATCGAATTCGTCGACCGCGACGTGGATGCCAAGGGCTCGTCGCTCGGCAAGTACACGGCCTCGCCCGAGGTCGACGCGGCCTGAACGACGCCATCGGGATGACGCCATTCCGATCATAGGCATGGCGTGACACGCCGAAGAGGGCCGGGGCTCACGCCGCCGGCCCTTTTTCTCGCCGTCCCCCGCCGTCCCTCGCGGGGCTGTCGGGACGGTTTCCCCGCCGCCGGGGCCGCGGGGGCTTTCGCAACGGCCCGCGACGCCATAACTGGTCGTTGGACCCCGCCCGAGCCCCGACGAGGAAGCCCGCCTCCATGCCGACCCGCCTCCGAGCCGCCGCCCTGTCCGCCGCCGTGTCCGCCGCCTTGGCGCTGCCCCTTCTCCTGGCCGGCCCGTCGTCCCGGGCCGAGGAGCGCCAGGTGCCGATGGCGAAGAGCGACGTCGTCCTGTCCTTCGCGCCGGTGGTGAAGCGGGTCGCCCCCGCCGTCGTCAACGTCTACGCGTCGCGGGTCGAGAAGCGGCCGCGCAACAGCCTGCTCGACGACCCGATCTTTCGCCAGTTCTTCGGCGGCCACGACAGGCCCGGCAACCCCACCGCGCAGTCGCTCGGTTCGGGCGTCATCGTGGACGACGCCGGTCTCGTCGTCACCAACTACCACGTGATCGAGGGCATGACGGACGTGCGCGTCGCCATGGCGGACAAGCACGAATATCCCGCCGACATCGTGCTGCGCGACGAGCGCACCGACCTCGCGGTGCTTCGCCTCAAGGGGGCCCGGAACCTCCCCGTGATGGACCTCGGCGATTCCGACGCCCTGGAGGTCGGCGACATCGTCCTCGCGGTCGGCGACCCCTTCGGCGTCGGCCAGACCGTGACGCAGGGCATCGTGTCGGGCCTCGCCCGCAGCCAGATCGGCAAGAGCGCCTATCAGTATTTCGTCCAGACCGATGCCGCCATCAACCCGGGCAACTCCGGCGGCGCCCTCGTCGACATGAAGGGCCGCCTCGTCGGCATCAACTCGGCGATCTATTCCCAGTCGGGCGGCAGCGTCGGCATCGGCTTCGCCATCCCGGTCAACATGGTCAAGAGCGTGATCGTGGCGGCGAAGGCCGGGGCGGATCGCGTGCGGCGGCCGTGGCTCGGCGCCAGCCTGCAGGGCATCACGCGCGACATGGGCGAGGCGCTGGGTCTCGACAGGCCGGCGGGCGTGCTGGTGTCGGACTTCGTCGACGGCAGCCCCGCCGAGGCCGGCGGCCTCAAGCGGGGAGACGTCATCACGGCCGTCGATGGCGCACCCGTGGACGACCCCGATGCCTTCGGCTACCGCATCGCCACCAAGCCGCTCGGCGGCAGCGTCGACCTCACGCTGCGCCGCGGCACGCAGACGGAGCACGCCGTGCTGAAGCTGGTGGCGGCGCCCGAGACGCCGGCCCGCGACCCCGTCACGCTCAACAACGACTCGCCCTTCTCGGGCGCCACGGTGGTGAACTACTCGCCGGCGGTCGCCGACGACCTGCAGCTCAACGGCGTGCGCCAGGGCGTCGTGGTGACGGCGGTCGGCGACAATTCCAATGCCGCCATGACGGGCATCCAGAAGGGCGACGTCATCCTGGGCCTCGGCCGCGCCAAGGTCACCACCACGCGCCAGTTCGAGAAGGCGACGGGGACGCACCAGGACTTCTGGCACGTCACCATCGACCGGGGCGGCCAGGTCATCGATTCCGAACTCGGCGGCTGACGGCTCCGGGTCCGGCGAGCGGGAAGGCGGCGGGGCGATGAGCGACCTGTTTTCCCGGGCCGGGCTGGAGGCCGGGGCCCCGGCAGGGACCTCGGCCGGAACCGACGCGGCACCCGGTGGCCCCGGCCCGGCGCGGCCCCTCGCCGACCGGCTGCGGCCGCGCACGCTCGACGAGGTGGCGGGGCAGGAGCACCTCGTAGGGCCCGACGGAGCCCTGACCCGGCTCCTGTCGGGCGGGGCGCCGGGATCCCTGGTCTTCTGGGGACCGCCTGGCACCGGCAAGACCACGGTGGCGCGCCTGCTCGCCGGTGCCACGAGCCTCGACTTCGTCGCCGCCTCGGCCATCTTCACCGGCGTCGCCGACCTCAAGAAGCTCTTCGACGAGGCCCGCGTCCGCCGCCGCGCCGGTCGCGGCACGCTGCTCTTCGTCGACGAGATCCACCGCTTCAACCGCGCCCAGCAGGACGGATTCCTGCCCGTGATGGAGGACGGCACCGTGACGCTGGTCGGCGCCACGACCGAGAACCCCTCCTTCGAGCTCAACGGCGCCCTGCTGTCGCGGTCCCGCGTGCTCGTGTTCCGCGCCCTCGATGCGACGGCCCTCGGCGACCTCCTGGCCCGGGCCGAGGCGACGGAGGGGCGGGTGCTGCCGCTCACGCCCGAGGCGCGCGAGGCCCTGGCCGGCATGGCGGACGGCGACGGGCGCGCGCTGCTCAACCTCGCCGAGGACGTGTGGCGGGCGGCCCGGCCCGGCGAGGTGCTGGACGCGGCGCGCCTCGTCGCCGTGGTGCAGCGCCGCGCGCCGCTCTACGACAAGGGCCAGGACGGCCACTACAACCTGGTCTCGGCGCTGCACAAGGCGGTGCGGGGCTCCGACCCTGACGCTGCCCTCTACTACCTCGCCCGCATGCTCGACGCCGGCGAGGACCGGCTGTTCCTGGCGCGGCGCATCGTCCGCATGGCCTCGGAGGACATCGGCATGGCGGATCCCCAGGCGCTGGTGGTGGCCAATGCCGCCAAGGACACGTTCGACTTCCTCGGCAGCCCCGAGGGCGAACTCGCCATCGCGCAGGCGGTCGTCTATCTGGCGACCGCGCCCAAGAGCAACGCCGTCTACACGGCCTTCAAGGCCGCCATGGCGCTGGCCCGCCACCACGGCTCCGTCCTGCCGCCCAAGGCCATCCTCAACGCCCCCACCAAGGTGATGAAGCGCGAAGGCTACGGGGAGGGCTATCGCTACGACCACGACGAGCCCGACGCCTTCTCGGGCCAGAACTATTGGCCCGACGCCATCGGTCGCCAGAGCCTGTACCGACCCACCGAGCGCGGCTTCGAGCGCGATGTGGCCCGGCGCATGGCCTGGTGGGACGCGCGCCGCAAGGACCGCGACGCGCCCTGACGCCGCGAACCCGGAGCGCCGGGGACCGCCCCGGGGTGGCGGGCCACGGGGCGCTTCGCGGCGCGGGGCCGCTGGGGTGGTCAGGATGCGGGGTCGAGCTTCACCACGACGGCCTTGGGCACGTGGGTGTAGAAGGCGCCGTCCTGGACGTCGATGACGCGGCCGAGCGCGTCGGAGGTGGCGGCGAGGCGGGACGCCTTGGCGATGGCGTCCGCGTTCGGCTGGGCCTCGCTGGTCAGCGTCTGGGTGGCGTAGCCGGGCTTGCTGATCGTGATGCCGAAGTTGTCGCGCCGCGGCCCCGCAACCGTGCAGGGCGACGTGCAGGTCGTGCCCGTGGTCGCCACCACGTTGGCGCCGGGCGGGTCAGTGACCACGGGCACGTCGTCGAGCGTGCCGTGGTCCAGCGTGGCGCAGCCGGCGAGCGACAGCGCCGCGACGAGCATCAGCGCGCGAGGGGAGGTCATGGCGGGCACCTCAGCCGGTGCGGCGGCGCGTGCGCCGAGGCGCCCCCGGCGCGACCGGAGCCAGGCTCACCAGGGTGACGCTGACGGGGTTCGGCACATGCTCCAGCGCGGCGCCGGTGGCGGCATCCACGACGATGCCGAGACCCGCCGTCGCGATGTTCTCGCTCGCCATGGCGGCGCCCTCGCCCGCGATGCGGGTCGCCACCGGCACGGTCTGGCTGGCGAAGCCGGGCTTCGCCACCGTCACGGTGAAGGTCGCGTCCCGGGCGACGACGAGGGAGCAGGGCGTCGCCGCGCAACTGGCGCCGACGCTCGACGTCACGCTGGCGCCGGCCGGCTCGGACAGGATCGCGATCTCGTCGCGCGTGCCCCGCGTCAGCGTCGCGCAGCCGCCGAGCCCCACCGCCACCATCAGTCCCGTTGCCGCTAGGCGACGCATCCCACGATCTCCCGAGCCTATGGCTTAGGACAGCATAACTCAGTCAAGCCTTAGTCAAAAGGGCCCGGCTCGGCCGATGCCGCGGTTTTCCCCGGTCCTCCGGCGGGTTGGGCGGCGATGCGGGCCGTGGTACAGCTGCGGCAGCGCGGGAGGACGGCGGCGAGCCTCGAAACGGGTGGGACCATGCAGGCGGGCGGCACGACGGTGGAAGGCTATGGGCGCGGCATCACGGGGGCGGCCCGCTATTCCGTCGCGCCCATGATGGACTGGACGGACACGCATTGCCGGGTCTTCCACCGCATCCTGACGCGCCGGGCGCTGCTCTACACCGAGATGGTCACCACCGGCGCCGTCATCCACGGGCCGCGGGCGCGGCTGCTCGCCCATCACGCGTCGGAGCACCCCGTCGCCCTGCAGCTCGGCGGCAGCGATCCCGCCGACCTCGCCGAGGCGGCGCGGATCGCCGAGGGGTTCGGCTACGACGAGGTCAACCTCAACTGTGGTTGCCCGTCCGACCGCGTGCAGAACGGCCGCTTCGGCGCCTGCCTGATGCGCGAGCCCGAGCTCGTCGGCCGCTGCGTGGCGGCGCTGAAGGCCGCGACGCGCCTGCCCGTGACGGTGAAGTGCCGCATCGGCGTCGACGACCAGGACCCGCGGCTCGCCCTCGAGGCGCTCGTCGCCGCCGTGGTGGCGGCCGGGGTCGACGGCGTGATCGTGCACGCCCGAAAGGCCTGGCTGCAGGGGCTGTCGCCCAAGGAGAACCGCGACGTGCCGCCGCTCGACTACGGGCTGGTCCACGCGCTGAAGCGTGGGCACCCCGAACTCTTCGTCGCCATCAACGGCGGCATCGCCGACAACGCGGCCGCGGCCAGCCAGCTCGCGGCGGTCGACGGCGTCATGGTGGGCCGCGCCGCCTATCACACGCCCGAGATGCTGCTCGACGTCGACGCCCGGTTCTTCGGCGGCCAGCGCCCCGTGCCGGATGCCGCCGCGGCCGTCGCGCTCTACATGCCCTACATGGCGGGGCGGCTCGAGACCGGCGTTCGCCTGCACGACATGACGCGCCACCTGCTCGGCCTCTTCACGGGCCTGCCGGGGGCCCGGGCCTGGCGCCGGCACCTCGCCACCGAGGCCGTCAAGCCCGGCGCCGGGCTCGACGTGGTGCGCGACGCCCTGGCCAAGGTCGACCTGCGGGCGGAGCCCGTGGAACGCGCCGCCTGAGCCCTCCCGGCACCGTGATGTTTTGGGCAGGATGCCGGCGATCTGCCCACGACATGCCGTTTATGCTTCTCGATTGTGTCGCGATGCCGGCTTAAATTCTGTTTTACATACGGGTTACAGTCGCAGGGCGACGCGACATCTCGCCCGCTCCAGCAACGCTTACGGCCTGTCGGGCGTTGGAGGGCCGGGAGTACATCCATGGGCCTCGTCCTCTACGCATTGAAGAACCGCATCACCTTCTACGTGATGGGGCTTCTGATCCTGCTCGCCGGCATCGGCACATCGGCCATCGCGCCGAAGGACGTGCTGCCCGCGGTCGACATCCCCGTGGTCGTCATCGTGTGGACCTACACGGGCCTCGACACGACCGACATGGCCCAGCGCATCACCACCTACAGCGAGTTTTCGCTGTCCAACAACGTCAACGACATCAAGCAGATGGAAAGCCAGACGCTGCCCGGCGTCGCCGTCGAGCGCATCTTCTTCCAGCCGAACGTGTCGATCGACCTCGCCATCGCCCAGGTGGTGTCGGCGATGAACTCCATCCGTGCCGTCATGCCCACGGGGGTGCAGCCCCCCGTGGTGATGCGCTTCTCGGCCTCCTCGGTGCCGGTGATCCAGCTGGCCCTGTCATCCGAGACCGAGAGCGGCGCCAAGCTCTACGACTACGGCCAGTACCGCATCCGCCAGACGCTGACGCAGGTGCCGGGCTCGACCCTGCCGGCCCCCTACGGCGGCGCCCCCCGGCAGATCATGGTGGACCTCGACCTCCACGCGCTCCAGGCGCATGGCCTGACGCCGACGGACGTCACCAGCGCCATCACGGCCCAGAACATCGTCGTGCCGTCGGGGCTGTCGAAGATCGGCGAGCAGCAATATCCCATCCGGCTCAACATGAGCCCGGAGGTGGTCGACGACCTCAACCGCGTCCCCGTCAAGGTCGTGAACGGCTCGCCGATCCTCATCCGCGACGTGGCGCACGTGCGCGACGGCGCCCCGCCCCAGCTCAACATCGTGCGGTCGGACGGCCGCCACTCGGTGCTGGTGACGATCCTCAAGAACGGCAACGCCTCGACGCTCTCCGTCGTCGACGCCGTGAAGAGCTTCCTGCCGACGATCCGGGCGGCCGCCCCGAAGGACATGAAGATCACGCCGCTGTTCGACCAGTCGGTCTTCGTGTCGGGCGCCATCTCGGACGTGGTCCGGGAAGGCGTCATCGCGGCCGGGCTCACCGGCGCCATGATCCTGCTCTTCCTCGGCTCCTGGCGCTCGACCCTCATCGTGCTGGTGTCGATCCCGCTCGCCATCCTGACGTCGCTGACGGTGCTGTATTTCCTCGGCGAGACCATCAACATCATGACGTTGGGCGGGCTGGCGCTCGCGGTCGGCATCCTGGTCGACGACGCCACCGTGGCGATCGAGAACACCTATCGGCTGATGGAGGAGGGGCGCAGCTTCAAGGATTCGGTGGTGGAGGGCGGCGCCGGAATCGCCAAGCCGGCCCTGATCTCGACGCTGTCGATCTGCTCGGCCTTCGTGTCGGTGTTCTTCCTCACCGACACGCCCCGCTACCTCTTCGTGCCCCAGGCGATGGCGGTGGTCTTCGCCATGCTGGCCTCCTACCTGCTGTCGCGCACGCTGGTGCCGATCCTCATCGACGTGCTGGTGCGGCGCGAATACGACCAGCGCCGCGAGCACGAGGGCGGCGGTGGTGCTGCGCCGAAGGGTTTCTTCGCCCGGTTCCATGCCGGGTTCGAAGCGCGCTTCGCCCGCTTCCACCGCGGCTACATCGGCCTGCTGCGCGGTGCCATCGACCACAAGCTGGCGACCTTCGCGGTGGTGGGCTGCGTGCTGCTGATGGGCGGCACGCTGCTGGAGTTCGTCGGGCGGGACTATTTCCCCCAGATCGACGCCGGCGCCATGACGCTGCACATCCGCACCCGCCCCGGCCAGCGTATCGAGACGGCCGAGCAGCGCTTCGCCGAGGTCGAGGCAGTGGTCAAGCAGGTGGTGCCGCCGAAAGACCTCGAGCTCATCCTCGACAACATCGGCCTACCCTCCATCAACTACAACTTCGCCTTCGGCGACGGCTCCTTCGTCGCCTACAACGACGGCCAGATGCTGGTGTCGCTGAAGCAGGGGCATGCGCCCACCGCCGGCTACATGAAGACGCTGCGTGAAGTGCTGCCCGAGCGCTTCCCCGACACGATCTTCTACTTCCAGCCGAGCGACATCATCACCCAGACGTTGGACTTCGGGACCATCACGGCCGTCGACGTGCAGGTGAACGGCCGCAACCAGCCGAAGGACCTCGCCGCCGCGCGGGCCATCGAGGCCAAGCTGCGGCTCGTCAAGGGCGCCGTCGATGTCCACATCCAGCAGGTGCTCGACACGCCGGAATTCATGGCCGACGTCGACCGCCGCATGGCGTCCGAGATGGGGCTCACCGAGCAGCAGATCGCCAATGCGATGAACATCTCGCTGTCGGGCTCCTACCAGGTGACGCCGAACTTCTGGGCCGACCCGAAATCCGGCATCCCCTACCAGCTCTGGGTGCAGACGCCGGAGTACCGCAACGACAGCCTGACGGCGCTGAAGAACACGCCGCTGTTCGTCCCGGCCGCCGCCAGCCAGTCCGCCGCCAACCCGGCCGGGAGCACGACCGGCGATGCCCTCGACATGCTGACCAGCGTCGCCACGCTGCGGCGCACCTCCGAGCAGACCGTCGTCAACCACGTCAACACCCAGCCGACCTACGACGTCTTCGCCTCCGTGCAGGACCGGGACCTCGGCTCCGTGCAGTCGGACATCGCCCGCATCGTCGCCGAGGAGCAGCAGACGCTGCCGGCGCCCGACAAGATCACGGTCCGCGGGCAGATCGAGAGCATGGATTCGGCGTTTCAGCACATCGAGATCGGCCTCGCCATCGCCGTCGTCGCCGTCTACCTGCTGATGGCGGTGAACTTCCAAAGCTGGGGCGACCCCTTCGTGGTGATCTGCGCGCTGCCGATCGCCTTCTGCGGCATCATGTTCAGCCTGTTCGTCACCGGCACGACGCTGTCGATCCCCTCGCTCTTCGGTGCCATCATGGCGGTGGGGGTGGCGAGCGCCAATTCCATCCTGCTCGTCACCTTTGCGCGCGAGCACCGCGAGGAGACCGGATGCTCGGCTGCCGAGGCGGCCATCGCGGCGGGCGAGACGCGGCTGCGCCCCGTGCTGATGACGGCCGGCGCCATGTTCGTGGGCCTGATCCCCATGGCGATCGGCATCGGCGAGGGATCGGAGCAGAATGCCGCGCTGGCCCGCGCCGTGCTGGGCGGCGTCGCCTTCGGCACCTGCGCGACGCTGGTCCTCGTACCCTTCCTCTATGCCCTGCTGCGCCGCGGCAGGTTCCAGCCCGTCGAGGACTACCGCTGATGGACCAGATGACGCCCCGGCGGCCCGACGACGGCGAGGACGCCCCCGACCACGACATCCTGACCCTGACGCCGGAGGCCGGAACCGCGTCCGAGGGGGCGCCGGGCGAGGCTGGCGAGGGCGCGGGCGCCCCGTCCGGCATGCCGTCCCGCTGGATCTTCGTCGGCGTCGCGGTAGTGCTGGCGCTGGCGCTCGCCTGGGGCGCCTATGGACACTGGCAGAAGGACGCCGCCGCCACCGCCACGCAGGACCGGCAGGCCAATGCGCTGCCGAAGGTCCGCACCGTCGCCGCCAAGGCCGAGGACGGCCCGATCGACCTGACGCTGCCGGGCGAGACCCAGCCCTTCGCCACCGCCGCCATCTTCGCCCGGGCCACCGGCTACATCACCGAGCGCCGCGTCGACATCGGGTCGCGGGTGAAGAAGGGCGACCTCCTCGTCCACATCTCGGCGCCGGACCTCGACCAGCAGCTCGCCCAGGCCGTCGCCACGCTCGGTCAGGTCGATGCGGCGCTGCTGCAGGCCCAGGCCAACGTCAGCCAGTCGGAAGCCAACCTCAACCTCGCCAAGGTGAACCTGCAGCGCGCCCAGGCGCTGGTGGGGCAGGGGTTCGAGACGCTGCAGAACCGCGACCAGCTGCAGGCCAACCAGGTCGCCCAGGGCGCCAACCTCGACGCCTCGCGGGCGGGCGTGAAGGTGGCGCAGGCCAACGTGAAGGCCCAGCAGGCCACCATCGATCGGCTGAAGGCGCTGACCGGCTTCGAGGACGTGCGGGCGCCCTTCGACGGCGTCGTCACGGTGCGCAACGTCGATCTCGGCACCCTCGTCAACGCCGACACCGCCACCGGCACGCCGATGTTCACGGTGGACGAGGACGACGTGCTGCGCGTCCTCGTGCAGGTGCCGCAGAATGCCGCTCTCGGCGTGCGCGACGGGCTGCAGGCGAAGATCACGGTGCCGCAGATGCCGGGCCGGACCTTCGTCGGCACGGTGTCGCGCTCCTCCTCGGCGCTGCAGTCCTCGGCCCGCACCCTGACGGTGGAGGTCGACGTGCCCAACGAGGCCGGCGTGCTGCGCTCGGGCCTGTTCACCTACGTGACGCTCGACATCCCCCGCACCCACCCCGACGTGGTGCTGCCGTCCGAGACGCTGATCTTCGACCAGGCGGGCACGCATGTGGCCGTGGTGGGCGATGACGATAAGGTCCGGATGGTGCCGGTCACGATCAAGCGCGACTTCGGCACCGCGTTCGAGATCGACCAAGGCCCCAAGGGCGGCGACACCGTCGTGCTGAGCCCGCCGGCCTCGCTGCGCGACGGTGCCAAGGTGGCGGTGCAGCGCGACGATGCCGGCGGCGGGGCGCCGGGGCCTGAAAAGGTGTCGGAGAAGTGACGCGGGACGGCTGCCCGACGGGTCGCACCGGGATCAGGCCGGCGGGCCCGGTGAGGGATCGGGCT
Organism: Lichenibacterium ramalinae; assembly: GCF_004137085.1. GTDB lineage: Bacteria > Pseudomonadota > Alphaproteobacteria > Rhizobiales > Beijerinckiaceae > Lichenihabitans > Lichenihabitans ramalinae. The sequence continues at coordinate 84,853 of NZ_QYBC01000017.1, forward strand.
CGCCCGAGCGTCGCCGGTCAAGCTGCGCCGCGCTGCGGATGCTGGCGGGCGTAGGTCGTCGGCGGGGCGCCGACATGGCGGGTGAACGCGACACTGAACGCGCTCGCTGAACCGTAGCCGACGCGGCGAGAGACCTCCCCGACGGTGAGGTCGGTGCCGCGCAACAGATCCCTGGCGATCGCCATGCGCCAGCCGAGCAGATAGGCCATGGGAGCGACGCCCACCTCGCGGCGGAACCGGTCGCAGAAGGTGGAGCGCGATAGGCCACAGTCTCTCGCCAGGTCGCCGATGGCCCATGGGCGGGTCGTCTCGCCATGAATCAGGCGCAGCGCCACCGCGAGCCTTTTGTCGGCAAGCCCACGCAGCAGCCCGGGTGCGGCGGTCGGCTCCGCCGTGGCGCGGAACGCCTCGATCAGCAGCACTTCCAGGAGGCGAGACAGCACGGCATCGCGGCCAGGGCGGTCCGCGCCAGCCTCCTCGCTCAACAGCTCCACCAACGTCGTCAGCCGCCTCGCACCGCGCACCACCACGATGTTGGGCAGCAGCGAAACCAGCAGTCCGGCGTCGGGTGACCCGAAGGCGCAATGGCCCACCAACATGCGGACATCGGGTGTGTCCGACGCCCCGAGGTGGAACAGGCCCGGGCTCACCTCCGATGGTTCGGTCACGACCTCTTCGGGCGGCCGTCCCAGGCTCGTCACCGTGAAATCGCTGGCGGCCGGGACCAGCATGAAATCACCCTCGCCCAACCTCAAGGGTTCACGCCCGGCGATCGACAACTCACAGCCGCCGTCGAGCATCGCCCCATAGAACGGGTCCGTGGCGGGCGGGCGCACGGCCCAGCAACCGGAGCCGGTGACCAGTTTGGAGAAGGACGCGCTGGGCCGGAGCAGGCTGATCACCTGAGCGAGTGGGTCAGGCAAAACCGGACGATCTCGAATGGGATACGGACGCCCGATGATAGCCCGTCCTCCGGCCGCGGGCTATCGCTCGTCGATCGTCGCGAGGAGCCTTCCATGAACACCGTCCTGATCACCGGCTGCTCGACCGGCTTCGGCCGCGAGACCGCCATCCATTTCCTCGAACGAGGGTGGAACGTCGTCGCCACGATGCGCGACCTTTCGACGAATACCCTGCCGGAGTCCGACCGGCTGCGCTCGCTTCGCCTCGACGTCACCGATGCCGACAGCATCGCGGCGGCGGTCGCCACGGCGGGCACGATCGACGTGCTGGTCAAGAACGCAGGCGTCGGTTGGCTCAATGCCGTGGAAGGCACCTCGATGGCCACGGTACGCCGGATCTTCGAGACCAACACCTTCTCGACGGTGGCGATGATGCAGGCGGTAATCCCCGGCATGCGCGAACGGCGGACTGGCGCGATCGTCAATGTCGGCTCCAGCACCACCATCAGGTCGCTGCCGCTCCTCTCGATCTATCGCGCCAGCAAAGCGGCCGTGAATGCGCTGACCGAATCCGCCGCGCTGGAACTGGCGGAATTCGGCATTCGCGCTCGGGTGGTGATGCCGGGCGCGGCGCCCACGACCAGCTTCGGCGGCTCGGCGCGGACGCAGATCATGGCGCAGGGCGGCTTCCCGGACCCCTACGCCGATTTCGTCCAACAGACCGTGGCCGCCATGCAGCGTCACACCGCCGGCGGTGACGTGACGACGCCGCAGGACGTCGCGGAAGCGATCTACCGCGCGGCGACCGATCAAGACTGCCCGATGATCCTGCCGGCCGGTGCCGACGCGATCGCCTGGTCGGAGGGTCGCTGATCGACCTCGTGGAGCGCTTCCGCTCGGCGCGGGTCCGGGACGTGCCCCGATGCGGCAGGGACGCCGTCGCCGCGACCCATGGTCCGCCGGAACGGACCCGGCCGTCGACGCGGCAAGCCCGAGCTTCGCAAACCGAGGCCGCCGAACGAGCGCCCCGTCCGGACCGGTCCCCCGTCGCCGTCGAAAGCCTCGTCGGCGCCGCCGCGACGTCCCGCTCCGGCCCTATCGCCCCCGCATCACCAGCTTGTCGTTCGACACCGTGAAGCTTTCGAGCTTGTTGAGGTAGCTCATGCCGAGCAGGTTCTCGTGCAGGGCACCCGCCTTCTCCACCAACGCCCTCACGTTGGTCTGGGTCAGCGGCCCGATGGTGAGCGAGGGCAGCAGGACCTCGGCGGCGAGCCCGCGGCCGTTGGCCGTCATCACCTCGACGTCGTAGGCGAGCTGGCGCACCGGGATCTTGAGCCGCAGCGCGTCCTCCCAGCGCAGGACCACCGAGGAGGCGCCGGTGTCCAGCGTGAAGGGGACGCGGACCTTGCCGACGCTGCCGTCGATCGTGAAGCCGCCGTCCGGCCGGCGGAACACCGTCACCTCGCGGGGGCCGGTCTCCACGACGGTGCCGGGCATCAGCACCGCCAGGACGCGTTCCGCCACCGTGCCGAGCTCGAACCGGTAGGCATAGCCGGCCAGCACCGCGGCCAGCAGCACCACCCACAGCCCGAGGCTGGCGAGGCCGGCGAGGATGCGGCCGCGAAACAGGCCCGGGATGACGACGGCCAGCGAGGTCGCGAAGGCCCCGTAGACGGCGAGCCTCGTCCAGTCGTCCGCCGTCAGTTCGCTCCAGTCCACGGGCACCCGGTCCATCTGCCGCCCGAGAACCGGGACGGCTGACCCCAGAGCTATGGGCCCGCGGCGCCGGCGTCCAGAGGCGCGGCACCGCGCGCCGCCACTCCCGGCTCGCCCGCGCCGCCGCGGCGGCGGAAAGCCGCGAGGCGCCCCGGCAGCAGCGCCATGGTGCGGAGCCGCTCCGCCTCGGTCAGGCCGCTCCAGGCCGCGATCTCGACGAGGCTGCGTCCGCAGCCGCGGCACAGGCCGCCCGGATCGTCGATGGCGCAGAGGCCCCTGCAGGGCGAGGATGGTTTGAGCATGGGCCCTGGTTAGCCGGGCCGGCCCCCGACGAGAAGCCCGATCAGCATCGCGGCCTCGCAGAGCTGTTGACAGGCGCCCGCGACGTCGCCGGTGAAGCCCCCGACCTGGCGGGCGGCGAGCCGCGTCGTGCCGGCCGCCGCCAGGCCCGCCAGGCCGAGGGCCAGGGCCGCGCGGGCCGCGCCGGCGCCGGCGAGGATCGGCAGCGCGAGGCCGATGGCGCCGCCGAGCCATGCGGCGGTGCGGAACACCGCGCCCGGCATGGCGCCGGCCCCATGGCCGAGGCCGTCGGCGCGGGCCGGCGGCAGCCGCGCCAGGGGCAGGAGGCCGAAGCCGCGCGAGGCCGCGCCGGCCGCCACCAGTGCGGCTCCCGCCAGCCCGGCGCCGCCGCGCTCGCCGAGCGCCGCCAGGCAGGCCGCCCGCAGCAGGAGCGACAGGCCGAGCGCCAGGGCCCCGTAGGTGCCGATGCGGCTGTCGCGCATGATGGCGAGCTTGCGCTCGCGCGTGCGCCCGCCGCCGAAACCGTCGGCCATGTCGGCGAGCCCGTCCTCATGCAGCGCGCCGCCGACCAGAAGGGTGGCGCCGAGGGCCAGGAGCGCGCCGACGGACGGCGGCAGGCCGAGCGCCGCCGCGCCCGCCAACACCGCGGCCCCGCAGGCCCCGACGACGGCGCCCGCCAGCGGTGCCCAGGCGAGGCAGCGCGCGAAGGGTTCGGGCGGATGCGCGGCCTCGACGGTCAGCGGCGGCACGGGCAGGCGCGTGTAGAAGCGCAGCGCCGTGAGGAGTTCGGCGGCGAAGGCCGCGGCAGGGCCGGGGATGGGGAGCGCTGGCATGGTGCGGGGCTTGTGCCATAGAAGGGACCGACCCGCGACGGCCGAGCCGTCCTCCGCCCGCCCACGAGCCCCTCATGTCCAACAGCGGCCTGCCCTTCGACGACATCCGCGCGCTCCTGGCGCATCTTCCGCCGCTCGACGAGGAGGCCGCGGCGGCGATCCGCGCCCGCGACGCCGAACTCACCAAGCCGCCGGGCTCCCTGGGGCGGCTCGAAGCCCTGACGGTCTGGCTCGGGTCCGTGCAGGCCAAGGCGCTCCCCACCGCGTCGCGTCCGCTCGTGGCGGTCTTCGCCGGCAACCATGGCGTGACGGCGCAGGGCGTGTCGCCCTATCCGGCCTCGGTGACGGCCGCCATGGTGGCCAATTTCGCCGCCAACGGCGCCGCCATCAACCAGATCTGCGCGCAGCTCGGGCTCGGCCTCAAGGTCTTCGAGCTGGCCCTCGAGATCCCCACCGCCGACATCACCGCCGAGCCCGCCATGGACGAGGCGGGCTGCGCCGCCACCATCGCGTTCGGCATGGAGGCCATCCACGGCACCGACCTGCTGGCGCTCGGCGAGATGGGCATCGGCAACACCACGGTGGCGGCCGCCGTCTACGCGGCGCTCTATGGCGGCGAGGTCGCCCAATGGGTCGGGCGCGGCACGGGGGTCGACGAGGCCGGCTATGCCCGCAAGGTCGCGGCCGTCGGGGCGGCGCTGGCGCTCCACCGCGACCACCTCGGCGACCCGCTCGAAGTGCTGCGCCGCCTCGGGGGCCGCGAGGTGGCCGCCATGGTGGGCGCCATCCTGGCGGCGCGCATCGAGCGCATCCCCGTGATCCTCGACGGCTACGTGGTCTGCGCGGCCGCCGCGGTGCTGCACGCGCTCGATCCCGCGGCACTCGACCATTGCGTGGCGGGGCACCGCTCGGCGGAAGGCGCCCACGGCGAGGTGCTGCGGCGGCTCGGCAAGGAACCCCTGCTCGACCTCGGCCTGCGGCTCGGGGAGGGGACCGGGGCCGCGCTGGCGGCCGGGATCGTCCGCACGGCCCTCGCCTGCCACACCGGCATGGCCACCTTCGCCGAGGCGGGCGTCGCCGACAAGGCGTGAGCCGGATCGGCCCGCTCAGGCCGCCGGGCGATGGCTGCGGCGGCCGGTGCGGGCGGGCCGCTCGACCGGCGCTTCGGGGTCGAGCGCGGGCAGGGCGTCGATGACGCGCTCCGGTGGCAGGATCACGATCACCTCGGTGCCTTCGCGCACCTTGGAGCGGATCGTGAAGGAGCCGCCGTGCAGTTCCACCAGGCCCTTGACGATCGGCAGCCCCAGCCCCGACCCTTCCTCGGCGTTCTTCTGTGCCAGCGTGCCCCGCCCGAAGGACGACATCACGATGGGGATCTCGGCCTCGGGGATGCCGGGGCCGGTGTCGCGGATGGCGAGATACTGGCCGCCCTGACCGGTCCAGCCGACCTTCACCGTCACGGTGCCGCCCTGGGGCGTGAACTTGATGGCGTTGGAGAGCAGGTTCAGCACGACCTGGCGGATGGCGCGCTCGTCGGCCCAGATGGGCGGCAGGCGCGGCTCGATCAGCTCCGTCACGGTGATCTCGCGCTTGGAGGCGCGCAGGGCGAGCAGGTGCTGGCAGTCCTCGGCGATCAGCGCCAGCGACGTCGGCTCCTCCTTCAGCTCGTAGCGCCCCGCCTCGACGCGCGACAGGTCGAGGATCTCGTTGATCAGCATGAGCAGGTGCTGGCCGCTGGAATGGATGTCGGCGGAATAGTCCCGGTAGACGGCGACGCTGTGCTGCCCGAACAATTCCCCCTTCATCACCTCGGAGAAACCCAGGATGGCGTTGAGCGGCGTGCGCAATTCGTGGCTCATCGTGGCGAGGAAGCGGCTCTTGGCGAGGCTCGCCTCCTCGGCGCGGCGCCGGGCCTCGTCGGAGTTCAGCTTCGACTGTTCGAGCTCGACGATCAGCGCGTCCTTCTCGGCCTGAAACGAGAGCGTCGCCAGCGTCGTGGCGTAGAGCCGGCGCGCCAGCACGACGAAGTACAGTTGGGCCCCGCCCGCCACCGCCAGCACGGGCAGGAACTGGTAGCCGACGGCGGGCCGGGCGAAGGCCGCGATGGCCAGCGTCATGGGCGCCAGCCCGGCATAGACGGCGTTGGGCAGGGTGGCGGAGATCATGGCCGTCATGGCGCCGACGAGCAGCAGCACGAAGAGCACGAAGGTTTGGGCGGCGGCATCGTGAGCGCCGATGACCAGCAGCACGCTCGACGCCCAGACGGCACCCTGCAGGGCTTCGGCCAGCACGAAGGCGCGCGTCCAGGCGGCCAGCCTGGCGGTGACGGCCGACTGCTTCAGGAACACCCGGGCCAGGATCGCCACGCCCAGCATCGCCGACAGCGTCAGGCCCAGCCAGGCCCCGGTCTCCACCTGCGACACCCACAGCCGCAGCACGCCGGCCGTGACGGTGGCCAGGACGGCCTGCGCCGCCGTGGCGCCGCGCCGCCCGCTGGCGAAGAGCCGCAGGAGTTCGAGATCGAACGTGTGGCTTCCCGTGCCGGTCGACGTCAGCTTCTCGCGCGCTTCCTTCAGCTGGGAAGCGGTGCGCCGGCGCTGCGAGGACCTGTCGCTGTCCGAACCGCGCCCGCGCTCGATCATCTCCGCGGTCACGTCGTCCATCGGTCGCCACACTCACAGACGCTTGTCGCCACGTCGACAACATGGATCGGAAACCTTAATGGAGGGCTCACGGGATCGTTCGACCTGTGGACCATCCTCCGCCCGGCGCCGCGCCTCCCCGGCTGCCCGGCCGGGCCCGGCATGGGGCCGGCCCGCCGAACCACCGGCAGAACCGCTTCCATGGATCTCGACCCGCCCGACGCAAGCATCGCGACCCTGGCGGCCGCCATGCGGCGGTGCCGCATCTGCGTCGAGCGCCCGCGTGGCGCGGCGCTGCCGCATTCGCCCCGTCCCATCTTCCAGGTCGCGCCCGGCGTCCGCCTCGTCGTCGCCAGCCAGGCCCCCGGGATCCGCGCCCACGTGAGCGGCATCCCGTTCCAGGACCCGTCGGGGCTGCGGCTGCGGGACTGGATGGCGATCGACGAGGCGCGCTTCTACGACCCCCGGCGCCTCGCCATCCTGCCGATGGGCTTCTGCTTCCCGGGGCACGACGCCGCGAAGGGCGACCTGCCGCCGCGTCCCGAATGCCGGCCCGCCTGGCACGATGCGGTCTTCGCCGCACTGCCGGACGTGGAGACCATCCTGGCCATCGGCCTCCACGCAATCCGCTACCACGCCCCCCGGCTCGGCGTGCCGCGCCCGGCCGGGCAGGGGCTCGGCGACACGGTGGCGGACTGGCGCCGGTACTTCGAGCGTCCGGCGCCCCGCATGCTGCCGCTGCCGCACCCGTCCTGGCGCAACAGCGCCTGGCTGAACCGGAACCCCTGGTTCGCCGCGGACCTGTTGCCGGTGCTGCGGGCCGAGGTGCGGCGCCTGACGTGATGACGCCGGTGGGGCCGGGGCCCTGCCGGCCTTGACCGGGCCCCGACGATCGCTTCAGACTCCGTGACGGTCTCGAGCTGGCGCCTGGATGCCCTCTGAAACCATCGAGAGAACTCTCCTGGTTTTCGGGGACGAGGGCGTCCACGCACGGACTCTCGGGCTTCGCGGCACGGCGCCGGAGGGCCGCCAGGAGGCACCATGAGCGACAGGACCGATCTCCCGACACTCGCGGCACCCGACGACGATCCCTTCCTGTGGCTGGAAGAGGTCGAGGGCGAGCGCGCGACCGCCTGGGTGGACCGGCAGACGGCCGACACGGTGCGGCGCTTCGGCGGCCCGCGCCGCGACGGCGATGCCGCGACCCTGGCGGCGCTTCTCGACCGCCCCGACAAGATCCCCGGCGTCACCCGGCGGGGCGACCACCTGTTCAACGTGTGGCAGGATGCCGAGAACCCCCGCGGCCTGTGGCGCCGCACGACGCTGGACTCCTACCGGGAGGCCGAGCCCCGTTGGGAGGTGCTGCTCGACGTCGACGCGCTGGCCCGGGCCGAGGGGGAGGACTGGGTCTTCGCCGGCGCCGCCATCGAGCCCGAGGGCCGGCGCCGCGCCATGCTGCGCCTGTCGCGCGGGGGCAGCGACGCCGTCGTGCTGCGCGAGTTCGACGTCGAGGCCCGCGCCTTCGTGCCGAACGGCTTCGCCGTGCCGGAAGCCAAGGGCGGGGTCGTGTGGGTCGACGCGGACCGGCTGCTGCTGTCGAGCACGGTCGACGCCGGCGGGGCGCCTGAGGGCGGCTTCGCGACGCGCTCGGGCTATGCCAGGACGGTGCGGCTGTGGCGGCGAGGGCAGGGGATCGCGGAGGCGGCGGTGCTGTTCGCGGCCGGCGACGCCTCCATGGCGGCGGGCGCGCATGTCGATCGCTCCACGGCCCGGCACCGCGTCTGGTTCACTGACACGATCGCCTTCTTCGACGCCGTCCACTGGCTGGGCGACGGCGACGGCCCGCGGCTGAAGCTCGACCTGCCCACCGATGCCGTGTCCGACGCGCATGGCGACACGCTGCTGGTGAAACCCCGCACGCCCTGGACGGTGGCGGGCCGGACCCACGCGCCGGACGAGCTGCTGGCCTGCTCGCTGGAGCGGTTCCTGGCGGGGGAGCGGAGCTTCGACCTCCTGTTCGCGCCGGGGCCGCGCCGCTCCCTCGAGGGCTTCTTCTGGGCCGGCGACCGCCTCGTCCTGTCGATCCTCGACGACCTCGTGCCGCGGTTCCAGCTGTTCACGCGGGCGCGGGACGGCTGGACGCGGCACGACCTCGACGGCCTGCCGGCGACCGGCGTCGTTACGCTCGGCACGCTCGACGCCCGGGCCGAGGACAGCGACGGCACGCTGGTGGTCGGCGCGCAGGACCCGCTCACGCCGGCCCGCACCCTGCTGTTCGACGTTTCCGGCGCCGCGCCCTTCCCGGCGCCCACGCTGCTCAAGGCGAGCCCCGCCGGCTTCGACGCCGCCGGCCTGACGGTGACGCGCCACGAAGCGGTCTCATCCGACGGCGAGCGGATCCCCTACGTGCAGACCGGACCGGCCGGCGAGACAGGGGACGCCCCGGTGCATCTCAGCGGCTACGGCGGCTTCGCGGTGTCGGAGCGACCCTATCACCGCGTCGGCATCGGCAAGCTGTGGCTGGAGCGGGGCGGCACGGCCGTGACGGCGAACCTGCGCGGCGGCGGCGAGTTCGGCACGCGCTGGCACGAGGCCGGGCGCCGGGAGGGCAAGCGCCTCGCCCACGACGACTTCGCCGCCGTCGCCGCCGACCTCGTGCGCCGGGGCGTGACGCGCCCGGGCCGCATCGCCGCCGAGGGCGGCTCCAACGGCGGTCTGCTCATCGCCAACATGCTGACGCGCTGTCCCGAGCGCTTCGGCGCGCTGTTCTGCACCATCCCGCTCATCGACATGCGCCGCTATTCCAAGCTCCTCGCCGGCGCCAGCTGGATCGCCGAATACGGCGACCCGGACGTGCCGGAGGACTGGGCCTTCCTGCAGCACATGTCGGCCTACCACACGGCCGTGCCGGACCGCCCGTACCCGCCGATCCTCATCGCGACCACGCGCCGCGACGACCGCGTCCACCCCGGCCACGCGCGCAAGATGGCGGCCAAGCTCCAGGCTATGGGCTACCCGGCCCATCTCTACGAGCCGGCCGCGGGCGGCCACGGCTACGGTAAGGACAATGCCGAGCGCGCCGCCTTCGTGGCCCTGGGCTATGCCTTCCTGCGGGACGCCATCGGCTGGGACGCCTGACGCGGGACGGCCTGTCGGGAGAACGGCGCCGGGCCGCCCGTCATCGTCACGGCCCGAAGCTCAGCGCCGGCGTGAAGCTGCGCTGGGCTTCGGGGGGCGGGGGCGGGAAGGGGGCGGCGGAGCGGATCATCTCGAGGCCCAGGGCGTCGACGTCCGCGTTGCCGCTCGATTGCACCACGGCGAGCTGGGTGAGCTGGCCGGTGTCGTCGATCGTGAAGGCGACGATCACCTGCCCCTTCAGGTGCTGGCGCTGCGCCCGTTCCGAGATGGCGGCGTTGCGGTTGAAGCGGCCGAAGACGAGGCCCTTGTAGGCGGCGCTGACCTGGGCGCCGTTGCCCGCCAGCACGCTGCGAAAGCTCATCGGCATGGCGCTCGTGTCCATGGGCAGGGCGGCGGCGAGCTTGTCGGCCTCGCTCGGCACCGTCTTGAGCACCGGCGGCGCCGGCTTCGGCAGCGGATCGGGCTTGGGCGGCAGCGGCAGCGGCACCGCGAATGCGGCGTCGGGAGCGCTGGTGGCGAGCGTCTGCGGGACGTCGGCCGGACGCGCCTCGTGCGTCGCCGCGTCGGTGCGGTCCCGCTCGGGCGCGAGGTTGGCGGGCTTGGCGTCCCGGTCCTGGGTGGCGGCCCGGGCCGGTTCCGGGGGCGGGGCCACGAGCTTCGGCGCCGCGGCGTCGCCCTCGGCCGACGAAGGAGGCTGCTGCGGCACGACCTCGGGCTTGGGCTCGGGCGGCGGTGGCACCGGCTGAACGTGGGGCGGGGCCGGCGGGTGGGGATCGGGCGCCACCGGAGGTGACGGCGGCGGCGTCATGGGTGGTGCCAGCGCCTGCTGGAGGGCGTCCGGCGCCTTCGGCCGGGCGGCGGCTGCCGGCGCCTTGGGAGCCTCGGGCGGGGCCGTCACCATCTCGACCGGGATCTCGATCTCGCGGGGGCGCGGGATCTCGCGCTGTGTCAACAGTAGCAGCAGCGCCGCCGCGAAGCCGACATGGACCAGGGCGGCCGGCACCAGGGCTCGCGCCGCACCGCGCAGGCGATCGGCGTGCGACAGCGGTCGGTCCTGCTGCAGCACATGGCGCGGTGCGAGGTCGAGCCGCGGCGAGGGGACGTGCAGGGCCTGGAGATGCGGGGCGTCCCCGAGGCGGGCGTCCGGAGGCACGTCGGCGGAGGTGGGTCCGCGCGTGTCGATCGAGATCAGGCCGGTGCTCCGTCATACGCCGTCGGCGGCCGCGCCCCACCCGAGGACCGCCCATCTCGCGTCTGGATAGAGGGCCGCGGCGCAAATGGGAAGGGGATCGCCCTCCCGTCCGCGCCCGGCCGCTCCCGTCAGGCCTTGTCGACCGACGCCCGGTAGATCTTGTCGATCGAGGTGCCCAGCGTCTTGTCGAACTCGGCGTCGCTCAACCCGTGACGCAGGTCGTCGATCAGCGCGCGCGAGAAGCTGGCGATCATGCCGTGGTTGTGGCGCAGCTGCTCGCAGGCCTCGTCGCGCGGGTAGCCGCCCGACAGCGCCACGACGCGCAGCACGCGCTCGTTCTCGCCGAGGCCGCGGTACAGGTCCGCCTCCGTCGGGATGGTGAGCTTCAGCATCACCTTCTGGCCGGCCGGCAAGGCCTTGAGATGCTTCTCGATCTCGTCCCGCAGCATGCGCTCGGCTTCCGCCTTGTCGGGCGCCTTGATGGAGACTTCGGGCTCGATGATCGGCATCAGACCGTGGCGGGCGATCTGGGCCGCCACCTCGAACTGCTGCGCCACGATGGCGGCGATGCCGGATGCCGAGGCGCGGTTGATGACGGACCGCATCTTGGTGCCGTAGACGCCGAGCTTGGCGGCGCGGGCCAGCAGCTCGTCGAGCTTGGGCATGGGCTTCATCAGCTGGACGCCGTCGGCTTCGGCTTCGAGCCCCTTGTCGACCTTGACGAAGGGGACGATGCCGCGCTTCTCCCACAGGTAGGACGGGACGGGCTGCCCTTCGACGTCCCCGTCCATCGTGCCTTCGAACAGGATGGCGCCGATCACCTTGTCGCCCGAGAAGGCCGGGGCCGTCATGATGCGGACCCGCATCTTGTGGATCTCGCCGAACATGGCGGCCTCGCCGCTATAGGCGGTCTCGGGGACGCCATACTGCGCGAGGGCCTTGGGCGTCGATCCGCCGCTCTGGTCGAGCGCGGCGATGAAGCCGCCCTTTTGCGACATCTGCGTCATCTTGGAGTCGTTCGCCATAGCCGTCGTTCTCGCGTGAAGCCGGGCGTTCCGGATCGCTCCGGCACCCTGTGATCCCCTGGGTCAGGGGAAGTCGTAAACACGCTGCGGGCCCATGGGAACCACCCGCGGCGCCCCAGCCTCAAGAAACCCCGGCGGCCGCTGTCGCGCCCCGCCCGTTAGGGCTTGCCGACGGGCGCGCCGTCAGGAGCCGGCGGCGGCGCGGTCCACGAACCAATGCGCCTCGCCCGCCGAGCGCAGGCGCCCGGCCGGCACGTCCTCGGCGCCGGAGCGGACATGCGCCAGCATCTCGGCCTTCTCGGCCCCCGTCACCAGGAAGGCGATGGCGCGCGAGGAAGCGATGACCGGATAGGTGAGGGTGAGCCGCGCTTCCGGCCGGCCCTCGGTGACGGCCGCGGCCCAACGCTCGTGCTCGTCGAGCACGGGCTGGCCCGGGATCAGCGAGGCCGTGTGGCCGTCCGGCCCGAGGCCGAGCAACGTCACGTCGAAGAGCGGCTTGGCGGGGTCGAGCGCCCCGGCGCCGTAGAAGCGCTTCAGCTCCTCCTCGTAGGCGCGCGCCGCCTCCTGGGGCGAGGCGAGGGCCGTGTCGAAGGGGTGGACGCTGGCCTGCGGCGCCGGCACGCGCGACAGCATGGCCTCGTTCACCATGCGGAAGTTGCTGTCCCGGTCGTCCTGCGGCACGAAACGCTCGTCGCCGAAGAACCATTCCGTCCTGCCCCAGGGAAAGCGGTCGCGATAGGCCGGGCCCGCCAGCCGCTCGTAGAGCCGCTTGGGGGTCGAGCCGCCCGAAAGGCTGACGGTGAAGCGCGACTTCCCGGCCGACTGGGCGAGGAGCCAGGACGCCACCGCCTCGGCCACGGCATCGGCGTCGGCATGGACCGACATCGGCCCGGCACTGACCTTGGGCTCCGCCATCATCGTGTCTCCCCTTGGGCTGCGGCGGCGCTGCGCAGGGCCGCGATCCGTTCGGCGTAGTCGGGCGCGTCGAACACGTAGGAGCCCGCCACGAAGACGTCGGCCCCCGCCACCACGCCCGCCCCGATGGTGTCGGCATTGATGCCGCCGTCCAGCATGACCCGCGCCCCGAGCCCGCGATCGCGCAGGCGCTGGCGGATCGCCCGGACCTTGGGCAGCATCTCGGGCAGGAAGCTCTGGCCGCCGAAGCCCGGGTTCACCGTCATGACGATGACGACGTCGCACAGGTGCAGCACGTAGTCGACGAGTTCGGGCGGGCTGGCGGGGTTCAGCGCCACGCCGGCCTGCTTGCCGAGCGCGCGGATCTGGCCGAGCACGCGATGGAGGTGGATGGTGGAGGAGGATTCCGCCTGCACGACAATGGAATCGGCGCCGCTCTTCACGAAATCCGCGATGAAGTTTTCGGGCTCCACGATCATGAGGTGGAGGTTGAGGTGCCGGTCCGTCGCCTTGCGGATGGCGGCCACGATGCCGGGGCCGAAGGTGATGTTGGGGACGAAGCGCCCGTCCATGATGTCGACGTGCAGCCAGTCCGCGCCGGCCGCGTCCACGGCGCGGCAATCCTCGGCGAGGCGGCCGAAATCCGCCGACAGGACGGAGGGGGCGATCAGCACGTCGTTCATCGGATCGGACCTCCGGAGTTCGCGGCCGTCTCGAACGCGTGCCCGCATGCCTCGGAAACCATGGAAGGGTTCTCTCCGTCTTCGGCGACCGCGGCCGTCATCACACCCTCTCAGCCGGCCTGGCCGGCGGGAAGCAGGAAGTCCTCGATGGCCTTGGCGAAGCCCTCGTCGTCGAAGCCGGCCGTGACGGCCGAGGCCTGCGCCTTCACGGCGTCGCTGGCATTGCCCATGGCGATGGAGAAGCCGCTGCGCTTGAACATGTTCACGTCGTTGGGCATGTCGCCGATCGTGGCGATCTCGGCCGTGGGGATGCCCAGCGTCTTCGACAGGGTCTCGACGACGTCGCCCTTGTTGGCGTGGGGATGGGTGACGTCGAGATAATAGGGCTGGGACCGGGCGGCGGAGGCGCCCTCGCCCAGGGCCGCCTGGACGTCCTTCTCGGCCTTTTCCACGGCGGCGAGGTCGTCGGACACGCCGACCACCTTCACGGCCCGATCGAGGTCGGCGTCCGAGAAGGAGCCCACGACCTTGGGCTCGAACTTCACCGTCCAGGCTTCCCGCTCGACATGCGGCGCGCCCGCCGCCGTGATGAACCAGTCCTCGGCCGTATACAGCCAGGCATCGAGCCCGTGCTCCTTGATGAGCGCGATCGCCTTGCGCGTCACCTCGGGCGACAGGGTCTTTTCCTCGATGACGGAAAGGTCCGGCTTCACCATGGCGCCGCCGTTGAAGCCGGCGATCATGGTGGTGATGTGCAGCGGCGCGATTAGCATGGCCATGCCGCGCGGCGGCCGGCCGCTCGTCACGGCGAACCTGATGCCGGCCTTCTCCAGCGCCGCCACGGCCGCGACGGCCCGCGGCGTCAGCACCTTGTCCTTGGTGACGACCGTGCCGTCCACGTCGGCGAGCAGCAGCGAGATCTTGCCCTTGGGTCGCTCGGCCATGTCAGCTCCTCCCCGAAGCGCCTTGCGAACCGAGCGCGTAGAGCTCGATCGCCTTGGCGAAACCGTCGTTCTCGCAATCGTCCGTAACGGCCCGGGCCGCGGCCTTGACGGCCTCCGAGCCGTTGCCCATGGCGACGCCGAACCCCGCCGCCTGCAGCATGGGGATGTCGTTGGTGCCGTCGCCGATGGTCAGGACGGCGGAGACCGGCACGCCGAAGGCCTCGGCGAGGCTCTTCACCGCCTCGCCCTTGTGGGCGGCGGGGTTGGTGACGTCGAGGTAATAGCTCTGCGACCGGGTGGCGATGGCGTCGCCGCCCAGCTCCCGCTGCAGGTCGGTCTCGCAGCGGGCCAGCAGCGCGTGGTCGTTGCAGGAGCCGATAACCTTCAGCACGTGCCCGTAGAGCTCCGGGCCGAAGTCCTCCACCACGACCGGGTCCTGGCCGATGGTCCGCGTTTCGAGCCCGACATTGTCGCCGTCGGGATCGCGGAGGTACCAGTGCGTGTCGGTGAACAGCCAGGGGTCGAGGCCGCGTCCGCGCAGGAAGGCCACGGCCCGCCGGGCGACGTCGGGGGCGAGCAGCTTCTCGGCGATGACGTTGAAGGCGCCGTCGACGATGGCGCCGCCGTTGATGGCGGCCGCCGTCACCTGCAGGCCCAGCATGGCGTAGATCGGCCGCAGGCCGACGGGCGGGCGCGCCGTCGTGACGGTGAAGCCGATGCCGGCCCGTTCGAGCGCCGCAATGGCGGCCCGGGTGCGCGGCGTCAGCTCCTTCGCGTGGTTGACCAGCGTGCCGTCGATGTCGGAGACGACGAGGCGGATGGGCTCGGCGGGCCTTGGGCCGTCGCTCACTGGTCCGATTCCCTGATCTTGCGCGGGCCGGGATCGAGCTTCACGGGACGCCAGGTCCGACCGCCGTCGCGCGCCAGCAGCAGGTCGGCGGCGAGCGGCCCGGACGTGCCGGCGATGTAGTTGGGGAAGTCCTCGGGCGGCACCTTGCCCCAGTGGTGCAGCACGTCGCCCACGATGCGCCAGCCCTCCTCGACTTGGTCGGCGCGCTGGAACAGCGTCTGGTCGCCGGTCATCACGTCGTAGATCAGCGTCTCGTAGCCGACGTTCTGCTGGGGCGGAAACCAGTCCTTGTAGGCGAAATTCATCTTCACGCTCTTGAGATCGACGGCCGGGCCGGGTCGCTTGATCTCGAACTGCAGCGAGATGCCTTCGTCGGGCTGGATGCGGATCACCAGCCAGTTGGCGGCGATGTCGGCGGAGGGCGTATTGTGGAACAGCGCCATCGGGGCCGTCTTGAAGCGGATGGCGATCTCGCTGGTGCGGGTCGTCATGTACTTGCCGGTGCGCAGGTAGAAGGGCACGCCGGCCCAGCGCCAGTTGTCGATGGTCAGCTTCAGCGCCGCGAAGGTCTCGGTCTTCGAGCGGGGGTCGACCTTGGGTGATTCGCGGTAGCCCTTGACCTGCTTGCCGAGCACGACGCCGCCGTCGTACTGGCCCCGCACGGCCTGGGCGGGCTCGATCGTCTTGATCGACTTGAACACATCGACCTTCTTGGAACGCACGTCATCGGCGTCGAACGACACCGGAGGCTCCATGGCGGTCATGGCGACGAGCTGGAAGACGTGGTTCGGCACCATGTCGCGCAGGGCGCCCGTCCCCTCGTAGAAGGCGCCGCGCTGCTCGACCCCCACGGTTTCGGCGACGGTGATCTGCACGTGGTCGATGCGGTCGCGGTTCCACAGAGGCTCGAAGAGGCCGTTGGCGAAGCGGAACGCCATGATGTTCTGGACCGTCTCCTTGCCGAGGAAATGGTCGATGCGGTAGATCTGGTCCTCGTTCAGCACCTTGAGGATGCGGGCGTTGAGCGCCTGCGCCGAGGGCAGGTCGTGGCCGAAGGGCTTCTCGATGACGACCCGGCGCCAGGGCGCCGTGCCGGCATCGTCGTCGGTGTCGGGCTGGACCAGCTTCGCTTCGCCCAGCTTGTCGACGACCGTGCCGAAGAACCGGTCGGCCACCGCCAGGTAGAACAGCACGTTGCCGCCCGTCTTGTGGCTGCCCTCGAAGGCGCCGAGCCGGTCCTTCACGGCCGCATAGGTCTTGGGGTCCTCGAAGTCCCCCTTGAGGTAGAACATGCGCTCCTTGAGCCAGTCCCAGGCCGTCATGTCGATCTTGGACGGGTCGAACTCGCCGGTGCCGCCGATGAAGCTCTGCATCATCTCGGTGAGGCTGTCCCGCCAGGAGGCGTCGGAACCGTCGGAATGATCGACGCCCAGGATGGCAAAGTCGTCCGGCAGCAGCCGCGTCGTGGCGAGGTTGTAGAGCGCCGGGGTGACGAGGCGTTTGGTGAGATCGCCCCCGCCCCCGAAGATCACCATGGCGCAGGGGCCGGCCTTGGGGACCGACTCGCTCGGCGCCCCGGACATGCTGACGGTCTGGTCCATGGTGGAGGTCCCCCTCAGCGCGGCGTGGGTTCGGTGCTGGCCCCCTCGGGCGCCGGCGCGTCGCGGTGCTCGACGTGGCCGCCGAAGCCGAAGCGCATGGCCGACAGGGCCTTCTCGCCGAACGTGTGCTCTTCGCGCGAGCGGAAGCGGGCATAGAGGGCGGCCGACAGCACGTTGGCCGGCACCGCCTCCTCGATGGCGGCCTCGATGGTCCATCGCCCCTCGCCGGAATCGTCCACCACGCCCGAGAAATGCTCGAGCTTGGGGCTCGCCGTCAGCGCCGAGGCGGTGAGGTCGAGCAGCCAGGACGAGATCACGCTGCCGCGGCGCCAGACTTCGGCGATGTCCGTGAGGTTGAGGTCGAAGCGCTCGCTCTCGGTGAGTTCGGGAGAATCCTTCTTCTTCAGGATGTCGAAGCCCTCGGCATAGGCCTGCATCAAGCCGTATTCGATGCCGTTGTGCACCATCTTGACGAAGTGGCCGGCGCCGGTCGGGCCCGCGTGGATGTAGCCGCGCTCGGCACGGGTGTCGGTGAGCTTCTCGCGGCCCGGCGTGCGGGGGATGTCGCCGATCCCGGGCGCCAGCGCGTCGAGGATGGGGTCGATGGTGTCGACCGCTTCCTTGGCGCCGCCCACCATCATGCAATAGCCGCGCTCCAGGCCCCAAACGCCGCCCGACGTCCCGACGTCGACGTAATGGATGCCCTTCTCCTTCAGCGCCTGGCCGCGATGGATGTCGTCCTTGTAGAACGAATTGCCGCCGTCGATCAGGATGTCGCCGGAGGACAGGAGCTTGCCGAGCGCGTCGACGGTCTCGCCCGTGATGGTGCCGGCGGGCAGCATGACCCAAACGACGCGCGGCGTTTCGGTGAACTTCGACACGAGGTCCTCGAGCCCCTCGGCGCCGGCGGCGCCGGCCTCGACGAGGTCGCCGACCGCCCGCGCGTTGCGGTCGTAGGCGATGCACTGGTGTCCATGCTTCTGGAGACGCCGGACGATGTTGCCGCCCATCCGGCCGAGACCGATCACGCCGATTTGCATCGCTGAAGCCTTTGTCGAGAGTTGCGTCGTCGAGAGGTGCTTGATCGAGAGGTGCTTGGTCGAGAGGTGCTCGGTCGAACTTGCGTCCTCGAGACTCGCGTCGTCGAGACTCGCAGCACCTTCAGCCCGGCCCGGCCCCTCGGATGGCGGGGCTGCGGCGGACGGCAGGCGCCGGCCTGAGCCGGTCTTCACGATGTAGGGACCATCGCCGCCGTGATGCGCGATGGGGTGCAGGGGCGGGACCGCCGTCCCTGCACGGAAGCTGGAAGCGCCGCTTCAGGCCGCCTTGCTGAACTCGCTGCGGCGTTTCTTCACGCCGCCGATCAGGTTGTCGAAGGCTTCCTCGAACTTCTTGATGCCGTCGAGCACCAGTTCGTGGGTGATGTCGTCGAGGGAGATGCCGAGCTTTTCCAGGGCCTGCAGCGTCGCCTCGGCGCCGGCCACGTCGCTCTCGATCGAGTCCTTGATGGCCGTGCCGTGGTCGCGGAAGGCCTTCATCGTGGCGGGCGGCATCGTGTTCACGGTGTCGCGGCCGATGATGTTGTCGACGTAGTAGGTGTCGGGCAGGGACTTGTCCTTGGTGCCGGTCGACGCCCACAGCAGCCGCTGCGGATGCGCGCCCTTGGCGGCCAGCTTCTCCCAACGCGGGCCCGAGAAGATCGCCTTGGAGCGCTGGTAGGCGCGCTTGGCGTTGGCGATGGCGACCTTGTGGAGGGTCTTCTCGACCAGTGCCGGGTCGGCGTCCTTCAGGGCGGTGATCTTGCTGTCGGCCGCCGCGTCGATGCGGCTGAGGAAGAAGCTCGCCACCGAAGCGACGCGGGATACGTCCCCGCCCTTGGCGGCCAGTTCCTCCAGGCCCGCGATATAGGCCTGGGCCACGTCCTCGTAGGCCTTCACGGCGAAGAGCAGCGTCACGTTGACGTTGATGCCTTCCGCGATCGTGGCCTGGATGGCGGGGGTGCCGGCGTCGGTGCCGGGGATCTTGATCATCAGGTTGGGGCGGTGCACGGCGGCCCAAAGGCGCTTGGCGTCGGCCTTGGTGGCATCCGTGTCGTTGGCGATGTTGGGCGCCACCTCGAGGCTGACGAAGCCGTCGGCGCCGTTGGCCGCCTCGTAGACGCTCCGGAAGGCGTCGGCGGCTGCCTGGATGTCGGCGATCGCGATGGTCTCGTAGACCGTCATGTCGTCGGCCTTGCCGTCGCCGAGCATCTGCTTCAGCACGTCGTCGTAGTCGTGGGTCGAGCCGATCGCCTTCTCGAAGATCGACGGGTTCGAGGTCAGCCCCTTGAGCCCGTCCTTTTCGATGAGCCCGGCCAGTTCGCCGGACGACATCAGGGTCTTGTGGAGGTCGTCGAGCCAGGGGGACTGGCCGCAGGCTTCGAGGTCTTTCATCGGGTTCATGGCGTGCTCCTCACGGGCAGGACGGCGCGGACGGGGGGCGCCGGATCGGTCCGGCGCCCCGGGCATCACTCGGCGGCGTGGTTCCCTGCGGATTTCTGCTTCTCGATCTGCTGCTTGGCGTGCTCGACGATCTTCTCGGGGGTGAAGCCGAACTTCGAGAGCAGCGACTTCAGCGGCGCCGAAGCGCCGAAGGTGTGCATCCCCACGACGGCGCCGAGACGGCCGGTATATTTCTCCCAACCCATCGTGGCGGCCTGCTCCACGGCGACGCGGGCCGCGATCGCGGGCGGCAGCACCTCGTCCTGGTACGCCTGGTCCTGCAGCTCGAACTGCTCCCAGCACGGCATGGAGACCACGCGGGCCGGGATGCCCTCCTTGGCGAGGGCCTCGTAGGCCTGGACGCAGAGGTAGAGCTCCGAGCCCGTGCCCATCAGGATGACCTGCGGGGCCTGTCCGTCCTTCGGATCGGCGAGCACGTAGGCACCCTTCTGCACGCCGGCTGCCGGCTTGAAGACCGTGCGGTCCAGCGTCGGCATGGGCTGGCGCGACAGGATCAGCGCGGCGGGATTGCGCTGGAGGCCGATGGCGAACTTCCACGCCTCGGCCGCCTCGTTGGCGTCGCCGGGGCGCAGCACGAAGAGCCCGGGGATGGCGCGCAGGCTCGGCACCTGTTCGACCGGCTGGTGCGTCGGCCCGTCCTCGCCGACGCCGATCGAATCATGCGTGAAGATCCAGAGGGACGGCAGTTCCATCAGGGACGACAGGCGGATCGCCGGCCGCATGTAGTCCGAGAAGATCAGGAAGGTGGCGCCGTAGGGGCGCAGCCCCGACAGGGCGAGGCCGTTGCAGATGGCGCCCATGGCGTGTTCGCGCACGCCGAAATGGATGTTGCGGCCGCCGCGGCTCTCGGGCTTTAAGGTCCCGGCCTCCTTGGCGGTCTGGTTGGTCTTGGTCGATTCGTCGAGGTCGGCCGAGCCGCCGATCAGCCAGGGATAGTGCGGTGCCAGGGCGTTCTCGGCCTTGGAGGCGGATTCGCGCGTCGCCATGCCCTTCTCGTCGGCGGGGAAGACCGGGATGGCGTCGAAGGCGGCCTGCGGCACTGTCTTGGAGATGATGGCGTCGAGCGCCACGCCCTCCTCCGGGTACTTCTCCTTGTAGGCGGCGAACAGGTCGGCCCACCGGGCGTGGAGGTCGCCGCCGCGCTTCCCCATCGTGTCGGCGAAGCGCTCGTAGACGCCGTCCGGCACCAGGAACTCGGAATCCTCCGGCCAACCGTAGAACTTCTTGGTCAGCCTGACCTCGTCGGCGCCGAGCGGCGAGCCGTGGGACTTGTTGGAATCCTGCTTGTTGGGCGAGCCGTAGCCGATGTGGCTCTCCACGATGATCATCGTGGGGCGGGACTTCTCCTCCTCGAAGGCCGAGTAGGCGGCGGCGACCTGCTTGAGGTCGTTGGCGTCGCGCACGTGGACGACGTTCCAGCCATAGGCCAGGAAGCGGGCGCCGACGTCCTCGCTGAAGGCCCAGCCGGCCGGGCCGTCGAGCGTCACGTTGTTGGAATCGTAGATCCAGCAGAGGTTGTCGAGCTTCCAATGGGCGGCGAGCGAGGCCGCCTCGGAGCCGATGCCCTCCATCATCTCGCCGTCCGACGTGATGGCGTAGATGTTGTAGTCGAAGAGCTGGAAATCCGGCTTGTTGTAGTGGGCCGCCAGCCACTTCTCCGACAGGGCCATGCCGACCGACATGGCAATGCCCTGGCCGAGCGGGCCGGTCGTCGCCTCGACGCCCGTGGTCATGCCGTATTCGGGGTGGCCGGGCGTGTAGGAGCCCGCCTGGCGGAAGCTCTTCACGTCGTCCATCGACACCGCGAGGCGGTTCAGCTTCTGCCCGTCATGGTCGACGGCCTCGACCTTGGTCAGGTGCAGCATCGAGTAGAGCAGCATGGAGGCGTGGCCGGCCGATAGGACGAAGCGGTCGCGGTTGGGCCAGAGCGGGTTCTTGGGGTCGTAGCGGAGGCGCTCCGTCCAAAGGTCGTAGGTGGGGGCCGCCATGCCCATCGGGGCGCCGGGATGTCCGGAATTGGCTTTCTGGATCGCGTCGATCGAGAGCGTGCGGATCGTGTTGATGCACAGTTGATCGATGTCGCTCATGGTGTCCCCTCTCGCCGCACGCGGCAGGTCTGTCGGTCCCGAGCCTGTGCTAGCTCAAGCTTGGCTGGTCGTCCACGCGCTGCCCATCGTCGCCGGGCTCGAATCCGTCTCAAGCGAAACCGCTCCCCGTCGAATTTTGTTCAACGGCTCCTGAGGCTTTCGCCCGGGGACCCGGCCCGCCAACCCGCGCTTGCGCTCGCGCTCCGCCCGCCGCATGGAAGACCGGGATCAACGACCGTGGGATGACGGTGCCATGCTGGCGAGGCGGTTTGCACTGGCGTTCGGGCTGCTCCTGGCCGTTGTCCTGTCCCAGGTGCCGGAATTCGTGCAGCAGTACCGCCAGCGCCTCGGCGGCGCGGTCGACGAGTTGCGGCGCATCGTGGCGCAATTCGACGAGGAGGCGCAGGCCCAGTCGATCGACCGCGACGCCGGCATCGCCCGACTGCGGTCGAACGCCGATCCGCTGGTCCAGGCCCGCGGCTTCGACCTCCAGGCGGCCGTGGACCGCGAGCGCCGCCTCGAGGCGCAGGACAGGGCCTTCGCCGAAGCCGGCCCGCTCAGCACCTATGCGGTCTTCGCCGAAGGGTTCGACCCGGAACTCGCCAGGCGCACCTATGCGATCTTCCAGCCCGCCGTGCCGGTGACGAGTGCAGGGTTCGTGGCCGGGGCAGGGGGTTTCCTCCTCGGCTACGGCGGCCTGCGCGCCGCCGCCGCGCCCTTCCGCCGCCGCCGCAGGGCCGCGCTCGCGGCCTGAGCCCGCCCGAATTGACCGCGGCGGATCGGCTCCCTATGTCCAGGTCTGCCCCTCCCCAGAGTCCGCCATGGCCGTCCGCCCGATCATCACGCTGCCCGACACCCTCCTGCGCCAGCGTTCCGAGCCCGTCGGCACCGTGGATGCCTCGATCCGGGCGACGCTCGACGACATGATCGACACCATGTACGACGCGCCCGGCATCGGCCTCGCCGGCGTGCAGGTCGGCGTCATGAAGCGCCTCGTCGTGCTCGACACGGCCCGCAAGGACGAGGCGCCCCAGCCGTTGTTCCTGGTGGATCCCGAGATCGTCGCGGTGTCGCAGGAGCGGATGATCTACGAGGAGGGTTGCCTGTCGATCCCCGACTATTACGAGGACGTCGAGCGACCCGAGCGCGTGCGCGTGCGCTTCAAGGATCGGGACGGCGCCGAATGCGAGATGGAGGCCGAGGGCCTGCTCGCCATCGCCATCCAGCACGAGGTGGACCACCTCAACGGCGTGCTCTTCATCGACCACATCTCGCGTTTGAAGCGCGAGCGCGTCGTCAAGAAGTTCGCCAAGGCGGCGCGCCTCGCCCAGGAGGAGGGCCGCGCCTACGATGCCCGGTCCGAGCCGCGCGAGGCCATGGGCGCGCGCAAGCCGCCCCGCCCCGCCGAACCCGCCGCCTGAACCGGCCCGGGCCATGCGCATCGTCTTCATGGGCACGCCGGCCTTCGCGGTGCCGACACTCAGCGAGATCGTCGGGCAGGGGCACGAGGTCGTCGCCGTCTACACGCGGGCGCCGGCGCGCTCCGGCCGCGGCATGGCCGAGGCGCCCTCGCCCGTCCACGCCCTGGCGTCCCGGCTCGGCCTCCCGGTGCACCATCCGGCGAGCCTCAAGGGCGACGCGATGGCCGAGAGTTTTCGGGCCCATGGCGCCGACCTCGGCATCGTCGTGGCCTTCGGCATGATCCTGCCCCTGGCGTGCCTCGACGCGCCGGCACTCGGCTGCGTCAACCTCCATGCCTCGCTCCTGCCGCGCTGGCGCGGTGCGGCGCCGATCCAGCGCGCCGTCATGGCGGGCGATGCGGAGGCGGGCGTCGGCGTGATGCGGATGGAGGTGGGGCTCGACACCGGCCCGGTCGGCATGGAGGAGCGCATCCGCCTCACCCCCGACATGACGGCCGGCGACCTGCACGACCGGCTGGCGCCGGTCGGCGCCGACCTCATGGGCCGCGCCGTCGGCGCGCTGGAGCGCGGCACCCTGCAGTTCCGGCCGCAGCCCGCCGAGGGCGTCACCTATGCGGCCAAGATCGACAAGGCGGAGGCGCGCATCGACTGGTCGCGCGAGGCCGGCGCGGTGCTGCGCCAGGTCATGGGCCTGTCGCCGTTCCCGGGCGCCTTCTTCGAGGCCGATCTCGGCCATGGCGTCGAGCGCGTCAAGGTGCTGCGGGCGCGCCCGTCGGACGGGTCCGGCCCGCCCGGCACGGCGCTCGACGATGCCCTGACGGTGGCCTGCGGCGCCGGCGCGGTGGCGTTGACGCAGGTGCAGCGCGCCGGCAAGGGGCCGGTGTCGGCGGCCGAGTTCCTGCGCGGGCGGCCCATGCCGGCGGGGCTGCGGCTGGGCTGATGCCCCGCTACAAGCTGACGATCGAATATGACGGCACCGGCTTCGTGGGCTGGCAGCGCCAGGCCAACGGGCTCTCGGTGCAGGAGGCGCTCGAGACCGCGGCGGCGCCGCTGGGCTGCCCGCCCGGCGGCATCCGCGGCGCGGGCCGCACGGATGCCGGCGTGCACGCCACCGGGCAGGTGGCGCATCTCGACCTCGTCAAGCCCTACCGCACCGACAGCGTCCGCGACGCCGTGAACAGCCGGCTGAAGCCGCACCGCATCGCGGTCCGGGCGGTCGAGGCCGTGGCGGAGGACTTCGACGCCCGCCATTCCGCCGTGCGGCGCCACTACCTCTACCGGATCGTCAACCGCCGGGCGCCGCTGGCGCTCGACGCGGGACAGTGCTGGCTGGTCAAGCCCGCGCTCGACGCGGAGGCGATGCGGGGCGCCGCGCGCGGCCTGCTCGGCCTCCACGACTTCTCCACCTTCCGGGACAGCGAATGCCAGGCGGCCAGCCCCGTGCGCACCCTCGACGGGTTCGACGTGGCGCGGGACGGGGAGCGGGTCGAGATCCGGGTCTGGGCGCGGTCCTTCCTGCATCGCCAGGTGCGGTCGATGGTGGGGTCGCTCGCCTATGTCGGGCTCGGCAAGTGGACGGCGGCCGACCTCCGGGCCGCCCTCGACGCCCGCGATCGCCGCCGCTGCGGCCAGGTGGCGCCGTCTGATGGGCTCTACCTGACGGCCGTCGACTACCCCTGAGCGTCTGCGGACGACGGTCCTCGTCGGCAAAACCGACGACGACGAGCGATGCCAGAGGTTTGCAAGACCACGTTCGGGTCGTTTACGAACTCCGAGCCCGACGGGGTCAGCCGGCCCGCACCTCGTCGCCGAGGCCGGTCTCGTGCCCGAAGGCGGTGTCGCCGGCCGGCTCGGCCCAGGCCGCGCGGGCGCCGTCGCGGTCGAACAGGCCGGCGAGCGCGCGCCGGCTCGCCTTCAGCGCCGAGAAGGCGGCCTGGGCGTCGAGGCCGGTGCGGATCAGCCCGGGCAGCTGGCGCGGCGCCCGTCCCAAGGCGCGCAGCACGGCGCCGAGGTCCGTGGTCCCGTCGGGCCGCATGCCGACGAGGGCGGCGGGCGGCAGCGTCCGCTCCGCCGGGTCGGCCACGACGCGCAGCGCCGCGAAGGGCAGGCCGTGCAGGGCGGCGAGGCGGGCGGCCACGTGGGATTCCATGTCGACCGCCGCCGCGCCCGTGCGCCGGTGCAGCGCCGCCTTGTCGCCGGCGCCCGCCACCGCGGCGTCGACGCCCGCGAGGTCGGCCAGCCGGGCACCCGGCAGGGCTTCGGCGAGCCGCGCCACCCAGGCGGCCGAGGTCGGGGTGCGGAGGTCGCCGTCGTGCACGGCCCGGGCCAGCAGCACGCTGCCCGGCACGAGGCCGGGCTCGAGGCCGCCGGCGATGCCGAAGCTGATGACGGCGCGGGCGCCGCGGTCCATGGCGGCCTGGAGCAGCAGCGCCAGCCGGGCGGGATCGCCGCCGCCCGCGACCGTGACGACGCCGGCGCCCGAGGCGATGCGGGCTTCCGCGAGCAGGCCCGTGACGGCGAGGACCGGGAGGGCGCTCACATGCCCACCATGACGGTGCGGGAGTTCGAGTGTTTCAGGTTGCGGTACCGCGCCAGTGCCCACAGCGGGAAGAACTTCGGGTAGCCGTGATAGCGCAGGTAGAACACCCGCGGGAACCCCGTTCCGGTGAAGAACTCTTCCGGCCAGAACCCGTCTTCCGTCTGGCTGGCGCGGAGGTAGGCGATGCCGCGCTCCACCGCGGGGTGGTCGACCTCGCCGGCCGCCATGAGGGCGATGGCGGCCCAGGCGGTCTGCGACGCCGTGCTGGGGGCAGGGCTGTAGCCCTTGTAGGCGAGGTCGTACCCCTTGTCGTCCTCGCCCCATCCGCCGTCGGCGTTCTGGATCGAGAGCAGCCAGGCGACCGCCCGGCGCACGGGGGCGGCGTCGCCCGGGAGCCCGGCCGCGTTGAGGGCGCAGAGGACCGACCAGGTGCCGTAGATGAAGTTGAACCCCCACCGGCCGTACCAGCCGCCCTCGGGGTGCTGCTCGGCCAGGAGGTAGTCGAGGCCGCGCTTCATGGCCGGGCTGGTGTCGGGCACCTCGCCGAGCTGCGCCAGCATGGAGACGACCCGCGCCGTGACGTCGGCGGTGGGCGGGTCGAGCAGGGCGCCGTGGTCGGCGAAGGGGATGTAGTTGAGGTAGGTGGCGGTATTGTCGGCGTCGAAGGCCGCCCAGCCGCCGTTCTTCGACTGCAGTCCCACGACCCATTCCCGCGCGCGGGCGATCGACTCGTTGAAGCCGGCGTCGCCCGAATGGCTGCGCGCCCGGTCCATCGCCATCACCACGACGGCCGTGTCGTCGAGGTCGGGGTAGTGGTCGTTGCGGTATTGAAAGGCCCAGCCGCCCGGCCGCACGTCGGGCCTGCGCTCCGCCCAGTCGCCCTTGACGTCGAGCACCTGGAGGGGCTTTAGCCAGGCGAGGCCGCGCTCGGCGGCCCGGGTGCTCGCCCCACCGGCCTCGATCAGCGCGTGGGCCGACAGCGCCGTGTCCCACACGGGGGACAGCGCGGGCTGGCAGAAGGCCTCGTCGTCCTTGATGGCGAGCAGCTTGTCGACGGCGGCGCGGGCCAGCACGACGTCCGGATGGTCGTCCGGCACGCCGAGCACGCGGAACATCATCACGGTGTTGGCCATGGCGGGGTAGATGGCGCCGAGCCCGTCCTCGCCGTTGAGCCGCGCCCGCACGAAGGCCACGGCCTTGTCGATGGCGCTCTGGCGCTTGCCCTTGGGGAAATAGGGTTCGGCGGCCTGCAGGACCTTGTCGAGCGCGCCGAAGATGATGCCCCAGCCGCCCACCTGGTTGGTGCCCTTGGGCCAGATGCGGACGCGCTCGGGCGGCGTCACGAAGAGTTCGGGGATGTCGATGCCGCGCGGGTTCACGCCCCGGGGCTTCAGCGCCATCAGCACCAGCAGCGGCACCAGCGTGTCGCGGGCCCAGTAGGAGATCCGGTAGATGTGGAAGGGGAACCACGACGGCGCGTTCATGATCTCGATCGGCATGACCGGCACGGCGCGCCACGGCACCATCCCGAACAGCGCCAGGGCGGTTCGGGTGAAGACATTGGAATGGGCGGCGCCGCCGGCCGCCAGGATGGCGTCGCGGGCCTTCAGCATGTGGGGGGCCGCGGCGGCGTCGCCGACCATGCGCAGCGCCACGTAGGCCTTGACGCTGGCCGACACGTTGAGGGGGCCGCCGTGCAGCAGCGGCCAGCCGCCGTGCGCCTCCTGGGTGCGGCGCAGGTAGGCGCCGATCTTGGCCTCGATGGTGTCGTCCGGCTCGCCGAGGAAGTGGCGCAGCATCACGTATTCGGCCGGGATGGTGGCGTCGGCTTCGAGGTCGAAGGCGAAATGCCCGTCTCCCCGCTGTTCGCGCCGCAGCGCCACCGCGGCGCGGTCGATCGCCAGATCGAGATCGTCGATGACCGAAGCCGGGACGGAGGCGGGCTGGTGGGCGGCGACGGCGGCGAGCGACATTAGCGGGCTGGACTCGATTGTGGTTTCCACGGGGCGTCGCCGAGACTTTCCACGTCGCCCGGGGGGCTACAAGCCGGAAAGCCGGGCCGCGCCCGCGAAGCGCCGTGCCCGTGTCGTTCGAGTAACAATGGACTCAGAAAGGTTGACGTCGCCTTGCCGCGGAACGGGCCGCAACCGCCGCCGGGCGGGCCGCAACCCCCGCCGAGGCGCGATCCTGCCGCATGGCAGACCCGCTCGGGAGCGATCCGGCGTGGCGTTGCATGCGCGGCGGGCCTAGAACCGGTGCGGGAGGGGACCGCTCGACGGAGCGGTGCGCCGAAGGGGACGATCACCATGGACGACAGAGTGACCGGCGCGACCGTCGCCGGAACCGGCCGCGCCCCCGTGCCGCGCCTGAAGCCCGTCATGGCGGTGCTGGGGGCCGCGGCCCTGTCGCACGGGATGAACGACCTCCTGCAGAGCCTCATCCCCGCCGTCTACCCCATCCTGAAGCAGGAGTTCACGCTGAGCTTCGGGCAGATCGGGCTCATCACCCTGGTGTTTCAGCTCACGGCGTCGCTGCTGCAGCCCTTCGTCGGGCTCTACACCGACCACCGGCCCTTGCCCTATTCGCTCCCGGTCGGCATGGCGGTGACGCTGTCGGGACTGCTGCTGCTGGCGATGGCGCCGAGCTTCGAGGTGATCTTGCTGGCCGCCGGCCTCGTCGGCGTCGGCTCGTCGATCTTCCACCCCGAAGCGTCGCGGGTGGCGCGCCTCGCCTCAGGCGGGCGTTACGGCTTCGCGCAATCGCTGTTCCAGGTCGGCGGCAACGGCGGCACGGCGCTCGGGCCCCTGCTCGCCGCCTTCATCGTGGTGCCGCGCGGTCAGGCGAGCATCGCCTGGTTCGCCCTGGTGGCGCTGGCCGCCATCCTGGTTCTCTCCGCCATCGGCCGGTGGTATGCCGCCCGCCTCGGCGAGGTGCGCGGCAAGCCCGCCGCGCCCGCCGTCGCCGGGCTGCCACGTCGCAAGGTGTTGATGGCCGTGACGGTGCTGATGCTGCTGGTCTTCTCGAAGTACATCTACCTGTCCAGCCTCACCAGCTACTACCCGTTCTACCTCATGACCAAGTTCGGCATCGGCAAGCAGGACGCGCTGGTCCACCTGTTCATCTTCCTCGGCGCGGTCGCGGTCGGCACCATCGTCGGCGGCCCGGTGGGGGACCGGTTCGGCCGCAAGCTCGTCATCTGGGGCTCGATCCTGGGCGTGCTGCCCTTCACGCTGATGCTGCCCCACGCCGACCTGTTCTGGACCACCGTCCTGTCGGTCATCATCGGCGTGATCCTGGCGTCGGCCTTCTCGGCCATCCTGGTCTTCGCCCAGGACCTTGTGCCCGGGAAGGTCGGGATGATCTCGGGCCTGTTCTTCGGCTTCGCCTTCGGCATGGCGGGGCTCGGCGCCGCCGTGCTCGGCATGGTGGCCGACCGCACCAGCATCACCTTCGTGTATCAGGTTTGCGCCTTCATGCCGGTGCTCGGCCTGCTGACTTACTTCCTGCCCGACATGGAACGCCGGGCCCGCTGACGCCGCGCCAGCGGCTTCAGGGCGTGCAGAGCTGACGCCGCGCCGGCGGCTTCAGGGCGTGCAGAGCTGGTCGCCGCCCATGCAGGGCAGCCAGCGCGGCTGACCGTTCGGCCGGTCCAGCGCCCCCGAGGGGTGGTCGCGCACCAGGCGGTCCGGGCCTGTGGCGCAGCCCGCCAGGGTGGCCAGCACGAGGGCCGCGAGCGCGGCGAGGGCGAAGGGGCGTGTCATGGCGCGACTGTGCCTGCCGGGCGCGTGGCCGTCCACCGCTTCCCATCACGGCTCCCCGTCACCGCGGCAAATGTCCGCGCGGGGGAGCCGGGTTCGGCGGCATCGCGTTCGCAGCGGGTCCCACCCCGCATCACGAGATCCGCCATGCCATCCGCCAGCTCCTGGACCGCCATCACCGACCACGATGCCGTCGCGAGCGGCGCCGCCATCCTCATCGATCGGGGCTACAGCGACGTGCCACCCCAGAACGGCGAGGAGATCGCGGTGGCGCACGGCGCCTCGGGCCGGGTCACGCGCGTCACGGTCGTGTCCTCGGCGGCCGACCGGCTCGAAGTCAGCGACGGCCGCAGCTACTTCGTCTTGAAGCCGCTCGCCGCGACCCGCCCGAACGTGCTCGACCCGGACGGCCGCTACCGCGAAGGCTGGGTGGTGGCCTGACGCCAGCGGCCGCCTCGGCGCCGGGACGTCACGGTTTCGGGAAGCGCGAGCGCCGTTCCGCCAGCATGGTGACGTTGCTGATGGTGCGGGGCTCGGCCACGGCGGCCCGCCGCCGGATGATGGCGGCGTTGAGCTCTCCGCCGTAGACGAAGATGCTGGCCAGGGCATAGAGGAACAGCAGCGCGATCATCACCGAGGCGAGGCCGCCGTAGGTCGTGACGTAGTTGCGGGCGTATTCCGACAGGTAGGCCCCGAAGGCCATGCTGAAGAGCAGCGACAGCACCACGGTGAGCACGATTCCGGGGGCGATCTGGCCGAAGGTGCGGCGCTCCGCCGGCAGCCACTTGTGGGCGATGACGAGGGCGCCGATCAAGATCAGCGACACCACGCCGTAGCGCAGCACCGTGACGAGGCGGCCGAGCCGGTCGAGTTCGGGCAGCAGCGCCACGATCGCGCCCCAGAACAGCGGCGTCAGCACGACGAGGAAGGCCAGGGCCAGCAGCGCCACCGCCCCCACCAGCACGTAGGCGATGGATTCGAGGCGCAAGAGCCACCAGGTGCGCCGCTCCCGCACCCCGTAGGCGCGGTTCAGCCCCACCCGGAAGGCTTCGACGCCGCTCGACGAGAAGTAGATGGCCAGAAGCGCGCCGATGGTCAGCAGGCCGCCGTGGGCCGTGGTCAGCACGGCATGGATCTCGTGGGCGATCGGGGCGGCGACCTGCCGGGGCCACACGTCGAACAGCAGGTTGGCGGCGCTTTCGCTGAGCTCCGCCGAGCCGAAGAAGCCCGCCAGCGCCGTCACGAAGATCAGGAAGGGGAACAGCGACGTCAGGGTCGACATGGCGAGATGGCTGGCGATGGCCCAGCCGTCGTCCTCGGCGAGGCGCCAATAGGCGTCCATGACGACCTCGAAGACGACCTTCACGCGTCCCATGGCCGTCGGTGCCGCCGGGCCGCGATGGCCGTCGCCACCGCTCGCCCCCGCCTCGGATCGGCCGGTCACGCCGCCCCGTCCAGGCCCGCGGCTCCACATCACGTCGCGGTCTCGATGAGGCGCCGCGCCGCCGCCCGCGCCTCCTCGGTGATGGTGGCACCGGCCAGCATCCGGGCGATCTCCTCGCGGCGGCTGTCGTCGACCAGCGTGGTGACGCGGGTGGCGACCCGGCCCTCGCCCTTGAGGGCGCTCTTGGAGATGCGCAGGTGGCTGGCCGAACGCGCCGCCACCTGGGGGGCATGGGTGACGGCCAGAACCTGGATCTTGCCGGACAGCCGCGCCAGCCGCGAGCCGATGGCATCCGCCACCGCGCCGCCGACGCCCGTGTCGATCTCGTCGAAGACCAGGGTGGGCGCGGAGCCGCGGTCCGCCAGCGACACCTTGAGGGCCAGCATGAACCGCGCGAGCTCGCCGCCCGACGCCACCTTGGTCAGCGGGCCGGGGCGCGTGCCCGGGTTGGTCGACACCCAGAACTCCACGCGGTCGATGCCGTCGGGGCCGGCCGTCGCCGGGTCGGATTCGATCTGCGTCGAGAAGCGCGCCCGCTCGAGCTTGAGCGGCCCGAGCTCCCGGTTCACCGCGACGTCGAGCTTGGACGAGGCCGCCTGGCGGGCCTTCGACAGGTCCTCGGCGGCCTTGCGGTAGGCGTCGCGCGCGGCGTCGACCGCCTTGGCGAGGGCGGCGAGGCGCGTCTCGCCGGCGTCGAGCGCCTCGATGTCGCGCGTGAAGCGCTCCAGCAGCTCGGGCAGCGCCTCGACGCCGACGGAATGTTTGCGGGCCGCGGCGCGCAGCGCGAAGAGCCGTTCCTCCACGGCTTCGAGCTCGCGCGGATCGAAATCGGCGGCCTGGAGCGCCTCGTCGAGCGCCGCCGTGGCGCCGTCGAGCGCGACCAGCACGGAGTCGAGCGCCTTCAGGCAGGGCTCGATGAGGTCGGGGGCCTGGCCGGCCCGCCGCTCCAGCCGCCGCAGCAGGGCCGAGAAGGTGCTGGTGGGCGATCCTTCGCCGCCGACGCTCTCGTAGGCGTCGCGCAGGTCGCCCGACACCTTCTCGGACTGCTGCATGAGGGCGCGACGCTCGCTCAGCGCTTCCTCCTCGCCGCCCTTCGGGTTCAGCTTGGCGAGTTCCTCGTGGACGTGGTGGAGGTAGTCGGCGTCGGCCCGCGCCTTGGCGATGCGGGCCTGTTCGTCCTCGTGGAGGCGTTCGGCCGCCTTGCGGGCCGCGTAGGTGCCGCGCACGGCCTCGAGACGCCGTTCCAACCCGCCATAGGCGTCGAGCAGGGTGCGGTGGGCCGCCGGGTCCACGAGCGCGCGGTCGTCGTGCTGGCCGTGGATCTCGACCAGCCGCCGGCTCACCTCGCGCAGCGTCTGGGCGCTGATCGGGGCATCGTTGAGGAAGGCGCGGGTCCGCCCGTCGGGCATCTGCACGCGCCGCAGGATGAGGGTGCCGTCGGGCTCGAGGTCCTGGGCGCGGACGACATCCCAGGCCGGGTGGTCGAGGGCGAGGTCGAAGACGGCCGTCACCTGGCCCTGCTTCTCGCCCTGGCGCACCATCGAACCGTCGCCGCGCCCTCCCAGCGCCAACGCCAGCGAGTCGAGCAGGATCGATTTGCCCGCACCGGTCTCGCCGGTAAGGACCGTCAGCCCCGTGCCGAACTGAAGGTCCAGCCGGTCGATCAGGACGATGTCACGGATATTGAGCTGGGCGAGCATGGGGGACGCGCATCAGGCTGACGGGACGGCTGGTCTGTAGCACGAGGCCGCCCGGGCCGGGAAACAAAAGGCGAACGATCGCGGCCCGCCCGCCGCCGCGACCCTGCGTCAGCCGACGACCTTGTGGTAGGTCCGCGAGATCCACGACGTCGGATCCTCGTTGGGCTCGAGGCCGTCGGCCTGGAGCTTGGCGAAGGCATCCTTGTACCAGGGGCTGTCGGGGAAATTGTGGCCGAGCACGGCCGCCGCGGTCTGGGCCTCGCCGGTGATGCCGAGGGCGAGATAGGCCTCGGTGAGCCGTTCCAGCGCCTCTTCGGTGTGCCGCGTCGTCTGGTACTTCGCCAGCACCTCGCGGAAGCGGTTGATGGCGGCCGTGTAGTTGCGCCGGTTCAGGTAGAACCGCCCGGTCGACATCTCCTTGCCGGCCAGCTGATCGCGCGTCACCTGGATCTTGTACTTGGAATCGTCGACATATTCCGACGACGGGTACTTGGTCACGATCTGCTGGAAGAGGTCGAGCGCCTTGGCGGCGTTCTCCTGGTCGCGCGACACGTCGGGGATCTGCTGGTAGTAGGACATCGCCTGCAGATACAGCGCGTAGGGCGCGTCGGGCGCGTTCGGATACAGCTGGTAGAAGTGCTTGCCGGTGGTGATGGCGGTGTCGTAGTCGCCCGCCTGGTAGTTGGCGTAGGTCTGCATCATCAGACCTTTGCGCGACCAATCCGAGAAGGGATATTGCTTGTCGAGTTCGGCGAACTTCTTCGCCGCCCCGGCGCCGTCCTTCTTCTGCAGGCGGGCGAGGCCCTGGTCGTAGATGTCGGTGGCCGGCGTCTCGGCCAGGATCTTGGTCTCGTATTTCTCGCCGGCACCGAAGGGGTTGATCGTGTCCAGGGCCGAGCAGCCGGCCAGGGGAACGGCCAGCAGCGCCACGACGGGCACCATTCGGACGGCCATTCGGAACCGGTCAGACACCATCATGGGGGCTCGATCTGCTGGTGAGGGGGCGGGGCGCGCCGCCGTGAGAACACGATCCATGGGAACAGGCAATAAGGCCCGGCGGAGTTGGGAATAAGGCCCAGTTCCCTCCGGTGCCGCACCTTCCCCTGAAAAAGGCCCGGTGTTGCGGAGCTGCAACGGCCGCCACGGCGGGGCGCCGGAATGGCGGGGTGCCGGACATGCGGGAGCGACGCCCTCGCTGCAGCGGGGCGTTCCTCGGCCGCGGCGGCCTCGGTTCAGTTGATCTCGGCCGCGAAGGCTGCGACGGGGGAGAAGGCGCCGAAATCGGCGAAGCCGGAGGCGACCGGAGCCGGGGCCTCGACGAAGCTGTAGGCGGTGCGGTCGGCGAACAGGGCCTGGAGCACCAGGAAGTTCATCTTGTGGCCGGGGCAGAAGGCCGAGTAGCGGCCCAGGATGGGCGCGCCGGCGAGGGCGAGGTCGCCGACGGCGTCGAGCATCTTGTGCGACACGAATTCGTCGCTGGAACGCAGACCCTCGGGGTTGAGGATGCGGTCGTCGTCCACCGCGACGGAATTCTCGAGGGAGGACCCGAGGGCGAAGCCGAGCTTCCAGAGCCGCTCGACGTCGCGCAGCAGCCCGAAGGTGCGGGCCCGGGAGATTTCGCGGCGGAAGGAGGTCGGCGTCAGATCCACCACCTTGCGGTGGCGGCCGATGGCTTCGACCGGATAGTCGATCTCGACATCGAGCGAGAAGCCGCCGTCGGCCGGGCGCAGCTCCGAGAAGGACCGGCCGTGCTCGATGCGGACCGTCTTCAGGATCTTGAGGAAGCGGCGCGGGGCCGAGAGCGACCGAAGGCCGACCTTGTCGATGGCGGCCACGAAGGAGGCCGAGGAGCCGTCCATGATGGGCACTTCGGGTCCGTCGACCTCGATGAGTGCGTTGTCGACGCCGAGGCCCGCCAGGGCGGCGAGCAGGTGCTCGACGGTGGAGACGGAGCCGAGCGACACGTCGCCCAGCACGGTGCAGAGGTCGGTCGCCGAAACGCGGGACCACTTGGCCTCGATGCGCCGGGTGGCACCGTCGGGGAGGTTTGTGCGGAGGAAGACGATGCCGCTGTCGGGCGCGGCGGGATGCAGGATCAGGGTGACGGGAGCATTCGAATGGACGCCGTTGCCGGTGAGGACACACCGTTTGCGCAGGGTCGTCTGCTTCGGAAACTTCATGCCACTCCGCTCCACTCCACTGGACCCCGGGTCCGGACCCGGCGCGACGCCGCGCCTCAACTCCGCCGTAGGGTCGGCTCCGATTCGTCGCCCGCCAGGGGCGCATCATGCGGAGCTCCACGCCTCCCGCGCCGTCGGGCATCGCCCGGGTCGCGCGGTTCGGCCGCCGTTGACCATGACCCTACGCGGGGAGCCGAGGCGCGCCAAATCACTCTTTCTTACGGTCTGTTACAAAAGCCCGGCGGGTTTTCGGAAAAAGCCGCGGGGCTGAAATCACAGCCGATACAAACACTTGAAGCCGCCGCCCGGGATCGGGCGGCGGCGTTTGGCGACCGGAACCGCGGGGGCGTCAGTTGGACTGGCGGCGCAGGAAGGCCGGGATCTCCAGCTGGTCGTCGTCGAAGGCGCGGGCCGGGGGAAGGGCACGGCCGTGCTGGTCGGTCGGGCCGCCGGCGTGACGCGGGCTCGGCTGCAGGTTCGGCCGCTTGGCGTAGTCGCCCTGGGGTGCCTGCGGGGCACGGGGCGCGTGACCCTGCGGGGCATGGCCCTGCGGGGCGTGCTGGGGCGGCTGGCCGTAGGGCATGGGGGCCTGCGGCAGCCGGGGGGCCGGCATGGGGGCGGCGGGCTGGCGCTGCGGGGCGGCGGCCGCCACCTCGTCCTGGCGGCTCATGCCGAAGGAGGCGAGGCGCTCCAGCAGCGTGCGGCGCTTGGTATCGGAGCCGCCGTGCATCTCGGGGGCGCCCTGCTCGCCGCGCTGGGCGCGGATCTGCTGCTGCACGGGCAGCGGCAGGTCCTCGATCTGCGGCATGCGCTGGGGCCGCTGGGGCTGCTGGGCCGCCGGCGGGATGAAGGGGCCGGCGTCGTGGTAGTCGTGCCGAGCCGGCTCCGGGGCGGGCGGGGGGGCGTAGCTGTTGCCCTTGGGGGCGGCGACCGGCTTGATCTCCACGTCGCCCGCCACCTGCGCCTGGGGGGCGTAGCCGGCGTTCGGGGCGACGAAGTTCTGCGGCACCACGAAATGGTGCTGGGCGGGGGGCGCCGACGGCGCGGCCTCGTAGGCGGCCGGCTCCGACGTCATCACCGGGCGGGAGATGGCCTCCTGGCGCGCGGCGCTCTGGGCGCGGAGCTTCTGGGCGACTTCGGCGATGCGCGATTCGCCGGAGTTCAGGTCCTTGGCGCCGAGCGGCTGGTCGATGCCGGTGGCCACGACCGAGACCCGCACGATGCCGTCGAGGTTCGAATC
Source organism: Lichenibacterium ramalinae (assembly GCF_004137085.1). Classification (GTDB taxonomy): domain Bacteria; phylum Pseudomonadota; class Alphaproteobacteria; order Rhizobiales; family Beijerinckiaceae; genus Lichenihabitans; species Lichenihabitans ramalinae. The sequence continues at coordinate 120,464 of NZ_QYBC01000017.1, forward strand.
GAAGGTGGCGCCAAGGATGATGTTGGCGTCCTCGTCGACCTCCTGGCGGATGCGGCTCGCCGCCTCGTCGACCTCGTAGAGGGTGAGGTCGTTGCCGCCCGTGATGGAGATGAGGAGGCCGCGGGCGCCCTTCATCGAGACTTCGTCGAGCAGCGGGTTGGCGATGGCGGCCTCGGCGGCCAGGATGGCGCGCTTGTCGCCCGAAGCCTCGCCCGTGCCCATCATGGCCTTGCCCATCTCGCGCATGATGGCGCGGACGTCGGCGAAGTCGAGGTTGATCAGGCCTTCCTTGACCATGAGGTCGGTGATGCAGGCCACGCCCGAATACAGGACCTGGTCGGCCATCGAGAAGGCGTCGGCGAAGGTCGTGCGCTCGTTGGCGACGCGGAACAGGTTTTGGTTCGGGATGCAGATCAGCGTGTCGACGCTCTTCTGCAGCTCGTTGATGCCGGCCTCGGCGACGCGGGCGCGGCGCGCGCCCTCGAACTGGAACGGCTTGGTGACGACGCCGACGGTGAGGATGCCCATGTCGCGCGCCGTGCGGGCGATGACGGGCGCGGCGCCGGTGCCGGTGCCGCCGCCCATGCCGGCGGTGACGAAGCACATGTGGGCGCCGGCGAGGTGATCGCGGATCTCCTCGATGGCCTCTTCGGCGGCCGCCCGGCCCACCTCGGGCTGCGAGCCGGCGCCGAGCCCCTCGGTGACCTGCAGGCCCATCTGGATGATGCGCTCGGCCTTGGACGAGGTCAGGGCCTGGGCGTCGGTGTTGGCCACGATGAAGTCGACCCCGACGAGGCCCGACACGATCATGTTGTTGACCGCGTTGCCGCCGGCGCCGCCGACGCCGCAGACCATGATGCGGGGCTTGAGTTCGCGCAGTTCGGGCATCTTCAGGTTGATCGTCATGGTGTGGCCTCTCATGTCCCCTCGGGCCGCTCGCATCGGCCCTGAATGTGCCTGTTGCCGCTACCGGGCCGCCGCCGCTGTCCGGAGATTGTCGTCAAACCCTTAACAAATCCCTTACGGTTAACGCCTTTGCGTTAACTCCTCCCGCCTCGCCGGGCGCCTCCCTCGTGGAGGGGGGCGCCCGGACAGGTTAAAAGCTGTCCTTCAGCCAGCGGCTCACGCGCGCCATGTAGCCGTCGGTGCCGGTCGCCTGCAGCGGCACGTCGCGCCGCGGCTCGAAATGCTCGATGCTGGCCACCTGCGGGTAGATCAGCAGCCCGACGCTGGCGGCGAAGGCGGGGCTCTTGGCCGATTCCGGCAGCCCCTGGATGCCCAGGGGACGGCCGATGCGCACCTGGGGCGACAGGATGCGCCGGGCCGCCTCGGCCATGCCGGTCAGCTGGCAGGCGCCGCCCGTCAGTACCAGGCGGCGCCCGGCATGGGCCGGGAAGCCGGCGGCGTTCAGCCGGTCGCGCACGAGCTCGAGGATCTCCTCGACCCGGGGCCGGATGATGCGCACGAGATGCGACTTCGGCATGTGGTTCGGGTGGTCGTGCTCGTCCCCCACCTGCGGCACCGCGATGGTTTCGCGCTCGTCCGACGCCGACACGATGCAGGTCCCGTGCAGGGTCTTCAGCCGCTCGGCATCGCTGAGCCGCGTCGTCAAACCGCGGGCGATGTCGGTGGTGACGTGGTTCCCGCCCACCGCCACGGCGTCGACGTGGGCGAGGTGCCCGCCCGCGAAGACGCCGACCGAGGTCGTGCCGCCCCCCATGTCGATCAGCGCGACGTCGAGCTCGGCCTCGTCGTCGGCCAGGACGGAAAGGCCGGCCGAATAGGGCGTCGCCACCAGGGCGTCGACCTGCAGGTGGCAGCGCTCGATCACCAGCATGAGGTTGCGGGCCGCGGCGGCGTCGCAGCCCACCACGTGCATGTCGGCGCCGAGTTCGTCGCCGATCATGCCCTTGGGGTCGCGGATCTGGCGCGTGCGGTCGAGCGAGAACCCCGTCGGCAGCGAATGCAGCACGGCCCGGCCCTGGCGCGCCATGGTGGCGCAGGAGGCTTCGAGCACCCGGTGCACGTCGTAGTCCGACACGGCCTTGCCGCCCACCGCCACCTTGGCGTTGTAGTGCTGCGAGGACAGGCGCCCGCCCGTGATGTTGACGATGACGGAGCCGACCTCGACGCCCGCCATGCGCTCGGCCGCGTCCACGGCGAGGCGGATGGCGTTCTCGGCCTCCTCCATGTCCACCACCGCGCCGCCCTTGATGCCGCGGGAGCGCTGGTGGCCGATGCCGAGGATGCGGCAGCGGTGGGTGCGGCCGGGCAGCGTGTCGGAGGCTTCGGCCGGGTTCAGCTTGGCGATCAGGCAGGCGATCTTGGACGTGCCGATGTCGAGCACGCACAGGATGGCGCTGCGGCGCGCCGAAAGGGGGCGCATGCGCCGGGGCATCAGGCGGTTGCTCATGCCGGGTCAGCCTTGTGCTTGGGACGTTTCGCCAGCATGGCGGCGCGCTGCGCCGCGGCATCCTCGCTGAGCCGCGCCGTGAGGCGGCCGGGGATGCGCAGGTCGACCGACAGGACGTCCTTTTCGAGGATGTGGGATTGGCGCTCGATGTCGGCGAGGCGCTTCAACGTGTCGACGGCGTCGAGTTCCGGCAGCTGCACCTCGACGCCCGAGGTCATCTGCAGGGTCCAGCGCCGCTGGCCCACGAAGATGCCGGCCCGGACCTTGTCGCGCAGCTCGCCGGCCGCCGCCAGCAGCGCCTGGAACTCGCCGACGCGCGTGTTGGCGCCGTCGCCCACCACGAAGGGCAGGGCGTTGAACCGGTCGTCGCGCACGGCATCGATCGGGGTGCCGTCGGTCGATACCAGGCTCAGCTGGCCGTCCTTCTGCCACACGGCGGCGGCGTCGCGCTCGGTGACGGCGATGTGGAGGTCGTTGGGGAACAGCTTGCGCACCGAAACGTCCTGCACGAGCGCCACGGACTTCAGGCGGTCGCGCAGCGCGCCCGGGTCGAGCAGCGCCAGCGAGTTGCGGCCGCTCACGCCCCCGTCGCGCAGGATCTCGCCCGGCGTCAGGGACTTCAGGCCCGAGATCGTCACGGCGTCGATGGAGAAGCCCAGGGCCTTGGCGACGAGGTCGGCCGGCGCGCCGTTCTCGGCCACGAAGGTCGCGTATTGGCCGTTGCGAACGGCGCCGTAGAGGGCCGTGCCGCCGAGCAGCGCCAGGACCAGAAGGGTGCCGAGCCCCGGCAGGGGGCGGCGGCGCGGCTCGGCGGCGGCGCGCTGCAGGCGCCGCCGCTTCCGGACGGGCGCCGCCTGGATGGGGCGGGCCGTGCCGGCGAGCAGGGAGAAGGGGCTGACGATGCGGGACCGGGCGCCCTCCGGCAGGCCGAAGCCGGCCTCGCTCACCGTTCGCAGGAGGCGTCCTCCACCATCCATCGTACAAGCCCACCAAACGAGTACCCGGCGTCAGCCGCCATCTCGGGGACCAGCGACGTCTCGGTCATGCCGGGCTGCGTATTGACCTCCAGCACGACGAGTTGCCCGCTGCCCTCGGGGCGGTCGTCGTACCGGAAGTCCGTCCGGCTCACCCCGCGGCAGCCGAGAGCCGCATGGGCCCGCAACGCCAACTCTTGGACATGTTGGTAAACATTTTCCTTCAAATCCGCCGGAAGCACGTGAATCGACCCGCCGGGGGCGTATTTGGCGTCGTAGTCGTAGAAGACGTGGTCGTCGGCCTTGATGTCGATGACGGCCGTCGGCTTGCCGGCGATGACCGCGCAGGTCAGCTCCCGTCCCGCCACGAAGGTTTCGGCCAGCAGGGCGTCGCCGTGGGCCCAATCGGGCCGGCCGATCTCCTGCGGCGGGTGGCTGCGGTCGGCCCGCACGATGACGACGCCGACCGAGGAGCCCTCGTTGACGGGCTTCAACACGTAGGGGGGCGGCAGGACGTGGCGTTTGGCGGCCTCGTGCCGGTCCACCACCAGCCCGTGCGCCACCGGGATGCCCGCCGCCGCCATGACGAGCTTGGCCTTGTCCTTCTGCATGGCCAGCGCCGAAGCCAGCACGCCCGAATGCGTGTAGGGGACGCGCATGACCTCCAGGATGCCCTGGATGGTGCCGTCCTCGCCGACGCGGCCGTGCAGGGCGTTGAACGCGACGTCGGGCTTGAGGCGGCCCAGCACGTCGGCGATGTCGCGCGCGACGTCGACGCGGGTGACGCGGAAGCCCTCGCCCTCGAGGGCCCGCGCGCAGGCCTCGCCCGACCGCAGCGAGACTTCGCGTTCGGCGGACCAGCCGCCCATCAGGACTGCGACGTGTTGGCTCATCGGCTCCGTTCCGGCGTGAGGGGGCGCGATGCCGGCGGCGGCGCGCCACGCGCGCGGCCCCCCGGCACCGTGAACCCCGAGTCCGCGATCCGGCATGGTTAACGCCGAGATGGTTTCCGAAATCTTAAAGGCGGGGCGGGCGATTGCCGGCCGCTCCGATGCCGCGAGCGTCCCGGTGCGCCCGGTGCCTCACGCGACCCTCGGCACGCCGAGCCGCTTGATCTCCCATTCGAGGCTCGTGCCGCTGTGCTGGCGCACGCGCCGCCGCACCTCCTCGCCGAGCGCCTCGATGTCGCCCGCGCTGGCCTTGCCGCGGTTGATGAGGAAGTTGCAGTGCATCTCCGACATCTGGGCGTCGCCGACCGCGAGCCCCCGGCAACCCGCCGCGTCGATCAGCTGCCAGGCCTTGCCGCCGGGCGGGTTCTTGAAGGTCGAGCCGCCGGTCTTCTCGCGGATCGGCTGCGACGCTTCGCGGGCCGCCGTGATGCGATCCATCTCGGCCTGGATGGCGGCGGGCTCGCCCGGCCGTCCCTGGAACAGGGCTTCGGTGAAGACGATGGACGCCGGTGCCGCGCAATGGCGGTAGGTGAAGCCCATGGCGTCCCGGTCGAAGACCCGCAGGCTCCCGTCGCGGTCGACGCCGCGAGCCGACACCAGCACGTCCGTGGTTTCGCCGCCGTGGGCGCCGGCGTTCATGCGCAGCGCGCCCCCGATCGAGCCCGGGATGCCGCGGAAGAAGGCGAGGCCGTCGATGGCGGCATCGGCGGCGGCGCGGGCGACCTTGACGTCCGGCACGGCGGCGCCGGCCCGCACGCGGTGCCCGGCCTCGATGGCGATGGAGCCGAAGCCGCGCCCGAGCTTGACCACCACGCCGGGCACGCCGCCGTCGCGCAGGATGACGTTGGAGCCGAGGCCCAGCGCCGTCACCGGGACTTCGGCCGGGATGCGGGCGAGCGCGTAGGCGAGGTCGGCCTCGTCGGCCGGCACCAGCAGCACTTCGGCGGGTCCGCCGACGCGGAACCAGCTCAGGGCCGCGAGGCTGTCGCCGGCCGTCAGGCGGCCGCGCAGCTCGGGCAGGCGGGGGCGGAGGTCGTCGGCGAGGCTCACGCGACGTCCCCCGCGGCGAGCTCGCCCGGCAGCGCATAGGCCCATTGGGTGATGTTGCCGGCCCCGAGGCACACCACGTAGTCGCCGGGTTTCGCCAGGGTCCGCACCACGCCGGCGAGCGCCGCCGGCCCCTCGAGCGCCACGACGTTGCGGTGGCCGTGCGCCTTGACGGCGGCCGCCAGACCGTCGCGGTCCATGCCGGCGATGGGCTGCTCGCCGGCCGGGTAGACGTCCGCCACGATGACGACGTCGGCGTCGTTGAAGCAGGTCGCGAAGTCGTTGAACAGCGATTGTAGCCGCGTGTAGCGGTGCGGCTGCACCACGGCGATGACCTGGGCGCGCGTCGAGGCCCGGGCGGCCCGCAGCACGGCGGCGATCTCCACCGGGTGATGGCCGTAGTCGTCGAAGATGGCGGCGCCGTTCCATTCGCCGACGCGGGTGAAGCGGCGCTTCACGCCGCCGAAGCCGCTCAGCGCGTCGCGGATCGTGTCGATGGGCACGCCGAGCTCCATCGCCACCGCGATGGCGGCCGTGGCGTTCATGGCGTTGTGGTGGCCGGGCATCGGCATGACCACGTCCTCGATGTAGCGGGCCGAGGCCGTCTTGCGGTCGCGCACCAGGACGTTGAAGCGCGATACTCCGCCCTTGAGGTCGATGTCGAGCAGCCGCACGTCCGCCTGCGGATTCTCGCCGTAGGTGACGACGCGCCGGTCCTCGATGCGGCCCACCAGCTCCTGCACGACGGGATGGTCGAGGCACATCACGGCGAACCCGTAGAAGGGCAGGTTCTCGACCAGGGTGCGGAAGGCCTCCTTGATGGCGTCGAAGGTCTTGAAGTGGTCGAGGTGCTCGGGGTCGATGTTGGTGATCACCGCCACATCGGCGGGGAGCTTCAGGAAGGTGCCGTCGCTCTCGTCGGCCTCCACCACCATCCATTCGCCCTCGCCGCGGCGGGCGTTGGTGCCGTAGGCGTTGATGATGCCGCCGTTGATGACCGTGGGGTCGAAGCCGCCCGCGTCGAGCAGGGTGGCGACCAGCGAGGTCGTGGTGGTCTTGCCGTGGGTCCCGGCCACCGCCACGCATTGGCGCAGGCGCATCAGTTCGGCCAGCATCTCGGCGCGGCGCACGACGGGGATGCGGCGCTCCCGGGCGGCGGCGAGTTCGGGGTTGTCGCGGCGGATGGCGGTCGACACCACCACGACCTCGGCGTCCCCGAGGTTCTCGGCCCTCTGGCCGACCGCGACCGGGATGCCCTTCTCGCGCAGGCGCTGCACGTTGGCGCCCTCGGCCGCGTCCGAGCCCTGGACCTTGTAGCCCAGCGTGTTCAGCACCTCGGCGATGCCCGACATGCCGATGCCGCCGATCCCGACGAAGTGGATGGGGCCGAGCTCGCGCGGCAGTTTCATGCGTATCGGTCCCTAAACATTGCCCTCCGCCACGGCGAGGACGAGGTCGGCCAGGCGCTCGGCGGCGTCCGGGCGTCCGCCGTGGCGCGCCGCATCGGCGCGCACGAGCAGTTCCGCGGGGTCGTTCAACACGCGCGAGAGCTCTTCCGCAAGCCATTCGGGCGTGAACAGCGGCTGTTCGCACACCACGGCGGCGCCGCTCGCCGCCAGCACGGCGGCGTTGGCGGCCTGGTCCTGGTCGAGCGCATGCGGGAAGGGCACCAGCACGGCGGCGCGGCCGATCACGGCGAGTTCGCTGACCGTCGAGGCGCCGGCGCGGGCCACGACGAGGTGGGCCTCCGCCATGCGGTCGGGCAGGTCGGCGAAGAACGGCATCACCTCGGCGGCGAGGCCGAGCCCGTCGTAGGTCTGGCGCACCCGCGCCTCGTCCTCGCCCCGTGCCTGCTGGACGATGCGGAGCCGCGCCCGCGCGTCGCCGTCGAGCAGCGCCACGGCGGCCGGCACGATGTCGGACATCACGCGGGCCCCCTGCGACCCGCCCGTGACGAGCAGCGAGATGGCGCCGCCCTGCATCAGGTCCGGCATGGCGCGGCCCGAGGCCGCCACGACCGAGGGCCGGACCGGGTTGCCGGTGAAGCTCGCCTTGGCGGCGATGGAATCCGGCACCCGGCCGAGGCCGGGAAAGCCCGTGGCGATGCGCGTCGCCCGGTTGGCCACGAAGCGGTTGGCCTTGCCCATCACGGCATTCTGCTCGTGCAGCACGATCGGGGCCGAGCGGATGGAGGCCGCCACGATGGGCGGCACCGTCGGATAGCCGCCGAAGCCCACCACGACGGCGGGCCGGATGCGCCCGATCAGGCGCCAGGCCGCCAGCACGCCGCGCGACAGCTGCCCGGCCGCCGCCGCCTTGGCGACGGGCGAGCCGCCCCGCGGCGTCGCCGAGGGCACGGCGTGGAGGGCGCGGGCCGGGAAGTCCACCCCGTAGCGCAGGGCGCGGTCGTCCGTCATGAGTTCGACCGGAACGCCGCGGGCCGCGAGGGCGCGGGCCAGGGCCTCGGCCGGGAAGAGGTGGCCTCCCGTGCCGCCGGCGGCGAGCAGGACGGGCCGGTCCCCCGACGGCGCCGTCACGGCGCGCCGGCCCCGAGGGCGCCGTCCGGCTCCTCGCCGCGGCGGTAGGGCACGGGGTCGATGACGGCGGCGCGGGGCCGCTTGCGCGTCACCGCCACGAGAAAGCCCATGGCGAGGGCCAGCGAGATCATCGACGAGCCGCCGTAGGAGATGAAGGGCAGCGTCATGCCCTTGGCGGGCATGAGGTGCAGGTTCACCGACATGTTGATGCAGCTCTGGATGCCGAACAGCGTCACCAGCCCGGCGGTGGCGAAGCGGCAGAACGGGTCGTCGTTGCGCGACGACAGCAGCAGGCCGCGCAGCACGATGAAGGCGAAGATCCCGGCGAGGAACATGCAGAACAGCAGGCCGAACTCTTCGCCCGTGACGGCGAAGATGAAGTCGGTGTGGGCGTCGGGCAGCACGCGCTTGACCGTGCCCTCGCCGGGGCCCTTGCCGAGCCAGCCCCCCGACACGAAGCTTTCCACCGCCGTGTCGACCTGGAACGTGTCGGTGGCGCCGGGGCCGTTCGAGGGGTCGAGGAAGTGCAGGATGCGGTCGCGCACGTGGGGGACGAGCTTGTAGGCGACGAAGACGCTGACGGCGCCCATGCCGCCGATGCCGCCCACCCAGAACCAGTGCAGGCCGGCCATGAAGAACAGCGCCGCCCAGACGAGCGAGATCAGCATGGTCTGGCCGAAGTCGGGCTGCAGGATCAGCGGCACGATGGTGAGGGGCAGCAGCAGCAGGGCGATGAGGTTGCCCGGAACGTCGCGCCGCCGCGCCCCCTCCGAGAAGGCCCAGGCGGCCAGGATCACGAAGGCGGGCTTGACGAATTCCGAGGGCTGCACGCCGAAGATCCAGCGGCGGGCGCCCTTCACCTCGTGGCCGAAGACCAGCGCGGCGCCGATCAGCGCCATGCCGCCGAGGAACACCACGAGGCCGGCCCGCCGCACGTCCCGGGGCTGCAGGAAGGATGTGGCGAGCAGCAGGCACAGCGACGGCACCAGGAACATGACCTGGTGGTGCACGAAGTAGAAGGTCGACAGGCCGAGCCGCTCCGCCACCGGCGGGCTGCCCGCCATGGTGAGCACGATGCCGAGCACCACGAGGAGGCCGATGGCGGCGAGCAGCCACCGGTCCACCGTCCACCACCAATCCGCGAACACGGAGCGTTCAGCGCGCGAGATCATGCGAAACTCCTGGAACGCCGCGTCAGGTCTGCAGGGCTGCGACGAGCGCCCGGAAGGCGTCGCCCCGCGCCTCGAAGTTCGTGAACTGGTCGAAGGAGGCGCAGGCCGGCGAGAACAACACGGTTTGGTTACCCGAAGCTTGCCGGGCATCCTCGGCCGCCGCCGCCACGGCCTTCTCGAGCGTGCCGCAGCGCCGGCTGAGCACCCGGCCGCTGAGCGTGCGGGCGAAGTCGTCGGCGGCCTCGCCGATGAGATAGGCCCGCTGCACCCGGTCGAAGAGCGGCGCCAGCGCCGCGATGCCGCCCGCCTTCGGCACGCCGCCGAGGATCCAGTGGACGCGGTCGAAGGACAGCAGCGCCTTCTCGGCCGAGTCGGCGTTGGTGGCCTTGGAATCGTTGACGAACAGCGTGTTCCCGATCCGGCCGACCTCCTCCATCCTGTGAGGCAATCCCGGGAAGCCGTTGAGACCGCTCTGGATCACATGCGCGTCGGCGCCCCGCAATCCGAGCAGGTCGGCGCAGGCGGCGGCGAAACAGGCGTTCTGGCCGTTGTGCAGGCCGCGCAGCGTCGCGATGCCGTCGACGCCGCCGAGCAGGCGCTCGCGCCCGTCGTAGGGCCGCATCAGGATCATGTGGCGGCCCGACAGCGACACGCCGGTCGGCAGGTCCTGGCGCACCGACACGGGCAGGTGGCGCCCCGAGGGGCCGAGGTGCCGGGCATGCAGGCGCATCTCGCGCTCGACCGCCCGCTCGTAGATCTCCGCCGAGGCGGTGTCGTCGACGCCGACCAGCGACCATTCGGAGCGTTCGATCAGGCGCTCCTTCACGGCCGCGTAGTTCTCGAAGCTGCCGTGGCGCTCGATGTGGTCGGGGCTGAGGTTCAGCAGCATGCCGACCGTGGGGGCGAGGCCGGGCGCGAGGTCGATCTGGTAGGAGGAGACTTCGAGCACGTGCAGGCGGCCCGCGGCCGGCGGCTCCAGCGCCAGCACGGCCGTGCCGATGTTGCCGCCCATCTGCACGTCCCGGCCGGCGGCGCGGAACAGGTGGGCGGTGAGCGCCGTGGTGGTGGACTTGCCGTTGGTCCCCGTGATGGCGACGAGCGGGGCGCCGGGCGCGATCGCGGCCCGCTCGCGGCAGAAGAGTTCGACGTCGCCGAGGATCTCGACGCCGGCGGCCCGCGCACACGTCGCCGACCAGTGCGGTTCGGGATGCGTCAGGGGCACCCCGGGGGTGAGCACCAGGGCGGCGATGCCCGACCAGTCGATGGCGCGGAGGTCCGCCACCGCGTGGCCGGCGGCCGCGGCCCGGTCGCGGGCCGGCTCGGCATCGTCCCAGCAGAGCACCTCGGCGCCGCCCGCCCGCAGCGCGTCGGCGGTGGCGAGGCCGGAGCCGCCGAGGCCGAAGAGGGCGAGGCGGCGCCCGGCGCAATGCGTGACGGGCGTCATCGCGTCACCGGACCTTCAGGGTCGACAGGCCGAGCAGCGCCAGGATGAAGGAGATGATCCAGAAGCGCATCACGATCTGCGGTTCGGACCAGCCGAGCTTCTCGAAATGGTGATGGATCGGAGCCATGCGGAACACCCGCTTGCCGGTGAGCTTGAAGGAGCCGACCTGCACGATGACCGACAGCGCCTCCACGACGAAGAGCCCGCCCACGATCAGCAGCACGATCTCGTGCTTCACCGCCACCGCCACGGTGCCGATGAGGCCGCCGAGCGCCAGCGACCCGGTGTCGCCCATGAAGATCTGCGCCGGCGGGGCGTTGAACCACAGGAAGCCGATGCCGGCGCCCGCCACCGCGCCCGCCACGACGAGGAGTTCGCCCGTCAACGGGACGTGGTTGATGCCGAGGTAGGTGGCGTAGAGCAGGTTGCCCGAGAAATACGAGATGATGCCGAACGTGCCCATGGCGACGATCACCGGCACGATGGCGAGCCCGTCGAGCCCGTCCGTCAGGTTCACGGCATTGCCGAAGCCCACGATGATGAAGGCCCCGAACGCGATGAAGAAGATCCCGAGGTCGAACACGTAGCCGTTGATGAAGGGCAGGGCGAGGCCGGTCGTGTTGGCCGGTCCCACCGCCACCATGGCCCAGCAGGCGACGAGCGCGATCAGCGCCTCGATGGCGAGCCGCGCCTTGCCGGAGAAGCCGGCGTGGGTCTGCTTCGTGACCTTGAGGTAGTCGTCATAGAAGCCGATCATGCCGAAGCCGAGCGTCACCAGCAGCACGATCCACACGTAGGGGCTGCGCAGGTTGGCCCAGAGCAGCGTCGACACGAGTAGGCCCGACAGGATCATGAGGCCGCCCATGGTCGGCGTGCCGCGCTTCTTCAGGTGGTCGGGGCCGTCGGTGCGGATCGGCTGGCCCTTGCCTTGCTTCAGTCGCAGGGCCGCGATGATGCCGGGGCCGAAGAAGAACACGAACAGCGCCGCCGTGGCGGTGGCGCCGATGGTTCGAAACGTCAGGTACCGGAACAGGTTCAGCGGGCTGAAGTAGCCGGAGAGTTCGGTGAGCCAGGTGAGCATGTCCGTCCTTAGGGCCTGTCGGGCCGTGGTCGAAGCGGAGCCTCGACGTGAGTCCGCGAACGGGCTCGCAGCTTCGAATGGGGATGGGCCGGCAGCAGCATGACGTCCTTCAGCGACCGGCCGTTTTCGCGCGGAACCGGTCCTTGAGGGCGGCGACGACCGGCCCCATCCGGCTCCCGTTGGAGCCCTTCACCATCACGACGTCGCCGGGCCCGATGCCGTCCGCGAGGGCGCCTTCGATAGCCGTGGCGGCTTCGCCCCACAAGCCTCGGAGTTCGGGGGGCAGCCGCATGAACAGGGCGTGACTGAGCGGGCCGGCGGCATAGACCCGGTCGACGCCGGCGGCGAGGACGTCCTCGGCGAGTTCGGCGTGGAGGCGCTCGGCTTCCGGGCCGAGCTCGCGCATGTCGCCCAGCACGGCGATGCGGCGGCCCGAGCCCGACGGGGCGGTGGCGCCGAGGACAGCCAGGGCGGCCCGCATCGAGGTGGGGTTGGCGTTGTAGCTTTCGTCGATCAGCGTCGCGGTCCCGCCCCCGAGCTGCAGGAGGGACTTCGCGCCGCGGCCGTGGCCGGCCGTGTAGCGGCCGAGCGATGCCGCCGCCGAATCGACGTCGATGCCCGCCGCGCGGGCGGCCAGCAGCACCCCGAGCGCGTTGACGGCGCTGTGCAGGCCGGCCGCGCCGAGGTGGAAGTCGACCCGGCGGCCGAGCACGCGGGTCGAAACGTCCGAGCCCTCGCGGGTCGGCGTGCAGGCGACGAGGCGGGCGTCGGCCTCCTCGTGCTGGCCGAAGGTCAGGACGTGGCGCGCCGGGGAGGCCTCGGCATGGCGGCGCAGGCGCGCGTAGGTGTCGATGTCGCGGTTCAGGATGGCGACGCCGCCCGGCACGACGCCCGAGAAGATCTCGCCCTTGGCGTCGGCGATCTCGTCCACGGAGGCGAAATGCTCGAGGTGGGCCGCCGCCACCGTGGTGACGAGCGCGATGTGGGGGCGGACCAGGGCGACGAGCGGCGTGATCTCGCCGGCGTGGTTCATGCCGATCTCGAAGACGGCGTAGCGCGCCTCCGCCGGCAGCCGCGCCAGCGTCAGCGGCACGCCCCAGTGATTGTTGAACGAGGCCGGCGAGGCATGGGTCGTGCCGGCATCGGCCATGACGAGGCGCAGCGCTTCCTTGACGGAGGTCTTGCCGACCGAACCCGTGACGGCGACGACGCGGGCGTCCGACCGGTCGCGGGCCGCGGCGCCGAGCCGGCCCAGCGCGGCGAGCACGTCGTCGACGACGTAGAGGCAGGGCAGGCCGGCCAGCGCCGGGGCATGGGCCTCGTCCACCACGGCCGCCGCGGCCCCGGCCGCGAAGGCCGCCCGCACGAAGTCGTGGCCGTCGTGCACGTCGCCCCGGATGGCGAAGAAGAGGTCGCCGGCCTTCACGCTGCGGGTGTCGATCGAGAGCCCGGCGATGCCGTCGACCGGCGGCAGGCCGCTGACGCGGGCCTGCAGGCGGGTGACGAGGCCCAGCCCGGACCAGAGGGGGGCGTCGTTCATGCGGGCATCCTGGCGAGGGCGGCCGAAACCGCGTCGATGTCGGAGAAGGGCAGGGTGATGCCGCCCGCCGTCTGGCCGGTCTCGTGCCCCTTGCCGGCCACCACGAGGACGTCGCCGCCGTCCAGCAGCGCGACGGCGTGGGCGATGGCTTCGGCGCGGTCGCCGATCTCGCGCGCGCCCGGCGCCGCCGCCAGCACGGCGGCCCGGATGGCCGCGGGGTCCTCGGAGCGGGGATTGTCGTCCGTCACCACGACGACGTCGGCGAGGCGATGCGCGATCTCGCCCATCAGCGGCCGCTTCCCGGTGTCCCGGTCGCCGCCGCAGCCCACCACGACGACGAGCCGGCCCGGCGCGTAGGGGCGCAGCGTGCGCAGCACCGTCTCGAGCGCGTCGGGCTTGTGGGCGTAGTCGACGAAGATCGGGGCGCCGTTGCGGGCCCCCACGCGCTGGAGCCGGCCGGGCGCGCCGACGAGCCGCTGCAGCGCCGAGAAGACGTCGTCCGGGGCGCTGCCGGTCGCCAGGCAGAGGCCGGCCGCGACCAGCGCGTTCGACACCTGGAACAGGCCGGCGAGCGGCAGCCGCAGCGCCACCGTGCCGGCGCCGGGGCACAGGCCGGCGTCGCAGGCGATGCGGATCTGCGTGCCGTCCGCGTCGGGCTCGGCCGCGACGAGGCGCAGGCCGTCGCCGCGCCGCCCCACCGTGACGACGGCGAGGCCGCGGGCGCGGGCGGCCGCGACGGCGCGCTCGGCCGCGTCGCCGTCGGCATCGATCACGGCCGGCCGGCCGGGAGCCAGCAGGTCGCCGAACAGCCGCAGCTTGGCGGCGAGGTAGGCGTCGAGGCTGGCGTGGTAGTCGAGGTGGTCGCGCGATAAATTGGTGAAGGCGCCGGCCGCGAGCCGCACGCCGTCGAGCCTGTGCTGGTCCAGCCCGTGCGACGAGGCTTCGAGCGCGAGGTGGGTCACGCCGGCTCGCGCGAGACGGTCCATCGCGCCGTGTAGCGCCACCGGATCCGGCGTGGTCAGCGAACCCTGGACGGCGCCGTCCGGCGCCGTCTTTGCACCATTGACGGCGCCGTCCGGCGCCACGATGCCGAGCGTGCCGATCGATGCCGCCGAGGCGCCCGACGCCGCCCAGATCTGGCGCACGAAGGCCGCCACCGACGTCTTGCCGCTGGTGCCGGTGACGGCGACCACGGTGGCGGGCTGCCCCGGGTGGAACCGGGCCGCGCTCAGGGACAGGGCCCGGCGGACATCCGGCACCAGCACGACCGGCGCCGAACCCTGCGCCCACCCCTGTGGCGCCCGCTCGGCGACGATCGCCGCGGCGCCCGCCTTCGCCGCCGCCGCGGCAAAGGCCAGCCCGTCGCCCTTGGTGCCCGGCACGGCGAAGAAGGCGAAGCCGGGCGCGACGGCCCGGCTGTCGGCCGTGAGGCCCGCGACCTCCCGGGCGGCGAACTCCGGCGCCAGTCCGGCGCCGGGCAGAAGGTCGCCGAGCCTCACCTCAGCACCGTGTCCATGCCGATGCCGAGCTTGGCGACGGCCGGGAACGGGTCGGTGGGCAGGTTCAGGTTGGGCGGCAGATTGAGGAGCGGCGCGACGCGCTCCATGATCTTGCCGCAGACGTCGCCCGAGTTCCAGGCCGCCGTGTGGAAGCCATAGGTGCCCTCGGCGGCCTGCGGGTCCTCCATCATCACGAAGAACAGGTACTTCGGGTGGTCGGCCGGCACCACCGACATAAAGGTCGTGTTGACCCGGTTCTTGGCGTAGTGGCCGTTGATCAGCTTGTCGGCCGTTCCGGTCTTGCCGCCGGCGAAATAGCCGGGGACGTTGGCCTTCTTGGCCGAGCCCAGCGTCGCGTTGAGCCTCATCAGGTAGCGCAGGTCCTCCGACACCTCGGGGCGGACCACGCGCTTGGCCTCGTCCCGGGCGTCCCCGTCACGCTTCAGGAAGGTCGGCGTGATCAGGTAGCCGCCGTTGGCGAGGGCCCCCACCGCCATGATGGCCTGGAGCGGCGTGACGTTCAGGCCCTGCCCGAACGCGATCGTCATGGAGTTCAGCACGCCCCAATGCGGCGGGATCTGGGGGGAGGCCGTCTCGGGCAGCTCCGTCTGCAGGCGCGTCAGCTCCCCCATCTTGCGCAGGAAGGTCTTGTGGCCGTCCACCCCCACCATCATCACCATCTTGGCGGTTCCGATGTTCGACGAGTGGATGAACACCTCCGGGATCGTCTGCGGACGGTTGATCTTCTCGTAGTCGTGGATGGTGGCGCGCCCGTAGCGGAGGTTGCCGGTCGTGTCGACGGTGCTCTTCAGCGTGACCTTGTTGAGCTCCAGCGCCATCGCGATCGAGATGGCCTTGAAGGTCGAGCCCATCTCGTAGGTGCCGACGTTGAGCCGGTTGATGTGGTCGGGCTTGAGCGCGTCGACGGGGTTGTTGGGGTCGTAGTCGGGCAGCGACACGTAGGCGATCATCTCGCCCGTGTTGACGTCCATGATGGCGCCCGAGGCCGCCTGCGGATGGAAGCGCGCCATGCCCTTCAGCAGCTCGTCGCGCACCGCGAAGGTGGCCTTGGTGTCGAGTGACAGGGAGATGGGCTTCAGGTCCTGCGGGGTGACGTCGAAGCCCGCGCCCTTGAGGTCGCCGAGCCCCTGGTTGTCGACCCATTTCTCGATGCCGGCGATGCCCTGGTTGTCGGTGTTGGTGAAGCCCAGCACATGGGCTCCCACCGGGCCGTTGGGGTAGATGCGCTTGTTCTCGGGCAGGAAGCCGACGCCCGGCAGGCCGAGGCGGAACACTTCCTGCTGCTGCTTGTCGGTGACGCCGCGCTTGACCCACACGAAGCCCTTGCGGGAGCCCAGGCGCTTCCGGAGGTCGGTGGCGTCGACGTCGGGCAGCACGGCGGTGAGGAGTTCGACGGCCTCGTCCTTGTCGATGAGGCGGCGCGGCTCGGCGAAGACCGACATGGTCTTGATGTCCTGCGCCAGCACGCCGCCGTTGCGGTCGAGGAGTTCGGGCCTGGCGCCAGAGACGGCGTCGGAGGCCGCGGCCTTCAGCCCCGCCGGGGCTTCCTTGCTGAGGCCGAGCTTGATGAGCTTGCCGTCGATCAGCCCGTAGACGCACAGGAAGGCGAGGCCGAGCAGGCGCAGCCGGAAGCCGCTCTTGTCGAGCCGCGTCGTGCACACGTCGCGCACGAAGACGCGCGCTTTCGCGAAAAGGCCGGGCGCGGGCCGGGGGCGGTCGGCGCGGGGGTCGGGGGAGCCGGTCATGCGGGCGCTATCTCGCGGAGGACGGGGTCGCGGCGGAGCCGCCGGCACTCTTGTCGCTCGGGGTCGCGGTCGGCTCCCCGAGCCCGAGCGAGTCGAGCTTGCGCCCGATGGAATCCACCTTGGGCGGCGGATCGGGCAGATCCGTGGCCTGGACGATCTGGTCGAGCGACAGGCGCTGCAGGCCGAGGCCGTGGTCGGCGAGCGCCGCCAGCCGGTCCGGGCGGGTGAGGATCGCCCATTCGGCCTTGAGCTTCTCGATGCCGTCCTGCTCGGCCCCGATCAGGTGTCGGGTCTTCAGGATCTGCTCGGCGTAGAGGATGGTCTCGTACTTGACCGAATAGGCGTAGACGGCCGAGCCGATCAGCACCGCGACGGCGAGGACGTTGAGGATGCGCAGCACGGGTCAACCCTTCCTGGCGGACGGGGGGGCGGCGCGGCCCGCCCACGCCACCGTGACGGCGGCGCGTGCCGCGGGGTCGGGCGTCCAGGCGGGCGCCGCCGTGCGGGCCCCGACCCGCAGCTTGGCGGAGCGGGCCCGGGGATTGGCCTCGACCTCGGCGGCCGACGGCACGACGGGCTGGCGGCCCGGCAGCGCGAAGGTCGCGGGCGGGCGGGCGGCCCCGGCGGGCAGGTGGCGCGAGCCGCCCTCGCCCCGCCCGGCGCGGGCCTGGAGGAAGCGCTTCACGATCCTGTCCTCGAGAGAATGAAAGGTGACCACGGCGAGCCGGCCCTCGGGGGCCAGCAGCCGCTCGGCGGCTTCGAGCGCGTCGTGGAGTTCGCCGAGCTCGTCGTTGACGGCGATGCGCAGCGCCTGGAACGTGCGGGTGGCCGGATGGATGTCGCCCGGCTTGCCCGGCATCACGCGGGCGATCATCTCGGCGAGCTGTCGCGTCGACGTGAAGGGCGCGGACTTGCGGTCGAAGCAGATGGCACGGGCGATGCGGCGCGAAGCGCGCTCGTCGCCGTAGCGGAACAGGATGTCGGCGAGGTCGCCCTCGTCGGCCCCGTTCACGATGTCGGCGGCCGTGGTGCCGTCGCCGCCCATGCGCATGTCGAGCGGCCCCTCGAAGCGGAAGGAGAATCCGCGTTCGGCCTGGTCGAACTGCATGGAGGAGACGCCGATATCCAGCACCACGCCGTCGAGCGGGGGCAGGGCGAGCTGCTCGGCGACGTCGCCGAGCGTGGCGAAGCGGGCCTCGACCAGAGTCAGGCGCGGTTCGGCGGCCGCGAGGGCGGCGCCGCCCGCGATGGCGGTCGGGTCGCGGTCGAGGGCGACGACGCGGGTGCCGGGATGGTGGAGCATGGAGCGGGTGTAGCCGCCGGCGCCGAAGGTGCCGTCGACGTAACAGCCGCCGTCACGCAGGACGAGGGACGCCAGGGCCTCCTCGCGGAGCACGGGGTGATGCCGGATCGGTCCGCCGGCGGCCGGGTGACCCCCTTGCGAGTGGTCCCCCGGGCCGCGATCCGACATCAGTCCCGTGCTCCAAGAGGCTGCGGCGCGGTGATCTGCGCCGCATGTCCGGAGCTGAGCTGTTTTCGGTGGTCGCGCACTCGGCGTCTGGCCTCTTCCAAATGCGCGCGAAACCGTCCCGGCTCCCAGATCTGAAACTTGTGCCCCTGGCCCACCAGCGTCACCTCGGTGGCGATGCCGGTGTGGACCTTCATGGCTTCGGTGAGGACGATGCGGCCCTCCCCGTCCACCTTCAGCAGTTCGCTTTCCCCGTGGAGCGTGGACGCATAGGCGTCCCATTCCTCGGAATAGCGCGACAGCGGTGCCAGCAAGGCGTCGATCTCTCGAAGCAGGGCATGGCCGCCGCAATCCACCGCATCGGAATAGAGCGAGGGATAGACGTAGAGTCCGTCGAAACCGTCCCGCCCCAGCACCGCCCGGAACGGTGCCGGGATCGACACGCGACCCTTGGCATCCAACCGGTTGGTGAAGTGCGAGACGAAGCGATCCAAAATCCCCTCTGTCCCGGTCGTGACCGTCCCGTCCGGCGAGCGATGCGGGGCACGGCCGTGTCATCCTGCGGGGGATGTCCACGATCGGGTCTCGGATGCTCGTCACTGACGGGATGATTTGGGATAGCATGGGACCCCATGGGCGTCAACGAAAGCCCCCGCGCGCGATCTGGGGGGCCAGGGTCCAGTAAGACCCGCTTAGGGTTAAAAAGGTGTTGCCGACCCTGCGGAAAGGCGGGCTTTATCGAGCGATTCGTCTGGCGCCGGCAGCGCGGTCCCTTGGGGCAGGTTGCCGAATCTGAAACGATATCAGGCGGCCGCGGCGGATCGGCGCCATCGTGCCGCGGGTCGACCTGGGCCCGCGCCACGCGGGGCCTTCGGCCGGCCTGTGCCGCTGCCTGGCCGCCGGCCGGGCCGCGATTATCCACAGGCAAATGCCGCCGAGGGTCGTCTTGGGTTTTGGAAGGCGCCTCCGGGCCGTTTTCGGCCTCCGGTGGGGCACCGTCCCATGCCGGGGTGGGGCGCGATCCCATGCCGGACCCGGCGCGCGGGCTTCTGCGACGCGGTCCCGCCCGGCGAGACGAGCGGTCAGGGGTGCCAGCCGGCCTGTAAGCCGGGTTCTGTATGGCGCCCGGGCGTGAACCCTGGCGCGTGACGACCATTCCTCTGGGACGGCCGTTGCCGGCCGCCTCGAGCGATCAACCCGGGCGACAGCCCGGAAACGGGTTGGACCGCGGGCCGGCATGGCCGCCCCGTGTCCCGTCGCCCCTATTCGATCTTGCTCCCGGTGGGGCTTGCCGTGCCGTCGACGTTGCCGCCGCCGCGGTGCGCTCTTACCGCACCCTTTCACCCTGACCCGAACGCGGGATCGCTCCCGTGCCGGGCGGTCTGCTTTCTGTGGCGCTTTCCCTGGGGTCACCCCCGCCGGACGTTATCCGGCACCGTGTTTCCGTGGAGCCCGGACTTTCCTCCGCGCCGTCCCGAGGGGCGGCGCGACGGCCGTCCGGCCGGCTGGCCCCCGTCCCTACTGCAGCGGCGGCGGGAAGGGAAGGACCGATGGCCCGCAACGGTACCGGCATGCTCGGGACCGTTTCGGCGGATCCGAGCCGATGGGACCGCTCTCGATCCAAAGCTGGGACGAACGCGCCCAAGGCGGGATCGATTCAGACCAGGACGGGCTGGGCCACGTGGCCGGCGGAGCCGAAGACCCGCAGGTAGCGGGCGACCTCCTCGGGCCGGCCCAGGGCCTTGCCGGGGTTGTCGCTGAGCTTCACGGCGGGCCGGCCGCCCACGTCCGTCACCTTGCACACCAGCGAGATGGCCTTGAGGTTGCCGTTGGGCGTCGGGGCGCAGCCGGCGAAGTCGTTGGTCAGGTTGGTGCCCCAGCCGAAGCTCATGCGGACGCGGCCGTGGAAGTGGTGGTAGGCCTTCTCGATCGTGTCGACGTCGAGGGCGTCCGAGAAGACCAGCAGCTTGTCGCGCGGGTCGCGCCCGCGCGCCCGCCACCACGCGATCACGGCTTCGCCGCCCGCGATGGGCGGGGCGGAGTCGGGGCGGAACCCGGTCCAGTCCGCCACCCAGTCGGGCGCGTCGCGCAGGAACGGCGCCGTGCCGAACGTGTCGGGCAATACGATCAGAAGGTTGCCGCCGTAGTATTTGCGCCAGTCGGCCAGCACCTGGTAGGGCGTCCGGCGCAGCGCCGCGTCGTCCCGCGCCAGCGCCGCCAGCACCATGGGAAGCTCGTGGGCGTTGGTGCCGAGCGCCTCGAGGTCGTTGTCCATGGCGAGCAGCACGTTGCTGGTGCCCGAGAAGGAGTCGCCGAGCCCTTCCTTGAGAGCCTCGACGCACCAGCGCTGCCACAGGAAGCTGTGCCGCCGGCGCGTGCCGAAGTCCGAGATGCGCAGATCCGGCAGGTTGCGCAGCCGCTCGACCTTGCTCCACAGCTTGGCCTTGGCGCGGGCGTAGACGACGTCGAGCTGAAACCGTCCGAGACCCTTCAGGGCGGCGCGCGAGCGCAACTCGTTGATGATGGCCAGCGCCGGGATCTCCCAGAGCGTGACGTCGACCCAGGACCCCGAGAAGCTGAGTTCGAGCTGACCGTCGCGGATCGCGAGGTCGTAGTCGGGCAGGCTGTAGTCGGCCAGCCACGACAGGAAGCTCGGCTCGAAGATGTGGGCGCGGCCGTAGAAGCTGTTGCCGGCCAGCCAGATCATCTCCTTCTTGCTCACCGTGAGCGAGCGCGCGTGGTCGAGCTGGTCCCGGAGCTCGGCGACGTCGATCTCCTCGGCCACCCGGACCGATGTGGTGCGGTTGACGAGCGAGAAGGTGACCTGCTGGTCCCGGTAGAGGCCCCAGATCATCTGCAGCATGAGCAGCTTGTAGAAGTCCGTGTCCAGGAGGCTGCGGACGATCGGGTCGAGCTTCCAGGTGTGGTCGTAGACGCGCTTGGCGAGGTCGGTGGTCGTCATGGTGGGACCCGGTTGCGCTTCGGCGTCGCGGGATGCGACCCCGGGAGCGCCCCGCCGCCGGCGGCGGCACTCCGGACTTGCGATGCGGGCCCGCCGGGATGGGCGGCGCAGCCCGTCGGAGGGCCGGCCCGACCTCCGCCGCGTGGTGGCCCGCGTGAGGCTGGGGTCCCTCGGCTCGGCGCCGCGGCACTCCGGTTCAAGACAGCCCGTGAAGAGGCGGGGTCAAGCCTAGAGCAGGATCGGACGGGTGGGAACTGCCTTGGCCATGGCGATCGGCCCGAACCGGCCGGGCGCCGGCGCGCATGCGGCGGCGAGCCCCCGCTCGTGCCGGGCAGGCTCCGGACCGTCCAGCGGCCGGGCCTCGAGACGGAAAAAGCCGGTCGTGCACTCCGCACCACCGGCTTCGACGGGCTCCTGGCCCTGGCATCGTCGATGCCGCGTCGCCCTTGTGGGCGTTTCCTCCCTAGACCCTGGGCCACCCTCGGGCGGTCTTCTCGATGCCGCGCTCCGGCGGATGCGCCGTGCGGCGTCGTTGAACCGTCTTAAAGCCCATCCATCCCGCAATAGCAAGGCAGCCATGACGAAAATGCAGGCCCGGTGCCGATCATTTCATCCGGAAGGCGCGGTTGGCGGCACTCGCCCCGCAGGCGGCGAGGGCGAGGCCGCCGGGCGTCACTGCACCAATTGCGGTCCGGTGGTCCGGGCCGCGTCGTTCTCCTGCATGATGCCGAGACGCCGCGCCACTTCGGTATAGGCTTCGACGAGGCCGCCGAGGTCGCGGCGGAACCGGTCCTTGTCCATCTTGTCGCTGGATTTCACGTCCCACAGCCGACACGAATCGGGGGAAATCTCGTCCGCCACGACGATGCGCATCAGGTCGCCTTCCCACAGGCGGCCCGTCTCCATCTTGAAGTCGACGAGGCGGATGCCGACGCCGAGGAAGAGGCCGGACAGGAAGTCGTTGACCCGGATGGCCAGCGCCATGATGTCGTCGATCTCCTGCGGGGAAGCCCAGCCGAAGGCGGTGATGTGCTCCTCCGACACCATCGGGTCGTTGAGCGCGTCGTTCTTGTAATAGAACTCGATGATGGAGCGCGGGAGCTGCGTCCCCTCCTCGATGCCCAGCCGGGTCGCCAGCGACCCCGCCGCAACGTTGCGGACCACGACCTCGAGCGGGATGATCTCCACTTCCTTGATCAACTGCTCGCGCATGTTCAACCGACGGATGAAATGCGTCGGCACGCCGATGTTGTTCAGGTGCTGGAAGATGTATTCCGAGATACGGTTGTTCAGAACACCCTTGCCGTCGATGATCTGGTGCTTCTTGGCGTTGAACGCCGTGGCGTCGTCCTTGAAGTGCTGGATCAGGGTACCGGGCTCGGGTCCTTCGTAGAGGACCTTGGCCTTTCCCTCATAGATGCGACGGCGGCGGTTCATTGGAGTCAACCGGGGCTTGAGGAAATCCATGGGTCGGCCGGGCTCCTGAGCCGAGCGCGTCGGAGCGACCTCGCGCGGCGTGTTGCAACATCAAAGCCGCGAACGGCAGAGGGCATCGATCGCCCTGTCAAGCCGACCACACCCAAACTTAGCGGATTGCACCGGTCGGCACAACGCCGGTGCGGTGCGGGCGCCCTGGCGGGCCCGATCCCGGCGCCTCCGGCGATCGGCGGCACCGCCGGGGCGGAGGTCGTCACTCGAGGATCGGCGAGGGCGCTCCCACCGTCGGCGCCTTCGCGCAGCCCGCGAGGCGAGCGCGGCATCGTCGGCTCGAGAGCGCCGAAGCGATGGCCGGCGCGCCGCCCGCGAGCGCTGCGGCATATGTGTGCCGCGCATCTCCGTCGCAAGATGCGCGTTGGTGGCGTGGCGCCCCGCCCGGGGTGCCGGCGCACCGCACAGGAGAACCACCGATGACGACGTTCGACGACCGTGAGCGCGCCTTCGAGAACCTTTTCGCCCATGACCAGGATCTGGCCTTCCGGGCCCAGGCCCGCCGCAACCGCGACATCGGCCTGTGGGCGGCCGGGCAGCTCGGCCAGTCGGGCGAGGCGGCCGACCTTTATGCCAGCCAGGTGCTCATGGCGTCCGTCGAGAAGGGCGGCACCGAAGCCGTGATCGCCAAGGTCCGGGAGGATCTCGCCCGCCACGGCGTCGCCGTCTCCGACCATCAGATCCGCCACCGCATGGACGAGATGCTGGCCAGCGCCATCGACCACGTCAAGCACGACTGAACCAGGCCCGGCACCTTGGCCTTCACCCTCGCCGACCTCGTCGCCCTCCTCGATCTCGCCGCGGACGGGCCCGACCGCTTCCTCGGGCTCAGCCCCGACCTCGGCCGCGGCCGCATCTTTGGCGGGCTGGTGATCGCCCAGGCGCTGGTCGCCATGGGGCGGACCTCCGCGGCGCGCCCGGTCCATTCGCTGCACGGCTATTTCATGCTGCCGGGCGACCCGGCCGCGCCGATCGCCTACGGCGTCGAGCGCATGCGCGACGGTGGCAGCTTCTCGACGCGGCGCTGCGTGGCGCACCAGCACGGGCGGCCGATCTTCGCCATGTCGGCCTCCTTCCACGCGGCCGAGCCCGACGCGCTCGACCATGCGATCGACGCGCCGGACGTGCCGCCGCCGGAAGCCCTGCCGAGCGCCGCCGACATCGCGGCCGGCCGTGCGGGCGCGTTGCCGCCCGCGGTGCGGGCCTATTTCGGCCGCGACGCTTCGGTGGAACTCCGCCCCGTCGACCTCGGCCGCTTTTCCGCAAAGCCGCCCCTGGCCCGCCCGCCGCGGCAGGCGATCTGGATGCGGGCGACGGCGCCGCTGCCCGACGACCCGGCGCTCCACGCGGCCGTGCTGGCCTACATGTCCGACCTGACGCTGCTCGACACGGCTCTGGTGTCGCATGGCCGCTCGGTGTTCGACCCCGACGTCCAGGCCGCGAGCCTCGACCACGCGCTCTGGTTCCACCGCCCGTTGCGGGTCGACGATTGGCTGCTCTACGCCGAGGACAGTCCCAGCGCTTCCGGCAGCCTGGGTTTCGCGCGGGGATCGGTGTTCGACCGGGCCGGTCGCCTCGTGGCCTCGGTGGCCCAGGAAGGCCTGATCCGCCTGCGCCGACCGCAGGACGCAACGAGCGCCGAAACTGCCTAAATATTAGGCAAAACGCCTTCCCTTTGCCACATTCTGGACGCTGCCGATCCTGACCTCCCGAGGGCGGCCTTGGGCTTTGCCGTGGCTAATGTTTGGCACGAGCCTTGAAAGAGGCGCGCCACGCCGTCGCACGGTCTCGCGTGGCGGAGGTCCCCGCACGTCCGTCATGCGCGTGCGGACGGGCGGGGCCGGTAACCGAGGAACATCGCGATGAAGATTGTCACGGCCATCATCAAACCTTTCAAGCTGGAGGAGGTCCGCGACGCCCTGACGGCCGTCGGCGTCCACGGCCTCACCGTCACCGAGGTCAAGGGCTATGGCCGCCAGAAGGGCCACACCGAGATCTACCGCGGTGCCGAATATGCCGTGAGCTTTCTGCCGAAGCTCAAGATCGAGGTCGCGGTCCCGGCCGAACTGCTCGACCAGGTCGTCGACGCCATCACGGCGACGGCGCGCACCGGGCAGATCGGCGACGGCAAGATCTTCGTCACGACGCTCGAACAGGCCGTGCGCATCCGCACGGGCGAGACCGACGCCGACGCCCTCTGATCCACCCCGAGACCCCGCTCACCGGAGACCATCGATGACGTTCACGAACCCGTCGCCTTCCGCGACATTGCCTTTGGCGAAGTCGCCTCGAATGCGATCGGCACTGGGCCTGGCCGCCCTGTCCCTGCTGGTCATGGCCGGCTCGGCCCTGGCACAGACCCCGGCCCCCGAAGCGTCCGCCACCGCCGTCGCGGCGGGCCCCGCCGCCGTCGCGGTGATCAAGGCCAACCCCGGCGACACGGCCTGGATGCTCATCTCGTCGGCGCTGGTGCTGATGATGTCGGTGCCCGGCCTGGCCCTGTTCTACGGCGGCCTCGTGCGCACGAAGAACATGCTGTCGGTGCTGACCCAGGTCTTCATGATCGTGTCGCTCGTCGGCGTGATCTGGGTGCTCTACGGCTATTCGCTGGCCTTCGGCGACGGCGGTTCGTGGTCGCCCTACATCGGCGGCCTCAACAAGGCCTTCCTGGCCGGCGTGACGCCGGACAGCACCGTGCCGACCTTCTCCAACGGCACCGTCATCCCGGAATACGCCTACATGGTGTTCCAGATGACCTTCGCCATGATCACGCCGGCCCTCATCATCGGCTCCTTCGCCGAGCGCATGAAGTTCTCCGCCGTGCTGATCTTCATGACGCTGTGGGTCACCATCATCTATTTCCCGGTCGCGCATTGGGTCTGGGCCACGGCCGCCCCGGACGACATCGCCGCCGCCGCCAAGGCCGTCGCGGCCGCGACGGACGACGCCGCCAAGAAGGTCGCCCAGGCCAAGCTCGACGGCATCACGGGGTCGGCCGGCTGGCTGGCGCAGGCGGGCGCGCTCGACTTCGCGGGCGGCACCGTCGTGCACATCGACGCCGGCATCGCCGGCATGGTGGGCTGCCTGCTGATCGGCAAGCGCCTCGGCTACCCGCGCGAGCCCATGCCGCCCCATTCGCTGACCATGACGATGATCGGCGCCTCGCTGCTGTGGGTCGGCTGGTTCGGCTTCAACGCCGGCTCCAACCTCGAAGCCAACGGCACCACCGCCCTGGCCTTCGTCAACACCATGGTGGCGACCGCCGCTGCCGCCATGTCGTGGCTCTTCGTCGAGTGGATGATCAAGGGCCGTCCGTCCCTGCTCGGCATGGCGTCGGGCGCGGTGGCGGGCCTCGTGGCCGTCACCCCGGCGTCCGGCTACGCCGGCCCGATGGGCTCGGTGGTGCTGGGCCTGCTGGTGAGCCCGCTGTGCTGGTTCTTCGTGGCGGTCATCCGCGAGAAGTTCCACTACGACGACGCCCTCGACGTCTTCGGCGTGCACTGCATCGGCGGCATCTTCGGCGCCATCATGACCGGCATCCTGGTGTCCCCGTCGCTCGGCGGCACCGGCATCACCGACTACACCAACTTCGCCCACGGCAACGTCGGCGACTACAACATGGGCCAGCAGGTGCTGATCCAGCTCAAGGCCGTCATCGCCACGCTGGTCTGGTCGGGTGCGGGATCGGCGATCCTGTACTGGATCGTCGACATGGTGGTGGGGCTGCGCGTCGCTCCCGAGAAGGAGCGCGAAGGCCTCGACATCGCCGAACACGGCGAGCGCGCCTACAATTACTGACCGCAGCGGTCGGGCGTAATCGGGAGGGCGGCCTGCGGGCCGCCCTTTCGCGTTCGGACGGCCTTCCGTCGGGCCTTCCTTTCTTGGGACGACCTGCGGTCGGGCCTTCCTTTCTCTGAACGACCTACGGTCGGGCCTGGCGCGTCGAGGCCGTCCCCGCGCGGTCCGCCGCCCCGCTCCACCCCGGTGCCGCGCCGCCGCCGCGGCGGCCGGTGACGGACCCTTAAGCATATCGACCTAACGTCAGTGTCGGACGGAGGCTCGGGGCTTGCGCGACGGAGGTGAGAACCGACGACGCCCGCCGCGGGGCGGCCGGTCCGATCCATGGGACTGAACCCGGGCCGCCCGTGCGCATCTCCACATTTTCGCCGATCGACCTCCTGCCCGAGCCCGCGCGCGAGTTCCTGGCCCGGCGCTTGGCCGAACTCGCCGGCCTCCTGCTCCTCGGCGGCATCGGGGCCGTGAGCCTCGCGCTCGCCACCTGGTCGGTCCACGACCCGAGCTGGAACCACGCCGCCGGCGGTCCGGTCCGCAACCTCGCCGGCCCGCCCGGGGCCGTGCTGGCCGACCTCGTCATGCAGATGGTCGGCATCGCCATCGTGGCCATCCTGCCGCCGATCTTCTGCTGGGGCCTCACGCTGCTGTCTCGCCATCGGCTGGACCATGCGCGGCTGCGGCTCGTCCTGCTGGCGACCGGGGCCTCCGGGGCCACGGCCCTGGCCTCCTCGCTGCCGGCTACGGACCGCTGGCCGCTGCCGAGCGGCCTCGGCGGCATCGTGGGCGACGGCATCCTGGCGCTGCCGCGCCGCCTGCTGGGCCATTCCGAGCCCATGCTGATGCTGGTCGCGCTCGTCTGCGCCGGCGTGGCCATCCTGTCCCTGACGGCCGCCGCGGGCTTCGGCCTGAAGCCCCCGCCGGGCGAGGAGGAGGACGAGGACGTCGCCGGCGCCTATGACTGGGTGCCGGTCCCCAAGACCACGCGCCGCCCTTTCGAGGACGATGCGGACGGCGAGCCCGGCATGGGCATCGTGTCGCTCGGCGCGGCCATCCACGCCGGCCTCAGCGCCAAGGCGGCCCTCACCCGCCTGGTCCGCCGCGGCGCCGATGCCGGGGCGCCCTGGGCCACGCCGGTGCCGGCCGGTTCGGCGCCCACGGCCGGGCTGGCGGGTGCCGGCGTCGCGGCCCGCGACGGGCGCGTCGAGCCGAGCTTCCAGGCCACGTCCCGGCCGCGCGACGAGCGCGGGCGCCGCGAGCCCTCCTTCGGCGCCGGCGACGCCGATACGGCAGAGCGCGTCGCCCCGCGTCCGCCCGCCGGGCGGCCCGAAGCCACCTCCGTGCTGTCGCGCATGGCCGCCGCCGCCGCCCCGTCGCGTGCCGCGCCGCGCCAGGGCCGCGATGCCCGCTCCGGCGGCTACGACCTGCCGGCGCCCGGCATCCTCACCGAGCCGCGCCACGGCGCCACCGCGATCGTGTCGGAAGACGCGCTCAGCCAGAACGCGCGCCTGCTGGAAAGCGTGCTGGAGGATTTCGGCGTGCGCGGCGAGATCATCAACGTGCGCCCCGGCCCGGTGGTGACGCTCTACGAGCTCGAGCCCGCCCCCGGCATCAAGTCGAGCCGCGTCATCGGCCTCGCCGACGACATCGCCCGGTCCATGTCGGCGGTGTCGGCCCGCGTGGCCGTGGTTCAGGGCCGCAACGTCATCGGCATCGAGCTGCCCAACCAGCGGCGCGAAACCGTGTTCCTGCGCGAACTCGTGGCCTCCGAGGACTTCGTCGAGTCCAAGCACAAGCTCGCCATCGCGCTCGGCAAGACCATCGGCGGCGAAAGCGTCATCGTCGACCTCGCCCGCATGCCGCACCTGCTCGTCGCCGGCACCACCGGCTCGGGCAAGTCTGTCGCCATCAACACCATGATCCTGTCGATCCTGTACCGGCTGAAGCCCGAGCAGTGCCGGCTCATCATGATCGACCCCAAGATGCTGGAGCTCAGCGTCTACGACGGCATCCCGCACCTGCTGACGCCCGTCGTCACCGACCCCAAGAAGGCCGTCGTGGCCCTGAAATGGGCGGTGCGCGA
>NZ_QYBC01000018.1 GCF_004137085.1 Lichenibacterium ramalinae
GGCAGACCGACGCGAGGGGGACGACCAGCCAACCATACCAAAAGCCAAAAGGGCCGTTAAGTCCGACAAGCTGCTAGAGGCGTTTGCTGAGGGATATTTCCGGGCAACTGCCGCTCTCACAGATTCGCGGCCTCCTGCGGAGGATCGTCAAGAATCGCCTCACCCCGACCCTGACCAGCCAAGCTTCTTCGATTAGGTATGCCCGGCAGCGCCGCGTCGTCTCTATCAGCCATATTTTTTGGCATGCCAGAACAGCCCTGAGGTAACAGCTACCAGCTGAGCGATCGTCGATTGCCGAGCCCTTCGATGCTGGCGCGAACGCCTTCCGTGAGGGAGTGCAGAAGTTTAAAGGTGATTTTGGTGGCAAGCGAGCCAACCTTGCCAAGGCTCGCCATGGGTCCTTCCCACCCCGCCCCCCTCCGGCCCATAACCTGCATGGCCTGCACGGGGGAATCATGACCGGACGCCAACGCATCCTGCCCGTCAGGCGCGACTACAATCGCTGGGTCGCCGACGAGACGCTGGAAGACTTCGCGCTGCGCTTCACCGCCAAGGCGGCGCGGCGCTGGTCGTCGTCGCGCGTGTCGCAGACGGCGCTCGGCGCCATCTCGTTCCTGGCGCTGGAAGCCATCGGGGGCAGCGTCACCCTCACCTACGGCTTCACCAACGTGCTGGCCGCCACGCTCGTGGTGGGCCTCGTGCTCTTCGTCACCGGGCTGCCCGTCAGCATCGTGGCGGCGCGCTACGGGGTCGACGTCGACCTGCTGACCCGGGGCGCCGGCTTCGGCTACATCGGCTCCACCGTCACGTCGCTGGTCTACGCCACCTTCACCTTCATGCTCTTCGCCATCGAGGGGTCGATCATGGCGAGCGCGCTGAAGCTCGTCTTCGGCGTGCCGCTGCCGCTCGGCTACCTCGTCAGCGCCCTCGCCGTCATCCCCCTGGTGACGCATGGCATCAGCTGGATCAGCCGCTTCCAGCTGCTCACCCAGCCGCTGTGGATCGGGCTGAACCTGCTGCCCGTGGGCTTCATCGCGCTGCACGACTGGCCGGCCGTCGCGGCCTGGACGCGCTTCGGCGGGCTCGGCGTGCCGGAGGGGGCCGGGGGGTTCGACCTCCTGAAGTTCGGCGGCGCCGCCTCCGTCATCCTGGCGCTGATGCCGCAGATCGGCGAGCAGGTGGACGTGCTGCGCTTCCTCCCCGCCCGGCCGGCGCCGGGCCGCGCGGCCCGCGCCTGGTGGCTGTCGCTGCTCGCCGCCGGCCCGGGCTGGATCGTGCTCGGCGCCCCGAAGCTGCTGTTCGGCTCGCTGCTCGCCGTGCTGGCGCTGCGCGCCGGCGTCGGGCCCGGCCATGCCGCCGACCCGGCCGAGATGTACCGCATCGCCTTCGGCCACGTGCTCGGCAGCCCCGAGGCGGTGGCGCTGCTCACGGCGGGCTTCGTCGTGGTGTCGCAGCTGAAGATCAACGTCATGAACGCCTATGCGGGCTCGCTCGCCTGGTCCAACGTGTTCTCGCGCGTCACCCACTCGCATCCCGGCCGGGTGGTGTGGCTGGTGTTCAACGTCGCCATCGCGCTGCTGCTGATGGAACTCGGCATCTATGCGGCGCTGGAGCGCATCCTGTCGCTCTTCGCCGTGGTGGCGGTGGCGTGGCTCGGCGCCGTGGTGGCGGACCTCGCCGTCAACAAGCCGCTCGGCCTGTCGCCGCCCGGCATCGAGTTCAAGCGCGCCCACCTCTACGACATCAACCCCGTGGGCTGCGGCGCCATGGCGCTGGCGACGCTCGTCGCCCTGCTGGCGGCGGCGGGCCTGTTCGGCGAGGCCGCGGCGGCGCTGGCGCCCTTCGTGGCGCTGGGCACGGCGCTCCTCGCCGCCCCCGCCATCGCGGCGCTGACGCGCGGGCGCTTCTACCTCGCCCGCAAGCCCCGGGCCTCCTGGGGGGCGCTGCCGACGATCGCCTGTTCCATCTGCGCCCACCCGTTCGAGCCCGAGGACATGGCGCATTGCCCGGCCTATGCCGGCCCCATCTGCTCGCTGTGCTGCTCGCTCGACGCGCGCTGCGGCGACCTGTGCCGGCCGCGCGCCACCGCGCTGGCGCAGGGCACGGCGGCCCTGAAAGCCCTGCTGCCGCGGCGCTGGGGCCTGCGGGTCAGCCGCCCCGCCGTGCAGTTCGGCCTCACCTTCCTGTGCTTCGTCGCCGTGGTCAGCCTCGTGGTGCTGCTCATCCACGTCGGCGCCGCCGCCACGGGCCCGGACATCCGGCCGGTGATCGACCGCACGCTGGTGGCGGCCTTCGCCATCCTGTGCATCGTATCGGGCGTGCTGGCCTGGTTCTTCACCCTGGCGGGGGAAAGCCGCCGCGCCGCCCAGGACGAATCCGCCCGCCAGACGGCCCTGCTGCTGCAGGAGATCGACGCCCACCGCCGCACCGATGCCGAGCTGCAGCGGGCGCGGGACCGGGCCGAGGCGGCGAATTCCGCCAAGAGCCGCTACGTGGTGGGCCTCAGCCACGAGCTGCGCACCCCGCTCAACGCCGTGCTGGGCTACGCGCAGCTGCTGGAGCGCGACGGCGACCTGCCGCCGGCGCGCCAGAACGGCGTGCGGGTGATCCGCCGCTCGGCCGAGCACCTGTCCGGCCTCATCGACGGGCTGCTCGACGTGTCCAAGATCGAGGCCGGCCGCCTGCAGATCCGCGCCGACCCGGTCCGCACGGCCGAGTTCTTCGCCGGCCTCGTCGACATGGTGCGGCTGCAGGCCTCGGCGAAGGGCCTCGCCTTCCGCGTCGCCGGGCTCGACCTGCTGCCCCCCGTGGTGCGGACGGACGAGAAGCGGCTGCGGCAGGTGCTCATCAACCTCCTGTCCAACGCCATCAAGTTCACGCCCGCCGGCCACGTCGCCCTCACGGTGGCGTTCCGCAACCAGGTCGCCACGCTCGACGTGTCCGACAGCGGCCCGGGCGTCGCCGCCGAGGACCGGGCCCGCATCTTCGAGCCCTTCGACCGCGGCCCCCAGGCCCGGGCCGATGCCGTGCCGGGCCTCGGCCTCGGCCTCACCATCACGAGGCTCCTCGCCGAGCTGATGGGCGGCGACATCGCCGTGCTGGACCCCCCGGCGGGCGGCGGCGGCGCGCTGTTCCGGCTGCGGCTGATGCTGGCGGCCGCCGCCGCGCCCGCCCTCGCGGCGGCGCCCCGCGCCGTGTCGGGCTATCGCGGGCGCCGCCGCACCCTCATGGTGGTGGACGACGACCCCGAGCAGCCGGTGCTGCTCCGCGCCATCCTGGAGCCGCTCGGCTTCGCCCTGCTCAGCGCCCGCGACGGGCCGACCTGCCTGTCGCTGCTCGCCGACGTCGCGCCCGACCTCTTCGTGCTCGACGTGTCCATGCCCGGCATGGACGGCTGGACGCTGGCCCACGCCGTGCGGGCCCGCGGGCTCGACGCCCCGATCCTCATGATGTCGGCCAACCTCGGCGAAGTGTCGCCGGCCGGCGGGGCCGCGGCGGGCGAGGACGCCGACCACGACGCCGTGCTGCCGAAGCCCTTCGACCTCGCCCGGCTCATCGACAGCCTCGGCACCCTGCTGGCGCTCGACTGGATCGAGGGCCCGCCCGCGCCCCCGCCGCCGACACGGCCGGCGGCGGCGCGGGACCCCGATCCCGCCGACGTCGCGGAGCTCCGGCGCCTCGCCTCCATCGGCTACGTGCGCGGCCTCGAGGCCAAGCTCGCCGCCATGGCGGGGGACCCGGCCCAGGGCGCGCTGGTGGCGGCGCTGCGCGAGCGGGTGGGGCGCTTCGACCTCGACGGGCTGGCGGCGCTGCTCGACGGCGCGGGCGCGGAGGCCGCCTCGTGAGCCTTCCTCCGGCCGGCGGCCCCACCCCGGGCGGCCCCGCCCCGGGCGACACCACCCCGGGCGGCACCGTGGCGCTGCGCGACACCGTGCTGGTCGTCGACGACACGCCCGACACGCTGGGCTTCCTCACCGAAGCCCTGGAGCGGGCCGGCATCACGGCGCTGGTCGCCACCGGAGGCCCGCAGGCGCTGGCCCTGGTCGGCCGCCTCGTGCCCGACCTCGTGCTGCTCGACGCCATGATGCCGGGGATGGACGGGTTCGAAACCTGCCGCCGCCTCAAGGCCGGCCCCGCCGCCCACGTGCCGGTGATCTTCATGACGGCGCTCAGCGACACCGAACACGTGGTGGCGGGCCTCGATGCCGGCGGCGTCGACTACGTCACCAAGCCCATTCGCCTCGACGAACTCCTGGCCCGCATCCGCGTCCACCTCGCCAACGCCCGGGCGGCGCGGAGTGCCCGGGCGGCGCTCGACACCTCCGGCGCCGCGCTGGTGGCGGTCGACGGCGCCGGCGCGCTGCTGTGGTCGACGCCCGGCGCCGCCGCCATGCTCCGCGCCGCCTGGCCGGAGGACGGGGCGTTGCCGGCCGGCCTCCCGGCGCGGCTCGCCGCCGGCCGCGACGCGCCCGGGCCCGTGACGGCGGCCGGGGCCGACGGCCGCCCGGCGCTGCGCTTCGCCCATCTCGGGGCGGCGGCGCCGGGGGAAACGCTGTTCCGCCTGAGCCTCCACGACGCCCGGCCCGACGAAGCCGTGCTACAGGGGCGCTTTCCCCTCACGGCGCGCGAGGCCGAGGTGCTGCTGTGGCTGGCCCGCGGCAAGAGCAACCGCGACATCGCCGCCATCCTCGATCTCGCGCCCCGCACGGTGAACAAGCACCTCGAGACGGTCTTCGCCAAGCTCGGCGTCGAGAACCGCGCCTCGGCGGCCGTGCTGGCGACGCGGGCGCTGGGGGAGCGGTGAGGCGCCGCGTGGGTCGATTCCCCACCCGCGAACCTGTATCGCTTCCCCGCCGACCCAGGGGAGCCCGCCGGTGATCAGGATCACGGAGCGCATCGCGCTCGACGACGACGAAGTGCAGGAGGAGTTCCTGCGCGCCTCGGGCGCGGGCGGGCAGAACGTCAACAAGGTCGAGACGGCGGTGCAGCTCCGCTTCGACGTGCGTGGCTCGCCGAACCTGCCGGAAGGCGTGCGGGAACGGCTGGCCCGGCTGGCGGGCCGGCGGCTGACCAAGGACGGCGTGCTGGTCCTGTCGGCCCAGCGCTTCCGCACCCAGGAGCGCAACCGCGCCGACGCGCTGGCGCGATTCGTCGCCCTGGTCCAGGAGGCCGCGGTGCCGCCGCCACCGCCGCGGCGGCCGACCCGTCCCACCCTCGGGTCGAAGAAGCGCCGGCTCGAGGGCAAGCGAATCAGGGGGGACGTCAAGGCGATGCGGGGGCGGCCCGAGGGCGACTGAGCCGGCATTGTGTCAAAAAGCGCCCAGTCCCGCCGTATTTTACCATGATGCGGCGCGCTAATAGAACAAAAAGTGGCAGAACGTCATCTTACCGGGCGAAGGTAGCTCGCAAGCAGGTGGTGACGTGCTGGATGAGACGAAGGTTGGGCGGCCGCCGGTCGAACTCGTCGGCGGGGAAGATGCGGTCCTGACGGCGCTTCGTCGCCTGTCGGCGCTGGAGGACCGCGGCGTCACGGCCTTCGAGGTCGCCGAGGCGTTGGGGACCGACAGCGGCCGGGTGCGGGCCGAACTCGGCTCGCTGCTCCGCAAGGCCCTGGTGCGCTGCGAGGGCCTGGTCGGCGATCCGGGCGTCGCCTGCTGGCGCCCCGTCTTCTGAGGACGGGTGAACGCCTGCGCTTTGCCCGAGACGGCTGAGGGCGGTCCCCGTGTGCTCCGGGGGCGTCCCGCCACGCTCCCGGTCCCGTCACCGACCCGGCATGGTGCCTGCCCCGCCGGTCGCGCCCGTCACGCCGGGGCGTCGTGGAAGGCGAAGTCCTGCCGATTGTGCTGGAGCTGCGCCTTGGTGATGCCGGTGAGGCGGATCGAATCGCCCGACGTGGGGTCGACGATGCGCACCCCGCCCGACACGTTCTGGGTGTGGCGCAGGATGTCGGCGATGGAATTGGCGAAATCGGCGCCGGGCAGGCTGATCGTGTCGTGGTCGGCCCCGTTGAGCCTGAACGCGTTCAGCACGTCGGCCCCGTATCCCGGATCGAACACGAAGGTCGTCGCCGCCATGCCGTGCACCTGGAACGTGTCGCGGTAACCGGACGCGATCGTGTGCCCCGGCGACGTGATGTCGACGGTCCGCGAGCCGTTCCGGTTCGTCACGGCGGTGAAGCCCGGGTCCGAGGCGCCGGCATCGGCCGCGACCGCCGTGCTGGCGGTGGCGGTCGATGCCGCGAGCAGCGACGCGCCGCCCGCGCTCGTCGCACCGAGCGGCACCGCCGATACGTCCGTGCCGGTCGTCGTGGTCGTGCTGGCGACCGTGGCGGCGGCCGTGCTGGCGACCGTGGGGGTGGTCGCCGCCCCCAGTGACGAGGCCGCAGGCGTCGATGCGGTCGTCGACGCGGACGTCTGCGCCGAAACCGCCGGGGCCACCTGGGCGGTGGCAACGGTCTGGATCGCCGCCGCCTGCGCCCCGCCGCTCGACACCGGTGCCGAGGCTGCCGCGCCGAGCGTCGGCCCCACCGCGATGATCAGGGGGTGGTCGGTGACCGACACCGCCACCGTGCTGGTGGCGCCATAGGTGGCGATCGGCGTCGAGCCGAGCAGGGGATCGTAGACCGACACGGCGTGGAGGCCACCGAGCCCCACCGTCACGGTTTCGGTCGGCGCCGCGACCTCGGCGTGGTTGCTCCACAGGGTCGGTTCCGCCCACACCACGATGTCGGTGGTGCCGTCCGATTTGGCGACCTCCAGGCTGTTCCCGGTCTGCGGCAGGCCCGTCAGCGTGTAGGGCAGGGGCGTCGGCGTGAAGGTGTGGGCCGAAGCGCCCGTGTCGGCCAGGATGGCGGTGAGGTTGTGGATGCCGGTGGCGGCGAGCTTGGGGGCGTTGGCGGTGTCGAACAGGCCGTAGCCGGCGTTGCCCTGCGGCGAGCCCGTCGCATACGCGTCCATCAACTCGTAGAGGTAGGTCGCCGAGGCGCCGTCCTTGGCCGTGTCCATCAGCAGGTCGAGCGTGTATTTGCCCTGCACGGTGGCGTCGACGCCGTTCACGTCGGAAAGCTTCGTCGTATAGCCGGTCTCGGTATAGACGAACGGCCCCTTGGTGCCGGGTTCGTTCCGCAAAGCCATGCCGGGGTCCACCCAATAGGCGGGCGCCCCCCCGTTCTGGGGGTAGGGATGCTGGGTATCGAAGTCGGCGAGCCCCGACGTCGTGCTGGGGTCGGGCCCCGCCCCGAAGCCCACGGTGCTGTAGCCGGTGAAATAGTCGACCTTGACGCCCGGCAGACGCGGGTCGGCCTTCACGGTCTGGTACAGGTAGCGCTGCAACGCGACCGCGCCGTCGAGCCCGCCCTGGCCGTTGAAGGTGAGCGTCCCGTTGTTGATCTCGTTCGGGCCCTCGATCGCGTCGACGCTCCCCGGCACCGCCGCGGCCAGCGCCTCGATCTTGCCGAGCGTATACTGGATCGAGGCCGTGGTGGAGGTGCCGCCGCCCACCACGAAGGTGAAGGTGATGCCGGCCCTGGCCAGGGCGATGTAGGACGACAGCGGGGCGGAGCCGTTCTCGCCGTCCGAGATGCCGTCGCGGACCTTCTTCACGCCGAGGGCGGCGAGGTCGGCGGCTATGTTGCCGACGTTGGCGTAGCCGCCGTCCGTGTAGGCGATATGGGTGTCGACCCCAATGCCGCCGAGTACGTCGGCCGCCCGCATGGCCGCCGTCCCGGCCTGGATCGTCGCAGTGTCGCTGGTTGCCAAGACCGCCCACTCACATTCGTGACACTCGGACACCAACCTGGGTTAGCGCACTTAAGAAAAGAATAATTACGCTCAGTTTCACCATGGTATCGCCGTGTCGTGGCCTGCGACCTGTTGCAGGGTTAAGTAAAGTTTCACGTAATTCTCAGAATGCCGCAGCAGAACGGCCGTGGAACCGGCCCGTCGACCGGGGAGACTGGGTCGGCATTGGCGCAAGGGAGTCGTCCTTGCGGATTGACGACGTTTCCCTTCGAGCAGGCGCGCGAGACGGGGCGGCGAGCGCAGGGTGACCTTGCGTCGCGACCCCCGGCCGGCGCTTCGCTGCCGGCTCCCTCGCCGGGAGACGCCCGGCTGGGACGTCCGGGGGGGGCGGCGCATTTTAACCCATGTGAGTGCGGGCCGCGCGGTCGCGTGCTAGCTCCGCCGGGACGCGACCGCGACCGGGACGGCGCCGAGTGACCTCTCACGCTGCGAGGTGTTTCTTGGACCACGCGCTCCGTTCCGCACTTGACCTCACGCGCGCCATCGTCGAGGTCGCACCGCTCGATCTCGACGCGGCCGCCCTCATGGTGGACCGAATCGGGTCCCTCGGCGGCCTCCCCCTCCGCAACCAGACCCTGCAGACCGTGGCCGCCATCGATGCGGCGCGGGCCCGGGCCGACGGACGCTGCGGCGTCGTCGCCTGCTACGCCATCTTCACCCTCGTGGCGGCAGCCGAGGGCATGCTGGTGAGACGTTCTCATTGAGAGCCGGGCACGGGCCGGGGCTCGACCTCCGTCGCCCGCAACGGAATCCGGGAGCTTCGGCCTCGTCCTGCGGCGAAGCCTGAAACAGGCCAAGGTTAGGCCGGCCCGTCACGGGACGACGCCAGGGTTTTCACCCTGTTGTGGACCGGGTGACGAAAGGCGAAGAAGCGCCAGCATAGGATAAGACGAGTTTCACCTTTTTGACCTGTACTCCGCCGCAAGGGGGAGCAGGATGACGTTCAGGCCGATCGAGGAGGTCATGCGGCTGCAGTCGGGCCGGCAGTCTGGCCGGGGTCGGACGGCGCTGCTGGCGCTCACCGGTGCCGTGCTGGTGGCGATCTGCCTCGTCTTCACCTTCGTCATGGCGGGCTGGTACCGCGACGTCGGGCGCGGCCTCGGTGCTTCGGGCGAAAGCGTGGCGGCCGCCGTCGCCGAAGAGGTGGACCGCAACATCGAACTGCTCGATCTCGCGCTGCGTGCCCTGTCGCAGCAGTGGAGCAAGCCGGACCTGCAGGCCATGCCGACCGCGCTGCGCGACCGGGTGCTGTTCGACAATGCCATGCGGGCGCCCGGCTTCGGCAACCTCCTGGTGCTCGACCGGGACGGCGCCCTCGTGGCGCATCCGCCCGGCACCGATCCCGTGTCGTCCCGATTCGGGGATCGGGACTATTTCCGCGTCCATATCGCCGGCGGCAGCGTCGGCCTTTTCGTCAGCAAGCCGTTCCAAAGCCGCCTGTCGGGCCGTTGGACGTTGGCGCTGAGCCGCCGCATCGACGGGCCCGGGGGCGAGTTCGGCGGCATCGTCCTGGGCACGCTCGACCTCGGCTACCTCGCCAAGCTCTACAAACCGCTCGCCATCGGGCCGGGCAGCGCCGTGACGTTGTTCCGGACCGACGGCACCGTGATCACCCGCGAGCCCTTCGTGCAGGCCGACATACGGCTGTGGGCGGGGGGCGGCGACGCCTTCAACCGCATGCGGTCGACCCATTCGGGCACCTTCGCGGGCGCGTCGCCGATCGACGGCGAGGAGCGCATCATCTCCTACCACAGGGTCGGCAACCTGCCGCTGATCCAGGCCGTGGAGATCACGGGCGAGGCGGCCTACGCGGATTGGTGGCGCCGGGCCGTGGCGGTGGCGGGGCTGCTGACGCTGCTGTGCCTCGGCAGCATGGGCCTGTCGCTGCGGCTGTACCGGGAAGTCGGGCGGCGCGCCATCGCCGAGGCGGAATTGTCGCGGCTCGCCGGCACCGACGCCCTGACCGGCCTCGCCAACCGGCGGCAGTTCGAGGCCGTCCTGGGGCGCGTGTGGCCCCGCGCCGCCGCCTCGGGCGAAAGCCTCGCCCTGCTCATGATCGATGCCGACGCCTTCAAAGCGTACAACGACCTCTTCGGCCACCAGGCGGGCGACGGCGTGCTGCGGGCCATCGCCGGCCGTCTCGACCGCGTCGCCCGGGACCTCGGGGGACTCGCCTGCCGCTGCGGCGGGGAAGAATTCATCCTGTTGGTGCCGAGCGTGACGGAGGCCGGCGCGCTGGCGACGGCCGAGGCGGCCCGCGCGGGCGTCGAGGCCTTGGCGCTTCCCCACCCGCGGGGCGTCGCCAGCGTCGTGACGATCAGCGTCGGCGTGTCGATGCAGCGGCCCGCGGCGGGTGGCACCGCGGAGGGCGCGCTCGCCGAGGCCGATGCCGCCCTCTACCGGGCCAAGGCGGAAGGCCGCAACCGTTGCCGCGGCGCCCCCGCGCTCGACCGGGCCGCCTGAGAGGACGGGACTGGATGCCGCCGTCCCAGACCCGACGTCGTCCGACCGTGTCGTAACGCATCCGGGCCCGGGCCCGGTCGCGGTCGCAGGCTCAATCCACCGAAACCCAGCCGCCCTCGCGTGCCGCCCGGTAGATGGCGGCGACCGTGCGGGTCACGGCCCAGCCTTCCCGAAAGTCGGCGTGGCCCACGGCTTCGCCGCCGATCGCCCGCAGGAAGTCCGCCACCTCGATGGTCTTGAGGTCGTTGAAGCCGAGCCCATGCCCCGCCGCCGGGCAGAAGGCCCCGTAGGGCGGGTGGGCCGGCCCGGCCTCGATGGTGCGGAACCCCTGCAGGCTCGCCGGGTCCCGGGTGCGATACAGCGCGAGTTCGTTCATCCGCTCCTGCGTGAAGCGGATGGCACCCTCCGAACCCGACACCTCGAAGGCGAGGCCCATCTTGCGGCCCGTCGCCAGCCAGTTGGCCTCGATCGTGCCGACGGCGCCCGTCGCGAAGCGGAGCGCCGCCGTCGCGACGTCGTCGACCTCCACGGCCCGGCTGCCGCCGTCGAAGGGCCGGCGGGGCACCAGCGTGGCGGTCTCGCCCGTGACGGCCGCGATGGGGCCGACCACGAAGCGGGCGATCGCCACGATGTGGCTGCCGATGTCGGCGAGCGCGCCGCCGCCGCCCGACGGGTCGAGGCGCCACGTCCAGGGGATCGCGGCGTCGCTCATGAAATCCTCGGCATGGACGCCGCGGAAGGAGCGGACCTCGCCGATCTCCCCCGCCGCCACGAGGTCCCGCGCCAGCTTCACCATGGGGTTCTTGAGGTAGTTGAAGCCGACCTGCGTCGACACGCCCGCCGCCTCGGCCGCCAGAGTCATCTCTTCGGCTTCGGCGGCCGTGGGGGCGAGCGGCTTCTCGCAATAGACGTGCTTGCCGGCCGCGATGGCGGCCAGCGCCATCTCGCGGTGGAGCGTGTTGGGCGTCGTGATCGACACGATGCCGACAGCGGGATCGGCGATCAGCGCCCGCCAGTCCCCGGTGGCGCGGGGGAAGCCGAGGCGGGCCGCCGCCTGCTCGGCCGCGCCGGGCGAGGCGTCGGCCAGGACGGCGAGTTCGGCGCGCACCGGCAGGTCGAACACGCGGTTGGCGGCGAGGAAGCCGAGGGCATGGGCCTTGCCCATGAACCCCGAGCCGATGAGGCCTACGCCCAGCACTGCCATCCCGTCCTCCCGACAGCGGCGGCCTCGTCGGGCGCCTGCCGCATCCTGAGCCTGTGGACCGGCTCGCCTGCCGAAGCTGTCGCGTGTCCGCTACGGCAAGACACACGCTAGCCCGGGGGCACGTCTCGGGATAGGCCGAAACGGACCGTATGTTTCGAAAAAATGCGCGTCTGGAACGGCCGGACTGCCGCGTTTCAGCGGCCCAGCCAGGCCACCAGGGCCGATACGGTGACGACCGACAGCACGGTCGAGACCAGGATGGCGCGCGACGTCGCCGCCGCCTCGCGCCCGTAGAGCTTGGCGAGCATGAAGGGGCCGGTGCCGGTCGGCAGCGCGGCGAGCAGCACCGCGGCGTCGAACCAGGGCTTGGGCATCGGCACCAGCCAGGCGAAGGCGAG
This sequence comes from Lichenibacterium ramalinae, assembly GCF_004137085.1. Taxonomy (GTDB): domain Bacteria; phylum Pseudomonadota; class Alphaproteobacteria; order Rhizobiales; family Beijerinckiaceae; genus Lichenihabitans; species Lichenihabitans ramalinae. The sequence goes on from NZ_QYBC01000018.1 coordinate 11,865, forward strand.
CGCGAACAGCGGCTGCCCCACCAGCTTGAGGCCGACCAGCCGGGCGACCTCGGCCGTGTCGGCCCGCTCGCGCTGCTGGTGCAGGAACAGCCCGATCGTGACCAGCGCGCAGGGGCTGGCGGCGGCGCCGAGCAGGCCGAGGAAACGGTCGGCCGGCAGGGGCAGGGCGAGGCCCGTCGCCGCCCAGATCCCGCCCGCCACCGGCGACACCAGCAGCGGGTTGCGGGCCAGCGACGCGGCGGTGCGCACCAGCGTGGCCCACCGGCCCGGCGCGCTCCCGCCCTCGGCTCTGGCGAGATCCGCCTCGATCAGCACGATGGCGAAGGCGAAGAGCAGGCAGGCCGTCAGCAGCACCGAGATCACCAGAGCCGGCAGGATGGCGTTGCCGAACAGCGCCAGTCCGAGCGGGATGCCGAGGAAGCCCGAATTGGCGTAGGCGGCGTCGAGCCCCTCGATGGCCCTGTCGGCGAGGCGTTTGCCCCGGCGCCGGTCGAGCACCATCGACAGCCCGAAGGTGGCCGCCATGGCGCCGCCCGACGCGACGGCGAAGCCGGGGTGATCGATATCGGCGAAGCTCATCTTGGCGGTCGCGGCGAAGAGCAGCGCCGGCAAGGCCAGCCACACGACGAAGCGGTTCAGGGCGTCGGTGACGCCGGCATCCAGCACCCCGCTCGCCGCCGCCAGATAGCCGATGCCGATCAGCGCGAAAACCGGCAGGACGGCATCGATCACGGATTGCATGGCCGGCGCGACATCCCGTTGGCGAGGCTTCCCGGCCTGGAGGGCCGCCGCCTGCAGCGACCTCGCTCCAGCTCCGAATCGAGAGCAGTTTCACGGACTTGGAATCGCCGAGGCGGTCCCGGGGAAGCCAGCACTCGTTTAGCGCGTCCGCCCCTGGGCGGCCAGCGGCGGGGACGCGGGCCCACCCTGCGCGCAGCGCGGGGCAGCGGGCCGCGGCGGCGAGGCGGGCCCGTCGCGGCCGATCAGCCGCCGTCGGCGCCGAGATGCGCCACGATCTCGTCGAGGCTCCGTGCGCTGTCGCGGTGCGCCGTGTCGCAGACGAGGTGCGGCTCCGGCCAGGGATCGGTCTCCAGGGCCTGCACCCTGGCCCACCCGGGCGGGACGAGGCCCGGGATGTCGGAGCCGCGCGTCTCCACCCGATGCCGGTGCTCGGCCAGGTCCGAACACACGACCTCGATCTCGACCGACCGGGCGCCCGTCCGCGCCGCCACGGTTCGCCAGCCCTGCCGGCTCGCCGCGACGGGGTTGACGGCATCGGCCACGACCGAGAGGCCCTGGCTCAGGTGATCGGCCGCGAGGGCATTGGCGATGCCGTAACCGGCCGCCCCGACGTCGCCCGCCGGCACGCCCGCGTCGCGCATCGCCTGCTCGATCGTGTCGATCCGCAGCGCCACCGCGCCGAGGCGTCGTGCCAGGGCCCGCGCCAGCGTGGTCTTGCCGACGCCCGGCCTGCCGCCGAGAACGATCAGCGTCGGGCGGCCGCCGGTGCGCGTCACACCCACTCGCCCTTGCGGAACAGCGGCACGCGGCTGCCGTCGAGGTGCAGGCCGTCGATGTCGATGAGGCCGGAGCCGATCATCCAGTCGATGTGGATGGCGCTGGAATTGCCGCCCCGCGCGGCGATCTCCTCCGGGCTCAGCGTGGCGCCGTCGACGAAGCACTTGGCGTAGCACTGGCCGAGCGCGATGTGGCAGGCGGCGTTCTCGTCGAACAGGGTATTGAAGAACAGCAGCCCGCTCCGCGAGATCGGCGAGGAATGGGGCACCAGCGCCACCTCGCCGAGGCGTCGCGCGCCGGCGTCGGTGTCGAGCACCTTGTCGAGCACCTCCTGCCCGCGCGTCGCCCTGGCGTCGACGATCCGGCCCTCGGCGAAGGTCACGGTGATGCCGTCGATCAGCGTGCCCTGGTAGGACAGCGGCTTGGTGCTGGACACGCGGCCCTCGACGCGCAGGGCGTGCGGGGTGGTGAAGACCTCCTCGGTGGGGATGTTGGGGTTGCAGGTGATGCCGTTCTTCGCCGTCGAGGCGCCGCCGTGCCATTCGTGCCCGTCGGCGAGGCCGATGGTGAGGTCGGTGCCGGGGCCGGAATAATGGAGGGCGCTGAAGCGCTGGCCGTTCAGCCGCTCGGTGCGGGCGCGCAGGTTGGCGTTGTGCTCCGCCCAGGCCGCCACGGGGTCGGGGCGGTCGACGCGCGAGGCCGCGAAGATGGCGTCGGCGAGCCTGCGGGTGGCGGCCTCGGCCGGGAGGTCGGGGAAGACCTGGCGGGCCCAGGCCGCGCCCGGATAGGCCACGATGTTCCAGTTGACGTCGAAACCCGTGATCCGCTCCATGGCGGGCCGGTAGGCGACGGAATTGGCACGATTGGCGCGCGACACCCTGGCGGCGTCCTGCCCGGCCAGCAGCATCGGGTCCTCGCCCACCACGGCGAGGCGCGCCGTGCCGGCGTCGAAGGCCTTGGCCATGCCGTCGTAGAGCCAGCCGGCCGCGCGGTCGAAACTCGCCTCCTCGCCCGAGCGGTAGCGCGCCAGCGCCACCTCGGGGTCGGACAGCAGCGGCGTCACGAGGCCGGCCCCCGCCCGGTAGGCGTGGTCGGCGATGCGCCGCACCAGCGGCAGCGCCTCGACCGGCGCGGTGAGCAGGAGGTCCTGCCCGGGTCGCAGCTGCAGGCCGACCTTGACGGCGACCTCGGCCAGGGCGTCGAGCCGGGCGGGGTCGATGGCGGGGGAGATGTCGGTCATGGGCCTGCCTTTCGGGATCGGGAGTCTGGTGCCGGGCGACGACGCTTCCGGCTCACCCCACCGTGGACCCGGCGGGCCGGGGCTTCAATCCGCTCGCCGCGGCATCAGGGGCCATGCCCGTGCAGCGGCCAGAACCAGGAGATGAGCGGCACGCCGGCCGCCACCACCATGATGGAGAGCGGCAGGCCGAGCCGCGGGTAGTCGCTGAACCGGTAGCCGCCGGGGCCCAGCACCAGCGTGTTGCACTGGTGGCCGACCGGCGTGAGGAAGTCGCAGCCGGCGCCGAGCGCCACCGCCATCAGGAAGGGGTCGGGGTTCAGCCCGAGCTTCAGGGCGAGGCTGCCGGCGATGGGGCCCATCACCAGCGTGGTGGGGGCGTTGTGGAAGAAGGGCGTGACCCCCATGGCGATGACCATGACGACGGCCAGCGTCGTCGTCGGGCCGAGCCCCTGCACGGCGTGTTCGAGCCCGCGCGCCAGGAGGTCCGTCCCGCCCGTGTCGCGCACGGCGTGGGACAGCGGGATGAGGGCGCCGAGCAGGAACAGGATGTGCCATTCCACGGTCTTGTAGGCCTCGTGCATCGTCATGGTGCGCAGCAGCAGCAGCACCACGGCGGCGCCGAAGAACGCCACCGCCACGCCGACGAGCTTGAACGCCACCATGACCATGGCGACCGCCAGCACGCCGAGCGGCACCCAGCTCCGGTGGCTGATGCCGAGCGTGATGGCGCGTTCCGCCAAGGGCAGCACGTGCAGTTCGCCCAGGGTTTCCGGCAGGGTCGGCGAGGACGAGCGCAGCACCACGACGTCGCCCTGGCGGAACCGCACCGTCGAGAGCCGCTGCAGGATCGCGGTGCCGCGGCGCGACAGGGCCAGGAGGCCGAGGCCGTGCCGCGCCTGCAGCGAGAGCTGGCTGGGCGTGTGGCCGATCAGGGGCGAGTTCTCGGTGATGACGCCCTCGACGACGGCGGCGGCCTTGCCGGGCGGCCCGCCGCTGGCGAGGTCGAGCCGCGCCTGGGCGATCAGCTGCTCGAGCGTTTCGGGCTCGCCGCGCAGCAGCAGCACGTCGCCGGCCTGGAGGCGGGAGGCGGGGGTCGGGGCGTAGCGCCGGAAGCGCTCGCGCACGATGCCGGCCACCGACACTTCCCCCTCCTGCATGGCTTCGAGCTCCGCCACCGTGCGGCCGGCCACGGGCGAGCCGGCGCCCACCACCGCCTCGGCCGTGTAGCTTTCGATGGTGAAGGCGGCGTCCATCGACGAGGCGGCGCGGCGCTCCGGCAGCAGGCGCCAGCCCACTGCCAGGAACGCGATGGTCAGGCCCGCGATCGACAGGCCCACCGGCGTGAAGTCGAACATGGTGAATGGGTGGCCGAACATGTCGGCCCGGACCTTGGCGATGATGATGTTGGGGGACGTGCCCACCAGCGTCACGACGCCGCCCGTCAGCGACGCCGCCGCCATGGGCATCAGCAGGGCCGAGGGCGAGGTCCTGTGACGCCGCGCGAGCTGCAGCGCGATGGGCATGAAGATGGCGAGCGCCCCGACGTTCTTGGTCACCATCGACAGCACCAGCACGCAGCCAGCCAGCACCGGCACCTGCACGGCGGTGGTGCGCAGGCGCGGCAGGATGGGGCGCATGATGGCCTCGATGACGCCCGAGCGCGCGATGCCGGCGCTGACCACCAGCGCGGCCGCGATGATGACGATGATCTCGTCCGAGAAGCCTTCGAAGGCGTGTTTCTCCGGCACGATGCCGATGGCGATGCCGATGAGCAGCGCCGACAGGGCCACGAGGTCGTAGGGCAGGCGCCCCCAGACGAACATGCCGATGGTGGCCGTGATGAGGCCGAAGGCCAGCGCCTGGTCGAGTGTCATTGTTCGTCCCCGACCGGCATGGGCCGGTCCGGCCGCGTTATAGTCCGGCTCCGGCCTTCCATCCAGGGAGCGGGCGGGCCATATGGCACGAGAACGCTGCCGGGGACGCAGGATGGCCGACGCGAACGACAGGGTTTCGGAGATTGCGGCGGCCGCCGGGCCCGCGGTCACCGATTCCAAGGTGCCCGAACCCGAGGTTCCCGGACCCGAAGTGTCCGATCTCAAAGTGACCGCGCCCGGGGCCGTCGAGCCCACGACGGCCGACTTCCGCCACCTCGCCGACGCCATTCCCCAGCTCGCCTGGATCGCGGACGGGCATGGCTCCATCTTCTGGTACAATCGGCGCTGGTACGACTACACCGGCACGACGCTCGCCGACATGCGCGGCCGCAGCTGGTCCAAGGTCCACCACCCCGATCACGTGCTCCAGGTCGTGGAGCGCTACAACACGGCCTTCGCGGCCGGCGAGACCTGGGAGGACACCTTCCCGCTGCGCCGCCACGACGGCGTGTTCCGCTGGTTCCTGTCCCGCGCCGAGCCGGTCCGCGATGCCGAGGGCACGGTCGTCCGCTGGTTCGGCACCAACACCGACATCACCGAATCGCGCGATGCCGAGGCCGCCGTGCGGCGCTCGGAGGAGCGGTTTCGCACGCTGATCTCGGCGTCCGCCGACCTCATCTGGACGGCCGGGCCCGACGGCGGCATGATCCCGCCGCTGCCGACCTGGCGCGCCTACACGGGCCAGACGGAGGCGGACTACGCCGGCTGGGGCTGGTTCGACAGCGTCCACCCGGAAGACCGGGAGCGGGTGATGGACCTTTGGCGGGACTGCCTGGCGAGCCGGGCGCCGCTCCATGCCGAGTTCCGCCTGCGCCGCCGCGACGGCGCCTGGCGCTATTCGGACGTGCGGGCCGCCCCGGTCCTGGGGCCGGACGGCAGCGTGCGCGAATGGGTCGGCGTCAGCTCGGACATCAGCGAGAGGCGCGAGGCCGAGGACGCCATCTTCGAGGCCAAGGAGCTGGCCGAGAGCGCCAATCGCGCCAAGAGCCAGTTCATCGCCAACATGAGCCACGAGCTGCGGACCCCGCTCTCGGCCGTGATCGGCTACAGCGAGATGCTGGCCGAGGAGATCGAGGACGTCGGACAGACGCACCTCCTCACCGACGTCGGCAAGATCGAGAGCAGCGCCCGCCACCTGCTCGGCCTCATCAACGACGTGCTCGACCTGTCCAAGATCGAGGCCGGCCGCATGACGGTCGAATCGGTGGATTTCGACGTGGCCGCCATGGTGGACGAGGTGGTGGGGGCCACGGGCGGGCTCATCGGCAAGAAGGACAACCGCTTCGTCCTCGACCTCGGCGAGGGGCTCGGGCGCATGCAGTCGGACGAGCTGAAGATCCGGCAATGCCTGATGAACCTCATCGGCAATGCCGCCAAGTTCACCGAAGCCGGCACCATCACGCTGCGGGTCAGGCGCCCGGAGCCGGACCGTCTCGCCTTCGACGTCGCCGACACCGGCATCGGCATGACGGCCGACCAGCTGGGCCGGCTGTTCCAGCGGTTCTCGCAGGCGGACGAATCGACGACGCGGCAGTTCGGCGGCACGGGGCTCGGCCTCGCCATCACGCGCGCCTTCGCCAAGCGCCTGGGCGGCGACGTCGTGGTCGAAAGCGCGCCAGGGCGCGGCTCCGTGTTCCACCTCGTCCTCGCCGCGGCGGTGCGCTCCGACGACGGCGGGGCGACGGCCCACCCCGTCACCATCAAGCCCGAGCCCGAGGAGGCGGCGGCTGAAGGCGGCGGCGAAGCGCCGCGCCGCATCCTCGTCGTGGACGACGACCCGGCGGCCCGCGACCTGCTGGCGCGCTTCCTCAAGCGCGAAGGCTTCAGCGTCACGGGCGCGGCCGACGGCCAGGCCGGCCTGACGCTCGCCCGGGCGCTGCGCCCCCAGGCCATCCTGCTCGATGTCGAGATGCCGCGCATGGACGGCTGGTCGGTGCTGCACGCGCTGCGCCAGGACCCGGTGCTGGTGGACACGCCGATCGTCATGGTGTCGGTCAAGAACGAGCAGAGCCTCGCCTACGCGCTCGGCGCCACCGACTACCTGATGAAACCGGTCGACTGGGAGCGGTTGAAGCGCGTGCTGGACCGCCTCCAGCCCCAGCGCGACGGCACCATCCTGGTGATCGACGACGACGAGGGCGCGCGCGAACGCATGCGCTTCACCTTGACGCGCGCCGGATGGACGGTGGTGGAGGCGGGCGACGGCCAGCAGGCGCTGGAGCGCCTCGACGGCGTGACGCCCTGCCTCATCCTGCTCGACCTGATGATGCCGGTGATGGATGGGTTCGACTTCCTCGAGCGGCTGCGCCAGCGTGCCGACGGCGGCCTTGTTCCCGTGGTGGTTTTGACCGCCAAGGATGTTACACCGGAAGAAAGGGCCTGCCTCGACCGGCAGGCCGAACGGATCATCACCAAGGGCAGCCTCAGCCTGCCCGACCTCGCCCAGGAACTGAGGGATCTCATCCCGGCTCCCGCGCGATAGAACGGATTGGAGGCCACTGCATGCGTATATTGCTCGTCGAGGACCACGAGGAGATCTGGGACTTCCTGTCGCGTCGGCTCCGCCGCCGCGGTTTCGAGGTCGTCCTGGCGGCGGACGGCCAGGAAGGGGTCGACAAGGCGGGTGCCGAATCGCCCGACATCATCCTGCTCGACATGAACCTGCCGATCATCGACGGGTGGACCGCGGCCAGCATGATCAAGGCCGAGGCCAAGACCGCCCACATCCCCATCATCGCCCTGACGGCCCACGCCATGTCGGGCGACCGCGAGAAGGCCATCGCGGCTGGCTGCAACGATTACCACCCGAAGCCGGTCGATTTCTCGCGGCTGCTGGCGCAGATCGAGGCGCTGGGCGGCAAGGCGGCGCCGGCTGCGGGCTGACGGGCCCGTGGGAGCGGTGCCGACGACCCCGTCCCGCGCCGGCCTGCTGGCGGGGCTGCGACACCTGCTGGACCGCCGGCTCGGCCCCGGCGGCGAAGCCGCGGCGCCGCACCGACGCGCCGCGCCCGGCGACGCGGCGCTCGATTCGACCCAGGACGCCACTCGAGACGCCACCCAGGACGCGGCCGGCGAAACGGGCCGGCGCGACCGGCGCCTGGGCCTGCCGCAGGAGATCCTCGACCGCAGCCTGTCCGGCAAGGTCCTGGACGGCTGGCTGCAGAACCGCCACCAGGTGCTGGTGCCGCTGACGCTGCGCCTGGGACGGCTTTCCCCGGACGATGCCGCCCTGGTGATGCGGTTCACCGCCGTCGCGGTGCTCAACGCCACCGACGGCGGCGACGGGGCCCGCCGGTCAGCCGAGCGTTGGCTGCGGGAGATCGGCGCGCCCGGCGACGGGCTCGGCCCCTTCGCGGCGGCGCTGGATTCGCCCCCGCCCCTGAGCCAGATGCTGGCGGCGCTCCGGGCCCGCGACCTCGCCCCTTACGCCTATGCGGCGGCCGTGGCGGCCGTCGATACGCGCGAGCCCGCCGGCCGGGTCTTCGCCAGCTTCGTCGCTATCCGCCTCGACCTGCCGGCCGACGCCGTGCGCTCGATCGACCGCCGCGCCCGCCGCTGAGCGGCGGGCCGCGACGTCACGGCTGTGGACGGATCGGACGGGCGCTCGAAGGCCCGCCGATACCATCGAGAGACGTCTCGCCGTCGTCGAGCCGTAGGGCTGTCAGTCCCCGATTCTCACGCGCGGAAACTCGTCAACCCCTGTCGCTGCCGGCCCGCGGGGTCGAAGTTCTCCGGCGCGAGCCAGAGCGCGAAGGCGCGGCGCACGGCCGGCCAGTCGCCGTCCGTCATGGCATACCAGGCGGTGTCGCGGTTGCGCCCCTTCACGATCATGTGTTGGCGGAACACGCCCTCGAAGACGAAGCCGAGACGCTCGGCCGCGGCGCGCGAGGGGGCGTTGAGGGCGTTGCACTTCCACTCGTAGCGGCGGTAGCCGAGCCCGTCGAAGGCATATCCGGCGAGCAGCGCCATGGCTTCCGTCGCGCCGGGCCGGCGCTGCAGCGCCGGGGTGAACAGGATGTTGCCGACCTCGATGCAGCGGTGGGCCGGGTCGTGCCGCATCAGCGTGGCGAAACCCACGGCGTTGCCCGAGGCGCGATCCACGATGGCCCAGAAGAGGGGATCGGCCGAGGCGGCCTTCTCGGCGAGCGCGGCCGTCAGGCGCGCCGCGTCGGGGTAGGGCCCGTCGAACAGGTAGTCCCACACCGCATCGGCGCCGGCGAGGTTGCGCCACAGGGCCGGGCCGTGCGCGGCGGCGTCGAGCGGTTCAAGCCGGACGAAGCGGCCCTCGATGGGCTTGCGCTCCGGCCGGCGCGCCGGGGTGGCGTCGATGGCGGGGCCGATCGGGCGGGCGGGGGCCTGCATCGTGTGTCCTCATTCGGCGGCGGTGCGTTCGGACGGACCGAAGAGGTCCGGCGTTACGGCCCGTGCCGCTTCGGCCGGCGCCGTCGCGGGGGCGTTGGGGTCGCCGGGCGCCGTCTCCCAGCCGAACTCCGGCACGGCCGCCACGCGGTTGCCCGACATGTCCGATCGCGTCACCACGAGGTCTCCCTTGTCGAGGTGGCGGATGCGCGAGCGTGCCCGTCCGGCCGAATGCATGCCGCAGCGGCGCGCGACCTCGTGGTCCGACGGACAGGGCGCCCCCGCCAGCGCCGCCCCCGCCATGATGAGGTAGATGGCCTGCATGTCGTCCGGGATGGCGCGGGCCACCGCCAGGGCGCGGTCCCACTCGGCGCCGGCCGCGCGGTCGGGGTCGAGGCCGGCCCGGGCGGCGTTGAGGTACAGCTTCACCTCGGCCGGTGCGACCGTGCCGACCCGGCCGATGCGGCAGCGGACCTGGAAATCGCCGAACAGCACCGGCTCGGGCCGGAAGAAGCTGTCCGGGTCGGCCATGGTCTCGCGCGCGATGGCGCGCAGGCTCCGCTCGCGCTCCTCCGCCGGCAGGGCCGGCACCTCCTCGGGGGCGGGGCCGGCGGGCCGGTTGCGGACGATCTCCTCTAGGATCTGGTGCATCGAGGGCGCCGACGGCGCGGCGGCGCGGCGCTCGGCCGCCGTGGCCCGGGCCGGCCCGAGCGGGACCGGCGCCAGGATGAGGTCGCGTGCTTCGGCGCTCGGCTGTCCGGGCAGGGGCGTCAGCTTCGGCGTGCCGCCGCGCGGCGCCGTTTTGACGGCTCCGACGCGGATCGGCAAGGGACGGCGCGACAGGGCGGGGCCCAGCGCCACGAAATGCCCGCGCTGCAGCTCCCGAAACACTTCGGCCTGCCGGCGCTCGAGGCCGAGCAGGTCCGCCGCCCGGGCCATGTCGATGTCGAGGAAGGTGCGGCCCATCAGGAAGTTCGTGGCTTCCGCCGCGACGTTCTTGGCCAGCTTGGCCAGGCGCTGCGTCGCGATGACGCCGGCGAGGCCGCGCTTGCGGCCGCGGCACATGAGGTTGGTCATGGCGCCGAGCGACAGCTTGCGCGCCTCCTCCGACACGTCCCCCGAGACGGCCGGCGCGAAGAGTTGGGCCTCGTCGACGATGACGAGGGCCGGAAACCAATGGTCCCGGTCGGCGTCGAAGAGGCCGTTGAGGAACAGCGCGGCGGCGCGCATCTGCATCTCGGCGTCGAGCGTTTCCAGCGTCAGCACGGCCGAGATGCGGTGCTGACGCACCCGGGCCGCGATGGTCTCGAGTTCGGCGACGCTGCGGTCGCCGTCCACCACCACATGGCCGAAGCGGTCGGCGAGGCCGACGAAGTCGCCCTCCGGGTCGATCACGACCTGTTGGACGTGGGGGGCGCTCTGTTCGAGCAGCCGGCGCAGCAGGTGTGACTTGCCCGAGCCCGAATTGCCCTGGACCAGGAGGCGCGTCGCCAGCAGTTCCTCGAGGTCGAGCATGGCAGGCCCGGGGACGGCGCCCGACGCGGCCGTGAGCCCCATGTCGATTTCGATCTTCATCGCCACGACCATAGCGCGGATCGACCGGCCGGGGCAGGGGGCATCGGGCGCGATCCCCAGGCGCAGGGCGGCGGCCGCGGCCCATCAAGGGTCCGTTCACATTCGAATCGTATCTTCGCTGTCAGGAGGATGATGCGATGATCCTGGCCGCCCTCGCCGCCGTCCATGCTTCGCCCGCGCTGCTGGCGATGGGCTTCTCGATCCTGCTCGTGGTGTCGCTGGTGGCGGCCGAGGAGGCCGAACGGCGGACGGACGACCGCCCGGAGGAGCGCGGCGTCTGAGCCGCCCGCGTCAGCTCACGACGCCCTGTTTCAGGCGCTCCAGCGCCACCAGGCCCGAGCGTCCCGCATCCACGGGACTGCTGAACCGGCCGGGGCTCTGCGCCACCGGCTGGATGTGGCCGAACCGGCGGATCTGCCAACCGAAGCCGGTCGGCGTCTCGGCCGCCCGCACCACCACCATGACGAGGTTGTGGTCCTCCGGGAACTGCAGCCTGTGCTCGCGTTTGCGCTGCCGTGCCAAAGCGGCAGCTTCCCGCGCCGCCTCGGTGAAGTGGCGGCGCGTCTTGCTGGTCGACGCCATCGGTCCCAACCTCGACTTTCCAGCCGCCCGGAGATCCGTCCCGCGGACCCACGCCTGCGACGCCGTGTTGCCGGCCGCGCCCGCGGCGACACGGGATCGCGACGTTGGCGACCCCACGGCAGGATAGGAGCAAGTGCCGGCCGATCCAGCATTCACATGGGATAAGCTTCGGCGCCCCTAGAGCGCTTTCGCCTTCGGCCCATTCGCTCCGGCTCCGAATCGAGATCAGTGTCGTCGGCTTCGAGTCGCCAAGGCGACTCGGGGAAAGCCGATACTGCTCCAGGGCAAGGATCACGGCCGGCGCCCGTCGATCGACTTGAGCTTGGCCTTTAAACTGGACTGCGTTGCTCTGTGGCGATTGGACGCGTTGCAGATAAGGGACGGTTTTGCCCGCCCTTCAAGGCGTGCGGGGCGCGGCCGGGCCGACATGTTCGGCGAAGAAGCGCAGCATCTCGCCCGACGCATCCGGGCCGTGCGGGTCGGTATAGGACCCGGCCGCATCGCCGCCCGCCCAGGCATGGCCGGCGCTGCGGATGGCCCATTGCTCGACGAGGGCGCGCCCGTCGGCATCGAGGAAGCGGGTGCGGCGATAGGCGTGGCCGCCCGGCGCGACGCCGTCCTCGGCCTCGCGCAGCACGGTCGCGGCCTGGATCGCCTGGGTCGCCACGGCGTCGCCGTTGACGGGATGGACGGTGCCGTCGCGGTCGCCGTGGAACACGATGGTGGGCACGGCGGCGGTGGCGGCAGCGCCGGCCGGGGAAGCACTGCCCTGCCGCATGGCCGAGAAGGCCGAGGCCATGTCGTGGGCCGCCCCGCAGGCGAGGCCCGAATGGACCCCCACGGCGGCGTAGAGATCCGGATAGGCCTGGCCCATCGTGGCGGCGAGGGCGCCCCCGGCCGAGAGCCCGGCGACGTAGACCCGGGCGGGATCGACGGGGTGGCGCGCCATGACGTCGCGCGTGATGCCGGCGATGAGGGCCGGCTCGCCGCGATCCCGGTGCTGGTCCCCGTCGTTGAACCAGTTCCAGCACTTCTGGCCATTGGCGGCCGTGGTCTGCCCCGGGTAGCACACCAGGAAGCCGTCGCGCTCGGCCCAGGCGTTCATGCGCGTGCCGGCGGCGAAGTCGTCGGGGGACTGGCTGCAGCCGTGCAGCATCACGACGAGCGGCATGGCGATGCCGGCCTCGGCGCAGGCCGGGACGTACAGTTTGTAAGGCCGGCTGCCGGCGGGACCGGCGAAGCGCGCTTCCGTGAAACTGCCGACGGCCGAGCCGGCCGGGGGCGGCGCCGGCGCCTTGGCGGGGGGCGTGAAGGGATTGAAGGCGCAGAAGCTGTCGAAGGCGTCCTGCATGTCCGACATCATGCCGTCGAAGAGGCTGGCCGGCGCGGCGGCACGGGCCGCCGGCGGCGCGGCGTCGTCGAGAAGGCCGCGCTTGACCACCGTCGCGGCTTCGCCGAGACGGCCCGCGCGCACCAGCCGGGTGGCGCCGATCATCCCGGCTCGAAACATTTGCGTCATGGGTGCCGTATCCTCGTCGTTCCGCCAGGCGGAAAAAGTCGGGGGCGCCGGACCGGCCGCCCCTGGCGGAGGCGCGCGGGATGCGCCTCCTTCGTCGCGGGCGGGTGGGAGCCGCCTGCCGCGCCTTGAGACGGCGTCGTTGTTGCGCCGCACAATGATATGCGACGCCGTTTATTGCAATGCACGGGCCGCGTCGGAGTTGCCTGACGCCCCTGCACGGCAGGTCTGCCCCCGGCGGGCAGGGCGGGACTGAGGGAGCGTGGCAGGCGCCGATGCCGCAGGATCGGCGGCGGGGCTTTCGGGGGCCTGACGCCGCGCGGCGGCGCTTTCCTGGGCCTGACGCCGCGCGGCGGCGCCGTGGCGCGTGGCCTTGGAGGAACGATCGGCGGCCCGGAGCTTTATCGGTTCTGCCCGTGTCCGCGGGCCACAGGAGACGTCCCATGCAGCACCATCCCGCCATCGCATCCGGCCGGACGGCCGTCATCACCGGGGGCGCCAGCGGCATCGGCCTCGCGGCCGGCAAGCGCCTGGCCGGGCTGGGCCTCAACGTGGTCCTGGCGGATCTCGCCGGCGACAGGCTCGAGGCGGCCCGGGCCGCCGTCGTGGCGGCGGCATCGGCAGCCGGCGCGCCGGACGGGGCCGCGACGGTCCGCGCCGTGCCGACCGACGTCGGCCGCATCGACGACCTGCGCGCCCTGAAGGACGCCGCCTATGGCGCGTTCGGCGACGTCGCCGTGCTGATGAACAATGCCGCCGTCAGCCCGGTCGGCAAGCCGTGGGACGCCTACGAGGACTGGCAGAGGCTCATCGCCACCAATCTGTGGGGCGTGATCAACGGCGTGCAGGCCTTCGCGCCCGCCATGCTGGCCGCCGGCAAGCCCGCCGCCATCGTCAACACCGGCTCGAAACAGGGCATCACGACGCCGCCCGGCAACGCCGCCTACAATACCAGCAAGGCCGGCGTGAAGGTCTTCACGGAAGCGACCGCCTACGAGTTGCGCCAGACGCCCGGCTGCCCCGTGACGGCTCACCTGCTCATCCCGGGCTTCACCCACACGGGCCTGACGGGCACCGAGGAGAAGCCCGCCGCCGCCTGGACGGCCGAGCAGGTAGTAGATTTCATGCTGGCCTCGATGGCGAGCGGCGACTTCTACATCCTGTGCCCGGACAACGACGTCGACCGCGCGACGGACGAGAAGCGCATGGCCTGGGCCATCGGGGACGTCATCGAGAACCGTCCGGCGCTGTCGCGCTGGCACCCCGACCACAAGGAGGCCTTCGCACGCTTCATGGGATCCTGAAGCCTGCCGCGGCCGCGCCGCGCAATGGAGTCCTGAAGCCCTGCGGCTGCCGCCGGCGCCCCCCAGGATGTGAAACGCCCTCGCCTTCACGCCCGAAAGCGTGTTCAGCATGCGCCGGCCACCGCCGGCGGGGCGGACGGCGTGGCGAAGGCGACGGGACTGCGATGGACGACGGGTCGACGGCAATCGCGGCGGGTCGCCGGGGCGAAGAGGCCGGACAGCGCGAGGTCGGCCCCGGCCGCCGGTCCGGCCGGCCGGCGCCGCCGCGCCAGTGGCTCGTCCGGGCGGCCGCGGCGATTTCCGCCGTCGCCGCCGCCGCCACGCTCGCCTTCACAGTCGCGACGGCCTATCGCCTCCACGTCCCGCTGCCCTACTGGGACGAGTGGTACAACATCCTGCACTTCCGCAGTTTCGCCGAAGGGCGATACGGGCTCGCCGACCTCGCCTCGCAGCACAACGAGCACCGCCTGCTGGTGCCGCGCCTGTTCTTCTTCGCCGATGAGATGGGGTTTCGCCTGTCCGGCCTCTTCGACCTGACGGTGACGTTCGTCCTGCAGGCCGCCAATGCCGCCATCCTGATCCTGCTGATGCGCCGCGGCGTGGCGCGATCCGCACCGCGCCTGCTGCTGGTGGGCTTCGTGCTGCTCCTGCTGTTCACGCTGCGGCAGGAACAGAACTTCACCAACGGCTTCCAGCTGCAGTTCGTCGGCGTCTTCACCGCCGCCGCCCTGGCGGCGCTGGCCTATGGGGCGGCGCTGGAGCGCTTCGGCGCCGGCCGGCGCCGCGCGTCGCTGCCGTTCTTCGCCCTCGCCGCCCTGGCCTCGGCCGTGTCGGCCTATACGATGGCCAACGGCGTCATGACGGGCTTCGTCCTGGCCGTCGCGGCCCTGCTGCGCGGCGCCCCGCTGCGCGTCCCCCTCGCTACCGCGCTGCTGTCGCTGCTGCTGGCGGCGCTGTTCTTCCACGGCTACGTGCCCGGCGGCGGCAGCCTGCCGGCCGGCGAGATCCCCTCGCACCTCCTGGCCTATCCGCGCTTCGTCACCGCCTACCTCGGCAACCCGCTGGGCGACGACCTGCGGGCCGCCCAGGCGCTCGGCCTCGTCGGCCTGGGGCTCGCCGCCGCCGCGGCCTTCAGCGTCGCGACCGGGCGCCGGCGCGACGCCGAAGGCCTGGTGCTGCTCACCGTGGCGGGCTTCATCCTGGCCACCGCCGCCGTCACGGCCTACGGGCGGGTCGCGGCCGGCAGCCACCAGGCCTTCGAAAGCCGCTACGCGACACCGTCCCTGATCTTCTGGTGCGCCATCGTCCTGTTCTGGTTCCCGGCTCTGGTCCGGCCCGGCCGCGCGACGCTCGGCGCCATCGCCCTCGGCACCCTGATGCTGCTGCTCGGCCTCGCCGCCTGCTGGTCCGAGGCGACCGCCTGGCCCGCCCTCGCGGCCCGGACGGCGGCGCTGCGCCACGTGGCGGACAGCCTGCTCGCCGGCCTCTACGACGCCGAGGCGGCCGGCACCTACGAGAACACCACCGCCGAGGAGGTGGTGGGCTTCGCCCCCTTCCTGCGCGAGCACCGGCTGGCGGTCTTCGCCGGTGCCGATTATGCGGCCCTCGGCCGGCCCCTGGAGCCGCTCGCGCCCGCCGGCAGCTGCGCGGGCACGGTCGTGGCGCGGGCCGATCCGGCGCTCGGCGCGGACGGCGTCCGCCTGTCGGGGACGGCCCGGGACGCCGCGACGCGCCGGGCCCCGACCCGTCTCTTCGTCACGGCTGCGGGGAGGGTCGTCGGCTTCGGCTCGGCCTCGGTGCCGGGCGTGCCGTCGCGGCTCTGGACCGGCTACGCCAAAGCGCGCCCGGGCGATGCCCTGCAGGCCGTGGCGCAGCGGCCGGACGGTTCGCTCTGCACCATCGGCGAGGCCGTCGTGGCATCGCCGGACCCGGCCGGGGGCTGAGGCCGCGGGGATGGATGGCCCTTGCTCCCAGACGAAGCGGCATCGCCGCCCGTCATCCCGGGAGCATCAGGCGCGGGTCCATGACGTGATCGACCCCGACCGCAGCGCGGCTCAGCGCGCGGCGGCCTCGGGCACCGGCAGCGCGGCATGGGGGGCGACCGCGCCCCGGCCCATGCGCTCCGCCACGGCCGCGATGGCGTCGACCACGACCGCTGGGTCGGACCATTGCGGGGAGTGACCCCGTCCGGGCAGCAGCGCGATGGTGGTGCCGGGGAGTTCGCGCACCAGCCGCTCGGCGTGGAAGGAGGCCGGCACGATGCCGTCGCTGTCGCCCGCCACGATGGCGACCGGGACCGCGATGCCGGGCAGGCGCGGGCCGAGCCCGGTGACGAAGGCGTGCAGGTGGAACACGTCCGTCGCGTTGTTCTCGAACTCGGCGGGCCGCAGCACCAGCGCCACGCCCGTGAGGGCGGCGAAGTCCGGCGGCGGCGCCTGGGGGGTGAAGACCGAGGCGATGCCGGCCGGCATCAGCAGCTGGCCGAACGGCATGGTCAGGATGTGGGTGAAGGCCGGGCCGAGCCAGCGCGACGCCGCCGGCCCGTAGTACCATTCGATGCCGGTCGGCCACGGATAGAGCACGGGCGACAGCAGCACGATGCCGCCGGTGACGTCGCGGTGGTCGAGCGCGAAGACCGCCGCCAAGGCCCCGCTCCAGCTGTGGCCCACCATGATGGCGTCGGACACGTCGAGGCGCTTCAGCCCGGCCGCGATGAGGTCGGCCTGGCGCGCGGGCGAGGAGTCGGGCTCCTCGCCGCCGGGCCGATCGCTCCAGCCATGGCCGGGCCGGTCGAAGGCGAGGACGCGGAAGCCGAGCGCGGCCAGACGGTCGCCGATCGGCACCATCAGGTCGGCCTGGTTGCCGCTGGCGCCGTGCAGCAGCACCACGGTGCCCCGGGCAGGGCCCGCCGGAACGCGCTCGGTATAGTGCAGCCGGGCGCCCGGGCCCACGGCGACGAAGCGGCCGCGCGGCGGGAATCGCCGCTCGATGACGCCCGTCTGCCAGAACGTGTAGAGCCAGCCACCGGCCGCGAGGAGCAGGACGGCGACGGCGAGGCCGATCGGGATCTTCATCGGGCCGGATCCGGCACCGGCGGGCGCGGAGCCGTCAAAGGTCCTGCCCTTCCACCGTCGGGGCCAGCTTGTCGACGGCCTTTCGCACGTCGCCGTCCTGCGGATAGACGGCGAGGGCGCGGCGCAGCGCCTTCAGGGCGGCGGCGTCCTCGCCGTGCCGCTCCAGGATGAAACCCATGCCGCTCAGCGCCCCGAAATGGCGGGGCTCCAGCACCAGCACGTGGCTGATGTCCTCCATGGAGCCGGTGTCGTCGTTCTCGAGGAAGCGCAGCGTGGCGCGCTTGTTCCAGGCTTCCGCCCAGCCGGGCGCGAGGTCGATGATCTTGTCGAGAAGCGCCGCCGCGACGTCGCGACGGTCGCCGTTCATCGCCGCGACCGCGCGCGTCATCAGCAGGTCCGCCGTGTCGGACCCCGATTCCATCCAAAGCCGTTCCACCATGCCGGCGACGGCGTGGGCTTCGGCCTCGTCCTGCGCCCTGGCGAGGCGGCCGAGCAGCTTGTCCAGCGCTTCGGCGCGGGTCGGCGCCCGATCGGGCTTCGGCGCCGTAACCTCGGCCGCATCGGCGCCCGGCGGGCCGGGCCGGTCGGGCGCCCCGTCGGACCCGGGCAGGGGGCGCCCCGGCCGCGCCTGCAGGCCGGGGAGGGGCGGGACGATGTCGCCGAGGCCGCGGCGGAAGAACGGGAGCGGCGCGCCGGGCCCGCCGGGATCGGGGGCGGCGGCGACCGGCACGGCGACGGGGAGAAAGGCCGCCAATGCGGCGCCGATGGTCATGCGATAGCCCATCGCCCCAAGATAGGGAGGAGGTGCCACCCCGTCAAAGACGGGGCCGGCGGCGAAACCCCGCAAGGCGGCGCCCCGACGACGAGACCCCCGAACGACGAAACCCCGGAACGGGCGTTCCGGGGTTCGTCAGGACGTCACGGTCGCGAAACGCGTTCAGCCCTGGCGGGCCTTGTAGCGCTTCTGGGTCTTGTTGATGATGTAGACCCGGCCCTTGCGGCGCACGAGCTGGTTGTCGCGGTGACGTCCGCGGAGCGACTTCAAGGAATTGCGGACCTTCATCACAGCACCCGATCAAAAGAAAGGCGGCGGGATAACCCGCCGCGTCTGCCGCTGCTATGCCCGATCGCGCGGCCGCGATCAAGCCCCAAGATGGTGCCGGGAGCGCGGCACCCGCCGCTCAGGCGGCGTCGAGCGCCGGATAGTCCGTGTAGCCCTCGGGGCCCGACCCATAGAAGGTTTCGGGCTTGGGGGCGTTCAGCGGGGCGTCCTCGCGGAAGCGGCGCACGAGGTCCGGGTTGGCGATGTAGAGCTTGCCGAACGCGACCGCATCGGCCTCGTTGTCGGCCAGCACCCGCACGGCATCGGCCTTCGAGAAGAGCTCGTTCTCGATATAGAGGCCGCCGAAGGCGCGCTTGATCGCCGCCCCGAGGCTGTCGTCGCCGAGCTTCTCACGGGCGCAGATGAAGGCGACCTTCCGGGCCCCGAGTTCGCGCGCCACGTAGGTGAAGGTGCCGAGCGGGTCGGAATCGCCCATGTCGTGCGCGTCGCGCCGCGGCGCCAGATGCATGCCGACGCGCTCCGCACCCCAGACCGCGATGCAGGCGTCCGTCACTTCCAGCATCAGCCGGGCCCGGTTCTCGATCGGCCCGCCGTAATCGTCGTCGCGCAGGTTGGTCTTGTCCTGCAGGAACTGGTCCAGCAGGTACCCGTTGGCGCCGTGGACCTCGACCCCGTCGAAGCCCGCCCGCTTGGCGTTCTCGGCACCCCTGCGGTAGGCCGCCACGACGCCCGGGATCTCGGCGATCTCCAGAGCGCGCGGGGTTTCAAATGCCTTCGTGGGCCGCACCAGGCTGACGTGGCCGGCGGGCTTCACGGCGCTCGGCGCCACGGGGAGGCGGCCGCCGAGATAGCTCGGGTCCGAGATGCGGCCGACGTGCCAGAGCTGCATGAAGATGCGGCCACCCGCCTCGTGCACGGCTTGGCTCACGAGCTTCCAGCCCTCGACCTGTTCGTCCGACCAGATGCCGGGCGTGTCGGGATAACCGACGCCCTCGTCGGTGACGCTGGTGGCTTCGGACAGGATCAGCCCGGCCGTGGCGCGCTGGCGGTAATAGTCCGCCATCAGCGCGTTGGGGACGCGTCCGCCGCCGCCGGCGCGGCAGCGCGTCAGGGGCGCCATCACGATGCGGTTCGGCAGGCGGAGGTCGCCGATGGTGAGGGGATCGAAGAGGTCGGCCAAGCTGGTCTCCCGGCAAAAGGGTGGCAGGTCGGCCGAGACATGGGGATGCCATCGCGCAGGGTAAGGCCGCGCTCAAGCCCGCAGGGCAGCCCTGCGCGGCCGTCAGGGCTTGAGCACCTGCTTGCTGTCGACCGTCGAATCGGCCTTCAGCCGGTAGACGATCGGCACGCCGGTCTCGAGCTCGACGCCGACGATGCCCTCGGGAGACAGCCCGTCCAGCACCATGATGAGCGCGCGAAGCGAGTTGCCGTGCGCCGCCACCAGCACCTTTTGGCCCGACAGGACGCGCGGCAGGATGCGCTGGTTGTAGTAGGGCAGGGCGCGCGCCACGGTGTCGCGCAGGCTTTCGCCGCCGGGCGGATTGATGTCGTAGGAGCGGCGCCAGACGTGGACTTGGTCGGCGCCCCACTTCTCGCGGGCCTCGTCCTTGTTGAGGCCCGACAGGTCGCCGTAGTCGCGCTCGTTCAAGGCCTTATCGGCGATCGTGTCCAGCCCCTCCTGGCCCACCTCGCCGAGCACGAGGCGGCAGGTGTGCTGGGCCCGGCCAAGGGCGGAGGTGAAGGCGACGTCGAAGGGGCCGACGCCCTTCAGCGCGCGGCCGCCGGCCTTGGCCTCCTCGATGCCCTTCGGCGTCAGCTCCGGGTCCTTCCAGCCGGTGAAGAGGTTCTTCAGGTTCCAGTCGGACTGGCCGTGGCGGATGAGGACGAGCAGGCGGTCCATGGGGGATCCCATCGCTGGTTCGGGGTCAGGAGGCGGCAAGGTCGAGCACGTCGGCCATGCTGTAAAGCCCGGGCCGGCGCCCCCGCGCCCACAGCGCCGCCTTCACGGCGCCGCGGGCGAAGAGCGAGCGGTCCTCGGCGCGGTGGTTGAGCTCGATGCGCTCGCCGTCGCCGGCGAAGACGACCGAATGCTCGCCCACCACGGTGCCGCCGCGCAGGGCCGCGAAGCCGATGGTGCCGGCTTCGCGCGCGCCCGTGATGCCGTCGCGACCCCGCACGGCCGCCTCGGCGAGGCTGGTGCCGCGGCCCTCGGCGGCGGCTTCGCCGAGGAGCAGCGCGGTGCCCGAGGGGGCGTCGACCTTGCCGCGATGGTGCATCTCGGCGATCTCGATGTCCCACTCGGTGCCGAGCGTCCGCGCGGCGCGGCGCACCAGGGCGGCGAGGAGGTTGACGCCGAGGCTCATGTTGCCCGACCGCACCAGGGGGGCATGGCGCGCCGCGGCCTCGAGCCGGGCGAGATCGGCGGCGACGAGCCCCGTCGTGCCGATGACGTGGGCGATGCGGGCCTGGGCCGCCAGCATGGCGAAATGCACCGTGGCGTCGGGCAGGGTGAAGTCGAGCACGCCGTCGGCGGCCACGAAGGCTTCGAGCGGGTCCTCCGTCACCGGGACCCCGATGGGGCCGAGGCCCGCCAGCATGCCGGCATCCTGGCCGAGCGCGGGAGACCCGGCGCGCGCCAGCGCGGCCGACAGCATCACGCCCGGCGTCGCCTGGACGGCCGCCACCAGCATGCGACCCATCCGGCCGCCGGCTCCGGTGACGACGAGCCGCATGTCCGACATGGTTTGGATCTCCCGCGCGCCGTGGAATGCGGCCGAGCGCGGGTCTTAGAGCAGGATCGCCTTTCGTGGAATCGCCTTGACGATGGCAAGCCGACGGCACCGGACACGATCGGCGAGCGAGGTCGCCGAAGGCGACGGGGCTCCGGAGCAGACCGCGGCGAGGCATGGGAGGCACCGATCGCGCCTCGACCGCTGCAGCCCCACCGCCTTGCGCAGGGGTTCGGCCATGCGCTCGCGCCAGTCCGGCCCGTCGGCGCGGAAGGCCACCACGTCGCCGGGCAGGTCGCGGTCGACGTGCTCGCGGCTCGTGGCCAGCGCGGCGGACATGGCGGCCCGGCCCTCGGCTTCGCCGACCACGCGCCCGCCGAACCGCCACGCGACGAGCGACATGGCGGCACTCGGACCGGCGACCACGGACGAAGCCTGGAAAAGGTCGATGCCCCGCCCCGTCAGCGCCCCGCCTCGCCCGGCGCCCACGCCTCGATGGCGAGGGCGTGGATGCCGTCGGGGCGCAGTTCGTCGGCCAGCAGCGCGTTGATGGCGCGGTGGCGGTCGACGCGGCTGCGGCCCGCGAAGGCTTCCGCCGTCACCCGCACGCGGAAATGCGACTCGCCCGAGGGCCGCGAGCCCATGTGGCCGGCGTGCTGGTGGGACTCGTCGAGCACTTCGAGCGCCTCGGGTCGGAGTTCCCGGGTCAGCGTCGCCACGATTCTGTCCTTAACGGTCATGATACCAAATCCTCGGCAGGCAAGGGTTGCGGGGCGGGGCAGGGATGCGTCGCGGCCCGCCTTGCGACGCCCGCGATCTCCCCCATAATAGGCCGGTGATGAACCTCAACTCGCACCATTTCGATCGCATCCGCTCCAAAAGCGCGGGCAAGAGCGGCAAGGCCGCCGCCGTGCCGTCGACGACGCCGTGCGATCACCCGGGTTGCGACAAGGCGGGCGACTTCCGCGCGCCGCAGGGGCGCGACCGCGAGGGCCAATATTTCTGCTTCTGCATCGATCACGTGCGGGAGTACAATGCCACCTACGATTATTTCAGCGGCATGAGCGACGACGCCGTCGCCCGCTACCAGAAGGAGGCCCTGGTCGGCCATCGGCCGACCTGGAACATGGGGGTCAACCGCGCCGCCGGCGAGGCGGGATCGCCCGACGACCTCCATCCCGACAGCCTCGGCATCTTCCGGGCGCGCGCCCGGCAGGGGCAGGCCGAGGCGCCGCGCCGCCCGCGCTATTCCATCGCCACCACCAAGGCCCTGACCACGATGGGGCTCGACGACACGGCGGATGCTGCCGCCGTGAAGGCCCGCTACAAGCAGTTGGTCAAGCAATTGCATCCCGACGCCAACGGCGGCGATCGGTCCAGCGAAGACAAATTGCGCGACATCATCCGCGCCTATAACTTCCTCAAGACCATCAAGCTTTCGCCACCGGGCGCCGCGGCGTCCCGGTAAAACCCCAAGAAGCCCAGGAGCGGGCGCCGCACCCTCGCGGGGCGGGCTCGGAGGATCGATGCAGAACGCCACTTCAGATACGCAGGCCCTTCCCGACACGACGGTCTCGGTCCGTGATGTCTTCGGCATCGACATCGACATGCGCGTGCCTGCCTATTCGCGCACAGAAGAGCATGTCCCCGATTCGGACCGGGACTACCTCTTCGACCGCGACACGACCCTCGCCATCCTGGCGGGTTTCGCCCGCAACCGCCGCGTCATGATCACGGGCTACCACGGCACCGGCAAGTCGACCCACGTCGAGCAGGTGGCGGCTCGCCTCAACTGGCCCTGCATCCGCATCAACCTCGACAGCCACGTGTCGCGCGTCGATCTCGTCGGCAAGGACGCCATCGTCCTGCAGGACGGCAAGCAGATCACGGAGTTCCGCGACGGCATGCTGCCCTGGGCGCTGCAGAACAACGTCGCGCTGTGCTTCGACGAATACGACGCCGGCCGGCCCGACGTGATGTTCGTGATCCAGCGCGTGCTGGAACTGTCGGGCCGCCTGACGCTGCTCGACCAGAAGCGCGTGATCAAGCCGCACCCGGCCTTCCGGATGTTCGCGACCGCCAACACGGTGGGTCTCGGCGACACGTCGGGCCTGTATCACGGCACCCAGCAGATCAACCAGGGCCAGATGGACCGCTGGTCGATCGTTACGACGCTCAACTACCTGCCGCACGACCGCGAGGTCGACATCGTCCAGGCCAAGGCGCCCCATTACCAGGGTTCCAAGGAGGGGCGCGACATCGTCAACAAGATGGTGCGGGTGGCGGACCTCACCCGCAACGCCTTCACGGCGGGCGACCTGTCGACCGTGATGAGCCCCCGCACCGTCATCACCTGGGCGGAGAACGCCGAGATCTTCGGCGACATCGGATTCGCGTTCCGGCTGACCTTCCTCAACAAGTGCGACGAGCTGGAGCGGTCGCTGGTGGCGGAATTCTACCAGCGCTCCTTCGGCAAGGAACTGCCGGAAAGCGCCGTCAACGTCGCGCTGAGCTGAAGCCGACGCCGCCACGGCGGCCACACCGGGAAGGAGACGAGCCATGCAGCACGCGACCTTCGTTGTGACCCATGACCGGGACGAGCGTCTGCCCAAGCCGCTCGCCCGCTATGAGGAGGATACCCACGCCTGGGCGCTGGAGCAGGCGGACCTCCTCAAGGCTGGACACTTCGCCGATCTCGACCTCATCAATCTGGCCGACGAGGTCGCCGACGTGGGACGCCGCGAGTACGACAAGCTGGAGAGCGATCTCGCGCGGGTGATCCAGCATCTGTTGAAATGGGATTGCCAGCCTGACCGCCGGAGCCGCAGCTGGGTCAACACGGTCGAGGAGCACCGCCGCAGGGTGGCGCGGCATCTCGATCAGAACCCGAGCCTGAAGGGTCGCCGGGACGAAGCGCTGTCCGAAGCTTTCCTGCGGGGCCGCGGCGATGCGTCGATCGAGACCGAACTGCCGATGGCGATCTTCCCCGTGGACGTTCCCTATACCTGGGATCAGGTGATGACCCGGCCCATCGCCTGGCCGGAGCCGTGACGGCCGCCATCCGCCTCGTGCCCGGACTCCGCGAGGCCGAGGCTCGGCACGCCATCATGGAGGCGCTGCGGGCCGATACGCGTGCCAAGCACGATGGCGGGCGCCGGCCCCTCACCTTCGTGCTGCGGCAGGACGGGGCCTTCGTCGGCGGCCTCGTCGGCCAGACCTTCATGGGCTGGCTCGCCGTCGACGGGCTCTGGGTCGCGGCCGAGCACCGCGGCCGGGGCCATGCCACAGCCCTCATGGCGCGCGCCGAGGACGAGGCCCGCGCCAGAGGTGCGACGGATTGCGTGCTCGACACGTTCTCCTTTCAGGCGCCGGACTTTTATCGCAAGCTCGGTTACCGCGACTTCGCCAGGCTCGACGGCTTCCCCGCCGGCCATCGCCGCCACTACATGACCAAGAGCCTATGAGCCCCCTTTCGAACCGCAAGCCCGGCACGCCCACGGAGGCTCCGCAAGAGCCATTCAAGCGGGCGGTCGCCTCCTGCATGCGCGCCATGTCACGCACTCCCGGGCTCGAAGTCTCCTACGCGCCCGACAAGCCCAGCGTCGTCGGCCACGGCGAGGGCGCCAAGGCGCGCCTGCCCGAGCCGGCCCGCAAGCTGAGCCCGCGCGAGGCCGCCATCGTGCGGGGCCACGCCGATTCCATGGCGCTCAAGCTCGCCTGCCACGATGCCGCCACCCACCGCCGGCTGCTTCCCGAGGCGCAGGCGGCCCGCTCGGTCTTCGAGGCGGTCGAGCAGGTGCGGGTCGAGTCCATCGGGGCGCGCCGCATGGACGGTGTCGGCGTCAACCTCGCCGCCATGCTGGAGGACCGCTACCACCGCGGCAACTATGCCGAGATCACCGACCGGGCCGACGCGCCCATCGAGGATGCCGTTGCCCTGATGGTGCGCGAGCGCCTCACCGGCCGGGCCCCGCCGCCGGCTGCCCAGACCATCGTCGACCTGTGGCGACCCTGGATCGAGGAGCGCGCCGGCGCCGATCTCGACCGGCTCGACACGATCCTCGAGGACCAGCGCGCCTTCGGCCGCTCCATCCACAAGCTGCTCCAGTCGCTCGACATGGCCGATCCCTCCGCCTTCGACCGGGAGGAGGACGACCAGGACGAGAACCAGGACCAGGCCGAGGACGATGCCGACCAGTCGGAAGGCGAGGGCCAGGAGTCCGAGACCGGCCAGACCCTCGAGATGGACACGGCCGAGTCGTCCGCCGAGGACATGGAGGAGGGCGCCATGGAGAGCCCCGACGCTCCCGCCGGCGAGACCCTCGAGGACCAGGACGACGGCGAGGCCGAGGAGGCTGCCGAGAGCCGCCGTCCCCAGGCTCCTCCCGGCGATGCGAAGGGCCCGGACTACAAGGCCTTCACGGTGAAGTTCGACGAGGTCGTGCCCGCCGAGCAACTCTGCGACGCCGAGGAACTGGAGCGGCTGCGCGCCTATCTCGACAAGCAGCTCAACAACCTGTCGAGCGTCGTGGCGCGCCTCGCCAACCGCCTGCAGCGCCGGCTGATGGCGCAGCAGAACCGCGCCTGGGAGTTCGACCTCGAGGAGGGCATGCTGGATCCGGCGCGCCTGTCCCGCGTGGTCATCGATCCCCAGCAGCCCCTGTCCTTCAAGCGCGAGAAGGACACCGACTTCCGCGACACCGTGGTGACGCTGCTGCTCGACAATTCCGGCTCGATGCGGGGACGCCCCATCACGGTGGCGGCGACCTGCGCCGACATCCTGGCGCGGACGCTGGAGCGCTGCGGCGTCAAGGTCGAGATCCTGGGTTTCACCACCAAGGCCTGGAAGGGCGGCCAGTCCCGCGAGGCGTGGCTGCAGTCCGGCAAGCCCGCTACGCCGGGCCGCCTCAACGACCTGCGCCACGTCATCTACAAGGCGGCCGACGCGCCCTGGCGGCGGGCGCGCCGCAACCTCGGCCTGATGATGCGCGAGGGCCTGCTGAAGGAGAACATCGACGGCGAGGCGCTGGATTGGGCCCACAAGCGCCTGCTCGGCCGTCCCGAACAGCGCAAGATCCTGATGATGATCTCGGACGGGGCCCCGGTCGACGACTCGACCCTCTCGGTCAATGCCGGCAATTACCTCGAAAAACACCTCCGCGCGACCATCGAGGAGATCGAGACGCGGTCTCCCGTGGAACTGATCGCCATCGGCATCGGCCATGACGTGACACGCTACTACCGGCGCGCCGTGACGATCGTCGACGCGGAAGAGCTCGGGGGGGCCATGACCGAGAAGCTGGCCGAACTCTTCTCCGAAACGGGACAAGGCCCGGCCCGAAGCTCCGGGTCTCGCCGTCGCGTGTCGGCGCCGGTCTGAGGGGAAGGGGGCCGCCGATGCAGGTCGCCGAACGGGATCGGACATCGGGGCCCGTTCCCGGCCTCCGGGAACCATGAGGAGGTCGCCGTGCCGCGTGCTGCCCAGTGCCTCGCGGGCCACTCTCCGCTGTTCTGGCGGGCCGACCCGTCGGGCAGATGGACGTGGTCCTGCCATGGTTGGTCGGCCTTCACGGGCCTGTCTGAGCCCGGCAGCCGCGGCCAGGGCTGGCTGGAGGCTGTCCACCCCGCCGACCGTGCAGCCGCTGCGGCGCCCTGGGTGGTCGGCGGCGCGAGCCTCGAACGGCCGCCCTTCCGCCTGAAGCACCGTGGTGGCGAGGACTACCGCGAGGTTCGCCCCTACGCCACCCATGCCCTCCATCCCGACGGCACGCTGCACGAATGGATCGGGACGTTGACGGTGCAGGCCCGCCCGCTCGGCGTCGGCCGGGGCTGCCTCGACGACGTGCAGCATTACATGCGCAACGCCCTCGCCGTGATCCGCTCGGTGGCGCGGCGAACGGCGCGGACCAGCGACACGGTCGAGCATTACGCCACCCATTTCGAGGGGCGGCTCGACGCCTTCGCCCGGGTCCAGGACGCGCTGATCCGCAGCGGCGACGACGGCGTCGACCTCGAAGGCATGATCCGCGAGGAACTCGTGGCGCATCGCGTCACCGATACCAGCGTCACCGTGGACGGCCCGCACCTGCGGCTGCGCGGGCGGGCAGCCGAGGCCGTGATGCTGGCCTTGCATGAACTCGTCATCAACGCCGTCAAGTTCGGCGCCCTGACGTCCGACCGGGGGGCGGTGTCGGTGGTCTGGACCATCGACCGCAGCGCCGACCCGCCGCGGCTGCTGTTCCGCTGGAGCGAGACGGGCGTGAGGGTGGCGGGCCCGGCCCCTCGACGCCGGGGGTTCGGCACCGACGTGATCGAACGGAGCCTGCCCTATGAGCTCGGCGCCGTGACCCGGCTCGACTTCCTGCCGGGCGAGGTCCGCTGCAGCATCGCGCTGCCGCTGCTGCCCGGGATCGTGGTGGGCGACGCCGCCTGACGGGCGCCGAGGCCGGGCCGCTCCCGGCGCGCCGGGCGCGGCACCGCCTCGGCGTGCGGAGCCGTGCGTGCCCTCGTGTGGATCAGGTCCGGCGGTCGCAAAACACCGCCGATATCGACGGCTTTGCAACCCTTGATTCATCGGTCGTCGCCTAGTGTGACGGGAGCCGCGAGCCCGACGTCCGTCCTCGTCGGGCCGCTGTAGGCCGGATCTCGCCGGGGCATCTGGCCCGTGGCGGGGGGCGGCCCGTCCTCGAGGGCATGTCGATGCGGTGCTGGTTCGCAACAGGTCGGCGTCTTGCCGGCGACCGCCGGGGCACGAGTGCCGTCGAGTTCAGTCTCGTGGCCTTGCCCTTGTTCATGCTGATCTTCGCCATCGCCGAGATGGGGCTCGACTCCTATTGCCGCTCCAGCCTCGACGTGGTGTCCCAACGTGTGGCCCGACAGATCGCCATCGGCGCCGTCCAGACCGACAACCTGGACGCCGACGGGTTCCGGGCCCTCGTCTGCGGTTATCTACCCTCGGTCCTCTCCTGTTCCAACCTCGTCTTCAGCGTGCAGACGGTGCCGTCGAGCTTCTACGGGCTCACGACCTCCTACAAAGCCTCCAACGGTCGTGTGCAATACGTCGTCACCCGGCCGTCTCTGGACCAGTCGCTGAACAAGTTCTGCCCCGGCGACAAGAACCAGTTCGTCGTCCTTGAACTCCTCTATGCCATGCCGGTCGTCACGGGCCTCTGGCTGACCAGCTCGGTCAGCTACAGGGGCGGCTCCGTTCGGGTCATCGGCGCATCGCAGGTGTTTCGAAACGAGTCGTTCCTGGCCGCCAACACAGCTGCGGGATGCTGAGGCGATGCAGCGCGCGATCCGCTCCGTCCCGGCCCGTCCACCGCTGCTTGCAGGCAGGGCTGTGCCCGGACGTGCCCTTGCGCGGTTCGCCCGCGGGGTCGGCGCGACATCGGCAGTGGAATTCGCGCTCGTGCTGCCCGTTCTGCTCGGTCTGATGATGGGCTCCGTGGAGATCTACCGGCTCGCCACGACCGGCAAGGAGGTGGTCGCCACCGCGAACGCCATCGGCGAGATGCTGTCGAGTTCGCAAAGCCCGCCGACGGCGGCGGACCTCCAGTTCATCTCGGACTCCGGCATGATCATCGATCCGGAGGTTCTCACCGATGCCCAGATGCAGGGCGTGGACTGGTGGTCGATCATGACGTCGAGCTTCACCAGCGTGGTCTTCAAGCCGACGGTCGCGGGCTGCACGGTCCGGTGCAAGTACGAGGCCCATGTGGCCTGGAGCGCGGGCGCGCGACGCCGGCCGTGTGGGACGCTCCGATCCGTCGCCGACGGATCGCCCTACAGCCCCACGACCCTGCCGCTGAGCCTGTTCAGCCCGGGTTCGACCATCGTGGTCGACAGCCAATATGCCTACAAGCCGTTGTTCGGAGACCGGATCGCGGGACCGCGCACGATCACCCGGTCCGCCTACTTCGCCCCCCGCTACATCGACCCGCTGACCCTGGGCGACCTTTCGGCGAACCCGTCCATCGCCATCGTATGCCCGGGGTTCTGACCATGCTGCATCGTCTTCGTCCGCGTTTCGCGCGACTCGTTCCAGCGGCGCCGCGACGTTTCGCCGGGGATGTGCGCGGCAACGTCGCCATCATCACGTGCCTGGCGCTTCTGCCGCTCATCGGCCTGACCGGGCTCGCCATCGACCATATCGTGCTGGCGACGGGCAAATCCCAGTTCGACCAGGCCGCCGACGCGGCCTCGCTCGGCGCCGTCAGGGCGACGGCGAAGGACATCCAGGCGGGCGTGTCGACCGCGCTCGCCCGAAGCCATGGCGAGCAGGTCGGCGCACAGATCTTCGCCGCCAATGCCGGCAATGCCGGCCAACAGCCGACGCCGACGCCCGTGATCTCCGTCGATGTCCCGGCGAACGGCAATGTCGTGACCGCCAAGGTCGGCTACAGCGCCACCGGCAGCCTCAGGTTCGGGCGCATCTTCGGGTCTCCGACCGCCGATGTCGCGGGCCAGTCGTCGGCTTCGATGTCCCTGCCGTCCTTCATCAATGTGTACCTGATGATCGATACGTCCGGGTCGATGTCGATCGGGGCCTCCTCGGACGACCAGGCGAGGCTGATCCAGACCACCGGCTGTGCCTTCGCGTGCCACGACGGCCAGCCTTTCGCGGGCTATGCCGATCAATACGCCTATGCCGAGGCCACCGGCGTGCACCTCCGCTACGACGTGATCAACAGCGGGATCCGCAAGTTCTTCGATACGGTGGATCGCGACGACCCGCAGCATCGCTACATCCGCTCGAGCATCTACAGTTTCGACAGCACCCTGCACAATCTGACCGGCAGCTCCACGCCGATCAGCGATACGGCGCGACTGCGCAACAACCTCCCCACGGCTCCGGCGACATCGGGCGACTATGCCGGCGCCACCCACTTCAACGAGTCGATCGGCAGCGTCATGGCCGACATCGGCGCCGGTGGCGACGGCCTGTCGGCGGGTCATCCGAAGAAGCTGCTGATCATCGCGACGGACGGCGTCCAGGACCCCAACCGGACCTGGACCGACGACCTTTCGCTCCGCCCGCAGGTCACCGTCATCGACACCAGCTTCTGCAACGTGTTGCGCGCCGCCAAGGTCAGCGTCGCCTTCATCCACACGGCCTACCTGCCGATGACCTTGGATTGGGGATATATGGCCACCCTCGGCCAACCCGTCACGGCGATCGTGGGGCCGTCCCCGACATCCGTCGCGGTGAGCCAGACCAGGGTCGATCTCATCAGGCCGGCTCTCCAGGCCTGCGCCGGCAAGCTCTACACTCCGGCCAACGACACGACGGCGCTCAACAACGCCTTCACCAACATCCTGCAGGCCTATATCGGGGTGCGCCTGACCTATTGAGCGTCGGACGCGCGGGCGCCAGCACCCGTTGTCCCACCCACCCGGGCCCCCGGACCCGTCCCGCCTCGGTCGCTCTGCCCCTTGCGTCCGCCCCGGCGACGCGGTCAAAGGTCGGGCATGGCCGCCTTCCAGCCCCTCGCGATGCTGCACGACCGGCTCGGCACGCTCGGCAGCCTGCCGCGCCTGCTGCGCCTCATCTGGCGGACCAGTCCGGGTCTGGCGCTCGCCACGGTCGCTCTGCGGCTCGCCCGCGCCCTGCTGCCCACGGCGGCACTCTACGTCGGCAAGCTCATCATCGACGCCGTCGTGTCCGAGGCGCGGCTGCCCCATCCCGGACCCGCCCTCGCCGACTGGATCGCGGCGGGGCGCCTGACCCACATCGCCCTGCTGGTCGGCACCGAGGCCGGGCTCGGCATCCTGTCGGACCTGCTCGGCCGGGCCAGCCAACTCGTCGGCGACCTGCTCGGCCAGCGCTACAGCGACGGCGCCAGCCTCGCCCTGATGCGCCATGCCGCGACGCTCGACCTCGAACAGTTCGAATCCGCCGACCAGCAGGACCGGCTCGACCGGGCCCGCCGCCAGGTGACGGGCCGCTCCTCCATCCTGCAGCTCGTGTTCGGCCAAGCGCAGGACCTCGTCACCGTGGCGGTGCTGGCGGCCGGCTTCGCCGCCTATGCGCCCTGGCTGCTGCTGCTGCTCGCCGCCGCGCTCGTGCCCGCCGCCTACGGCGAACTCCACTTCAACCGCGAGGGCTACCGGCTGAACTTCGGCCGGACGCCCGAGCGGCGCCAGGTCGACTACCTGCGCTACCTCGGCGCCAGCGTCGAGACCGCCAAGGAGGTGAAGCTCTTCGGGCTCGAGGGCTTCCTCGCCGGGCGCTTCGCGGCCCTGTCCGACCTCATGTACGG
Source organism: Lichenibacterium ramalinae (assembly GCF_004137085.1). Classification (GTDB taxonomy): domain Bacteria; phylum Pseudomonadota; class Alphaproteobacteria; order Rhizobiales; family Beijerinckiaceae; genus Lichenihabitans; species Lichenihabitans ramalinae. Next base: position 43,021 of record NZ_QYBC01000018.1, read on the forward strand.
CGAGACGCGCCGGCTCGCGACGCGGCGGGCGCTGTGGGGCGGGCTCTTCGCCACGCTGAGCGCGCTCTCCTACTACGCCGGCTACGCCGTCATCCTGTGGCGCACGCTCGCCGGCGACGTCACCATCGGCGACCTCGGCTTCCTCGCCGGCTCGCTGCTGCGGCTGCGCTCGCTGCTGGAGGGGCTCCTGCTCGGCCTGTCGCAGCTGGCCTCCCAGGCCGCCTATCTCGACGACCTGTTCTCGTTCTTCGACATCGTGCCGGCGGTGCGCTCGCCCGCCCGGCCCGTGCCGTTCCCGGCGCCGATCCGCTCCGGCATCCGCTTCGAGGGGGTGGGCTTCCGCTACCCCGAGGCGGAACGCTGGGCGGTGCGGAACCTCGACCTCGAGATCCGCGCCGGGGAGGTCGTGGCGCTGGTGGGGGAGAACGGCGCCGGCAAGACCACGATCGTCAAGCTGCTGTCGCGCCTCTACGATCCCGTCGAAGGGCGCATCACGGTGGATGGGATCGATCTGCGCGCCTTCGCGCTCGACGACCTGCGCGGCCGCATCGCCCTCATCCTGCAGGACTTCGTGCGCTATTCCTTCACGGCGGCCGAGAACATCGAGGTGGGGCTCATCGCCGAGGCCGGCAATGCGCCGCGCGTCGCCGACGCCGCCGCCCGGGCGCTGGCCGACCGCGTGATCGCGCGCCTGCCGCAGGGCTACGGGCAGCCGCTCGGCCGCCGCTTCAAGGACGGCGTCGAGCTGTCGGGCGGCGAGTGGCAGAAGATGGCCATCGCCCGCGCCTACATGCGCGACGGCGCCGTGCTGGTGCTCGACGAGCCGACGGCGGCCCTCGACGCCCGGGCCGAATACGAGGTGTTCCGGCGTTTCCGCGACCTCAGCCGCGGGCGCACCTGCCTCATCATCTCGCACCGCTTCTCGACGGTGCGGATGGCGGACCGCATCCTGGTGCTGGAGGAGGGGCGCGTCGCCGAGCAGGGCAGCCACGCCGAACTCGTGGCGATGGGCGGGCGCTACGCGGCGCTCTTCGATCTCCAGGCCGCCGGGTACCGCTGATGCGCCTCCTCCGGCCCGGGCCGCGATGGGCATCGGCGCCCCGCCCCTGTATGCGTGGGGCTCCGGCGCGGTGCAATGGTGCCGCGCCGGGCCAGTGACCATCGGCAAACGGAAAACCAACCATGCTGGACGGCAAGACGGTCCTCATCACGGCGGCCGCGCAGGGTATCGGCCGCGCCTCGGTCGAGGCCTTCGCGGCGGCGGGCGCCCGCGTGGTCGCCACCGACATCAACGCGGACGGGCTCGCGGGCCTGGACGGGCTCGGCCGGGTCGAGGCCCACAGGCTCGACGTGCTCGACGGCGAGGCCGTGTCGGCGCTCGCCGCCCGCATCGGCGCCGTCGACGTCCTGTTCAACTGCGCCGGCGTGGTGCACGGCGGCAGCCTGCTCGAATGCAGCGACCGGGACCTCGACGTCGCCTTCGACCTCAACGTCAAGGCCATGGTGCGGACGATCCGGGCGGTGCTGCCCGGCATGTTGGAGCGCCGCGACGGCGCCATCGTCAACATGGCCTCGGTGGCCAGCAGCGTGAAGGGCGTGCCCAACCGCTTCGCCTACGGCGCCACCAAGGCGGCCGTCATCGGCCTCACCAAATCCGTGGCGGCCGACTACGTCGCGCAGGGCATCCGCTGCAACGCCATCTGCCCGGGGACGGTGGAGTCCCCCTCGCTGCAGGACCGGCTGCGCGCCCAGGGCGATTACGAGGCGGCCCGCGCCGCCTTCGTGGCGCGCCAGCCGATCGGTCGCATCGGCCAGCCGGCCGAGATCGCCGCCCTGGCCGTCTATCTCGCCGGCGCCACCTACACGACGGGCCAGATCCACGTCATCGACGGCGGCTGGACGATCTGACGGCACCGGTCGAGCGACGCCGGTCCCGGCGGGGTCCGCCCCGCCCCGCGCCGCCCCGACCATGCGCGGCATGCATGGCGTCGCTGCGGCGCGGGAAATTGCTGCGCTGCGATAAAACCCGCATTGTGCGTCGGACAGCGCGCCCGCCCGGGTTTCGCACCGACCCATGGGGATGAGCCTTGACGTCCTATTCGCTCGCCGCCGCGCGGCCCGGCCGGGCTCCCGCCCGCGCCGAAAGCTTCCTCGCCCGCGTGGTCCGCCTGTGGATCGCCCATCACCAGCGCATCGTCGCCTCCGGCGTTACCCTGTTCTGATGCTGCCCGCCCGCCGCGGCGGGCGAGGCGCGCGTCCATGGTCTGGCCCGTGTCGGCCGCAGCCCGACATGGGCCGGCGGCCCGGCGTCATTGGTCGCGCTGACCGTCCGTGAGCCGCTGGCGGGCGCGGTGGAGGTGGTAGCGCATGGTCAGGGTGGCGGCTTCGGCGTCGCCCTGGCGGATGGCCTCGGCGATGGCCTCGTGCTCGTCGAACACGCGCCGGGCCCGCTCCTGCGAGCCCGCCCGGGTGATGCCGAGCGCCACCCCCATCATCTCCTGGATGGTCTCGTTCAGCGTTTCCAGGATCTCGCCGAACAGCGGGTTGCCGCTCGCCGCCGCGACGGCGAGGTGGAAGGCGAAATCCGTGCGGGCCGGCACGCTGCCCCGCGCGAAGGCCGCCCGCAGCGCGTCGAGCGCCGCGAAGATGGCCTCCACCTCGGCCGGCGTCCGGCGCTGCGCGGCGAGGCCCGCCGCCTGGCTCTCGAGCCCGAGACGCACCTCGAAGCAGCGCAGCAACTCGGCGATGTCCGAAGCCTTGGCGAGCCGCGTCAGGTGTTCGGACGGGCGGTGCTGCACATAGGTGCCCGAGCCCTGCCGCGTCACGACGAGCCCGTCGGCGTGGAGGCGCATCAGGGCTTCCCGCACGGTGGGGCGCGACACCTGCGACGAACGGCAGATCTCGTTCTCCGACGGCAGCTTGTCGCCCGGCTTCAGCGCGCCCGCCGTGATCCGGTCGAGGATCTGCCCGTAGATGATGTCGCCGAGCCGCTCCTTGCGGCGCGGAACCGGCCGGAACTCGCTCACGGCCGACGGCGCCGAACGTCGCTACCGTCGGCGCGCCGCCGCGGCGTCCCGTCCTCCCGCCAGCCCCTTCGCCCGCACTCCTGCCCGTCCACCGCAAGCTCCACGCGCGCCGACCCCGCCCGAGTGCCGGTCCTCCGGCAGGATGACGGCCCTGCGACAGACCGTCAACCTGTCCGACGACTTGACAGGTTGCCGGTGCGGTGACACCGTCGTGGTCGTTCGGACGACGCGGCTCCCTCGAAGGCCGCGCCCCGCTCGCCGAAGGAGGGACCCATGCCGTCGCCGCATCCCGGCCTGCTCCAGGCCCTCACGGGCATATCGGGCATCCTGGTGACGCCCTTCGACCGGGACGACCGGCTCGCGCCCGACCGCCTCCGGCCGATCGTCGACCGGGCCGTCGCGGCCGGCGTCCACATCCTCACCGTCAACGGCAACACGGGCGAGTTCTACGGCCTCACCACGGCCGAGGCCGAGCGCATGGTGGCGGCGGCGGCCGAGATCGTCGACGGGCGCGTGCCGCTGGTGGCCGGGGTCGGGCGCGCGATCGGCGACGCCGTGGCGCTGGCCCGCGCTGCCCGGCAGGCCGGGGCCGCCGGCCTGATGGTGCACCAGCCGCCCGACCCCTTCGTGGCGCCGCGGGGCGTCGAGGCCTATGTGGCGCGGATCGCCGAGGCCGGCGACGGCCTGCCGCTCGTGCTCTACCTGCGCAACGACGCCATCGGGCTCGACGCCATCGCGCGGCTCTGCACCGTTCCGGGCGTGGTGGGCGTCAAGTGGGCCTCGCCCACGCCCCTGCGCCTCGCCGAGGCGATCCGCCGCTCCGACCCCGCCATCGTCTGGGTGGGCGGGCTGGCCGAAACCTGGGCGCCCCCGCTCTGCGCCGTCGGCGCGCGGGGCTTCACCTCGGGCCTCATCAACGTCTGGCCCGAGCGCTCCGTCGCCATTCACGCGGCCCTGGCGGCCGGCGATTACCCGGGCGCCAACGCGCTCATCGCCGGCATGCGGGCCTTCGAGGACCTCCGCGCCGAGGAAGGCAACGGCACCAACGTGACGGTGGTGAAGGCCGCCCTGGCCCTGCTGGGCCGGGACTGCGGGGCGGTGCGGCCGCCCGGCGCCTGGCCGCTGTCGGAACGCCAGGCGACGGCGCTGCGCGCCGCGCTCGAAGCCTGGGGCCTCGTCGGCCCCGCGCGGGCCGCCGCCGCGGCCTAAAGCAGGATCGGCTTTCTCCGAGTCGCCTTGGCGCCTCGAAGCCGATGAAACTGCTGTCGATTCGAAGCTGGAGCGAATTCGCCGAAGGCGAAAGTGCTCTGGCATCTGGGGACAGGCTCGGCGTCGAAAGCTGGCGCGGGTCGGCGACACGCCGCGGCTCGTCAGGGCGTCGATGACGCGACCATTCCGCCGGACGCGGCCCGCCAAGAGGCCGCCGGCGACCATGCTGTTGGGGAGGGACGGGATGTCGACGGCGACGGGGATGGCCGAACTGGCGATGGGCCGGGTTCGGTTCGGGATCGTGGCGATGCTTTGCGTCGTCACGGTCGTCAACTACGCCGACCGGGCGACGCTGTCCATCGCCGGTCCCGTCATGGCCAAGGACCTCGGCCTGACGCCCATCGGCATGGGCTACGTCTTCTCGGCCTTCGGCTGGTCCTACGTCATCGCCCAGATCCCGGGCGGCTGGCTGCTCGACCGCTTCGGCTCGAAGCGGGTCTATTTCGCCAGCATCTTCACATGGTCGCTCTTCACCCTGCTGCAGGGCGGCGTCTGGGTGTTCAGCGCCGTCACGGCGGTCTACGCGCTCTTCGCGCTGCGCTTCCTCGTCGGGGCCGCCGAGGCGCCCTCGTTCCCCGCCAACGGCCGCATCGTGGCGGCCTGGTTCCCGGCCGGCGAGCGCGGCACGGCCTCGGCCCTGTTCAACGCCGCCCAGTATTTCGCCACCGCGCTCTTCGCCCCCATCATGGGCTGGATCACCGTCACCTATGGCTGGCCGGCGGTCTTCGTCGTTATGGGCGTGCTCGGCATCGCGGTCAGTGCCGTCTGGCTCAAGGTCGTCCACAGCCCCGGCCACCACCCGCGCCTGGGGACGCTCGAGCGCGACTACATGCGCGAGGGCGGCGCGCTGGTGGACCTCGACGGGCCGGGCGCCCCCCCGCGCGGGCGCCGGGCGTCCACCTCCGGGGCGGACTTCGACGCCATGTTGGCCCTGCTGCGCGACCGCATGATGGTGGGCATCTTCGTCGGCCAGTTCTGCATCAACGCCATCACGTATTTCTTCATCACCTGGTTCCCCGTCTACCTGGTCCAGCAGCGGCACATGGGCATCCTCAACGCCGGCTTCGTGGCCGCCATCCCGGCGATCTGCGGCTTCGCCGGCGGCGTCGTGGGCGGCACCTGGTCGGATGCGCTGCTGCGGCGCGGGCACTCGCTGACCTTCGCCCGCAAGCTGCCGCTCGTGCTCGGCATGCTGGTGTCGATGTGCATGATCCTGTGCAACTACGTCGAGGCGCAGTGGCTCGTCGTCGCCATCATGGCGGTGTCGTTCTTCGGCAAGGGCATCGGGGCGCTCGGCTGGGCGGTCCTGTCCGACACGGCGCCGCGCGAGATCGCCGGCCTGTCGGGCGGGCTGTTCAACATGTGCGGCAACGTTTCGTCGATCACGACGCCGATCGTCATCGGCTACATCATCGGCATCACCGGCTCCTACGACGGCGCGCTCGTCTTCGTGGGGCTCAACGCCCTCGCGGCGGCGGTGAGCTACCTCGTGATCGTCAAGGACATCCACCGCCTCGAGCTGCACCGCCCGCAGCCGGCGGCCCATTGAGGGAGGCCCCCATGCCCGACAGCAAGCCCGACGCCCCGCTCGCCCCGCCGGAGCTCGAGCCCGGCGCCGTCCCGGCGGAACCGCTGCAGGTCCGCAAGCAGCCCTCGGAGCTGCGCTCGGCCCGCTGGTTCGGCCCGGCCGACCTGCGCTCCTTCGGCCACCGTTCCCGCGCCATGCAGATGGGCTACGCGCCCGAGGAATGGTCCGGCAAGCCCGTCATCGCCATCCTCAACACCTGGTCCGACCTGCAGCCCTGCCACATGCACTTCAAGCAGCGCGTGGATGACGTGAAGCGCGGCATCCTCATGGCCGGGGGCTTCCCGGTTGAGCTGCCGGCGCTGTCCATGTCGGAAAGCTACCTGAAGCCGACCTCCATGCTGTACCGGAACATGCTCGCCATGGAGGCCGAGGAGCTGCTGCGCTCGCACCCGATCGACGGCGCCGTGCTGATGGGCGGCTGCGACAAGTCCACGCCCGGGCTGCTGCTCGGCGCCACCTCCATGGACGTGCCGGCGATCTTCCTGCCCGCCGGCCCCATGCTGCGCGGCAACTGGCAGGGCAAGGTGCTGGGCTCGGGCTCGGACAGCTGGAAATACTGGGACGAACTCAGGGCCGGGAAGATCACCGACCAGGACTGGCTCGGCGTCGAGGGCGGCATCGCGCGCTCCTACGGCACCTGCATGACCATGGGCACGGCTTCCACCATGACGGCCATCGCCGAAGCTGTCGGCATGGTGCTGCCGGGCGGCTCCTCGATCCCGGCCGCCGATGCGGGGCACATCCGCCTCGCGTCCGAAAGCGGGCGGCGCATCGTCGACATGGTGTGGGAGGACCTGACGCCGAGGCGCATCCAGACGCGCGCGGCCTTCGGCAACGCCATCGCGGTCGCCATGGCGATGGGCTGCTCGTCCAACGCCATCATCCACCTCATCGCCATGGCGCGCCGCGCCGGCCACGACGTGGGCCTCGCCGATTTCGAACACCACAGCCGCCGCGTGCCCGTCATCGGCAACGTGCGGCCGTCGGGCGACAAGTACCTCATGGAGGACTTCTTCTACGCCGGCGGCATCCGGGCGCTGATGAACGAGATCCGCCAGCATCTCGACCTCGACTGCCTCACCGTCACGGGGCGCACGCTGGGCGAGAACATCGCGGGCGCCAAGGTCTACGACGCCGACGTGATCCGCCCGCTGTCGAAGCCCATCTACGGCGAGGGGTCGCTCGCGGTGCTGCACGGCAACCTCGCGCCCGACGGCTGCGTCATCAAGCCGGCCGCCATGGACCAGCGCTTCCTCAAGCATTCGGGTCCCGCCCTCGTCTTCGACGACTACCCGAGCCTCAAGAAGGCCATCGACGACGAGGATCTCGACGTCACGGCCGACAGCGTCCTGGTGCTGCGCAACGCCGGGCCGCAGGGCGGGCCCGGCATGCCGGAATGGGGCATGCTGCCCATGCCGAAGAAGCTGCTGAAGCAGGGCCACCGCGACATGCTGCGCCTGTCGGACGCCCGCATGTCGGGCACCAGCTACGGCGCCTGCGTGCTGCACGTGGCGCCGGAAAGCTACGTCGGCGGGCCGCTGGCGCTGCTGCGCACCGGCGACATCGTCACGCTCGACGTCGATGCCCGCTCGATCCGCATGGAGGTGTCGGACGCCGAACTGGCGGAGCGCCGCGCCGCCTGGGTGCCGCCGGCCCCGCGCTACGAGCGAGGCTACGGCTGGGCCTTCTCCCGGCACATCCAGCAGGCCGACCAGGGCTGCGACTTCGATTTCCTGCGCACCGAATTCGGCGCGCCGGTGCCCGAGCCGGCGATCTTCTGAGGAGCCCGCCATGGATCTCACCATGAACCCCGACACCCGCTCCAAGCTGAAGGGCGTCAGCACCGCCACGCTCGCCTCGGCGCTGTTCAAGCGCGGCCTGTTCAAGCAGATGGTTCAGGACGTGCGCCCGCTGAGCCTCCCGCGGGACGGCTCCATGGTGGGGCCGGCCTATACGCTGCGCTACATGCCGGCCCGCGAGGACCTGAACCCCATGACGGTGTTCCGCGACCCGTCCCATCCGCAGCGGCGCGCCGTCGAGGAATGCCCGCCCGGCGCCGTGCTGGTGATGGACAGCCGCAAGGACCCGCGCGCCGCCTCGGCCGGCGGCATCCTGATGACGCGGCTGACGGTGCGGGGCGTGGCCGGCGTCGTGACCGACGGCGGCTTCCGCGACACGGCCGAGATCGCCGCGCTCGCCATGCCGTCGTTCCACGCCCGCGCCTCGGCCCCCACCAACCTCACCCTGCACCAGGCCGTCGACCTGCAGGTGCCGATCGGCTGCGGCGACGCGCCGGTCTTTCCCGGCGACGTCATGGTGGGGGACGCCGATGGCGTCATCGTGGTGCCGGCCGGCATCGCCGATGCCATCGCCGACGAGGCCGTCGAGATGACGGCCTACGAGGATTTCGTCATGGAGCGGGTGCGCGCCGGCGCCCGGACGGTCGGCCTCTACCCGCCGACCGACGAGAGCAACCTCGCGGCCTTCGCCGACTGGCGCGCCCGCCACGGCCGCTGATACGCCACATTTGACCCCGCCCGACACGGAACCCGCCATGGAACCGCAAAGCCTGAAGGCCCTCTGGACGGAGGGACGGGCCGCCCTCAACGGATGGCTGTCGATCGGCGACGCCTTCGCGGCCGAGATCGTGGCGAGGGGCGGCTACGACTCGGTCACGATCGATCTGCAGCACGGCATGATCGACGACGGCGACGCGCTCGCCATGATCCAGGCGCTGCGGGCGAGCGGCGCCGCGCCGCTGGTGCGGGTGCCCTGGCTGGCGCCCGCGCCGATCATGAGGGCGCTCGACATGGGCGCGGTGGGCGTCGTCTGCCCCATGGTCGAGACGGCCGCTCAGGCGGCGGAACTCGTGTCCTACGTCCGCTACCCGCCGGCCGGCACCCGCAGCTTCGGGCCGACCCGGGCCGCAATCGTCGAAGGCGCCGGCTACGGCGAGACGGCCGACGCGCGGGTGATCTGCTTCGCCATGATCGAGACGGCCCGGGGCTTCGGCGAGGTCGACGCCATCGCGGCGACGCCGGGGCTCGACGGTCTCTACATCGGGCCGGCGGACCTGACCCTCGCCCTCACGGGCCGGCGCTTCCGCACCGGTTTCGACCGGGAAGAGCCCGAGATGCTGGATGCGATCCGGACGATCCTGGGCGCCGCCAAGCGGGCCGGCATCCGGGCGGCGCTCCATTGCGGCAGCCCCGCCTATGCCGCCCGGGCGATCGGCTGGGGCTTCGACCTCGTGACGCTGCCGAACGACGTCCGCATCCTGGCCCGCGGCGCCGCCGCCGATGTGGCGGCGGTGCGGGCTGCGCTGGCGTCGCCCGGTCCCGCCGCCTGACCCGCCGGGCCGCGGCACGGCGGCCCCGTCCAGGGCTCGCCGCCGTCAGGATTTGGCGAGCCCCTGCAGGCGGTCCACCACGGACCGCAGGCTGAGGTCGCCCTTGTTGAGGATCTGGTCGGCGCCGCGCAGCAGGCGCCGGTCTTCGCGCGTCAGGTCCCGCGCCGTCAGCACCACGACCGGGATGTCGCCGCAGCCCGGCAGGGTGCGCAGCTCCTTCAGGAAGTCGAAGCCGTCCATCACCGGCATGTTGAGGTCGAGCAGCACGACCTCGGGCCGCTGCTCGGCGACGCGCAGCAGCGCGTCGCGGCCGTTCTCGGCTTCCCGCACGTCCCAGCCGTCCGCCGCCAGCATGGTGCGGATGTTGGTGCGCGCCGCCTCGTTGTCCTCGACCAGCAGGATGCCGCCTTCCGGGGTCCGGAACCGGTCCATCACCTGGCTGAACCGGTCCCAGCGGACGGGCTTGATCATGTAGTCGGCGGCCCCGAGCGAGGCGGCGAGGTTGCGCTGGTCGACGGACGTCACCATGACGACCGGCACGGCGGCGAGGTCCGGGTCGGCCTTGAGCTCGCTCAGCACCGACCACCCGTCGACGCCCGGCATCATGACGTCGAGCAGGATGGCGCGGGGGTGGAGCGAGCGGGCGAGGGCGAGGCCCTTGCGGCCGTCGCCCGCCACCTGGACGCCGAAGCCCTCGCGGGTGAGGAACCGGGTGAGGAGGTCGCGCTGGTCGGCGTCGTCGTCGATCACCAGGATGAGGTCGCGGTCGCCCTCGCCCGGGGCGCCCTCGGCCTCGACCTCCGGCCCGTCCTCGGTCGCCGCCACATAGCTGTCCGGAAGCCGCACCGAGAAGGTGCTGCCCTGGCCTTCCGTGCTCTCGACCGAGACGTCGCCGCCCAGCATGTCGGCGAAGGCCCGGGTCAGCGACAGGCCGAGGCCCGTGCCGCCGAACCGGCGGGTGGTGGATTCGTCGGCCTGTTGGAAGCGCTGGAACAGCTTTTCGCGCTGGTCGGGCGTCATGCCGATGCCGGTGTCGGAGACCTGGAAGACGACGCGGCCGGCACCCTCCTCGCGGGCGACCGACAGCGTGACGACGCCGTTCTCGGTGAACTTGGCGGCGTTGCCGAGCAGGTTTAGCAGGATCTGGCGCACCTTGGTCAGGTCGGACGTCATGGAGCCGAGGTCGGGCGCCAGGGCCAGCGCCAGCCGGTTGTTCTTCTTGCCGACGAGGGTCCCGACGGTTTCGGCGACCTCGCCCACCGCCGCCGCGATGTCGAAGGTTTCCGCATAGACCTCCATCTTGCCGCTCTCGACCTTGCTGAGGTCGAGCACGTCGTTGATGAGGCCGAGCAGGTGGCGGGCGTTGCCCTCCACCTTGCGCATGTCGGGCACGAGGGTGCCGGCGTCGCCCCCGTCCTCCATCTCCTCCAGCATCATCTCGCTGTAGCCGATGATGGCCGACAGCGGCGTGCGCAACTCGTGGCTCATGTTGGCGATGAAGGTGGATTTGGCGAGGTTCGCCTCCTCGGCGGCGTCCTTGGCCGCCAGCACGTCGAACTCGGCCCGCTTCTGGTCGTCGATGTCGGTGTTGGCGCAGACCCACTGCAGGATGGCGCCCTCCTTGTCGCGGAGCGGCACCGCACGGGCGATGTGCCAGCGGTGGCTTCCGTCGGCGCGGCGCAGGCGGAACTCCGCCTCGTAGACCGTGCCGGCGGCCCGGGCGGCTTCCCAGCGGGCGACGGCCTCGGGCCGGTCGTCGGGATGCACGAGGCCGGCCCAGAGCTCGCCGTCGAGCGCGCCCGGCGCCAGCCCCGCATAGGCGTAGCTGCGCTCGTTGCACCAATCGAGCGTGCCGTCCGGACGGAAGGTCCACACCTGGTTGGGCAGGGCCTGGGCCAGCATGCTGAACTGCGCCTCGCTGTCGCGCACCGCCGCCTGGGCCTGGGCGCGTTCCACGGCGTCGAAGACGCGCGCCGCCACCCCCTCGATGAGCGCGACGTCGCCCTCGATCCAGTCCCGGGGGTGGCGCTGGTTGACGTAGAGCATGGCGGTCAGCCGGCCCTGCCGCACCAGCGGCACCGAAACGTAGGCGCGCGTCTCGATGCCGGCCCAGGCCGCCGCGTCGTAGAGCGGCTCGGCCGCGACATCCGCGCTGAGGCTGGTCTCGCCCCGTCGCTGCCGGTCGGCCGCGTCCGCCCCGAAGGCGTCGATCCGCACCGCGCCGCTGTTGGGCGCGACGCCCTCCTCGTAGCCCGATACCAACAGCACGGTCCGGCCGTCGGGCTGCATCTCGCCGTAGCCGACGCGGTTGGCGCCGAGGTGCCGCCCGAGGGCGCGGACCGCCGTCCCGACGATCTCGTGGGGGTCGGACAGGTCGCGCAGCTGCTCCTCGAGGTCGAGCCGGAAGGCCTGCCGCCGCTCGGCCAGCACCTGGGCGGTCGTTTCGGAGCAGGGGCACAGGAGGCCGGCCACCTGCCCGTCGGCGTCGCGCACGGGCGTGTAGGAGAAGGCGAAATGCGCCTCGCACATCGCCCCGTCCCGGTCGACCATCAGGGTGATGTCGTCCATGTGGACGGGCTCGCCGGCGAAGACCTGGTCGACCAGCGGGGCGAGGTCCTGCCGCACCTCGGCCCACACGTCGAGGAAGGGGGCGCCCAGGGCGGCGGGATGCTTGAAGCCGAGCAACACGCGATAGCTGTCGTTGTACAGCATGGTGAGGTCGGGACCCCAGGCGACATACATGGGCTGCTTGGCCGCCAGCGTGACGTCGACCAGCGCCTTGAGGGCCGGCGACCAGCCCGACGGGGGCCCGAGTGCACTGCCGCTCCAGTCGAAGGCGCGCATGCGGTCGCCCATCTCTCCCCCGCCGTGGAACACGGGCCGGCTTGACTGGTTCAAAGCACACTCCCTGTGGCTCCACGCCACGATCCCGGTCCGGCGGAGCGCGAGGCTCCACCGGGTCTAGGACGGAAGCGTCGACGGCCCCCGCGGTTCCCTCGCCGGGGCCAGAAAGGTCCCGGCGCGGCGATGGCGCGCTCGGGTTCGGCGTCAATCACGTCCCGTCTACCCCAAATCTGCAGCGGAACCATGGACCTTCCGCCGCAGCCGGTGCACGAAGCTCTGGCGACTGACTCCGCGTCGCGCCGACGCCGGTCGGGGGAGCGAGCCGCTTGCACAAGTTCCTGAGACTGCTGTCCCGGCAGGACCTGTCGCCGCCGGCCCGCTATGGCCTGCCGATCCTGCTCGTCGCGCTGGCGACGCTGGTCCGGCTGGTGGCGCCGCTCGATGTCGCGCCCTTCCTGCTCTACATGCCGGTGATCCTCTTCGTCGCCGTGGCGGTCGGCCCCGGGCCGGGCTTCCTCGGCACGGCCCTGTCCACGCTGTTCGCCGCCGGCTTCTTCGCGCGGTCGAACGGCGCCATCGGCGCGACGGCATCGGTCTTCACCATGGGCCAGGCCGTGGCGCTGCTGCAATACGTGGTGGTGGGCTTCATCATGGTGACGGTGTCGGCCTCGCTGCGGCGCGCCATCATCGAGAACGAGGCGACGCTGCGACGCCTCGACGAGGCCAACCGCACCCTCGTCGAGAGCCGGGCGTCGCTGCTGGCCGCCAAGGCCGAGGCCGAGGTGGCGCGCCGGGACGCGGAAGCCGCCAAGGAGGCGGCCGAGGGGGCCAACCGCGCCAAGAGCGCCTTCCTGGCCAACATGAGCCACGAGCTGCGCACGCCGCTCTCGGCCGTCATCGGCTACAGCGAGATGCTGGAGGAACAGGCCGAGGACATGGGCGAGGCCGGCATGCTGGCCGACCTCGGCAAGGTGAAGTCCAACGCCCGGCACCTGCTCAGCCTCATCAACGACGTGCTCGACCTCAGCAAGATCGAGGCGGCCAAGATGGAAAGCTACGGCGAGGACTTCGACGTGGCGGACTTCGCGCGAGACGCCGCCGCCACCGTGGATTCGCTGGTGCGCCGCAAGGGCAACCGGCTGGTGCTGGACCTCGGCGACGGGCTCGGCCCGATGCATTCCGACGTGGTCAAGCTGCGCCAGTGCCTGTTCAACCTGCTCAGCAACGCCGCCAAGTTCACCGAGAACGGCACCATCACGGTGCGGGTCCGGCGCGAAGCCTCGGGCGGGGTCGATTGGGTGTCGTTCGCCGTCGAGGACACCGGGATCGGCATGGCGCCGGAGCAGATCGCGCGCCTGTTCCAGCGCTTCGCCCAGGCGGACGACAGCACCACCCGCCGCTTCGGCGGGACGGGGCTCGGGCTGGCGCTGAGCCGCGCCTTCAGCCAGCTGCTCGGCGGCGACATCGCGGTCGACAGCATCCCCGGCCAGGGCACGACCTTCACGCTGCGCGTGCCGGCGGTGCTGCAGGAGACGGTCCAGGACGCGAGCGAGGACGCGAACGCGGATGCGTCCGGCGACGGCGAGGACGGAGCGCTGGCCGACCCGACGCTGCGACCGCCGGGCGTCGCGGCGGCCGACCTCCGCCTCGTCCTCGTCGTCGACGACGAGGCGTCCCAGCGCGAGCTCCTGTCCCGCTTCCTGCAGCGCCAGGGTTTCGCGGTCCGCACGGCGGCGGACGGGCGCAGCGGCCTCGACCTCGCCCGCGCGCTGAAGCCGCATGTGATCCTGCTCGACGTCATGCTGCCCGAGATCGACGGCTGGTCGGTCTTGCAGGCGCTGAAGGAGGACCCCGCCACGGCCCTGATCCCCGTCGTCATGGTGAGTTTTGTCGCCGAGGCCGGGCTGAGCGCGGCGCTCGGCGCCGTCGACGCCGTGCCGAAGCCGGTCGACTGGGTCAAGCTGCGAACCGTCATGGACCAGTTCCGGGACGGCGGCGACGTCCTGATCGTCGACGACGACGCGGATGCGCGCGGCCGCCTGCGGAGCGTGCTCGAGGCGAGCGGCTGGAGCGTGCAGGAGGCGGGTGACGGCGCCGAAGCGCTCCGCCACGTCCTGCACACGCCGCCGCACGTCATCCTGCTCGACCTCACCATGCCGGTGATGGACGGCTTCACTTTTCTGCACCGGCTGCGCGAAACGCCGGGCTGCGCGGACCTCCCCGTCATCGTGCTCTCGGCCCGCGACATGTCGCCGACGGAGCGCTCGCGGCTGGCCGAGGCCGACGGGGTGCTGCGGAAAGGCGAGGCGAGCCTGCGCGAGGTCGCCGCCGAAGTGCGCCGCCTCGACGACCGCCAGGCCGGGCCGGTCGCCCCGGTTTGACGGGCCCCGGGCCGGACCCTCGTCTGCCGGCCCGTCGCAGTAAAACCGCGGCACTGTAGCCTCGAGGCGCTCTTGAACGCTGTGCAAGATCGTCGTTCCGAAGACTTTTCGCGTCAAAATTCCCCGAAATATTGGCGATGACTGGCAAGACTCTGCAGTCGGTGTAATGTTTCTCTAAGGGGATGGGCTGATCGTCGGTCTATGCCGGCTCGCCTGTCGCGGTGTTGCCGGTCCTCCTGCCGAACAGGCCCGACGTAGCGCCCATGGACACGAACGTCGTCGAGATTGCGCAGACCCTGGGCGAGGCGATGGCGGACCGCCGGGCCGTCGGCATGGACGAGCTGGTGCTGGCGCGGGCGCTGCTCGACCAGATCCCCGACATCCTGTTCATCAAGGACCAGAACAGCCGCTTCCTCCTGGCCAACCGCGCGCTCTGCCACGCCTATGGCTTCGCCGACCAGGGCGGGATCGTCGGCAAGTCGGATTTCGACCTGCATCCCGAGCCGGTCGCGCGCGGCTTCTTCGCCATCGAGCAGCAGATCATGGCGCGGGGCGATGCCGTGACGGATCTCGAGGAGTCCTTTCCCGACAGCCGGGGCGCGTGGCGCTGGTACCTGACCACCAAGCTGGCGCTGCGCGGCCGCGACAGGACGGTCGTCGGCCTGATCGGCATCGGGCGCGACATCACCGAGCGCAAGCTGGCGGAGCGCTACCGCTTCGAGCAGGGCGCCATCCTCGAGATGGTGGCCAAGAACGAGCCCCTGCCGGCGGTGCTGGAGCGGCTGGTGCTGTTCACCGAACGCCAGCTCGAGGGCATCCGCGGCTCGATCCTGCTGATGGACCGGGAGTCCGGGGTGCTGCGGGCGGGCGCGGCCCCGCGGCTCTCGCCCGACTATACCGCCGCGCTCGACGGCCTGCCGGTGGGGCCGGGCGTGGGGTCCTGCGGAACGGCGGCGTTCCGGCGCGAAACCGTCCTCGTGGCGGACATCGCCACGGACCCGCTCTGGGCGGGTTTCCGGGACCTCGCGGCGGCGCACGGGCTGCGCTCCTGCTGGTCGACCCCCATCCTGTCCCATGACGGGAGCGTGCTCGGCACCTTCGCCACCTATTCCGATCGGGTGCGCCTGCCGAGCGCGGCCGAGACCCACTTCATCGATGTGACGACGCGCATCGCCGGCATCGCGATCCAGCGCCAGGCCTCGGAGGACAGGATCCGCTTCGTCGCCCACCACGACGACCTGACCCGCCTTCCCAACCGCACCCTCCTCGAGGGGCGGCTGATGGCCGCCATCGCGGCGGCGCGGCCCGACGCCGGCGAGGTCGCCGTGGCCTTCATCGACCTCGACGACTTCAAGGTCATCAACGACGGGCTCGGCCACAGCGGCGGCGACGAGGTGCTGCGCGTCACGGCGGCCCGCATGGTCGAGGCGCTGGAGCCGCAGGACAGCGTCATCCGGCTCGGCGGCGACGAGTTCGTCGCCATCCTGCCGCACCGGCCCGGCGGCCCCCCGGCGCTCGAGCGGATCGCCTGCCTCAACGAGGCGATCTGCCGGCCCGTCGCCATCGCGGGGCGGGACGTGCGCATCACCTGCAGCATGGGGATCGCGCGCTTCCCGCGGGACGGCGCCGACCCCGAAACCCTGCTGACCAACGCCGACGACGCCATGTACGTCGCCAAGGAGGCGGGGCGGAACAACCGCAAGCTCTACGACATCGGCATGAACGCGGAGAAGCGCCACCGCGCCATGCTGAACGACCTCATGCACGGCGCCATCGATCGCGGCGAGATGCACCTCGTCTACCAGCCGCAGGTGGAGGTCCGCACCGGACGCATCTTCGCCGCCGAGGCCCTGCTGCGCTGGAACCATCCGGGGCTCGGCCTCATCCCGCCCTCCACCTTCGTCCCCATCGCCGAGGCTTCGGGCCTCATCGGGCGGATCGGCGACTGGGTCCTGGAAACCGCCTGCCGCCAGAACCGGGCGTGGCAGCAGGCCGGGGGCGAGGCCATCACGGTGTCGGTGAACGTGTCGGCGCGCCAGTTCATGGAACGGGACTGGGCGCAGACCGTCGGCCGCGTCCTCGCCGCGACGGGCCTCGACGCCCGCTTCCTCGACCTCGAAGTCACCGAAAGCATGCTGATGCGCGATGTCGGCCGCGCCGTCGCGACGATGCGCGAGCTGAAGGCCCTCGGCGCCCAGCTGTCGATCGACGACTTCGGCACCGGTTATTCCAACCTCAGCGCCCTCAAGCGCTTTCCGGTGGGCCGGCTGAAGATCGACCAGTCCTTCGTGCGCGACCTCGCCTCCGACGAGAACGACCGGGCCATCGCCTGCGCGGTCATCT
This sequence comes from Lichenibacterium ramalinae, assembly GCF_004137085.1. GTDB lineage: Bacteria > Pseudomonadota > Alphaproteobacteria > Rhizobiales > Beijerinckiaceae > Lichenihabitans > Lichenihabitans ramalinae. Next base: position 59,821 of record NZ_QYBC01000018.1, read on the forward strand.
CGCTCGGCCGCAGCCTCGGGCTGCGCATCATCGCCGAGGGGGTCGAGACCGAGGAGCAGGTCGCCTTCCTGACGCTGCACGGCTGCGACGAGGTGCAGGGCTATCACTTCGGCCGCCCCATGGAGGCGCGAGACCTCGCCCGCCTCCTGGGCTGCCGCGACGGGCCGGGGCGCCTTCCGGATCAGGACGGCGCGGCGGCGGAGGCCGGCGCCGGGCTGCGGCGGGCGCTCGGCCGGGACTGCGCCCTGCCGATGACCCCGTAGACGGCCGGCGTACCCGGCCGGCCGCGCCGCCGCGCCGTCAGAACCGGTGCGCCACGCCCGCGGCGACCTGCAGGTCCGGCGCGGCGCGGTTGAGGCCGACGAAGCCGCCGAGGTCGATCTGCGTGTCGGGCGTCACCAGATAGGCGATGGCGGTCTCGATGGTGGCGGTGTCGGGCGTCTTGCGGTCGCCGTTGACGACCGACGTCACCTCGAGGCTCGCCGTCAGCCCGTCGACGCCGGGCACGGGGTGGGACAGGTTGACGATGTTCGTCACGCTGGCGAAGGCCGGCCCGGTGCCGGCCCGCATGGCCTGGACCTGGCTCTGCAGCTCGAGCGTGAAGTCGTTCGGCAGCTTGAGCGAGAAGGGCGCCACCACGCCGCCGATCACCCGCTGGTTGCCGAAATGCGGGTCGCCGCTCGGCAGGGCGACGAACGGCGCCAGGGCGAAGGCCGCCCGGCCGCCGTCGTTGCCGAAGAGGTTGTAGCGGCCCTGGAGCGTCACGGCCCCGGTGCCGACGTCCCGCTCCTGGACGTGTCCGGTGCCGTCCGCCACGGTCCTGTCCGCCATCACGCCCGCCGTGAAGAGGTCGAACTCGAAGGACGGCGTGAGGCCGACGCGGATCTCGGGATCGGCGGCCTGCCAGGTGGTCGTGGTGGCGCCGTGGTCGCGGGACTGCAGGACGTTGGCGAGGTCGCTCTCGACTTGGATGCGGCCGGGGTCGAGGGTGAAGGGCGACAGGCTGTTCAGCGGCCGGTCCGGCGAGAAGCTGCGCAGCGCGGCATCGGGCGTCGGGTCGACGATGCTGTAGACGGACGTGTCGGCGGCGAAGGCCGGGCCCCCGAAGGCCAGCAACCAGGGGGCGAGCCATCGACCCGCCTTGGCTTTCTCACGCATGTTGTTCACCGGAACTCCGCCGCACTTCGTGGCGCGGCCGGACTATGGACGCCGGCAATGACGGATTCCAGCTCGAATCGAGGGCCTGTGCCAGCCAGCGTCGGGCTGTGGCCGGGGCGCGTCAGCACACATGCGCGTCGGGGACGGCGGCCCGGAAACGCCCGCTCCGAAACGACATCGCCCGCCACCGGGCGACCGGTGGCGGGCGATGCATGGGGTCGGACGCGTCCGGCGTCCGACCGCGGCGGGATCAGTACAGGCGAACGCGACGGCCGGCGTTGTCCCGGCTGCCGAGCGTGCCGGAGTCGAGGCCGGTGCCGGTCCCGAGGCCGGTGCCGGTCACGCCCGGCTCGGCGCGGGTCGGGGTTCCGCCGAACCCCGTGCCGGCGGGGCGGCTGTCCGGCGTAACGGCGTCGGCGACACGGGCGCCGGCCCGCTCCACGGCGTCCTTGGCGCGGGTCGCGCCGTCGGCGATCCGCTCGCCGGCGGTGCGATCCTCGGGCGCCCTGGCGAACGTCGTCTGCGGCCCGGCGGTCCAGCCGTCCTGGCCCCAGGCGGTGCGGCGCTCGTCGAGGTCCACGGCGCCGTCGACGTCGAGGATCTGGGTGGCGCGGTCGATCTGGGCCTCGTCGGCCCGCACCGTCACCAGCGTGCCGCCGCGGCGTACGCCCTCGGCATAGGCGTCGGCGTCGCCGTGGTCGATGCCGGCATCGGTCAAGGCGCCCACGAGGCCGCCGGCCGCAGCGCCGACGCCGGCGCCGACCAGGGTCGAGGCCAGCCAGCCCGCCGCCACCACGGGGCCGAGGCCCGGGATCGCCAGCATGCCGAGGCCTGCCAGCAACCCGGCGCCGCCGCCCAGGACCGTGCCGAACGAGGCGCCGGCGCCGGTGCCCGGATGGTCGCTGTATTGGCCGGTGTTGGCCTCGTCGTTGGAGACGATGGAGATGTTGTCGTGCGGGATGCCCGCAGCTTCGAGCTTGCCGACGGCATCGGCGGCGCTAGCGTAGCTATGGTAGAGTGCGGTCGCGGTTCTCGTGGCCATGATCAGTCCTCCAATGTCGACGGATGCGATGCGGCGCTCACTGCGCGCCGATGTTGCCCTTGTAGTCGAAGCCGATCTGCTCCTGCTTGCCGCCGCGGGTGGCGGTTCCGCGCCAGATGCCCTGGTCGTCCTTCTTGAGGTCCGACACGTCGGTGAAGCCCGCGCTGGAGATGCGGGACTTGGCCTGGCCTTCGGTGAAGCTGTTGGCACCCTTCTCGAGGGCCGTCATGGCGAGGACGTTCACGGTGCCGGACGCATTGACATTCGAGCCGGCATTGCCGGACCCGTTCACGGCTCCGTTGGAGGAGTTCGTCATCGTGCCGCTGCCCGGCGAGGCCGGGGTGGCGTTCTGCGCCAGCGCCGGGCCGGCGGCAAGCGTCAGAACGATCAAGGACGGTAGCAGCGCGCGCATTGTAAGTCTCCCGTGGTGACGTATCGGCAAAATCATCGAGGGCACCGGATGGTTCCGTATGAAGCAGCGGCTGCCCGGCCGTTAAGCAACAGGTCATTTTCAAGGCAGTCCGCGCCGTGACGGGACCGGCTTGTGCTCGGTCGGTCGGCCATGGGACGCGGCGGTTGCAGTCCCGGCCGTCCGGTGGCGGCGGGGCTTGCCTTTTGCGGGGTGCGGGACCCTTATCGGGTTGCAGGACCCCGTCGGGTCGCGGCGCCGCCCCGGGCGGACGGGCGGCGTGAGATCGAGGCCAGATGAAGCGGGACAGTGCGGGGGACGGCTCCACGGTGGACTACCGGCTCGACGAGCAGATCGGCTTCGTGCTGCGCCAGGTCGTCCAGCGCCATGCCGGCATCTTCGCGGCCGGCATGGACAGCGAGATCACGTCGACGCAATGGGCCGCCCTCGCCAAGCTGCACGAGCGCGGGCCGCTGAGCCAGAACCTGCTGGGGCGCATGATCGCCATGGACGCCGCGACCGTGAAGGGCGTGATCGACAGGCTGACGGCCCGCGGCCTGACCGCCACTCGCCCCGACCCGGTCGACCGCCGGCGGCACCTCGTCGCCCTGACGCAGGGCGGCGAGGCCCTGGTGCTGCGGCTCCTGCCCCGCGCCATCCGCATCACCGAGGACACGCTGGCGCCGCTCGACGGCGCGGAGCGCGTCGCCCTGGCGGGGCTGCTCGCCAGGCTGTGCTGACGCCCGGAGCCGTCAGCCGGCGACCACCTCGGGCACCGCCACGGCCGGCGGGGTGTTCCGGCTGCGTCCGGTGCGGACGAGCCCGTCGATCATCACCATGCCGATGCCCGGCAGGTCGCCGAGTTCGACCGCCTCGAGCAGCGTGCGGCCGGCGCCGTGCTGCGGCCGGTCGAGGAAGGTGAAGTCGGCGGCGCGGCCGACCTCCACCAGGCCGCAGTCCAGCGCCCGCATCCGCGCCGTGTTGCCGGTGCCGAAGCAGAACGCCACCTCGGCCGGCACCTCGCCGAGCGACGACAGCATGGCGATCATCCGCAGGATGCCGAGCGGCTGCACGCCCGAGCCGGCCGGCCCGTCGGTGCCGAGGATCACGCGCTCGAGCTGGCCCATCTCGCGCGCCGTCCGCAGCGTGTAGAGGGCGGCGCGCTCGTTGCCGTTGTGGACGATCTCGAGGCCGCGCCGGCAGCCCTCGCAGATGCAGCGGATCTCGCGGTCGGGCAGGGCGGTGTGGCCGCCGTTGACGTGGCCGACGACGTCCGTGTCGGCTTCCAGCACCACGGCGGCGTCGATGAGGCCCGAGCCCGGGATGGAGGGGCCGCCGGTGTGGATGGTCGACTGAATGCCGTACCGGCGCGCCCATCCCACCATGCGCCGCGCCGTCGGCCCGTCCTTGACGCCGCCGAGCCCCACCTCGCCGAGCAGCGTGACGCCCGCCTCGGCGAGGTCCTTGAAGTCCTGCTCCACCATGTCGGGCTCGATCACGGGCGCGCCGGCGTGGATCTTCATGCCGCCCGGCCGGAAGGCCGTGAACATGCGCTGCGCCGCGATCGCCATGGCCTTCAGGCCCACGACGTCGCGCGGCCGGCCGGGGGTGTGGACCTCGCCGGCCGAGATCATGGTGGTGACGCCGCCGTGCAGCGTCGAGTCGATCCAGTTGAGCTGGCTCTGGCGCGGCGTCCAATCGCCCGCCACGGGGTGGACGTGGCTGTCGACGAGCCCCGGCACCAGCCCGCAGCCGTGGGCGTCGATCACGGTGCGGGCGCCCTCGGCGTCGACGTCCTTGGCGCGGCCGACGGCGGCGATGCGCCCGTCCATCACCACCACCGTGTCGGCATCGAGGATCGGACGGGCGATGTCGCCGCTGAGCAGGAGGCCGATGTTGCGGATCACCACCTTGCCGGAGGCGGCGGCGGCGGGTGCGTCGTGGGCCATGATGCGGTCCTTAGTCTGAGGGGAATTCCACGATGGCGGGGTCGCGCGGCGCGTCCAAGGCGGCGCGCACCCGTGCCACGGCGGCGTCGAGGTCGGTCCAGGCGGGAGCGTCGGGCGCGAAGCGGGTGCGGAGGTAGCGCAGCAGCGCCGCGACCTGCCCGTCGGAATAGACGCGGCCGAAGGCCGGCATGGTGCCGAGGTCGGGATGCGCCGGGTCCATCAGGCCTTCCAGCACCACCCGCACCAGGTTGTCGGGCCGGGCGGCATGCAGGCTCGTGTTGAGCGCCAGGGCCGGCCGCACGCCGAACAGGGTCGGCCCGTCGGCCTCGTGGCAGGCCGCGCAGGCGCCGCGGTAGATCTGCCGGCCGAGCGCCGGGGCGCCCTGCGGCTCGGCGGCCGCGGCGGCCAGGAGGGCGGCGGCGCGGCTTTCGGGGGCGACCGCGGCCGGCGCCTGCAGCGCCGCGAGGTACTCCGCCATGGCACGGCGGTCGGCGTCGGGCAGGGCCGCGAGGCTCCGCACCACAGCCGCCATCGGGCCGGCCGCGACGCCGTGGGCGGGATCGTGGCCGGTCGACAGGTAGGCGTGGAGGGCGTCGGCGGTCCAGGGCACGGGCGCGGCGGCGAGGCCGGCCAGGGCCGGCGCGTCCCAGCCGTCGACGGTGCCGCCCGCGAGGTGGAGCGCGCCGCCGCGCTCGGCGCCGAGCGCGTTGCGCGGCGAATGGCAGGCCGAGCAATGGCCGAGCCCTTCGACGAGGTCCCGGCCGCGGTTCCACGCGGCGCTGCGGGCCGGGTCCGGCGCGGGCGGGCCGCCGCGCAGGAAGAGCCAGTTCCACAGCCGCATCATCCGGCGCTCGCCGAAGGGCGCGGCGAGCCGGGTCGGGGGTGGAACCTGCGCTTCGGCCGGCTCGGCCATCAGGAAGGCGTAGAGCGCCTGGATCTCGGCCTCGGGCGCCCTGGCGAAGCTCGTGTAGGGGTGGGCGGGGTAGAGGTTGCGGCCGTCGCGGCTCACGCCCTCCTGCATGGCGCGGGCGAAGGCCGGGTAGGACCAGGCGCCGATGCCGGCCTCGGCGTCGGGCGAGATGTTGGAGGCGAAGACCGTGCCGAACGGCGTGTGGATGGCCCGTCCGCCCGCCAGCCCCGTCCCCGACGGCCCGGCGTGGCAGACCGCGCAACCGCCGAGGGCGGCGGCGAGGCGCCCGCGCGCGATCGTCGCGGCCGAGAAGGCGGCGGGATCGGGCCGGGGCACGGCCGGGATGGCGGAGCGCAGCGGCAGGCAGGCGGCCGCCAGCGCGCCCAGCGTCGCGGCGCCGGCCGCCAGCAGCGCCGGGGCGAGGCGGGGACGCCAGCGCCGTCGCGCCGTCGGTTTCGCCGCCGCCGGCCCCGCCGCTTCCGGCCCCGGCAGCGGGTTCAGGGCGGCGCGGACCCGCTCGGCCGTGAAGGGCGGCTCGCGGAAGCGCACGCCGGTGGCATCGAAGATGGCGTTGGCGATGGCGGCGGCGCTCGGCACGGAGGCCGATTCGCCCACCCCGAGCGGCGGCTCCTCGGGCCGGTCCATCGTGACGACGTCGATGGCGGGCAGCTGCGCGAAGGTGAGGATCGGGTAGGCGCCCCAGTCCCGCGCCGCCGGCAGGCCGCCCTCGAAGGGTACGGCCTCGTGCAGCACGCGGCTCGTCGACTGCACCACGTTGCCGTGGATCTGGTGTTCGACCCCGGCGGGGTTGATCATCAGCCCCGAGTCCTGGCCCACCACGATCCGCTCGACCGCGACCTCGCCGCTGGCGCGGTTCACCGCCACGTCGGCCACCCAGGCCGACCAGGCGGCGGCCGTGCCGGGGAACTTGCCGTGCACGTAGACCGCATAGGCGAAGCCGCGCCCGCGCAGCCAGTCCCCATCCGCCGGCAGGGTTTGGGGAACCGCGTGGGGCTGCCAGCCGGCACGGTCGGCGACGGCGCGCACGAGGTCGACGGCGCGCGCGTCGCTGAGGTGGCGCAGCCGATATTCGACGGGGTCGACGCCCGCCGCCGTGGCGAGTTCGTCGATGAAGCTCTCGTGCGCGAAGGAATTCGGCAGCGCCGACACGCCGCGGATCCACGAAGCCCGGGCGATCGGCGGCATGTCGTGCACGGTGACGCGGGCATCGGCATAATCGTAGGGCGGCACGGCGGTGCGGTCCCCCATCTCGAAGACCTGCGGCACCGGCTCGGCGATGCCGGTCAGCAGCAGCGCCAGGGTCGGGGCGCCGTTGGACGGGTAGCGCGTCTCGAAATCGTAGGCGGCGGGAGCGCCCTCCGCCGTGAGGCCGCCCGCCACGTCCATCACCTGGGCGGTGCCCTTGGGCTCCCACAGGTGTTCCTGTTCGCGCGTCAGCTGCACCCGCACCGGCCGGCCGACGGCCCGCGACAGCAGCACGGCATCCGCCCCGACGTCGTCGGCGCAGTTGCGGCCGTAGCAGCCGGCCGCCTCGTGCCGGACGATTGCGATCCTGTCCTCGGCCACGCCCGTCAGCCGGGCGATGTCGGCGCGCAGCATCAGCGGGTTCTGGGTGCCGGACCAGAGCGTGATGCCGTCGGGCCGCACGTCGGCCACCGAGCAGGAGGGGCCGATGGAGCCGTGGAGCTGGTAGGGCCAGGTGTAGGTGCGGCGCATCGGCGTCGCCGCCCCGGCGAGCCCGCCCGCGACGTCGCCGCGGTCGAGCAGCACGCGGGGCGTCGACGGGTTGTCGCGCAGCGCGGCCTCGCCCGCCCCGGGATCGCGTCCCGGCGCGAAGCCGCGCCAGCGCGTCACGAGCGCTTCGGCGGCGCGCCCCGCCTGCTCCTCGCGCTCCGCCACGACGCCGACGAAGTCGCCCAGCACCACGACGGCGACCACCCCCGGCACATCCGCCACCGAGCTTTCGTCGACCGCGACGAGGCTGCGGCCGACGAAGGGCCCGTGGTCGAGCCCGGCATAGGGCGGGCGCACGACCCGGCCGTGCAGCATGCCCTCCACCCGCACGTCGTGCACGTAGGTGAAGGCGCCGGTCGCCTTGGCGGGGATGTCGCGGCGCGGCACCGATCGGCCGACCAGCCGGTGCTCGGCGGCGGGTTTGACCGCGCCCGCCTCGTCGAGCCGCAGGTGGATGCGCCGGCCGCGCAGCAGTTCGCCATAGCCCACGGCGGCATTGGCGCCCGGACGCCGCACGATCCCGTCCTCGACGGCGAGGTCGGCGACCGGCACGTCGAGGGCGGCCGCCGCCAGGGCCACGAGGTGGCGGCGCGCCTGGGCGGCGGCGCGGCGCAGCGGCACGGCCGTGACCTGGACGGTCTCGCTCGCGATGGTGGCGCCCTGGTTCGGCGTCCGGCCGGTGTGGCCCAGCACGACCGTCACGGCGTCCAGGGCGACGTCGAGCTCCTCGGCGACGATCTGGGCCAGGGCGGTGCCGATGCCGGTGCCGAGGTCGACGTGGCCGTTGTAGGCGGTGACGCGGCCCTCCGCGTCCACCGACAGGAAGAGCTCGGCCCCGTGCCCGGCGGGGTCCGGCGAGGCGGCCTCGGGCTCCTCGTGCAGCGGGCCGGCCGGATGGTCGCCGCGAAAGACGCGGAGCACGCCGGCGGGCGGGCGCGGGTCGGCGGGACCGCTCACGGGCGACGCCCCGCGTCGGCGCCCGCGTCGCCGGACGACCCCATCAGCTCGGCCGCGCGCCGCACCGCCTTCAGGATCTCCACGTGGGTGCCGCAGCGGCACAGGTTGCCGGAGAGTTCGCGGCGGATCTCGGCCTCGCCGGGCGAAGGGTTGCGCGCCAGCAGCGCCACTGTCGTCAGGATCATGCCGTTCAGGCAATAGCCGCATTGCGCCGCCTGCGCGTCGACGAAGGCCTGCTGCACGGGGTGGAGGCCCGGCGCCGAGGCGAGCCCTTCGAGCGTCGTCACGCGGCGGCCGCGCGCCACCGCGAGCGGCAGGATGCAGGCCCGGGCCGGGACGCCGTCGACCAGCACCGTGCAGGCGCCGCATTGGCCGAGGCCGCAGCCGTATTTGGCGCCGTTGAGGCCGAGGTCGTTGCGCAGCAGGTCGAGCAGCGCCACCGTGCCGGGCCGGGCGAACGCGACGGCGGTCCCGTTCACCTCGAGGGTGATGGTGCCGCTTTCGGGTGCCGTGCTGGTGGGAGCCATGCCGGTGTCGCCGCCGCCGATCGTTCGTACACCAACATCAAAGCACGCGCGGCGTCGCGGCAGAAGCCCCAATGTGACGCGGCGCGATACTGTGCAGTGCAGCGCCTCGACAATCATCGCGCTGCACAATCCATCGTCGGACTGCCTTGGCGATGGACAGGCAAGTCGAGGGCGCGCAAACGACTTGACAGCCGTGGCAGCCGGGGCGCAGCTTGTTCGCATACGAACGATTGCGCCGCTCACCGAGGAGCCGGTGATGTCCCTTGTGCCAGACAGCGCCGGCCCGGCCGCGGACAAGATCCGCTGCGACGCCTGCCCGGTGATGTGCTACATCCGGCCCGGCCAGCGCGGCGCCTGCGACCGCTACGCCAACGCGGCCGGCCTGCTCGTGCGGGTGGACCCGCATGTCGTGCTGGAACGGACGCTGGAGGACGGGGGCCGCCTCGTGCCCTTCGGCGCCGGGGCGCTCGACTGGGACGGCACGGTGGTGGGCCAGCCCCAGGCCTTCGTCACCGCCATCGGCGCCGGCACCACCTATCCCGACTACAAGCCCGCCCCCTTCATCGTCGCCTCCGAGGTCGAGGGCGTCGACATGGTCACGGTGGTGACGGAGGGGATCTTCTCCTACTGCGGCGTCAAGGTGAAGGTCGACACCGACCGCCACCTCGGCCCCGAGCGGGCGCTGGCCCGCGTCGACGGCGAGCCGGTGGGCCACGTCACGACGGGGGAATACGGCTCGCAGATGCTGTCGCTCGGCGGCGTGCACCACCTCACGGGCGGCTCGAAGCGGGAAGGCCGCACCACCTGCGAGGCCCTGCTGGCGCTGTGCAACGGCGAAGCCGTCACCCTCGCCATCGACGGCGGCGCCACCGTCGAGGTCCAGTCCGGCCGGCCGCCGCGGGTCGACGGCGCGCTGGAGGAGCGCATGCGCGTCGGCTGCGGCTCGGCGACGATCGGCATGTTTGCCAAGCAGTGGCACGGGCTCGTCGACGAGGTGGTGGTGGTGGACGACCACATCACCGGCGTCCTGTCCGAGCATCAGGCCGGCGTGCTCCTGGGCATCGCGCCGACCGGCATCAGGCTCAAGGGGCGGCGTTCGACGCCCGGGCGCTATTTCCAGGTCGCCCAGCCCGGCACCGGCTGGGGCGGGACCGACATCGCCGACCCGCTGCAGATCCTCGGCGGCTTCGACGCCCGGGCGGCCCGGCCCGGCCAAACCCTGCTGATGGTGTCGACCACGGGCGAACATGCCGGCTTCTACGCCCTCGACGAGGCGCTGCGCCCGGTCGAGCGCGACATGCCGGCGGCGCTCGCCGCCTCCGTGGCGCTGATCCGCGAGAACTGCGAGCCGGCCCTCGCCACCGTGCTGTTCATGGGCGGGGCCGGCGGGTCGCTGCGGGCCGGCGTCACCGAGAACCCCGTGCGCCTCACCCGCTCGGTCAAGGACGCCCTCACGGTCGTGACCTGCGGGGGGGCGCCGACCTATGTGTGGCCGGGCGGCGGCATCACCTTCATGGTGGACGTGTCGCGCGTACCGGCGGGCGGCTTCGGCTCGGTGCCGACGCCGGCCCTCGTGGCGCCGATCGAGTTCACGCTGCGGCTCGCCGACTATGCGGCGCTCGGCGGCCACATGGACGAGGTCCGGCCGCTGTCGGACTTCCGCGGGCCCGGCGTTCACCGCCGCCAGGTGCCGCACCGCGCCGGCGACCCCTGGCCGCTGTCGCCGGTCGCGCGCCCGTGAGCCGGCTCCGGGCCCGCATGCTGCCGGACGGGCGCCGCCTGCACCTCCAGGACGGGCCGATCGACCTCGTGATCCGGGCCGACGGCGCACCGGCGGCCGTGGCGGCGGCCGGTGCGGCGGCCATCGCCGCCCTCGACGGGCTGCTCGACGGGCTTTGTGCCGAGATCGCGGCGCTGCGGGCGCCGCCCGGCGCCGCCCATCCGGCCGGCCCGGTGGCGCGCCGCATGGCGGGCGCCGTCGCGCCCTTCGCGGCCGAAACCTTCATCACCCCCATGGCGGCCGTGGCGGGCGCGGTGGCCGATGCCGTGCTGGACGCCATGCTGCGGGCCGCCCCGCTCGACCGCGCCTTCGTCAACAACGGCGGCGACATCGCGCTCCATTGCGGGCCCGGCGCGAGCCTTTCGATCGGCCTCGTCGACCGGCCCGACCGGCCGAGCCTGTTCGGCCGCACGGCGGTCCACCACCGCGACGGCATCGGCGGCATCGCCACCAGCGGCTGGCGCGGGCGCTCCTTCTCGCGCGGCATCGCCGACAGCGTCACGGTGCTGGCCCGCACGGGCGCGGAGGCCGACGCCGCCGCGACGGTGGTGGCCAATGCCGTCGACCTGCCGGGCCACCCGGCCGTGCGGCGCGCCCCGGCCGACAGCCTCAACCCCGACAGCGACCTCGGCCCGCGCCTCGTCACGCGCGATGTCGGGCCGCTCGCGCCGGCGGAGGTCGCGGCCGCGCTCGCCGCCGGCGTCGCGCGGGCCGACGAACTCGTGGCGCGCGGCCTCATTGTGGGTGCGGCGCTGCAATTGCAGGGTATGGTCGACACGGCCGGCCGCCCCGGCATCTTCGCTCCCCCGCTGCCCGCCATCCGCCCGGAGGTCGCCCACCATGCCTGAGGTCGCGGTCCGCAAGAGGATCATCACGGTCGAGGAGGTGTTCCACGAGGGCGGCCCGCCCGCCGCCGTGCCGCTGAAGCGCGGCGCCATCGTCACCGTCATCGCCAACCCCTTCGCGGGGCGCTACGTGGCCGAGATCGCGCCCTTCATGGAGGACCTGAAGCCGCTCGGCGCCGCCATGGCGCGGGCGCTGGTCGACGCGCTCGGCGGCGATCCCGCCCTGGTGCAGGGCTACGGCAAGGGCGCCATCGTGGGCCAGGCCGGCGAGATCGAGCACGGTGCCCTGTGGCACGCGCCCGGCGGCTACGCCATGCGGGCGGTGCTGGGCGACGCCAAGGCCATCGTGCCCTCCACCAAGAAGGTCGGCGGCCCCGGCACGCGGCTCGACGTGCCCGTCACCCACATCAACGCCTCCTACGTGCGGAGCCACTTCGACGCCCTGGAGGTCGGCGTGCCGGACGGGCCGCGGGCCGACGAGATGGCGCTCGTGCTGGTGATGACCACCGGGCCGCGCGTGCACGACCGCGCCGGCGGCCTCGCCGCCGCCGACATCCAGGGCCGGGACGGGCTGCGATGAGCGCCGCCATCCGCAAGATCGTGACCCTGGTCGACGAGACCCTGGTCGAGATGGGCCGGCCCGTCGATCCGCCGGTGCGCCGTGCCGCCGCCGTGGCGGTCATCGCCAACCCCTTCGCGGGCCGCTACTCCGAGGACCTCGAGGCGCTCGTCGCCGCCGGGGAGGAGCTCGGCGACCTCCTGGTCCGCCGGGCGGTGGCGGCGCTCGGCCTGCCGGGCGACGCCGTGCAAAGCTACGGCAAGGCCGCGCTCGTGGGCGAGGACGGCGAACTCGAACATGCCGCCGCCCTGCTGCATCCCCGCATGGGCGCGCCGGTCCGCCGGGCGCTCGGCGGCGGGGCCGCGCTGATCCCCTCCTCGAAGAAGCGCGGCGGCCCCGGGGCGCCGCTCGACATCCCGCTCGGCCACAAGGACGCGGCCTTCGTGCGCAGCCATTTCGATGGGATGGAGGTGCGGGTCAACGACGCCCCGCGCGCCGGCGAGATCATGGTGGTGGTGGCGGTGACGAGCGGCGGCCGCCCGCATCCGCGGGTCGGCGGGCTGACGATCGACGGGATCAAGGGCGAGGACGGGCTGCGATGACGGGACGGGCACGCGTTTCACGACGGGCATCGGCGGCGGGCCTCGGCGCCCTGGCGGTCGGCCTCGGCTGGCTGGGCACGGCCGGCGCCGCGCTGGCGGCCGACATCAAGGTCGGCGAGATCAACTCCTACTCGGCCCTGCCGTCCTTCACCGAGCCCTACCGCAAGGGCTGGCAGCTCGCCGTCGACGAGATCAACGCCCACGGCGGCATCGGCGGCAAGACGCTGGTGGTGGTGTCGAGGGACGATGCCGGCAAGCCCGGCGAGGCCCTCACGGCCGCCAACGAACTCGTCTCGCGCGAGGGTGTCGTGCTGCTGGCCGGCGGCTTCTTCTCCAACGTCGGCCTCGCGCTCGGCGACTTCGCCAAGCAGCACAGGATCGTCTACGTCGCGGGCGAGCCGCTGACGGACGCGCTCGTCTGGTCGGCCGGCAACCGCTACACGTTCCGCCTGCGGCCCTCGAACTACATGCAGGCCGCCATGCTGGCCGAGGAGGCCGCGAAGCTGCCGGCCAAGACCTGGGCGTCGATCGCGCCCAACTACGAATACGGCCAGTCCGCCGTGGCGGTGTTCAAGAAGCTCCTGTCGGCGCGGCGGCCGGACGTGACCTGGGTCGCCGAGCAATGGCCGACGCAGGGCAAGATCGACGCCGGCCCGGTGGCCCAGGCCATCGCCGCCGCCAAGCCCGACGCCATCCTCAACGTCGAGTTCGGCCCCGACCTCGTGAAGCTGGTGCGCGAAGGCGACACGCGCGGCCTGTTCAAGGGCCGCAGCGTCGTGAGCTTCCTGACGGGCGAGCCCGAATACCTCGACCCTCTCAAGGACGAGGCGCCCGAGGGCTGGATCGTCACCGGCTACCCCTGGCAGGCGATCCACACACCCGCCCACGACGCCTTCCTCAAGGCCTACCAGGACCGCTACCACGACCATCCCCGGCTCGGCTCGGTGGTGGGCTACGCGCTGATCCAGGCCGTGGCCGGCATCCTACGCAAGGCGGATTCGACCGACCCCGAGACGATCGTGGCGGCCGCCGAGGGGCTCGGCTTCGACACGCCCTTCGGCCCGGCGAGCTTCCGCGCCATCGACCACCAGTCGACGCTCGGCGCCTTCGTGGGCACGACGGCGCGCCGGGACGGGGCCGGCGTGATGGAGAACTTCCGCTACGTCGACGGCGCCGCGGTGCTGCCGCCCGACGCCGACGTGAAGGCCCTCCGCCCGAAGGAGTGAGGCGCGTCCGCCCGTCGCCTGGCGAGGCGGCGGGCGCCCCCAGCCGACGCCCATCGCCCTCCCGCTTCCGGGCGGAGGGGCCGGCCCAGGACCGAAGGAGACCCGCGTTGGATTTCGTCTTCGCCCAGTTCCTCACGGGCCTCGCCGGCGCGGCGTCGCTGTTCCTCGTGGCGTCGGGCCTGTCGATCATCTTCGGCGTCACCCGGGTCGTGAACTTCGCCCACGGCGCCTTCGCTATGCTGGGCGCCTACGTGGCCTACACGCTGACGGCGCGGTTCTCCGGGCCTTTCGGCTTCTGGGGCGGCATCCTGGGCGCCTCGGTCCTGGTCGCGCTGTTCGGCGCCGTCATCGAGATGGCGCTGCTGCGCCGTCTCTACCGGGCGCCCGAGCTGTTCCAGCTCCTCGCCACCTTCGGCCTCACCCTCGTCTTCGAGGACCTCGTCGTGCTGGTCTGGGGACCCGACGACCTCCTCGGCCCCCGTGCCCCGGGCCTCGCCGGGGCGGTGGAGCTCTTCGGCCAGGCCGTGCCGAGCTACGACCTCCTGCTGATCGCCCTCGGCCCCATCGCCTTCGGGCTCCTCTGGCTGCTGTTCCACAGGACGCGCTTCGGCGTGCTGGTGCGGGCCGCCACGCAGGACCGCGAGATGGTGGCGGCGCTCGGCGTCGACGGGCGCTGGCTCTTCACCGCGGTCTTCACGCTCGGCGTCTTCATGGCGGCCTTCGGCGGGGCCGTGCAGTTGCCGCGCGACGCCGTCAACCACACGATCGACCTGCGCCTCATCGTCGACGTCTTCGTCGTCGTGGTCATCGGCGGCCTCGGCAGCGTCGGCGGGGCCTTCGTGGCGTCGGTGCTGGTGTCGGAACTCGACGCCTTCGGCATCCTGGTGCTGCCCGGCGTGTCGCTGGTGCTGGTGTTCGTCGTCATGGCGCTGGTGCTGGTGGTGCGGCCCTTCGGGCTGTTCGGCCGCGCCGAGGCGCCGAGCCGCGCCGTGCCGGAGCCGGGCCGCAAGCCTCCGGCCCCGCTGTCGGCGCCGGCGCGCCTCGCCGTCGCCGCGCTGGTGGCGGCGACCGCCACCGTGCCGCTCTGGGCCGGCGACTATCTCGTCACGGTGGGGTCGGAGATCCTCATCGTGGCGATCTTCGCGGCGAGCCTGCAGTTCATCATGTCGGCGGGCGCCATGGTGTCGTTCGGCCATGCCGCCTATTTCGGCCTCGGCGCCTACGGGGCGGCGCTGGCCGTGAAGCTGCTCGGCCTGCCGATGCTGCCGGCGCTCGCCTGCGGCATGCTGCTGGCCCTGGCGGGGGCGGCGCTGTTCGGCTGGTTCTGCGTGCGGCTGTCGGGCGTCTACTTCGCCATGCTCACCCTGGCCTTCGCCCAGATCGCCTGGTCGGTGGCCTTCGGCTGGACGGGTGTGACGGGGGGCGACAACGGCCTCCTCGGCCTGTGGCCGGACGGCTGGGCGGCCTCGCCGCGCGCCTTCTTCTGGCTGTGCCTCGCGGCCGCGGCGGCGAGCGTCGCGCTGATCCGGGCCCTGGTCTTCTCGCCCTTCGGCCTGGGCCTGCGTGCCGTGCGGGACTCGGCGTTGCGGGCCGAGGCGCTGGGTCTCGGCCGCGCCCCCGTGCAATGGGCGGCCTTCGCGCTGGCCGGCACCGTCGCCGGACTGGCGGGCGGCCTCTTCGTCTTCCTGAAGGGCAGCGTCTTCCCCGACAGCCTCGGCATCGGAACCTCGGTCGACGGGCTCGTCATGGTGCTGCTCGGCGGCATCGGCACGGTCTCGGGGGGCGTCGTCGGCGCTGTTGTCTACAAGGCCCTGTCGGTCTGGCTGATTTCGCAGACGGATCATTCCAAGCTCGCCCTCGGCCTCGTCATCCTGGCCCTGGTGCTGCTCTTCCCCGCGGGCCTCGGCGGGCTCGCCTCGCGCCTCGCGCCGCGCCGCCGGAGGGCTGCGGCGCCCGCGGTCCACCCTGCCGTCGGCGTCGGGGGTGCGCCGTGACGGGCCGCCCGGCGATGGACCTGCTGGCGGTCGAGGGCCTGGCTAAGTCCTACGGGGGCGTCGGGGCCGTGCGGGGCGTGTCCTTCGCGCTCGCCCCCGGCGAGGTGCTGGCGCTGATCGGACCGAACGGCGCCGGCAAGAGCACCTGCTTCAACATGCTGAACGGCCAGATCCGCCCCGATGCCGGCCGCATCCGGCTCGCCGGCACCGACGTCACCGGCATGGCGCCGCGCCGCATGGCGGGCCTCGGCGTCGCCCGCTCCTTCCAGATCGCCGCGACCTTCGGGTCGATGACGGTGCGGGAGAACGTGCAGGCGGCCTGCCTCGTCCACGCGGGCGGCATGGCCAGGCCCTTCGGCCGTGCCGACCGCCGCTTCCGGCCCGAGGCGGAGCGCTGGCTCGACCACGTCGGCCTGCTCGCCCAGGCCGACAGGCCCGCCGCCGAACTCGCCTACGGCGACGTCAAGCGCCTCGAACTCGCCATGGCGCTGTCGGGCGCGCCGCGGCTCCTGCTCATGGACGAGCCGACGGCCGGCATGGCGCCGAAGGAGCGCCACGGGCTGATGCGCGCCACCGTGGACCACGCGCGCCGCAACGGCATCGGCCTCATGTTCACCGAGCACGACATGGACATCGTCTTCACCCACGCCGACCGCGTCCTGGTGCTGAGCCGCGGCCGCCTCATCGCGGCGGGGCGGCCCGAAGCGGTGCGCGAGGACCCGGACGTGCGCGCCACCTATCTCGGCGGCGGCCTGACCTTCGCGGCGGCGCCCGGCCGGACGGAGGCGGTCTCGTGACGGCGCTGCTCGCGGCCGAAGGGCTGAACGGCTGGTACGGCCGCGCCCAGGTGCTGTTCGGCATGGGCGTCACGGTCGGGCCCGGCGAGGTCGTGGCGCTGCTGGGCCGCAACGGCGCCGGCAAGTCGACGACCTTCAAGGCCATCGCGGGGCTGCTCGACCGGCGCGAGGGGCGCGTCGCCTTCGCGGGCGAGGACGTGTCGCGCCTGCCGACCCCGGCGCTGGTGCGCCGCGGCCTCGCCTACGTGCCGGAGGACCGGCGCATCTTCGCCGACCTCACCGTCGAGGAGAACCTGTCGGTCGGCCGCCAGCCGGCGCGGGCCGGTTCCGCCGCCTGGACCCCGGAGCGGCTCTTCGCGCTCTTCCCCAACCTCGCCGAGATGCGCCGCCGGCGCGGCGGCGCCATGAGCGGGGGCGAGCAGCAGATGCTGTCGATCGCGCGATCGCTGATGGGAAACCCGCGCCTCGTGCTGCTCGACGAGCCCTCCGAAGGGCTCGCGCCCAAGATCGTCGAGGACCTGGCCCTCGCCATCCTGGAGCTGAAGCGCGAGGGGCTCGGCATCCTCCTGTCCGAGCAGAACCTGCATTTCGCCCGGCTCATCTCGGACCGCGCCGTGGTGATCGATCGCGGCCACGCGCGGCTTTCGGCCACCATGGCCGAGATCGCCGACGATGCCGAGGCCTGTGCCGCCTACCTGGCGGTGTGACGAGTGGGGTCGCCGCCATGTCCACGGGGTCGTCGAACGGGGCCGGGCGCGCCCGAGACGCCATCGACGACCGCGGCGTGGCGCCGTGGCGTCGGTATGCCTACAATTCGACCGTGATGGGAGACAGCGTGATGTCAGGATCGCAGTGGACTCGCCGTGATGTGGCCCGCGGGCTCGGGTTCGGCGTGGCGTCGGCCGCGGCCGCGACTTGGCCGGGCGGTGCCCGGGCCGCCGAGGCCAAGAGCATCACGGTCCTGAACTGGCAGGGCTACGGCACGGACCTCGCCGCGGGTGTGCAGCACTTCAAGTCCGCGACCGGGATCGAGGTCAAACACGACTATTACAATTCCGAACCCGAGATGCTGACCAAGCTGCGGACCAACCCCGGCGCCTACGACGTCGTGCTGGTCAACTCGGCCCGCGACGCGCAGGCCAAGGCGGACGAGCTGATCGACCCCGTCGATCTCGGCAAGCTGCCGAACGCCGCCGGGCTGGCGCCGGCCTTCAAGACCAACCCCAACATCGTCATCGACGGGCAGACCTACGGGGTGCCCTGGGTCTGGGGCATGAACGCCATCGCGGTCAGGACCGGCAAGGGGTTCAAGGTCGACAGCTACGCGGTCTTCGAGGAGGCCGCCTTCGCGGGGCGGGGCGCGCTCTTCGACGACGCCGTCACGGAGATCGCCGTCGCGGCGCTGATGCTCGGGCAGAACATCAACGATCCGAAGGACATGAAGGCCATCGCGGCCCGGCTCAAGAGCTTCAAGCGGGACGTGAAGCTCGTGTGGTCGAGCGAGGACGAGTGGAACAAGGCCTTCGCGGCCGGCGCCTTCGACGTGTCGGTGTTCTGGTCGGGCGCCGTGACCCGGGCCGTCAACCTGCACCAGCAGCCCGTGACCTTCGTGGTGCCGAAGGAGGGGGCGGTCGGCTGGCTCGACAACTTCTGCATCCCGGCCACCAGCACCGGCAAGGCGGCGGGCCTGCAGTTCATCGACTACATGGTGTCGCCGCAGTTCTACGCGGAATGGGCGAAATCCGGCGCGCCGGCCTCGGCCAATGCCGCCGCCATGGCGGCCCTGCCGGAGAGCGACCTCAACCGGCAGATCCACAAGCCCGAATACCTCGACAAGCTGCAGTTCATGGGCGCCCTGCCGGAGGACCGCCGCCAGGCCTTCAACGACCTTTGGGAGGAGGTGAAGGCCTTCTACGCCCAGTCCTGACATGTCGGCGCCCTCCACCCCGGAGGGGCGGCGCGCCCGCCCCTCCATCGCCAGCCCGGAGGGGCGGCGCGCCCGCCCCGCCATCGCCACCGCGGCCCTGCTGCTGCCGGCCTATGCCTGGCTGCTCGTCGCGGTGTTCCTGCCGCTCGGCGCCATGCTGTTCTTCTCGTTCCTGAAGACCAATCCCTTCGGATCGAAGGCGCCGCTGGTCTTCACGGGCGCGCATTACCTCGCCTTCGTGACGCGGCCCTACCTCGTCGACGTCGCCATCACGTCGCTGCGCCTCGGCTTCTGGACCACGGGGATCTGCGCCGCGATCGGCCTGCCGACGGCGCTGGCCATCGCCCGCGCGACCCGCGGCCGGGTGCGCCAGACCGTGTTCCTGCTCGCCATCCTGCCCTTCTGGACCAACGGCCTCGTGCGGATCTTCTCCTGGACGATGCTGCTGCGCCAGGGCGGCATCCTCGACGACCTCGTGCATCTCGTGCTGCCCGGGGTGGGCTCGGTGGGGCTGCTCTACAGCTTCCCCGCCATCGTGGTGGGCCTCGTCCACGCCTACCTGCCGTACATGATCCTCACCTGCTACCTCGCCGTGGCGGGCATCGACGACGCGCTGATCGACGCCGCCCGCAGCCTCGGGGCGCGCCTGCCGACCGTCTTCGCCACCGTGATCCTGCCGCTGGCGCTGCCCGGGCTGGTGTCGGGCTCCATCCTCATCTTCGTGCCCGTGATCGGCAGCTTCATGGAGCCCCGCATCCTCGGGGGGCGCATCGGCGTCACCATGGGCACCGTCATCGAGGACCAGTTCACCCAGGCCTACAACTGGCCGCTCGGCTCCGCCCTGTCCTTCACCATGCTGGGCATCGTGCTGGCGATCTTCGCGCTCTTCTCGAGCGTGCTGCGGGGGCGGCTCGCCCCATGATCTGGCTCGGCCGCGCCATCCTGGCCCTCGTCCTGCTCTTCCTCTACGCCCCCATCGCCGTTATGGTGCTGATGGGGTTCAACGCGTCCGACCTCTACGCGCTGCCCTTCGTGCCGACGCTGCACTGGTTCTCCGAACTTGCCGGCAACGACAGGCTCATCGCGGCGAGCCGCAACAGCGTGCTGGTGGCGCTCGTCACGGCGGTCGTGGCGACGGCACTCGGCACCCTGGCGGCCCTGGCCCTGTCGCGCCGCAGCTTCCGGGGCAAGTCGCTGCTGCGCCTGCTGCTGCTGCCGCCCATCGCCATCCCGTGGCTCATCACCGGCACCGCCATGCTGGTCTTCTTCTACTGGACGGGGATCGGCCGCGGCCTGCACGCCATGATCCTCGGCCACGTCGCGCTGGCCATCCCCTACGTGGTGCTGGTGGTGGGGACCGGGCTGGCCTCGCTGCGCGCCGACCTCGAGGAGGCGGCCATGAGCCTCGGCGCGACGCCCTTCGGCGCCTTCCGCTCCGTGACGCTGCCGCTGCTGGCGCCGAGCCTCGTCGCGGCGGCGCTCTTCGCCTTCGCGGTGTCGCTCGACCAGTTCGTGGTCTCGTATTTCCTGGCGGCGCCCGGCGTCACGACGCTGCCGGTCGAGATCTACACATCCATCCGCAAGGGCTTCACGCCCGAGATCAACGCGGTCTCGACGATCCTGCTCGGCGCCTCGGTGGCGCTGTTCCTGGTCTTTGCCGGGCTGACCCGCATCGGAGGCGAGCGTGAGCGGCGTTGAAGTCCAGGGCATCCGCAAGAGCTTCGGTGGCGCGCCGGTGCTCGACGACGTGGCCATGCGCTTCGCCGAGGGGCGCTTCACCAGCCTGCTCGGGCCGTCCGGCTCGGGCAAGACGACGCTGCTGCGCATCATCGGCGGCTTCGAGGCGCCCGACGCCGGCACCGTCACGATCGGGGGCGCCGACGTCACCCACACGCCGCTGTGGAAGCGCCGCATCGGCATGGTGTTCCAGTCCTACGCCCTGTTCCCCCACATGAGCGTCGCCGACAACGTCGCCTACGGCCTGCACCGCCAGGGCATCCGGGGGGCGGCGGCGCGGGCCGAGGTGGCGCGGGCGCTGGCCCTCGTGGAACTCGAAGGGTTCGACGCGCGCCGCCCGAAGCAATTGTCGGGCGGCCAGCAGCAGCGCGTCGCCCTGGCCCGCGCCATCGTGACGAAACCGCGCGTGCTCCTGCTCGACGAACCGCTGTCGGCGCTCGACCGCCGCCTGCGGCAAACCATGCAGGTGGAGCTGCGCCGCATCCAGCGCGACAGCGGCCTCACCACCATCTTCGTGACCCACGACCAGGAGGAGGCGCTGACCCTGTCGGACCGCGTCGCCATCCTCGACGGCGGGCGCATCGTGCAGGAAGGGCCGCCCGCCGAGGTCTACGAGCGGCCCGCGACGCGCTTCGCCGCGACCTTCCTCGGCGACGCCAACCTCTTCGCCGGCACGGTGCGGGACGGCGCCGTCGCGACGCCGTCGGGTCCCCTGCGCAGCGAAGCCCCGCTGCCCGCCGAGGGCGCCCCCGCCACGCTGGCGGTGCGGCCCGAGAAGGTCCTGCCGCTCCCGGCGGGCGCGGCGGAGCCGGCCGGCTTCAACGCCGTCGACGCCACGCTGCGTCAGACCGTCTATGCGGGTGCGACCTCGACCCTGCTGCTGGCGACGCGCGACGGCGACCCGGTGAAGTGCTTCTGCCAGAGCCGCGACGCGCCGGCGCTGGAGCCCGGCGCCGCGTTGCGGCTCGCCTGGTCGCCGACCCACACGCTCGTGCTGGGCGGGTGAACCCGTCCGCCCCTTCCACCGCAGAGGCTTTCCCATGCTCCGCCACGCCACCATCCCGCCCGAACGCGCCTGGTCGACCTGGTCGGGTCGGCCGGCCGAGATGGTGTTCCTGCCGCTCGGCGTGCGGCTGACGCCCCTGGCCTATGCGGGCAGCCGCAACGCCGCGACGCTGTTCCCGCCGGGCGACGGCATCCGCCTCGGCCGGCACGACCTCGCCGCCTCCGCCGTCGACCTCGACCTCACCCACGCCGGCACGACCCTGGCGCTCGCCTACGACAAGCCGGACCCGTTCCGTGTCGTGGGGCGCTGGCGGGCGCCGGTGCTGGGCGAATGGGGCCTGCGCTTCTGGGTGAACCTGTGCCTGTCGGTGGAGAGCGGCGAAGCCGTGTCCTACGACGCCGAGGCCGGCGCCGCCGTGGTGGCGGTGGGCACCCGCTTCGTGGCCCTGGTGTCCGAGGCCCCCGCCGTGCAGGTCACCGGCCACGCCAGCCTCGCCGCCGTGGCGGCCGACTACGAGGCGCATGGCTACTTCCACCTCGGGTCCCGCGCCGACGCCGCGCCCGTGCTGGCGCTGCGCTTCAACCTCGAGATGGCGCGGGACAACCGCTTCGCCCTCGCCGTGGCCGATCGGCGCGACCTCGCGGTGGCGCGGGCGCGGGACGCCCTGGCCGGGGCGCCGGCCGAGCGGATGCCACCGCCCCCCGCCCAGTCCGGTCGCCACGCCGGAGCGCTCGACGCGCTGCGCGACGTGATGGGCTGGAACACGGTGTGGGACGCCGTCAACGCGCGCCCCTACACGTCGATCAGCCGCAACTGGAACCAGGCCAAGTTCGGCGGTTTCGGCGTGTGGCTCGATGACCAGCTCTACGCGGCGCTGATGGCCGGCCTGCTGGCGCCCGAGGTCGGCCGCGAGAACCTGCGCGCCGCCCTGGCCAGCGCGACGCCGCAGGGCAACTTCGCCTGCCTGGTCACCGCCAACGACGCCTGGGTGGACCGCACGCAGCTGCCCGTCGCGAGCTTCGTCGTCTGGTCCCTGTACCTGCGCGGCCGCGACCGCTCGCTGCTCGCCCTCATGGCCGGCGCCCTCGCCCGCAACCACGCCTGGTGGTGGGCCGAGCGCGACCCCGGCGGGCGGGGCCTCGTCTCCTACGGCACCTCGGACGTCGGCGCGGGGCTCTACAAGGGCACCTCCTTCGGCGCCCGCAACGAGAGCTCGATGGACAATGCCTCCATCCACGACGAGGCGCGCTACGATCCCGCCACCCGCACGCTCGATTGCCTCGACGTCGGGCTGAACAGCCTTCTGGCGCTCGACGCTGAGATGCTGGCCCTCATCGCGGCCGAACTCGGGGACGGCGAAGCCTCGCGGGCCCATGCCGCCCGGGCCGCCGCCACGCGGGAGCTGATCCGCACCGAATTGTGGGACGCGGAACGCCGCATCTTCGCCAACCGCCTCTGGTCCGGCGCCTTCGTGCGCAGCCTCGGCCCGACGAGCTTCTACCCGCTCGCCGCCGGCATCCCGGACGCCGGGCAGCTGACGCACCTGCTCGCCCACCTCGCCGACCCCGGCACCTTCGGGGGCGAGCCCGGCATTCCGGGCGTGACGCGGGACGACCCCGCCTTCGGCGACAACACCTATTGGCGCGGCCGTGTCTGGCCGCCGCTCAACTTCTGGGTCTGGCAGGGCCTGCGACGCATGGGGCGGCGCGCCGAAGCGCGGGCGCTGGCCGAGCGCAGCTTCGCGCTCTTCGGCCGGGCCTGGGCGCGGCGCCTCTGCCCGGAGAACTACAATGCCGTGACGGGCGAGCCCTTGGACCAGCCCGACACGGACGGCTTCTACGGCTGGGGGGCGCTGATGCCGCTCATGGCGGTGGGCGACGTCACCGACGTGTCGCCGTGGTCGGGATGGGAGGTCACCAACGGCGGCGAGGACGTCGTGCTCGGCCCGGTGGAGACGCCGGCCGGCGCCGTCACGGTGTCGGTGTCGGGCGGGCTGCTGGTGCTTCGCCGGGGCGACGAGACCCTGCTGGAGACCGACCTCCCCGGCACGCTGTCCGACCTGTCCATCGCGCCCGGCCGCGTCGCTTTCGTGGCCGAGGGCGCCGGCACGGTGCTGCGCCTGCCCGCGGCGCGGGGCCGCGTGCTGCTGGCGCGGGCGGGCGAGCGCGACCTCGCAGCGTCGCCCGACGCTGCGGGATGGCGTTTCACCGGGCTCGACGCCATCCGGGGCCCGACCCGCGTCGAGGTGGTCTGGTCGGCGTGAGAGACTGTGGGGGGAGGCCCGTTGCCCGGACCGCGATGTCGACACGCTCACGACCGCGGACGGGTTGCCCCGCCGGGCCGCGTCACTGGCTGATGCGCAGCGCCCCGATGCTGGCGGCGATCTGATTGAAGGCCGTGATGAGCCCGTCAGAATCGTTGGCCACGAAGGCCTGCTTGCTGTTCGAAGCGCAGTTCTGCAACAGCTGGATGCCCTGGTTGTCGATCGGATCGGACGGCACGCTGAAGCCGACCGTGTAGACCGAGATGCCCGTCGCCTTGGCGTTGTTGCAGGCTTCCAGAGTCAGGGCGTCGATCGCGTTGCGCTGCTGCGTGCTCGACGTCACGTTCTGGTTGGCACTGGGCAGGTGCGCGGCCGGGGTGCTGTTGTCGGCATTGACGAGGTAGCCGTTGGAGAAGTACATCGTCTGATTGAAATTGTTGTAGGGGTTGTCGGGCCAGGAATTGGCGCCGTCGGTCATCACCACCATGACCTTGCTGGTCGTGGTGGCGGCATAGGCGGCGCCGTCGGCGAAGACGCTGATGGGCGACAGGGTGCGCCAGCCCCACTCGACACCCTCGTGGATGTTGGTCGAGCCTGCCGCCGTCATGCTGTTGATCAGCGTTTTCAACGCCGTCGCATCCGTCGTCAGCCGCTGCAGGGGTTTGCTGACGCATTGGAAGTTGGGCCCGTTCGGCAGGCCCGTGTAATTGTTGTAGGTGGTCGGGCGCGCGTTCTTGGCCGAAACGTATTTGCAGGCCTGGCTCTCGGCCGAGGCGAAGCTGTTCGAACTCGCCGGGCAACTGTCCTTGCCGTTGGAATCGTCGATGTAGCTGTTGAAGCTGTAATTTGTGTAGGCGCTCGATTGATTGCTGGCGGGGTTCCAGGCCGCGTAGCCGGAACTGCCGCCGCCGGGTTCGTCCGGCGCGAAGAGCGGGACGTAGAGCGTGTCCCAGGCCGGCTGGCCGTTGCCGGGATTGGGGGCGCCGTCCTGCACGTTCAAGGGATAGGGCAGGCTCTCGAAACAGCCGCCCCAGTCCCATCCCGTATAGGCTTTCTTGAGGGCGGCGAAGATCGCCAGGCGGCTCGTGAACCCGGCCGCCGTGGCGCTGCCCTTGTCGACGTTGGTCCAATGATATTTCGACCGGCCGGCCGTATCGACCCAGCTCGCCGTGGCGGTCGCGCTGGGGTCGACCGCCACGGTGGCGGCGAACGGCACGACCGAGATGCGGCTGTCGGGCGAGAAGGCCCCGTTCCCCTTCACGTAGTCGACGAAATTGTCGGCCGCCTGCTGCACGGCCTGGAGCTTCGACTGCGACCCGCTCGACTCGCTCATCGAGCCGGTATTGTCGAGGACCAGGGCGATCTCGAAGGTCTTGGGCAGGGGCGTCGCGCATTGCGACGACGCCGTCACCTGGGGCGACGACACGTGCGTGAAGGCGGGGAAGAAGGTCTTGGAGTTGATGTGGGTGACGAGCGTGATCTTGCGGGGCGAACTGGTCACGCCCAGCGGGTCGATGATGACGCCCGAGCCCGCCCCCATGTAGCCCGGCACGACGATGGCGGCCTGCCCCTGGAGGGCCTGCGTCGTCGTCGACTGGGGCGTCTGGCACAGGCCGAGGGCGGTCGCGTCCGTGGCGGCCTGCAGCTTCACCTGCAGGCGCGTCGCGACGCCGTAGTCGACCGCCGCCCCGGCGAAGGCCAGCAGGGGCAGGGTCGACAGGGCGAAGATCACGGCGACGTTGGCGCCGGTGGCGCCGGCGAGGCGACGGGCCGTGCGGCCCAGGATTCGGCGGCCCAGGATTCGGCGGCCCAGGGTCTTGCGGGTCACGGGCATGCGGCACCTCCCGGCATCGTCACCTCGGGTGTGGCGTTGATGCTCTTGTGGACGATGCCGTTGCGCACCGGCCACACGAAGCTGGCGTTCAACGGGATGGAATTGCCCACCCCCGAGACGAGCCTGACGAGCGTGGTTCCCAGCATGGGGGCGTAGGGCATGGTGACTTCGGCCATAACGTATCGGTTCCCGTTGACGTTGAAGCCAGGGGGGATGCTGAGGTCCCGGGCGACGCCGGTGGGGCGCGCCGAGGCGTTGTTGTCGCTAGACACGCTCGAGCAGACCCAAGGGCTCACCAGCGACGCGGCGGTGTTCACCGCCATGGCGCTGACCACCATCTTGGCGGTGCCGGCGCCGAAGGGGCGCAACACGGCCGTGGAGGCGGCCAGGATGTCGCTCATCGTGGCGGAAGCGATGGGGTCCGCCGTGTCGCCCTGCGAGGTCAGGTCCGCCACCGTGCGGGCGAGCAGCGTCACCTTGCGCCAGTTGTCGACCGCATGGGCCATCTCGGCAAAGCCGACCCAGAGCGTCAGCATGATGGGCAGGATCAGCGCGAACTCGACCGCCGATACGCCCGCCGCATCGCCGCACAGCCTCCGCAGCGCGGGCAGGCCGCGGCGGGCGCTGGTCTTGCCGCCGGTCGCGGGCGTCAGCATGGCGCCCCCGATCCGACCGAATAGGGCTCGGTCCGGAACACCGCCGTCGACATCAGCAGTTGCGAGCCGTCGGCGAAGCTGCTGAAGCCGAGGTTCAGCAGCCCGAAGAACACCGGGAACTTCGCCGCCGCCGTGGCCACCACGATGGTGCCGGGCCCCGGACAGGTGTAGTGCGTGCCGAAGCCGGCCGACCAGTCCCGCGTGCCCGAATCGATCGGGGCCGGCAGCTTGATCGAGGCGAAGTTGGTGCCGAGCGAGACGTCGAGCTTCACGCCGGAACAGTCGAAGACCGTCACGCTCCCCCCGGACCCGCACATGCTGGTCTTCAAGGCGGCCAGCAGCGTCCCGGCGGTGGCGGACTGGCTGTTGGTCTGCTGGAACTGGCCCGTGAACAGTGAACGCGCGGTCTTCTGGAACACGAAATCGAAGTTCTGCGCGGCCCAGATCGAGAACGCGACCTGCAGGATGGCGCCAAGCAGCGCCAGGAAAGGCACGCAGACGAGCCCGAACTCGACCGCGGTCGCGCCCCGCACGTCGCCGGCCATGCGTCCCAACAACGATCGGTAGTTACGTCGGGTCGCCATCCGGAGTCCGCTACTCACGATTTAATACTGATACTACCGGCGATTATTGGTGCGATATCTTGCGAAAGTGTTCCGAGTTGAACGACATGCACGCGTATCGCCATGGCGGCTGACGTCACATCGCCGCCGGCGTCGCCCGGGGTCGCCGGGACCCGCCACGCGCTCGGCACGGCCACGGCGATCGGATAGGATGCGCCGGGCGGACCAACCCAGCCCTTCAGAACTGGCGTGCGTCGGCCACGGCGCCACGCAGGCCGGGAGACGACATCCATGGGACAGAACACCGGAACCCGCATCGATTTCGAGCACCTCGTCGCCGCCGTCGCCGGGCGCCGCGGGGACGGCCGGCTGTTCGTGGCGATCGCGGGGCCGCCGGGCGGCGGCAAGTCCACCGTGGCCGAGGCGCTGGTCGCCCGGCTCGAGGCCGCCGATCCGGGGCGGAGCGCCGTCCTCCCCATGGACGGCTACCATTACGACGACCGGGTGCTGCTCGCCCGCGGCCTGCATGGCCGCAAGGGGGCGCCCGACACGTTCGACGTCGCTGGCCTGCGCCACATGCTGGGCCGGCTCCGCCGGGACGACGAGGAGGAGGTGGCGGTCCCGGTCTTCGATCGCGACATCGAGATCGCGCGCGCCGGGGCCCGCGTCGTCCCGCGCGGCGTCCGCACGCTCGTGGTGGAAGGCAACTACCTGCTGCTCGGCCAGGCGCCCTGGTCCAGCCTGCGGCCGGCCTTCGACCTCACCGTGCTGGTGGCGGTGCCGGAGGAGGAGCTGCGCCGCCGCCTGACGGCCCGCTGGCAGGGCTATCGGCTGTCCCCCGAGGCCGTGGCGGCCAAGCTCGACGGCAACGACCTCCCGAACGGCCGCCTCGTCATGGCCGACAGCGTGGCGCCGGACCTGCTGCTGGCCCTGTGAGGCCGCGTCGCGCCGGGCGCCGGTCCTCGACAAGGCGCGGCGCCTCCGCCACCCTGCGCCGCAACGCAACGGGAGCCACGGCGGCATGAGCACGGGAACGCAGGACTACGTCGGGGATGAGCGCAACGACGACGTGCTGGTGTCGGTGGACGGCGAGCTGGTGCACCGCGACCGAGCGATGGTGTCGGTCTTCGATTCGGGCTTCGTGCTCGGCGACGGCGTGTGGGAGGGGCTGCGGCTGATCCGGGGCCGCATCGCCTTCCTGGACGCCCACCTCGACCGGCTCTACGACGGCGCCCGCATGCTGATGATCGACATCGGCCTGACGCGCGAGGCGCTGGTGGCGCGGCTCTTCGGCTGCCTCGATGCTAACGGCATGGAGGATGGCGTCCACATCCGGCTCATGGTGACGCGGGGCAAGAAGCGCTCGCCCTACCAGGACCCGCGCCTGACGATCGGCGCCGCCACGGTCGTCATCGTGCCGGAATGGAAGCAGCCCAAGCCCGACGTCTATCGGCGCGGCATCACGCTCTTCACCGCCCACGTCCGCCGCACCGGCCCGGCCGACCAGGACCCGAAGCTCAACTCCCATTCCAAGATCAACGATATCCTGGCCTGCATCCAGGCCACGGCGGCCGGGGCCGACGAGGCCCTGATGCTCGACGACCGCGGCTTCGTGGCGACCTGCAACTCGACGCATTTCTTCATCGTGCGCAAGGGCGAGCTGTGGACCTCGGGTGGTGGCTTCTGCCTGCGCGGCATCACCCGCGACGCCGTGATCCGGGCGGCCCGCGCGGCCGGCGTGCCGGTCTTCGAGCGCGACTTCTCGCTCTTCGACGTCTATGCGGCCGACGAAGCCTTCGTCACCGGCACCTTCGCGGGCCTGACGCCGGTCTCGACCGTCGACGGCCGCGCGCTTCCGGCGCTGGGCGACCCCGATGACCTGTCGGGCCCGGTGACGCGGCGCCTGCGCGAGCATTACTTCGCGCTGCGCGAGGCCGAGGCCGGGGGCCGGGCGTGACGCCGGCGCCGGAAGCCGCCATGCGCATCGCCATGTGGTCGGGCCCGCGCAACATTTCCACCGCTATGATGCGCGCCTTCGGCAACCGCCGCGACTGCGCCGTGTCGGACGAGCCCTTCTACGCCGCCTATCTCGATGCGACGGGCCTCGTCCACCCGCAGCGCGACGACATCCTGGCGAGCCAGCCGCGCGACTGGCGGGCCGTGGTGGCCCGCGTCACCGGCCCGGCCCCGGGCGGGCGTCCGGTCTGGTACCAGAAGCACATGACCCACCACATGCTGCCGGGCTTCGGGCGGGACTGGATCGACGGCGTCGCCAACGCCTTCCTGATCCGGTCGCCCGAGGCCGTGCTGCTGTCCTACGTCGAGAAGCGCGCCGAGGTGACGCTGGCCGATATCGGGCTGCCGCAGCAGGCGGACCTCTTCGACCGCGTCGCCGACCGCCTCGGCCGGGCGCCGCCCGTGGTGGATTCGCGCGACGTCCTGTCGGATCCCGCCGGCACGCTCGCCGCCCTCTGCGTCGGGCTTGGCCTCGCCTTCGACCCCGCCATGCTGTCCTGGCCCGCCGGCCGCCGGGACACGGACGGCGTCTGGGCGCCCTCCTGGTACGACAGCGTCGAGCGCTCCACGGGCTTCGCCCCGCCGCGGCCCGAGCGCGGCTTCGACGACCTGCCCGACGCCCTGAAGCCCCTCGCCGCGGCGGGGCGGCCCCTCTACGAGCGGCTGGAACGGCACAGGCTGGGCGCGACCGGCGGCTGAGTCCCCCGTCGGCGACCTGTCCGGCGACCTCGGCTCGCAGGACGGGCCGCGCGGGACGGCGGGAAAGCGCGTAGAAGCACGGCTCCTCCCTTCCGAGCCGCCCGGACCCCCACCATGGACGAGACCGAAACCTTCGCCGTCGCCGGCCTCGCCGCGCCCCACGCGCTCGCCGCCGCGGCGGGGCGCGACGTGCTGGTCGAGGGCGGCAGCGTGGTCGAGGCCGCCATCGCGGCGGCCGCCGTCAGTGCCGTCGTGGTGCCGGCGCGCAACGGGCTCGGCGGCGACGCGCTCTGGCTGATCCGCGAACCCGGACCGCGCGGCCGCACCCGGGTGCTCGACGGGCGCGGTCGCGTGGCGGCGGCGGCGCGCCTGTCCTTCTACCGGGAGCGGGGCTTCGAGGCCGTGCCGCGCCATGGCGCCGAGGCCGTGGCCGCCGCGCCCGGCACCGTCGCGGCCTGGGCCGAGGCCCATGCCTTCTCGACGGCCACGGGCGGCCGCCTGCCGCTGTCGCGCCTGCTCGCCCCCGCCGCCGCCGCCGCCCGCCAGGGTTGGGACCTCTCCGTCCGGGATGCCGAGGCCCTGTCGGCGGCGGCACCGGTCCTGTCCGCCGTGCCGGCTTTCGCCCCGGCCTTCCTGGCCGACGGCAAGGCGCCCGAGGCCGGGAGCCGGAGCGGCAATGTCGCCCTCGCCGCCACGCTCGACCATCTCGGCGCGGCGGGGCTCGACGACGCCTACCGCGGCGATGTCGGCCGCGAACTCGCCGTGGACCTCGCCGCCCTGTCGAGCCCGCTCGGCCGGGCCGATCTCCGGGCCGTGGAGGTGCGCTGGCGCGACGCGCTCGACCTCGACCTCGGCCGCCACGAGCTGACGGTGCCGCCGACGCGGTCCGGCCTCTGGGCGGCGGTGGCGCTCGGCCTCTTCGCCGGCCTCGGCGCCGACGGTTTCGCGGCCGAGAAGCGCGACGGGTTCCCCCACTGGCACGGCACGGTCGAGAGCCTGCGCGCCGCCGCCGCCATGATCGATGCCGAGGATGCGGGAGGCCGCGACCCCGCGGGCCTGCTCGACGCCGAGCGCCTCGCCCGGGCCAGCCTGGCGCTGGACCGCGAGCGCGCCCGCCGCGTGGCGCCGCCCGTCGCGCCGCCGCTCGACGAGGCGGCGGTGTGGATCGGCGTGGTGGACCGCGACGGTGCCGCGGTGTCGCTGGTCCAGACGCTCGGCGGCGCTTACGGCTCGGGCGTGGTCTCGGGCCGCACCGGCATCCTCATGGGCAACCGCGCCGCCGCCCTGGCGATCGACCCCGACCTCGGCCCGGTGCTGCGCCCCGGCCGCCGCGTCCCGCTCCGCTCCTTGCCCGCGCTGGCGACGTCGCCGCGGGACGGGCGGGTCGCGGCACTCGGGGCGGAGGGGGACGGCGCGCCCGTCCTGCTCGTGCAACTGGCAGCCCTGTTGCTGCGGGGCGACGGCCTCGGCCCGGCGGCGGCGATGCCGCGGGTCGCGCTCGGCGCCGTGCCGGGAGAGGGCGACGCCGCCGTGCTCTTCGACGACGAGCGTCCGCCCGGCCCGGTCGCGCGGCTGCGCTCGGCCGGGCACGCCATGGTGCCGGTCGCGGCGTCCGGGATCGGGGCGTGCGGCGCCGTGCTGCGCGAGCCGACGGGGCGCGTCGCGGCGGCGTGGGACGATGGTGCCGTCTCGGGGATCTGAAGCGGACCCGGCAGCCCGCGTCAGGCCCTGGCGGGACCGACGAACACGTCCCGACCGTGGGACGACGGGACGCTCGGGATCGACACCATGGGCAGGCCTCGATCAGCCCATCCTCGAAGGGCCGGCGGCGTCGGGGAGCCGGGCCGCCGTGAGGACGTGCGGAACAACATCCCGCGCCGTGGACGTCGCGTGCACGGCGCCTCCCGGGCGACGGTTCACGACGGATCGATCAGGAAACGACCGCCTCCGACGAGGCATCCTCAAGCAGGTCGGAGAAGCTCCTGATCGTCACGGCATGATCGGGAAAGCGCGCCACGATCTCCAACTCGCCCCCTATCGCCTCGATGAACCGGCGCAGGGTGGTCACGTAGAGGTCTGCTCGCTGTTCGATCGTGACGGCGGCCGCTCGCTCGATCTGCAGGATCTGCGCGATCTCGAGCTGTGACAGTTCCATGGCACGACGAACCTCGGCGATGTCCATGTCCTCGTCGAGGCGACGGGCTTCGGCTTCGGCCTTGCCCCGGGCTTCGGGAGACATGCCGGCTCGAAGTTCCGCGTAGCGACGCCTCCCGGTCATCCCGTCTCTCCTTCTGGATCTCGAGCAAATGGGTATCGTAGAGCGTGTCGGCGACCGGGATCATACGCTCGTAGAAACGCCCGTCGCCCGTCTTGTCACCACCGATCAGCAGGATGGCCGTCCGACGGGGATCGAAAGCATAGAACACACGCAACGGCTTCCCGGCGACTTGGACGCGGAGTTCGCGGAGGCGCGGATGGCGAGAGCCCGCGACGCCACTTGAATACGGAAAGGGCAGATTGGGCCCGCGTTGTTCCAGCTTCCGGACGTGGGCGTCGACGCCGGTCTGCTCGCCTTCGGCGAGCGAAGCCCACCAGTTACCGAACTCGTCGGTGTATTCGATCTCCCAACCCATGCAGCCACTATCGTCGGTCGATGATGTCCCTGCAAGCGTCGCCTGCACAGGTCCATGCAAGCCGCCCTCACGCCGCCTCGCGTAGCCCCGCGCCGCTCGGCAGCAGGCTGGCCCTGACGATGTCGCAGAGGGCGGCGGCATTGTCGGAGCGGCCGGCGGGCGCGCGGAGCAGGCCGAGCCGGACGGCTGGAAGGTTCGGCAGGCCCGATTCCGGCCCCAGCAGCCGCTGCGTGGCGGAATCCACCACGACAGCGGGCAGCACCGTCACGGCCTGTCCGCTGCGCACGACGGGCGCGATGGCGGCGTAATTGGTCGACATCAGGAACATGCGCGACGCGATGCCGGCCTGGCCCAGCGCTTCCACCGCCACCTGCCGCCAGGCGCAGCTCGGCGTCGACAGCGCCAGCGGCAGCGGCCGCTGCTCCTCGACGGCGCCGGCCCGAAGCCCCGCCACCCAGCACAGCGGCTCCTCGCGCAGGATCTCGACGCCGTGGATCTCGTCGCAATCCGTCACGATGCCGACGTCGATCTCGCCGTTGCGCACCCGCTCGGCGACCTCGGTGCTGGGGTGGCACAGGACCGACATCTCGACCTGCGGGTGGCGGCTGGTGAACCGCCCCACGATGTCGGGCAGGAAGAGTTCGGCATAGTCGTCCGGGATGCCGAGGACGACACGCCCGCTCAGCCCCGTGGCGGTCAGGTCGGCGAGGGCGGCGGCCTCCACCTGCAGCATGCGCCGGGCATGTTCGACGAGGCGCTCGCCGTCGGCGGACAGGCGGGTGCCGCGGCCGTGCTTGACGAAGAGCGGCCGGTCGAGCCGCTCCTCCAAGCGCCGCACGTGCATCGAGACGGCGCTCTGCGTCTTGTTCACCCGGTCGGCCGCGCGCGTGAAGCTGCCGGTGTCGACGATGGCCAGGAAGGAGCGGAGCTGATCGGTGTCGAGCATGATCGATCCCAAAACGCGATCGAACGCATGAAAAGCATTCGTTGGACCTATGAGTGCTCCCGGCCCAGTCTCCCGTCAAGGGCGACCGCCGCGGTCGCCCGCATCGAGGGTCCCGCCATGCTGCTGATGATCCACAAGCCCCGCGCCACCACCGCCGAGCGTGCCCTGGCCGGCCTGTCCCGTGCAGCCTCCGCGCTGTTGGCGGGGATCGATGCCGTCGTGATGTGGCCGTTCCGGGCGGCCGAGAACCGCCGCGTGATCGAGACGCTCGGCGCCATGAGCGACCACGACCTGCGCGACATTGGCCTGACGCGCCACGACCTGCGCGACTCGCTGGCGCTGCCGCCGACCTCCGACGCCGGCACCTTCCTGGCCGCCCGCCGGAGCGCCCGAAGGCGGTGAAGGACTTTGCTTAACGGCATGCAATTTGCGAGCTTCGGGGCGTCGGCCGCATCGGCGGCGTCCCCCGGAGCTCCCCGTCTTGCTCGTACTCTTCGGTATCCCGATCCTGGTGATCGGTTTCGTGATCGGCTTGAACCCGCTGCTCGTCGTCGCCATCGCCGGCACGGCGACGGGGCTGCTCGCGGGGCTCGACCCGCTCGCGATCCTGTCGGCCTTCGGCAAGGCCTTCGTGCAGAACCGCTACATCGGCATCGTGTGGCTCGTCGTGCCGGTGATCGGCCTGCTCGAGCGCTGCGGCCTGCGTGAACGGGCCCAGATCCTGATCGCGCGCGTCCACGCCGCCACCACGGGCCGCGTTCTGCTCATCTACCTCGTGATCCGCCAGCTTTCGGCGGCGCTGGGCCTCACCTCGCTCGGCGGCCACGCCCAGATGGTGCGGCCCCTCATCGCCCCCATGGCCGAGGGCGCCGAGGAGCGCCACGGCCCGCTGACGGACGACACCCGCGCCCTCATCCGCGCCCATGCGGCGGCGGTCGACAACATCGGGGTGTTCTTCGGCGAGGACGTGTTCATCGCCATCGGCTCCATCCTGCTCATCAAGGCCTTCCTGGGGGACAACGGCATCCAGGTGCAGCCCCTCGACCTCGCCGTCTGGGCCATCCCCACCGCGGTCCTGGCCTTCGCCGTCCACGGCACGCGGCTCTACCTGCTCGACCGGCGCCTCGCCCGCGCCCGCGGCACGGCGCCCGGGATGTCGGCATGATCGGGCTCGACGCCGTCTATATCCTCGCCGGGCTGATGTTCGGCGCCTTCGCGCTCCAGCATGCGCTCGACGCCGCGGCGCCGCGGCGCTGGGCCAACACGGCCTTCTGGGGCGCCTATGCGGCGACCTTCCTGTTCGGCTCGGCCCTGCCCGATGCCGTGAGCGGGCTGCTGGTGCTCCTCATGGTGGTGCTGGCGGGCCTCGGGCGGATCGGCGGCGCCAGGGCCACGGCCGGCACGCCCGAGGAGCGGCGGGCGGGGGCGCTGCGCTTCGGCGACCGGCTCTTCGTGCCGGCCCTGGTCATCCCGGCGGTGGCGCTGCTCGGCACGCTGTTCCTGAAGGACGCGACGCTCGGCGGCCGTCCCCTCATCGACCCCAAGCAGGTGACACTGGTGTCGCTGGGCCTCGGCGTCATCGCGGCGCTCGCCGTCGCCTATGCGCTGCTGCGCCCGCGCCTCGCCGCGCCGCTGACGGAGGGGCGACGGCTCATCGACGCCGTGGGCTGGGCCGCGGTGCTGCCGCAGCTGCTCGCCGCGCTCGGGGCGCTCTTCCTCGTGGCCGGCGTCGGCAAGGCGGTGGCGGAGGTCGTCACCCATGCCATCCCGCTCGACAACCGCTTCGTGCTGGTCGCCGCCTATACGGTCGGCATGGCGCTGTTCACGGTGGTGATGGGCAACGCCTTCGCGGCCTTCCCGGTGATGACGGCCGGCATCGGCCTGCCGCTCATCGTCAACGTCATGCATGGCGACCCGATCGTGATGTCGGCCATCGGCATGCTGTCGGGCTTCTGCGGCACGCTGATGACCCCCATGGCGGCCAATTTCAACATCGTGCCGGCGGCCCTCCTGGAACTGCCGGACCGGAACGGCGTCATCAAGGTGCAGATCCCCACCGGGCTGATCCTGCTCGGCTGCAACACGCTGCTGATGTATTGGCTGGTGTTCAGGGGAGCGTGAGCGCGATGCGACAGGTCCTCACGGAAACCCGGGCGGCGGACTTCGCCCGGATCGCCCTCGGGCACGTGGAGCGCGAGTTCCCCAACAAGCTTGACCACGTGCTCGACGGGCCGGGCGACGCCCGGACACCCTCCGAGCTGCACCCGGTCTTCTACGGGTCCTTCGACTGGCACAGCTGCGTCCACGGCTATTGGATGCTGGCGCGCCTGCTCGCCCGCTTCCCCGGCATGGCGCCGGCCGGTGAGATCCGGGCCCTGTTCGACCGGCAGTTCACGGCGCCCAAGCTCGCCGCCGAACTGGCCTATCTCGACCGGCCCACCTCCCGCGGCTTCGAGCGACCCTACGGCTGGGCCTGGCTGCTCAAGCTCGCGGCGGAACTGCGGCGGCTCGACGACGCGCGGGACGGCGGCTGGGGCGTGGCCGTGGCGCCGCTGGCCGAAGCCTTCGCCGACCGGTTCCTGGCCTTCCTGCCCAAGGCCACCTACCCGATCCGCACCGGCACCCATTCCAGCTTCGCCTTCGCCCTGGCGCTGGCGCGCGACTATGCGGTGGCGACCGGGGACGACGAATTCCTGGGGCTGCTGTGGCAGAAGGCCGTCGACTGGTACGGCAACGACCGCGACTGCCAGGCCTGGGAGCCGGACGGCGACGCCTTCCTGTCGCCGGCGCTGATGGAGGCCGAGTGCATGCGGCGCCTGCTCCCCGAGGGGCAGTGGCGGCCCTGGTTCGACGCATTCCTGCCGGGGATCACCGCGCGCCGGCCCGAGACTCTGTTCCGCCCCGCCGCCGTCAGCGACCGGTCGGACGGCAAGATCGCCCACCTCGACGGGCTGAACGTCAGCCGCGCCTGGTGCTGGCGCGGCCTCGCCTCCGGCCTGCCCGAGGGCGACCCGCGTCGGGCCGTCATGGAGGAGGCCGCCGACACCCATCTCGCGGCGGCGCTCGGCGAGGTCGCGGGCGACTACATGGGCGAGCATTGGCTGGCGAGCTTCGCCGTGCTGGCGCTGGATGGCTGACGGGCCGAGGCGCGCCGTCGCCGGACCTCGGCGACCCCGCGGCCTCAGCGGAACGGCGGCTCGTCGAAGGCGCGGAGCTTGCGGGAATGCAGGCCCGCACGGTCGCCGCGCAGGTGGTCGAGGGTGGACAGGCCGATGAGCAGGTGCTCGCCGACGGCGCGCTCGTAGAAGGCGTTGGCGGCGCCCGGCAGCTTGATCTCGCCGTGCAACGGCTTGTCCGACACGCAGAGCAGCGTGCCGTAGGGCACGCGCAGCCGGTAGCCCTGGGCCGCCACGGTGCCGCTCTCCATGTCGACCGCGATGGAGCGCGACAGGTTGATGCGCCGCCGCTCCTGCGAAAAGCGCAGCTCCCAATTGCGGTCGTCGTAGGTCACGACCGTGCCGGTGCGCAGGCGGCTCTTCAGCGCGTCCGGTGCCTCGCCCGTCACGGCGGCGGCGGCGGCCTGGAGGGCGAGCTGCACCTCGGCCAGGGCCGGCACCGGCACGTCCGGCGGCACGAGCTCGTCGAGGATCCGGTCGCGCCGCATGTAGCCGTGGGCCAGCACGTAGTCGCCGATGGTCTGGGACTGCCGCAGCCCGCCGCAATGGCCCACCATCAGCCAGCAATGGGGGCGCAGCACCGCGAGGTGGTCGGTGATGTTCTTGGCGTTGGAGGGGCCGACGCCGATGTTGACCAGCGTCGTCCCGGCCGGTGCCCCGGCGGCGTCGCGCCCGACGAGGTGGTAGGCGGGCATCTGCGAGCGGTGCCAGGGCGAGGCGGCGATGACGGCGGCGGGGTCGGCCCCGGCCGCGTCGCCCCGCTCGACGATGACACCGCCCGGCATCACCAGGCGCTCGTAGCCGCCGTCGCCCCGGGCCAGGGCTTCGAGCCCGACGCGCACGAACTGGTCGACGTAGCGGTGGTAGTTGGTCAGCAGGATCCAGGGCTGGATGTTGCGCCAGTCCGAGCCCGTGTAATGCACGAGGCGGCGCAGCGAGAAGTCGATCCGAACGGCATCGAACAGCGCCAGCGGCCGGGCGCCGTCCTGCTCCTCCGGCGCCCAGAGCCCGTCGGCGATCTCGTCGCCGACGGCCGACAGCAGCGGCACGGGGAAGTGGCGGGCGAGGTCCGCCGGCGTGGCGCCCGAGCGCGCGAGGTCGGCGCCGGGTTCGACCACGTAGGGGTAGGGGATCTCCTGGGCGCTCGACCCGACCTCGATGGCGACGCCGTAGTCGCGCACCAGCGGGCGGAGCTGCTCGAGGAGGTAGGGCCGGAAGTAGTCGGGCTGGGTGATGGTGGTGGTGTAGGTGCCGGGCCCCTGCAGCTTGGCGGTGGCGCGCTTGATGCGCGGCACGGGGCCGTCCGGCGCGTAGGTGATGCGCAGTTCGGGATAACGGAACTGCATGCGCGTGCCCATGTCGGGCGCGACCCCCTCGTCGAGGAAGCGCCCGAGCGCCGTCCGCAGCGCCTCGGTGGCGCCGGCGTGGAGTTCGCCGAGGCGGTCCACGGCGGCCTCGGGCGACGCCATGGTCTCGGACGGGCGGAGTTCTTCGGTCTGCACGGTGTCTCCTGGCTCGGCGCCGCACCCGACCTTGGCACCGCGGGCGCCGAAGCGCAAAGCCGGGGATGCGGTGCAGCCGCGACCCGCCCCCCGCATCCGGGGGCCGCCGTCACACCTCCACGACCTCGCTGCGCTTGACGCCGACCGCGACCGCCAGGGCGGCGAGCCGGTCAGCCACGACCTCGCTGTCGGGCACGCGGGCGGCCCGGCCGACCTCCAGGGTCAGCCGGTCGGTGCCGACCCGCAGCCGCGAGCCCTCCAGCACGTCCGGCACGCCGGCCGAGAAGCGATAGGCCAGCGTCAGCGCCCGCCCGAGGATCATGGCGCGCCGCCTGACGGCGCGGGACAGGAGCTCGACGGCGGGCGACAGGGCAGGGTCGTCGGGCTTGCCGTTGTAGCGGGCGTGGATGGCGGCCGCCACGAAGGCCCGCTCGGGATGCTCGATGCCGATGAAGGGGAACTGCAGCAGCCGCCGGAACATCTCGCCGGCCCGGAGGTCGGGGTGGTCGCGCCAGCCCATGTCGGACAGCGCGCAGGCGGCGACCCGGAGCCGCGTCTCGGCCCGGGATTCGCCCGGGAACAGCCCGGCCGTCCAGGGCACCAGGCTGGCGGCGAAGCGCGGCACGCGCGCGGCCGGCAGGCCGATCAGCGCCGCGCCCTCGATCAGCGGGTCGCGGTAGCGCTCGGCTTCGGGGAGCTGCGCGTAGAGCCAGCCCTCGCGCAGGCCCAGCGCTGAGAACACCACCCGCTCGGGCGCGAGCCGCTTCAGCGTGCGGTCCAGCACCAGGGCGGCGGCCGGCAGGGTGCGGGCGCGGCGGGCCGGCACGCCGGCGAGGGCGGGCGACGGCTTGCCGTTCGGCGCCGGGCGCCACAGCGACCGGGCGAAGCTCCGGATGGCGGCCGTGTCGACCGTGTAGCCGTGCACCACCGGCACGGGGGCGGCGGTCGCCGCCATGTGGGCCTTCGCCAGCGCCCGCCAGCCGCCGCCCACCGGGTAGAACACCGGCCGGGTCAGGGCCGGCGGCAGGCCCTCGGCCAGCAGCGCGTCGACGGCGCGTTTGGCCGCCTCCGGCCCCTTCCCCAGCAGGGCCTCCACCGGCAGGGCGCCGAGCGGCAGGCTGACCCAGCGCTCGCCCACCGTGTCGTCGAGCGCTTCCGCCACTTCGAGGCTGCCCCCGCCCATGTCGCCGACGAGACCCACGGGGCGGAAGAAGCCCGAGATGACGCCGAGCGCCGCGTGGCGCGCCTCCTCGGCGCCGCTAAGGATGCGGATCTCGAGCCCGGTCTCGGCCGTGATGGCGTGGCGCAGCGCGTCCCCGTTGCTGGCCCGCCGCATGGCTTCGGTGGCGGTGGCGTCGATGCGCCGGACCCCCATGGCGTCGGCGATGGCGCGGAAGCGCCGCACGGCCTCGACGGTGCGGCGGAAGTTGTCCGGGTGGATAACGCCGGTCTGGGCGAGGCCCTCGCCGAGCCGGCACAGGCTCTTCTCGTTGAAGCGGGGCAGGGGCGCCCGGCCCATCCGCTCGTAGACGACGAGCCGCACCGAATTCGAGCCGATGTCGACGATGGCGTAGGGTCCGCCATCGGCACCCGCGACGCGCGCGGCGTCGAGGTCGAGCGGCCGCGCGACCCCCTCGCCTCCGCTTCCCGATTCCGCCGAGTCCACGCGCCCCTCCCGTCTCCGCCTCCCGGCAGCAATGCACATCCGGCCCGCGGGATCCACCGTGCTGGGCCGGGCGTGCCGCCGAGGGTGCGCCATGGCGTCCCGCCCGTCGCCGGGGCGGGATCGCGGCTCCGACGCCTGCGTTGAGAGGTGTCGCACGCGGGCGGCCGATGGGCGGAGACAGGGCATGGCGAGACCGATCGCGGGCACGACCGTGGTGGTGGTGGGGGCGTCGAGCGGCATCGGCCGGGCGGCGGCGCTGGCCTTCGCGCAGGCCGGCGCCGACGTCGTCGTGGCGGCCCGGCGCGGCGACCTCCTCGACGAGGTCGTGCGGGGCTGCGAGGCCGCCGGCGCCCGGGCCCTGGCGGTGCCGACCGACGTCACCGACGCGGGTGCCGTCGCGGCGCTGGCCGACGCGGCCGTCGCGCGGTTCGGCACGGTCGACACCTGGGTCAACGTGGCCGGGACCGGCGTCTTCGGCCCCTACGAGGCGGCCGATGTCGCGCTCCACCGGCGGACGATCGAGGTCAACCTGATCGGAGCCATGAACGGCGCGGCCGCGGCGCTGCCGGTGTTCCGCCGGCGCGGCCGCGGCGTGCTGATCTCCACCGTGTCGATGGGCGGCTGGTCGCCGGTGCCCTTCGCGCCCGCCTACACGGCGAGCAAGTTCGGCCTGCGCGGCTTCAACGCCAGCCTGCGCCAGCAGTTCGAGGCCCACGAGGACATCCACGTCTGCGGCGTGTTCCCCGCCATGGTGGACACGCCGGGCCTCCTGCACGTCGCCAACGTGTCGGGCAAGCGCATCGACCCCGGTCCGCTGCTCTACACGCCCGAGGACGTCGCCGCCGCCATCCTGCGCCTCGCCCGGCACCCGCGCGGCGAGGTGGCGGTGGGCTGGCCGGCCCGCGCCGGGCAGATGGCCTATGCGGTCGCGCCGCGGCTGACCGAACTCGCCGTGGGGGCCGTGTTCCGTCGCCTCGTCCGCCGCGCCGGCCCGGCGCCGCGCAGCGAGGGGGCGCTGCGGACCCCGGTCGCGGTGGGGCGCGAGGCCAGCGGCGGCGCGCTCGCCCGCAAGGGCCTGCCGCCCGCCGGCACGCTCAGCGCCGCCGTGCTGGCCGGCGGCCTCGTCGTGGTGGCGGGCGTCGCGTTCGCGGCCCGGCGGCGGAGCTGAACCTTGAAGGAGCATCGCATGCGCGCAACCCTGTCGGCGGCCCTGGTGGTCGTCCTGTCGGCCTTAGCGGCCGGTCCCGCCCTGGCCGACGACACGGGCTTCATCGCCGGGGGAAGGTCCGACCTGTGGCGGGCCTCGCGCCTCGTCGGCGTCGACGTCTTCGGCCCGGACGACAAGAAGGTCGGCGACGTGACCGACGTGCTGGTCGACCACGACGGGCGTGTCGCCGCGGTCGTGATCGGCATCGGCGGCGTCCTGGGGCTCGGCCGCAAGGACGTGGCGCTGCCCTACGCGGCGCTGCACTTCACCGACGCGCCGCGTCCAAACCTGCGGGCCTCCGCCTCCGGGGCGCCCAACGCCGCCTCCGGCATGCCCACCGAGCCCGGCCTGACGGCCGATTCCGCCATCCCGGTCGAGAGCCCGGCTGCGCAGGGCGAGGCGCCCGCCGCGAAGGGCGGCCCCGTCGGGACGACCGCCGGCGTGCCGGGCGGCGCCGTGACGGGGCAGGCGGCGACGCCCGTCCCGACCGGGCAGGGCGCGGCGTCGGTCGCCCGCACCACGGCCCGGCCCGACCATGCTCGGATCGACCTCACCTTCGACCAGCTGAAGGCGGCGCCGTCGTTCACCGTCGCACCGTGAGACGCGCCGTCAGGGTGCGTCCCGCGACGGTGCGACGACCTCGGCCGGCGTGACGGGATCCAGCCGGTGGTGGCTGAGGACCGGGCCATCTCGAACAGGCCGACATCCGCCGTGGCCGGGCGTAGGCGTCAGCTCCGGGCCGCCGCGGTCGCGGCCCCGGAGACGATCAGCGCGCCCCCGCCGGCACGCCGCGACCAGAGCGCGGCGCGCGGCGTCGAGAGCAGGCGGGCGGCGCGCGACGCCGCCAGGGCATAGACGGTGTCGGTGAGGCCGACGACGCCGCAGAAGGTCACGACCAGCAGCGCCGCCTGATAGCCGTAGGAGGCGTCCCGGTCGATGAACTGCGGCACGAAGGCGACGAAGAACACGATGGTCTTGGGGTGGAACGTGCCGACCAGCACATTGCCCAGGAAGGCCGCCCGGGCCCCGATGGGGGCGGCCGGGCCAGCCTCGCCGCCGTTCGCGCGGCCGCTGCGCGCCAGCGTGACGAGGCCGAGCCCGACGAGGTAGATCGCGCCACCCCACTTCACGGCCGAGAAGGCGCGGGCCGAGGTCGCCAGCAGGGCGCCGACGCCGAGCAGCGACAGCGACATCGCCAGGAAATTGCCGGCCATCATGCCGCCGACGGAGGCCAGCGCCACGCGCCGGCCGGCGCCGATGGCGTAGCCCACGATGCTGAGGACGCCCGGCCCGGGCACGAGCCCGAGCAGGGCGGAGGCGAGCGCGAAGGCGAGCCAGGCGTGGAAGGTCATGGGCGCGAGTCCTTGAGGGTCACGGCACCCATATTGCTGCCGTCGCCCGTCGGAAGCAACCCACGGTCGCAGTCGCGCAGCCGAACCCTCACACCGCTTCCTCCACGGTGTCGGAGGCCTCGCGCAGCTCGCCCTTGACCCAGATGCGCTTGATGCGGAGGTCGCCGCGCGCCGCGTGCAGGTCGTCGGGGATGTGGATGTGTCCGTTCTCCATCCGCAGGCCCAGGATCGCATAGGCGGCCGACAGCATGCGGGCCGCCGAGCCCGTGTACCAGGACCAGCCGCCGCGGCCCCCGTAGCTTTCGCCGTCGTAGATGTCGGCAGGCTGCTGGTGGGGGGCGAGGCCGTAGACGCCGAGCGCCTCGCCCTCGGTCTTGCCGAGCGGCGAGATGGCGCGCCAGCAGCGCATCGCGCGGGCCATGGCGTCGCGCGCGCCGTCGACGTCGCCGGCCTCGCGGGCGCGCCCGGCGATCGCCACCCAGGCGTCCACCGCCCAGGAGGCGCCGTGGGAATACTGGCCGCCGTTCTCGCGCACGCCGGGCGGATAATCGGCGATGCGGCCCGGATAGGGGTCGGAATCCTCGTCGAAGGGCGGCGTCACCAGCAGGATGCGGTCGGGCTTCTCCAGAGCGCCGAGCCCGTGCTCCAGGGCGCGGCGGCCCTTGTCGAGCGGCGCCGCGCCCGACAGCACCGGCCAGGCCGCCGCCATGATGGAGGGCGGGTCGAGCGGCCGGCCGTCGTCGACGAAATCGAAGACGTAATGGTCGCCCGTCCAGACGCCGTCGATGGCCCGCGCCAGCCGGTCCGCCTCGGCGCGGTAGCGGTCGCCCGCCGCCCGGCCGTCGCGGCGGTCTGCGACCGCGGCGAAGCGCCGGACGATGTCGAAGAGGAAGCAGGCGAGCCAGGTACCCTCGCCTCGTCCGCCCGGGCCGGCGGCGTCGATGCCGTCGTTCCAGTCGCCCGTGCCTATCAGCGGCAGGCCGTGGGCGCCCATGCGGTCGGTCGTGTAGCGGATGGCGCGCACGCAATGGTCGTAGACGTCGCCGGTCTCGCGCGACAGCCGGGGCGCCAGCAGCAGGTCCATGGCGCCGTCCGGCACGGGGGCGCCGTCGAGGTAGGGCTGGCGCTCGTCCAGCACCGACCAGTCCCCTGTGGCCTCGATGTAGCGCACCAGCACGTAGGGCAGCCACAGGTGCGGGTCCGAGGCGCGGGTGCGCTGGCCGAGGCCGACGCGCCCGTCGGCGGCGAGGTGCCACCACTTGAACACGTCGCCTTCCGGGAACTGCACGCCCGAATGGATGACGATCTGGCGCCGCGTCAGGCTGGGGTCGAAGAACAGGAAGGGCAGCACGTCCTGGAGCTGGTCGCGGAAGCCGAAGGCGCCCCCGCGCTGGTTCGGCCCCGTCCGGCCCCACAGGCGCGACGCCAGCGACTGGTAGGGCAGCCAGTGGTTCACCAGCCGGTCGAAGGCCGGGTCGTCGGTCTCGACCCGGATGGCGCCGATGCGCTCGGCCCACCAGGCCTCGGTGGCCTTGAGGGCGGCGCGGGCCGCCGCGGGGTCGCGCAGGTGCGAGGCGGCCGTGAGGGCTTCCCGCCGGGTGGCGAACTGCCCGAGCACGACCGACACGTCGACCGCGCCCCCGGCCGGCACCTCCACGACGCCCGAGAAGGCCGCGACGCGCCGGCCGTCGTCCTCCTGGGCCGAATCCGGCCAGCCGGTCTCGACCATCACGGCATCGGTGAGGTCGCGCCCCGGCGAGCCGAGGAAGCGCGTCCGCACCGTCTCGGTCATGGCGGCGGTGAGGCTCGTCGCCGCGAAGGCCCAGCCGTCCTGGAAGTCGTTCTGCGGGTTGCTGAAAAACAGCGCCTCCGTGCCCTCGTCGCGGACGGCGTCGATGACCCCGAGGCTGTCGCCCGGGCTCTGGTCGAGCGCGATCTCGAGGTAGGGGACGACGCGATAGCGCTTCGCCGCGCTGCCGTGGTTGCGGATCGTGAGCAGGCGCACGTCGGCCGGCGCGTCCGGGAAGACGAAGACCGTGAGGGACAGGTCGAGGTCGCCGCGCCGGTTGG
This sequence comes from Lichenibacterium ramalinae, assembly GCF_004137085.1. Lineage (GTDB taxonomy): Bacteria > Pseudomonadota > Alphaproteobacteria > Rhizobiales > Beijerinckiaceae > Lichenihabitans > Lichenihabitans ramalinae. The sequence continues at coordinate 103,584 of NZ_QYBC01000018.1, forward strand.
TGAAGGTGGCGGCGCCGAGCCGGTATTCCACGGTGTGGACGGCGTCGGGGCGGCGGAAGGGCACGAAGCCCGCCGCGTCGGCCTCGCCGCTGTCGAGGTCCACCACGGCGATCATCTGGCCGGGCTGCAGCGTGGCGCCCGATTCGAGCCGGAACGGCGTGATGGCGTTCTGCCGCTCGTTGCCCTTGAACGTGTGGATCTCGCCCTCGTTGGACACCACGGTGCCGAAGCCCATCGGGTTGGCGAGGACGTGGGCCCAGGGGCGCGGCGTCGCCGGGGTCAGCACGAGGTGGGTGTCGGCCTCGAAGCGGAACGGCCAGGTTTCGGCTGGCAGGGCGGGGCCGGGCGCGATGAGGCGCTTGCGGCGCAGCAGCGCGCGGAACGCCATGGCGTCGAGCGCCGGCCGCTCGAAGGCGCGGGCGATGCGCAGCGCCGCTTCCCATTCGTTGCGGGCGCGCCCGGTGACGAAGACGACCTCGATGCGCCCCTTGGCGGGGAGGTCGACCGCCACCGTCAGGCTCGCGGCGGGGTCGAACGTGTAGAGCGATCCCTCGTCGTCCACGTCGCGCCGCCCGTCCGGCGCGAGGCCGCGCGGGTCGCGCAGGCCGCCGGGGCCGATGAAGCGCGTGCGCGAGTCCTCGTAGCCCAGCAGCCGGACGTCGCCATCGGCCCGCACGGCGTGGAACACCGTCTCGTGCGACATGCGGTGGGTCGCGGGGTCGCGCAGCAGGCGGTTGCGGGCGAGGACGGCGCCGAGCGCCGCGACGAACCAGCTTTCCACGTGCAGGGCGTTGAAGTCCGGGTCACGCAGATAGGCGCCGAGTTCGTGGACGGCGAGTTCGCGGTAGCTCGTGAGCTCCAGGCGCCGCGGCTCGGTCCCGGTGTTGGTGAGGACGAGCCGGGTCCATTCCAGCGGCTCCCCGTCGGCGAGCGTCACCCGCGCCTCGGCCAGGATGCCGTCCGCCGAGTTGCGCATCGCGATGGTGGCGGGATCCGGCTGGCTGACGGCATAGTCCGGGCCGGCGCGGCGCATCGGCTGAAAGCCGAGGCTCCAGGGTCGGTTATGGGCGGCGTCGCCTTCTGCGTTCCCTGTCGCATCCTTGATGAACAGGAAGGGCCCGCGCAGGTCGAGCGGGTCGAGCGGCTGGCGGGTCACGTCGATGGCGTGGCTCCCCCGCGCCATGGCGGTGACGGCCGTGTAGCCGCGCCCGTCGGCGCCGATCTCGGTCGTCATGGCGCCGTTGGCGAGGCTGAACAGCTTCGGGCCGCCGATCAGGCGCGCCGGCGTGCCGGGGCGGAGCGGCGCACCGGAGGCGCGGGCCCCGTTCCAGCGGCGCGCGATGGCGCGGAAGGCGAGGCCGGCGCAGAACAGCGCCACGACATAGACGGCGACGATGCTCCACACCGCGCCGGCGACCGGCGGATGCGTCCTGCCGATCGTCTCGGCCCCCGTCCAGGCGCGGTCCCAATCGGGCCCGTGCGGGATGTAGAAGGGGATCAGCAGCGGCGCCCAGGTGGCGAAGCGCCGGATGCCTTCCGGGATCACGCGGGTGCGGCCCGCATGGCCGGAGAAGCGCGCCGCCACCTCGTCGAGCCGGTCGCCGCCGATGAAGGTGAGGTTGACGAGGGTGGCGACGCGCAGGCCCATGTGGTCGAACCAGATGAGCACCCGCATCCAGTCGTAGGCCAGGAGGCCGGTGAAGACCGCGACGCTCCAGTCCTTGAAGCTGCCGGCCGGCAGGAACAGGTCCGCCACCGTGGCGGCGCCGGTGCGCACCGCGCCGTCCTGGTTGTACCAGGCGGGGTCGGGCGACTGGCGCAGGAAGGAGTTGATGACGGGCGCCATCCACAGGCCCCAGCGCAGCACCCGCACGGCCTGCTCGACCAGCCCCTCGAAGCCGCGGGCGCTGACGAGCTGCTTCAACGGCGCCAGCGAGCGCTGGAACACCGCCGCCAGCACGAAGAAGTTGATGGAGAACAGGGGCGCGGCGATGCCCCAGTTGATCACCCCCGACAGCGATTCGTTGAAGAACAGCCTGACGCCGTTGCCGCTCGGGCCGAGGTCGATGGTGCCGAACTTGTTGAACAGGGGATAGATCGGGAAGGGCTGGACGGGGCGTCCCGAGCGGGCGTAGCCGAGGTCGGCATAGGCCCAGAACTTGGTCGCCACCACCTCGACCTGCGCGGCGTCGAAGTACCAGGCGATGGCGCCGGCCACGACGCCGCCCAGCATGGCGCCGAGCGCGTAGACCTGCCAGTTGGCCATGACGGTGCGGCGGCCGCGCGCCACGGCGAGGCCGTCGCAGGCGAGGTCGACGCCCGCATAGGCGAGGGCGCCGAGCGCCAGGCCGGCCACGAAGCGGGCGATGCCGGCCCCCTCCGGCAGGCCGGTGGCGAAGGCGAGCGCGATGCCGAGCCCGACTAGCCCGCCCCGCAGGAACAGCCGCGGGCTGCGATAGGCGCGCCGCAGCCGGCCGAAGAACGGCGGCGTGCCGTCGGCGCTGGAGATGACGGTGAGGGCGAGCGGGAACAGCAGCGCTCCCCCGACGAGGCCGGGGCCGAAGGGGAAGGCCCGGGCCAGCCCCGGCAGGCCGGGCACCGACAGCACGGCCGCCCCCACCACCACGATGGCGATGAACACGGCGCCGTAGATCAGGCCCTTGGTGGCGCCGGAGCGCCATTGGCCGTAGGCGGTCGCATAGGTGGGCGGCACGCCGTTGAGCGCGTCGATGGCGAGGCCCGTGACGATGTAGACCACCGCCCAGAGGCCCGACTGCGCCAGCGCTGCCGCCCCGATGGCGACGAGGCCCTGCAGGGCGGGCGCGCCGCCCAGCATCACGGGAAGGTCGGCGAGGTGGGGCGCCATCACGGCATGCAGCGCGGCGCCGAGCAGCAGGGCGTGGAAGCGCCAGGACCGCGACGGCCGCCCCGAGACGAGGATGCGGAAGATGCCCAGCGCCGCCTCGCAGAAGGCGAAGAGCACGAGCCAGCGCCCGACCACGAGGTCGACGGGTTCGGGAACGGCGATGCCGAGCGTCCAGGCGGAGCCGAGGTCGTGCATCATGCCGCCGTTGCCGAGCGACAGGACGAGGTTGAACAGCAGCGGCAGCACCAGCAGGGCGACGCGCTCGCGCGTGGCCGGGTCGCGGCCCGATTGGACGACCAGCGCCATGCCGGCCGCGGCATAGATCAGCGCCGCCGTCGCCGACCCGACCGGCGTCAGCGCGAGCACGTCCGCCCAGCGGGTCGGCAATTGCCAGATCCGCATCGCCGGGTCGCGCGCCAGGGCGAAGAGGGCGAGCACGACGAGGTCGGCGGCGACCGCGACGGCGCGGTTGGGCAGGCCGGCGAGCGACCGCGCCAGTGCCAGGGCGCCGGCCCCGCACCCGGCCGCCAGCGGCACGGCGAGGGCGGCCGGCAGCGGCAGCAGCACGGCGGCCAGGGCGACGAGCAGCAGCGCCGCGCAGCCCGCCTTCTCGGCGGCGCGGGGCCGGCCGAGCGTCGGCGCCAGAACGGGCGCGGCCGGGGCCGGCACCGACATGGCCGGCGCGGCGGCCGTCGCCGCCATGGCCGCAGCGGCGGCCGTCGCCGCCATGGCCGCAGCGTCTGTTCTCGCGTCCATCCACCCTCCAGAGGCGCGCATCCCAGCGCGCGTCGACCCGCCCCGCCAATGCCGCGGGGTCCGCCGTCGCCGGCCGATTCGGACCGCCATGCCGTCCTAAGGCCGAAGCGCCCGCGGCGCGAGGCGAAAGCGCTGCGGCCCGGTCGCGGGATCCGCCCGGGCCGGTCCCGGCCGAGGGAGGCGGGCGGGCGAAAGCCCCGCAGAGGCGGCCGATCCCGGGCGGCCCTGCCGCAGCCGCAGGGGTGGGATGCGTCCGGAGCGCGACATCCTGCCACGAATTCGTCTCGCCCTTGCCTTATCGAGAGGGCTCTCGGGGGAAGATCGGACACGGACCACCGTCCGTCGACTTCGCCTGCCCGAAGCGGCGGCTTGAGGCCGCCGGCCGCGGACCCACCGACGCTGCCGCGCCGGTCCGGGCGCCCGCGGCACGCAACCGAAGGTCCGATCCATGACGGCGCAGGCCGCAACCACAGCACCCGCCGCGACGCCCGCGATGGGCTTCAAGCAGTTCGTCGCCCTCATCGCGGCCCTGATGGCGGTGAACGCCCTGGCCATCGACTCGATGCTGCCCGCCCTCCCCGCCATCGGGCGGAGCCTCGGCATCGAGGACGAGAACCAGCGGCAATGGATCGTTACCGCCTATCTCCTGGGCTTCGGCGCCGCCCAGATCGTCTATGGGCCGCTGGCGGACCGGTTCGGCCGCAAGCCCGTGCTGCTCGGCGGCATCGCCGCCTATGTGGCGTTCAGCGCGCTCGCCGCCTTCTCGACCTCCTTCGCCATGCTGCTCCTGGCCCGCGCCCTCATGGGCGTCGGCGCGGCGGCGACGCGGGTGCTGGCGGTGTCGGTGGTGCGCGACTGCTACAGCGGGCGCGACATGGCGCGCGTCATGTCGCTGGCCTTCATCGTGTTCCTGGCGGTTCCGATCCTGGCGCCCTCCATCGGCCAGATCATCATGCTGTTCGGGCCCTGGCGCTGGGTGTTCGGCGGGCTCGGCGTCTTCGGCGCCGCCGTGATGGCCTGGACGGCCCTGCGCCTGCCCGAAACCCTGCACCCGTCGGACCGGCTGCCCTTCTCGCCGGGCCGCGTCGCCGGCGCCTTCCGCATCGCCCTCACCAGCCGCATCGCCGTCGGATACATGCTGGCCATGACGCTGGTGCTGGGGGCCCTGTTCGGCTTCATCAACTCGGCCCAGCAGGTGTTCGCCGACACGCTGTCGGCGCCGAAGCTGTTCACCACGGTCTTCGCCTTCATCGCCGGCTTCATGGCGCTGTCGTCCTTCCTCAACGCCCGCATCGTCGGACGGCTCGGGCCGCGGCGCGTGTCGCACATGGCGCTCTGCGGCTTCATCGCGGTCTCGGCGATCCACGCGCTCGTGTCGGTGTCGGGCCACGAGACGCTGGTGAGCTTCGCCGTGCTGCAGGCGGGCGTGATGTTCTGCTTCGGCCTCGTGGCGTCGAACTTCGGCTCGCTCGCCATGGAGCCCCTGGGCCATGTCGCCGGCACGGCCTCCTCGGTGCAGGGCTTCGTCACCACCTTCGGCGGGGCGCTGCTGGGCTTCTTCGTCGGCCAGCATTTCGACGGCACCACCGTGCCGCTGTCGATCGGCTTCGCCGGCTACGGCATCCTGGCCCTGGGCGTCGTGCTGGTGGCGGAGCGCGGCCGGCTGTTCGGCGGCTCGCAGGCGGCGGCCCCGGCCGGCGCCGTGGATGCCGCCCTGCACTGACGGCGGCATCATGGCGGCCATGCGGCGCCGGGCCTGCCGCCCGCGCCGCGTTTCGGCCATATGGGACCTATGGGAGGGGGCGCCGAGCGATCCGCGCCTCCGGCCCGCGGGAGCCCATGCCGAGGACGGCGAGGCGGCCCGCGGACGGCGGCTGAACGGTTGGTCCCATGCCCGCGTCCGCGTCCCCCCTCGTCATGTCCGATCGGAGCGCCCTGTCCCGTTCCGGGCTGCTTTACCGCACCCGGCCCGTGCGCCGTTCGGACGAGGCGGCCCTGCGCGACATGTTCCTGCGGTGCTCGGCCGACGACCTGCGGCTGCGCTGTTTCGGCATCTCCAAGACCTTTCCGGGCGTGTTCGCGGCCCACCTGGCCCGGCTGTCCGGTCCCGATGAATTCGCCATCGTGGCGGTTCTGGAGAGTGGGGAGATCGGCGGGGTCGTGCATGCCGTCGGGGTGGGGAGCGCCGAGGCGGATTACGACATCATGGTCCGCACCGACCTCAAGGGGCAGGGCATCGGGACGCGCCTGATGCGCGAGATGCTGACCGAAGCCGGGCGCTCGGGTTTCCAAGCCGTCCACGGCGACGTCATGCTGGGCAACCGCGCCATGCTGCTGCTCGCCGGCGACCTCGGCTTCCGCCGCGTCGCCACCGACGGCGGCGTCGTGCGGATCCGGGCGACGCCGCAGCGGCCCGGCCCGGCGGCCGCCGCCGCCGCCTGAACGGCGCCAGTCCTTCCCCGGAGCGTCAGACCGTCGGGGCGGCGCCGCAGAGCCGGTCCGCCGCCGCGAGCGCGTCGCGGACCCGGCCACCGGCCGTGGCGCCGGGGAGGGCGGCGGCGTCGCGCGCCACGGCGACCAGCCGCTCGAGGGCGATGCCGGTCTGCACGCCGCGGCGGGCGAACATCCAGGCGAGGTCCTCCGTCGCGACATTGCCGGTGGCGCCGGGCGCGAAGGGGCAGCCGCCGAGCCCCGCCACCGAGGCGTCGAAGACGCGGATGCCGCGCTCGAACGCGGCGTGGACGTTGGCGGTGCCGAGCCCGTAGGTGTCGTGGGCGTGGAAGGCGAAGCGCGTTCCGGGAAAGCGGGCCAGGGCGGCGGCCGACAGCGTCGCCACACCGTCGGGGTCGGCCCGGCCGGTCGTGTCGCAGAGGCAGACCTCGGCGCCGGGCAGCACCGGCACCAGCCGGTCGAGCAGGGCGAGCGTGGCGGCGGGGTCGACCCGGCCCGCGAAGGGACAGTCGAAGGCGGTGGCGAGGTTCAGCCGCATCCGGGTCCCGGCCGGCAGCGCGGCGGCGAGGCGCCGGTAGTCCTCGGCCGACTCGTCCGGCGAGCGGCGCACGTTGGAGCGGTTGTGCGGCTCCGACACCGACAGCACGTAGGCGAGGAAGCGCGCCCCGGCGGCGAGGGCCTCGCGCCCGCGGCGCTCGGTCGGCACCAGCACCTGCGCGACGAGGCCGGGCAGCCCCCCGCAGCGGCGCAGCACCTCCGGGGTGTCGCCGAGTTGCGGCAGGGCCGCGGCGCTGACGAAGGAGCCGATCTCGATCCGCGCCAGCCCGGCGGCATGCAGCCGCTCGACGAGGGCGATCTTGGTGGCGGTCGGCACGAAGGGGCCGATGCCCTGCAGCCCGTCGCGCGGGCCGACCTCGACGATCTCCACGGCCTGCCCCATCACACCACCCCTTCCGCCCGCAGCGCCGCCACGGCAGCCTCCCCGAGGCCCAGTTCGCCCAGGACCTCGCCGGTATGCGCCCCCACGGCCGGGCCGGGCCAGCGGATGGCGCCCGGGTCGTCGGCGACGTGCGGCACGACGCCCGCCTGGAGCACGGGCCGGCCGAAGGCCGGGTCTTCCACTTCCCGCACCATGCCCCGGTGCCGGAACTGCGGGTCGGCCGCGACCGCGGCGGCCGAGGCGATCAGCGTCGCCGGGATGTCGGCGGCTTCGAGCCTCCGGTCGCAATCCGCGGCCGTCAGCGTGCCGGTCCAGGCGCCGATCAGCCGGTCGAGCTCCTCGACGTTGGCGAGCCGCGCGGGATTGTCGACGAAGCGCGGGTCGGCGGCGAGTTCGGGCCGCCCCATCAGGGCGGCGAGCCGGGCGAAGAGCGGCTGGGAGTTGGCCGCGAGGACGATCCACGTCCCGTCCGCGCAGGGATAGGCGCTGGTCGGGGCGGCGGTGGGGATGCGCGAGCCGGCGGGCTGGCGCACCGTGCCCAGCACCCCGTATTCGGGCAGCAGCCCTTCCATCATGGAGAGCACGGAATCGGTCAGGGCCACGTCGAGCGTGCGGCCCCGCCCGTCGCCGACCCGGGCGGCGTCGCGGCGCCACAGCGCCGCCATGATGCCGAAGGCGCCGTAGAGCCCGGCGAGGCTGTCGCCGATCGAGATGCCGATGCGAATCGGCGGCAGGTCGGTCGTGCCGGCCGGGTGGTTGCACAGGTGCCGCAGCCCGCCGAGGGCCTCGCCGATGACGCCGAAAGCGGCGCGGTCGCGGTAGGGCCCGTCCTGTCCGAACCCCGAGATATGCGCCACGACGAGGTCGGGCCGCCCGGCCCGCAGCGCGGCGTCGCCGAGGCCCATCCTGTCGAGCTGGCCGGGGCGGAAGTTCTCGACCACGACGTCGGAGCGGGCCGCGAGGTCGCGCACGATGGCGGCGGCCTTGGGGTGCTTCAGGTTCAGCGTGATCGAGCGCTTGTTGCGCCCGTGCATGGACCACCAGGGCGCATGGCCGTCGACCAGCTGCCCCCACTGGCGCACCGGATCGCCGCCCGGCGGCTCCACCTTCACGACATCCGCCCCGAGATCGGCGAGGAGCCGCGTGCAGAAGGGCGCCGCCACGAAGTGGCCGAGCTCGAGGACGCGGAGGCCCGCGAGGGGGCCGGCGGCTGGGGATGTCTGGCTGGCGATGTCGGACATGCGGCTCCTCCGTCCCGGCGCGAGCCCCGCGCTTTACGCCAGTTGCGGGCGTCGGCAAACCTCGCAAGCGGCCCAGAGGAGCCCGCCTCGTCCCCGCCGCGCTGCGACATCTCTGCCGATCCGCCGCGGGTGCTTTCCGGTTTAAGCCAAAAACATTCATATCGCGCCCGGCATTGCTCGAATTGCGCTCAATGGTTCCTGGTCTCGACCATGGGTGTCAACTATATCAAACGATGTTATCCGTTCTTTAATCCGTATGTCTCAAAAGGAGTGCAGTTGGATCGGCGGAGATGCAGTGACTAAACCTGAGGTTTGCGCTTTGCGCGGATCTGCCGAGTTTGTACAGACTGCAAATCCCTTGGAGACGTTACGTATGTTCAGGTTGGTGGGATCCGGAGCCAGCAAGGCGAGCAACATCCTGGCCGCGCTCGACAGGTCTATGGCACGCATCGATTTCGATCCGACCGGCAACATTCTCGACGCGAATACCAACTTCTGTTCGGCGCTGGGCTATGATCTGTCCGAGATCCGCGGCCGCCACCACAGCCTCTTCGTCGATCCGGAGCAGGTGAGCGGCCACATTTACAAGGAGTTCTGGGCGAAGCTCGGCCGAGGCGAGTTCGATGCCGGCGAATACAGGCGCATCGCCAAGGGCGGGCGTGAAGTCTGGATCCAGGCGTCCTACAACCCCGTGCGCGACGCCCGCGGCGCCGTGGTCCGCATCGTCAAGCAGGCGGTCGACATCACGGCCGAGAAGCTCCGCACGGCCGAGGTCGGCGCCAAGCTCGACGCGATCGGCCGCGCCCAGGCCGTGATCGAGTTCACCGTCTCGGGCGAGATCCTCACCGCCAACCAGAACTTCCTCGACACCGTCGGCTACCGGCTGGAGGAGATCCAGGGCCAGCACCACCGCATGTTCGTCGAGCCGGACTATGCCCGCTCGCCGGACTACGAGGGGCTGTGGAGCCGGTTGCGCCAGGGCGAATACGTGGCGGCCGAGTTCAAGCGGATCGGCAAGGCCGGTCGGGTGATCTGGATCCAGGCCTCCTACAACCCGATCTTCGACCTCGGCGGCAAGGTGACCAAGGTCGTCAAGTTCGCGACCGACGTTTCCGACCGGGTGCGGGCCGTCGAGGCCATCGCGGCGGGGCTGAAGCAGCTGTCGGACGGCGATCTCGATTGCGGCATCGCGGCCGCCCTGCAGCCGAGCTTCGAGCCGCTTCGGATCAACTTCAACGACTCGGTCGTCAAGATCAGCCAGACGCTGCAGGGCATCAGTGCCCGCAGCGCCACCATCCGGTCCGGCACGCGGGAAATCTCGACCGCCGCCGACGACCTCAGCCGCCGCACCGAGCAGCAGGCGGCGAGCCTCGAGCAGACGGCGGCGGCGCTCGACGAGATCACCGCCACGGTGCGCAAGACCGCCGAGGGCTCCAAGCACACGCGCTCGGTCGTCGGCACGGCGCGCAAGAACGCCGAATCCTCCGAGCAGGTCGTGTCGCAGGCGGTCGAAGCCATGAACGGCATCGAGAAGTCCTCGCGCGAGATCAGCCAGATCATCGGGGTGATCGACGAGATCGCCTTCCAGACCAACCTGCTGGCGCTCAACGCCGGCGTCGAGGCGGCGCGGGCCGGGGACGCGGGCCGGGGCTTCGCCGTCGTGGCGTCCGAGGTGCGGGCCCTGGCCCAGCGTTCGGCCGATGCCGCCAAGGAGATCAAGCGGCTGATCTCGAGTTCCGGCCGCCACGTCGAGCAGGGCGTGGCCCTGGTGGGGCAGGCCGGAGCGGCCCTGAACGTCATCGCCGGGCAGGTGACGGAGATCGACGCCATCGTGGGCGAGATCGCGTCCTCGTCGCAGGAGCAGTCGAACGCGCTCGAGGAGGTGAACGTCGCCGTCAACCAGATGGACCAGGTGACGCAGCAGAACGCCGCCATGGTGGAACAGACCACCGCGGCCAGCCAGGCCCTGGCGGGCGACGCCGATGCCCTGTCCGAGCTCGTCGGGCGCTTCCGCCTGGCGGGAAGCGCCGGGATCGAGGCCGTGCCGACGCGGGCCAGCGCCAGGCCCCGCGCCGCCTCGGCGCCCGTCCCCGCCCTGCGGTCCGTCGGGCGCGGCGGCGCCGCCCGCAAGCCTGCCGCCGCGGCCGCGCCGGCGGACTGGGAAGAGTTCTAAGCCGACTCCCGCGGCATGGCGGAGTTGCGCGACTGACGTTTCTGGACGGCGAGGCCTCGATCCGCCGCTCCACCACCTCGACGAGGAACCACCCGTCGAGGGTTTAGGGTGAAGCGCTGGAAGACCGCGGCCCCTTCGGCGTCCCGGTCGTCGGGCACGCGGTAGGCGCCCAGCCGGTCGAGGGACTCGTCTGCCGGCACGAAGCGGGCGTCGAGGTCGCCGTCGTAGGTGTCCGGCATGGACATAGCGTCGGGTGCGTTCGCGGCGAGGTGCGCCGCGGTCGCGGCGATGTCGGCCGTGCCGACGGCGATGTGCTGGACGCCCGAGCCGAAGGACTCCGCCAGGAACCGCGCCGCGCCCGTGTGCCGGCTCGGCGAGCCGTCGAGCACGAGCGACAGCGAGAAGTCGCGGTGCTCCAGCACTCCGTGTGTCTTGGATCGCCTCGGCGGATCCAGGCGACGAAACCGCTCTCGATGCGGAGTTGGATCGCATTCGCCGAGGGCGAAGGCGCTTGGGCTGGAGCGGGTGAAACCGGGGTGGCGCCGGGCAGGGGAGCGGTCCCGGTCTCGCAGGCGGGGCTCGGCGGATTTGCATCGGCACCTGCCGCAGCATCGCGTCCCGCCCCTGCACGGGATCTGCACGGATCTCCCGATCCTCTGCACATCTCGCGACACGGCGCTGCACGCCGCTTGGGGATACTCGCCCCATGCAGAACCCCACCCCTCCCCACCCCGCTCTCTCACCCCACCCCGCTCTCTCACCCCACCCCCTTCTCCCTCCCCGCCCGCGCCTTCCACGGCGGTTGCTCGATGACGCCTGGTGGCTCGCCGAGGCCATCGCCGGGCCCTCCGCGCTGATCATCCCCTTCTCTCTTTCGCCCCGCGCGCGACACCGCGAGGAGGGGACGCCATGACGGTCTTCGTCAAACGCGGCCTGGCGCTCCGGGCACCCGGTCTGTTCGGGCCCGAACTCGTCTGCGTGGCGGTGGCCGATCGGTCGTTCTGGTTGCATGGCCTCGGCCTCTCCGTCCCCCTGTTCTTCGCCGCCGTCGCCGCGACGGCCTGGACGGTCCAGGTGCGCCGCGTCAGCCCGGCGCGGCGTGCCCTCGCCGTCGTGCTCCTCCTGGTGGCGCTCGCACCCGCGGTCGACCGGCTGACGCCACTGTCCTCGATCCTGGCCGTGCTCGGCACGGCGTTCGCCATCCGGCTGGGCACCCTCGACGGTCGCCTCAGGTGGGGTGCGGAGACCCGGGCTTCGACGCTGCTCTTCTTCCGCGGCCCCGTGCAGGCGGTGCGGGATCTCCGACGTCGACGAGCTTCCAAGCGCCGCCGGGAGAGGACGGCGGATGCCCCGTCGCGTGCGCTTCACTGGCTGGGCTGGATCGTCCCAGCCGTCCTGTTCACCCTCTTCCTGGCGCTGCTGGCCAGCGCCAACCCGGTGATATCGCGTGTGGTCCTCGACGCGACGTCGGATTGGGGCGTGACCCTGGTGCAGGTCCCGCGATGTTTCTTCTGGCTCTGCGTGTTGGCGGCGGTGTGGCCCGCCATCCGAATTCGGCGGCCATGTCCCGTGGTCGCGCCGCCCGGCATCCCGCGCCTGGCGGACGCCCGTGACAGCGAGTTGGAGGAACTCGCGGCGCTGCTCCGGTCCTCGCGCGCCGTGTCGCGCGCGCTGCTCGTGCTCTGCGCGTTGCTCGCCCTGCAACTCGGCCTGGACGGCGCCTATCTGTGGGGAGCTCTCGCCCTTCCGCAGGGCATCACCTACGCCGATTACGCGCACCGCGGCGCCTATCCGCTGGTCGTCACCGCGCTCCTGGCGGCGGCCCTCGTCCTCGTGGTCCGCCGTCCAGGCGGCCCGCCGGTGTCGCGCGCCAACGCGGTGCTGCTCGTCGTCTTCCTCATGGAGAACGTCCTGCTGGTCGCGTCGGCCATGCAAAGGCTCGCCCTCTACGTCGCCGTCTACGGCCTCACCCAATGGCGGGTCGCGGCCTTCGCCTGGATGGGGTTGGTCGCCGTCGGTGTCGGGCTCGTCGTCCTGCAGGGCATGCTGCGCCGCGACAACCGGTGGCTGGTGACCAGGAGCCTCCTGGCGGCGCTGGCGATGATCTACGCCTGGTGCCTCGCCGACGTCCCCGGGTCGTCGCCGACTACGACGTCGCCCGTTGCGCGGAACTGCACGGCGGAGGACCGGCGCTCGACGTCGCGATGATGCAGGAGCTTGGCATGGACGCCATTCCGGCGGTCGACCGTTTCGTTGCGGCCGCCCCGGACTCCTGGGGACGGGACGCCTTGACGGGATGGCGCGCCAGGACGGCGGCCGAGTTGCGCCGCGCGTCGGCGGATTGGAGAAGCTGGACCGTCGAAGGCTGGCGGCTTTCGCGTTATCTCGATAGATCCAACGTCTACGAGCCGGCTGTTGCGGTGCCCCACCGACGGCGTGGACGGGTGACGACGATGAGCGCTCCCGAGATCCTGGTGGCCGACGACGATCCGCACATCCGGGATGTGATCGGCTTCGCGCTCCGTCGTGCCGGCATGGAGCCCGAGATGGCGCGCGACGGGAGCGAAGCGCTGCGCCTGTTCCGCACGCGCCGGTTCGGGCTGGCCGTGCTCGACATCGGCATGCCGGAGATGGACGGGCTCGATCTCTGCCGCGAGATCCGCCGGACATCACAGCTTCCGATCCTGTTCCTGTCGGCACGGGACGAGGAGGTGGACCGCATCCTGGGTCTCGAGATCGGCGGGGACGACTATCTCACCAAGCCCTTCAGTCCGCGGGAACTCGTCGCGCGGGTCAAGGCCATCCTGAAGCGGACCCGTCCGGCCCCGGCTGCCGCCCGCACGTTGGCTCAAGGTCGCCTGACGCTGGACGAGGATGCCCACCTGGCGGCGTTCGCCGGCAAGCCCCTGGCGTTGACTGCGCTGGAATTCGCGATCCTGTCGGCCCTGATGGCGCGTGCCCGCGCGGCCCTCACGCGCGACCGGATCCTCGACGCCGCCTACGGGGTGGGGACCGCGGTCTCCGACCGCACCGTGGACAGCCACGTCCGCAACATCCGGGCGAAGCTGGCCGCCGTGGGCTGCGCCGACGCGATCGAGACCGTCCACGGGGTCGGGTTCCGTCTCGGGGCCTGCGGCGGCGACACTTGAGGCCGGCGCTCTGGCGGTCGGGCCGCCCGAGCCTCGGGCTCGTGCTGTCGCTCGTGCTGGCCACCGTGCTGGCGTTGCCGCTGGCCGGCATCCTCGCCTCCGGGATCTACGACGACCAACTCGTGCGCCGCACCGAGGCCGAGCTCCTCGCCCAGTCCGTGGCGCTCGCCGCGGCCATCGCGCGCGAGGCCGCCGCCACTCTGCCGGCCGACGTGGCCCTCGGCAGCGCGGTCGCCGAGGGCCACGCCATGGGCCTCGGTGCCGACCTCGGCGCGGCGCTGCCGCCACGCCCCGATGCCATGCCGCCGACGTTTCCCGCCGACCCGGCTTTCCTGGCACTCGGCGCGCGGGTGACACCGGATCTCGCCGCCACCCAGGCCGTGACGCTGGCCGGCTTCCGGCTGCTCGACCCCTCCGGCACCGTCATCGCGGGCCGGGGCGAGATCGGCCAGTCGCTGGCCCATGTCGACGAGGTCGCCGAAGCCCTGCACGGTCGCACGACGGCGGCGTTGCGCCGTCGACTGTCGAAGCATCCCTATCCTCCGTTGGGGTCGCTCAGCCGCGGTCGCCCCTACCGGCTCTTCCTCGCCGTCCCCATCGTCGTGCGGCACCGCGTGGCGGGGGTCCTCTACGCGTCGCGCACGCCGGTCGACATCCTGGGCAGCCTCTACGGCCAGCGCGAAGCGCTGGGTCTTGCCGCGATGGCCGTGGTCGCCGCCGCGGCGCTGGCCGGGCTCGTCCTGCATCGCGCCATCAGCCTGCCGGTGCGCGAACTGGTCAGTCTGACGGTGGCGATCGGCAGCGGCGATCGGGCAGCCGTGGCGTCGCATCGACACCACGGTACGGTCGAGTTCGCTGCCCTCGCCGGTAGCCTGCGCGAGATGGCGGCCCGCCTGACGAACCGGAGCGACGCCGTGTCGAGCTTCGCCGCCCATGTGTCCCATGAGCTGAAGTCTCCGCTGACGGCCATCCGAGGCACGGCGGAACTGCTGCGCGACGACGACAGTGGGATGGGCGCGGGGGAGCGTTCTCGCTTCTTCGACCACCTGCTGGCCGATACCGACCGCCTCGGGGCCCTGCTGTCCCGCCTCAGGGACCTGGCGCGGGCCGAGGCGGAGCCGACGGCCGGCAGTGCGACGCTCGCTCCCGCGCTCGGTCTCCTGCGGGCGCGGTTCCCGGCGCTCTCGATCCGGGGCGAAGGGGATGTCGAAGCGGCACTGGGCGTCTCGGCCGACAACCTCGTCGTGCTCCTGTCCCATCTCGCCGACAATGCCGGACGCCACGGGGCGGCCACGCTCCGCGTGTCGGCGCGGCGCGGCGGGCCCTTCGTCCGCATCGAGGTCCGCGACGACGGATCCGGCATCTCCGCCGGGAACCGCGCCCGTGTCTTCGACAGCTTCTTCACGACCAGGCGCGAGGACGGGGGCACCGGGATGGGGCTGTCCATCGTGCGCGCGCTCGTCGGTGCCCACGGCGGCACGGTGGATCTCCTCGACACCGAGGGCGGCGCGGGCTTCGCCCTCGCCGTGCCCGCGCTCCCCCATCCGTCGCCGGGGCCGGCCAACGCGGGCATTGCCAGCCGAAGGCGGTGGGCCGCCCTCGCCGCCACGATCGCGGTGGTGATGACGGGGCTGGCGCTCCGCGGATTCGGGCCAGGGCTCGGCCTGCCTTTCGCGGTGACTAAGTACGGCGGTTCCGTCCTGTGGGGGGCGATGGTCTACGGCCTCCTGGCGTGCGTGGTGCCGGGCGTGCCTCGCGGCAGGCTCGCCGGTTCCGCGCTGGCGCTGGCCGTGGCGGTGGAGCTGTTCAGGCTGCTCCACACCCCGGCCCTCGACGCCTTCCGGCTCACCGCCGCCGGGACGCTTCTGGTGGGCCGCGTGTTCTCGGGCTGGGACGTGGCGGCCTATGCGGCCGGCATCGGGGCGGCATGGACGTTCGATCGGCCGGCGCTGGCCCTTGGGCGCGATCCGGGATGCCCCGAGGGTGAAGATCCTCGATAGACGGCGGCACCCGCCGGCATCGATGGCGAGTGGGAGCGGCCGAAGCCGACTTCCGAGCCGGCCCTGTCATCGCCACGGCCGGCGCTCCGGCCTGGAGCACAGGTCCCGTCTTTCGACCGACGCGCTGCGCCGCGGGCCTGGTGAACCCATCGCGTGCCGGATGTGCCGCAGGCGCGACGGCCCGCCGCTCTCACGACCGCCGGCAGTCGCGGGGCGTCGTGTCGAAGCGCCGGCGGAAGGCCCGCACGAAGGTGGAATAGTCCTCGAAGCCGCAACGGTAGGCGATCTGCACCAGGGTGAGGTGGCGGTCGGCCGGGGACGCCAGGCGCTGGCGCGCGCGGTCGAGACGGGCGTCGCGGATCGCCGCCGCGACGCCGCCGCGTCCCGCGAAGACCCGGTACAGGTTCGAGCGCGACACGCCGATGGCCCGCATCAGGGCCGCGCCATCGAAGGCCGGATCGCCGAGCATGGCGGCGATGTGGCTTTCCGCGAGCCTCAGCATGGCACCGCCGGACGCCTGCTCGCCTCCGTCGTGCCTGATGCCGGTGCGGGGCGCCACCAGGGCCGACAGCAGGTGGGCGACGCCGTCGACGCCGGCATCGGCGTCCTGCCGCGACAGGGTCGGCAGGAGGTCGCAGAGGCCGCGGAAGTAGCGGGTGAACAGGGCTGCGAGGGGCGCCGCCGCCGGGATCCTGAGGTCGAGAAGGTCGTCGATCGGCCCGATCCTGGCCGAGAAGGCGGCGCGCGGCATGTAGAGCCGCAGTTCGCGATACCGGGTCAGGCCCGTGGCCCTGTGAGGACGGGCGAGGTCGCACAGGGCGATCTCCCCTGTCGAGAGTGCCGTTCCCCCGCTGTCTCTCGGGTCGCCGAGCCCGTGGCCTTCGACGAAGACCGTGAGGGCCACGAAGTCGATGTAGTCGCGCGCGAGGCCGCGGGCCGAGCGGTGCACGGACAGCGGGCTGCTCGCCGTGTCGAGGATGATGCCTCCGGCGACGGAGGTCACGCTCCGGCGGGCACCGAAGGGCGCGCCGTGGTCGAGGTTCTGGCAATCCATGGCTGCAAGGACCGTGTCCTTCCAGTAGCGCCAGCCGTCTCGCGGCGAGACCGCGTCGGTCGTCTGGACGAGACTGTCGACCATGCGGTTCTCCAAGGGTGCCCGTCTCGGGCGGTCGCGGTCCGATTGCAACCGAAACCCTGGAATGCGGTGAAGTTCCACGATGATGGCTGGGAACGCGCGGTTGTGCTGCTGCTCCCGTCCGCCGGACGGGAGCCGGCGGTCGCGTCCGGCGTCGACGTCCGAGGCGCTCGCGAAAGCGTTTTTGCCGTCGTTCGCTCCAGCTTCCGATCGAGAGCAGTTTCGACGGCATGGAACCGCCAAGGCTTTCGAGAAAGCCCATGCTGCTTGAGCCCGGCGGCCAGGGCGGGCTCGCGGATGCCCGGCACCACGGCGGTGAAGGCGCGGCACGCGACGTGCTCACGCCTGCTGGGTCGCGGGCGACGACGTAGACGGCACGGGGCTCGACCGAGGCCGTCGTGGATCTCGCCCGGGTACACCATGATGCAGTCGCCCGGCGCGGCGGCGCGGCGCGGCGGCACCCTGCCGGCGGCGCATCCATCCCGGTCAGGCCTCCTCCAGCACCGCGGCGGTTCCGCGGACCGTGGCAGGGTTGGCGGTGGCCAGCTGGGCCTGCAAGCTCGCCACGATCGCGCTGGACGGTTCCGGGCGGCCGTGGAACCAGCCCTGCACCTCGTGGCAGCCGAGGCGGCGCAACGCGTCCACCTGTTCGGCGGTCTCGCAGCCCTCGGCATTGACGCGGAGGCCGAGGTTGCCGGCGAGGCTCACCACGGCCTCGATGATGGCGGCGGCCGGCCGCTCGCCGGGCAGGCCGCGCACGAAGCTCTGGTCGATCTTGATCTTGTCGATGGCGAAGTCGCGCAGGTAGCTCAGCGAAGAATAGCCCGTGCCGAAATCGTCGAGCGCGAGGTGTACGCCCGCGGCGCGCAGCCGCTCCAGCCGGTCGCGGGCGGGGCCGTCGTTCTCCATCAACAGCGATTCGGTCAGTTCGAGGTCGAGGCGGTCCGGCGGCAGGCCGCTCGCCGCCAGCGCGTCCAGCACCGTCGCGACGAGGTCGTCGCGCTGGAGCTGGATGGCCGACAGGTTGACCGACACCCGGATGGGATCCGGCCAGGCGGCGGCGTCGCGGCAGGCCGTGCGCAGCACCCAGGCGCCCAGCGCCTCGATCACGCCGGTGCGCTCCGCGATGGGGATGAAGACGGCGGGCGAGACCGGGCCGCGCGTCGGATGGCGCCAGCGCACCAGGGCCTCGACGCCGACGATGCGGTCCGTCGCGAGGTCGACCTGGCGCTGGTAGACGACGCCGACCTCGTCGCGCCGGAGCGCCTCGCGCAGGTCGTGCTCGAGCGCCCGGTCGTCCTCGACGCCCCGCGCCATGGCGGCGTCGAACAGCACGGCGCGGTCCCCGCCGGCGCGGCGGGCCGCCCCCATGGCGGCATCGGCACCGCGCATCAGGGCGGGGGCGTCGCCCGAGCCCGCCACGGCGATGCCGAGGCTGATGCCCACCGAGGCTTCGTAGGGGCCGAGCGAGTGGACGCCGCCGACCGCCGCGACGACACCTTCGGCGGCCCTCCGGACGTCGGCGACGGAGGCGCGCGACACGAGCAGCGCGAAGTCGTCGCCGCCCAGCCGCGCCGCGAGGTCGCCGGGCGCCGCGCAGGCCGCCAAACGTGCCGCGACCGACACCAGCAGCGCGTCGCCGTTGGCGTGGCCCAGCCGGTCGTTGACCACCTTGAAGCGATCGAGGTCGAAGAACAGCAGCGCCACGGCGGGCCCGGCCGCCGCTTCCGCACCCTCGGCGGCCCGGGTTTCGGCCGCGGCGAGCGCGGCTTCGATGCCCTCGATGAGCACGCGGCGGTTCGCGAGGCCGGTCAGGGCGTCGCGCCGCGCCATGGCGACGAGCCGGGCTTCGGCGGCGCGCTGCTCGGTGACGTCGGCGAAGGACAGGCACACGGCGTGGCGCTCCGGCCCGAGGCGGCCGTCGAGCCCGACCGGGCCGGGGATGCGCGAGGGCGTGGCGACGCAGTCCAGCGTCACCCGGCGCCCGTCGCCCAGGATGCAGTCGATCTCCTGCGCGGGCCGCCGCCACCCGGTGCCGTCCGCGGCCCGCGCCATGGCTTCGGCGCAGGCCGCCGCCAGCGGGCCGGGCAGCACCGCGTCGAACCGCGGATGGTCCTCGGCGTCGGCCGGGAAGCCCACGATGGCGGCCGCCGCCGCGCTGATGGCCCGCACGGTGCCGTCGTGGTCGACCACGACGACGCCGGCGAAATTGTCCGCGATGACGCGGTCGAGGATGGTGCGCAGCCGGTCGGCCTCGGCCCGCGAGCGCAGGATGCCGATGCGGCGTCCCTCGATCTCGGTCCCGACCGCGACCACGGCGAAGACCAGCAGGCCGGCATGGAGCGGCGCGGTGCCGAGCTGGAGCGGGAGGATGGATTGGAGCGCCACCGCGCCGGCCTCGCCCAGGAGCGCGGCCCCGGCGAGGACGGCGAGCCGGGGCCCGAGCTTCCGCCGTCGCGCCAGGACTGCGGCGGCGGCGAGTCCGAGGGCCGCGGCGGCCAGCTCCAGCATCTTGGACACGGGGCGCAGGGCGCGGCCCTGCATCAGGCTTTCCGCCGCCATGGCGTGCAGCACCACGCCCGGGATCATGCCGAACCGCGGCACCGCGACCTCGTCGCGCAGCTGCAGCGCCGTGGCGCCGACGAGGACGATGTGCCCGGCGATGACGTCCCTGGCGACGCGATGGCCGAGCAGCGCGTCCGCCGACACGTGCCGGATGCCCTCGACGTCGATGCCGTAGTCGACCGTGAAGGGCTCGTCCGACGCGGCCGGGACCGCCGCCGCCAGCATGGAAAGGCTCGGGAGGCGCTCGTTCCCCATGGGTTCGGATCGCGCCACGGCACGCACCCGCCCGTCCGCGTCGGGCCATTGGTTGACGGTGGCCGGCCAGGCCTGGGCGGCGAAGCGCGGCAGCGGCAGGGTCGTGGCCGAACCCAAACCCCCGTCCCGGGTCGCGGGCTGATGCAGGGCCGCCAGGATCACCGAACCCTTGGCCCGCACCAGGGCGGCCTCGAGCGCGGCGTCGGCTTCGGGCGTGGTCTCGGCGCTGAAGTCGACGTCGAACGCGACCGTGTCGGCGTCGAGGTCGAGCAGCCGGTCCAGCAGGGCGGCGTGGACCTTCCGGCTCCACGGCCAGCCGCGCTCGGGCGTGAGGCTGGCAGCGTCGATGTCGACCACGACGATCCGCCCCGTCGGCGGCCGGTGCCACAGGCCGAAGCGCGCGTCGGTGATGGCCGTCTCGAGCCTGTCGAAGGGCGTCGACGGCGCCAGCGCCGCCACGGCCAGCACCGCCCCGAGCCGGATCAGCAGACTGCGTCGCGCGCGCAGCGCCGGCTGCAGGTCACGCCAACGCGGGGCGGCCCAGCGCGGCATGCGCGCCCTCATCGGCCGTGCCCGCCCCCACCGCCGCCGTGCCCGCCGCCGCCGTGGCCACCGGCACGCCCGCCGTGGCCGCCACCGCCAGCCTGGCCGCCGCCGTTGCCACCACCGCCGTTGCCACCTTGGGCCCCGCCGTTGCCGCCACCGTTGCCGCCGCCGTTGCCCTGGCCGCCGCCGCCGTTTCCGCCATGGCCACCGCCGCCTTGGCCGCCGTTGCCGCCTTGGCCGCCGCCGGCGCCTTGACCGCCGCCGTTGGCACCACCGCCCCTGCCACCTTGGGCCCCGCCGTTGCCGCCACCGCCGTTGCCGCCTTGGCCGCCGCCGGCGCCTTGACCGCCGTTTCCGCCCGGTCCGCCGCTCGCCCCCGCGGCGCTGTTGCCGCCGGATCCGTTGCCGGCCGCCCCCGCGCCGCCGCGGCCTCCGGGACTCGTGCCTCCCTGAGCCCCGCCTCCCTGAGCCCCGCCGCCCTGTCCACCCCGGCCCGCGTGACCCGGGCCGCCGCCGCCATGCCCCGGGCCGCCGCGGCCGTGTCCTTCGCCCTCACCATGGCCATCGCCGCGTCCCGCAGCGACGCCGGGGCCCCTGGCGCGTCCAGCGGCGGTGTTGCCGGTCGCGGCTTGGCCGGTCGTGGAGGCGTCGCCCGCCCCGGCCGCACCGGGGTCGGCCCCCGCCGTGCCGGGGCCCGAGGCGGCCGCGGCATCGCCGACCTGGCTCGCCAGCCCGTGGCGGCTTTCGTCCCGCGCGGCGCCGGAGACGGCCGCCGCGTCGCTCCCCCGCAGGCCCAGGCCTGCGCCGTCGCCCCGGGCGGCATGACGGCCGGGGGATCGGGCCGGCTGCGATGTCGGCGCGGTGCCGACCCGTGCCGTCAGTGCCGTGGCCCGCTCGCCTTTGGCCTTGCCCTGGCCGGTGTCCGCCTTGCCCTCCGGGTTCTTGTTCTTGACGTCGTTGCCGGTGTTGGTCGCCGCGGCCGGCGGGCCGCTGACCGTGAGGGTGCCGATGCCCAACGTGACCGTGCCCAATATGCCGCTGATGGTGATGCTGGGCGCGGCGACCGGGGCGGCCGGCGTCGGGACGGCGGCCGGAACCGGCGTGGGGGTCGCGGGTGCTGCCGGAGGGGTGACGGCGGCTGCCGGCGCGGCAGGGACCGCCGGAGCTGCCGGCGCGACGGGAGCCGTCGGTGCTGCCGGCGCGGTGGGAACCGCCGGGGTCGGCTGAGCCGGTGCGGTCGGCGGGGCCGGAGCGGCCGGTTCCGCGGTCGTCGTGGCGGGTGTCGGTGTGGTGGTCTGCTGGTTGCGGCGGGATGTCGTCGACGGCGCTGCCGTTTGCGCCGTCTGTGCCGTGCTGCTCTGAGCCGGCGTGGCGGTCTGGGTCGTGGCGGGTCCCGAGGCCGCCGGGGACGGGGCGGTCGCGGTCGTATTCGTCGCCCCCGTATTCGTCACCCCCGTGTTGGCGGTCCCCGTGTTGGCAGTCCCGGTGTTGCTCGCCCCCGTGGTCGTGACCCCAGCCGAACCCGTCGGAACGGTCGTGGTCGGCGTGCCCGCCGTGGCGGCCGCGGCGGGCGCGGCCGGGCTGGGTGACGTCGCGGCGGGCGCCACGCCGGCGGTGGAGGGCGTCGCGACGGCACCGGAGCTGGCCGGGGAGGTGGAGCGCGCCTCGCCGGTGTGGGAGGCGGCCGCGGGAGCCGCCGTCGCCGCCTCCTTGCCGACCGCGGCCGTGGGGGCGCTGACGGCCTGCGTCGCTTCCGGCGCGCCCACCGGGGCTGCCGCTGCCAGACCCGGGACGGCGGCGCGCGGCGCCACATGGGTCACGGGCGCGTGCTGCCCGATGCCCGACACCGACAGGCCGCGGTTGCCGACGCTGGCGCGCTGCCCGGCGGTGACGTTCGTCTGCTCGCCGGTCTTCAGCGACGTGACCTGCACGGTCCCCCGTGCCACCGACACCCGGCCGTCCGCCCGCCCGACCGCCACGGTGAAATGCGTGCCCTTGACGACCGCGGCCAGCATGGGGGTCTCGACGGAGAAATGCTGGACGTTCTGTTTCTCGACGTCGAACGACACCGTGCCGGCCTTCTCCACCACCGTGGTGGACAGGCCCTCGTCCGGGTGGTCCGTCACCGTCACGACGCTGCGCGGGCCGATGACCATGGATTCCTTGCCGCGCTGCAGCATGACGCGGGACCGGTCGCCGGTCGTCACCGCCGCCCCGGGCGTCACCGCCATGCCGGCCGCGAGTTCGGTCTTGGCCTCCTCGGTCCCCGTCCACGCCCGGCCGGACACCTTGGAGACCTGCCATATGTCCGCCCATGCCGCAGAGGCGGAAAGGTTCGACAAGATGGTGATCAGCGCCGTTGCGGCAAGGGCGCGATGCCTGACGTGTTTCATATGGTTAAAATGCGCCGCATTCCTTGATGAAGAATTGATCTCGACGGAATCCGGGGCATGGTTCGGCAGGATGCGCTGGCGCTGCGGCGAAGTGAGCGGGGGATCGGCGCTTTCGACCCCGCGTAAGCTTGCCGTGCGCGCATCGGAGCTGTCGGCTCATGGAGGAGGCGAGCCGCATCCCGGCGAGCGGGCCGGGCGCCCGGGCCCGATGCGCGCAGCGCTCACCAGCCCTCCCGCGAGGGCGAGGGCGGCCGCGACGGCGAGGCCCGCCCGGGGCGCGGCCTCGGTCGACAGCACCGAGAACAGCAGCGCCATGATCACCGATCCGGCCGTCTGGCCGAGCAGGCGGGCGGTGCCCTGCAGGCCGCCGGCGGCACCGCTGCGCTCGCGCGGTGCCGACAGCAGCATGTTGCGGTTGTTGGGCGTCTGGAACAGGCCAAATCCGAGTCCGCCCAGCATGAGGAAGGCCACGAGCGGCCCGGGATGGCCGTGCAGCGGCCAGACGGCGGCGAGCCCCAGGCCCGCCGCCAGGACGGTGCCGCCCGCCGCGCAGAGCAGGCCGTTCGGGACCCGGTCGGCGAGGCGCCCCGAGACGGGACCCGCCACCGCCACCACCAGGGGCCAGGGCGTCATGATGAGCCCCGTGCCGACGGCGTCCTGGCCGAGCCCGTGCTGGAGATAGAAGGGCAGGGCGATGTAGCTCGCCATCTGGCCGGCGAAGCAGCACACGGAGGCGATGACCGAGATGCGGAACGGCCGGCCGCGCAGCAGGTCGAGGGGGACGAGCGGCGCCCGGCGCGGCAACTCCCGGCGCACCAGCGCGACGAAGGCCGCCGCTGCCGCGGCGAGCAGGGCGACGGCGAGGCCGGGCTGGTGCGCCGCCCGGTCCAGGCCGAGGATGGCGGCGCCGAAGGCCAGGGCGTTGAGCGCGGCACTCGACAGGTCGAGGCGGCGGCCCGTGCCGGCCGGGTGGGGCAGCGCCGCCGCCGCCGCCAGCACGATGGCGCCGACCGGCAGGTTGACGGCGAAGAGCCACGGCCAGGCCGCGACCGCCAGGATGGCGGAGCCGAGCGTCGGGCCGGCCGCCGCCGACAGGGCGATCACCGTGGCGTTCCAGCCGATCACGCTGCCGAGCAGGCGGTGCGGGTAGGTGAAGCGCATCAGCGCGATGCCCAGCGCCATCACGGCGGCGCCGCCGAGGCCCTGGACGAAGCGGGCCGCGACCAGCCAGGGCAGGGACGGCGACAGCGCGCAGAGCAGCGAGGCACCGGTGAAGGCCACGACCCCGCCGACGAAGACCCGGCGCAGGCCGAAGCCTTCGCCCAGGGCCGCGCAGGGCAGCAGGGCCATGACCAGGGCGGTCTGGTAGGCGCCCACCACCCAGACGGTCGCGGCGGGCTGGACCCGCAGCGAACCCGCGATGGTCGGCAGCGCCACATTGGCGATGGCGCCGTCGAGCACCACCAGCACCATCGTGGCCATGATGGCCAGCGTGGCCCAATGGCGACGCGGTCTCGGCAGGCCGTCCTCGGGGGCGGCCGGGAGGGCAGGCTGAGGCGGGGCGGCGGGGGCCGGATCGGTCATGGCGTGTCCTGTCGGTGCGATCCCTGCAGGATACCGGCGAGGCGACATGGCGGAAGGCGCGGCGCCGGCAGGCGATCCCTGCACGGGACGCCATGTCCGGGGCGGGAACCGTGCTACAGCGCTTTGGCCTCCGGAGGGGCGGGCGCGCCAGCTCTCGAACCGAAAGCAGTCCCGTCGGCTCGGCGTCGCCGAGGCGACTGCGAGAAGGCCGAACCTGCTTTGGGAGCCCCTGATGTCCGGTCCCGACCTCAACCTTCTGGCGGCGCTCGACGCCCTCCTGGCGCAGGGCAGCGTGGCGGGTGCCGCCCGGGTGCTCGGCCTCAGCGACTCGGCCATGAGCCGGACCCTGCTGCGCCTGCGCCGGGCGACGGGCGACCCGCTGCTGGTGCGGGCGGGCCGCGGGCTCGTGTCGACGCCGCATGCGCTGGCGCTGCGCGAGCGCGTGCGGGCGCTGGCCGCCGAGGCGAGGGCCGTGCTGCAGCCGGCCGCCCGGGACCTCGACCTCACGGCGCTGGAGCGCGTCTTCACGATCCGCGCCAACGAGGGCTTCGTCGAAAGCTTCGCGGCGCGCTTCGCCCGGGCGGTGATGGCGGCGGCGCCCGGCGTGCGCATCGCCTTCGCCCCCAAACCCGACAAGGACGTGCGGTTCCTGCGCGAAGGGCTGGTCGACCTCGAAGTCGGCGTGCTCGGCGAGACCGGGCCGGAGGTGATGATCCAGGCGCTGTTCGAGGACCGGTTCGTCGGCGTCGTCCGGCCGGACCATCCGCTGCTGGCGGGAGCCGTCACAGCGGCGCGCTATGCCGCCTGCGACCATGTCGTGGCGTCCCGCCGGGGCCGCATGCGCGGCCCGGTCGACGACGCGCTCGCCGGGCTCGGCCTGGAGCGCCGCGTGAGCCTCGTCGTGCCGAGCTTTCCGGCGGCGCTGGCGGTGGCGGCCGCCTCCGACCTCGTCGGCCTCGTGACGCGGTCCTTCGTCCGCGCCGGCCACCCCGACCCGGCCGGCGCCGCCGCCGTGCCGGTGCGGGCCTTCGCCCTGCCGGTGGCGACGTCTCCCATCACGGTCTCGCAGATGTGGCACCCCCGGGCCGATGCCGACCCGGCCCATCGTTGGCTGCGCGGCATGGTGCTGTCGGTGTGCCGGGCGGAGCCGGGGCGGCGGGGGACGGCGGCGGGGATGCCTGCCGCCGTCATCGACGGCGCGCGCGGCTCCCGAACCGGATGACCCCGAGGACGGCCGTGGCGGCCTTCTGGTCCATGGGGACCTGATCCGCCGGGGTCGGGCTCACGTCACCGGTCCGCCGGGCTCCCGCCGCCAGATTTCGGCCGCCACGCCGCCGTCCATCCGCTCGACCGTCAGCGTGTGGCGGGCCGCATCCGGGACGCGGTCCGGCACCGTCACCTCGACGACGGCGCCGGCGAGGCCACGCTTCGCCCGCCAGGCCGCGAAGGGGCAGGCGGCCAGCGGCAGGAAGGTGCCGAGGCCCCGCCGCGGCCCGCCGAAGATCGTGGCGCCGCTGTTGATGGGGCTGAGTTCCATCGTGTCGCCGTGGGCCGCGACGAGGCTCGCCGTGTCGAACGTCAGCACCGTCTGGGGCCGGTGCCGGTAGGCCCGCGCGCCGAGCAGGCGGAGCAGGCGCGCCCGCGACGGCCAGAAGAACACCCGTCCGTTCAGCCGGCGGTACCAGTCTTCGGGCGCCAGCCCATCGTCGAGGCAGCGGCGCAGCGCGGCGTCGCTCATCGGGCCCTGGTCGCGCAGCACGGCCTCGGGCAGGCCCGGGCCGGACAGCCGCACGCCGGCGGGACGCCGCCGCGCTTCGAGCCCCGCCGCCGCCTCGCCGGCGACGCCGTGCGCCCGGAGCAGGGCCGAGGTCGACAGCAGGCCGTGCGTCCGGATTGAGGGCCAGGCCCCGTCCTCGGCCATGTGGTAGAGCCGCGGATAGTGCCGGGCCAGCTCCGCCCCCGTCACGGCTCCAGGCCGGGCGGGACGCCGAGGCGGCCGAGCAGCCCGTCGCGCAGGCCCGCCAGCATGGGCCGGAGCGCGGCGGCGCGGAACCCGTGGTGGCGGGCGAAGCCCCAGACCTGCAGGGGCAGGTAGGCGAGCTGCTTCAGCTTCCACGTCAGCGGCACGTGGCGCAGGCGGAAGCCGTAGACGGTGTTGCGCAGGTAGGTGCCCATGCGGAACGGGCGCTGGTCCGGCATGGTGAGGCCGAAGCCGAGCGGGATGGTGCCGGAGCCCACCGTGTGTTCCATCGGCAGCGCGCCGGCCAGCCAGCAGCTGAAGCCGCGCCGCCAGGCGCGGAAGCACCATTCGACGTCGATGGCGTCGATGAAGAAGTCCGCCCGGAACAGGCCGGTCTCGCGCAGGATCCTGAGGTTGAACAGCGTGCCCGACGTCGGCAGGAAGTCGACCGGGACCAGCGTGCCCCCGTCCTCGGCCCCGCCCCGGGCGCGGTAGCGCGGCGCCTTGGAGGCGCCCGCTGCCCCGCCGCCCGGCACCACCAGCCGCGGCGCGATGGCGGCGGGGTTGCGCCGCAGCGCTTCGAGACGCCCGAAGGCGTCGCCGAGCTGCGGCACCAGGCCGGGCCAGGGGCGCGAATCCTGGTCGAACAGCACGAGCCGCTCGAACCCCTCGCGGCTCGCCGCGAGCGCGATGACGTTGAGGCCCACCCCCACGCCGAGGTTCGAGCCGGCCTCGATCGCCGCCAGCCGGGGATAGTCGGCCAGCACCATCTCGAGCGCGGGGTCGAGCGGGGCGTTGTTGAACAGGTAGATGCGGTCGACGTCGCGGCTGAGCACGGCGACGAGGTCGAGCAGCAGCGCCGGGTCCGGATGGAAGGACACGATGCCGGCGGCGACCGGGGCGCGTTCGGCGGCGTCCTGCGTCATGGGGCTCCCCCGTGGCGGCGGGCCGTCAGGCGGCCTCGCTCGCGGCACCGACCAGGCGGCGGGCCTCCGCCGCCGTGATGGCCTGGCCGAAGGCAAAGCCCTGCGCGTATTCGCAGCCGAGCTGG
Source organism: Lichenibacterium ramalinae (assembly GCF_004137085.1). Taxonomy (GTDB): domain Bacteria; phylum Pseudomonadota; class Alphaproteobacteria; order Rhizobiales; family Beijerinckiaceae; genus Lichenihabitans; species Lichenihabitans ramalinae. The sequence goes on from NZ_QYBC01000018.1 coordinate 130,649, forward strand.
CTCAGCTCGATCACGTCGCTTTCCGATTCCGCTCCCTCGGCCACCACCTCCATGCCGAGGTCGTGGGCGAGGCCCACGATGGAGCGCAGGATGATGGGCCGCGATCCCTTGCCGTTCTGGCGCACGAAGCTCTGGTCGATCTTGATCGTGTCGAAGGGGAAGCGCTGCAGGTAGCTCAGCGACGAATAGCCGGTGCCGAAGTCGTCGAGCGACAGGCCCGCCCCGAGGTCCCGGATGCGGCCCAGCATCTTGGCGGCATATTCCGGGTTCTCCATGACGAGGCTCTCGGTCAGCTCGAGCTTCAGGGAGTTGCGCAGCACGCCCGACCGCGTCAGCACCGACTTCACGTCGCCGAGGAGGTCGTGGCGCAGCAGCTGGCGCGACGACACGTTCACGCTGGCGTAGATCGGCGGATACACGTCGAGCGCCGCCTGCCAGGCCGCGAGCTCCCGGGCGGTGCGGTCGAGGGCGAAGATCCCGAGGTCGACGATGAGCCCGGTCTGCTCGGCGACCGGGATGAAGTCCGACGGCGGGACGTTGCCGAGCCGCGGATGCGTCCAGCGCAGCAGGGCTTCGAACCCCGCGATCGTGCGGTCCTCGAGCCGGACGATCGGCTGGAAATGCACCTTGAGTTCGTTGCGCTCCACGGCGCGGCGCAGGTCCGCCTCCAGCGTCACGCGCTCGCCCCGCACGGCCCGCATGGCGGGGCGGAACACCTCGATCCTGTCGCCGCCGGCGCGCTTGGCATGCGCCATGGCCACCTCGGCATCCTGCAGCATGGTTTCGCGCTTGGCATGGACGCCGGGATCGAAGGGCGCGAGCCCGCCCGAGCAGGTGAGGGCGATCTCGTGGTCGCCGAAGGTGATGGGGGTGGCGAGCGTGCGCCGCAGCGTGTCGGCCAGGGCCTGCACGGCGTCGATGTTCTGCTCCGACATGATGATGAAGGCGAACTGGTCGCCGCCGATGCGCGCCATCGTGTCCTGCTGGCGCAGCAGGCGGCCCAGCCGGCGCGCCAGGGTCAGCAGGATCGAATCGCCCACCGAGGGGCCGACCTGGTCGTTGACGGCCTTGAACCGGTCGACGTCGATGGTGATGACGGAGGGCCGCGCCGCGCCGGCCGACTGGCCCATGGTGAGGGCGGCGTCGAGGCGGTCGAAGAACAGTTCCCGGTTCGGCAGGCCGGTCAGGTTGTCGTGCACGGCATCGTGCAGCAGCCGCTCCTCCGCCACCTTGCTGTCGGTGCAGTCGCTGAGCGTGCCGACGACCCGCACCACCTCGCCGTCCTGGCCGACGACCGGGCGGGCCTTGAGGCTGTACCAGAAGTAGTGGCCGTCGGCGGCGCGCAGGCGGAAGTGATGGGAGATGCGGCCGCAGCGCTGCTCCAGCACCGTGTCGAGCGAGGCGCGGTAGCGCTCGCGGTCGAAGCCGTGCAGCAGGTCGAACCAGCCGGAGGCCGGCCCCTCGAGGCTGCCGCGCTTGAGGCCGAGCTGGTGCTCGATCTCCGGGCTGACGTAGATGCGGTCGGCATCGACGTCCCAGTCGAAGATGATGTCGCCCGAGCCCGTCAGCGCCAGGGCCTTGCGCTCCGAATCCGAGACCGCGCCGTGACCGAGGCCCGAGCCCGCGAAGGCGTTCTGCATGATGGTGAAGCCGATCAGCATCACCAGCAGCACGAGCCCGCCCATCAGGGCCGGCGACACGAGGTCGTTGGACAGGCTGCCCTCGACCGTGAAGCCCGCCGCCGTCACCCACATGGACAGGAGGAACCAGGTGGGGATCAGCATCACGGCCCGGTCGTAGCCGTGGGTCGACAGGTAGAGCACCAGGATCAGGCCGATGCCGGCGACGGCCGCCAGCGTGATACGGGCGACGCCCGCCGCCACGGGCGCGTCGTAGAGCGCGAAGCCCACCAGCGCCGCCAGGAACACGATCCAGGCCGCCCCGATGTGCCCGTAGCGCACGTGCCAGCGGTTGAGGTGCAGATAGGCGAACAGGAAGACGAAGAGCGTCGCCGCCAGCACGGCCTCGGCCACGGCGCGCGACACCCGGTCGGCGTCGCCGCCCACGGCGAAGAGCCGGTGCCAGAAGCCGAAGTCGATGCAGACATAGGCCAGCACCGCCCAGGCGAGCGCCGCAGCGGCCGGGAAGATCACGGCGCCCCGCACCACGAAGACGATGGTGAGGAACAGCGCCAACAGCCCGGCGATGCCGATCACGATCCCCTTGAACAGGGTCAGGTTGGTGATCTGATCCTTGTAGGCGTCAGGCGCCCACAGGGTGAGCTGCGGCAGGTTGGGGGTGCGCAGCTCCGCCACGTAGGTGACGGTGGCGCCGGGGTCCAGCGTGACGCGGAAGATGTCGGCGTCGGGGCTGTCCTGGGTTTCGGGGGAAAAGCCCTGGCTGGCCGTGATGGCCGAGATGCGGGTCGCCCCGAGGTCCGGCCAGACGAGGCCGGAACCGACGAGGCGGAAGTGCGGCGCCACCAGCAGCCGCTCGATCTGCTCGTCCGTGTCGTTGGTGAGGGCGAAGACGATCCAGTTGGGCTTGGTGCCGCTCTGCTTGGCACCCACCTCGATGCGCCGGACGATGCCGTCCGGCCCCGGGGCGGTGGAGATCTGGATGCGGTCACCCTGGCCGGTGAAGCGCTCCACCACCGGGGTGAGGTCCACGGCCGTGCTGTCCAGCGAGACGCGGACCGCCTCGACGGCGCGGGCGGGCCGGTGCGGCACCAGGCACAGCAGGGCCAAGACGATCAGGAGGATGGGACGACGCACGGCACCTGGACGGGGTGGGACTGACAAAGGGGGGCGGCCCACGCCGCAGCGGGGCGGATGACTCCGTTTCCCCCCAGACCGCGTCGGCCGCTTCAGCTCTTCCGGTCGGCCCGCGCAGCGATGAGGCGTCCCCACTCCCAGGCAATGACGGCTTCGGCCACCCCTCGGCCGCCCTCGCCGAGGCTGCGGGGCACGAAGCCGCCACCGTGTTGGGGAGCCGGAGCCCGACCGTCGGCGCGAAACGTCCATGGAGTGGTAAAGGCTGAGGGAAGAGAGCGCAAGGCGAAGCTCCCGCCGGCCCACCGGCTCAGGCCGGGGAGAGCCGGAAGCCGCGGCCGTCCGGCGCGACGCGGGCGAAGCCGGGCAGGTGGGCGCCTCCCATCACCCAGCCCTCCGCGGTGACGCGGTCCAGGATGGCCCGGCGCGTCTGCGCGGCCCGGGCGGGGTCGAGGTCGAAGATCAAGCCGACCTCGGGGTCCCCGGCCTGGAGGTCGGCCAGGTGGAGCGCGTCGGCCAGGAGCAGCAGCGCCGCCGCGCCGGGGCGCCCCGGCGTGACCAGATAGCCGCCCTGGCCGGGGGTGTGGCCCGGAAGGGGCAGGAGGTCCAAGCCCGCCGTCACGGGGCCGAAGGGCAGGGCGACGAGCCGCGTGCCATAGGCGGTGGCGACCCGGCGCGCGACGTCGAAGGCGCCCTGCCGCGGGGCGGCCACGCGGGCGCGCTCGGCCGGGTCTGAGAAGAAGGCGAGGTCGGCCGCCGGCACCATCACCTCGGCCCGTGGAAAATAGGCGGCCTCGCCGTCGAGCAGGCCGAGGGCATGGTCGCCGTGGAGGTGCGTCAGGTAAACCCGGTCGACCGCTTCCGGCGCGACGCCCTGCGCGGCGAGCGCGGTCCGGGCGAGGCCGAGGCTCGGGCCCCAACTCGGCCCGGTGCCGGCGTCCACGAGCTCGATGCCGCGCGGCCCGCGCAGCAGGGCGACGTTGACGTCCATCCGCAACGGCCGGTCGCCCCAGGCCGCCTGTGCGGCGGCCCGGGCCGCATCGCCGCCCGTGTGGATCAAGGCGTCGCGGCCGGTCTCGAAGATCCCGTCGGACAGCAGCACGACGCGCGTGTCGCCGATGTCGATGTCGCGCGACGCCATCGCTTCCCCCCTCGCAGGCCGACGGCCGCCGTCAGCGCAGCTTGCGCTGCAACTTCCTGTTGGACTTCAGCAGGTCTTCGACCGCGGTGCTGTGGGTCTCGGAGAGTTCCAGCATGTAGTGCACGGCGTTGAACATGGCGTCGTCGAACGGGTCGAGTTCCGTCCGGTCCCTGGCGGCCATCATGGCATCGCGCAGCGCCGTGAGCTTTTCCCGAACCGCAGCACCATTGTAGAACATGCACGTCGCCTTTGGCCATGAGCCGGTTGCAGAGATCGCGGCGCTTCCGCCGACCGACCGGCAGGGCGAGGGAACGGCTTCGCCCGGCCCGGATCTCCCAGGGCTTTTGTACGGCATCGCTTCGGGACGTCAAATGCTCGCCTGAGGGCGACGGCCGGCGGGCCGCCGTCCCGCCGCCTGCGTGGCGGACTCGGGCCGCGGTGTCCTTGGAACAGCGGGATAGGGCCTTCCCCGGGGAAGCGCCCGAACCGGCCCCGCGCCGGGTCTACTTGCGGCGCAGCCGGATGATGACGTCGACCCGGTCGATCTCCATGCCGGGAGGGGCGTCGGGCAAGGCGCTCACCTCGATGTGCGAGCCCGGGATGTCGACGAGGGCGTTGGTGTCCTCGACGAGGAAATGGTGATGGTTCGACAGGTTGGTGTCGAAATAGGTCTTGGACCCGTCGACCGCGATTTCGCGCAGCAGCCCCGCCTCGGTGAACTGGTGCAGGGTGTTGTAGACCGTGGCCAGCGAGATGGCGACGCGTGCGCCGGTCGCTTCCTCGTAGAGCTTCTCCGCCGTGATATGACGATCGCCCTTGGCGAAGAGCAGCCAGCCCAGCGCGACCCGCTGGCGCGTGGGACGCAGGCCGGCCTGCCGCAGCTTCGTCCGCAGATCGTGGACGGGGCAGCCGTGCAGGTGCCCGCCCGCATTGGCCTGAACGGCTGCGGCGGACGACGGGATCTTGGAAGCGATGAAAGGCTGGGGCATCAGGGGTCAATATACCGGATTGGTCGTCCAGCATAGGGAGGTCGGGCGCGGACCGCAACTCCGGGGCTGGCCGGCGCCCCGGCAGGCGGGCGCCCCCGAGGGCGACGGCGAGCCTGCTGACGTGGCGGGCTGGCACAGTCAAGCGAAACTTCGACAATTTCAACAGCCATCAGGAACCCTGGGCCACGTGCGGCATTGATCCTCCGAACGCACGGAACGGGCGGTCGACGGCATCGGACAGGGTTCAGGAACATGGTCGCCACCCATCATTCGGCTCAGCGGGGCATCGTCGGTTTCTCGGCGAAGGTCGACGGCATCGCTGCCCGGCGTCAGCTTCGCATGTCGGTCGGCGTCGTCGCCATGCTGGCGGTCGGCATCGTGTCGGCGGCCGTGACGGTCGGCCCCCATCCCATGTCGGCCAAGCGCGACGTGCTGTCGATGAAGCCCGTCTCCGCCCTGCACGCCGACAGTGACGTGGTCGGCGCCAGGCCGATCTGACGCTGCGGCGGGGCGCGCCACCGGCCCACTCCCGAAGTCGACGCGATACGATGAAGGCCGGACATCTGTCCGGCCTTTTTGCATGGCGGCGAGGCCGCGCCGTTCCGCATCGGCAAAGGCTCGCCCCGGGCCGATTTTTCGATTGCAAATCCGGGTCGTATGCTCGCATGACGTTAGTCACGCGGGTTCGGTCCCGCCTGGCTCTGGGCGAGGAACGATGGCGGACGTGCGGCTCTTCAGCATCCTGCAGGTGTCGGACCTGCACCTTGGGACACGCCTCCCGAACGGCGATGCCCGACTGCCGCCGGCTCTCGCCGTCTTGCCGTTGATGACGGGCCAGCTCGGCCACCACCGCATCGCCGCCAGGGAACTCCGCAGGTTCGTCACCGATCGCCTCGCGGCAGGCGTGCGCGACACCATGGTCGTCAGCGGAGACCTCACCGCGGTCGGGGCGCCGGCGGAGTTCGCCCTCGCCCGGGCGTTCCTGGGGCCGGGTCCATCGCAGCGGCAGTTCGGCGTGTCGCTCGGTTTCAAGAATTGGGACGAGACCAGCGTGTCCGGCAATCACGACCAATGGCCGGGCCACGGCCGGGTCATCGGAGGGCCGACGCAGGGCCTGGCCCGGACTTTTCCCAATGCCTTCCCGTTCTTCCGCAAGATCCAGGTCGCCGGCGGCGTGACGCTCACGCTCGCCATGGTGGACAGCGACGCCGATGTCCGGCCCGTCTCGCTGAGCCGTTTCCTTGGCCGGGGAAAGTTCGCGTCCCAGCTTGCGGCCCTCGCCAAGATGCTGCCCAGGCGCGAGGACAGGGAGGTCCGTGTTATGGTCGTCCATCACGCGGTGGCCGACGCCAATGTGCCGCTCGTCGCGGGGGCAACCCCGTTCCCGCGGCGGGCCGCGAACGCGCGATGGCGGTGGCTCGAGATCGCACCCGACTCGCTCCTGGCACTCGAACGTTTCGTCGTCGACCACGCCTTCCAGGTCGTCATGACGGGCCACCGGCACCGGGCGCGGCTCACCGAACTCACAGCATCGAAGGGGACGGTGTCGAGGCCCGTCCTCGAGGCACAGTGCGGGGCGACGACGCAGCGCGACGTCTACCCCGGTCACCTGCTCCGGCGCATGCGGGGACCTTTCCCACTCCCGGCCCTGCCGGCCAACGCGCTGATCCTGCACGAACTCGTCGAGCGCGACGGGGCATTGGTCTGGATCGCCGAGATCTTTCAGCGGGCGCCGGGGCGCGGCTTCGTCAGCACCGCCCCGCCCACCGCCACCCGGCTTCCCGGCCCGACCCGGCGAGAGATGCAGGTCTGACCGGCACGGACCGCGACGTCCAGCATCGCCCCGCCCGGGGCCGCCCGGGACTGACCCGGACGGCGGCGGTCTCGAGATCGGCCGCGACCGTCATCAGCACGCGATGGCGGCGGCCTGCGGGGCATGCCAGCGCCGCAACAGGTCGGGTTCGGACGTGTCGGTCCGCGTCAGGACGAGGGATCCGCGGGTGAATTGCGTTTCGAAGCCGTCGAGGATGCGCGGTAACTCCCCGGCGATGTCGTGGAGCCAGCCGTAGACAGCTTCGGCGGTGTCCCGGCCGAGATCGAGGTCCAGCCTCAGCTCCTCCTCGGCGCTCCAGCGTTCCAGCACCGGCACAGTGTCGTCCTTCGGCTCCGGCCGGGGCGCCTGCAACCGGAAGCGGCCGTCGCGGCCGATGCCGTGCGCGATGCAGAACTCCATGGCGGTGTTGGACAGCGACCGCATGGCTTCGGCCAGCATGACCGGCGTCAACCCGTGTCGTTCCAAGGCGTCGCGCGCCTCCCGTGGCAGCTCGCCGAGCGAAGGGTCGTCGGCCAGATCCGCCCGACGGTCCGCACCCACCGTCGCGACCCCTTCGAACCGTGACTCGAACCGCCGCCACGCCTGCGGGTTGCCGGCGAGCAGCACGCTGAAGGCGTGGCCGACATCGCGTGCATCCTCGACATGCGCCCGCATGAGGGCGTCACCGTGGAAGTCGGGCTCGTCGTCCGTCCCGGATGTGCCGGCGAGCGCGTCATAGAGGTCCGCGAGGCGTCCGTCGTCGGCCGCCGCGATCCGTTCGACGACCGCCTCGCCCGCGGCCGTGTCGAGGAAGGCGCAGACGCTCTCGGCCTGGACCCTCAAGGCGTCGAAGTCCCGACGGTTCGCGTCGGGCGCGAGGGCCGCGGTCACGAGGCCGGCAAGCGCCGCCTGACCTGCTGACGTGTAGGCCCGGAAAGTGTTGGACATCTGTCTCGTTCCCCTGGCGGCCTCGACGAGGCGCGTGAAAAGCCTGATCTTCGTGGTCTGGACCGCGTCGGTGCTCATGCCGAGCAGTGCCGCGGCTTGGCGCGGGCTTCGCTGGTCCGCCCAAAGTGCGAGCGCGACGGCGCGGTCCGGCTCGCCGAGCCCGTCCGCCAGCCCGAGCCGAACGGCGAGCAGCCCCAACGTTTCGGCGAGCTTGAGCCTGACGCCGTAACGCGTCATGGCGAAACGCGCGGCCAGCAGCCGTTCCGACGGCGCGGCGTCGTCGAGATAGGCGTCGAGCAGCGCGCGACCGTCGGCTGGGAGCGCCGCCAGGGCGGCGCGCACGGCCGGGATGTCCGGTGCGTCGGGGCTCCCAGCCACGACCAGGCGCGCGGCCTGTGCCGCCGCCTCCATCTCGGCGGGGCCCATCAGGGTCTCCCGCAGCCGCATCAGGCGCGCGATGCGCGGGCGGGCGAACCTGACGAAACAGGCGAACAGGTACGTGTCGAAGCTGGCCCGCGACGCATCGTAGCGCGCCGAGACGCCCGGCCACGCGTGGATGTAGAAATCGTGGATCAGGTCCATCCCCTCGTCCGGGGGCGCCGGATAGCCGGTCCTGGCCAGACCGGACAGCGCTTTGAACAGCACACGCCGATGCTCCAGGTAGCTGAGCTCGGTCCGCTGTCGCAGGTCTGTCGGCTGTGGTCCTGAGTCCAATCTCTGCCGTGCATAATCTGTCATGCCACTTGCCCGAAATCTGGAAGAGGCGTGGAGCCTCTTCCTTAATTGCGGGCCGGACGGCGGTTGGTCGAAAAAAAGCGCCCGGGCCGCGAAATAAAAGTCAGCTGGCCAGTCGGGACATGTCGGCAGACCGTCGCCGGTCTGGCGAGGGCCGGACGATCGGGACGCCGTCACAGAAAGATTGTGAAACGGCAGTGGAGTCAATCCGGTCGAGGGTTTGCCGCGTGCCGATGCGACACTTGGTTGACGTGTGACGCAGCGTCGACACGGTCGGCGCCGCTTCGGGCGAACGACCCTGCCGTCGACTGCCCGGCTTCGCGGCCGGCGAGCGAGAGGCAGGCCGACCGATCTTAGCGGTTCGATGAACAAATGGCGGCAGGGTCGGCGCCATGCCGGCCCGTCCGGCCGGTTCGGAGATGGACGATGCGCAAGAGCAACGGCGGCTTCTCGCTCAATGCCCCGCGGATGCTGACCTTCGCGGCCTCGCTCGCGCTGGTCCTCGCCGCCGGCCTGTCGCTCCGCTACCATCTCCCGGTGGGGCAGGGCTTCGTGGCGGCGCACCGGTTCTGGCTCGCCGTCGGGGGCTATGCGCTGCTCGCCCTCGGCGTGGTGCTGCCGTTCCTGTGAGGCTCAGCGGGCCACGAGGCCGAGGCCGAGGAAAATCTTGACGGCGGCGGCGATGCGGCCGCCGATGGCGCTCCGGTCGACCTCGATGCCGATCAGCGCCTCGTGCGACAGGCGGCCCAGGACCAAGCTGAGGAACAGGTCGGCGGCGAGTTCCGGGTCGCGCACCGGCGAGCGTTCGAAGTCGACGGCGAGGCGCAGCAGCGCGGCGACGTGGCGGACGATGGCACCCCAGCCCGCCTCCTGCAGGGTCGCCGACAGGTCCGGGAACTGGCCGGCCTGGGACGTCAGCACGCGTTTCAGAGCCACGCATTCCGGCGTGATCGACCGTTCGAGGATGTGCCGCCCCACCGCGACGAGCATCGGCTCGAGCTCGGACAGGTCGAGTCGATGCTGGGGGCAGCAGCCGAGCGCGGCGAGTTCCGACGCCCACAGCGCCACGCTGTGGCGCAGCACGGCGAGGAACAGGGCCCGCTTGTCGCCGTAGCGGGCGTAGAGCGACGGCTTGCCGATGCCCGAGGCCGCCGCGATCGCGTCCATGGAGGTGCCGTCGTAGCCGTTGTCGAGGAACATGGTCGTGGCGACGTCGAGCAGACGCTCTTCCCGCCGCGCGGCCTGTTCCCGCGTCGGCCGGCCGCCGGCATGTTTCCCCTCCTTCACCGCGACCCCCATCCGGCGTTCCCCCCTGTGTCCGGTGATTTAGCTTGCCAGAGGGCGACCGCACAAGGTATCGAACTTAACCGTTCAGTTTCGATGCCCGGCGCGGCCGGCCCATCGGGGCACGGCGCCGGATGCGTGCCGGCCGCCGGACGCGCGGAGATACAGCCGATGCAACTCAGTGACGCCACCCGGGACGCCGTCCCGCAGCCCTACCGCATCCGCGGGCCCGGTGCCGCGGACGCGCAACTCCGCCCCCGGCGCGGACCGCGCGCGGAAGAGATCACCCTGATGCGGAGCCTGGTGGCGGGTCCGCGCGCCATCACCTCCGGCCCCATCGGCCGCTGCGTGAAGCGCGACTGGTGCCGCGCCGTGGTGGTGGAGGAGGGCGAAGGCGCCGGGCGCCGCAGCACCGTGGTCTTCGCCCTGACCGACATGGGACGGGCGCTGATCGCCTGACACGGGCCGGCGTTCGCGCCGACCCGCCCGCCGTCGCACGCGGCACCGGGGTCGCCTCCGGTGCCGCGGTGGTGGTGGGTTCAGCCCGGAAGGACCGCCTTGCCGTCCATCATGTGGGGCAGGCCGGCCAGCGCGGCGTCCCGCAGGGCCTCGGGCAGCAGTTCAGCCGGCAGGTCCTGGTAGCAGACCGGGCGCAGGAAGCGGCGGATCGCCAGCGAGCCGACCGAGGTCGAGCGGCCGTCCGAGGTGGCGGGGAAGGGGCCGCCATGCACCATGGCGTGGCTCACCTCGACGCCCGTCGGCCAGCCGTTGGCGAGGATGCGCCCGGCCTTCACCTCCAGAACCGGCACGAGCCGCCGGGCGAGGTCCGCGTCGGAGGGCTCGAGGTGCAGCGTCGCGGTGAGCTGGCCTTCGAGCTTGCGCGTCACGCGCACCAGCTCCTCGATGTCGCGGCACCGCACGACGAGCGATGAGGCGCCGAAGACTTCGTGGGACAGCGCCTCGTCGGCGAGGAAGTCGGCGGCCTCGGCCACGAACAGCGCGCCGGTGCCCCGGTTGGCGCCCTCGCCGACCTTGCCCTCGGCGACGCAGCGCACCCGGCCGTTGCCGGCGAGCGCCTTGCGGCCGGCCTCGTAGGCGGCGTGGATGCCGGGCGTCAGCATGGCGGGCGGCGCATAGTCCTGCATGGCGGTCGCGGCCGCCCCCACGAAGCGGTCGAGGTCGGGGCCGGCCAGCGCCAGCACGAGGCCTGGATTGGTGCAGAACTGGCCCGCGCCCATCGTCAGGGAGCCCACGAAGGCCTTGCCCAGGGCCTCGGCCCGCGCCGCGAGGGCGCCGGGCATGAGGTAGACGGGGTTGACGCTGCTCATCTCGGCATAGACCGGGATGGGCTCGGGGCGCGCCGCCGCGAGGGCGACGAGGGCGAGGCCGCCCCCGCGCGATCCCGTGAAGCCCACGGCCTTGATGCGCGGGTCGCGCACCAGCGCGGCGCCGGTCTCGTTGGCGCCGAGCAGCAGCGTGAAGGTGCCGGCCGGCAGGCCCTGCGACGCCACGGCCTTGCGCACCGCTTCGCCGACGAGTTCGCCGGTGCCGGGATGGGCGGGGTGGCCCTTGACCACGACCGGGCAGCCCGCCGCCAGGGCCGAAGCGGTGTCGCCCCCCGCCACCGAGAAGGCCAGGGGGAAGTTGCTCGCCCCGAACACCGCCACCGGGCCGAGCGCGATGTGGCGCTGGCGCAGGTCGGACCGCGCCAGGGGCTTACGCTCGGGAAGGGCGGTGTCGACCCGGAGGTCGAGCCAGTTGCCGGCCCGGACCACGCCGGCGAAGAGCTTCAGCTGGCCGACGGTGCGGCCCCGCTCGCCCTCGATGCGGGCCCGCGGCAGGCCGGATTCGGCGCAGGCGCGCTCGATCAGCGCGTCGCCGAGCGCCATGATCTCGTCGCCGATCGCTTCGAGGAAGGCGGCCCGCGCTTCGGGCGTGGTGTCCCGGTAGGCGTCGAAGGCGTCCTCGGCCAGCGCGCAGGCGCGCGCGACCTCGGCTTCGCCCGCGAAGGCGAAGGCGGGTTCGAGCGCCGCGCCCGTCGCGGGGTCCACCGCCCTGAAGGTGGCGGCGCGGCCGGACAGCCGTTCCGAGCCGATCACGATGTCGCCGGTCAATGCCATGGTGTCGTTCCTCGCCGTTCGGGCCGAGCCGAAGGGCCGCCCGCTGTCGCGGCCATGAGCTAATGCGTCGGGCGGGCCTTGTCACCCGGCGCGGGTCCCCGGGCGTGCCGCGGCGTCGCCCACGATTGCCAAGCCACGGAAGTCGCCATAGAGATTCGGGCACGTCGCGTGCCTGCGTCTCGACCGCGGGCGGGGCCGGCGCCCTGCATTTCGACTGTGTTAAGACCTCGGCGCGACTCTGCGTCCGACCGTCGAGGGACGAGCGCCGACGGATCGGCGCGATCATTCGGAAACGCGCTTCGCCATGAACCAAGCCGCAGCCCCGATGACGCCCACGCCGAGGCCCGATGCCGGCCTGCGCGCCGTCTGCGGCATCGCCGCCTATTACCGGATCGCCGCCGACCCGACGCACCTCCAGCGCGAACTCGCCCTCATCGGCCGCGACGCCGACATGACCGACCTGATGCGGGCGAGCGCCATGGTGGGCATGAAGGCCCGCCGCGTGAGCCGGACCAGCGAGAAGGCGCTGGTGGCGACCCCCACCCCGGCCATCGCCAAGCTGCGCGAAGGCGGCTTCGTGGTCTACGGCGGCCGCATCCCCGACGGGCGGCTGCGCATCGTCGACCCCGTCACCAGCATCGACCGGGCGCTGACGCCCGAGGAGTTCCTGCGCGAGGTCGAGCCGCAGCTGCTGCTCGTCGGCCGCCGGGTGGGCGGCGCCGGCTACGACCCCAAGAGCTTCGGCTTCCGCTGGTTCCTGCCCTCCATCTGGCGCTACCGCAGGCCGCTGGCCCACGTGCTGCTGGCGTCGCTCTTCGTCCAGATCTTCGCCCTGGTGACGCCGCTGTTCTTCCAGGTGGTGGTCGACAAGGTGCTGAGCCACAAGGGTTACTCGACCCTCATCGTGCTCGTGATCGGCATCGTCATCGTCGGGCTGTTCGACGTCGTCCTGCAGTACCAGCGCACCTATGCGCTGTCGCACACCACCAACCGCATCGACGTCGAACTCGGCCAGCGGCTGTTCCGCCACCTGCTGCACCTGCCGCTCGCCTATTTCGAGACGCGCGCCGCCGGCCAGACGGTGGCGCGCGTCCGCGAACTCGAGAATATCCGCGCCTTCCTCACCGGGCAGGGCCTGTTCTCGGCACTCGACCTCGTCTTCACCTTCGTGTTCATCGCGGTGCTGTTCGCCTATTCGTGGAAGCTCACCCTCGTGGTGGTGCTGTCGATCCCCGTCTACCTCGTCATCGCCTTCGGCTTCAGGCCGGCGCTGCAGGAGCGGGTGCGGGACAAGTTCAACACCGGCGCCATGAGCCAGCAGTTCCTGGTGGAATCCATCGTCGGCATCCAGACCGTGAAGGCCTCGGCCGTCGAGCCCATCATGCAGGCCCAGTGGGAGGAGCGGCTCGCCGCCTACGTCAAGACCTCCTTCGGCGTCACCATGCTGTCGGCCTTCGCCCAGAACGCCGTCACCTACGTCAGCCGCGTCACCACCGCGCTGCTCATGCTGTTCGGCGCCAAGGCGGTGATCGACGGCGACTTGTCGATCGGCGCGCTCGTGGCCTTCAACATGATCGCCGCGCAGGTGACGGCGCCGGTGCTGCGGCTCAGCCAGCTCTACCAGGACTTCCAGCAGGTGCAGATCTCGGTCGAGCGGCTCGGCGACATCCTCAATGCCCCGGCCGAGCCCGCCATCCAGGCCCGCACCGTGCTGCCGCCGCCGCGCGGCCTGATCGAGTTCCGCAACGTCACGTTCCGCTACCGCCCGGGCGCCAACGACGTGGTGAAATCCGTCGACCTGCAGATCCGGCCCGGCGAGGTCGTCGGCATCGTCGGGCCGTCGGGCTCCGGCAAATCGACCCTCACCAAGCTGATCCAGCGCCTCTACATGCCGCAGGACGGGCAGATCCTCCTCGACGGTGCCGACCTCACCCAGGTGGACCCGGCCTGGCTGCGCACCAACATCGGGGTGGTGCTGCAGGAGAACCTGCTGTTCAACCGCACCATCCACGAGAACATCGCCTTCGCGGCACCCGCCATGCCGCGCGCCCAGGTCATCGCCATCGCCAAGCTGTCTGGCGCCGACGAGTTCATCGCCAAGCTGCCGGGCGGCTACGACACGGTGATCGAGGAGCGGGGCGCCAACCTGTCGGGCGGCCAGCGCCAGCGCATCGCCATCGCCCGCGCGCTCGCCACCAACCCGCCGATCCTGATCTTCGACGAGGCGACCTCGGCGCTCGACTACGAGAGCGAGCGGGTGATCCAGAACAACATGCGCCAGATCGTGCGCAACCGCACCGTCATCATCATCGCGCACCGCCTCGCCGCCGTCCGGCCCTGCGACCGGATCATCGGCATGGAGGACGGGCGCGTCATCGAGGTCGGCGCCCACGACGAGCTGATCGCCCGGCAGGGCGGTCTCTACCGCAAGCTGTGGACGCTGCAGAACGAGCAGGTGCAGGCATGAGCTCGCTTCCCGCCACGACCCAGCCCCCCAAGCCCCCGGCGCCGCGCCGCATCCGCCTCAGCCGCGGCGACCACGAGTTCCTGCCGGCCGCACTCGAGATCTTGGAAACGCCGCTGTCGCCGGTGCGGGCCAGCATGATCCTGACGATCTGCGCCTTCGCCACCGCCGCCCTCGTCTGGTCGTATTTCGGGCGCGTCGACATCATCGCCACCGCCCAGGGCAAGATCCAGCCGGTGGGCCGCACCAAGACGGTCCAGCCGCTGGAAACCGGCAAGGTGCTGGGCATCGCGGTGCAGAACGGCGCCCGGGTGAAGGCCGGCGACGTGCTGCTGACGCTGGACCCGGGCGAAGCGCGGGCCGACGAGGCGACGCTGCGGGGCAACATCGCCTCCGAGCGGGCCGAGGTCCTGCGCCGCACCGCAGCCCTGACCCAGGCGTCGCGGCGGTCCCTCGCCGCCGTGCCCGACATCGCCTTCCCGCCCGACGTGCCCGCCGCCATCGCGGTGCGCGAGCAGCGCGTGCTCGCCCAGGACATCGCCCAGCTCGCCAGCACGGTGGGGAGCCTCGACGGCCAGGTGCGCGAGAAGGCGGCCGAGCGCGAGCGCCTGAAGGGGACGATCGACGCCCAGCAGGTGCTGGTGACGACGCTGAAGGAACGCGTCGACATGCGCCAGACGCTCGAGGCGACGCGATCCGAGTCCCGCGCCAAGGTGATCGACGCCCTCGAACTGCTGCAGACCCAGCAGGCCACGCTGGCGTCTGAGCGCGGGCAGATCGGCGAGATCGACGCCAGCCTCGGGCGGCTCCAGCGCGACATCGAGAAGAGCTACACGACCTTTTCGGCCGAGAACGCCCAGAAGCTGGCCGATGCCGAGCGGCTGATGGACGAGAATGTCGAGAAGTTCGCCAAGGCGCGCCTGAAGACCGGCGACATGACACTGAAGAGCCCCATCGACGGCACGGTGGCGGGTTCGGTCATCACGTCGGTCGGCCAGGTCGTGACGGTGGGCGAGCAGGTGATGCAGATCGTGCCGGCCGATGCCGCGCTCGAGATCGAATGCTACCTGCCCAATGCCGACGTCGGCTTCGTCCGCAAGGACCAGCAGGCCGTGGTGAAGATCGAATCCTTCCCCTTCACCGACTACGGCACGATCGACGCCGCCGTGGTGCGGGTGGCCCACGACGCCATCCCCCAGCCCGACGCCGACCAGCGCGAGCAGAACCCCGCCGCGGCCGCCAAGGACAACGGCATGTTCGGGGGCGGCCAGCGCTTCCAGAACCTCGTCTATCCCGTGACGCTGCACATGGACCGCACCGTCATGAGTTCCGAGGGCAGCGACGTGCCGCTGGTGCCCGGCATGGCGGTGACGGTGGAGATCAAGACCGGCACCCGCCGCATCCTGTCCTACCTGTTCGCACCCATCCTCCAGGTGGCGACGACGGCCCTGCGGGAGCGGTGATGCGGGAGGACCGAAATGGTCCATCCGTGGTCCGTGGCCGCCCGTTCAGGGCGGATGTTAGGCAAAAATCAGCCAATTCGGATTAGGGGAGATCAGGTCCGGTGACGGCGCCGGGGGCGCGGTCCGGGCAGGGGCCCCCGCGTCATGATGAATGCGCTCAGAAACCTGACGATTCTCCGCAAGATCGCGGCGGTCTTCGCCGTGCTGGTGGGCCTCGTGGCCCTGTCCGGCGTGCTGTCCTACCACCTGTCCGGCGAACTCCAGGCGGCGGCGGACCGGCAGACCGAGGCCGGCCGGCTGGTGATCGCCGCCAAGGACGCGCTGGCCTCGGCCGTCGACCTCAGCTCGCACCTGCGCGGCCTCGTGATGACCCGCATCCCCGGCAACGCGACCGACATCGCCAAGGACCAGGAGCGCTTCGACGCCCGCATCGCCGATGCCCGCCGCGCCACCGACCTGTCCGCCGACCTCGCCGGGCAGATCGACGCGCTGGCGGCGGCCGAGGCGGCCTGGCGTCGCCAGGTAGTCGACGTGGTGATGCCGCTCACGGCCTCCGTCGACACCATGGACCAGGCGTCCGCCCTCATGACGACCGAGATCAACCGCAAGATGGTCGGCGACATCCGCGCGGCGGCGGCGCAGGTCCAGGCCACCGCCAAGGCGCTCGCCGACGCGGCCGCGGCCCGCCACGCCGACGCGCTGGCCGTGATGCGCGGCAGTTCGCTGACGACGACGCTCGTCGTCGCCCTGGCCGCCGCGGCCCTGAGCTGGCTGTTGACGCGGCTCATCGGCACGCCGGTCGTTTCGCTCACGGCGAGCATGCGCCGCCTCGCGGGCGGCGACGTGGAGGCGCCCGTGTCCGAAGCCGGGCGCCGCGACGAGATCGGCGCCATGGCGGCCTCGCTGGCGGTGTTCAAGGCCGCGGCGGTGGAGAAGCTCCGGCTCGAGGCCGACGCCATGGCGGCGGGGCGCCTGACGGATGCGGAGCGGGCCCGCACCGCGGCCCTGCTGGCGGAAGCGGCCGCCCAGCAGACGCAGGTGGTGGAAGCCGTGGCGGCCGGCCTATCGCGCCTGTCCGCCGGCGACCTCGCCCAGCGCATCGATGCGCCGTTCCCGGCCGACTACGAGCGGCTCCGGTCGGACTTCAACGATGCCGTCGCGCGCCTGCAGGACACGATGCGGACGGTGGCGGCCAGCGCTTCCGCCATCCGGTCCGGCACGGGCGAGATCTCCACCGCCTCCGACGACCTCAGCCGCCGCACCGAACAGCAGGCGGCCTCGCTCGAGGAGACGGCTGCGGCCCTCGACGAAATCACCGCGACGGTGCGCAAGACCGCCCAAGGCTCCAAACACGCCCGGAGCCTCGTCGGAACGGCGCGGGGCAATGCCGAGCAGTCCGGCCGGGTGGTGCGCCAGGCCGTCGAGGCCATGAGCGGCATCCAGGCCTCGTCGCGCCAGAGTAACTACCCACGGGGTCGCGTGAGATCGGCGTCGTCGGAAGGGGTCCGTCGAGGTGCAACGAGGACTTGCGTGTCC
>NZ_QYBC01000019.1 GCF_004137085.1 Lichenibacterium ramalinae
CTGACGACCTAACTGAATCACACTTCACACCGCGCCGCCACGCCGTCGAGATTCTAATGCTCGCTGACGAACTCTAGCGTGGCGCGCCAGCGCCGGACCGCTTTCGCCCCCGGCGGTTCGCTCCAGCTCCGAATCGAAAGCATATGCAGGGGCTTGGAGCCGCCAGGGCCACCGGGAGTCGGCCGAGAGGCGCTAGAAGTGGAGCCGGTTCAAGGGCTCCAGCACGTCGCCGATGTCGGCGTGGAGGACGAGGTCGGCCGCGGCGTCGAGAGGTGTCGCTTCCCGGTTGACGATGGCGAGCCGGGCGCCGTTGCCGGCCGCCAGTTCGGGGAACCGCGCGGCCGGGCGCACCAGCAGCGTCGACCCCAGCACGACGAAGAGGTCGCAGCCGAGCGAGGCCGCGACGGCCCGGCGCAGCGTCGCTTCGTCGAGCGACTGGCCGAAGGCGATGCTGGCCGACTTGACGATGCCGCCGCACCGGCATTGCGGCAAGGCGCCGTCCCGCTCGAACCGGGCCCGGATGGGCGCGAGCTCGTAGCGGGTGCCGCAGCCGAGGCACCGGGCATGGCCGCCGTTGCCGTGCAGTTCCACGATGTCGTCGCCCGCGCGGCCGGCGGCGGCGTGGAGCCCGTCGATGTTCTGCGTGATGATCGTCCGGGCGAGGCCCACCTCCACCCAGCGCGCCACGGCGCGGTGGCCTCGGTTCGGCACGGCCCCGGCGTAAAGGTCGTCCATGGCGAACTTGCGCCGCCAGGCCTCGGCCCGCAGCGCGGGCTCCGCCAGGTAGTCCTTGAAGGCGATGGGCGCGTGGACCCGCCAGGGGCTGCCCGGCGAGCGGTAGTCGGGCACGCCGGATTCGGTGGAGATGCCGGCGCCGGTGAACACCGTCACGGCCCGCGCGGCGCCGAGCAGGCGCGCGAGGGCCTCCGAGGCCGCGGTGGCGTCCCGCGCCGTCAAGCCGACTGTTTCAGCGGCACGACGTTGTGGAGGCGGCTATCGGCCGCGTCGAAGAAGCGCTTGATGCCCCGCGCCGCCTGGCGGATGCGCTGCTCGTTCTCGACCAGGGCGAGACGCACATGGTCGTCGCCGTGCTCGCCGAAGCCGATCCCGGGCGCCACGGCGACGTCGGCCCGCTCGATCAGCAGCTTCGAGAACTCGAGGCTGCCGAGGTGGCGGAAACGCTCGGGGATGGGCACCCAGGCGAACATGGAGGCGGCCGGGGCCGGCACCGTCCAGCCCGAGGCCGCGAAGCTGTCCACCATCACGTCGCGGCGGTTCTTGTAGATGGAGCGCATCTCGACGATGCAGTCTTCCGGCCCGTTGAGGGCCGCCGCGGCCGCGACCTGGATGGGCGTATAGGCGCCGTAGTCGAGGTAGCTCTTCACGCGCGTCAGGGCGGCCAGCAGCCGCTCGTTGCCGACCGCGAAGCCCATGCGCCAGCCCGGCATGGAGAAGGTCTTCGACATGGAGGTGAACTCCACGCAGACATCCATGGCGCCGGGGATCTGCAGCACGGAGGGCGGCGGCTCGCCGTCGAAATACACCTCCGAATAGGCGAGGTCCGACAGGATGAAGATGTCGTGCTTCTTGGCGAAGGCGACGAGGTCCCGGTAGAAGTCGAGCGACGCCACCATGGCGGTGGGGTTCGACGGGTAGCAGACCACGACGGCCAGCGGCTTCGGGATGGAATGGACCACGGCGCGCTCGAGCGCGGTGAAGTAGTCCGGCGTCGGCTCGGCCGGCACGGAGCGGATGACGCCGCCCGCCATCAGGAAGCCGAAGGCGTGGATGGGGTAGGACGGGTTCGGAACCAGCACCACGTCGCCCGGGCCCGTGATGGCCTGCGCCATGTTGGCAAAGCCTTCCTTGGAGCCGAGCGTCGCCACCACCTGCCGGTCCGGATCGAGCTTCACGCCGAAGCGGCGCCCGTAATAGCTCGCCTGGGCGCGGCGCAGGCCGGCGATGCCCTTGGACGAGGAATAGCGGTCGACGCGCGGCTTGGTGGCGGTTTCGACGAGCTTGTCGACGACGTGCTTGGGGGCCGGCAGGTCGGGGTTGCCCATGCCGAGGTCGATGATGTCGGCACCGGCGTTCCGGGCCGTGGCCTTCAGGCGGTTGACCTGCTCGAAGACGTAGGGGGGAAGGCGGCGGACGCGGTGAAAATCGGACATGGGAAGGACGACCCTGGAACGGGATGAGCGGGCAGGTCGCCCGCTGTTGGGGGAGAATGCGGCGACGTGGTGAATTAATCCGCAACGGCGGGAGCGGACGTGGGCTTGGCGCGCCTGCGCCCCTTGGGCAGATCGACCGGCGCGGCGGCCGGGTTCAGCTGGCGCGCCTTCGCGGCATCGAGCGCATCCGTGGCGGCCTCGATCTCGGCGGGCGTCTTCACGGCGCGCGGGCTCACCTTGTGGGGCAGCGCCGTCGGGATGTAGCCGAGCTCGGCGGCGTTCGGCCGCGTGCGCTCGACGAAGGCGGGCGGGGGCTCGGCCGGCGTCGCCTTGAGGTTCAGCGTCTGCAGCGCCTGGTCCCACAACCCGTCTCCGGCGCGCGCCGGCGCCGCGGCGGCCAGGCCCGCCAGGGCCACCAGGATGGCCAGGGCGGAGCGGGAACTCGGGTTGCGGTCGGGGTCTTTCCCACACATATATCGACTCCCGCGGGACCGGGGACGGGCGAAGACCCCGGGCGGGGTTTCGATCACGATCGGTAGCGGGATATTGTGTTCGGAGATGGACGGCAAGCGCCGCGGCCCGTCGGCGCAGGCCGGTGATGCGGCGGTGCCGGTCCGCCCCGGCGCGCGGCACGCCCCGGCCGGGATCGACAGAACGGGGCGCCGCATGCACGGCACCCCTCTCGAGCGAGGGAGATCGTCATGAAGGACCAGCGTCCGCCGAGACAGCCGGACAGCGCCCGGAGACGGTCCGTGTCCGGCAAGCCGAGCGTCGCCAAGCCCGTCGGATCCAAGCCACCGACCGCCAAACCCGGCCGTGTCGACCTCAAGGACGCGGAGCACGAGGTCGTCGGGCCCGAGGTCGTCGCGCACGAGGTCGTCGAGCCCGAGGACGCAGGAACCGAGGCTGCGGGATCCGGAACCGGGACGCCCGGCGCCGCGACCGCCGGGGATGCACCGGCGAGGGACGCGAAGCCGCTCGGCGCCCGTGCGTCGGCCCTCCAAGACATGGCCAGGACCATGCCCAATGCCCGCCCGCCGGCCGGGGAGCCGCGACCGGGCGCGACGACATCGGCGCCGGCCGACCCCGGCGCCCCCGCGGCGGATCCCGCGCCGGCCGATCCGGCGCCGGTGCCGGGCCTCGCCGAACTCGACAAGCTGTCGCGCAACATGAGCCTGCTCGTCGAGGAGAGCCAGAAGGTCGCCAGCGCCTACATGGAGCCCCGCACCCGCGGGGCCGTGCCGGCGCAGGGCGGCGAGGAAGCCAAGGACATGGTGCAGACGCTGGGCCAGGTCGCCGCGCAATGGCTGACCGACCCCGCCCGCATGATGGTGGCGCAGGCGACGCTGTCGAGCCAGATGGTCGACCTGTGGGCCGGCACGATGCGCCGCATGGCGGGCGGACCCGCGCCCGAACCCGAACCGGCCAAAACGGCGGACAAGCGTTTCGCCGCCCCCGAATGGCGCGAACTGCCGGGCTTCGACTTCCTGCGTCAGGCCTATACCATCACCAGCGACTGGGCCAACGGCCTCGTCGAGGAGGCCGACCTCGACGAGGCGACCCGGGAGCGCGCACGCTTCTACCTTCGCCAGATCACCGGCGCCCTGTCGCCGTCGAACTTCCTCGCCACCAACCCGGAACTGCTCAGGCACACGTTCGAGGAGGGCGGCGAGAACCTCGTGCGCGGCATGCGGATGCTGGCCGAGGACATCGCGGCCGGCAAGGGCGACCTCAAGATCCGCCAGAGCGACAACACGGTGCACAAGCTCGGCGTCAACATGGCGATGACGCCCGGCAAGGTCGTCTATCGCAACGCGCTGATGGAACTCATCCAATATGCGCCCGCCACACCCGACGTGTACCGGCGCCCGTTGCTCATCGTGCCGCCCTGGATCAACAAGTTCTACGTGCTCGACCTCAACCCGGCCAAGAGCTTCGTGAAATGGGCGGTCGACCAGGGCCTGACGGTGTTCGTCATCTCCTGGGTCAACCCTGACGAGCGCCACGCCGACAAGGACTTCGAGAGCTACATGCGGGAGGGCATCCTCGCCGCCCTCGACGCCGTCGAGCAGGCGACCGGCGAGCGCGACGCCACCGCCATCGGCTATTGCGTGGGCGGCACGCTGCTGGCCGTGACGCTGGCCTATATGGCGCTGAAGGGCGACACCCGCATCTCCAGCGCCACGCTGTTCACGGCGCAGACGGATTTCCGCAACGCCGGCGACCTCAAGGTTTTCGCCAACGAAGAGCAGATCGCCGCCGTGGAAGCCCAGATGCGCGAGCAGGGCTACCTGCAGGGCTCGAAGATGGCCAACGCCTTCAACATGCTGCGGCCGAACGATCTCATCTGGTCCTACGTGGTCAACAACTACCTGAAGGGAAACGCGCCCTCGGCCTTCGACCTGCTCACCTGGAACTCCGATTCCACCCGTATGCCGGCCGCCAACCACGCATTCTACCTGCGCAACTGCTACCTCGGCAACAAGCTGACCAAGGGCGAGATGGTGGTGGGCGGCGAAACCCTGGACCTGAAGCGCGTCACGATCCCGGTCTACAACCTCGCCACCAAGGAGGACCACATCGCGCCGGCAAAGTCGGTGTTCGTGGGGGCGGGGTTCTTCGGCGGGCCGATGCGCTACGTGCTGGCGGGCTCCGGCCACATCGCCGGCGTGGTGAACCCGCCGGCCAAGCCGAAATACCAGTTCTGGTCCGGCCCCGCGGTCGGCGACAGCTTCGAGGCTTGGCTCGATGCCGCGACCGAGACGCCCGGCAGCTGGTGGCCGGACTGGGCCGCCTGGGTCGCCGCCCAGGCGCCCGACAAGGTGCCGGCGCGCCAGCCGGGCGGCGGCGTGCTGGAGCCGCTCTGCGACGCGCCGGGCGAGTACGTCCGGGTGCAGAGCTGAGCGCGGAGGACTCACGGGGCGGCGGTCGCGTCCTGCGATGCCGAGACGTCCCCCGGTGCCATGACGAAGACCCGCACCGGCCCGCTCGCCGGGCCGGCGGGGCGGAGCCAGGCGGGCGGGGCGCCGGCGAGGATGCGGGCCGCCACGCCGTCGGGCCGGCGCTCCGCATCCTCCACCACCTCGGGCGAGGTGAGGCACGCCACCACGTAGCGGACGCCGGCCGCGCCCGCGATCGCGCGGGCCTCGTCGAGCCCGGCATCGAAGAAGAGCAGCGCGGCCCGGTTGCCATAGGCGTTGCGGTGATACGGCGCCGCCAGCACGGCGTGATGCGTGTAGGCCAGGATCTGCGATCCAGGGTCGATCGTGGACAGCACCAGGCCCGCCGGCAGCCGGCCGAGCCCGGCATAGGCGGCGGGAGCGAAGCAGGCGGTGGCGTCGACCGGATGCACGGGCGCGGGCGCCACCCTGCCCGGCCCCACCGCCATCGCGGCGGCCCAGCCCGCCTGCGTCAGGCCCTGGCCCACCACCACGCAGGCCAGAGCGGCGAGGGGCCGCCGCGGCCGCGCGGGATCGAACAGCCGGCACAGGGCCCAGGCGCCGCCGAGCGCCGCGAAGGCTTCCGCCGAGGCCGCCACCCGCACCGCCCAGCAGGTCCCGGCGATCCCGGCGGCGAGGAAAGCCGCCACCACGGCCCAACGCGCCCGCACGGCGCCGGAGGACCGCGCCAGCGCGGTGCCGACCAGCACGGCTCCCAGCATCAGCATGGCGGCGATCGGCACGGCGCCGGCCGGGTCGCGCCGGAGGAGTTCGCCCAGCGGCAGCGCCTCGCCGACATCGGCCAGCCAGCGGCTGCGCAACAGCGGGTCGACGCCCGAGAAGGGATCGGCGAGGCAGCCCGGGAAGGCCGTGACCAGCACCAGCGCGGCGCCGACGCCGGCGACGAGCGCCGCGCCCGCCCGCAGCACCGGCGTCCCCAGACGGGCGGTGGCGAGCGTGAGGGCGAGCGAGACGAGCCCCGCGCACCAGCAGGCGGCCAGATGCGGTGCCCCGAAGGCGTCGCAGCTGCGCTCGCCCCAGCGGTCGGGCGGGATCTGCACCACGACCACCAGGGCGGTGGCGGCGAGCAGCGCGCCGGCATAGGTCCGCAGCGCGCCTTCGGCCTCCCGGCCCCGCAGCACCCAGGCGAGGACGGCGGCGGCGCCCGGCACCACGGCGAAGGGGAGGTTCTGCAGGTTGATGGCCAGGGTCACGGCCGTGAGCATGCCAGCGGCGGCGGCATGCGCCGCCCGGCCCCGCGTCGCGCCGATGCCCGCCACGGTCTCGCAGGCCAAGGCCGCCAGCAGCGTCACCTGGAGGCCGTGGTGATGGATGTGGCCCGGCACGAAGACGCTGGCGGTCTCGAGGCCGCCGACGGCGAGCAGGCAGGCCGCCAGGGCGGCGCCCGGCCCGGGCACCAGCAGCCGGCCGAGCCGCGCCTGGCAGGCCATGAAGGCCGCCAGCAGGGCGACGGGCTCGACGAGCCGCGCCAGGCGCTCGGCCGTGTCGGGGGCCGCGACGGCGCGGAACAACAGGATCAGGCCGGCGATCGGCAGGTCAGCCAGGCGCGACCAGTGCATCGGCACGCCGTGACCCGGCGCCAGGCGGGTCGGCACGAGGTCGTACCAGCCCTGCCCGCCCAGCAGGTCCCGCACCTCGACGGCCCGCATCGCGTCGTCGGGGTTGAAGAAGATGCCGGTCGACCACACGGCCGCCGCCTTGCCGGCGGTGAGGGCCAGCACCAGCGCGCAGCCGAGCAGCACCGCCGTGCCGGCTCGCCACAGGGGTGGAGGCACCGGCGACGGTCGGGTCTGGGATGGGGCGTGAAGCATGGCGGACGGCACCGGCGCGAGGGCACGGGACGCTTATGGACCGCAAAAGCGAAGCGGCCCTTACGCGCCGCCTCCCCGCCCGGCCTTGTCGCGGCGGGAGACGGGACGCATAGTCGTCGGCGAGCCGGCCCCCGCGTGAGGCGCCGGACTGCGGGAGACGGACATGAAATTGGTGCGCTACGGCGAGCCCGGACACGAGAAGCCGGGCCTGATCCACGGCGGCACGCTGCGCGACATCGGCCATATCGTGCCGGATCTCGCCGGCGAGCATCTCGGCCGCGAGTCGCTCGGCCGGATCAGGGCCGCGAACCCCGACGACTTGCCCGTGGTCGACGGCTCCCCGCGGATCGGGCCCTGCGTGGCGCGGCCCTGCAACTTCATCGCGGTGGGGCTCAACTTCGCCGACCATGCGGCGGAAACCGGCGCCCCGATCCCGAAGGAGCCGATCCTCTTCAACAAGGCTCCGAACTGCATCGTCGGGCCCAACGACACGGTGATGCTGCCCAAGGCGTCCGAGAAGAGCGACTGGGAGGTCGAGCTCGCCATCGTGATCGGCGCGCGGACGTCCTACGTCAACGAGAAGGAGGCGATGGACCACGTCGCGGGCTTCTGCGTCTGCAACGACGTGTCCGAGCGCGCCTTCCAGACCGAGCGCGGCGGCCAGTGGATGAAGGGCAAGGGCTGCGCCACCTTCGGCCCGCTCGGCCCCTGGCTGGTGACGCCCGACGAGATCGCCGACGTCCAGGCGCTCGACATGTGGCTCGACGTCAACGGCCGGCGCATGCAGACCGGCTCGACCGCCACGATGATCTTCAACGTGGTGCAGATCGTGTCCTACATCTCGCACTTCATGGTGCTGGAACCCGGCGACGTCATCACCACCGGCACGCCCCCCGGCGTCGGCCTCGGCATGAAGCCGCCGGTCTTCCTCAAGCCCGGCGACGTCATGGCGCTGGGCATCGCGGGCCTCGGCGAGCAGAAGCAGAGCGTGGTGGGCTGGACCCGGGGCTGAACGGCAGACCTCGCCGGCCGGCGCATGGGCCGGCGAGGGCACAGCCGTCGAGGCCGAGGCGCGGGGGCGCCGCCGCCATCCCATCTCTGGCGTCCGACCCGCCCGGCGAGGCGGTCGTTATGAGCACGCCAGACCTCGACTGCTCTTCAGCGCGTGGTCGATCAGTGTTCGAGCCTCGACGCCGTCCGCCGCCACTGACGCGCCCGGTCGGTCGCGGCAAACGCACTCCACTATTCTGGAGCTTTGAACTCCGTCGGTAGCGCCGCGCGCGCGGACCGAACCACGCCCTTCGATTGCACTCCGAACCATGGTGCAGAAGTGTGGTGCCCGATGCAGAACAGCGCGGAGGGCCGCCGAGGCTGCAGCCAGGCCAAGATGCCGGGAGTGACCGCTGGCGCGGCTCGGCGGAATGATCCGACAAACGCACCGACCCGGATCATCGCCGAGGTCGATCAAGACATCATCAGGACGAAGGCCCGGACGCGGCGAACCGCGGCAGCATCATCCGGCTCACCCACCCGGACGGATCCGCGGGTAGGAGCCGAGGCAGGCGACTCGGCCCCATCACGTCAGCCCCGGACAGCACGACCGAAGCATCGACTGAACTCTGCCGATGTCGCCGCTCGCGTTCGCCCGCCGGTCCCGGCGTATTGCGGACCATTTGATCGGCTCGAAGAACAGTGCGGCCGTACTCAACGCCGACGTGGTACTGTGACCGGCGCAGCTTCCGGCCGGAGCGATTTATGAGGGACCACACATCATCGGAGCTGCCAAGACGTGCTTCGCGCCCAGCATAGCAATGCTCCGCAACAGTGCCGGCGGTCGCACCGCGGGTTCGCTCGGCCGAGCGCATCTTGCTTTCTCTGACATTGACCGTCTAAGTCCCAACCGCAAACGACAGCAAGGAATCGTCATGCCGCCTCATGCCAAAAAAATCATCGCGGCGCTTGCTAGCTTGAGATCCGATTGGGAAGGGGAGGCGTCTCTCCCATTCGAGATCTCATTCGACGTCGAATCAGCAGCGCAGATCGACGACATCGTCAGGAGCGAGCCGAATCTCAAACCTACTTTGGAATTCTACCAAGGACGCATGTACAATACTTGCGATATTCATGGCTCCAAGGTGAGATGGCCGGCTGCGGGAAACGGATTACCGTTTGCGCAATGGCTGTACAAAACTCCGATCACAGAGTTCGATGTGCCGAAACGCGATGAGAGTGAGCCCTTCATGGCGAGCTCGTCGTGCTGTGCTGCTGATTTCTTCCACCCGAGGTTCAAGGAACTCAGCGCGCTACTTGGCTTCGCACCCATCTACCACAGAAAATATTGGGAGTGGGTATTCATACTGCACAAGGCTATGTCGCTCGGTGCTTGCGGGAACGGGAAGCGTGCACTCGGCTATGGGGTCGGCACAGAACCACTCCCCGCTGCGCTGGCCAAGGCTGGATCATTTGTCCTCGCGACAGATGCGCCGGTGGAGATCGGCGTGAGTAAAGGCTGGTTGGCGGGAGGTCAATATTCGAGTGGCGTGGACAATCTTCACTACCAGGGGATCATCGAACTCGACGAATTTCGGCAGAAAGTGGACTTCGCAGAAGCCGACATGAACGCGGTGTCGACCGGGTTCAACGATTTCGATTTTGTATGGTCGTCATGTTGCCTGGAACATCTAGGGAGTCTGAAACATGGGCTAGATTTCATCGAGAATACCGTGGAGAAGAATTTGAAGGTCGGCGGGGTCGCCTGCCACACCACCGAATTCAACGTTTCGTCGGATCACGACACCGTAGAGGCCGGCGCCACCGTCTTATATCGTCGTAGGGATTTGATGGCGTTTGCGGAACGGCTGAGAAGTCGAGGCCATTCGGTCGAGCCGATCGTATTCGCTCCCGAATCCCATGTGCTGGATCAGTATGTCGACGTGCCGCCTTTTTCATCGCACGGCCACCTCAAGTTACTGCTTGAGGGATATGCGTCGACATCGATCGGGATCGTCGTCAGGCGCGGAAAGTGATGGATGGAACTTTGACGCGGCCCACCTTTTCGCACCCTGCCCTCTGGGCAAGGCTGTTCGAGCGCCGACGACTTCGACGAAAGGGTGAAACTTTTTCGGTCTGGACACCCGATGCGTCGAAGCTGTTCGACCGTCGGAACGACGTAGGGCTGCCTCGCGCTGGCTTGAACGAGCAGCCGAGCATGATCGAGAGCCGACGTGCGACACGGCGGATCGTTCGGGAAGTAGGATGTCCGCGGCAAACCAGCATGCCCGACAGTCTGGCGCTTCAGCTTGCGAGATCGCCTGCCATTACAGTTTGAGGGTGCTTCGAGAAGGCCCAGGCCGTCGTCCGTGTCCCTTGACCGGCGCAGCCGGATGGCCACCGCGATGGCGGCCTTCAGGCGACGACCCCGTGAGGCCCGACGAGCTGTCGAGCCTCAGCTCATTGGGCAAGGCAGGCCGATACCCGCGCCTGCGAGCCGGGTGCTGAGCCCGTGATCGGCCGTTCCGCCTGCAGCCCCTACCATCACCGTCCAGAAGCGACCTATGCCGAGAACGGACGGAGTCGGCACTGAACAGCTGGCTGGCGTCAGCCCACGCGCCATCGTCTGTCCTTCGCCCCGATGCGATGCCCGGCCCCCGGCCGACCCTGGCGACCTGCGAGCCGTGCTGTCGGCCATGGCGGACGCGAGGCAGCCGGGGTGGGTGCGGTGAGATGCGGCGTATCTGAGATGCGGTCCCGCCGATCTCCGAACGGGCGCCGGTCCGCTCGCATCGGCCGGCTTCCCAGCGAGCCGTCGCGCTGCACGGGAGTTCGAGCGGTCGAAGTGCGGCAGTCTGGTCGTCGACGCACCTTTGGCAAGGCCCGATCTCCGCGAGGCGCCGCGTTCGAAGCGCTTGTGTCGGACGGGTCCATTGTCGATAGCTTGGGCCTCATGCTGGCCGGGAGATCATCCACCATTCGCCCTCGTCAACCTGGTCGGGCCTTCATCGCTCGAAACGCGCCGGGTCGACGGCGGCGGATGCGGGACCGCGACCTGGCGGCACGGGAAGGCCGCTCGTCGCGCCCGGTCGCGGAACGCGGGCGCCTCGGATGCAGCGCACGATGAACCCTCACATCCAGGCACCGCGATCATGCCTCGCGGGAGGTGGTGCGGCCGGAGAGCGGTTGCGAGCCACGGATTGGTCGGTCAACCCGCTCGGTCCCGTCGCGGCTTGGCCGCTGTCCCTGCAGGCGGCGGTGCGGATCGTGCTCAGCTCCAAGTTCCCCATGATGCTGCATTGGGGACCGGACCTGGTCACGATCTACAACGACGCTTACGCGCCCAGCCTCGGCCACAAACATCCCGGCAACCTCGGCCGTCCCGCGCGGGAATGGTGGTCGGAGATGTGGGACGAACTGACCCCCATCTTCGACCGGGTCCTGTCCGGAGAGGCCTTCTACGTCGAGGACGCGCGATATACCCCGGATCGTGACGGGGAGCCACAGGAAGCGTTCTTCACCCACTGCCACAGCCCGCTGTGGGACGACGAGGGTCGCGTCGCCGGCATCTTCCTGGTCGTGACGGAAACGACCGCGCGCGTCGTCGCGGAACGCGAACTGTCGCGGACCAACGGCGAGCTGTTGGACAGGGTCGAGGCGGTTCGGGCCAGCGAGGCGCGCCTGCGCGCGATCGTCGGCACCGTGCCGGTCGGCATCGTCATGGCCGACGAGCGGGGTGCCGTGTACGGCGGCAACGCCCGTGCCGAGCAGATCTTCGGCCACGCCGTCCTGCGCTCCCCCGACCTGGACGCCTACGGTGACTGGATCGCCCACCATCCGGACGGCCGCCGCGTGCAGGGGCGAGAGTACCCCCTGGCGCGCGTCTACGCCGGTGAGGAGCGGCCCGAGTTGGAATGCCTGTACCGCCGGGGCGACGGCCGTGAGGCCTGGGTGCGGATCATCGGCGCCCCGGTGCTCGACGGGGCGGGCGGGCTCATCGGTGGCATCGTCGCCGTGGTCGACATCGACCAGGAAAGGCGGGCGGCGGAGCGGCTGAGCGCCAGCGAGGCGCACTGGCGCGGGTTGTTCGAACGGCTGAACGAAGGGTTCATGGTCGTGGAGATGATCCGCGACGCCTCGGGTGTCGCCAGGACGTGGCGCTTCGTCGAGGCCAACGACGCCTGGGACCGCATCTCCGGCCTGTCACGGGCGAGCGCCATGGGCCGCGCCGTCGACGACGTGATCCCCGGCGTCGAGCAGGACTGGCTCGACAGGTACATCGCGGTGGCGGAAACCGGAGAGCCGCAGGCTTTCAGGATGCCGCTGCGGGTCCTCCACCAGATCTATGACGTCCGTGCGTTCCGCGTGGCCCCCGACCGCGTCGGCGTCCTGTTCCAGGAAGTGTCGAGGCAGCAGCGCGAGGAGATGCTTCGCTCGGCTCTGCTGCGCCTGGCGGACCGACTGCACGAGTTGAGCGATCCCGCCGAGATGGCGTTCGCGGCGTCGGAGGTCATCGGCGAAGCGCTGCGGGTCGCCCGCGTGGGATACGCCACCATGAGCGAGGATGGTGAGGCACTGACCATCGAGCGGGACTGGACGGCGCCGGGCTTCGCGAGCGGGACTGGCCTGCACCGGGCCTCCGACTACGGCAGGGCCGTTTCGGATCTGCGCGACGGCGATGCCGTGGTCATCGCGGACACGGCCCTCGACCCGCGGACCGCCAGGGACGGCATCGCGGGTTTCGACGCCTATGCCGTCCGTGCTCTCGTCAACCTGCCGCTGATCGAACAGGGGCGCATGGTGGCCTTCCTCTACGTCAACGACCAGGCCTCCCGGGCCTGGACCCCTGAGGAAGTCGCCTTCATCCAGACCGCGGCAGGGCAGACGAGGGTGGCGACGGAACGGCGCCGTGTCGAAGGCGAGCTGCGACGGCTGGCGGCATCGCTGGAGCAGCAGGTCGAACGGCGAACCGCCGAGCGCGACAGGGCGTGGCGCTTGTCGCAGCAGTTGCTCGTGACCGCCACGCAGGACGGCGTCATCGTGAGCGTCAACCCGGTCTGGACGCGGCTGCTCGGCTGGACGGCGGCCGAGCTCGTCGGCACCTCCTTCGCGCATTACACGCATCCCGACGACCTCGCCGCGACGCTGCAGGCGTTCGCGAGCGTGCTGGAGCGACCCCTGGCCGTGCCGTACGAGTACCGTTTCCGTCACAAGGATGGTGCCTATCACTGGTTCGCCTGGACGGGCGCCTTCGAGGACGGACTCGTCTACGCGACCGGCCGCGACCTGAAGGTCGAACGCGAGCAGGCCGAGGTCCTGCGGCAGGCGCAGAAGATGGAAGCCGTGGGGCAACTCACGGGTGGCGTCGCTCACGACTTCAACAACCACCTGACCGTGATCCGCTCGTCGGCCGACCTCCTGAAGCGTGCGGACCTGCCGGAGGAGCGCCGCCGTCGCTACGTGGCCGCCATCTCCGACACTGCGGACCGTGCGGCCAAGCTCACCGGCCAATTGCTCGCCTTCGCGCGGCGCCAGGCGCTCAAGCCCGAGATCTTCGATGCCTGCGCGAGCGTGCGCGCCTTGTTGGACATGATGGCAACGCTGACCGGTTCGCGGATCAAAGTCACCCTCGACCTGCCCGACGGTGGCTGCTTCGTGGTTGCCGATCCGAGCCAGTTCGACACGGCCCTGGTCAACATGGCCGTCAACGCGCGAGACGCCATGGACGGCGTTGGCCTGCTCACCATCGCCGTTCGCGAGGTCGACGGGATGCCCGCCGTCCGCGCCGATCCCTCCCGGCAGGGGCCGTTCGTGGCCATCACCCTGGCGGACACGGGGAGCGGCATCCCCGCCGACCGCTTGGACCGCATCTTCGAGCCGTTCTACACGACGAAGGACACCGGCAAGGGCACAGGGCTCGGCCTGAGCCAGGTGTTCGGGTTCACCAAACAATCCGGAGGTGAGGTCACGGTCGCGAGCGTGGTCGGGAAAGGCACCGCATTCACGCTCTATGTGCCGCGTGTCGCGGCCGAGGCGCCCGCGCTCGCGGCGGGCGAACCCGCCATCGAGATGCTGGCCGACGGGCACGGCACACGCGTCCTCGTGGTCGAGGACAACGACGACGTCGGCACCTCCGTCGAGCAGGCCCTGGCCGACCTGGGTTACGTTACCGTCCTGGCCCGCAGCGCCGAGGAGGGCTTGGCGGAACTGGCCCGCGATCCGGACCGGTTCGACGTGGTGTTCACCGACGTCATGATGCCGGGCATGAACGGCATCGACCTGGGTCACGAGATCCGGCGCCTCCACGGTGACCTGCCCGTGGTCCTGACGTCCGGCTACAGCCTCGTCCTGGCGCAGGAGGGCACGCATGGGTTCGACCTGCTGCGAAAGCCCTACTCGGCGGAACAACTGTCCCGGATCCTGCGTGGCCATGCCGGGCGGAAGACGCGCACGGCCACGCCCGGGCCGGCCACCTCGCCACCTTGACCGGGTCGGGCCACCCGTATCGATGGAGCTGCCCCGAACCGTAGGGTGGACCGGCCTGTGCGGGCCGGATCGCGGATCGTCGGTGGGGCGGTGATCCCGACACCTGAGGGGTCGGCTCGCACGGTGAGGAGCGTCGAGCCAGGTCGGTCATTCCGCCGCAAGCGCTCCGGAGGGCGCCTCGACCGATCAGGTACCGTCGAACGCACGACGGTACCATGGTACAAGCGCTGCATGGACAAAGGCGAACTCGATCCGCGCCTCACGGAAGGCGAGTACCGCGCGGAGATCGTCCGCCTGCGCGCCCTCGTGGCAGGTGCCCCGGCATCATCGACGACATCGGATCACGTCTCCTCCGAGATTGCCGGCACGGACCTCGGCGAAGACCCGTTCTTCGCCGCGGTCCAGGCCACACGCATGCCCATGGTGGTATCGAACCCACGCCTGCCCGATAACCCGATCGTCTTCGCCAACGACGCCTTCTGCAGGCTGACCCGCTACCCTCGTGCGGAGATCCTCGGTCGGAACTGCCGTTTCCTGCAATGCGCCGACACGGATCCCGACACGGTGGCCCGCATCCGGGCCGCCATAGCCGTTCCCGAGGCCGTCGAGATCGAGATCGAGAACGCGCGTCGAGACGGCACGCGCTTCTGGAATCGGCTCCTGACGGCACCGGTCCACGGTGCCGACGGCACCCTGCGCTACTTCTTCGCCAGCCAGGTCGACATCACGGCCGAACGGAACCGTCTGACGGGACTGGAGAGCCACAACGTGGCACTCGCCACGGAGATGGCCGGACGCGCCGAGGCTCAGGAGCGGAGCGAGGAACGCCTGCGCTTCGCGACCGAGGCCGGCAAGCTCGGCGTCTGGGACCTCGATCTCCGGACACACGAGATGGAGGCCTCGCCACGCTGCGCCGAGAACTTCGGCCTCCCGCGATCCTGGCGTCTCACCTACGCCGACATCCAGGCTGCCGTGCACCCCGACGATCGAGAGCGTCGCGAAGCGGCAGTGGCGCAGGCGGCGAGGACCGGGGACGATTACGACATCGAGTATCGCATCATCCGCCCCGACGGCAGCACGGGGTGGGTGCAGGTCCGCGCCAGGACGATGATCGAGGCAGACGGGCGGTCGCCTCACCTCGTCGGCATCTCGCTCGACGTCACGGAACGCGCGGTGGCCGACATCCGCCGGCGTGCCCTCGTCGAACTCGGGGACGCGATCCGCGACGGTACGGACCCGGACGGGGTCGCGTTCACGGCGGCCAGGATCCTCGGCACGACGCTGGGCGTCAGTCGCGCCGGTTACGGCACGGTCGACCTCACCCGCGAGACGATCACCATCGAGCGGGACTGGAACGCGCCGGGGATCCGAAGCCTCGCCGGTGTCCTCCACTTCCGCGACTACGGATCGTACATCGACGACCTGAAGCGCGGCGAGACGGTGGTCTTCGCCGACGCGGAAACCGACCCGAGGACGGCGGCGACGGCCAACGCCCTGCAGGCCATCAGCGCAACAGCGGTCGTCAACATGCCGGTGACCGAACACGCGGGGCTGGTGGCCCTGCTCTATCTCAACCATGCGACGGCGCGACGTTGGTCGCCCGGTGAACTGGCCTTCGTTCGGGACGCCGCCGAGCGGACCCGCGTCGCGGTCGAGCGCCGTCGAGCCGAGCAGGACCTCGTCGAACTCGCCGCGTCGCTGGAACGGCGGGTCGAGGAGCGCACACGGGAGCGTGACCGGGCCTGGAAGCTGTCACGCGACCTTCAGGCCGTGGTGGACCAGGACGGGATCTTCGTCGCCGTCAACCAGGCCTGGACCGCCATCCTGGGGTGGAGACCCGACGAGGTCGTCGGCCGCCATCACCTCGCCTTCGAGCATGCCGACCATCATGCCGACAGCGTGTCGGCACTCCGGGCGGCGTTGGAGTCCGGGTTGCCCGCCTACGAGACGCGTTGCCTGCATGCCGACGGGAGCACACGCTGGATCTCTTGGGTGGCCGCCTCCCAGGACGCAATGGTCTACGCCAGCGGCCGCGACGTGTCGCAGGAGCGGGAGCGCGAAGCCATCCTGCGGGACACCCAGGACTTCGCCCGGCTCGCCCTCTCCGCCGTGGGCGGAGTGGGCGTGTGGATCCATGAGGCCGCCACCGACCGGTTCTCCTACGACGCCGCCATCGCCGACCTCTACGCTCTCGACCCCCAACGAGGGCCGAAGGGCATCCCGCGCGTCGAATTCCTCGCCAACGTGCATCCCGACGATCGCGCGGCCCTGACGACCACCATGGCGAGTGGTCTCGTGCATCCGGGCGATCTGGAACTGGAGTATCGGATCTGCCATCCGAATGGCGTCATACGATGGGTGCTGTCGCGCGGGCACACCTATCACGACGCGGAGGGGCAGCCCGTCCGCCGGACGGGCGTGGGCGTCGAGACGACGAAGCAACGACAGACCGAAGAGGCGCTGCGTCAGTCGCAGAAGATGGAGGCCGTGGGCCAGCTCACCGGCGGTGTCGCGCATGATTTCAACAACCTGCTGACCGTGATCCGGTCGTCGGTGGACCTGCTGAAACGGCGGGACCTGCCGGAGGAACGTCGCGTCCGCTACGTCGGCGCGATCTCGGACACCGTCGATCGCGCCGCCAAGCTCACCGGCCAGTTGCTCGCCTTCGCGCGCAGGCAGGCGCTGAAGCCGGAAGTCTTCGCCGCCAGCGACGGCGTGCAAGGCCTCAGGGACATGATCGGCACCCTGACCGGATCACGGATCCTCGTCACGACCGAGCTGCCGGAGGAGCCCTGCTTCGTCGAAGCGGACCGGAGCCAATTCGACACGGCGCTGGTGAACTTGGCGGTCAATGCCAGGGACGCCATGGACGGCGAAGGGCAACTCACGATCCGCGTCGAGGCCGTCGACCACAAGCCGCCCGTTCGCGCGCATGACGGCGTCGATGGAGCGTTCGTGGCGATCTCGGTCATCGATGTGGGAAGCGGTATCCCGCCAGAGCGCCTCGATCAAATCTTCGAGCCCTTCTTCACCACCAAAGCCGTCGGGCAGGGGACCGGCCTCGGCCTGAGCCAGGTGTTCGGCTTCGCCAAGCAGTCTGGCGGCGAGATCCTGGTCGAGAGCGAAGTCGGTCGCGGCACGACGTTCACCCTCTACCTGCCCCGCGTCCCGGCGCCCGAACAGGCCTCGAACGACCACGAACCCGCTCCTCTCGTGGACGGACACGGCACCGGCGTTCTGGTCGTCGAAGACAATGCCGAGGTCGGCTCTTTCGCGGTTCAGACCCTGACCGATCTTGGCTACGTGCCGGTACTGGCAGGCAACGCCGAAGAGGCATTGGCAGAGCTGGCCCGTGACGCCAGCCGGTTCGACGTCGTGTTCACCGACGTGGTCATGCCGGGCATGAACGGCATCGAACTCGGGGGGGAGATCCGCCGCCGGTACCGCGACCTGCCGGTGCTGCTGGCGTCGGGCTACAGCCACGTGTTGGCGCAGAACGGCACCGACGGTTTCGAGCTGCTGCACAAGCCCTACTCGGTCGAGCAACTCTCCCGCCTGCTGCGCAAGGTCGCCGCCTGGCAGCGTCGCAGCCGCATCATCAGACCCTGACGTTCCGCCTGAGTCTCCCGCGCTCGCCCGGTCCGAAGTCGCTGAAGCGAGAACATCTTCCGCCCGGTCGCCGCATCCCTGCCCCCAGTCAGGGCTTCGCCCGAGGCACGGATCACCGTAGCCCTTCGTGACGTGCACGACGACGTCGTCCGGCATGTCCTGCCAGTCGGGACGGATCCGACAAAGGACGACCTGGTTTCGCCGTCCGACTCGCCACTGTGTTCCCAGGCGCGATCAGGCCAGCGCCTGACGAAGCGCCATCGGGCTGGATGGGTCGGAAAAACCTGTCATGGACGCGGGAAAGGTCTGTCGCGCTCGCAGCGCTGGAGCGGGTGAAGGGAATCGAACCCTCGTCATCAGCTTGGAAGGCTGTTGCTCTACCATTGAGCTACACCCGCATGCTCGTCACGCTAGCATCGGCGCCCGGTCGCAGCAACCCTTCGGTGTCGGCCAGACCAGTCGATGGAGGTGATGGTGGAGGAGGTAGGACTCGAACCTACGAAGGCATAGCCAGCGGATTTACAGTCCGCCCCCTTTGCCGCTCGGGACACTCCTCCGTCCCATCCCGCGGCGCCGCTCGGCGCCGCCGGACTGGCGCGCTTATCGCGGCGGGCGGTGGTTCTGTCAACCCCGAGCGTGACGGCCGCGTGACCGGTCCGGGGCTCCGCTCAGGAGACGGCGGCCCCGGTCTCCTTGCTCTCGGCCCGGTGCTGCGCCGGCCCGAACTCGCGGCTGAGGTTGTGGGCCGTGTTGATCAGGGCCACGTGGGTGAAGGCCTGCGGGAAGTTGCCGACCTGGCGCTTCGCGACGGAATCGTATTCTTCCGACAGCAGGCCCACGTCGTTGCGGAGCGCGATCAGCCGCTCGAACAGGGCCCGGGCTTCGTCGAGACGGCCCATGAGGACGTAATTGTCGGCGAGCCAGAAGGAGCAGGGCAGGAAGGCGCCCTCGTGGCCGCCCGCCAGCCCGTCGACGTTGCCGGTCTCGTCGTAGCGCTTCACGAAGCCGTCCTCGAGCAGGTGATCCTCGATGGCCTTGACGGTGGCGACCACGCGAGGGTCGTCGGCCGGCAGGAACCCCACCATGGCCATCAGCAGCAGGCTCGCGTCGAGCGACGTGCCGCCGTAATATTGCGTGAAGCAGCCCTTCTCGGCGCTGAAGCCGCGCTCGCACACCTCGCGGTGCACCTGGTCCCGGACGCCGCGCCACCGGTCGACCGGGCCGGCCAGGCCGTATTCCTCGACGGAGCGGATGGCCCGGTCGAAGGCGGCCCAGACCATCACCTTCGAGGCGGTGAAATGCTTGCGCCCGCCCCGCACCTCCCAGATGCCCTCGTCGGGCTGCTGCCAGATGGTCTCGAGGTGGCCGACCAGGGCGCGCTCCAGGTTCCAGCCGTTGTCGTCGGGCGCGAGCCCGAGGCGGCGCGCCTGGTACATGGCGTCGAGCACCTCGCCGTAGACGTCGAGCTGCAGCTGGCCGGCCGCGGCATTGCCGATCCGCACCGGGGTCGAGCCCTCGTAGCCGGCGAGCCACGGCACCTCGTATTCCTCGAGCCTGCGCTCGCCCGCGATGCCGTACATGATCTGCATCTGGTCGGGCGAGCCCGCGATGGCGCGGATCAGCCAGTCGCGCCAGGCGCTGGCCTCCTCGAGGAAGCCCGAGGTGAGCAGCGCGTAGAGCGTCAGCGTGGCGTCCCGCAGCCAGCAGTAGCGGTAGTCCCAGTTGCGCGGTCCCCCGAGCTGCTCGGGCAGCGACGTGGTGGGTGCCGCCACGATGCCGCCGGTCTCGTAGTGGGTCAGGGCCTTGAGGGTGATCAGCGACCGCTGCACCACCTCCACCCAGTCGCCCGCCGTCTCGGTCCGGTGCGAGCGGGCCCAGTCGGTCCAGTCTTCGGTGACGAGTTCGATGATCTGGGCGGGGTCGACCGCCTGCGGCACGGGATGGAAGGAGGGCGACCAGGTCAGCGTGAAAGCCGTGTCGGCGCCCTCCTCGGCGGTGAACTCGCCCAGCGTGCGGAAGTCCTGGCCGCGCAGCGGCACCGTCGTGTCCAGCACGTAGCGGTCGGGTCCCGCCACGGCCGCCACGCGCCCGTCGGCGAGCCGGCTCACCCAGGGCACCACCGTCCCGTAGCCGGGCCGCAGCACGATCTCGACCCGCATCGGCACGCTGCCGCTCTCGGCCCGCACGAGGCGCACGACGTCGCCGTGGCCTTCGCGCCGGCCCATGGCGTCGACCAGCAGCACGGTGCCGGCCTCCGTCTCGAAGCGGGTTTCGAGCACCAGCGTGCCCTCGCGGTAGCGCCGCGTCACCCGCGTCACCGGCACGGCCGGGGCGATCTGCCAACGGCCGTTCTCGGGCGTGCCGAGAAGGGCCGCGAAGGAGGCGTGCGAATCGAAGCGCGGCAGGGCCATCCAGTCGATCGAGCCGTCGCGCCCGACGAGCGCGGCGCTCTCGCAATTGCCGATCAACGCATAGTCTTCGATTCGCAGCGCCATGATGGTCCCGTTCGCCTCGTCGTGTCTCGGGGCAAGTAGCGCCTGGGCCGTCGCCTGCCAGGGCGGAGCTCAAGGCAGGCGGGCGAGCCGCTCGACGAGGAGGTCGAAGAAGCCGGCGTCGTCGACGCCGCGCAGGAACAGCGCGTTGGCGGGCCGCCCGGTGACGCGCCAATAATCCGCGACCGTCATGCCGAGCGTGAGGGGGCTGGCGCATTCCACCGCGACGTTGATGCGGCGCCCCTCGTAGAGCTCGGGCGCCAGCAGCCAGGCGATGACGTTGGGGTCGTGGATCGGGGCGCCGGGCGAGGCATATTTTTCGCGGTCGAACCGTTCGGAGAAGCCGAGCATCCCGGCGACGGCCGCTCCGCAGCGGTTGCCGAGCGCGCGGAAGCGGGCGAGCCGCTCGGGCGTGGCGAGCGCCCGGTGGGTCACGTCGAGCGGCAGCATGGTGATGGGCACGCCCGAGCGCAGCACGACGTCGGCGGCCTCGGGATCGACGTAGACATTGAACTCGGCCGTGGGCGTGATGTTGCCGACCTCGAAATAGGCGCCGCCCATCATCACGATCTCGCGGATGCGCGGGGCGATCTCGGGCGCGCGGTTGAGCGCCAGCGCCACGTCGGTCAGCGGGCCGAGCGTGCACAGCGTCACCTCGCCGGAATCGGCGGCCAGCAGGGTCTCGACGATGAAGTCGATGCCGGGCTTGGGATGCAGCGGCACGTCGGGCTCCGGCAGGTCGACGCCGTCGAGCCCCGTCTGGCCGTGCACGTGCTCAGCCGTGATGGGCGGGCGCACCAGCGGGCGCACCGCGCCGGCATGGACCGGCACCTCCGGAAAGCCGGCGAGCTCGACGATGCGGCGGGCGTTGCGCTCCGTCAGGGCGAGCGGCACGTTGCCCGCCACCGCCACGATGCCGAGCACGTCGAGTTCCGGGGAGGCCAGCGCCAGCAGGATGGCGACGGCATCGTCCTGGCCGGGATCGGTGTCGATGATGATCTTTCGCGGCATATGGCCTCCGGCAGGACGATGGTCTATCGGTCTCGTCCGCGCGGGAACCGGCTGGGCCCCGCGCCGCGAACCCTTCGCGGGACGGCATCGGGACGGACGGAAGGGACGCATGATCATAACCCAGAAACTCGCCCTGGGCAGCGTCGTGGTGGCGGTCGCGGTGCTGGGGGTGAAGTTCTATGCCTGGCAGGTGACGGGCAGCGTCGCCCTGCTGTCGGACGCGCTCGAATCCATCATCAACGTGGCGACGGCGCTCGCCGCCGTCTGGGCCCTGCACGTGTCGCTGCAGCCCGCCGACGCCCGCCATCCCTACGGCCACACCAAGGCCGAATACCTGTCGGCCGTTCTGGAAGGCGTGCTCATCGTCGGCGCCGCGCTGGCCATCCTGCGCGAAGCCTATGGCGCCCTGCTCCACCCGGAGCCGATCGGCACGCCGGTGCTGGGCCTCGCCGTCGGCTCGGTCGGCACCATCGTCAACGCCGGCTGGGCCGCCGTGCTCGGGCATCACGGCCGGCGGCACAGGTCCCCCGCCCTCCTCGCCGACGGCCGCCACCTGATGACCGACGTCGTGACGTCGGTCGGCGTCCTCGTCGGCGTGGGCCTCGTGGTGGTGACGGGCAAGCTCGTCCTCGACCCCGTGCTGGCCGGGCTGGTGGCGCTCCACGTGCTGTGGAGCGGCTGGGGGCTGATGAAGGAAAGCGTCAACGGCCTCCTCGACGAGGGCATGTCGGACGAGAGCCTGGCGCGGCTGAAGGCCCTCATCGCCGCCAATGCCGAGGGCGCCATCGAGGCGCACGACCTCAAGACCCGCTGCGCCGGCAAGCTGACCTTCATCGAGTTCCACCTGGTGGTGCCGGGCGACGCGACAGTGACGGAGGCCCACGACATCTGCGACCGGCTCGAGCGCGTGCTCAAGGCCGACGTGCCCGACGCCGCCGTCACCATCCACGTCGAGCCCGAGGACAAGCGCAAGCACCAGGGGATCGTGGTCCTGTAGCGGTCGATCGGCACGGGCCTCATGCCCGTCGACGACGACCTGGCCCACGACCGAGCTCGGCTATCCCTTCAACGCCCGGATCACCGCCTGCCCGTCGGGCGAGGCCCAGTCCGCCGGCCCCGCCATGCGGCCGAGTTCGCAGCCGTTGCGGTCGATCAGCAGGGTGGTGGGCAGGCCGAGGAGCCCGCCCTGGGCTTTCAGGGACTGCAGGACGTCGGCCGAAGGATCGGCATAGAGGGCGAGGTCGGTGATGCCGTTCTCCTTGAGGAAGGCGGCCGGTCGGTCGAGCCGCGCCGTGTCGACGTTCACCGCCACCACCTGGAAGTCGCCGCCGCCCTGCTGCCGCTGCAGCGCGTTCAGGGCGGGCATCTCCTTGCGGCAGGGCACGCACCACGTCGCCCAAAGGTTGACCAGCAGCGCCTTGCCCCGGAAGGCGGCGAGCGTGGTG
Organism: Lichenibacterium ramalinae; assembly: GCF_004137085.1. Classification (GTDB taxonomy): domain Bacteria; phylum Pseudomonadota; class Alphaproteobacteria; order Rhizobiales; family Beijerinckiaceae; genus Lichenihabitans; species Lichenihabitans ramalinae. The sequence continues at coordinate 22,976 of NZ_QYBC01000019.1, forward strand.
GGCTGGCCCTCCGGTGTCCTGAAGCTGATCTCGGGCTCGGCGCGGGCCGGCTGGGCGAGGCCGAGGGCCGCCACCTCGCCGCGGACCAGCGGGTCGAGCCGCGCCGTGGTGCCGGCCGCCGCGGGACAGGCCGCGGCACCGCCCTTGCCCGGGACCGCGACGCCATATACCACCGCGACGATCCCGAGGCCCGCGACGGCCCCGAGGGCCGCACGCTTCCGCCCTCGGCGGGGCGAGGCGGGGTTCGGGGCGGGTTCCGTTGCTTCAGCCATTCTTCACGTCCGAGGCTTCCGATGAGCAATGCCATGTGGGGCGGCCGGTTCACGGCGAGCCCCGACAGCATCATGGAGGAGATCAACGCCTCCATCGGCTTCGACCAGCGCCTGGCCGCCCAGGACATCGCGGGCTCGAAGGCCCACGCCGCCATGCTGGCGCAACGCGGGATCGTTTCGGCCGAGGATGCCGCCGCGATCCAGGACGGGTTAGACCGGATCGCGGGCGAAATCGAGGCCGGTACCTTCACGTTCTCCCGCGCGCTGGAGGACATTCACATGAACGTCGAATCGCGCCTGGCGGAGCTGATCGGCGAGGCGGCGGGCCGCCTCCACACGGCGCGCTCGCGCAACGACCAGGTGGCGCTCGACTTCAGGCTCTGGGTTCGGGACACGCTCGACGCCGTCGATGCCGCACTGCACGACCTGCAGCTCGCCCTGGCCGAGAAGGCGCTGGCCCATGCCGATGCCGTGATGCCGGGCTTCACCCACCTGCAGTCGGCCCAGCCCGTGACGCTCGGCCACCATCTCATGGCCTATGTCGAGATGATCGGGCGTGACCGCGGCCGCTTCTCGGACGCCCGGCGCCGCATGAACGAGTCGCCGCTCGGCGCCGCCGCCCTCGCCGGCACCTCCTACCCGATCGATCGCCACGCCGTTGCGGCGGCGCTCGGCTTCGACCGGCCGACCGCCAATTCGCTCGACAGCGTGTCGGACCGCGACTTCGCGCTCGAGGCACTCTCCGCGGCGGCCATCTGCGCCGTGCACCTGTCGCGCTTCGCCGAGGAGATCGTGCTCTGGGCGACGCCGCAGTTCGGCTTCGCGGCGCTGTCCGACCGGTTCTCGACCGGCTCCTCCATCATGCCGCAGAAGCGCAACCCCGATGCCGCGGAACTGGTGCGCGGCAAGGCCGGGCGCGTCATCGGCGACCTCGTGGGGCTCCTCGTCGTCATGAAGGGCCTGCCCCTCGCCTATTCCAAAGACATGCAGGAGGACAAGGAGGGCACGTTCGACGCGCTCGACGCCCTGGCGCTCACCGTGCCGGCCATGGCCGGCATGGTGCGCGACATGACCCCCGACCTCGTCCGCATGAAGGCCGCGGCGGGCTCGGGCTACAGCACCGCCACGGACCTCGCCGATTGGCTGGTGCAGAAGCTCGACATGCCGTTCCGCCAGGCCCATCACGTGACGGGACGCATCGTGGCGCTGGCGGCGGCGCGGGGCGCGACGCTCGAGCAGCTGCCGCTCGCGGCGCTGCAGGGCATCGAGCCGCGCATCACGGCGACGGTCTTCGACGTGCTCGGGGCGGACAGATCCGTGGCGAGCCGCACCAGCTTCGGCGGCACCGCCCCGGACAACGTGCGGGCGCAGGCGACGGCCTGGCTGGAACGCTTGAAGGGCTGACGGCACCGAACGCCCGGACGTCCGTCCGGGATCGGCACCGAGTCCGGGAAACCGCTCCGACTCTCCGCCCCGGCTTGCGACCTTTCGGCAGGCTGGCCGTTACGACTGGCACTATGACAGTCGGAGTGAAACGATGACCCACGACAGCTTCGCCCCGCCCCAGGGCGGCGGCGGACACGACCGTGCGACCCACGGCTCGGTCGAGACCGCCAAGACCGTGGCGCTGAAGCACGACACCGTGCCGCCGCGCGAGGCCATGACGTCGAACCAGGGTCTGAAGATCAGCGACGACCAGAACTCGGAAAAAGCCGGCGTTCGGGGCGGCTCGCTTCTCGAAGACTTCCTCCTGCGCGAAAAGATCACGGCCTTCGATCACGAGCGCATCCCCGAGCGGGTCGTGCACGCCCGGGGCGCCGCCGCCCATGGCGTGTTCGAGGCCTACGAGGACCTCGGCGCCCTCACCATGGCGTCGCCCTTCGCGGCGAAGGGCAAGCAGACGCCGGTCTTCGTCCGCTTCTCGACGGTGGCGGGGTCGCGCGGTTCGGCCGACACCCCGCGCGACGTGCGCGGCTTCGCCGTCAAGTTCTACACCGACACGGGCGTGTGGGATCTCGTCGGCAACGACATGCCGGTGTTCTTCATCAACGACGCCATCAAGTTCCCGGACCTCATCCATGCCGTGAAGCCCGAGCCTCACGTGGAGATCCCGCAGGCGGCCTCGGCCCATGACACGTTCTGGGACTTCGCCTCGCTCAGCCCCGAGACGGCCCACATGCTCATGTGGACGATGAGCGACCGCGCCCTGCCCCGCTCCTTCGCCCACATGGAAGGCTTCGGCGTCCACACCTGGCGCCTCGTCGACGCGAAGGGGGGCAGCCGCTTCGTCAAGTTCCATTGGAAGCCCGTGAAGGGCGTGCACAGCCAGGTCTGGGACGAGGCGCAGAAGACCTCCGGCAAGGACGCCGACTACCAGCGCCGCGAGATGTTCGAGTCGATCGAGCGCGGCGACTTCCTCGAGTGGGAGCTCGGCCTGCAGATCGTCGAGGAGACGGACGAGTTCGCCTTCGACTTCGACCTGCTGGATTCCACCAAGCTCATCCCCGAGGAGCTGGTGCCGGTGCGGCCGGTCGGCAAGCTGACGCTGAACCGCAACCCCGACAACTACTTCGCCGAGACCGAGCAGGTGGCGTTCTGCGTCAGCCACGTGGTGCCGGGGATCGACTTCACCAACGACCCGCTGCTGCAGGGCCGGCTGCATTCCTACCTCGACACGCAGCTCCGGCGCATCGGCCCGAACTTCGCCGAGCTGCCGATCAACCGCCCGCTGAACCCGGTGTCGAACAACCGTCGCGACGGGTTCGCCAAGGCGACCATCCATCCCGGCCGCGTGTCCTACTTCCCGAGCGCGCTCGGAGGCACGCATCCCGCACACCAGCCGAAGGCCCCCGATGCCTTCCGGTCTTATGCCGAGAAGGTGGACGGCCACAAGATCCGGGCGCGGTCGACGAGCTTCACCGACTACTTCTCCCAGGCCACCATGTTCTGGAACTCGATGGCGTCCTGGGAGAAGGACCACATCGTGGCCGGCTTCGCCTTCGAGCTGAACCAGTGCGAGACCAAGGCGGTGCCGAAGGCCGTGATGGCCAACCTGCTCGTCAACATCCACCCCGACCTTGCCGCCCGCGTGGCCGAGGAGACGGGGCTCGACATCGCCGAATGCCAGCGGGTCGCGCCCAAGCCGGTCGTGACCGAGACGGCCGCACCGGCCGAGATGCCGAGCGGTCGGCTGAAGGTGGCGGCCTCGCCTGCACTGTCCATGGACAAGGTGACGAAGGGCATCAAGGGCCGCAAGATCGCGGTGCTGGCCGGCGAGGGGGTCGACGGCGCCCAACTCGGCACATTGCGCTCGGCGCTCGAAGCGCGCGGCGCCATCATCGAGGTCATCGCGAACCGCGGCGGCACCATCACGTGCAGCCTCGGCAAGAGCGTGAAGGTTGACCGGCCGGCCGCCAACGCGCCCTCCGTCATCTACGATGCCGTCGTGGTTCCCGGCGGCGCCTCGGCTCCCAAGCTGGCCGGGACGGGTCTCGCCCTGGCCTTCGTCGCCGAAGCCTTCAAGCACGGCAAGCCGCTGGCCTTCATCGGCGAGGGGACGGCGCTCATCGCCAAGGCGCACCTGCCGGTGCCGGCCGCCGGCGCACCGGACCAGGGCGTGACGACGGGCGACGCCGAGGCGGCGGTCTCGGCCCTGGTGGCGGGCCTCGAGAAGCACCGCTTCCCGAACCGCGACATCGCGTCGGTCGCGGCCTGAGGGCGACGCGGCACCGGGCGGCTCATGCCGCTCGGTGCCGCGTCCCTCGGCGAACGTTCAGGCCTTCTTCAGGTCCTCGGGCTTGTGCACGGCCTGCTTGCCGGATTTACCGCTCTTGACGAGGACCTGAGGGTCCTCCTTGGTGGCCTTGGCGGTGTGACCCTTCACGTGGGTCGTCGAGGTCACGACCTTCTCGACGGTGCCGTGCGTTTCCCCGCCCGACGTTCCCCACGTCACCTCGTCGCCCGGCTTCGGCAGCTTCGTCATCACCTGCTCCTCTCGATCGCGCCCTCGACGCATTGGGGAATCGCGCGGTCCGTGGGCGCCGTCGGGCCGAAAGAGGCCTGGAGCCCCTCGGGATCATGTCGGCGGCGCCGGCCCCAGACCCCGGTTCTCGTTTCCAGGCTGGAGCCGATCCGTCCACGGCGAAAGCGCCCTTGACGTCGCACCAGGGCCCGGCCGAAGCGGATCGCCGGAGCCTCGACGCAGCGCCACGACACCGCCGCGGCGCCGAGCGCGACCGCGAAGCTCACCAGGGCGTTGGTGGCGGCGCTGCGCCCCGGCAGGAGGGTGCCGACGAGCTGCTGCAGGGCGGCGCCATAGATGTAGAGCCCGTAGGACAGGTCGTGCCGGAGCCGGAGGCGCCGCAACGGACGCGCCGCGGCGATGGCCAGCACGCCGTAGGCGAGGGCGGGGTAGAGGAGCGGGTTCGGCTGGGGCAGGAGCAGGGTCGCGGCCCCGAGGACGCAGGCCGTCGTCCCGTCGACGGGAACATAGCGGCGCAGCGCGTAGAGCAGCATGCCGGCGAAGAAGAACAGCACCGGATATGTGGCGTAGCCGCCCATGACGGTGAATTCGGCATGGAACGGCGCTGAATCGACCGGTGGGTGCCGCACCGCCACCAGATAGGCGGCGAGCAGCGCCAGCGTGGCGACGACGAAGCGCGCCGCCTGCCGCGGCGTGGCGCTGAACCGGGAGCGCAGGACAAGCCCCAGCCCCAGCACCATGGCGTAGCAGTGGACCTCGGCCGGCAGGGTCCACCAGGAGAAGCCGAAGGCGTTCGGCACGGGCGTCCGCGGGAAGGCGCCGGGCAGCGCCCCGCAGACGTCGCGCACGAAGAACAGCGCATCGGCGCCGAAACAGCTCGCGGCAGCCCGGCGCCAGGCCGGCTCCCACGGCACGATGCCGGAGGCCAGCGGCACCACGGCGACGATCAGAAGGCCGGCGCAGACGACGAACCCGGGCCAGATCCGCGCGGCGCGCAGCGTCACGAAGGCCAGCGCCGACCTGTGCTTCTCCATGGAGGCGGTGATCAGCAGGCCGCTGATGAGGAAGAACGCATAGACGGCGATGCTGCCGGAGTATTCGGCGCCGCCCAGAAGCGCCTGGACCCGGTCGGGCGTGGGGTCGTCGGGGGCCTCGAAGAAACTGTGCCCGTAGATCACCAGGGCCGCGGCGCATAGGCGGATCAGGTCGAAGTTGTTCGACCGATCGTCCAGCACCTCACCTAGCCTCGGGCGGCGAGCCCTGTACCAAGAGACAGCAGACGCTGCCCAGATGCCCACCATTCCGCAACGCCCGCCTGGCTTCGAGGCGGCACCATAACCTCACATCGAGCGGTTTGCACCCGGTGGATCAGGTCGGCGGGGTGGCGCGCCGCCGCGCACCGGCCTCGGCGCCCTCGCCGTAAAGCTCGATGCCGGCCGCCTCGATGGTCCGCCGGATCTGCCGGGCGCGGTCCAGCGTCACCGGGCATTCGTCGTCGCTCATCTCGGCCAGCTTGACGATCACATGCGGAACGCCGGCCTTTTCGGCAAATTTCGACCGCTGCAGTCCCATGAGGGCGCGCGCTTGACGGATCTGCTTCCCGGTGATCATGCGGCCGACAGTCTCCTTGGGAGCCGACCGCGAGCGGTACGTCCATCCAGCTACGAGACCCTACACGGGAGGTTTCGATGGGTTCATGACATTTTCCGTCCCGGGCCGCCGGCCCGCCGCCGGTGACGGGCCGCGGCGGCGTCAGTCCACCCACAGTCCCCTTTCCCTGTGCCAGGCCTCGATGGACTGGGCGGGATAGTCGTCGAAGCAGCCGTCGCCGGGCCCGACCTGCGGCACCACCCAGGGCGCCTTCGATTCGAGCAGGATATGGGTGCTCTCCGGCGGCACCGGCAGGGTGGTGTCGATGACGGACGCGAAGGGGTGGATCAGTTCGGGCCAGCGCGGGTCCCAGAGCCACAGTGCGGAGGCGCAGCGCGAACAGAAGCTGCGCTCGCCCGGCGACGTGAAGGGCCGGCCCTCCGCGTCGGCCAGCTCGGCGCGGTAGACCCGGCGCAGCCCGTCGGGGTCCACGATCGCCATCGATCCCGCCGCGGCCGACAGGTTGACGGCGTAGCCGCCCCCACCCGCGGTCTTGCGGCAGATCGTGCAGTAGCATCGCTGGTAGGGCTGCGGGGCGTGGCTCTCGCAGGTGAAGCGCACGCCGCCGCAGTGGCAGGATCCTTCGAGCCGCGTCGGCATGGCGACCTCACGCAGGCTTGATGGCGGATTGGCTGCGCCAAAGGTCGATGCCGCCCTCGGTGGCGTGGCGGTCGATGGCGGCGAGTTCCTCCCCGGAGAAGTCGAGCCGCTTCAGCGCGTCGAGCGAGTCGTCGAGCTGGGCGACGGACCGCGCCCCGATCAGGGCCGAGGTGACGCGAGGGTCGCGCAGCACCCAGGCGATCGCCATCTGGGCGAGGCTCTGGCCGCGTGCCTTGGCCATCTCGGCCAGCGCACGGATGCGCCCGAGGTTCTCCTCGCTGACGAGGTCCGCCTTGAAGGACCCGCCCTTGGCGGCCCGCGCATCGGAGGGCACGCCGCCGAGGTACTTGTCGGTGAGCAGGCCCTGGGCCAGCGGCGAGAAGGCGATGCAGCCGACGCCGAGCGCCTCCAGCGTGTCGAGCAGCCCCTGCTCCACCCAGCGGTTCAGCATGGAATAGGAGGGCTGGTGGATCAGCATCGGCGTGCCGAGGCGCTTCAGGATGGCGTGGGCCTCGCGCGTCAGTTCGGGGGAGTAGGACGACACGCCGACATAGAGCGCCTTGCCGGAGCGCACGAGGTGGTCGAGCGCCCCCATCGTCTCCTCGAGCGGCGTCTTCGGGTCGGGCCGGTGGTGGTAGAAGATGTCGACGTAGTCGAGCCCCATGCGCTTCAGCGACGCCTCGCAGCTCGCCACGAGGTATTTGCGCGAGCCGAAGTTGCCGTAGGGCCCCGGCCACATGTCCCAGCCGGCCTTGGACGAGATCACCAGCTCGTCGCGGTGCGGCCGGAAGTCGAGGTCCATCCAGCGCCCGAAGTTCGCCTCGGCCGAGCCGTAGGGCGGCCCGTAGTTGTTGGCGAGGTCGAAGTGGGTGACGCCGCGGTCGAAGGCGCGCCGCAGCACGGCGCGGCCGGTCTCGAACACGTCGGTGCCGCCGAAGTTCTGCCACAGCCCGAGGGACACGGCCGGAAGGTCGAGCCCGGAGCGGCCGCAGCGGCGGAAGTCGGCGTCCTCGTAACGACGCTCGGCGGGGAGATAGGTCATGGCGTTTCCTGCTGGGTTCCGTCGTTGTATGCAGATGCGCGGCAAAGGTTCCGCGCGCCCGCTCCGACGGATGATGGCGCGCATTCAGGCCCTATCGCCGGCCTCCTGTCCAGCGAGCGTGAAATGGCCCGCCGCCGGGAGCCGCGGCGGCGTTCACGGCGCCAAGGCGGGCTCGGCCTGCCCACGGCCCAGGGTCCTGCCGGGGGAAACAGGGCGGCGACCGGCGCTTGACCCCGCGCATCGAATGGCGTCACCCTGATGAACCATTCCCCGCTTCGCGGCGCAGCGTCCGGCGCCTGGGGGAGCGACGAAGAAGGCGCGGGAGCCCCGGGGTGAACGAGAAGGCTGACGCCCGGACGAGGCGGCTCGACCTGGCGGCCCGTGCCGCCTGGCTCTACTACATCAAGCGCCGCACGCAGGACGAGATCGCAGCCGAACTCGGCGTGTCGCGGCCCAACGCACAGCGGCTGGTCGCCCTGGCGATCAGCGAAGGGCTGATCAAGTTCCGGCTGGACCACCCGCTGCTGAAGAGCATGGAGCTCGGCGAGCGCCTGTGCGAGCGCTTCGGCCTCGACACCTGCGAGGTCGCGCCGAGCGTCGACGGGCAGAGCGACCGTGCCGGCGTGGCCCTGCTGGCGGCCCAGTTCATCGAAACGCTGCTCGGCGCCGCGACGCCGCGCATCCTGGCGCTCGGCACCGGGCGCACGCTGCTCGAAACCGTGCGCGAGGTCACCTCGATGGATCGGCCGGACCACAAGGTCGTGTCCGCCGTCGGCAACCTGACGCGCGACGGCCGCGCCAGCCCCTACGACGTCGCCATCCGCCTCGCCGACCGCATCGGCGCGCAATGCTATCCCCTGCCCCTGCCGGTGCTGACCGACACCCAGGAAGAGTGCGGGTTCCTGCGGGCGCAGCGCGGCTACGGCATCGTCGACGGTCTCGTCCAGGCCGCCGATGCCGAGGTGCTCGGCGTCGGGTCGATCGGGCCGACGGCGCCGCTGCTCATCGACGGCTTCGTGACGCCGGACGAGCTCGCCGGCCTCGAGGCGGCGGGGGCGGTGGGCGAGTTGCGCTCGCACCCGATCGACGCCGCCGGCGCCCTCATCGACAATGCCGTGACGCGCCGGCTCACCGCGATACCGCCGGTGTGGCGGCCGCGACGTCCCACCATCCTGGTGGCGGCCGGCCGGTCCAAGCTGGACGCCCTCGCGGCGGCCCTGGCCGGACGATTCGCCACGGGCCTGGTGATCGACGAACCCACGGCGACGCGGCTCCTCGACCATCAACGGGCGGGAGCGCCATGAAATCGCCCTTGACAGCGAGGCTGCCAAGATTGAGCATTTGCTCTCGCGCTGAGCAAAGTTCGCGGCCGGCCAACGGTCGCCATCGGGAGGATCAAGGAATGCGTTTTGCTCGTACTGGCGGGCTGCTGGCCGCGCTTCTGGCTTCGACGATCGCCGGCCGGGCGGCCGACGAACCCACGCTGACGATCGCGACCGTGAACAACGGCGACATGATCATCATGCAGAAACTGTCTCCGAAGTTCGAGAAGGACACGGGGATCAAGCTGAACTGGGTGGTTCTCGAAGAGAACGTGCTGCGCCAGCGCATGACCACCGACATCGCCACCAAGGGCGGCCAGTTCGACATCATGACGATCGGGGCCTACGAGACGCCGATCTGGGCCAAGCAGGGCTGGCTGATGTCGCTCGACGACCTCGGCCAGGGCTACGACTACAAGGACCTGATCCCGCAGGTGAAGGACGGGCTGAGCCTCGACGGCAAGATGTATGCGGCGCCCTTCTACGCCGAATCGTCCTTCACCTATTATCGCAAGGATCTGTTCGACAAGGCCGGCATCACCATGCCGGAAAAGCCGACCTACACGCAGATCGCCGAATACGCCGACAAGATCACCGACAAGAAGAACGGCATCTACGGCATCTGCCTGCGCGGCAAGCCCGGCTGGGGCGAGAACATGGCCTTCCTCGGGACGGCCGTGAACGCCTTCGGCGGCGAATGGTTCGACATGAAGTGGCAGCCGCAGCTGACGACGCAGCCGTGGAAGGACGCCATCACGTGGTACCTCGACGTGATGAAGAAGGATGGACCTCCGGGCCCGACCGCCAACGGCTTCAACGAGAACCAGGCCCTCTTCGCCTCGGGCAAGTGCGGCATGTGGATCGACGCCACGTCGGGGGCCGGCCGCGTCTACGACCCGAAGCAGAGCCAGGTGGCCGACAAGATCGCCTTCACGGCCTCGCCCGTGACCGACAAGGACCCCAAGGCTTCGGGCTGGTTCTGGTCCTGGAACCTCGCCATCCCGACCTCCACCAAGAAGGCGGAGGCCGCCAAGAAGTTCGTCGCCTGGGCCACGTCGAAGGACTACGTGAAGCTCGTGGGCGAGAGCGAGGGCTGGGTGGCGGCGCCTCCCGGCACCCGCCTCTCGACCTATGACAGCCCGGAGTACAAGAAGGCCGCGCCCTTCGCCCCCACCGTGCTGAAGGCCATCGAGACCACGGACCCCAAGCATCCGACCGTGAACCCCGTCCCCTACACGGGCGTGCAGTTCGTCGCCATCCCCGAGTTCCAGGCCATCGGCACCAACGTCGGCCAGGACATCTCGGCGGCGCTCGCCGGGCAGGATACGGCCGACGCCGCCCTGAAGAAGGGACAGGCCACCACCGAGCGCACCATGAAGCAGGCCGGCTACCCGAAGTGAGCCGGGGCTGACGGCGACGCCGGGGCTTCACGCCCCGGCGTTTCCAGTCCACCATGACCCAAAGCCCCAGACGGGAGGCCGCCATGTCGACTTCAGCCCTGCCGCGCGACGCCGTCGCGTCCCCGAAGGTCGGGCGATCGAAACGCGGCATCGACACGCGGCCCCTCGTCTGGCCGAGCATCGCCGCACTGCTGGTGTGGATGATCGTCCCGCTTGCGCTGACGCTGTATTTCTCGTTCCGCAACTACAATCTGACAGATCCGACCGTGCAGGGCTGGGCGGGCCTGTCCAACTACACCTACCTGCTCACCGACGATTCCTTCATCACGTCGATCATCAATACGGTACTGCTGGTCGGCGGCGTGCTGATCACCACGATCGTGTTCGGCACGCTGTTCGCCGTGTTGTTCGACCAGGAGTTCTACGGCCAAGGGATATCGCGCCTGTTCGTCGTCGCGCCCTTCTTCGTCATGCCGACCGTGGCGGCGCTGGTGTGGAAGAACCTGCTGATGGACCCGGTCAACGGGCTCTTCGCCTACATGGCGCGCGGCATCGGCCTCGAGCCGATCACCTGGTTCACCACGACACCGCTGTTCTCCATCGGCCTCATCGTGGCGTGGCAGTGGGTGCCCTTCGCGACGCTGATCCTGCTCACCGCCATGCAGTCGCTCGACCGCGAGCAGATCGAGGCGGCCCGCATGGACGGCGCCAAGCCGATCGCCCGCTTCCGCCACATCATCGTGCCGCATCTCGCCCGCCCCATCACCGTGGTGGTGATGATCGAGACCATCTTCCTGCTCGGCATCTTCGCCGAGATTCTCGTCACCACCAGCGGCGGCCCCGGCGACGCGTCGACCAACCTCGTCTATCTCGTCTACAAGACGGCCCTGCTGCAGTTCGACGTTGGCGGCGGTTCGGCCGGCGGCATCGTGGCGGTCGTGCTGGCCAACGTGGTCGCCATCTTCCTCGTCCGAACCGTCGCCCGCAACCTCGACAACTGAGCCGTCGCCATGAAGACCAAGCAGCGCGACAAGATCATCATGACGTTCCTGGGATGGGGTGTCGCCTTTTTGGTGTTCTTTCCCATTCTGTGGATGGCCATCACCTCCTTCAAATCCGAGATCGACGCCATCACGCCGTCGCTTTTCTTTCACCCGACGCTCGAAAGCTACACGACCGTCAACGAGCGGGTGAACTACTTCGGCGCCGTGATCAACAGCGTGGTGGAATCGGTCGGCGCCACGATGGTGTGCCTGGCCTTCGCAGTCCCGGCCGCCTACGCGATGGCGTTCTACCCGGGCCGGAAGACCAAGGACCTCCTGATGTGGATGATGTCCACCAAGATGATGCCGGCCGTCGGCGTCCTGGTGCCCATCTACGTCATCTTCCAGCAGCTCGGCCTGCTCGACACTTGGACCGGCATCATCGCCATGTTCACGATGATGAACCTGCCGATCGTCGTATGGATGCTGTATTCCTTCTTCCGCGAAGTGCCGAAGGAAATCCTGGAAGCCTCCCGCATGGATGGCGCCACCCCCATGCAGCAGATGCGGCTGCTCCTGCTGCCGCTGTCCCTCCCGGGCGTGATGTCCACGGCCCTGCTGTCCATCATCCTGTGCTGGAACGAGGCCTTCTGGAGCATCAACCTCACCTCAGTGAAGGCGGCTCCCCTGACCCAGCTCATCGTCAGCTTCTCCAGCCCCGAGGGCCTGTTCTGGTCGAAGCTGTCGGCCGCCTCGCTGCTCGCCATCGCGCCGATCCTGGTCTTCGGCTGGCTCACTCAACGTCAACTCGTGCGCGGCCTCACCTTCGGCGCCGTCAAGTAAGGGCTCAGCCATGGCTACCGTCACACTGAAGGACGTGCGCAAGAGCTACGGCGCCGTCAACATCATCCAGGGCGTGGACCTCGCCATCAAGGACCGCGAGTTCGTGGTCTTCGTCGGCCCGTCGGGCTGCGGCAAGTCGACCTTGCTACGCATGATCGCGGGGCTCGAGGAGATCACGTCCGGCGACCTGATGATCGACGGCGCGGTCGTCAACGACGTGCCGCCGGACGCCCGCGGCCTCGCCATGGTGTTCCAAAGCTACGCCCTCTACCCCCACATGTCGGTGGCCGACAACATGGCCTTCGCGCTGCGGCTCGCGGGCGTACCGAAGGCGGAGCGGGACGCCAAGGTGGGGTCAGCGGCGAAGATCCTGCAGCTCGAGAAGCTGCTCGACCGCAAGCCCGGCCAGCTGTCGGGCGGACAACGCCAGCGCGTCGCCATCGGCCGCGCCATCGTGCGCCAGCCCAAGGTGTTCCTATTCGACGAGCCGCTGTCCAACCTCGACGCCTCGCTCCGCGTTCAGATGCGCATCGAGATCGCGCGGCTGCACAGCGAGCTCAACGCCACGATGATCTACGTCACCCACGACCAGATCGAGGCCATGACGATGGCCGACCGCATCGTGGTGCTGCGGGCCGGAAAGATCGAGCAGGTCGGCTCGCCGCTGGAGCTCTATCACTATCCGGCCAACACGTTCGTGGCGGGCTTCATCGGCTCGCCCAAGATGAACCTGACGCAGGCGACGGTGAGGGGCTCCCATGCCGGGGGCGTCGACGTCCAGCTGCCGGGCGGCGGCGTCGCCACCATCCCGGTCGAGCCCCGGAACGCGACGGCGGGTGCGGCCTGCACGGTAGGGTTCCGGCCCGAAACGCTGGCGATGGCGCCGGAGGGGCCGATGGGCGGCAAGGTCGCCGTGGTGGAGCACCTCGGCGGCGAGACGCTGGTCTATGTCGACGTCGGCGACGGCCACCTCGTCACCGTGAAGGCGTCCGGGAGCACCTCGGCCAAGATCGGCGACGTCGTGCGCCTGGCGATCGACACCGTCGAGGCCCGGCTCTTCGATGCCGAGGGTCAGGCCATGGAGCCGATGAACCGGCGCGCCATCGCGGGGCTGGCGACCGCCGCGCAGTGATCCCGGCGGCGAGCCGAAGGGCGACGATGGCGGCTTGCCGCTAGAGCGCCTTCGCCTCCGGCGAAATCGCTCCAGCTTCGAAACGAGAGCGGTTTCATCGGCTTGGGGTCGCCAAGGCGACCCGGAGAAAGCCGATACGGCTCTGGTTGGACCGCCGCGCCGCCATGATCCGCGGTCGCCGCCTTTGTGGCGACGCCGCCGAAAGACCCGGTCAGTCCGGGATGCGGACCGACGGGCCGGGAGCCCGGTCGTGCAGCGCCAGGGCGGCGGAGTGCATCTTGAAGGTCTGGCAGTCGTGGTTCTTGGCCACGGCATGGCCGGCGGTCAGCACGACGGCGCCCAGAGCGAGGGCGCCGAGCTTGACGCGGAGGATCTGGATCGCCGGGGAGAAAGTCATGGAAGGACCTGAATCGCGAGGGTGAGCCGTGTGTCCGGCCCACCCACACACGCCTCCCAAATGCGGCACCAACACGGCCGCGAGCCACGAGCCGGCCCGCGCATGGAAGGGTTGCGGTGCCGCTTCGGGCCTTTACATCAGGAACCCGTCGAGGGCGGCCAGGAAGGCATCGGCCTGTTCGAGGTGGGGGATGTGCCCGACTTCCGGGATGATGGCGGTCCGACAGTCCCGGATCTCGGCGCAGGCCTGGCGCGCCAGCGCGGGAAAATCGCCCATGCCGGCCGTGCGCGCCGGATCGCCGTAGCCCTTCATCACCACGGTGCGGTCCTTCGCCCCCACGGCGATCAGCACCGGCATGGCCAGATGTCCCATCTCGTAGCGGACGGGCTGCCGATAGATCATCTGATAGGTTTCCGCCGCGGCCCGGGCCCAGCGATCGAACTCGCCCGACCGCGCGATGCGCATGCGCTGCTCGACGAAGGGCGCCTGCTTGTCGGCCGGATAGGCGACGAAATAGCGCGCGATGAAGGCGCGGTAGCTTTCGGCCGATTGGCGGCGCTCGGCCGCCGCGAGGGTCTCGGTCGTCTGCGGCGGGATGGCGAGCCGGTAGTCCTCGAGACCGATCGGGTCCTCGAGGACCAGCTTGCGCACCCGCTCCGGATGCAGGAGCGCGAAGCGGATCGCCAGCATGCCGCCCGTCGAATGCCCGACGAGGTCGACGGGGCCGGTCACGCCGAGCGTGTCCAGCAGCGCGAGCGTGTTGGCGGACAACTCGTCGAAGGCGTAGTCGGTGTCGGGCTTGGACGACTTGTTGAACCCGATCTGGTCCGGCACGACGACGCGGTAGCCGCGGCGGGCGAGGTCGTCGATGACGTTCGACCAATAGTCGCTGGAGAAGTTCTTGCCGTGCATCAGCACCGCGGTCCGCCCGTTGGCCGGGCCGCGCGGGCCGATGTCCATGTAGGCCATACGGCAGGGCTGGCCGCCGGCGAAGACCTGGAAGAAGTGCACGGGAGCCGGATAGGGCCAGCCCTCGATGCCGATGCCGAGAGCCGGAAGCTCCTCGGACGGCGCGGGTTGCGCGGCGACCGGCCGGGCCCCGGGCACCAGGCCCGCCGTCAGGAGGCCGGCCAAAAGCAGCGCGGCTCGCCGACGGAGGCGCCGGCGGCTGCAGACCTCCCGTCCGCTCATCGCGCCGCCCCCGCCCCGCACGTCAACGCCGGTGCCGGCGGTGGTGCCGCACAACGTGATGGGCGCCGCGCCGGGGCAATCCCAGGACGCCGCGCGCGCCACCGACGACACCCCCGACCGCTCCGCCGAGGACGCCGCCCACGACACCGCCGACCGGCCCGGCGGCTCGCTCGCCGCGGGCCGCGCCCGTCCGGGCCCCGCCGACGATGCCCTGCGCGTCGGCCTGCGCCGGGAGTGCGAGGAGCCCCAACAGGCTCGCCACCAGCACCAACTGTGTCCTCACGATCGATGTCCCCTGCGCCGGGCCCGGCCGTCGCGGGCGGGCTTCCATCGTGCCCGGCAACGTCCCATGGCGGCGAAAGGTCCAGGACCGCCCCATCAGGCGCTGCCGGGACCGAGCCCGAGACGCTCGACGACGTCGGGGATCCCGGCCCCTTTCGGGACGAGGATCATGGCTCCGGGCTCGCTGCCCTTCACCACGACGACGGCCTTCTTGGGGCAGATGTCGAGACACCCCACCTCGAGCACGGCGATGGCGCGCCGCCGCGCCTTGAGCTTGCGGCCCGGGTCGGCGTCGAACGACCGGCGCAGCGCCTTCGCCAGGCTCTCCTCGCCGTCGGGCCCGAAGCCGCCGTCGAGCTTCCTGGCGCATTTGCGGCAAACCAGCACGACGTCGCGCCACTCGGCCTCGACCTGCTTCCACGTCCCGTCCCTACCCACGCCTCACCCTTTCCACAGCCCATCGTTCCGCAGATGGACCCGCCCGGCCCGGCCGCAAGGCCGCGGGCGGCGAACCGCGCGACCGCCGCCAGCGTTGGCCGACAGCCGGAACACGCCGAGACCCTGCCATGCCCTCAGGTACCAGCCTCCTGGTCTGGAGCGACTACGTCTGCCCCTTCTGCTACCTCGCCCTGCCGGTGGTGCGCCGGGTCGCCGAAGAGCTCGACGTCGCGGTGTCGTGGCGCGCCTTCGAGCTCAGGCCGGAACCGCAGCCGCCGCTCGACCCCGACGCCGAATACCTCCACAACGTTTGGGACACGGCCGTCTACCCGATGGCGGACCAGCGCGACATGGTGCTGCGCCTGCCGCCCGTGCAGCCGAGGTCCCGCCTCGCCGCCGTCACGGCCGCCTTCGCCGCCGGGGTCGGCGTCTTCGAGCCCGTGCACGAGGCGCTGTTCCGGGCCTTCTTCGAGGAAGGGCTCGACATCGGCGACCGGTCGGTGCTGCTCGACATCGCCACGGCCTGCGGGCTCGACAGCGCCGACCTGCACCGGGCGCTCGACGACCCCGCGCTCCTCGCCAGGGTCGTGGCCGACGAGGACCTCGCGGCGCGGATCGGCATCACGGGGGTTCCGGCCCTGCTGATCCGGCACGAGGGGCAGAACTACCTCCTGAGCGGCGCCCAGCCGTTCGACATCGTGGCCCAGGCCATCGCCGAGGCCAGGAGCGGGCGGGGCGCCGGCTGAGCCCCGTCCGGCCCCCTTCCGAAGCCGGCACCTCAAGTCGCGAAGCGCGCCCGGAACGCGGCCGGGCTGGTGCCGAGACGGGTGCGGAAATGGTGGCGCATGGCGGCGGCCGTGCCGAAGCCGGCCGCCTCCGCCACGTCGGCGAGCGCCGCCGCAGGGTCGCCCTCAAGCAGTTCGCGCGCCACGCGCAGGCGTTCCGCCATGAGCCACTCGCCCGGCGGCAGGCCCGTGGCGGCGGCGAAACGGCGCTGGAAGGTGCGCAGGCTCATGCCGGCGCGGCGGGCCAGCGCGTCGAGCCGATGGTCGGCACCCGGCGC
Source organism: Lichenibacterium ramalinae (assembly GCF_004137085.1). Taxonomy (GTDB): domain Bacteria; phylum Pseudomonadota; class Alphaproteobacteria; order Rhizobiales; family Beijerinckiaceae; genus Lichenihabitans; species Lichenihabitans ramalinae. The sequence continues at coordinate 39,573 of NZ_QYBC01000019.1, forward strand.
CGCCCGCATCGCGTCGATGAGCGGGCCGAGCCGCGCGGCCTCGCGGTCGCGGGGAACCGGCGCGGCGATGAACTGCGCCTGGCCGCCGTCGCGATGCGGCGGCACCACGAGCCGCCGCGCCACGGCATTGGCGGCCCCGGGCCCGAAGTCGCGCCGGACGATGTGCAGGCAGAGGTCGATCCCGGCGGCGCTGCCGGCGGCCGTCAACACGTCCCCTTCGTCGACGTAGAGCACCCGGGGGTCCAGCGCGATCGTCGGGTGGCGGCGCGACACCGCCTCGACGTAACGCCAATGCGTGGTGGCGCGGCGGCCGTCGAGCAGGCCCGCGGCGGCCAGCACGACGATCCCCGAACAGAGCGAGGCCACACGGGCGCCGCGGCGGTGCGCGGCCTGCAACGCCGCCGTCAGCGCGTCCGGCACCGGCGCGTCGATGCCGCGCCAGCCCGGCACGACGACGAGATCGGCCTCGGCCAGCACGTCGAGGCCCCGCTCGACCGTGACGGCGAGGCCGCCGGCGGCGCGGAGCGGCCCCGGGGCATCGGCACAGACGGCGTAGCGGTACCAGCCGACGCCCATCTCGGGGCGCGGCAGGCCGAAGACCTCGGCGGCGACGCCGAACTCGAACGTGCAGAGCCCGTCGTAGGCCAGCACGGCGACGCGGGGGCCGGAGAGGCGGTCCGGAAAGGCCAGCGAGATTGGCATGATGTCGATGCTCGTCGACGTCGTGCCTGATGTCCAGGGGCGCTCCGGTGCGGGACGATGCGGACGCCGTTCGAGGAGTCCTCCATGACCAATCCCGTGACCGAGATCCCGCCCGCCGCCGCCGAGGCCGTCGTGGCGCGCTATGCCGAGCGCCTCGCCTTCGAGACCGATTGCGCCGACGTGGCCGTTGCGCTCCGCGGCGGCTCGCCCGGCTTCGTCCTCGTCGACGTCCGCGGCCCCGGCCCCTATGCGGCGGGCCACGTGCCCGGCGCCCTCAACATCCCGCGCGGCAAGTTGACGCCGCGGCGCCTGGAGGACTGGCCCGCCGACACGCTCTTCGTCGTTTATTGCGCGGGGCCGCATTGCAACGGGGCCGACCGGGCCGCGCTGCACCTGGCGTCGCTGGGACGGCCCGTGAAGGTGATGATCGGCGGCATGACGGGCTGGGCCGACGAGGGCCTGGCTTCGGAGCGGAGCGGCCCGTCATCCGCCTGACAAGGGCGGCATGCCCCATGCATCGCGTGAGCCCGGCACCAGCCCCGCATGGCAGGTGTCGGGGCGAGCCGGCGCGTCCGGGCCAAACGGGGGTGGACGAGCGGATGGCCGAGTTCGACATGATCGTGATCGGCTCCGGCCCATCGGGCCGCCGGGCCGCCGTGCAGGCCGCCAAGCTCGGCCGCCGCGTGCTGGTGGTCGAGCGCGGGCGCCGCGTCGGGGGCGTCTCGGTCCACACCGGCACGATCCCGTCGAAGACGCTGCGCGAAACCGTGCTGAACCTGTCGGGCTGGCGCGAGCGCGGCTTCTACGGCCGCTCCTACCGGGTGAAGCAGGACATCGGCGCCGAGGACCTGCTGGCGCGCCTGCACAAGACGCTCGACCACGAGGTCGAGGTGCTCGAACACCAGTTCAGCCGCAACGCCGTCCGCACCCTGCGGGGCGAAGCCCGCTTCGTGGGGCCGCACGGCATCGAGGTCCGGGCCGAGAACGGCGACGTCCACACCCACACGGCGGAATTCGTGCTGATCGCCTGCGGCACCCGGCCCTTCCGGCCCGACTACGTGCCGTTCAACGGCGCGACGGTGTTCGATTCGGACGAGATCATCGAGATGCCGCGCCTGCCGCGCTCGATGATCGTCATCGGCGCCGGGGTGATCGGCGTCGAATATGCGACCATCTTCTCGGCGCTCGACGTCGCCATGACGCTGATCGAGCCCCGCGCGAGCTTCCTCGACTTCATCGACAAGGAAGTCATGGAGGAATTCACCCACGACCTGCGCGACCGCAACGTGGCGCTGCGCCTGGGCTCGCCCGTCACCGCCATCGAGGCGCCGGAGGGCGGCCGCGTCACCTGCCGCATGGACGACGGCCGCAGCGTTTCGGCCGACATGCTGCTCTTCGCGGCCGGGCGCATCGGCAACACCGACACGCTGAACCTCGAAGCCGCCGGCCTCACGACGGACGCGCGCGGCCGCATCGCGGTCGAGCCCAAGACCCTGCAGACCGCCGTGCCGCACATCTATGCGGCGGGCGACGTCATCGGCTTCCCGAGCCTCGCCTCGACCTCGATGGAGCAGGGCCGCGTCGCCGCCTGTCACGCCTTCGGCCTGCAGCCCCCACCCCCGCCCGAGTTCTTCCCCTACGGCATCTACTCGGTGCCGGAGATCTCCACGGTGGGGATGAACGAGGAGGAGGTGCGCAAGCGCAAGATCCCCTACGAATGCGGCGTGGCGCGCTTCCGCGAAACCTCGCGCGGCCACATCATGGGCCTCGACGGCGGCATGATGAAGCTGATCTTTTCGCTGAAGACGCGCCGCTTGCTCGGCTGCCACATCGTCGGCGAGGGCGCGACCGAGCTGATCCACATCGGCCAGGCGGTGCTGAACCTGAAGGGCACGATCGACTTCTTCATCGAGAACACCTTCAACTATCCGACGCTGGCCGAGGCCTACAAGATCGCCGGGCTCGACGCTTGGAACCGCATGGCGCGGGTGTGAGCGCAGCATGGACGAAAGGTCGCGTCCTCACCTAACGTAAGGTCAAGGCAGCACGGCCAGCTTGGCCAGTGATCGTGTTCGCCGAGACGCCGACCATGCCGCCTTTGAAGAACCTGTGGACCCGCGACATCCACGACGGGCGCAGCCTGGCGCTCTACGTGGCCCGCACGACCGCGCTCAGCGCCGGCTCGGCGCTGGCCCTCGACGTCGTCAACCAGCTCGTCTTCTTCGCGGGCTGGGAAAGCGCGCTGAGATCCTGGCTGGTGACTCTGCTGGTGGCGAGCGGCATCGCCGCCGTGGCCTCCCGCGCGATCGGCCAGGCACAGCTCGCCCTTTGGCGCGCGAAGGCCGAGGTGGAGCGCCTGAGCCGGACGGATCCGCTGACCGGGCTGCTCAACCGGCGGGCCCTCCTCGCCGACCTCGACGGGTCGGTCGACACCATGACGCTGGTCATCACGGACCTCGACCATTTCAAGCGGGTCAACGACACCCACGGCCACCTCGTCGGCGACGAGGTCATCCGCACCGTGTCGAGCCTCATGAGCGATCATCTCGCGGACCTCGGGCGTGTCGGGCGGCTCGGGGGAGAGGAGTTTGCCTTCCTGTCGTCGGACGTGCCCCTGCCGCACCTGATGCAGCGGCTGCAGGCGCTGCGCCGGGACATCGAAGCCACGCCGCTCGCGGGCGGGCGCGTCAGCGTGACGATCTCGGCCGGAGTCGCGACCCGGGCTCGCGGCCGGAGCTTCGAGACCCTCTACGCCGCCGCAGACCGCGCCCTCTATGCCGCGAAGACGTCCGGCCGCAACTGCATCGTGGTCGACGAGGACGGCGAGGACAGAATCGTCGACGACGGCCGGGCCGAACCTCACTCCACGTCGCCGTCCACCACCCGCTTGGCCAGCCCGACCGGGAACCCCGCCCGCACCAGCGCCCGGATGTCCTTGTCGCGGTAGGGCTCGCGTTCGCCCGGGCGGTAGGGCCCGAGGCGCTTGCGCTGTGCCAGCCGCGCCGCCTGCGCGGCCTCGTCGAGGTCGACGGCTTCGGCGACCTCCTCCTGGGCGATGTCGATGTCCTGGCGGGCGAGGTCGGCCTTGACGCGCCACGCCGGCCAGCCCTTGCGCGCCAGGGCGGCGGCGCGGCCGCGACCATAGGCGGCGTCGTCGACGAGGCCGGCGCGCGTCAGGCGCGCCACCACGCCCTCGACCAAAGCCCGCATCTCATCGGGCTCGGGCACGGGCGCGTCGCGAAGCTCGCAGCGGCGGCGGACCTTGCGCTCCAGCACGTCGCGCAGGCGGGCGGTCGAGGCCGAATAGCGGGCGAGATAGTGGCTCGCCATGCGCATCAGCGCCTCGGGCGACACGGCCGGCTTGGCCGCCGCGCGGGGACGCGCCTCGGGCGCGTCCGGGACGTCGTCCCAGAGCTCAGCCAGGGCTTTTGGCGTCGTTGAGGAGCCGCGACACGGTGCGCTCCAGCGGGCCGTGCCAGTCCGGCAGGGCGAGGCCGTAGACCCGCTCGAGCTTGGCGCAGTCGAGCCGCGAATTCGCCGGGCGCGCCGCCTGGGTGGGGAACTCCGCCGTGGTGATGCGGTGCACGGTGGCGGACGGGCCGCCCTTGGCGCGCGAGGCGGCGAACACCGCCTCGGCGACATCGGCCCACACCGCCTCGCCCCGCGCCGCCATGTGGAACACGCCCGTGAGCGACGCATCGTCGGGCGCCTCGGCCAGGCGGGCTGCGACGCCGAGCAGCGTCGTGGCGATGTCGAGCGCCGAGGTCGGGCAGCCGCGCTGGTCCGCCACCACGTTCACCTCCGACTTGCTGCCGGCGATGCGCAGCATGGTGCGGACGAAATTGGCGCCGTAGGGCGCGTAGACCCAGGCGGTGCGCAGGATCGCGTGCCGCGGGTTGGCGGCCGCGACGGCGCGCTCGCCGGCGAGCTTGGACCGCCCGTAGGCGCCGAGCGGCCCGACGGCGTCCTCCTCGACATAGGGGCTCGGCTTCGTTCCGTCGAAGACGTAGTCGGTCGAGACCTGCAGCACCGGCAAGCCGAGGTCCGCTGCCGCGACCGCGACGGCACCGGCGCCGGCGCCGTTCACCGCCTCGGCGAGGTCCGGCTCGGATTCGGCCTTGTCGACCGCCGTGTAGGCGGCGGCGTTGATGACGGCCCCGACCCGGGCGTCGCGCAGGGCGGGCGCGATGGTGGAAGGGTCGGCGAGATCGAGGGCGGGGCGGCCCAGCAGCACGACCTCGTGGCCGTGGCGGCCCGCGATCTCGTCGAGCGCGCGGGCCACCTGGCCGTTCTGTCCCGTGACGGCGATGCGCATGGGCTCAGCCCGCCGTCTTGGCGCTGGCGGACCCGGGCGCGTCGAGGCCCAGGCGTTCGCCCGAGTAGACGCCCTCGCGCAGCGGCTTCCACCACCACTCGTTGTCGAGGTACCACGCCACCGTGCGGCGGATGCCGGAGGCGAAATCCTCGCGGGCGCGCCAGCCGAGTTCCGTCTCGAGCTTGGTGGCGTCGATGGCGTAGCGCTGGTCGTGGCCGGGCCGGTCGGTCACGAAGGTGATGAGCTCGCGCCGGGGCTTGGGGCCGGGGCGCAACTCGTCGAGCACGTCGCAGATGGTCTCGACGACGTCGAGGTTGGTCCGCTCGTTGCGGCCGCCGACATTGTACTTCTCGCCGAGCCGTCCCGTGATCAGGATGGTCCAGAGCGCGCGGGCGTGGTCCTCGACGAAGAGCCAGTCGCGGATGTTGTCGCCCTTGCCGTAGACCGGCAGGGGCACCCCGGCCAGCGCGTTGAGCGTGACGAGCGGGATCAGCTTCTCGGGGAAGTGGAACGGCCCGTAGTTGTTGGAGCAGTTCGAGATGACGACCGGCAGGCCATAGGTCCGCATCCAGGCCTGGGCCAGGTGGTCGGAGGCGGCCTTGGAGGCCGAATAGGGGGAGGACGGGTCGTAGGGCGTCGTCTCCTCGAAAAGGCCTTCGGCGCCGAGCGAGCCGTAGACCTCGTCGGTCGAGACATGCAGGAAGCGGAATCCCGCCTTGGCGTCTGCCTCGAGGCCGCTCCAATAGGCGCGCGCCGCTTCGAGCAGCGTGAAGGTGCCGACGATGTTGGTCTGCACGAAGTCGCCGGCGCCCGTGATGGACCGGTCCACGTGGCTTTCGGCGGCGAGGTGCATCACGCCATCGGGCCGGAACTCGGCGAAGAGGCGGTCCATGGCGGCGCGGTCGGCGATATCGGCCTGGGCGAAGCGATAGGTCGGCAGGTTGGAGACCGGGCGCAGGCTTTCGAGGTTGCCCGCATAGGTCAGCTTGTCGACGTTGAGCACGTCGACGCCGAGTTCGCCCGCGAGGTGGCGAACGACGGCCGAGCCGATGAAGCCGGCGCCGCCGGTGACGAGGACGCGCTTCACTGGCCGGCCTCGTAGGTGAAGATGGCCGGAAGCTCGGCGAGCCGGGGCTGGCGCCGGTCCTTGTCGGACAGCAGCGCGGCGCCGGGGGCGACCGGCCAGGGGATGTCGAGGGCGGGGTCGTCCCAGGCGAGGCCGCCGTCGTCGGCCGCGCTGTAGAAGTCCGTCACCTTGTAGGCGATGATGCTGTCGGGCTCGATCGTGCAATAGCCATGGGCGAAGCCGGGCGGGACCCAGAGCTGGTCGCCGGTCTCGGCGGTGAGCGTCGCCGACACGTGGCGGCCGAAGGTGGGCGAGCCCGTCCTGATGTCGACGGCGACGTCGAAGATGGCGCCCCTCAACGCCCTGACCAGCTTGCCCTGCGCGCTCGGCCGGCGCTGGTAATGCAGCCCCCGCACGGTTCCGACCTGGGCCGACAGGGCCTCGTTGTCCTGCACGAAGACGGCGTCGCCGACCTCGCGGGCGAAGGTCCGGGCGTTGAAGCTTTCGACGAAATAGCCGCGCGCGTCGCCGTGGCGCGTCGGCCTCAGCAGCACGACATCGGGAATGTCCAGCTTCGTCACCTGCATCGTCGCCCCCGGAATCGCGAGGCGAGAGCCTCGCCGTCCCCGGCGCTTTACACCAAGTCCTCCCGGCCCGCACCTGCCCTCGCGAGGCGCCGCGACCCGGGGACCACCGGGCCCGGACGGCGGCGTGCCGTCATCACGGCGTCACGCTGAGGGATAGAACTCCGACGCGAGGCGAAGGCGGCGGGAGCGGGGCACGGGGGACATGTTGGACGTCAATACGGCATCGACGACGGCGCTCATCGCCGCCATGATCGAGGCCATGCCGGAGCCGGTGCTGGCCGTGGCGGGCGACGGCCGCGTGATGGCGGCCAACCGGCACGCCAAGGGCGTGCTGCCGGCCCTCAGGATCGGCGGCAACCTCGCCCTGGCGCTGCGCGACCCCGACATCCTGGACGCGGTGGACCGTGTCTACGTGTCGGGCCACACCGAGCAGGTGTCCTGGCGCGACCGCGTGCCCGTCGAACGGGTGTTCGACGTCACGGTGGCGCCGCTCGACCGGCCGGGCGAGGACCGCGCCCTGGTCCTGACGCTGCGCGACCTTACGGAAGCCTTGCGGGTCGAGCGCATGCGGGCCGACTTCGTCGCCAACGCCAGCCACGAATTGCGCACGCCCCTGGCCTCGCTCCTCGGCTTCGTCGAGACCCTGCAGGGCCCGGCGCGGGACGACGCCCGCGCGCGGGAGCGGTTCCTGTCCATCATGGCCGACCAGGCGCGCCGCATGGCCCGCCTCATCGACGACCTCCTGTCGCTGTCGCGCATCGAGCAGAACCTCCACCTGCGGCCCGACAAGCCCATCGACCTCGCCCTGACGGTGCGGCACGTGGCCGAAACGCTGGCCCCCCTCGCCTCCGAGAGCGGCGTCACCCTGGCGGTGGACGCGCCGGTGCCGGTCATCGTGGCGGGCGAGCGGGACGAGATCCTCCGGGTGGTCGAGAACCTCGTCGAGAACGCCATCAAATACGGTGCGGCCCCGGGACGGGTCGAGATCGGCGTCGGCGCCCAGCGGCGGATCGGCGTGCTGAAGGTGCGGGACTTCGGCGCCGGCATCGCGCCGGAGCACCTGCCGCGGTTGACGGAACGGTTCTATCGCATCGACGCCGGCCAGAGCCGTGCCAAGGGCGGGACGGGCCTCGGCCTCGCCATCGTCAAGCACATCGTGGCCCGCCACCGCGGCCGACTCACCATCGACAGCGACCTCGGCCACGGCACGCTGATCACGGTGACGATCCCGCTCAAGACATGAATGTTGTTTTTCGTCAGTGACTTGCATTGTCATATTTCGGAAACGCCAGCGTCGTAAAAGCTAGTCGCGTTTCCGATACGACTCCGGCCGTCATCGCCCGGGGGCACGGCGCTCGCGCGACGGGACAGACCTGTTCGACGATTGAACGAAGGCGAACCATGACCATGAAACTCATCGTGCGTGCGGCCCTGCTGGCCACCGCCCTTTCGGCGGGGACGCTGTCGGCGCAGGCCGCCGACATCTCGGGCGCCGGCTCGACCTTCATCTACCCGGTTTTCGCCAAATGGGCCGACACCTACAAGAAGGACACCGGCACCGGCATCAACTACCAGTCGATCGGTTCGGGCGGCGGCATCAAGCAGATCAAGGCCGGCACCGTGACGTTCGGCGCCACCGACGCGCCGCTGAAGGAAGCCGACCTCAAGGACGGCGGCCTCGTCCAGTGGCCGATGATCATGGGCGGCATCGTACCGGTCGTGAACCTCGACGGCATGAAGGCCGGCGAGCTGACGCTGGACGGCCCCACCCTGGCGGCGATGTTCATGGGCACGGTGAAGACCTGGAACGACCCGGCGATCGCCAAGCTGAACCCCGGCGTCAAGCTGCCCGAGACCGCCATCGTGGTGGTGCACCGCTCCGACGGGTCGGGCACGACCTTCAACTTCACCAACTACCTCAGCAAGGTGTCGCCCGACTGGAAGTCCAAAGTCGGCGAGAACACCGCGGTCGAGTGGCCGGTCGGCCTCGGCGCCAAGGGCAACGAGGGCGTCGCCAACAACGTCGCCAACACCAAGGGCGCGGTCGGCTACGTCGAATACGCCTATGCCAAGCAGAACAACCTCGTCTCCACCAAGATGATGAACCACGACGGCAAGGCCGTGGCGCCCGCCATGGACACGTTCTCGTCGGCCGCCGCCAACGCCGATTGGGAGCACGCCCCCGGCTTCTACCAGATCCTGACGGACCAGCCCGGCGCGCAGTCGTGGCCGATCACGGCCTCGACCTTCGTGGTGATGCACAAGGAGCCCAAGGATTCCGCCGCTTCCGCCGAAGCGCTGAAGTTCTTCAATTGGGCCTTCAAGAACGGCACCAAGGAAGCCGAAGCGCTCGACTACATCCCGATGCCCGCCAAGGTGGTGACGTTGATCGACAAGGAGATCAACACCGGCATCATGGCCGGCGGCAAGCCCGTCTACGACATGAAGTGAGGCCCCTGCCCTTCTCCCGCCGCCCGGCGGGAGAAGGCGTCGGCGCCCGGCGACGACGGGCGCGGGGATGTGCCACGCAGGCGCGTCCCCGCGTCCGACCAGGCTTCGCCTGACCACCTCCTCCCGCCCCGCGGGCGGAGGCCGCCCATCTCCAGGAGCCCCTATGACCGACGTCGCGATGCGGGATCAGCCGGCACGCCGAACCATGGATGCCGGCCGCGCGGCCGTCCTGTCGCGGTTCCGGACCTTCGACGCGGTCTTCGGCGGACTGACGCTCGCCGCCGCCGTCTTCGTGCTGGTGCTGCTCGGCAGCGTCATCGTCTCGCTGATCATCGGTTCCATGCCGGCCTTCAGGGCCTTCGGCCTGGGCTTCCTCACCTCCCAGGTGTGGAACCCGAACGACGACGTCTACGGCGCCCTCGGCGCCATCTACGGCACCATCGTCACCTCCGTCATCGCCATGGCGATCGCCATCCCGGTCGGCCTCGGCATCGCGGTGTTTCTCAGCGAGCTCTGCCCCTTCGCGCTGCGCAAGCCGATCGGCATGGCCATCGAGCTGCTGGCCGGCATCCCCAGCATCATCTACGGCATCTGGGGCCTGTTCATCTTCGCGCCCTTCGTGCAGTCCTACGTCGAGCCGCCGCTCATCGCCGTCCTGGGCCCCATCCCGGGCATCGGCGCCCTGTTCCAGGGCCCCCCCTACGGCATCGGCGTGCTGACCGCCGGCATCATCCTGGGCATCATGGTGCTGCCCTTCATCTCCTCCGTGTCGCGCGACGTCTTCGCCACCGTGCCACCGGTGCTGAAGGAGGCCGGCTACGGCCTCGGCTGCACCACCTGGGAAGTGGTCAAGAACATCGTCATCCCGTTCTCCCGCACCGGCGTCATCGGCGGCGTCATGCTGGCGCTCGGCCGCGCGCTCGGCGAAACCATGGCGGTGACCTTCGTGATCGGCAACGCCCACAGGATCTCGGCCTCGGTCCTGTCGCCCGGCACCACCATCTCGGCCGCCATCGCCAACGAGTTCACCGAAGCGGTGGGCGACCTCTACACCTCGTCGCTGATCGCCCTCGGCCTGATCCTCTTCGTCATCACCTTCATCGTGCTGGCGATCGCCCGCTACATGCTGCTGCGCATCCAGCGCCGCGCCGGAGTCTGAAACCGCCATGGCGACCTTCTCCAAGGCGCGGCGCGCCAACAACGCCGTCTTCCTCGGGCTCTCGGTCGGCGCCGCGGGGCTCGGCCTGCTGGCCCTGGTGTTCATCCTGGTGGCGCTGCTGTGGAACGGCCTCGCGGGGCTCAGGCCCTCGGTCTTCACCGAGATGACGCCCCCTCCGGGCGCGGCGGGCGGCCTGCTCAACGCCATCTACGGCTCGGTCGTGATGACGCTGCTGGGGCTCGCCATCGGGGCGCCGATCGGCCTGCTGGCCGGCACCTACATGGCCGAGCACGGCCGCTACTCGAAGCTGACCGTGGTGGTGCGCTTCCTCAACGACATCCTGCTGTCGGCGCCGTCCATCATCATCGGGCTCTTCGTCTACGAGGTGGTGGTGACGCGCATCGGCCACTTCTCGGGCATCGCCGGCGCGCTGGCCCTGGCCATCCTGGTCATCCCGGTCGTGGCCCGCACCACGGAGGACATGCTGCTGCTGGTGCCGAACCAGCTGCGCGAGGCCGCCAGCGCCATGGGCCTGCCGCGCTCCCACGTCGTGCTGAAGGTCGCCTACAGCGCAGCCCGCCCCGGCATCATCACGGGGCTGCTGCTCGCCTTCGCCCGCATCTCGGGCGAAACCGCGCCGCTGCTGTTCACGGCGCTGAACAACCAGTTCTGGAACGCCGACATCACCGGCCCCACGGCGAGCTTGCCGACCGTCATCTTCCAGTTCGCCCTCAGCCCCTACAAGGACTGGCAGCAGCTGGCCTGGACGGGCGCCCTCATCATCACCGCCACCGTGCTGATCCTCAGCATCGCGGCCCGCTCGCTCGGCTCCACGAGGACCGCCAAATGACCACCGTCGCAGACGCCCTCACCGGCGCAGACGCCTCCACCGCGGCCGAGCCGGCGCCCGAGCGCGCCGGACGCCCCGCCCTGAACAAGGTCTCGGTGCGCGACCTCAAGTTCTTCTACGGCGACACGCTGGCCATCAAGGGCGTGTCGCTCAACCTCGAGGCCAACCGCGTCACCGCCTTCATCGGCCCTTCGGGCTGCGGCAAGTCCACGCTGCTGCGCGTGCTGAACCGCATGTACGACCTTTACCCGCGACAGCGGGCGGAGGGCGAGGTCCTGCTCGACGGCCAGAACATCCTCGACCCCGCCATGGACCTCAATCTGCTGCGCGCCCGCATCGGCATGGTGTTCCAGAAGCCGACGCCCTTCCCGATGTCCATCTACGAGAACATCGCCTTCGGCATCCGCCTCTACGAGAAGCTGCCGAAATCGGAGCTCGACGGCCGCGTCGAGAAGGCCCTGCAGGGTGCCGCCCTGTGGAACGAGGTGAAGGACAAGCTGTCGGCGAGCGGCCTCAGCCTGTCGGGCGGCCAGCAGCAGCGCCTGTGCATCGCCCGCACGGTGGCGCTGAAGCCGGACGTGATCCTGCTCGACGAGCCCTGCTCGGCGCTCGACCCGATCTCGACGGCCCGCGTCGAGGAACTCATCGACGAGCTCAAGGGTCAATACACGATCGCCATCGTGACCCACAACATGCAGCAGGCGGCCCGCTGCTCCGACTACACGGCCTTCATGTACCTCGGCGAGCTGATCGAGTTCGGCGATACGCAGCGCATGTTCACCTCGCCCACGCAGAAGCAGACGCAGCAATACATCACCGGCCGGTTCGGCTGATCGAGCTTCGGGAAAGGATCGCGCCATGGCCGACCATATCGTCACCGCCTACGACACCGAACTCCAGACGCTCGGCCGCAAGATCGCCGAGATGGGCGGCATCGCCGAGAAGATGCTGTCCGACGCCATGGATGCGCTCGTGGCGCTCGACGTCGACCTCGCCCAGGCGGTCGTCGCCAGCGACCCGCGCCTGGACGTGCTCCAGCGCGACATCGAGTCCGCCTCCATCATGACGATCGCGCGCCGCCAGCCCATGGCGGTCGACCTGCGCGAGATCGTGGCGGCCATCCGGGTCTCGGGCGACCTCGAGCGCGTCGGCGACCTCGCCAAGAACATCGCCAAGCGGGCCGTCAAGATCGCGACCGAGCCGCGGGTGCCCCGCGCCGTGATCGGCCTGAAGCACATGAACGAGCTGGCCGCCAACCAGCTGAAGGACGTGCTCGACGCCTATGCGGAGCGCGACGTCGAGCGGGCGCAGGCGGTTTGGACGCGCGACAGCGAACTCGACGCGCTGGAAGATTCCATCTTCCGCGACCTCCTCACCTTCATGATGGAGGACCCGCGCAACATCTCCTTCTGCACCCACCTGCTCTTCTGCTCGAAGAACATCGAGCGCGTCGGCGACCACGCCACCAACATCGCCGAGACCGTCTTCTACCTCGCCACCGGCGACACCCTGCCGCTCGATCGGCCCAAGCTGCGCTCCGGCGGCAGCCTGGTGCCGACGCCCGAGGCGCAGGACGAGCCCTGATCGCCGGCCCGGGAGCCCCATCCGTGAACGTTGTCCGCAGCGCCCCAAAGTCCGCGAACGGCGGCACCGCGCCCTCTATCCTGGTGGTGGAGGACGAGCAGGCCCTCGGCCTGCTGCTCTCCTACAACCTCGAAGCCGAGGGGTTCACCGTCGAGCGGGTGGAGCGCGGCGACGAGGCCGAGGTCCGGCTGGCGGAGATCCCCCCCGACCTCGTCATCCTCGACTGGATGCTGCCGGGCGTCTCGGGCCTCGAGATCTGCCGCCGGCTCCGCGCCCGCGAATCGACCCGCACCCTGCCGGTCATCATGCTGACGGCGCGGGGCGAGGAGGCGGAGCGCGTCCGCGGCCTCTCGGTCGGGGCGGACGACTACGTGGTCAAGCCCTTCTCGGTGCCGGAACTGATGGCCCGGGTGCGCTCGCTCCTGCGCCGCTCGCGGCCCGAGCGCGTCGCGAACCGCCTCTCGGCCGGCGACCTCGACCTCGACCGCGAAACGCGCCGGGTGCGCCGCGGCACCCGGGACATCCACCTCGGGCCGACGGAGTTCCGGCTCCTCGACTACCTGATGGAACGGCCCGGCCGGGTCTTCTCGCGCTCGCAACTGCTCGACGGCGTCTGGGGCCAATCGGTCGAGATCGACGAGCGCACCGTCGACGTCCACGTCGGCCGGCTGCGCAAGTCCCTGTCGCGCGGCCGCGAGCGCGACCCGATCCGCACCGTGCGGGGCGCCGGCTACAGCTTCGACGAGACCTTCGGCCGGACCTGAGCGGCGGGACCCGCCGTCACCGCGGCGGGAGCCGCCGTCACCGCGGCGGCGGTCAGTTGCGCCCGCCGCGGGGCCGGGCCGACAGCGCCACGGTCCAGAGCGCGCGGGTCGCGTGGTCGACGGCGAGGCGCGGCTCGCGACGCACGAGGGCGATGCCCTCGCCGAGGCGCACGATGGTGCGGGCCAGCGCGTCGACGCCGAGCGTGGCGAGCTGCCGGTCGATCGCCACCTTGCGCCGGGGCGGCAGGCCGAAGCGGAAGGGCGAATCGCCGCCCGGGCCCGCCAGCTTGGCGCGGTGCAGCGCCACGGCGTGGCGCAGGGCGGCGCCGAGCAGCAGGCCGGCCTCGACGGGGCCGAGGTGCAGCTTGTTCAGGGCGGCGTCGAGCCCCGCCATGTCGCCGCCGAAAGCCGCGTCGAGCGCGTCGTCGTTGGCCTGCACCGAGGCATCGGCCACGGCGGCGATGACGTGGTCCGCCGTGATGGCCTTGGCGCCGTGGGCGTAGAGCAGCAGCTTGGCGATCTCGGACCGGCTGGCGAGGCGGTCCGAGCCGAGCAGCGACACCAGCAGGTCGCGCGCGTCCCCGTCGATCCCCAATCCCGCGCCCGCCGCCTCCGCCTCGACGAGGCGGGCGAGGTCCTGATCGCTGTCGGGGTAGCATTCGATGGCGGCCGCCGTGCGGCTACGCTCGACGGCCTTGCGCAGCGCGGAGTCCTTCTTCAGCGTGCCGGCCGACACCACGATCGGGCAGGCCCCGTCGAGGGTCAGGGCGAGTTCGACCGCCGGCTCGACCTTCTTGGCCGCGGTCCCGTCCACCAGGACGGCACGACGTCCCCCGAACAGCGGCACCGTCTGGGCCTCGTCGGCGAGGCGCGCGGCGTCGCCTCCGAGGTCCTCGCCGGACAGGCGGACGAGCTGGAACGGATCATGGGGATCGTCGACGAGACCCTTGACGATGCGCCGGACGCGCTCGCTGACCAGGCCGACGTCGGGGCCGTGCACGAGGAAGACCGTGTAGCTGCCGACGTCGCGCGCCAGGAACCGTTCCGCCTCGTGATTCTTGATCGCCACCATGGGTGCTTCATATGCGGATCGCGGGCCGGGTGGAACGCCGGATCGGCGGTCGCCGCCCCGCCGGCCGGTTTCATCGGAGCGGGCGCGGCGTCACGCCGCCACCGGGCCGGCCTCCGTCCCGGCCTCCGAGCCGCTGTCGGCGGCGGCGCGGTCGAGCCCCAGGCGCCGCCGCTCGAGGTCCTCGACGGCGAGCCGGGCGAGGTCGACCAGCAGGGCGCGCTGATGCGCGTCGAGCGCCGCGCGGGCCTCCGTGTCGACGACGCAGAGCGCGCCGAGCCTGCGCCCTTCGAGCGGGCTGACGAGTGGCGCCCCGGCGTAGAAGCCCACGCCGTCGCGCGTCAGCGCATTCTCGGTGAAGCGAAGGTCTGCCCGCGTGTCGGGCACCACCAGGGGATCGTCGCCCTGGATCGTATGGGCGCAGTAGGTGTCGTCGCGCGGGAACCTGCGCATCTCGACGCCGTGGCAGCCGGCCAGCGTCACCTCCTCCCGGCCCACGAGCGAGACGAAGCCGACCGGCGCCCCGAGCAGGCGCGCCGCGATCTCGGCGATGGCGTCGAGCCGGGGGGAGCGCGCGGTGGCGCCCCCGGCGTCGTAATGCGCCAGGACGGCGAGGCGCCGCTCCTCGTCGGGAGGCAGCGGGAGAACGGGCAGGACGGCGCCGTGAGCGACGACGCGGTCGCGCCCGGTGCGCTTGGCCTCGTAGAGCCGGGCATCGGCCAACGATACCAGGGCGGCGGCATCCGCCGGCGCGCCGTCGCCGGCGTCCAGCGTCGCGCATCCGAGGCTCACCGTGACGACGCCGCCGCAGGCGGCATTGCCGGGGTGCGGGCGCTTCAAGGCCGCGACGGCGGCGCGGCACCGCTCGGCGACCCGGAGCGACCCGGCCGCGTCGGTACCGGGCAGCAGCACCGCCACCTCCTCGCCGCCGTAGCGGGCCACGAGGTCGCTCGGGCGCCGCACGACGGTGAGCAGGGCATCGGCGACGGCGCGCAGGCAGGCATCGCCTTCGGGATGTCCGAACGCGTCGTTGTAGAGCTTGAAGCGGTCGACATCGAGCATCAGCAGGGACAGCGGCGTGCCGTCGCGGGCGGCCCGGCCCGCCTCTTCCGCCAGGGCGGCATCGAAGCGGCGTCGGTTGGCGAGCCCCGTCAGGGCGTCGCTGCTGGCGACGGCGGCGAGTTCGGCGTTGAGCGCGGCCAGGCGTTCCTCGGCGGCCTTGCGCTGCGTGACGTCGCGCAGCAGGACGATGAAGCCGCCGTCGCCCGGCACCGAATTGTAGCGGCCCTCCATCCAGAGGTAATGGCCGTCCCGGTGCCGCAGGCGGTAGGTGGCCTCGGCGCTGCCCCCCGTCTCCTGGGCGGCCGCGATCACGTTCAGCACCGACGACCAGTCGTCGGGATGGATGATGCCGCGCGGCGTCGAGCCGACGAGGTCCTCGGGCGCGTAGCCCAGCACGGCGCGGACCGCCGGCGACACGTATGACCGGCGCAGCGCGCGGTCGAGCCGCATGATGATGTCGAGGGCGTGGTCGGCGAGGAGCCGATATTGGTCCTCGCTGGCCGACGAGTCCCGCTCGGCCGCGGCCGTGCGGCGGATCTGCCGCGACAGGGCGAACCCCAGCATCGCGGCGGCCGCGCAGAGCGTCGTCAGCGCCACCGCCAGCGCCATGGCCTTGGCGCGCCAGGGCGCGAAGACGTCGTCCTCCGCCAAAGCGACGCTGAGCACCAGCGGCAGGTCGCCGACCGTCCCGAAGTCGTAGATCCGCCGCACGCCGTCGTTGGCGGCCGTGCCGGTGAACAATGCGGATCCGCCGGCGATGTAGGCCCGGAAGTTGGGGCTCGCCGCGAAGCTCCGCCCGAAGCAGGAGGTCGCGGACGGCATGCGCATCAGGCAGATCCCGTCCCGCCGCACGAGCGTGATGGCGCCGTGTGGCCCGATGTCGGCCTTCGAGAACAGGTCGCGGAAATAGGACAGCCGGATGGTGCCGGCCACGATCCCGGCGAAGGACCCGTCGGGGGTGTGGAGCCGGCGGCTGAGCCCGACCACCTCCTCGCCCTCGGACCCGCGCCGAAACGGCGCGCCGACGAAGAGGCCGCGGTCCGCGGCGTCGCGCTGGGCCACGAAGAAGTCGCGCCCGGCGACGTCGGTCCCGACGGCGGCGGGGAGCGAACTGCGCAAGACCTTGCCGGTGGCGTCGACCACCAGCAGCGCCCCGAGGTCGCGGCCCAGGGCCGACCTGTCGTAGAGCACCATGTCCTGCAGGCGCGGGCTGAGCCGTGGCAGTTCCGGTTCGGCGACCCCGTCCGCCACCGCCTGCATGGAAAGGTCGTAGGTTTCGAGGCTCCGGGCGATGTCCTGCGACAGGGCCTTCCGCAGGTTGCCCTCGCCCGTGATGGCGCGGTCCCACGTGTCCTGCCGGATGTCGTTGAGCATGGCGACGGACGCGGCGCAGAACCCCGCCACCACGAGCCCGATGGTCGGGATGACCAGCCGGCTCGGGTCTCGATGGCCCTTGCGGGCACGCGGTTCGGCGGCTGCGGACATGGCATCTCTCAAGTCTTGATCGAACCTGGGAGCGCCGTCCCTTACACGGCGTTAATGGCGCCGAGGGGTATACCGCAACGGAAACCGCCATTCTTCCATCGTGAATGCTTCGGCGGGCGAACCGATCCTCGCTTTGCGACGCCTGGGCGCATCTGCCCGCCGAGAGGCACCGTCGAATGTTTGCGCCGAATGCGCGCCCCCTCACCCGCCGGCATGCAGGGCGAGGAAAAGCCCCGCCCCGGCCAGCAGGAGCAGCAGCGGGTTGACCCGCGTCGCCATCAGCAGCGCCGTCGAGGCGAGGGCGATGGCCTGGGCCGGCCAGCCCCCGTCGAGCGACCCGAGCAGCACGTAGACCGAGGCCAGGATCATGCCGGCCGCCACGGGCCGCAGCCCGCCCTCGAGCGCGCGTTGCCAGAGCGCGCCCTCGTGGCGCGACCACAGGACCGCGACGCCGTAGACCAGCACGACCGTCGGGCCGAAGATGCCGAGCGTGGCGGCGAGGGCGCCCCAGGCGCCCGCAACCTGCCAGCCGATCAGCGTGGCCAGCAGCGACCCCGGCCCCGGGGCCATGCGGGAGATCGCGAAGGCGTTGAGGAACTGCGGCGCCGTCATCCAGTGATGCTGGTCCACCACCTGCCGCTGGATGGCGGCGATGACGGTCTGGCCGCCCCCCACCGTGACCAGCGAGAGCGGGGCGAAGACGCCGAGGAGGCCGAGGACGGGGCGTGCCACCGCGGTCAGGCCCGCCGCAGCCGGACGTATTCCAGCGCGATGCTGCCCAGCCCCGCCACCGCCACGACCGCCACCAGGGGCAGGTGCAGCGGGCCGATCGCCACGAAGGTCGCCGCCATGATGGCGAGCGGCCGCCAGCGCCGCTTGACCCGCAGCGCCGTGGTGATCCCCATGGACAGGCTGAGCCCGATGGCGGCGGCCGCGGCGCCGTCGAGCGTCCAATGAGTGGCCGGGAAGCGCTGCAGCGCCGTGAACACGGCACTGAGCCCGACGATGAAGATGGCGGGCGGCACCACGATGCCGGCCAGCCCCGCCGCGGCGCCCCGGAAGCCGAGCAGCCGATGGCCGATCCAGATCGCCATGTTGGTGACGTTGACGCCGGGCAGGGCCTGGGCGAGCGACAGCCCGTTCAAGAACTCCTCCTCGGTGATCCAGGCGCGGTCGCGGACGAATTCCCGCAGCAGCCAGCCGCTGAGCCCGCCCCCGAAGCTGGTCAGGCCGATGCGGGCGAAGATGCCGAAGAGCTGCAGGGCCGTCGGCCGCGCGTCCACGGGGGAGGATGGGGCAGGCATGGCGACGCTCCGGCCACGGGTCGGCCCTGACCTACAGCCTCGCCGCCCTTTCACCAACCCGCGCCCCCCGGCCCGCCCCCACGACGCCGCCCCCACGGCACGCGACGCCACGCCCGTCCTGACAAAGGCGTCGGGCCGCGCTATGGCTCACGCCATCCGATCACCTTTCGAGGACACCGCCGATGACCTTCGCCACCTACCCGTCGCTCGCGGGTGCGACCGTCCTGGTCACGGGCGGTGCCTCCGGCATCGGCGCCTATCTGGTGCGGGCCTTCGCCGAACAGGGGTCGCGCGTCGGCTTCGTCGACATCGACGCCGAGGGCGGGCGGGCCCTCGCCGCGGAGGTCGGCGGCAGCGTGCGGTTCGCGCCCTGCGACCTGCGCGACATCGCGGCGCTGAAAGGCGCGGTGGCGGCGCTCAAGGCCGACCTCGGCCCGGCATCGGTCCTGGTCAACAACGCGGCGCGCGACGACCGGCACGGCTGGGAAGACGTCACGCCCGAATATTACGACGAGCGCATCGCCACCAACCTGCGCCACATGTTCTTCGCCACCCAGGCGGTGGCGCCCGACATGGTGGCGGCGGGCCGCGGCTCCATCGTCAACATGGGCTCGAACTCGTGGTGGGAGGCCGGCGGCGGCATGCCGGTCTACACGACCGCCAAGGCGGCCGTGCACGGCATGACGCGCAGCTTCGCCCGCGACCTCGGCCCGCACCGCATCCGCGTCAACACGGTCGTGCCGGGCTGGGTGATGACGGACCGGCAGAAGCAGCTCTGGGTGACGCCCGAGAAGCTGGAAGCCCAGCTGCGGCGCCAGTGCCTGCCCGACCCGATCGACCCCGTCTACCTCGCCCGCATGGTCCTGTTCCTGGCGTCGGACGACAGCGCCATGTGCACGGCCAACAACTTCATGGTCGAGGCCGGCTCGATCTGACCGTGACGGAGCCGGCGGTCGCCACGGCGGAGCACCACCTCGCCCACATCAACGTCGCCCGCTTCCGGCGGCCCAAGGCCGACCCCGCCAATGCCGAGTTCCTCGCCGCGCTCGACGCCGTCAATGCGGCGGCGGACGGCGGGGACGGGCTGTTGTGGCGCTTCACGCCGGCGGAGGGCGACGCGGAGGACCGCCGGCTCGCCGCCGACCCGCACGGCCTGCTGAACCTGTCGGTGTGGACCGACCCGGAGGCCCTCAAGGCCTTCACCTACCGGGATCCCCTCCACCGCGCCATGATGCGCCGCCGGCGGGACTGGTTCGACCGGCTCGACGTCACGCTGGCGCTGTGGTGGGTGCCGGCCGGCACCCGCCCGACGCTGCGCGAGGGCCTGGAGCGCCTCGCCCGGCTGGCCCGTCTCGGGCCGACGGCGGAAGCCTTCACCTTCGTCCGGCCCTTCGACGCGGGCGGGTCGGCCCTCGCGGCGCCGCGCCCCGACGCGGCCTGACCGAGAGCCGTACCGGCTTTCCCTAGCGTCGCCTCGGCGACCCTGGGGCCGACGACACGGCTCTCGGCGCGAGATCTTGAGCAGATCCACCGAAAGTGAAAGCGCTCTGGAATTCTTCGAAGTCCAGTTTTGCGCATTTAGAACCGATCCAGCTGCCAGCCCGGCTATGGGACCGCCTCGACTTGCCTGTCCACGGCATGTCGCCTGCCGTCCTCAGGGGACTTCGGCGCCGATGAGGCTCCGGGGCGGCGAGTTCAGCGCGGATCTGCGGCCCGATCACGATGTCGACCTTTCCCATCATCCCCAGTCGGCCCGTCGCGGCCCCGGGACGCAGCCTGTTCGGTCGCGGCGGGAGCGCCCTCGCCCGCGTGGCGCTGGCGGGCCCCGGCGCGGCCCTCACCACCCTCGGGGTGGTGGCGGCGCTGGCGGCGGTGCTGCCTCCGGGCCCCGGAGGCGTCGACGCCATCGCGGTGCCGCTGGTCGCCCTGCCGCTCGTCTGGGCGGCGGCCTTCTTCCACGCCTGCCTCGACCGGTCGCCGCGCCGCGCCGCCTGGGTGGCGCTGGCGCTCTGGACCCTGTGCGGCGTGGCCGTGGCTCTCGACCGCGTTCCGCCGCCCGCCACGGTGGTGCGATGATCGCCCTGCCGCAGCGGGAGGCTCGCCTCCTCGTCGCCCTCCACGGCTGGTCCGCCGTGGCGCTCGGGCTGCTGCTCTACACCGTGCTGGCGACCGGCACCGTGGCGGTGATGGCCGACGAGATCGGCCATTGGTCGACCGGCGCCCTCGACGCCCGTGCCCCGCTGACCCGGCCCGTCGACGCCATCCTGCGCCGGGCCGTGGCCGACGCCCCGCCGGCCCTGCGCGAGGTCGTGGACCTCGCCGCCTCCGGGCGCGACGGCCTGCGGGTGTCGCTGCGCGATGCCCCGGGGCCGGAGCAGCGCGGCATCGACGTCGAGACCGGTCCGGACGGCCGCGTGCTGCACCGCCGCGAGGGCCTCGCCGCCGACATCGCGGGTCGCGACCCCGACGGCGCCCTGGCGGCGTTCCTGGTCGGCATCCACGTCCGCCTCTACATCCCTGGCCTGTTCGGTTACGTCGTGACGGGCGTGGCCGGGCTGGCGCTGCTGTTGGCCGCCCTGTCGGGCCTCGCCATCCACCGACACCTGCTGCGGGACCTCTTCACCCTGCGGGTTCTGGCTTCGCCGCCACTCGCGGCGCGGGACCGCCACAACCTCGCCGGCACCTGGGCCCTGCCCTTCGCCCTGGTCCTGGCGGTGACGGGCGCCTTCTTCTCCTTCGCCGCCCCGGTCGGCTTTCCCACCCTGGCCTGGGTGTCGTTCGGCGGCGACCAGCAGGCCCTGTTCACGGCCCTGCTGGGACCGCCGCCCGCCGCCGACCCGAGCCCGGCGGCCATCGCCGACCTCGACGCCGTCGCGGCCGACGCGGGGGCGCGCGCCGGCGCTGCGCCGGCCTTCATCCGCGTCGCGCATCCGGGCCGGGCCGACGCCCGCGTCACCGTCTATGCCGAGACCCGCCCCGGCGATATCGCCGCCGCCACCCTCGTCTACGACGGGGTGACGGGCGCCTTCCTGGAGCGGCGGCCGGCGGTGGGGCGGGCGCCTTCGCTCGGCGGCACGCTCTACGGCCTGATGGCGCCGTTGCACTTCGGCCATTTCGCCGGGCTCGCCTCCAAGCTCGCCTGGACGGCGATGGGCTTCTGCTGCTGCAGCGTCACGGTCGGCGGTCTGCGCCTGTGGCTGGTGCGCCGGGCCACGGCGCGGCCCGGCTGGGCGGCGCTCGACCGCGCCACCAGCGTCGTCGCCCTCGGGCTCCCCCTGGCCATGGCGGGGTCCGGGGTGGGGTACTTCCTCGGGCTCGCCGACGGCGCCACGGTCGAGTCCACCGCCGTCGGCTTCCTGGTGGCGGGGGCGCTCGCCCTCGTGGCGGGCGTGGCCCTGCGCCGGCCGGCGCTCGACGGCGTCCTCAGGGTCGCGACGGGGCTGGCCCTCGCCGCCCTGCCCCCGCTGCGCCTCGCCGCGGGCGGCCCCGATTGGGCGACGGCGCTCGCGGCCGGGTGCCCGGCCATCGCGTTCGGCGATGCCGCCCTGCTGGGCCTCGCCATCGCCCTGCTCCATCGGCCCGGCCGCGCGCTGCTGCGGGCCGGGCACGACGCCGCCCTCGCCGGACCCCCACGGCCGTGACGGTGGCCCTGCTGCTCCTGTCGCTGCCTTCCGCGGCCGCCCTGGCCCTGATGGGGCTGCTCGACCCCAAGCGGCGGCGTTCGCGCGGCGAGCCGGCGGCGACCGTGGGCCAACGGGCCGCGGTGCTCGGCCTCGCGGCCTGCGGGCTCGCCGCCGCCGTCGCCGGCGGGGCGGCGGCCCTGCTGGTCTGGGCCATGGCGGCCGCTGCCGTCGGCTGGGCCCTGTCGATGGGGCTCGCCAGGACCCCGCCGGCCGGCCTCGCCTCGGCCGACCGCGCGGTCGCGGCGTGGCTGGGCGGCACGGGGTCGACGGGGACCGGCCCGCGGCGGAGCGGCTCGCCGCACGGCCTCGTGGCGCGGCGCTTCGGACCCCTGGCCATCCCGGCGGCGCTCGCCGCCCTGGCGGCGCTGGCGCTGGCCGGGTCGATCCGGCAGGCCCCTCCGGGGTCGGCGGCGACGCCGCGCCTGCTCGCCCTCGGCCTGCTCGACCGGATCGACCGTGGCGCCGCGGACCGCCGCGCCGCGACGCCGTGCCTCGCCGCCGTCGCGGCCGAGACCGCGGGTCCGGGTCTGCGGGACCTGCTGTCGGGGCGCGATCTCGCGTTCGACCTCCCGGCCGGACGCGGCCTCGACGGGCCCGACATCGCCCTCCAGCGCTGCATCCTGGCGCAGGGGGGCGAGGGCGCCGAGGTCACCCGCGCCGGCGACCGGCTCCGTTTCACCGTCACGGGCGAGACCGCGCGGCGCATCGCCGCCGCCGTCACGGGCCAGCTCGTCGAGGCCGATGCCCTGGCGGCGCTGTCCGAGGACCTCGGACCGGCGGCGGGGCTGCTGTGCCGCCGCCTTCCCGAGGCCGTCGGGACCGAAATCGAGGACGTCGTGGCGGCGCTGCGACGCGACGCCCTCTACGCCAAGGCCGACGACCTTCTGCGCCGCCTGCCCGCGCTGGACCGCCTCGTCTCGGCACGGCGGGCCGGGATCCCCTGCCCGCCCTGACCCCGCGGCGCCCGCCCGGTGGCGCGCGAAAGCCTCCCCGAACCGACACGACAAACGGAGATACCCCATGATCCAAGCGCGCTTCGCGGCACGGCCGTCGGCGGCCCTGGTGCTGGCCGTGGCGGTGCTGGCCGGGCCGGTCCCGCCCGCCCTCGCCCAGGCGCCGGACGCGCCCGCCGCCGCATCGCCCGCGACCCTGCCGCACGACCTGTCGCCCTGGTCGATGTTCATCCACGCCGATGCCGTGGTGAAGGCCGTGATGATCGGGCTCATGGCGGCCTCGGTCGCCACCTGGACGATCTGGCTCGTCAAGACGCTGCAGCTCGCCGCGGCGCGCCGCGCGGCGCAGCGCGGCCTGAAGGCGCTCGCCGCCGCCGACGACCTCGCGTCCGTGGCGGAGCGGGACGGGCAGGGGCGAGACCCCGTGGCGCTGCTGGTGGCGACCGCGGCCGCCGAGGTGGCGCGCTCGGCGGCGCTGCCGGCGGAGGGCATCAAGGACCGGGCCGGGCTGGCGATGGACCGCGTCGAGGCACGCGCAGCCCGGCGCATCACCCAGGGCACGGGCGTGCTCGCCACCGTGGGTTCCACGGCGCCCTTCGTGGGCCTCTTCGGCACCGTCTGGGGCATCATGACGAGCTTCGTCGGCATCAGCCAGGCTCACACGTCGAACCTCGCCGTCGTGGCACCCGGCATCGCGGAAGCGCTGCTGGCCACCGCCATCGGCCTCGTGGCGGCCATCCCGGCCGTCGTCATCTTCAACGGCTTCGCCCGGGCCACCTCGGGCTACAAGGCCCTGCTGGCCGACGCCTCGGCGGAGGTGATGCGCCACCTGTCGCGCGACCTCGACCGGCGCCGCACGACCCACCGCCGGGCGGCGGAGTGATCCCATGGCGATGAAACTCGGCCGAGGGGACGACGATGCCGGCGAGATCGCCGACATCAACGTCACGCCCTTCATCGACGTGGCCCTGGTGCTGCTCATCATCTTCATGGTGGCGGCGCCGCTGTCGACCGTCGACGTGCCGGTCGACCTGCCGGTGTCCAACGCCGCCGCGCAGCCCCGGCCCGAGAAGCCCGTCGTGCTGACGGTGAAGCGGGACCTCGCGCTGGTGCTCGGCGAGGACAGCGTGAGCCGCGAGGCGCTGGGCGAGCGCCTCGACGGCGAGACGGGCGGCGACCACGACCGGCGCATCGTGCTGCGCGCCGATGCCGGCCTGTCCTACGGGGAGCTGATGGGCACGATGAACCTCCTGCGGCGGTCGGGTTATCTCAAGATCGCCCTGCAGGGGCTCGAGGACGCGGGCACGGCGCCGTGAGCCTCGTGCCCTTGGCGGCGGAGCGCCGAACCGTCGACACCCTGCGCTGGGGCGCCGCCGCGCTGGTGGTGGCGGGGCTGCACCTCGGCGCGGGCTGGTGGCTAGTGCGCGGCGAACTCCCCGCCCCGCCCCCGCCCGAGGGGACGCCGGGCATCGTCATCGACCTCGAACCCGTCGCCGTGGCGGCGACCGTGCCGGTCGCGCCGGAACCCCTCGCCCCGACCGGCGACGCCCCGCCTCAAGGACCCGGCGCCAGCCCCGACGCGCAGCCCGCGCCGGCCCCCGCGCCCGAAGCTTCACAAAGGGCCGGCGACGACCCACCGCCGCCCGCCGCGCCGGAGCCGCCGGCCGTGCCGGAGCCGCCCTCCGTGGAGGCCCCGAGCCAAGCTCGCCCGCAGGCCGACGCGACCCCGCCGGCGCCCGCCCCCCCTTCCCCGCCGGAGCCCGTGCCCGCGCGCCAGCCCGCGCTTCCCGAGCCGACGGTGCCGGCTCCCGCCGCGCCGGTCGCGGCCGAGACCCTGCTGGCGTCGCCGCCGCTGCCGCCCTCACGCTCCCCGCCGCGGTCGCCGGTGCCGCGGAAGCCCAAGGTCGCCGTGCCGCCGCCGAAGCTCACGGCGGCGATGCCCGAACCCGCGAAACCCGACCCGCGCCAACTCGCCCGCGAGGCGGCGCGGCGTCGGGCCCGCGCCGACGCGCGGGCGCAGGCCCGCGCCGATGCCCGGGCCGGCCGAGACGCAGACAGGGCCGCCGCCAGGGGCGCCGTGGCCCGCGAGGGCGGCGGCCCGGACGCCGGAGCCGCGGCATCGCGCCCCGCCGCTTCCGGCGCCGAGGTCGCGTCCTGGCGCGGCGCCGTGGTGGCGCATCTCGACGCCTACAAGCCGGTGTCGCCGAGCGGGGCAGGCGGCACCGTCCGGGTCGCCTTCACGGTCGACCGCGGCGGCCGGGTGACGTCGGCCTCCGTGGCGGGCAGTTCGGGAGACCCCTCGCTCGACGCGGCGGCCCTCGCCATGGTGCGGCGGGCCAGCCCGGTGCCGGCGCCCCCGGACGAGCTCGGCGGCCGCATCGCCCTCGCCGTCCCGGTGCGGTTCCACTGAAGCTTTGTGACCGCAGGCTTCTTGACGGACGGGGCGGCGATGGACAGCTCCCGGGGGTGCGGCACCCCGGCCTTCGTCGGGGCCGCCCCGCCATCCGGAGCCCCGCCCCATGACCCACGACACCCAGGTCGACGACACCCAGGCCTTCCCGGTGACCCGCACCGACGCCGAATGGCGCAGCCTGCTCACCCAGGACCAGTACCAGGTGATGCGCCGCCACGGCACCGAGCGGCCGGGAAGCTGCGCCCTCCTGCACGAGAAGCGCCGCGGCACCTTCTCCTGCGCGGGATGCGACACGCCGCTGTTCGACAACAAACTGAAGTTCGAGAGCGGCACCGGCTGGCCGAGCTTCAACGAGCCGATCGAGGGCGCGGTCGAGAGCACGGTCGACCGGTCGCACGGGATGGTCCGCACCGAGGTGCATTGCGCCACCTGCGGCAGCCATCTCGGGCATGTCTTCGACGACGGCCCGGCGCCCACCCACCTGCGCTACTGCATCAACGGCGTCGCCATGAATTTCGCGCCCGCCTGACCGGCCCCGCGCCGCGGCGCCCGATCCCGCGGCGCTCTGCCCAGCGATGGATCGCCCTCGACCCGGCGCTGCGGATTCTTTCCGCAGCGCCGGTCGCGTATCCGGCTTGACGCTCGGGATAGTGGACACCTACCATCATCAGGTCGCAGGGCACACGATCGAACAGGTCATCTCGCGACGCAGCAAGTCGATCCCGCATCGGCGAGGTCGACGGAGACGAGTCCGCAAGTGGAGATGTGCCGCTGCACTGTCTCGATGCTGATCGGGCTCGGCACTGAACCGCGATGGGCCGCGGCCCATCGGCACGATCACCATGCCTGTCCACTCCACCCCGAGCCGGGAGTCGACCGCTTTGCGAGGCCACCGCCATCATGGAAGCCAAGGCCCGAGGGCGGGGCGCCCGAGCCGCGCCGTCGCGCCGCGGCCTCAAGGCGCCGAAGACCGTCGACTATATCAACATCGATTTCGACGTCTTCGGCTCGCTGCTGAGCTTCTACGTCCGCACCGTCAACATCCTGGTCAGCCAGGACCTCGACGCCGAGATGGAGCCCCTCGGCCTGGCGGGCGGCACGGGCAAGATCGCCACGATCCTGCTGGTCGGCGCCAACCCCGGCATCCGGCCCTCGGTGCTGGCGCATTTCGTCCGGCGGGACCGGTCGGCGATGGGCAAGCTCCTCGACGCCATGGCCGAGGCCGGCCTCGTCGAGCAGCGCATCTCGCCGATCGAGCGACGGGCTCGCGAGCTTTACCTGCTGCCGCGCGGCGAAGCCCTGCGGGACACGGTGCGCGACGCCGCGCGCCGGCAGGACGAGCGCTTCTTCGCCATGCTGTCGGGGGACGAGCGCGCCCGGATGCTCGAACTGCTGCGCAAGGTCTACGTCCATTACCTCGACATGGTGCCGGACCCCGAGTGAGGCGGTCGCGGCGCGGCGGGGGCGGGCGGTGAGCCGGGTCGCCCTCGTCTCGGGTGCCAACCGCGGCATCGGCCGCGCGGTCGCCGAAGCCCTGGCCGACGCGGGCTGGCGCCTCAGCCTCGGCCTGCGGGATCCCGACGCCATGGTGGGGCCCATCCCCGCCGACGCCCTGCTCCAGCGCTACGACGCCCGCGACTTCGCGGCGCCGGCAGCCTGGGTGGAGGCCACGATGGCGCGGTTCGGGCGCATCGACGCCGTGGTGGCCAACGCCGGCATCATGATCCCCGGCAACGTGATCGACGCCGGGGACGCGGATTTCGACGATCTGCTGGAGGTCAACGTCAAGGCGCCGCGCCGGCTGGTGAAGGCGGCCTGGGAACCGCTCAAGGCGGGCGGCCGCGGGCGCGTCGCCGTGGTGGCGTCGCTGTCCGGCCTCCGCGTCGCCTCGGCCGCATCGGGCCTCTACGCCACCAGCAAGTTCGCCGTCCTCGGCCTCACCCACGCCATCCGCCAGGCCGGCTGGGAGCACGGCATCCGGGCCACCGCCATCTGCCCGGGCTTCGTCGCCACCGACATGGCGGCGCCGCTGACGGCGGGGCGCGACCCCGCCACGCTGACCCAGCCCGGCGAGGTCGGCCGCGTCGTCGCCTTCGCGCTCGACCTGCCCAACACCGCCGCCGTCGCCGAGATACCCATCAACTGGGCCCTGGAGCCGCGGCTCTGAGCCGGGGCACGGCCCCGCGGAACGAGGATTGAGCATGGGACCCCCGGTCGACCCCATCCGCCCCGACGAGGCGCTGCCCGACGCCGTCGAGGTCGTCGTCATCGGTGGCGGCATCATCGGCACGTCGACGGCCCTGGCGCTGGCGAAGCGCGGCGTCTCGGTGGCGCTGTGCGAGAAGGGGCAAATCGCGGGCGAGCAGTCGAGCCGCAACTGGGGCTGGGTCCGCAAGGGCCGCCGCGACCCGCGCGAGATCCCGCTCATCGTCGAAAGCCTGCGCCTGTGGGGGCAGATGAACGAGACGGTGGGGGCCGAGACGGGCTTCCGGGCCTCGGGCGTCGTCTGGGGCTGCGAGAGCGACGCCGACGTCGGCCGCTACGAGACCTGGCTCGAACACGCCCGCCCCTACCAGATCGACGCCCGCATGATCTCCGGTGCCGAACTCGACCGGCACGTGCCGGACGGGTCGAAGCGCTGGAAGGCCGCCATGTACTGCTCGACCGACGGCCGGGCCGAGCCCCAGAAGGCCGCGCCCGCCATCGCCACGGCGGCGCAGTCGGCCGGGGCTGTCGTGCTGACCGATTGCGCCGTGCGCGGGCTCGACCGGGCGGGCGGGCGGGTGACGGCCGTGGTGACGGAGCGTGGCCGCATCCGCTGCAATGCCGTGGTGCTGGCGGGCGGCGCCTGGTCGCGCCGCTTCCTCGCCGACCTCGGCATCGTGCTGCAACAGCTCAAGGTGCGTTCCAGCGTCCTGCGCACGGCACCGCTCGAGGGCGGGCCCGAGGCATCGTTCTGGTGCTCCAAGGGAGCCTACCGCAAGCGGCTCGACGGCGGCTATTCCATCGCCAACGGCAGCGTCAACGTCGTGCCGCTGGTGCCCGACAGCTTCCGCTTCTTCACCGACTTCCTTCCCGCCTTCACGGACGACTGGCGCGGGCTGAAGCTGCGCGTCGACGGCCGCTTCCGGCAGGAATGGACGGAGGCGCGCACCGTGCCGCTCGACCAGGTGTCGCCCTACGAGCAGTGCCGCGTGCTCGATCCCGAGCCCGACCGCCGCTACAATCGCCAGGCCCTCGCCGACCTGTCGCGGCTCTTCCCAGTCTTCGGCAAGGCGCGCGTGGTCCAGGAATGGGCCGGCATGATCGACGTGACGCCCGACGCCGTCCCGGTGATCTCGGCGGTCGACGCCCTGCCGGGGCTCGTCGTGGCGACGGGCTTCTCGGGCCACGGGTTCGGCATCGGCCCCGCCGCGGGCCGCCTCGCCGCCGATCTCGTGACGGGCGCGGCCCCGGTGGTCGACCCGCACGACTTCCGCCTGTCCCGCTTCAGCGACGGCTCCAACCCGCGCCCTATCGCGGGCATCTGACGCCACCCCCATCCACGCCGGAGTTCCCGCCATGAGCCAGGACCACGACGAAGCGCTGCCATCCGCGCGCACCCAGGGCCCGAGCCGGCGCCGGCTCCTGGCACTCGGCGCCTCGGCGGGGGCGCTCGCCTTCGCCGGCCCCCTCGCCGGCTGGGTGCCGGGGGCGCTGGCGGCGACGCCGCCCACGAAGCCCAAGGGCCAGGCCGTCATCGGCCTGTCCCAGGAGCCGACCGTGTTCCAGCCGCTGAAGCTCCACATCGAGGTGGACGAAGCCGTCTACATGAACCTCTTCGGCACGCTGTGGCGCTCGAACCCGGACGGCAGCTTCGCGCCCGACCTCGCCGCCGAGATCCCCAGCGTCGAGAACGGCGGCATCTCGGCCGACGGGCTCGCATGGCGGGTGAAGCTCCGCCCCGACGTGAAGTGGCACGACGGCACGCCCTTCACGGCCGAGGACGTGAAGTACAACCTCGCCCTGCTGGTCGACCCGAAGTTCCTGTCCGGCCGGCGCGCCGGCCACGACCTCCTGCGCGACGTGACGGTGGTGAGCCCCACGGAGATCACCTGGCGCATGGAGCGGCCCTACGCGCCCTATCCGGCGATCCTGTCCTGGACCTGGTTCGGCCCCAAGCACATCCTGGAGAAGGAGGCCGACATCAACAAGCCCGCCTTCGCCCAGAACCCCGTCGGCACCGGGCCGTTCCGGTGGGGCGAGCGCGTGCCGGGCGACCACATCACGCTCAAGGCCTACGAGGGCTACCACGGCCCGGGGCCCTTCCTCGAAACCCTGGTCATCAAATACGTCCCGGACCTGACCGTGCTCTACACGCAGTTCCAGACCGGCGACATCGACTACATCGGGCTGCAGGGCATCACGCCCGACCACTACGACGAGGCCAAGACGCTGAAGGGCCAGGTCGTGCAGCCGGTGCCCAAGGCCACGATCGAGAACCTCGCGCTGAACACCGGCCTGCCGGTGTTCAAGGACCGCGCCGTGCGCGAGGCGCTCTACCTCGCCGTCGACAAGAAGAGCATCATCGAGCAGCTCTATTACGGCCTGCCGGTGCCGACGGAATCCTACCTGCCCATGCAGTCCTGGGCCTTCAACCCGGACCTCCCGGCCCAAAGCTACGACCCGGAGAAGGCCAAGGCCACGCTCGACGCCGCCGGTTGGGCGCCGGGACCCGACGGCATCCGGGTCAAGGACGGGGTGCGGCTGGAGTTCACCAATTCCACCACGGCCGGCAACCACCTGCGCGAGCAGGCCCAGCAGCTCCTGCAGCAGAACTGGCTGGAGATCGGCGCCAGGATGACGATCTCCAACCTGCCGCCCGCCGTCATGTGGGGCGATTACTGGATGCTGTCCAAGTTCGAGAGCGCCATGGTGGGCATCGACTTCATGGTCGGCCCGGACCCGGATGCGACCGACTATTTCTCCAGCCACGCCATCGCCGCCAAGGGTGGCGGTGGCCAGAACACGACGCAGTTCGACAGCCCCGAGGCCGATGCGCTGCTCAAGGACGGCGCCGCGACGGTCGACCGGGCGCAGCGCAAGGCCGCCTACCTCAAGCTCCAGGCCCTGACGCGCCGGGAGCTGCCCTACCTGCCCCTGTTCCAATACGCCATGGTCCAGGGCGTGAAGGCCGGCCTCGAGGGCTACGTCCCCAACATCAACACCCAGGAGAACTGCTGGAACGCCGGCGAGTGGTACTGGGCATGAGGCGCGGCGCCGGCCCGGTGGAACCGGAACCCCTCGGAGGTCCGGCGTGGCGCGCTTCCTGGTGAGCCGGCTCGCCCAAAGCCTGCTGCTGCTGGTCCTGGTCTCGGTGATCGGCTTCGGCGTGCTTCATCTCGCGCCGGGCGGCCCGATGGCGCAGTTCGCGCTCGTGCCCGGCATGAGCCAGGCCCAGCTCGCCGAGATCGCCCATGCCATGGGGCTCGACCAGCCGCTGCCGCTGCAATACTGGCAGTGGTTCAGCCGCCTGCTCGTCGGCGACTGGGGCCATTCCTACCGCGACGCCCAGCCCGTGCTGGCCGTGATCGCGGCCCGCCTGCCCGCCACGCTCGAACTCATGGGGGCCGCCATCGCGCTGGCGGTGCTGACGGGCGTGACGGTGGGCGTCCTCGGTGCGGTGCGCCGCGACTCGGCCTTCGACGTGCTGTCGACGGCCGGCGCCATGGTGGCGCTGTCGATCCCGACCTTCTGGTTCGGGCTCGTCACCATCTATGTCTTCTCGGTCAAGCTCGGGTGGCTGCCGGCCGGCAGCCGCGCGACCGTCGGGGATGCGTCGCTCTGGGGCTACGTCCACCACCTCATCGCGCCGGCCTGCGTGCTGGCGCTCGTCGAGGTGGCGGTCTGGAGCCGCTACATGCGGTCCGCCATGCTGGACGTCATCGACCAGGACTTCGTCCGCACGGCGCGCGCCAAGGGCCTGCCGGAGCGGCGCGTCGTCCTGCACCACGTGCTGCGCAACGCCTGGCTTCCCATGATCACCCTCGCCGGGCTGGAGCTGCCGACGCTGCTCGGCGGCGCCCTCGTCACCGAGACGGTCTTCACCTGGCCCGGCATGGGGCGCCTGTTCCTCGATTCGCTCGGCTACCGCGACTATCCGGTCGTGATGGGCATCCTCATGGTGTCGGCCCTGCTGGTGCTGATCGGCAGCCTGATGGCCGACCTCGTCGGCGCGGTGGTCGACCCGCGCGTCCGGCTCGATTGAGGCCTGCCATGACCGACGCCCCGCTCGCCCCGCCGCGCCGCCTCGCCGCCCTGCTGTCCCGCCGCCCGGCCGCCGGGCGGGCACGCAGCGGCGCGCTGCACCGCTTCCTGCGCCACCGCCTGGCGGTGGCCGGCCTCGCCGCCATCGCGCTGATGCTGCTGGCCTGCTGGCTCGGCCCCCTGCTGATCCCCTACGACCAGCTGTTCATCGACATCCGCCACCGCTTCGCCGGTCCCTTCGCCGGGCCCCACGTCTTCGGCACCGACCAGCTCGGCCGCGACCTGCTGGTGCGGCTGCTGATGGCGGGCCGCATCTCGCTCACCATCGGCTTCGCCGCCATGGCGCTCTCGACGGCGGTCGGCACCGCCATCGGCCTCGTGGCCGGCTATCGCGGCGGCCTCGTGGGGGCCGCGCTGATGCGCTGCGTCGACGCCGTGCTGTGCTTCCCCTCGGTGTTCCTGCTGCTGGCCCTGGCGGCCTTCATCCGGCCCAACGTCGTCACCATCACGCTGATCATCGCCGCCACGGGCTGGATGGAGGTGGCCCGCGTGGTGCAGGGCCAGATCCGCACGCTGAAGGCCCGCGACTTCACCCTCGCGGCCGAACTCATGGGCGCATCGGGCTTCTACGTCATGACCAACGAGCTGCTGCGCAACGCGGTCGGCCCCATCATCGTGGCGGCGACGCTGACGGTGGCGCGCGCCATCCTGGCCGAAGCCTACGTCAGCTTCCTCGGCTACGGCATCCAGGCGCCCGTCGCGAGCTGGGGCAACATGCTGAACAACGCCCAGCAATATCTCGGCTCGGCCCCGTGGCTGGCGATCTTCCCGGGGTTGATGATCACGGTCGCGGTGGCGAGCTTCAACTTCGTCGGCGACGGGCTGCGGGACGCGCTCGACGCGCGGGTGGAGTTGTGACGGTGGCGGGCCCGGTCCTCGAGGTGCGCGGCCTGTCGGTCGGCTTCGCCGACGGGCGGCGGACGGTTCCGGCCGTGCACGAGGTGGCGTTCACGCTCCACCCGGGCGAGACCCTGGCGCTGGTCGGTGAATCGGGCTCCGGCAAGAGCGTCACCAGCCTCGCCTTGATGCGCCTGCTGCCGCCCGCACCGCGCACGCGGGTGACGGGCGCGGCGCTGCTGCGCGGCCGCGACGGCACCGTCCACGACCTCCTCGCCCTGCCCGATGCCGCCGTGCGGGCGCTGCGGGGCGACCGCATCGCCATGATCTTCCAGGAGCCCATGACGTCGCTGAACCCCGTTCACCGGATCGGCGACCAGATCGCCGAGTCCGTCCGCTTCCATCGCGGGCTCGACCGGCACGCGGCGCTGAAGCGGGCCGAGGGCCTGATCGAGCGCGTCGGCATCCCGGATGCGGCGCGGCGGCTCCGCGCCTACCCGCACGAGCTTTCGGGCGGCATGCGCCAGCGCGTGATGATCGCCATGGCGCTCGCCTGCGACCCCGCCGTGCTGATCGCCGACGAACCCACGACGGCGCTCGACGTCACCGTGCAATCCCAGATCCTGGCGCTGCTCAAGGGCCTGCAGCGCGAGACCGGCATGGGGCTCGTCTTCATCACCCACAACCTCGGTGTCGTGGCGGAGATCGCCGACCGCGTCATGGTCATGTATGCCGGCCGCATCGTCGAAAGCGGCGGCGTCGTGCCCGTCATGACGGCACCGCGCATGCCCTACACGGCCGGCCTGATCGCGTCCGTGCCGCGGCTCGACCTCAAGGGCGGCGAGATGGTGTCGATCCCCGGCACCGTGCCGGACCCGCGCGCCCCGCCGCCCGGCTGCGCCTTCGCGCCCCGCTGCCCCCACCGGCGGCCGACGCCCTGCGACGAGGCCGTGCCGCCGCTCGAGGCGGCCGGTGCCGGCCACGACGTGCGCTGCCGACGCTGGGCCGAGATCGCCGCCGCCGCCGCGCCCCGGCCCGCCCTCGAGGCCCGGGCATGAGCGCCGCGCCGCAGGATGCCGCCCCGCTCCTCAAGGTCGAGGGCCTGCGCCAGCATTACGGCGGCCGGGGCCTTTTCGGCCGCGGCGACGTGGTGCGGGCCGTCGAGGACGTGTCCTTCGAGATCCGGCGCGGCGAAACGCTGGGGTTGGTGGGCGAGTCGGGCTCCGGCAAGTCGACGCTCGGCCGCGCCCTGCTGCGTGCCACCGTGCCGACCGCGGGGCGGATCACCTTCGGCGGCGAGGACATCACGGCCTGGACGGCGGGCCGGCTGCGCGCGCTGCGCCCCCGCATGCAGATGATCTTCCAGGACCCCTTCTCGTCGCTGAACCCCCGCATGACGGTCGGCGGCATCGTGGCGGCGCCCCTGGTGATCCAGCGCCAGGGTCTCGACCGCGCGGCGCGGCGCGCCCGCGTGATCGAGGCCCTCGCCACCGTGGGCCTGCCCGAACGGGCGGCGGACCGTTACCCGCATGAGTTCTCGGGCGGACAGCGCCAAAGGATCGGCATCGCCCGGGCCCTCGTCATGGCGCCGGACTTCCTCGTGGCGGACGAGCCCGTCTCGGCGCTCGACGTGTCCATCCAGGCGCAGGTGGTGAACCTGCTGATGGAGGTGCGCCGGCGCCTGTCGCTCACCATGCTGTTCATCAGCCACGACCTCGCCGTGGTGGGCCACGTCTGCGACCGCGTCGCCGTCATGTACCTCGGCCGCATCGTCGAGATCGCCGACACCCGCAGCCTCTTCTCCGGCCCGCGCCACCCCTATACCGAGGCGCTGTTCGCCGCCGTGCCGATCCCCGACCCGACGCTGCGGCGGCCGCGGGTGCTGCTCGACGGGGACCTGCCGAGCCCGCTCGCCCCGCCCTCGGGCTGCGCCTTCCGCGGCCGGTGCCGCCACGCGCTGCCGGCCTGCGCCGCGGCCGTGCCGCCGCTGCGCGCCGTCGGCCCCGGCCACTTCGCGGCCTGCATCCGCGACGACATCGCCCTCGCCGCGCCCGTCGCGGCGTGACGCGTTAGGCTCGGCGGGCGCGGATCCGGCTGCGGGCCATGGCGCGTTCCAGCCAGCGCGCGCCCAGCGACAGGGGGAACGCCATGATGAAATACATCACCCCCGCCAGGCAGTAGACCTGCATGGGCATGTAGAACTCGCTGGTGATGTCGTCGGCCCGCATCATCAGTTCCGGTGCGGCGATCAGCGACGCCACCGACGTGTCCTTGAGCAGCGCCACGGCGTTGTTGGCCAGCGGCGGCACGATGATGCGGATCGCCTGCGGCAGGACGATGTGGCGCATGGCCTCGGCGCGGCTCATGCCGATGGCCGATGCGGCCTCGCCCTGCCCCTGGTCCACGGCCGCGATGCCCGCCCGGTAGATCTCGGCCATGTAGGCGGCATAGTGCAGCCCCAGCGCCACCACGGCGGCGGCGAAGCTCGGCAGCACGATGCCGACCGACGGCAGGCCGAAATAGATGAGGAAGAGCTGGGTCAGCGTCGGCGTGCCGCGGATGAACTCGATGTAGACCCGGCAGGCGCGCGACAGCCAGCGCCGCCGCGACATCTCGCCGAGCGCGACCAGCAGCCCCGCCACGAGGCCGAGCCCGTAGGCCAGCACCGCCATCCGAAGCGTGTAGCCGGCCGCGACGATGAGTTCGGGCATCCACTCGCGCACGAGGGCGAGCGTGGCGGCGGAGATCATGCGCGGCTCCCGCGGGCGCCGCGGCGCTCGAGCGCCCGGCTCAGGGCCGACAATGGAAGGCTCAGGCCGAGGTAGATGGCCGCCACCGACATGTAGATCTGCGTCGACAGGTAGGTCTCCTTGACCAGCATGTTGGCGTTGAACGACAGTTCGGGCGCCGCCACCGCCGACGCCAGCGACGTGTCCTTGAGGAGGCCGATGGCGAAGTTGGCCAGGGCCGGGATGACGATGCGGGTGGCCTGGGGCAGCACGATCACCCGCAGCGCCGTGAGCTTGGTCATGCCGATCGACAGGGCCGCCTCGGTCTGGCCGCGGGCCACCGCCTCGATGCCGGCGCGGAACACCTCCGTGAGATAGGCGCCCCCGTTCAGCCCGAAGCCCACCACGGCCGCCGGCAGGGGCGACAGGCGGATGCCGAGCGCGGCGAGGCCGAAATACACGATGAACAGCTGCGTCAGCACCGGCACGGACCGGAACACCTCGACGTAGGCGTGGGCCAGGGCCCGCAGGAGGCGGGAGTCGGAGGTCCTGAAGCCCGCGAAGGCGAGGCCGAGCAGCACCGAGACCACGAAGGCCCCGGCCGTGACGATCACGGTGACGACGGCGCCGGTCAGCAGCAGGCCGATGATGTGGGGGAAGCGGTCGACGAACCGCAGCCACTGGGTGCTCACGGGGCGCGCCGCTTGTCGAGCACGGCACTCAGGAAGGCCCGGGTGCGGGGGTGCTCGGGGGCGTGGAACAGGCGGGCGGGCGGGCCCTCCTCGACCACGACGCCCCCGTCCATGAAGACCACACGGTCCGACACGTCCTCGGCGAACTGCATCTCGTGCGTGACGATCATCATGGTCATGCCCTCGGCGGCGAGGCCGGCCATCACCCCCAGGACCTCGCCGACGAGTTCCGGGTCGAGGGCCGAGGTGGCCTCGTCGAAGAGCATCAGCTTGGGCCGCATGGCGAGGGCGCGGGCGATGGCGACGCGCTGCTGCTGGCCGCCCGACAGTTGCTCGGGATAGCTGTCGCGCTTCGACGCGAGGCCGACCTTGTCGAGGAGATCGAGGGCGCGCGCCTCGGCCTCGGCGGCCGGCACGCGGCCGACCTTGATGGGGCCGACCGTGACGTTGCGCAGCACGGACAGGTGCGGGAACAGGTTGAAGCGCTGGAACACCATGCCGATGCCGGCGCGCTGGCGCGCCAGGGTGCGGTCGTCGACGTCGACCAGGGCCTCGCCGACGCGCTTCTGGCCGAGCAACTCGCCGTCGATGTGGATCTGCCCGCGCGTCGGCCGCTCGATGAAGTTGACGCAGCGCAGCATGGTCGTCTTGCCCGAGCCCGACGGCCCGATGATCGAAACCTTCTCGCCCGGGCGCACGTCGAGGTCGATGCCCTTCAGCACGTCGAGCGCGCCGAAGGACTTGTGCAGGCCCGCGATCCGCACGAGGGGCGGGGCCGGGTCCGGAAGCGTCGGGGTCGAGAGCGTGGCGTTCGGGATCATGGGGCCTCTCGCTGCGTCGTGGATCTCGCCCGGCTCGTGACCCGCGGTTGCGGGGCCGCTCTCAGAATGCGTCGATGGATCGCATCCGTGCCCGTTCCCCCCAAACGTCGAGGACGACCTCTCTACGGTCGGGGGGGAACGGGCATGCCTTCACGCGGTCTCAGCTGAAGAGCGAGGAATAGTCCTTGGGCGTATGGGCGGCCGGCCCGAGGATCTTGCCGTCGGCCGAGCGGTCGACGTCGATCCGGGGATCCGTGGCCCCCGCCACCATGTAGTCGGGGTTCACCATGCCGTAGCGGGCGAGGCATTCGGCATTGGTCTTGGACGCCCAGAGCCACTTGATGCCGGCGTTGACGGCGTCGAACAGGTCGGTGTTCTCGAGGCTCATGCCCATGACGGCGCGCCCCTTGCCGCTCAGCGACGGGTATTGCGTGTTGGGCTTGATCGGCACCAGCTTGAGGTTGTTGTCCTTGTTCTGCAGCAGCATGTAGTCGACGGACATGCCGTCCAGCACGGCATAGTCGAGCCGGCCGGCCTCGACGTCGCGCACGCAGGCGTCGTCGTTGTCGTAGAGCTTCACCTCGACATTGGGGATCTTCTTGATGTCGGGGACGTAGCTGTAGCCGGTGCCGCTGCCGACGCTGTGGCCGGCCATATCGTTCACGTCGATGTAGGGGCCGGAGGGCCGGTCCTTGCGCATCGTCACGTAGTTGCCGTCGTAGTAGATGACATCGGTGAGCAGCAGGGCGTTGGCGCGCGCCTTCGACCAGCCCATGTCGCCGCACATGATGTCGGCGCGGCCGGTCTTGATGGCTTCGATCGTGGCCGACCAGGCCATGAGGTTGGGCTTCACCGCCAGCCCGAGATGCTTGGCGATCGCCGCCACCATGTCGGCGTCGCTGCCGATGACCTGGCCGTCCTTCAGGCCGGTCTGGGGCATGGAGCCGCTCATGGCGATGGTGAGGAACCCCTCCTCGACGGTCTTGAACTTCGGCGGCGTCGCCGCGAAGGCGCGGGATGCCAAGCCCAACGGACCCAGGGCCGCGCCGGCGGCGAGGCCGGCGCCGCTCCCGAGAAGATGTCTCCGCGTCAGAGACGCGCCGAACATGCGATCCGTCATGGTCATCCACCCCGTTCAATCGGTTGCATCGGCAGCCTACACGGAACCGCCTCGTAATCAATATATTGAATTGCTGAAATTAACGTCCGCCGTCGAAGCGCCCTGCACAAGGCCGGCGCACGCCCCGTCAAGCCTGCCGAAACCGGCGGCAAAACCGTCATGAACCCTCGATCTCCTGCCGGCAGGCCGGCCTGCGGGACGGCGTGCCTTCCGCTGCGGTCCGCCGCGCATCTTGCCGTCTCGCCGTCGTCAGGATATTGAATATCTTCAACGAAAGGCCCGGCATGCTCGTCTCGACCAAACCCGCCGTCCCCGCCATCACGGATTCCGGCCCCGTGGATGTCGGGACGCGGCTGCGCCGGCTCCGGGCGGAACGGTCGCTGACCATCGCGCAGCTCGCCGAGGCGGCCGGCGTCTCGGCCGGGATGATCAGCCAGATCGAACGGGGCACCACCAACCCGTCGATCCGCACGCTGCAGCGCCTGCGCGCCGCCCTGGGCGTGAACCTGTGGGAGGTGCTCGACCAGAGCGGCGGCGCGGCCGAGCCCGTGGCGGCGCCCCGGTCCGACTACGTCCTGCGCCGCGCCGACCGGCCGCGCATCGTGGTGGGCGAGAGCCGGCTCGTGAAGGAGCTGATGTCGCCGCGCAAGGACCGCAACCTCCGCTTCATGCTCATCACCCTGCCGCCCGGCGGCGTCAGCGAGGACGTCATCATCGGGCATGGCGAGAAGGGCGGCTTCGTGCTCGAAGGCGGGGTCCGCCTGACGGTCGGCGGCGACATCTCCGACCTCGGCGAGGGCGACAGCTTCCAGTTCCCGAGCAGTTTGCCCCACGCCCTGTCGAACCCCCATGGCGAGCCCGCGCGCGTCGTGTGGATCATGAGCGTCGTCGACAGCCACATCTGAGCGTCTGCCGCCCGGCACCCGCCCCCATCCCGTCGAGCCCAGGAGAGAGCCATGTCACCGCCCCTCGCTTCCGTCGCCAGCGACGCCGCCCTGCCCCGCGCCGTGGACGTGGTGGTGGTGGGCGGCGGCATGGCGGGCATCGCGGCCGCCTACGAGCTGGCGCGCAAGGGCCACAGCGTGGCGGTGATCGAGAAGGGCGTGGTGTCGGGCGAGCAGTCGAGCCGCAACTGGGGCTGGTGCCGGCAGCAGAACCGCGACGTCCGGGAACTGCCGCTGGCCATGTGGGGCCTGCGCCGCTGGGAGGAACTGGCGGCCGAGACGGGGCGCGACCTCGGCTTCCGGCGCACCGGCCTCGTCTACGCCACCGACCGGCCGGGCGAACTCGCCGACTGGACCCGCTGGGGCGAGTCGGCGCGCCCCTTCCAGATGCAGACCCGCATGCTGACCGGCGCCGAGGCCGAGGCGCTGACGCCGGGCAGCCGCGGCGGGTGGATCGGCGGCGTCCACTCGCCGACGGACGGCCGGGCCGAACCCGCCCTCGCCGTCCCCGCCCTCGCCGAGGCCGCCCGGGCCCTCGGCGTCACCCTCCACCAGAACTGCGCCGTGCGGGGCTTCCACGTCGAGGCCGGCCGGCTGAAGGGCGTCGTGACCGAGCACGGCCTCGTGCGGGCCGAGGCCGTGCTGCTCGCCGGGGGCGCCTGGACGGGCCTGATGATGCGGCGCCACGGGCTGCGCTTCGTGCAGGCGAGCGTGCGCTCGACCTCCTTCGCCACCGTGCCGGCGCCCGCCGTGACGGAGGGCGGCCTGGCCTTGCCCGACGTGACGCTGCGACGGCGTCTCGACGGCGGCTATTCCGTCGGCATGAGCGGCCGCGGCCTCATGGAAGTCTCGCCCCAGGGGCTGCGCTACGCCAAGCCCTTCTGGAACACCTTCAAGAAGCGGCGCGCCGGGCTGACCGTCACGGTCGGCCGGTCCTTCTTCGACGGGCCGGAGGGCTTCGCGCGCTGGTCCATGGATGCCGAGACGCCCTTCGAACGGGTGCGGACGCTCGACCCGCCGCCGGAACAGCGGCTCATCGCGGCCGGTCTCGCTAGCCTCGCCGCCGCCTATCCGGCCCTCAAGGGCATCGGGGTGGCGCAGAGCTGGGGCGGGCAGGTCGACATGACGCCCGACGCCATCCCGGTGATCTCGCCCGTCGATCCCCTGCCCGGGCTCTTCGTGTCGGCCGGGTTCAGCGGCCACGGTTTCGGGATCGGGCCGGCGGCGGGCCGGCTCGCCGCCGACCTCGTGGCCGGCGACCCGCCGATCGTCGACCCCCGTCCCTACCGCTACAGCCGCATGACCGACGGCACCGACCTCGGCGCCCCCGGCCTCATGTGACGGCCCGCCATCGACCGCCCACCCCCACACCAGACCGGAGCCCGCCCATGACACGCCTCCCCGCCTTCCGCACCGGCCAGGCCCGCCGGGAGCAGGGCCATTGCAGCCCGGCGGAGGGGCTCGACATCCCGTTCTGCGTCATCGAGGGAGCGGCGCCAGGGCCCTGCCTCGTCGTCACGGCCGGCGTGCACGGTTCGGAATATTGCTCGATCGAAGCGGCGCTGCGCCTCATGGCGACCGACCCGGCCGGCCTCAGCGGCACGCTGGTGGTGCTGCCCATCGTCAACGTCGGCGGCTTCCGGGCGCGCAGCATCTACGTCATGCCGGAAGACGGGCAGAACCTGAACCGCATGTTCCCGGGCAAGCCCGACGGCACCGCCAGCCAGCGCCTGGCCGATTGGCTGATGACGCGGGTGTTCCCGGGAGCCGACGCCTACCTCGACCTCCACGGCGGCGACCTCGACGAGGCCCTGACGCCCTTCTCGATCTTCCCGGGCGCCAGCGCGGAATCGCGGGTCCTGGCCGAGGTCTTCGGGCTGCCGATCGGCGTCGCGGCGGCGCCGGGCGGCAACAGCATCAGCGGCGCCGCCCTGGCCGGCGTGCCGGCCGTGCTGGCCGAGGTCGGCGGCAACGGCATCTGGACCGAGGCGGGCGTGGACCAGCTCGTGGAGGGCGTGAGGCGCGTCATGCGGCACCTCGGCATGGTGCCGGGCCCGGTGGCGCCCGCCCCCGGAGGCTTCGAGGTCGTGGCCTTCCTGGTGCCCAAGGCCGACGTTTCGGGCCTCTGGTACCCCGCCAGGGCCCTCTCCGACGCGGTGCGGGCCGGCGACGTGCTGGGCGAGATCCGCGACGTCTTCGGCGCCGTGCTCCAGACCGTCACGGCCGACAAGCCCGGGCCGGTGCTGTACCAGCTGTCGAGCCTCTGGGTGAACGCCGGCGAGGCGCTGCTCGGCCTCGGCGTGCCGACCGGCGCCTGACCGGCCGAGCCTGCCGGCTCGCGATCCTCACCCGGCGATCCTCATCCCGCGATTTCCGCCGCGACGGCCTCCGCCACCGCCGCCGTCGTGGCAGTGCCGCCCCGGTCCGGCGTCGCCACGGCGCCGCGCGCCACCACGCGCTCCATGGCGGCGACCGTGGCGGCGGCCGCCTCCGTCTCGCCGAGATGGTCCAGCATCAGCGCGCCGGACCAGATGGCGGCGAGCGGGTTGGCCCTGCCGGTTCCCGCGATGTCGGGCGCCGAGCCGTGCACGGGCTCGAACATGGAGGGTACGCCCCCCGCCGGGTTAAGGTTCGCCGAGGCCGCGAAGCCGAGCCCGCCCTGGATGGCGGCGCCGATGTCGGTGAGGATGTCGCCGAACAGGTTCGACGCCACCACCACGTCGAGGCTCGCCGGGTCGGTGACGAAGCGCGCCGCGATGGCGTCGACGTGGTAGCGGGTGACCGCCACGTCCGGGAAATCGGCCGCCACCGCCTCCGTCACCTCGTCCCAGAACACCATGGAATGCTTCTGGGCGTTGGACTTCGTCACGGAGGCGAGCCGGCCGCTGCGGCGCCGAGCCTGGGCGAAGGCGTAGCGCAGGATGCGCTCCACGCCGCGCCGCGTGAAGACCGAGGTTTCGACCGCGACCTCGTCGGGCGTCCCGACGTGAACCCGCCCGCCGGCGCCGCTGTACTCGCCTTCCGTGTTCTCGCGGATGCACAGGATGTCGAAGCCCTCCGCCCGCAGCGGCCCCTGCACGCCCGGCAGCAGCCGGTGCGGGCGGGCGTTGACGTAGAGGTCGAAGCTCTTGCGGATCGGCAGCAGCAGGCCGTGCAGCGACACCGAATCCGGCACTTTCGCCGGCCAGCCCACCGCGCCGAGGTAGATGGCGGCATAGGGGCGGAGCCGGTCGATGCCGTCGGCCGGCATCATGGCGCCGTGACGGAGGTAGTGGTCGCACGACCAGGGGAACGTGTCGCCTTGCAGCCCGAAGCCGAAGCGCCGCGCCGCGGCCTGGAGCACCGACCAGCCGGCCTCGACGACGTCGACGCCGATGCCGTCTCCGGGGATGAGCGCGATCCTGTGGTCCGTCATGTCCTGCGTCCTTTCGGGGGATGGCGGGGTCGGCGCCGCCGGCTCAGTAACCGCGACCGCGGTCGACCAGGTTCTCCAGCGGCTCGCCGCGCCGGTGGCGGCGGACGGCTCGGATGACCTGGCGCGCCGCCGTCGCCGGATGGGTCATGCTGGCGACATGGGGCGTGGCGATGACCCTGGGATGGGCGAAGAGCGGGTGGCCGGGCGGCGGCGGCTCCTCCGACAGGACGTCGAGCACGGCGGAGGCGAGGTGCCCGGCGTCGAGGGCCGCCACGAGATCGGCCTCGACGAGGTGGCCGCCCCGGCCGACGTTGACCAGCCCGGCCCCGGCCGGCAGCCCGGCGAGGAGCCCGGCATCGAGAATGCCCCGGGTGTCGGGCGTGAGCGGCAGCAGGCAGACGAGGCTGCGGCAGCCGGCGAGGAAGGCCGGCAGCTCCTGGCGGCCCGCGAAGCCTTGGACGCCCGGCACGGCTCTGCCCGACGCGCTCCAGCCGCGGACCGGGAAGCCGAGGCCGACGAGGGCCGCCGCCACCGCCTGGCCGAGCACGCCGAGGCCGAGGATGCCGACGGCATGGTCGGCGGCGCGGCGCACCGGCATCGGCGCCCAGCGGCCCGCCCGCTGCGCCGCGAGGTAGTCCGGCAGGTCGCGGAGCTGGGCCAGCACGGCGAGCAGCACGTAGTCGACCATCGAGCGCGTCAGTTCGGGATCCACCATGCGGACGATGGCGATCCCGTCGTCGATGGCGGCGAGCGGCAGGTGGTCGATGCCGGCGCCGGTGTTGAACAGCACGGCGAGCCTCGGCATGGCCTCGGCGAGCCGCTCGGGGGGCGTCCAGGCCACGAGGTAGCGGGCTTCCGCCGCGGCTTCGGGCGACCAGTCGACGAGGGCGATCTCCGGCGCCTCCTCGGCGAAGACGGCGTGCCAGACGGCGCCGCGCCGCGCGTCGGACCTGTAGACGACGGTGGCCCCCTGGGTGGCTCCCGCCCCATGCACCGGTGCGGCGCCCGGCGGCGCGGCCGCGCCCGTCACGGCGCGCCCGGATCGCCCGCGGCCGCGCCGATCCGGCGCAGGATGCGCACGGGGTCGGCGAGGTGGCGGGCGAGTTCGACCAGCGCGGCCTGCAGGTCGCCGCCCGTCGCCAAAGCGGCGAGGCGGCGGTGTTCGTCGACGAGTTCGGCACTGGACCGGTAGCCCGACATCAGGTGCTGGAAGCTCAGCCGCGTTTCGGCCTGGACGGTCTCGTACATGCGCGACAGGCGCGGACTGCCGGCCGCATCCACCAGGGCGCGGTGGAAGGCGAGGTCGCTGTCGGCCACGTCGGCCCAGTCGGCGACCGCCACCGCCGCCGCCATGCCGGCGACCGCGGCCGCGAGATGCCCGGCCAGCGGTTCGCGGTCCGGCAGGTCGGCGATGCGCCGCAGGGCCGTGCTCTCGATAGCGCTGCGGGCGAGGTAGACGTCGGCGAGGTCGGCCTCGCTCAATCGCACCACGAAGACGCCCCGGTGCGGGTGGCTGACCAGCAGCCCCTCCTGCACGAGCCGCTGCATGGCCTCGCGCACGGGACCGCGGCTGACCTCGAAGCGGCCCGCGAGTTCCGCCTCGTTCATCTGCTGGCCCGGCGGGAACACGCCGGACAGGACGGCGTCGCGCATCGCCCCGGCCACCTGGCCGGCCAGCGTGACGCGCGGCAGACGGACGACGCCGGGCGGGACCGTCAATGCCGCCAGTCCTGGAACTTGTAATAGGCGCCGACCAGCGGCAGGAACCACGGCGGCCCGAAATGGCCCTTGATGGCGGGCCAGTCGAGGCCCGACCAGGGGTTGGCGTCGCGGTCGCCCGCCATCACGGCGGCCATCACCTGCCCCATGTGGGTCGACATCTGGGTCCCGTGGCCGCTGTAGCCCATGGAATAGTACAGCCCCTCGTGCTGGCCGGCGCGCGGCAGCCGGTCCTGAGTCATATCGACGATGCCGCCCCAGCACCAGTCGAGCCGGGTGCCGGCCAGGGCCGGAAAGGTTTCCACCATGCCGGCTTCCAGCACGCGGCCGCTCTTCGCATCCGAGGTGGCGCTCGACAGGGCGAAGCGGGCGCGGCCGCCGAAGAGCAGCCGGTCGTCGGGGGTGACGCGGAAGTAATGGCCGATGTTCTGCGTCGTGGTGCACATCCGGCGCGTCGGCAGCAGCGCATCGAGGCGCGCGCGCGACAGCGGCTCCGTCACCACGATGAAGCTGCCGATCGGCACGATCCGGCGCCGATAGCGGAAGAAGGGCCCCGCCCTGGAGGGGCCGGTGGCGAGCAGGACCTGGTCGGCCCGGAGGGTTCCCCGCGCCGTCTCCACCGTGTGGGCGTCGGTCCGGCCGATCCGCGTCAGGCGGCGCACGGCCGCGCCCTCGTGGATGCGGGCGCCGGCCCGGGTCGCGGCCTCGGCCAGCCCCACGACGAACCGGCCCAT
Source organism: Lichenibacterium ramalinae (assembly GCF_004137085.1). GTDB lineage: Bacteria > Pseudomonadota > Alphaproteobacteria > Rhizobiales > Beijerinckiaceae > Lichenihabitans > Lichenihabitans ramalinae. The sequence continues at coordinate 84,337 of NZ_QYBC01000019.1, forward strand.
GTGCAGGCTGGCCGACTTCGGGAAGACGAGCCCGCCGTGGTAGCGCTCCGTGCCGATCTCGCCCGCCAGCGCCTCGCGCGGCACAAAGGCGACGTCGGGGTCGGCGCCGCGGTGCAGCGCATCGCGGGCACGGGCCAGCTTCTCGGCATGGGCGGGCTTGGCGGCGAGCTTCAGCTTGCCGGTGCGGGCGAAGGCGCAGTCGATGCCCTCCTCGCCGACGAGGCGTTCGACCGTGTCGACCGCCGCGTCGAAGGCGCGATAGAGCGCCACGGCACGCTCGAAGCCGAAGCGGGCCTCCACGGCGGCGAAGTCCTGCGCGAAGCCGTTGTTGCACTGGCCGCCGTTGCGGCCCGATGCCCCGGCCCCGACATGGGCGGCCTCCACCACCGCCACGCTGGCGCCGCGCCGGGCCAGCGCCAGCGCCGCCGACAGGCCCGTGAAGCCGCCGCCGACGACCGCCACGTCGACGCGCCCGGCGACGGGGCCGGGCGCCGCGCCGGCGAAGGGCGCGGCCGTGTCGTGCCAATAGGAGGCGAGCTTCACGGCGGCGTCGTCCGCGTCACAGGCCGCAGCAGGCGGCGAGGCCGCCGATGTCGGCGATCTCGTGGGTGAAGTAATGGGGGTTGCGGGGCTCGTGGCCGCGCCCCACCCACACCCGGGCGCCGAAGTGCAGGTCGAAGGCCGACATCTGGTCGTAGCGGAAGCTCGACGAGACGTGCATCATCTCCTCGGGCCGGGCGCCGAGCTGGTCGAACATGTATTCGAAAGCCTGGAACCGGGGCTTGTAGGCCTGGGCCTGCTGCGCCGTGTAGACGCGGTGGAACGGCGCCCCGAGCTTCTCGACGTTGCTGGGGATCTGGTCCGTCATGGCGTTGGACAGGATCACCAGCGGGATCTTGCCGGCGACGCGGGACAGACCGGCGGGCACGTCGGGGTGCGGCCCCCAGGTGGGGACGGCCTCGTAGATGGCGGCGCCGTCAGCCTCGCGATAGGGCACGCCATGGAGCGCGCAGGTCCGGCGCAGCGCGTTGCCGATCACCTCCGCGTAGGGCTTCCAGACGCCCAGGATCTCGTCGAGCCGGTAGGCCGAGAAGTCCGCGACGAAGCGCGGCATGCGCTCGGCGGGGATCCGGTCGCCGCACAGGCTTTCCGCCATCTCGCCCATGTGGAAGCGCGTCAGCGTGCCGTAGCAGTCGAACGAGATGTATTTGGGCCTGAAGGTCGCAGAGGTCATGGCGGATCCGCTGTGTGATGGCGTGGCACGGGCGTGTCCCGTGGCAGAAACAGCGTCCGTGAGCGATTGTCAACAATCCTACGATCAACCCGCGTCGTGCCGCAACGCCGAACCGGAACTGCCGCCGCGCCACTCGGGGAAGACCGCGTCGGCGATCGCCGCGATGCGGGCCGCTTCGGCCGCCGACAGGGTCGCGCGCCAGGGCTCCGGCACGGCCGCCCTGGCGGCGAAGGCGGCGGGGTGGATGGAGGCGGCGGGGCGGGAGAAGTCCGGGGTGCCGCGTTGCCGCATCCCCAGCCAGGCGCAGAGCCCCGCCACGGCGGCGGCGGGGTCGGCGACGAGGTCCTCGTAGGCGACGACCCGTCCCCAGCCCTGCCCGGCGAGCGCCCGCGCGGCGTCACGCTCGACGAGGGCCCAATAGGCGGCGATGCGCGACAGGGCATCGGTGTCGTAGGGGGCGAGATCGGCGGCTTCGGGCACCAGGCGCGCAAGCCGGACCCGCGCGAAGCTCCAATGCCAATCCGCCGCCACGAGGCTCGCCGCCACCGCGCAGGGGTGGCGGCGGAGGTGGATCACGGGGACGCCGAAGCGGCGGTGCACCGGCCCGAGGTTGCGGTGGAGACGGACGTCCTTGACCACGATGCCGGTCCGCGCCGATTCGGCGACGCTGCCGCGGCAGCTGAGCAGGAAGGCGCCGCCGTGAAGGCCCCGGCAGGCCGCCTCGAAGCCCCGCCAGTCCGCCGCGCCCTCCGGCCAGGGCTCGGGGATGAAGGCCTGCAGCGCGTCCTCGTCGCCCGGGAACCGCATTTCCAGCGCGGCGCGGCGCCGCGGCTCCTGCGGCGACAGCGGCTCGAAGATGGATTTGGCGCCGAGGCTCTCGGCGAGGCATTCCTGCAGCCACGTCGTGCCGCTGCGCCAGAACCCGTTCACCACCACGACCGGCCTGGCGAGGCCCGACAGGCCCAGGCCCGCATCGACCAGCCCGGCGGCCGCCAGGCCGGCGGCCACCGCCCAGGGCCGGCGGGGCCGCCCCGCATGGGTCGCGTCCCCCAGGCGAAAGGGGACCCGCGTCGTTCCGCGCTCGTCCATGGCGAATGCGCTCCGGCTCGGGCTCGGGAGCGGTTCCAACCGATCCGGTCCTGGTCTAGGCGCATCGGCGCCGCCTGCCTATGCGGATGGCTGCGGCGATGCAGCGCCCCCGGCCTCCTACACAGTGTCATCCGCCTTCTCTATGGCTCGACCATGCGGAACCCACTGAACGCCGGCTCGCCGTCCCCGTCCCTTTCCCTGCCCCTGGTGCCGGACCTCGGGACGCGCCGGCTGCTCGCGGTCCTGCCGAGCGCCCTGTTGGCCGTGAGCCTCTTCGGCTCGGCCGTCGCCGTGCTGGCGCGGGCGCCGCGGCCCCTCATCGACTGGGCGATGCTGGTGCCGTTCGCCCTCGTGATGATGTGGGAATGCTTCATCGTGTGGCAGCTCGTGCTCGGCTTCGCGGTCTGGCTGCGCGGCACCGAAGGGCTGACGCCGCTCGAAAGGCGGGCCGCAGCGCTGGACCCGATCCCGACCGGACGCAGCCGCACCGCGCTGCTGATGCCGATCTACGAGGAGGAGCCCGAGGCGGTCTTCGACCGGGTGCGCATCATGCTCCGCTCCCTGGCCCGGCTGGGCCCCTGCGACGACGTGGACCTGCACATCCTCAGCGACACGCGCGACGACGCCACCGCGGCGGCCGAGGCGCGGCTGTGGGACGCGCTCGACGCCGAAGCGCCGGGGCGGACCGCCTACAGGCGACGGGCGGTCAACGCCGGCCGCAAGGCCGGCAACATCGGCGAGTTCCTCGACCGGCGCGGACAGGACTACGACCACGCCGTGGTGCTGGACGCCGACAGCCTCATGAGCGGCGCCGCGATCCGGCGGCTGATCCGCCTCATGGAGGAGCATCCCCGCATCGGCCTGATCCAGACCGTCAGCTACGCCACCGGCCGCGACACGCTCTTCGCCCGCATCCAGCAGTTCGCCGTTCGGCTCTACGCGCCGCTGTCGCTGCGCGGGCTCGAGTTCTGGCAGGGGCCGGAAGGGTCCTACTGGGGCCACAACGCCATCTTCCGCGTCGCGCCCTTCCACCAGCACTGCCGCCTGCCCGTCCTGTCCGGCCGGCCACCCTTCGGGGGCGAGATCCTGTGCCACGACGTGGTCGAGGCGGCGCTGCTGGCCCGCGCCGGGTGGGAAACCCACCTCCTGCCCGAGTTCGAGGGCACGTGGGAGGAAATGCCGACCAATGCCCTCGACCTGCTGGCGCGGGAGCAGCGGTGGTGCCAGGGCAACCTGCAGCACATCGGCGTCGTGGGGCTTCCGGGGCTGAAGGCGGCGAGCCGCACCCATCTCGCGCTCGGCATCGGCGGCTACCTCGTGGCGCCGCTGTGGTGCGGTTTCCTGGCGCTGGGGGCGCTGCGCGTCCTCGCCATGCCGGAAGGCCAGGGCTACGGCGTCCTCGCCTACGGCCTGACGGAGCCGGGCTTCGCCGGCGCGCTGCTGTTCGCGCTGTCGGCGGCGCTGATCCTGCTGCCGCGGGTGTTGAACCTCGCCCGCGCTCTCGGGGACGGGGAGGTGCGCCGAGGCTTCGGCGGCACCTTCCGCCTGCTCTGCGGGGCCGTTCTCGAACAGGCGCTGTGGCTTCTGCTGGGCCCCATGCTGCTGTGGGTGACGGCCGGGTTCGTCACCCGGGCCTTCGCGGGCGGGGCGGTGGGCTGGGCCAGCCAGTCGCGCGACGAACGGCACGTCCCGGTGCTGGACGCCGTCCGGCGGCACGCCCTGCAGGTCGCCCTCGGATGCGCCTTCGCGCTCGCAGCGGCGCGGGGCGGAGGATGGCTGGCGGCGTGGCTGGCCCCGACCGCGCTCGGCCTCGTGGTGAGCCCGCTCCTCACGGCGCTGTCCAGCCGTCGCGACCTCGGGCAGCTGTCGCGGCGCTGGGGCCTCTTCCTCACCGTCGACGACGTGACGCCGGCGCCCGAGATCCTGGAGTTCCGCGACGCCAGCGCCGCCCGGCTCCGGGAGGGACGGGGCGGCGGCGGGACGGTTCCCGCCCCCGCCCCGGCGGCTCAGCCCGCCAGGCCCGTCCAGCCCACGCAGAACGTCCCATAGTCGCAGGTGATCTCCTCGCCCACCGCGATGGGCCGGGCGGCCACCGACATGAACGGCCGTTCGGCCGTGTTCGGGTGGTCGCTGTGGTTCAGGAACTTCGCGTGGTCGCAGCACAGCAGCGTCGCGCCCCCGAGGTCGGCCGACGGATAGGCGTAGGCGTCGAGGTGGGCGCGGAAGGCGCGCGGCGCGCCGTCGCGCTCCGTCGGCGTGACGATGCGGTCGAAGGCGGCGTCGTACCGCCACACGACCGTGCCGGCCGGCACGGCCTCGAGCGCGAAGACCCCGACGCCGTGGATCGGGCTCGGTCCGAGGCGGGTGCGGATCAGGAACATGGGCCGGCTCGCTGGGTTCGGATCTTGGCGAACTTCAGCGGGGCTGCACCTGTTCCGCTGAGGCCGCCGGATGCGCTCCACAGGCCCGGCAGGTCATCATGCGGTTCCTCGGCATCGGCGATTATTGCGACCTCAGCGCGCTCTACCTCCGGCTCGTCGCCGAGGGCCACGAGGTCCGCGTCTTCGTGTCCGAACCCCAGTGCCACGGCACCCTGGCCGGCATGGTGCCGCGCACCGACGACTGGGAAGCCGAGCTCCCCTGGCTGCGCGAGGCGGGCCGGGACGGCATCATCCTCTTCGAGAACGTGTCCTATGCCCGCGGCGCCCGGCAGGACGCCCTGCGGGCCGAAGGCTTCAACGTCATCGGCGGCAGCGCCTTCGGCGACCGCCTGGAGAACGACCGCGCCTTCGCCCAGAACGTGCTGCGGGACCTCGGCCTGCAGGTCGCCGCCATGTGGGACTTTTCCACCCAGGCCGAAGCCGAGGCTTTCCTCGACGCGCGTCCCGGGCGCTACGTCCTGAAGTTCAACGGCGACGGTTTCGGCGCCGCCGACACCTATGTGGGCCGCCTCGCCGACGGCCGCGACGTGCGCGCCATGGTGGCGGCCAAGTTCCGCCAGCTCGGCCGGTCCCGCATCGGATTCGTGCTGATGGACCACGTCGCCGGGATCGAGATGGGGGTCGGCGCCTATTTCGACGGCGACCGCTTCCTGACGCCGGCCTGCCTCGACTGGGAACACAAGCACTTCTTCCCCGGCGACCTCGGCGAGCTCACGGGCGAGATGGGGACGGTGGTGACCTACCGGCGGACCGACACGTTCTTCCGGCGCACGCTGGCCCGGATGGCACCGCTGCTCACCCGGCACGGCTATTGCGGCTACATCAACCTCAACACGATCGTGAACCAGGACGGCATCTGGCCGCTCGAGTTCACCTGCCGCTTCGGCTATCCGGGCTATGCCATCCTCGACCCGCTGCAGGAGACGCCCTGGTCGGCGCTGTTCAACGGCATGGTGACGCGCTCCGGTTCGGCCTTCGAGACCGCGCCGGGCTTCGCGGTCGGCATCGTGATGACGACCCGACCCTTCCCGTTCATCCGCACCCAGGTGCCCGAACCCATCGGGCTCCCGGTGCTGTTCGAGGGGGCCCTCACCGACGAGGACCGCCGCAACCTGCATTTCGGCGAGATGGGTCTCGACGGCGACACGCTCGTCACGGCCGGCTACCACGGCTGGACCCTGGTGGTCACCGGCACGGGCGACACGCTGCCGGCGGCCCAGGCGGCGGCCTACCGGCTGGCGGGGCGCGTGGTGATTCCCAACCTGCGCTACCGCAACGACATCGGAGACCGCCTCGCTTCCGGCGGCCTCGCCGCCGTGGAGCGCCTGGGCCTCCTCGACCCGTGCCCGCCGACGGATCCGGTCCGATGACGTCGGCGCCCGGTCCGCTCCCGCACGACGGCCTCTACACCCGTCTCGGCGTTTCCCCCGGCCTCGGCGTCGGGGTCTTCGCGCTGCGCGACATCCCGCAGGGCACGAACCCCTTCCGCGGCGAGACGGCCGCCCTGGCCCGGATCCCGGCCGCCACCGTGGAGGCCATCGCCGATCCCGCGGCGCGGCGCATGTACCTCGATTTCTGCCCCCTCGTGGACGGACATTTCCTGGCGCCGTCGAGCTTCAACGCCATGACGGTGTCCTGGTATATGAACCATTCCGACCGGCCCAACATCGCCTGCGACCCGGACCTCAACTTCCTGGCCGCCCGTCCCATCCGCGCCGGCGAGGAGCTCACGGTGGACTACCGGACGTTCAGCGACCATGCCGGCCACTTCGTCGACTTGTGGAACACCGGCGCCGATTGACGCTACGTCGCGAGATCGGCGCGGCCCGTCCCGAGATGAGCCGCGCTTCCCGCCCGTCGAGGCCGTCACCGTCGCGGTACGCCGCCTTGTCGACGCCACAACGATGTGCAATCACCCGTTTAGGAGCCTTGGCGGGAGTGTCGCATTGCTGGGATCGCGGTCTGAAAGTGACGAAACGCCCGGCGTGATGTCTGCGAGCCTGCCGTCGGGACTCCTCGCGCTCGTCAAACTGGCCGGCCGCTTCGGTTTGAACACGACGGCTGAACAGATGTGCCGCGACAACCAGGTGTCCGAAGCGGAAGTCACCCCCCAACAACTCGTCCGCTGTGCTTCCAGCGCGGGCCTGAAGGCCACGGTGATCGAGCTGAGTTGGGATGGGTTGGCGAAGCTGGAGCGAGCACTGCCGGCGTTGCTGCAGCTTCGCAGCGGTTCCTATATCGTGCTGTCGCGCCTCGAGGATCTCGCCGACAAGCGCGTCGTGCTCGTCCAGGACCCCCGAGCGGACGGGGAAGCCCTGGTGGCGCTCGACCGCTTGACGCTGGAACGCGCCTGGGCCGGCGTCGCCGTGCTGGTCAAGCGCAACTACGCCCTATCGGACGACCAGCAACCCTTCGGCCTCGGCCTGGTGGCATCCTACATCTTCCGGGAGAAGCGCGTCGTCCTGGACGTCGGCATCAGCGCCATGGTGCTTTCGATGCTGGCGCTCGTCCCGATCCTCTTCTGGAAGCTGATGACGGACCGCGTGCTCCAGTACCACGCCCTCAGCACCTTCTGGATCCTCTGCGTCGCGCTGGTCGTCATGATCGGCTTCGAGACCGCCTTCTCGGCCCTGCGCCGCTACCTGCTCGTCGGCTTGACGACGCGGGTGGACATCAGGCTGTCGACCTATACCTTCGAGAAGGTGCTCGGGCTGCCGGTCGACTATTTCGAACGCACCCCCACCGGCTACACGCTGCATCGGTTGGCGCAGGTGGGGCGCATCCGCGCCTTCCTGCTCGGGCAGCTGTTCGGCACCGTGCTCGATGCCGGCATCCTGGTCGTGTTCGTGCCCGTGATGGCGCTGTTCAACCCCCTGCTGACCGGCGTCGTCCTGGGTCTGTGCGCCCTCATGGTCGGCATCATCGTGGCGGCCTTGCCGACCATCAGGCGCCGCGGCATGGCGGTCGAGAGCGCCGAGGCGGCCCGCGGCGCGACCCTGGCGCAGACGATCCAGGGCATCCGCACCATCAAGTCGCTCGCGCTCGACCGCCGCCAGCGGCACGAATGGGACGTGCTCACGGCACGCGCCGCCAGGGCCCGGGTGGCCGAGGGCCATTTCACCAACCTCATCCAGTCGGCGATCATGCCCATCGAGCGCCTCGTGGTGAGCGGCAGCCTCGCCGTCGGCGTCTACATGGCCCTGCAGAGCCAAGACCCCGTCGCGGTCGGCAGCCTCTTCGCCTTCATCATGCTGAGCCAGCGCATCGCCGCACCCCTGATGCAGGCCTCCCAGCTCCTGCAGCAATACGACGAGGCCCGCATCGCCACCGACACGGTCGCCGCCCTGGTCAACCAGGAGCCCGAGGAGGGCCGCTCCGGGCACGGCGTGCGCAAGCCGATCCTCGGCCACGTCGAGTTCCAGGGCGTGCTCTTCTCCTACAAAGGGTCGCTCCGGCCGGCGCTGAAGAACCTGTCCTTCGAGGTGCCGCGCGGCACCTCGCTCGGCGTCATGGGCCGGTCCGGCTCGGGCAAGACCACCATCACGCGCCTGCTCCAGCGGCTGCATTCCGACTATTCCGGCCTCATCAAGATCGACGGTGTCGACGTGCGCCAATACGACGTCGACTTCCTGCGATCGTCGCTCGGCGTGGTCCTGCAGGAGAACTTCCTGTTCTCCGGCACCATCCGCGACAACATCACCATCGCCAGACCGGACTCCAGCTACGACGACATGGTGACGGCGGCCCGCATGGCCGGCGCCGAGGAGTTCATCGAGAAGCTGCCGGGCGGCTACGAGACCTACATCTACGAGGGCTCGCCGAACCTGTCGGGCGGCCAGCGCCAGCGCCTCGCCATCGCCCGCGCGCTCATCACCGACCCCAAGATCCTCATCCTCGACGAGGCGACGAGCGCGCTCGACGCGGAAAGCGAGGCCATCGTCAACGCCAACATCGACCGGATCGCGCAGGGCCGCACCGTCATCACCATCTCGCACCGCCTGGCCGCGCTGGTGAAGTGCGATGCCATCATGGTGCTCGACGGCGGCGTCATCGACGACATCGGGCGCCACGCGGAGTTGATCGAGCGCAACGATATCTACGCCCAGATGTGGTACACGCAGAACCAGCATGCGGGCGGCCCGCAGCCCGGGGCGGCCCGCCGCACGCAGCCCAAGCTGGCCTATCGAGGACCGAACTGATGGGACAGGCGCTCGCCCCGTCGACATCGGCGCACACGCTCCGGGTCATCCGTCAATGGCAGTCGGAGGTCGACGCCATCACCGAGGCGCCGCCGCCCGGCAAGGCCCGCTCGGCGGTCTGGCTGCTCGCCCTCCTGTTCGTCACCCTGATCGGCCTCACGCCCTTCGCCAACATCGACCGGGTCGTGTCGAGCAGCTCCGGCAAGGTCGTGGCGGTGCAGCCCCTGTTGACGTTCCAGGCGCTGGACCCGTCAGTCATCAAGTCGGTGGACGTGCGCGAGGGCGAGGACGTCGCGGCGGGCCAGCAGCTCGCCACGCTGGACGCCACCTTCGCCAAGGCCGACGTGGGGCAGCTGCACCAGCAGATCGCCGGGCTCGACGCCCAGATCGCCAGATTGACGGCCGAACGGGACAGCAAGCCGCTCCGGTTCGCCGTGGCGGCGAACCCCGACGAAGCGCCGTTCGACGTCCTGCAGGCTTCCCTCTACACGCAGCGGGCGGCCGGCTATGCGGCGCAGATGCGGTCCTTCGACGAGAAGATCAAGACCACGCAAGCCGCGATGGCCAAGCTGCAGAACGACGTCGCCCGCTATGCCTCGCGCGAGGAGATCACGCATCAGATCGAGGGCATGCGCGACACGCTCTACAAGAGCGGCGCTTCGAGCCGGCTGAGCCTGCTGCAGGCCAACGACGCGAGGCTCGAGATGCAGCGCACCATGGAGAGCGACCGCAACGGCATCGCCGAAGCCGAACACCAGCTCGCCACGAACCAGGCGGACCGCGACGCCTACGTGCAGAAATGGCTCGGCGACGTGAGCCAGGACCTCGTCAAGGCCCGCAACGACCGCGACTCCGCCATCGCCGCCCTGCAGAAGGCCAGCAAGCACCAGGACTTCGTCCGCCTCGTCGCGCCCGAACGCTCGGTCGTGCTGACGCTGTCCAAGCTGTCGGCGGGCTCCATCCTCAAGGAAGGCGAGACGCTGATGACGCTGGTGCCGCTCAGCAGCCCCATGCAGGCCGAGATCCACATCGCGTCCCACGACATCGGCTTCGTCAGGCCGGGGGATTCGGTGTCGCTGAAGGTCGATGCCTTCAACTTCTACGAACACGGATCGGCCGAGGGCAGGCTGAACTGGATCAGCGAGGGCGCCTTCTCCACCGACGAGGACAAGCCGGTCGAGCCCTACTACCGGGCCCGCGTCACCATCGACAAGCTCAACTTCTCCGGAGTGCCGACGACGTTCCGCCTCATCCCCGGCATGACGCTCCGCGCCGACATCAACGTCGGCCACCGGTCCCTCTTCCGCTACATCATGGGCGGGTTCGTGCAGGGGACCGGAGAGGCGATGCGGGAGCCGTGAGCGCCGGGCCCGCCCTGCTGCGCCGCCTCCTCGGTCGCCGCGGCGGGAGCCCGGCCGCGCGCAACGGCCGCGCCATGGCGGCGCTGGCGGTGCGGGCCGAGCGGGGCGACGTCGAGGCGTGCCGGCAGCTCGGCATCGCCTTCCTCAAGGGCGACGGCGTCCTGCCGCAGCTCCCCGCGGCCGCCCGATGGCTGACGGCGGCGGCGAAGGCGGGGGACCGCGAGGCCGCCTACCTGCTCGGTGAACTCCTGCTGCACGGTGACGGGGGCGACAGCGGCTTCGCCGGACGGTGGTACGAGGCGGCCCGCCAGGCCGACCCCCAATCCGCCGAGCGCAACCGGCAACTCCTCTATCCGGACGGCGTGAGCCTGGCGGCCGACCCCGCGGCGGCCCATCACTGGACGGGGGCCGCGGCACGGGCGGGACATGCCGAGGCGCAGGCCCATTACGGCTACCTTTGGGCGCAGGGCCTGGGCTGCGAGCGGTCCTACGACGAGGCGCACCTCTGGTACGAGGCGGCCGTGGCGGCGGGCGTCGCCCGGGCCGAACTCGGCCTCGGCGTGCTGCGCCTCTACGGGCTCGGCTGCGCGGCGGATGCCGAGGCGGCACGGCCTCTCCTCGCCCAGGCGGCGGGGCGGGGCGAGCCCACGGCGGCCTTCCTGCTGGCGACCCTGCTGCTGGACGGCGACTCCCCGGACCCCGCCGCCGCCCTCGAGCACCTGCGCGCCGCCGCGGCCGCGAAGCTCCCGGCCGCCCAGCACCGCCTGGCGGAGATCCGCCTGTCCTCGGGCGAGGCCGCCGGCCGGATCGAGGCCGAGAACCTGCTGCGGGCGGCCGCGAAGTCCGGCTTCGGACCCGCCATGACGGCCCTGGCCGACTATTACGACGGCGGCCTCGGCATGCCCGCCAACGCCAACGAAGCGGCCCGCTGGTACCGGCAGGCGGCCGAGGCGGGCGACGTCGACGCGCAGTTCGTCTATGCGGGCCTCGTCGCCCGCGGCGAGGGCGTGCCCCGGATCGACCGCGAAGCGCTGCGCTGGTTCCTCCGCGCCGCCGAAGCCGGCCACAGCGCCGCGGCCTTCAACCTCGCGGTCTTCCTGCGGGACGGCGTCGGGACTCCGGCGGACGAGGTCGCGGCCCTCGCCTGGTTCGTGCGGGCGGCCGAGGGCGGGCTCGACCTCGCCCTCGCCCACCTCGGCGACATGCATCTCGCCGGGCGCGGCACGCCGGCCGATGCCGACGCCGCCATGCGCTGGTTCGCCATGGCCGCCGAGCGCGGGCGGCCCGAGGCCAAGGCGGCGCTGGCCCTGCTCCACATCGACGGACGCATCCCCGGGGCCGATGCCGACCTCGGCAGGGCCCTGCTGACGGAGGCGGCGGAAGCCGGCCACGTCCCGGCCCAGAAACGGCTCGGCCGCATCCACCTGCAACTCCATCCGCCGGAGGCCCACCTCCCGCGGGCGGCCCACTGGCTCCGTGCCGCGGCCGAGGCCGGCGACGCCGACGCCATGTTCGCCCTCGGGGGGCTGCTGCGCCAGCTGCACGGCGGCCCCCGCGGCGCCAGGGCCGCGGCCGACTGGTTCTCGCGGGCCGCGGGTGCGGGGCATGCGGAGGCGAGCTTCGAACTCGCCGTCCTCCACTGCCAGGGCCAGGGCGTGCGCAGGGACTTCGCCCGCGCCGTGGAGCTGTACCGTGCGGCCGCCCAGGACGGCGTCGTGGCGGCCCAGTACAACCTCGCCATCATGACGCTGAACGGTCAGGGAACGGAGGTCGACGTCGCGGTCGCGGTGCGCTGGTGCGAGTCCGCCGCCCTCGCCGGCATGAGCCAGGCCCAGGTGACGCTCGCCGAGCTCCTCGCCGCCGGCGAGCTGGTCGAGCAGAACCTGGCCCTGGCCCGCCATTGGGCCGAGGCCGCCGTCACCGCGGGGCACCCCCAGGCCCTGCAGCTCATCGACCGCCTGGCGGAGGCCTGAGCGCGGCCTGCCGGGGGACGTCGTGCTTACGGTCGGGGGAGAGGGCCGGCGAACACCGTCGGGGCAGCGTCACAGCCGCGTCATCGCGCCCTTCACACGCGCCATGAAGCCTTGCCGCTGCGCCGCCGTGGCGACGTTCATGTGGTACAGGCCGTAGAAGTCGGCCCGCGCGCCGCCGGTCAGCCAGCGCAGGTAGCGGGTGACGATCTTCTTCGAGGGATTCGCCATCCACCATACCATGTGGCGCGGCCGCCCGTAGGTCACGATGCCGACGATGCGCCGCATGTTGGTGAGCATGGGCCGCACGTTCTCGGGATCGGTCAGGTCGAAGGCCACGCCCGGCATCAGCAGGCGGTCGAAGAACCCCTTGAGCAAGGCGGGCGGGCCGAAGGTCCAGGTGGGAAACTGCACCACCAGCGCCTCGGCGGCCCGGAGCCGCGCCACATAGGGCTCGAGCCCGGCCTGGTTCACGGCCGTGTCGTGATAGTGGCGCCGCGCCTGCTCGCTCAGCACCGGGTCGAACCCTTCGGCATAGAGGTCGAGCAGGTCCACCTCGTGGCCGGCTGCGGCGAGGCCCGCCAGGGCCTCGGTCCGCACGGCGGCGTGGAAGCTTTCGGGCAGCGGGTGGCAGTAGAGGTAGAGGACGCGCATCGGCGGCTCAGGCCCGCGGCGCCGGCACGAAGCTGCGCATCTTGCCGGGGTTCAGCAGCCCCATCGGGTCGACCTCGCGCTTGAAGCCGATCTGGTCGGCGTCGGCGCGCTTGTGGCGGCTGCCGTCCTCCAGCGTCATGACGTGCGGGTTGGCGATCATGACGCCATGCGCCTCGTGCAGCGCCATGATGGCGTCGAGCCGCTCGGGCGTCGAGAAGCGGATCACCGGCAGGGCGCTCGCCGTCACCCGGCCACCGAAGCGGATGAACTCGCAGTGGCCGAGCAGTTCCTCCGGGAACATCGCGCACATCTCGCCCACCGATTCCAGCACCCTGTCGTGCGGGAACAGGCATTGCAGGTAGGTGACGCCGCGGTCGGCCTTCAGCATCTGCAGCGTCGTGTGGTTCCAGGTGTACTCGTAGAGCGGCGTCTGGCCCGGCGCGTCGCTGGCCGGCCGTTCCAGGGTGATGTCGCCGTCGCCGCCGAGCAGCGCCTTGAAACTCTCGACCGACGCTTCCGCCACCATGACGATGAGGACGGCCCGGCCTTCGGGGCAGAAGGGCCGCACCTCGGCGAAGAAGGACGGCAGCGGCCAGGCGATGGGCGCGATGAGCTTCTTGACGATGCCGTCCGCCAGCGCTGCCGCGTGGCCGAAGGCCATGGCGCCGGCGAACGTGTCGAAGGCGACGATCATCTCGACCCAGGGCCAGGCCGGCGCCAGGGGCATCTCCAGCGCCGTGATGATGCCGGTGGTGCCGTAGGCGCGGTTCACCTTCTGGGCGGCATCGCCCCGCAGCTCGATGGCGTGGGGCTCGGGTTCGACCGTGACGATGCGGGCCGCCCGGATGTTGCCGGGCTCGCGCAGCCCCCCGTAGGTGATGGAGCCGATGCCGCCCGAGCCGCCCGCCACGAACCCGCCGACCGTGGCGCGGCGCTTGGTCGAGGGATGCAGGCGCTGCTCCAGCCCCTGCGGGGCCAGCATGGCGTCGAGCTCCGACATGACGAGGCCCGGCCCGCAGCGCACCACCCCGCCCCGCACCCACTCGACTTCGGTCAGCCCCGACAGGTCGAGCAGCACGCCCCCGTGCAGCGGCACGGCCTGGCCGTAGTTTCCCGTCGCGGCGCCGCGCGGCGTGATCGGCACGCCGAAGCGCGCGCAGGCCGCCGCGACGCGCATCACCTCGGCTTCGGTGCGGGGCGAGACCAGCACGTCGGCGCTCTTGCCGTGGAGCTGGGCGTTGAGGATGGGGCTGTACCAGAAAAAATCGCGCGAGCGTTTGCGCACCGTCGCGGCTTCGGTGACGACCGGGACGTCGCCGAGGGCGTCGATGAGGGCGCCGAGCTTCGGATGCGGCTGGGGGATGGCGGTCATGGAAGCGGGGCCTCGTCGAGGGACATCAGCGTTCGGCCCGGCGTTCGCTGTCGTGCCAGGAGCCGAGCGCCAGGGTGCTCAGCCCCGCCATGGCGAGGAACAGCGCGACGCCGGCCGCCGTGATGAGGAACAGGGCCGCGAACATGCGCGGGATGTCGAGCTCGAAGCCCGATTGCAGGATCTCGTAGGCGAGGCCCGCGCTGCGCCCGCCCGTGCCGGCGACGAACTCCGCCACCACGGCGCCGATCAGGGCGAGGCCGCTGGAGATGCGCAGCCCGGCGAAGAACAGCGGCAGGGCGCTCGGGATGCGCAGCCGCCACAGCGTGGCGAGCGCGCTCGCCTTGTTGAGGGCAAAGAGGTTGGCGAGTCCCGGATCGACGCTGCGCAGGCCCAGGGTGGTGTTGGAGATGACCGGGAACAGCGCCACCAGCGTGGCGCAGACGATCAGCGCCGCCTGCGTGTTCTTGACCAGGATGATGATGAGCGGCGCGATGGCGACGACCGGGGTCACCTGCAGCATCACGGCATAGGGGAACAGGCTGCGCTCGATCGCCCGGCTCTGCACGAAGACGAAGGCCACCAGCGTGCCGAGGACGACCGCGCAGACGAAGGCCGCGAGCGTCACCTCGAGGGTGAAGCCGAGGGCACGGAACAGCGTCGGGGCATCCGACAGGAACACGCGCGCGATGGCGCTCGGCGCCGGCAGAAGGAACTCGGGGATGGCGAAGAACCGGCAGGCGCCCTCCCAGGCCGCCAGCAGCACCAGGCCGGTGACCAGCGGGGGCGCGAGCGCGCGGAACCGAGCGGACGTCGCCAGGGGCTTCATGCCGGGCTTCCGTTGCCGCTCGCCAGCGACGCCTCCATGAGGGCGAGCGACAGCGTCCGGCAATGGTCGGCGAAGCGCGGGCTCGTGCGGAAGGCGTCGCCGCGGGGCTGCGGCTCGGGGATGGCGATCTCGCGGACGATGCGGCCCGGGTTCGCCGCCATCACGACGATGCGGGTGGACAGGAAGACCGCCTCGTAGATCGAATGGGTGACGAAGACCGTGGTGAAGCGCCGGCGCCACCACAGCGCGGCGAGGTCGGCGTCGAGCCTGTTGCGGGTGATCTCGTCAAGCGCGCCGAAGGGCTCGTCCATCAGCAGCATGTCGGGCTCCGTCACCAGCGCGCGGGCGATGGAGGCCCGCATCTTCATGCCGCCCGACAACTGGCGCGGGTGGTGGCGGGCGTGGCTCGACAGGCCGACCAGCGCCAGTGCCTCGGCGACGCGCGCCGACGCCGCGGCGCGCGGCACGCCGGCGAGGTCGAGCGGCAGCCGCACGTTGGCGTCGATGCGGGCCCAGGGCATCAGCGTGGCGTCCTGGAACACGAAGGACAGGCGCCGCCCATCCCCGCCCACGCCGTCGAAGCCGCCGCGCCACCACAGGACGCGACCGTCCGTGGGCTGCTGAAGGTTGGCCATGAGCGACAGCAGCGTGCTCTTGCCGCAGCCCGAAGGGCCGATGAGCGAGAGGAAGTCCCCCTGCTCCACCGTGAGGCTGAGCGGCGCGAGGCCGCGCGTGCCGTTGGCGAAGACCTTGTCGGCCGACAGGACCTCGACGGCGGGCCGGCGGCTCTCGGCAGCCACGGGGGCGCTGGCGGACGGCATGGCCGGCCCGCTCAGTTCAGCTTGGCGTCGAGGTCCGCCGTGAAGGCGGTCGTGAAGGCCCTGTGCCAGTCGGTATCGGGCTTGAGCAGGCCGTTCGCCACCATGTAGTCGTCCGTCGCCTTCCAGCGTGCCTCCGTCATGGAGCCGATCGGCACCGTGCCGTCGCCGTCGAGGACGCCGAGTTCGCGCATCTTGGCGATGCCGTAGGCGATCTGCGCTTCGCTCATCTTGGGATTGGCGGCCTTGATGAGCGCGTTGCCGGGCGCCGGGTCCTTCATGTAATCGCGCCAGCCCTGCATCGATGCCCTGATGAAGGCCTTCAGCACCTCGGGCCGGGTTTCCATCACCTTGCGGGTGGTCACGATGGTGGACCCGTAGGGCGGATAGCCGTCCTTGGCGAAGAGGTAGAAATGCACCGGCACGCCCTTCTCTTGCGCCTGGAACGGCTCGGAGGAGGAATAGGCCTGCTGGGCCGTGTCGGGGTCGGCGAAGAAGGGCTGCAGGTTGAACGTATAGGCCTTCGTCTGGTCGTCGGTGAGGCCGTATTTCGCCTTCAGCCAGGGCCAGAAGGTGGTGTGGCTCGACGAGGCGATGAGGATCGTCTTGCCCTTCAAGCCGGCCAGCCCCGGCACGTCGGCATGCGTCATGGCGCCCTGGAGGTCGTGCTGGAACGTCGTCGCCACCGTGATGGCCGGCAGGCCCTTCTCGACGGCGTTCAGCACCTGGAAGTCGTAGCCCATGATGGCGTCGACCTCGCCGGCGAGCAGCAGCTGCATGGCGTTGACCTGCGGCCCGCCCATGCGGATCTCGGCGTCGATCCCGGCCTTGTCGTAGAGCCCCTCGGCCTTGGCCTGGTAGTAGCCGCCGTGTTCGGCCTGGGCGAACCAGTTGGTCAGGTAGGAGAATTTCTCGGCGGCGCTCGCCGGAACGGCCGAAAGCCCGGCCATCGCCAGGACGGCGAGACTGCGGACTGCGAGACTGCGGACGGCGAAGCTTCGGGCCGCATGGCTGCGGGCTGCGGGGACGGGTGCGCGCGTGCTGGTCGACATCGGTCCTCGCGGCGGTCTCGGCTGGATCGCCGGCGAGACTTCCACGGGGCGGCGTTGCGTGCGAGCATCGATTGCAGCGCGTCCCGTTCGCAAAATGCGAGCAGTGGCGCGTCATTCGCCAGATGCCCGCCGAAGCGGCAGACATGATGATGTGGGTCGAGCGACGATGCTGCACGGACGCATGCTGCGCTATCTCGACGAGGTCGCCCGTTGCGGCTCCATCCGCAAGGCCGCCGAACGGCTCAACGTCGCCGCGTCGGCGGTGAACCGGCAGATCCTGTCGCTCGAGGCCGAGCTCGACACGCCCCTGTTCGAGCGCATGCCGGGCGGCCTGCGCCTCACCGCGTCGGGCGAGATCCTCGTGGCGCATGTGCGGGACACGCTGCGCGAGCACGGCCGCGCCGTCGCCCGCATGGTGGCGTTGAAGGGGCTGCAGCGGGGCGAGGTCACCATCGCCACGATGGGCGGCCTCGCCGCCACGCGCCTCGCCGACGCCATGGTGGAGTTCCGCGCCACGCACCCGCGCGTGAAGCTCACCGTGCGGGTGCTGGCGCAGGACGACATCATGGCGGCGCTGCTGGCGGGCGAGGCCGACCTCGGCCTCGCCTTCGGCCTGCCCTCCCATCCCCGGCTGTTCCGCGCCATGGCGGTCGAACACCCCATCGGGGCGGTGATGTCGCCCGACCATCCGCTGGCCGGGCGGTTGTCGGTTCGCTTCGCCGATTGCCTGTCCCATCCGCTGCTGCTGATGGAGGGCGGCATGGCGCTGCGCGACGCGGTCGACCGCATGGTGCCGCCGAACGTCGACCTCATGCCGGCGCTGGAAACCAACTCGCTCGACCTGCTGCGCCGCATGGCCCGCACCAGTCCCTGCATCACCTTCATGTGCGGCTTCGAAGTCGACGAGGAGGTGCGCCTGGGGCGGCTCGCCTTCGTGCCGATCCAGGGCGGCACCGTGCGCCAGACCGTGTCGCTGGTCCACCGCGCCTCGGGGCCGCTCGATCCCGTGGTGAGCGTCGTGGCGAGCTTCATCGGCGCGGCCTTCGCCGGAAGCGGCGAGGAGGGCTGAAGCGCGGGCGCTGCCGCGACGCGCACGGGCCGCGCGCTTTTCCGAACTTGAGTGCGGGCCGGCGCTGTGGCCCGGTCGACGGCGGCGACACGGGGGAGCGACACACGGTGAAAGACATCCAGGACTCGATCCCGCTCGGCCGCGCCGCGCCCGTCACGCTCCGGCGCGCCCGCGTCCCCCTGCCCTTCCTGGCGGTCCCGCCGGACGGCGTGACGGCCGACCGCGACGGCGCCGTGCTGGTCGACGTGGCGCTGGCGGGTGGGCGGATCACGGCGGTACGACCCGCCGGCCAGGGCCCGGCGGACGACGACGTCGACCGTGACTTCGATCTGGCGGGCCGCCACCTGTGGCCGACCCTGGTCGACGTCCATACCCATCTCGACAAGGGCCACATCGTCGACCGCGCCCCCAACCTGCGCGGCGACTTCCTCGGCGCGCGGGACGCGACGGCGGCCGACCGCGAGGCCCGTTGGCGGCGGCCGGACCTGCGGCGCCGCATGGATTTCGGCCTGCGCTGCGCCGAGGCGCACGGCGTCTCGGCCATCCGCACCCACATCGATTCCTACGAAGGCCAGGCCCAGGACAGTTGGGCGGTGCTGGCCGAGATGCAGGCGGCCTTCGCCGAGCGCGTGGCCTTGCAGGGCGTGGCCCTGGTGGCGCTCGACGTCTACCGCACGCCCTTCGCCGAAACGCTGGCCGACCTCGTGGCGGCGGGCGGCGGCCTCGTCGGCGGCGTGACGCGGGCGACGGCGGGGCTGCACGGGGAGGAGCTGGCCGACCTCGAAGACCTGCTGGACCGGCTGTTCACCCTCGCCGGCGAGCGCGACCTCGACGTCGACCTGCACGTCGACGAGTCGAACGACACGGCCGGGGCGGCCCTGCCGGCGGTGGCCCGGGCGACGGTGCGCCACGGCTACGAGGGACGGGTCACCTGCGGCCATTGCTGCTCGCTGGCCCTGCAGGACGACGCCGCCCTGGCGCAGCACATCGCCCTGGTGCGGGACGCGGGGCTCTCCATCGTCAGCCTGCCGACCGTCAACATGTACCTGCAGGACCGGGTGCCGGCACGGACGCCGCGCTGGCGCGGCGTGACGCCCGTGCGGGAGCTGCGCGCGGCCGGCGTGCGCGTCGCGGTGGCGGGCGACAATTGCCGGGACCCGTTCCACGCCTACGGCGACCACGACATGCTGGACACCTGGCGGCAGGGCGTCCGGATCCTGCACCTCGACCACCCGTTCGGCGACGCGGCGGCCCTGTGCGGCCCCGCCCCCGCCGCCATCATGGGCCTGGAGGCGGCGGGCCGCATCGTGGTCGGCGGACCGGCCGACCTCATCGTGCTGAATGCCCGCAGCATGGAACAGGTGATGGCCCGGCCGCAGGCAGACCGGGCGGTGATCCGCGCCGGGCGACGCCTGGACCGCCCCCTGCCCGACTACGCGGAACTCGGCGCGGGCGCCGCGCTAGCCTGACGCCCGGCCCGGCCGAAAGGCTCGCCTCACCGGAGCCGATCCATTAAAGCTGTCGACATCGTCAGTCCGGGAGGAGACCGCCATGAACCGCCAGTCGCGCGCCGCAGGGGGGAACCGATGAGCCTCACCGTCTTCGTCACCGGGGCCACGGCGGGCTTCGGCAAGGCCATCGCGGAGCGCCTGGTGGGCGACGGCCACCGCGTGATCGCGGCCGGCCGCCGCGCTGAACGGCTCGAAGCGCTGCAGGCGGCGTTGGGCGACCGGCTGCTGCCTTTCGTGCTCGACGTCACCGACACGTCGGCCGTGGCCGCCCTGCCGTCTTCGCTGCCCGAGGGCTGGCGCGAGGTCGACGTGCTGGTCAACAATGCCGGCCTGGCCCTGGGGCTCGATCCGGCCCAGAAGGCCGACCTGCGCCAGTGGGACCAGATGGTGGCCACCAACATCACCGGGCTCATGCATATGACGCGGGCCCTGCTGCCCGCCATGGTGGAGCGCAACCGCGGCCACGTCGTCAACCTCGGCTCGATCGCGGGCTCCTACCCCTATCCGGGCGGGCACGTCTACGGCGGCACCAAGGCCTTCGTGAAGCAGTTCAGCCTCAACCTGAAGGCCGATCTCGTCGGCACGATGGTCCGCGTGACGGACGTGGAGCCGGGCCTGTGCGGCGGCACCGAATTCAGCACCGTGCGCTTTTCGGGCGACGACGCCAAGGCGGCGGCCGTGTACCAGGGCACCGAGCCCCTGACCGCGGCCGACATCGCCGAGACGGTGTCGTGGGTGGTGAACCTGCCGGGCCACGTCAACATCAACCGGGTCGAGATGATGCCGACCTGCCAGGCTTCCGGGCCGCTGGCGATCAAGCGCCAGGGTTGAAGCAGCAAGGCTGAAGCGCCAGGGTCGATCCCGCCGCCGGGCCCGGCCCGGCGGCACCGTCACGCGAGGCGGCTGTCCCGGTCGAACTGGCCGTGCTTGCGATACCGGTAGAGGTAGGACGGCACCACCGTCTCGATGGCGCGCGGCTCGTTGCCGAGACCCTGCAGCGTCCGCCCCTCCGCCACCGCTTCGGCCGACACGACGTTATCGTGCGCCAGCAGCTTCAGCTGGTCGCGCGTCATCAGCAGCGTCTTCGGGAACAGGCCGAGCATCAGCTTCGACAGCGTTTCGGTCGCGGCGGCGGGCGCCTCCATGGCGCCGAACGGCACCGGGACGAGGGCGCGGCGGCGCTGCGTCACGGCCAGGATGTAGTCCATGATCTCGCGGAACGTCTTGATGCCGGGGCCGCCGAGTTCGTAGACCGTGCCGGGCCTGGCGCCGCCCTCGGCCGCCAGGGCGACGACATCGGCGACGTCCCCGACGAAGACCGGCTGGAAGCGCGTGTGCCCCCCGCCGACCAGCGGCAGGGCGGGCGAGAAGCGCGCCATGGCGGCGAACCGGTTGAAGAAGTCGTCCTCGGGACCGAACACGACCGAGGGCCGGAGGATGACGGCATCGGGGTAGACCTCGCGCACGGCGTCCTCGGCCAGGGCCTTGCTGCGCGCGTAGAGCGATTCCGACTGCGGATCCGCCCCGATCGCCGACACCTGCACGAAGCGGCGGACGCCGGCCTCGCGGGCCGCCTTGGCCATGGCCCGGGCGCCGGACACGTGCACGGCTTCGAAGCTCTGGTCGCCCGTCTCGGTGAGGACGCCCACGAGGTTGACGGCGACCTCGGCGTGGCGGAGCGCGGCCGCCAGCGACTGGGGATAGCGGACGTTGGCCTGGACGGGCTGGATCTGGCCGACGCGGCCGAGCGGCTGCAGGTAGTTGGCGAGGTCTGGGCGGCGGCACCCGGCCATGATGCGGAACCCGGCGCGGGCGAGCGCCCGGACGACGTGGCGCCCGAGGAAGCCTGAGCCGCCGAAGACGGTCACCTGCCCATTGGTCGCGAGATCCGATCCGGCCATCATGTGCTCCACGAAAGACGTGGCGATCTCTAGTGGAGGCCAGGCCCGCTGTACAGCCGCACGGGTCCCGGCGGGTCGGCGAAGGCGCCCGACGGGTGGGTCAGGCGGCTTCGACCATGACCTCCATGGCGTTGATGATCTGCTCGACGCTCCAGGGCTTGGCGATGAAGTGCACGCGGGCCGGCAGCTGCCGCGTCGGGCGCAGCGCGCCGGACGTCACCACCACGGCGATGTGGGGCCAGTGGCGCGAGATCATCTCGGCGAGATGCACGCCGTCCGAATGGCCCGGCATGTTGATGTCGGTGAGGACCGCGGCGACCGCCGTCGAATGTTCGAGCAGGAAGCCCAGCGCTTCGTCGGCATCGGCGCGCTCCACCACCGACATGCCGGCCTCTTCCAGCATGTACAGGGTGTCGGCCCGCAACACGGGGTCGTCTTCGACGATCAGGATCGTGCTGCGCTGCATGGAAGCCCCGTGGGAACACGACTACTCGGTAAGGAGACCGTTAACGAAAGTGGTTAAGACTTCGTTAATTTCCGCCTCAACGGCCCGTGATCGCCGGGCCGGACCGTCGGTCCGGACGCCATGCCGCAACGTCAACGGGACCTTAACCCGACCCGGCCTCGGCGTCGAGTACCCCGGCGCGCCTGCCGCGTCCGGATCGGGGCGGCCGGGTGGAAGGCCGGGGCGAAGAGGTTTAAGAGTCGTCCATCGACCCTCCAGCGGAAACAGCTCCCCATCGTGTCATCGAGCGACAGCAAGGCTCCGGCCGGCGCCGGCCCGTCACCCGCGGCGCAGCGCACCGCCATCCCGTTCAACGTCCCGCTGCCGGCGGGGCGGGAGCTCGAATACCTGGCCGAGGCGATCGCCAACCGGCACCTGAGCGGCGACGGCCCCTTCACGAAGCGCTGCAACGCCTGGCTCGAAGCCCATACGACGTGCCGGCAGGCCCTGCTCACCCATTCCTGCACGGCCGCCATGGAGATGGCGGCGCTGCTGTTTGACCTCGCGCCGGGCGACGAGGTCATCATGCCGTCCTTCACCTTCGTGTCGACGGCCAACGCCGCCGTGCTGCGCGGGGCCGTGCCGGTCTTCGTGGACATCCGGCCCGACACGCTGAACATCGACGAGACGCTGATCGAGGCCGCCATCACGGAGCGGACGAAGGCCATCTTCGTCGTCCATTACGCCGGCGTTTCCGCCGCCATGGACGAGATCATGGCCATCGCGGACCGCCACGGCCTGTTCGTGCTCGAGGATGCCGCCCAGGGCATCGCGGCCCGCTACGACGGCCGGCCCCTGGGCTCCATCGGCCACCTCGGCGCCGTGAGCTTCCACGAGACCAAGAACCTCATCGCCGGCGAGGGCGGCGCGCTTCTCATCAACGACGCCCGCTTCGTCGACCGCGCCCACATCCTGCGCGAGAAGGGCACCAACCGCACCAAGTTCCTGCAGGGCCGCGTCGACAAATACACCTGGGTCGACGTCGGCTCGTCCTACCTGCCTGGCGAGCTCAACGCCGCCTTCCTGCTGGCGCAGTTCGAGCAGGTCGACGGCATCCAGGCCGCGCGCCACCGCGCCTGGAACCGCTATCATCGGGCCCTCGCCCCCCTCGAACACGCCGGCCTGCTGAAGCGGCCGGTGGTGCCGCAGATCTGCTCGCCCAACGCCCACGTCTATTACGTCGTGATGCCGGACGTCGCCGGCCGCGGCGAACTCCTCCGGCGCACCAAGGCGGCCGGCATCGGCGCCGTCTTCCACTACGTCCCCCTGCACAGCGCCCCCGCCGGCCTGCGCTACGCCCGTGCCCACGGCCCGCTGCCCCATACCGAGGACCTCAGCGCCCGCATGGTCCGCCTGCCGCTGTGGGCCGGCCTGTCCGACGACGCCGTCGACACCGTCGTCGACCTCGTCGCCGCGGTGGCGAGGGGCGACTGACGCAGGCGGCGGGCAGAAATTCGGCCAAGCTCGAGCCTCCCGATTGACAGCCCGCCAGGCCCCGCCTAGAAGACGCCTCGAGGCCCTGGTGGCGGAATTGGTAGACGCGCTGGTTTCAGGTACCAGTGGGTAACACCGTGGAGGTTCGAGTCCTCTCCAGGGCACCACTCATTTTCTAAGCTCCTGTTTTGTGGGAGTTTTTAAGTTTAGCGCCCGCACCTGATCTGAGGTGCGGGCGTTTCTCGTTTCTGGCCTGTTCCCCGACGAGCAGCTTTGCAGCGTCGAGAGCCAAACGTTTCCTGTCCGCCTTGCGCGTGTAGTGCGTCGCCTCTTCGCGGGACCGTCAGGCGAGGCCCAGGGCCGCGATCAGCCCGAGGCTCAGGGCCCCGAGGGCGACGAGGGACAGCGTCACGGCGGCAGTGACGCGCAGGCCCGCCCTGGCCACGATTCTCACATCCACGCCGAGACCCAGCGCCGCCATGGCGACGATGGTGAGGGCGTCGGCGACCGCAGCGGCGGGCGCGAGGGCGGTGGCGGGAACGAGGCCGAGCGAGCGCAGGGCGGCGAAGCCGAGGAAGGCGACGATGAAGGGCGGCACCATGCGGTGGACCGCGATGCGGCGGGCCTGCGGCCGCGCGGCAGCCTGCGGCGGGCGTGCCTCGTCGAGGCGGCCGGCCAGCAGCGACAGCGCCAAGACCACCGGCCCCAGCATGAGCACGCGGACGAGTTTGACCAGCGTGCCGATCTGGATGGCGGCGGGGCCGACCGGTGCCGCCGCGGCGAGGACCTGGGGCACGGCATAGACGGTGAGGCCGGCCAGGGCGCCGAAGCGGAGCGGGCTCAAGCCGAGGGCGACCCCCAGGAGTGGCAACCCCAACACGACCAGCACACCCAGAACCGCCGTGAAGGCGATCGAGGCCGCGACGTCGTCGCCGTCCGCGCCGATCGTCGGCGCCACGGCCGCGATGGCCGAGTTGCCGCAGATTGAATTGCCGCAGGCCACCAGCACCGCCATGCGCTTCGGCAGCCCGAGCAGGCGGCAGATGGCGAAGCTCGTCGGGATCGCCACCACCACCACGCCGACGATGCCGCACAGCAGTCCCGGCCCGACCGCGGCGATGGTGCGGAACGACACCGACACGCCGAGCAGCGCCACGGCGATCTCGAGCATCTGCTTGGCGCCGAAATCCAGGCCGGCCTTGAAGCGGGCGCCCGGCGCCCACAACGTGCGCACCGCCGTGCCGACCAGGATGGCGAGCACCAGCGTTTCCAGCCAGGCCCGGCCGAAGAAGCGCGTCTCGAGCGCATCCGCCGCGTAGGCCGCCGCCGCCACGGCTCCGCAAAGGGCGAGTCCCGGCAGGATCGTCAGGGGTGGGCGTGTGGCGTTCGACATGGGAGCATCTCCGACCCCCTTGCTCTGCACCCGCCGACGTGTTCAATCCATTCGCATGTTTCTTCCGTTTCGTTCGCCGAAATCGAAATGACGCTCGACCAGCTCCGCGTCTTTATGGCGGTGGCGGAGCGCCAGCACCTGACCAAGGGCGCCGAGGCGCTGAACCTCACGCCGTCCGCCGCCACGGCATCGATCCAAGCGCTCGAGGGCCGCCACGGCACCAAGCTGTTCCACCGCGTCGGCCGCCGGCTTGAGCTCAGCGAGAGCGGGCGCGCCTTCCTGCCGGAAGCCCGCGCGGCGCTGGCCGCCGCTGCCGCGGCCGAACTGGCGCTGCGGGAACTCGGCGGGCTCGAACGGGGCCGGCTCGCCCTGGCGGCCAGCCAGACGCTCGCCAGCTATTGGTTGCCGCCGCTGCTGATGCGCTTCGCCGCCGCGCACCCGGGCGTCGCGCTCAGCCTTTCCGAGGGCAACACCGCCGCGGTCGCCGCCGCCGTCCTGGCCGGCGATGCCGAGATCGGCTGCATCGAGGGTGAAGTCGATGCGCCGGGGCTGGCCGTCGCGCCGCTGGCCGACGACCGGCTCGTCGTGGTGGCGTCGCCGCGCCACCCGCTCGCGCGCCGGCGCGCCGTCACGGCCCCGGCGCTGCGATCGTCCCGTTGGGTGATGCGCGAGCCGGGCTCGGGCACCCGAGCCGCCTTCGAGGCGGCGATGCGGGCGGCGGGCGTGGCGCCCGGCGACCTCGACGTCACGCTGGTCCTGCCGACCAACGAGGCGGTCTGCGCCGCCGTCGCCGGAAGCGCCTGCCTCACCGCCGTCTCGGACCTCGTCGCCCGGCCCCACGTCGAGGCGGGGGGCCTATGCCGCATCGACCATCCGCTGCCCACCCGCCGCTTCGCCCTGGTGCGCCACAAGGAACGCTTCCGCACCAAGGCGGCGGTCGCCTTCGAGGGATTGTTGCACGAGGCGGCGCGCGAGATGGCGGAACAGCGCGACGCACCGAGCTTCGACATCTGAAGGTCCGTGCCTCAGGGCCCGTTTCGCCGAAGACGACCCGACATCTCTCGCTGGGCTCGCAGGGAGCGCGTCCCCGACGTCTCAGCCGAGCTTCACGCCGGATCGGTCCGCCGCCGCCCTGATATGGGCCGTCATGGCGGCCTCGCTCCCCGCGATGTCGCCCATCCTGAGGCTGGACGCGATGGCACGATGCTCCGCCAGCGTTTCCCCGAGCCGGTCGGAACGCGCCATCGGTAGCCGCTGGCTCTCGACCAGGATGTCGCGCATCGGCCCGACCATCCCGGCCAGGACCGGGTTGGCGGCCAGTTCCACCACGAGGTCGTGGAAGCGGGCGTCCGCCGCCGCCATGGCCTGCAGGTCTCCCCGCGCCAGCGCTTCCGCCATGGCCTGCACCGGTTCGTCGAGACACGCCGCGCCCCGGTCGTCCATGCGCGTCGCGGCGAGGCGGGCCGCGTAGGCCTCGAGGCCCAGCCGGGCCTCGTAGACGTCGCGCGGGCTGCACCGGTCGGCGAAGCGCCAGGGCGGGGCGCGCCGGCCGGGCGGCGCGACATAGACGCCGCTGCCGACCCTCACCACCACCAGCCCCATGGTTTCCAGCGCCGCGATGGCTTCGCGCAGGCTCGGGCGGCTGACGCCGAGCCGGGCCGCGAGGTCGCGCTGCGAGGGGAGGCGGTCGCCCGCGGCGAGGCCGCCCTGCAGGATCAGCGCCTGCAGGCGGTCCGAGACCCCGCGCGACACCGGCACGCGATCGCCCGGCGCCGGCTCGGCCAGTGGCGTCCAGTTCACCGGCCTGCTCCCGTCCGACCCTGACCTGCCGTCGCTTCGGGCTCCGTGCCGAAATTCTCCACTCGCCTGCCCATCATCTCTGCGGTCCCCGCGCCCGCGACGGCTTGCCCGACGGCACGATCCCATGCACCTTGGCGTCGGTCAAACCGGTCTGGCCGATTTCGCGTCCCTGGCGCGGTGCGGCCGCCGCTCAGGAGATTGCCCATGCGCTTCGCTCCCGCTCCCGTCACGCGCCGCCTTGCCCTCGCCGCCGCCGTCGCGCTCGGCGCGACCGCCCTCGGACTCCCCGCCGCCCGGGCGGCCGATACCCTGAAGGTGGGCGCCAACATCGGCAACCTGCCCTGGGAGTTCCAGGACGCCAAGGGCGACACGGTCGGGTTCGAGATCGACCTGATGAAGGAAGTGGCGAAGCGCCTCGGCGACGACGTCAGCTTCGTCAACATCCCGTTCACCGGCCTCTTCGCCGCCGTGCAGTCCGGGCAGATCGACGCCGCGGTGTCGTCCATCACCATCACGCCGAAGCGCCTCGGCAGCGTGTCGTTCGCCCAGCCTTACTACGACAGCGACCAGTCGCTGACCGTGATGGCCAAGTCGGGCATCGCGGACCTCAAGGGCATGGCGGGCAAGACGGTGGGCGTCGACACGGGATCGACCGGCGACATCTACGCCACGGCGCACCAGGCCGAGGACAAGTTCGCCGACATCCGCCGCTACGAGGGCCTGGCGCCCGCCATGCTCGACCTCGCGGCCGGCCGCATCGACGGCTACATCAGCGACATCCCGGCGCTGCAGTATTACGTGAAGGACAAGCCGGCCTACAAGGTGGTCGAGCGCATCCCCACCGGGGAGCGCTATTCGGTGATGTTCGCCAAGGACAGCCCGCTCGTCGGCAAGGTCGATGCCGTGCTGACGACGTTGAAGGCGGAGGGCTTCATTGCCAAGCTGCACGAGAAATGGTTCGGCGTCGCCCCCGAGGCGACCACCAGCACGGTGGCCAAGGCGGCGATCCCGAAGCTCTGACGACGTGCGGCCGTGTCGGTCTTCGACACTTTCCTGAACTGGGGCGTGTTTCGCGACGCGCTGCCGCTGCTCCTCACCGGGCTCTGGGTCACGCTGGGCCTCGGCGCCGCCGCGATCGCGCTCGGCCTCGCCGGCGGCTTGCCGCTGGTGCTGCTGAGGCTCTACGGCGGCGCGGCGGCGCGTCTCGTCGCGGTCGCCTATATCGACGTGTTCCGCGCCATCCCGGTGCTGGTGCTGCTGATCGTCATTTATTATGCGCTGCCCTTCGTGGGGCTGCGACTGTCGCCCTTCGCCTCGGCCACGGCCGCCCTGAGCCTCGTCTCGGCCGCCTATTCGGCGGAGATCCTGCGGGCCGGCATCGAGGCGGTGCCGAAGGGCCAGGTCGAGGCCGCGCGTGCGCTCGGCATGGCGCCGCCACTGTGGTTGAGGCGCATCGTCCTCCCCCAGGCGGTCCGGCTCGTGGTGCCGCCGCTGACGTCCAACGCCATCAACGTGTTCAAGGACACGGCTCTCGCCTCGGTGGTCGCCATGCCGGACCTGCTGAAACAGGCGACCCAGGCCCAGGCGCTCGCCGCCAACCCGACGCCGCTGATCGGCGCCGCCGCCATCTACATCGCGCTGCTGCTCCCCTGCGTCCGCTTCGTCGGGCTCTACGAGGGTCGCCTGCGGCGGCGCGCCCGTTGAGCCAGGGCCGGTCGCGGCCCGCCCGCTTCGTCCCCGCTCCTTCCCCGACCCGTCGTCGCCCGACCCCGAACGAGACCAGCCCATGCCGCTCGACATCGACCACGTCCGCCGCCAGTTCCCGGCCCTCGCCGACGGTTTCGGCTACCTCGATAATGCCGGCGGCTCGCTGGTGCTGGGCCGCGTCGCCGACCGGGTCAGGGACTACCTGCTCACGACCAGCGTGCAGACCGGCGCCTCCTATCCGCAGTCGCGCCGGGCTGTCGAACGCGTGGCGGAGGCGCGATCCCGCATCGCGCTCCTGCTCAATGCGGAGCGGCAGGAGGAGATCGTTCTCGGGCCCTCCACCACGGTGATGTTCCAGTTTCTCGCCCGCGCCATGGAGGGCCGGCTCCGCCCCGGCGACGAGATCGTGGTGACGGACTTCGACCACGAGTCCAACATCGGCCCCTGGCGGGCGCTGGAGAAGCGCGGGGTCGTGATCCGGACCTGGGGGCTCGACCCCGACACGCTGGAAGTGTCGCTCGACGCGCTCGACGCCCTGATGACCGAGCGGACCCGGCTCGTCGCCGTCACCCATTGCTCCAACATCCTCGGCACCGTGAACCCGGTGGCCGAGATCGCCCGGCGCGTCCACGCCCGTGGCGCCGAGATCGCCGTCGATGCCGTCGCCTACGCGCCCCACCGCGCTGTGGACGTGAGGGCGCTCGACGTCGATTATTACGTCTTCAGCTTCTACAAGACCTTCGGGCCGCACTTCGCCGTGCTGTATGGCCGGTATGACAAGCTGCTCGAACTCGAGGGCCTGTACCACTACTTCTACGGCCGCGAGAAGGTGCCGGCGAAGTTGGAACCCGGCAACACCAACTACGAGCTGGCCTGGGGGTCGGCCGGCATCGTCGACTACCTCGACGAGCTCGGCGGCGGCACGGGCGACCGCGCGGCGATCGAGCGCGCCTATGCCGACATCGCCGCGCAGGAGACCGCCGTCGGGGGACGCCTGCTCGACTATCTCGGGTCGCGCAACGACGTCCGGGTGATCGGGCGGCGGCAGGCGGGCCCGGACCGCGTGCCGACGATCAGCTTCAAGGCGGAGGGGCGCGACAGCGCGGAGATCGTCGGCGCGGTCGATCCCCAGGGGCTCGGCATCCGCTTCGGCGACTTTCATTCGCGCCGCCTCGTCGAGCGGCTGGGGCTCGCCGGCGACGGCGGCGTCGTACGGGTGTCGATGGTGCACTACAACACGCTGGACGAGGTCGATCGGCTCGTCGGCGCCCTCGACACTGCGCTGCGCTGAGCACCGGCGCGTGACGCGCGCTTCCCCTAGGGACGAAGCGACGGTCCTCGGCCTTTCCAGCGGACGCTCCGCCACGCGTCGGAGTCAGTCTTAAGGCACCATCGGCTTTCTCCGGGTCGCCTTGGCGACTCGGAGCCGATGAAACCGCTCTCGATTCGAGGTCGGAGCGAAATCGCCGAAGCCGAAAGCGCTCTCGACTTCGAGACGGCCCACCATGACGCGCCCGCCCTCGATCTCGGCGTGCGGGACGGCACCATCTCCGCCGTCCCCGACGAAGCCCCTCGGCGCCCGCGACCGCCGCGCCAGGGGTGGGCGGGCTCTGCCGAACGCCCGAGGGGCATCTCCGCGCGCCACTCCCGTTCCGACCCTTCGGCGAGCCTGACGCCTCCCCCCGGGGCGACGGGCCGCAGCCCGGCCGTCCACGGCCTATCAAGCCGTCGTCGAAGCGGAACGCCGACGCCTGTCACGGCACAGCATGACGGAGGTCCGAGCCGCGATGCCGTCGCCGGCATCGGCTGGCCGGTGGCGGCCCAGGCCCTTCCGTCACCACCAGTCCACACCGCCGTGAAGCGTTGAGCCATTTTCGCGACATCGCCCTGCATGTCGCGCAATCATTGTGGCAAAGCATCGAAAAGCTTGCTAAATGAGGCCTGTCCGACGACGAGTCGACGCCTTTCGTGACGGATCGATACTCCCGGTTATTGTTTTCTTACAGGACAGCTTAGCAGGCGCTATCTTCCTCCATTCACCCCGTTGCGATCGATAGGACCTAGCATGAAGCTGAGTGACCGAGGCGGACACCGAGTATCGACCTGTCGGATCGAGCGCGGTCTTTATGTTCTCCGCTACGTCACCTGTGCGGAGGGTTCGTTTGCGATGGGGCACGTTACGGTCGCCGAGGGTGATCTGGACTTGGTTCCTGCGCCCGGTCGGGCGATCGGCACTCTCGAATCACCAGGACACGCACTGGTCATCGTGGCTCACACGGCCGGGGCCTTCGTCCTTCAGGTCGACGGCCCCCTGAACGGCAGGGGTGCCGACGCCACCTTCACGCTCGACATCCTGGACGACGGCGCCGACGCCGCGTCGCCCGTCGCAGCCCCGTCGGCAGCCAAGCCCGTCGCACGCGCCGACGACCGGGCGTCCCTGCCGCTCGCCATCCTGGCGCACGTGTCGCGGCGCGGCGACGTCACGGCCGAGGCGGGCGAGTGGATCGCGGGACCGGCCGACATCCTCCCGATCGAGGGCCTGTCCATCACGACCCACCAGCCCGACGTGACGGTTTCGATCCGCGTTCAGACGGCCCAGTCCCAGGGACAATGGTCGCGCTGGCACCGCGGGGGCGAGTTCGCCGGCAGCCGCCAGCGGGCCGAAGCCATCACTGCACTGGGGTTGTCGCTGCACGGCGATGCAGCTTCTAAGTTCAGGATGGAAGCGGAAGCGATCCATCTCGGTGCAGCCAGCCGGACGGCTGAAGGAGCGGAACTGGAATTTTTCGGAAGCGATCCAATTGTAGGCTTCCGCCTACAACTCAAGAATGCTATCATGAAGAGAATACCGGGTTCGACTACCTCCCGCACGCCTGCTGCGGACGGATTGCGCATCTTCAGGGCCCGGCAATAACATCCCACAATCCGAGGAACCATCATGTCCCAGTATCCGGGGTCGACCTCCGCTGACATCCAAACTGTTCTGTCCGATATCTCGCCCAGCACCAAGGCTTCCATCATCAAGGCGCTCACGGCGAGCGGTCTGCTGAATGACACGAACGGCGTCGGCATCTCGATCGTGACCGACCCCGGCAACGCCTATACCGTCGATGCCACGACGACGCAGGCCCTCGTGCTGACCGGAAACGCCGTCACCCAGATCAATTCCAACGGGCCGCTCCTGGTCGCGGCGTCGCAGGGCACCAACTATCTCGACGTCTCGCACAGCGACAAGACGGCCGATTTTCGCGCCACCGTGATCGGCGGCTCGGGCAGCGACACGATCTTCGGGAACTCCGCCCGGTCGTTGCTGGTCGGGGGATCGGGCGCCGAAGCGATCACATCAGGCGGTGGCCGCGATACGATCGTCGGCGGGTCGGGCTCCAACACGCTGGTCGCGGGCGGCCGCAGCATCGTGGAGACCGGCACCGGCTCGGCGGTGGTCAGAGCCGGACAGGGCACCGAGTCCCACGACACCATCCGGGCCGGCTCGGGTTTGTCCACCATCAGGCTTTCGGCCGGCGACAACGTTGTTCGGGCGCCGACCGGCGGCGGCAGGGCGACGATCTCGGCGGGCACCGGGGCCGATACGATCTTCGGGCCGGCGGCCAACCAGGGCGCGGCCACCATCAACGGCGGTGCCAAGACGACCCTGAACCTCGGCACGGGTTCGTTGAAGTTCAACCTCAGCAAGGGCGACTCCGACACGATCTTCGGCGGCGCTGGCAGCGGCTTCGTCAACCTCAACAAGTCGAGCCACGATATCGCTTCCACGAGCACCTCGACGAATGCCAGCGGCCAGCAACAGGTCACGATCAACTTCGCCAGCGGTGGGTCCATCACCACCGTCGGCACCGTGAATCTGACCTTCACCGACACGCGCAACAAGCACTGATCGCCTCGTAGAGGCACGAGGGGTGGGCGAGAGGCGATCTCATCCACCCCGGTCATGGATGCATAGCGGTGACGTCACTGTTGGATGCCTTTGCCAGCATCGACGCGATCTGCCGTCGGTGTCAGGTCCCGTCGAGTGAATCCCTGCTGTTGAGGGCTCATTGCTTGGTTGGTCTCGGATATAGCGAAGCCGGCCGGCGCGATGCGGCGGCGGCGTTCGAGATCGACGCGGCCGATTGCGACGTCCGGCATCTCGTGTTGCGACTCGACGCCATGCCGGACCAGTCGGCGGAGGTGGCGGGAGCCCTGCTCTGCGCGCCAGACGCCACCCTCGACCATCTCGCGGGCGCGGCCCGGATTCTGCTGACGACCTCGCACCTCGCCGTCCGTTGCAGGCGCGACGCCCTCGGGCTGTCCGGCGTCGTCGCATGGCGCGGCCCCGTCGCGCCTCGGATCCAGTCAGACGGCCGCGACGTCGCCATCCACGTCCATCGCTACGACAGGCTGTCCGGCGTGAGCCTGGCGAGGCTGCGCATTCTCTGCTCCCCGCAGGTCCCCGGCCGGATCCGGGCCGTTCTCGCCGGCTTTCCCCCGGTGGACGTCCGCTTCCCGGCCCTGTGCGCCTACGTGCCGAACACGGAACCGCCGTGCGACGGGCTGGTCAGCGTGCTGGTCCCGGTCTTCGGCGGCCGCGACGCGACGCAGGCCTGCCTCGAAGCGCTGGCCGCCCAGGTGTGTGACCCGCGGCCGGAGGTCATCGTCGTCGACGACGCCTGTCCCGATCCGGCCCTGTCGGCCTCCGTCGCGGCGCGATGCCGGCGCGAGGGCTGGCACTACCTGCGCCACGCGGAGAATGCAGGTTTCGCCTCGGCGATCAACCGCGGTGCATCGCGGGCGCGCGGGCGGCACCTGCTCCTGCTCAATGCCGATGCCATCCTGCCGCCGGATGCGATCGCCCGCCTGCGCGACGCGGGGCGCGGCGACGACGTCGGCACGGTCGTGCCCCTCTCCAACGACGGCGGGTTCACCAGCTTCCCGAGACTGCGGCAGGCCAACCCCGTCCCGTCCGCGGCCGAAGCCGCCCGCCTCGACGCGGCGGCGCGCGACGCGCATGCCGACCTCGGCGTCGACATCCCCAGCGGAACGGCCTTCTGCATGCTGGTGACCCGGGCCTGCTGGGACGAACTCGGCGGCCTCGCGCTGGACTACGGCCGCGGCTATTTCGAGGACGTGGACCTGTGCCGGCGGGCCAAGCGGCGCGGCTACCGCAACCTCGTGGCGGCGGGGCTCTACGTGCGGCACATCGGGGCGCAGTCCTTCGCCGCCGACAAGCGCGCCCTCGTAGCGGAGAACGCGCGCCTGCTGCGCGACCGCTTCCCCGACTACGACATGGACTGGGCCTCCTTCGTCGAGGCCGACCCGCTCCGGCCGCTGCGCGCCGCCATCGAGCGGCGGGTCCCGCCGGCCGGGCCGGTGCGGATCCTGGCCGGGCGGCCGACGCGCCTCGGCCCCGCGCTGGCGGCCCGCGCCGCCGCGCTGTCGGTCGACGGCGCCGCCGTGATCGGCCTGTCGTGGACGCGCCACGGCGACGTCGCGCTCGAGGCTGCGGCCGGCGGCGTCCCGCAATCGCTCAGCTTCGCCGCGGAGGACCGCGGCGGCCTCGCCGCCTACCTGGACGCGCTCGACATCCGCGGCATCACCGTGGCGGAGCCCGAAGCCGTGCCGGGTCCCTTGCTCGACCTGCTGCTGCGGACGCGGGCGCCGCTGTCCATCTTCGTCGCCGGCCGGGCCGCCGCGCGGTCGCTCGGCCCCCCGCGGCCGCTCTGGTCGGACGGGGCGGAGATCGTCGCGGGCGACCGGATGGTGGCGGCGGCGCTGGGGCTGGCGCCCATGGCGGAGACGGACCCCGGGATCGGCGCCGGGGCGGTCCTGCCTGGGCCGCAGGTGCGCATCGCCGCCCTGGTCCCGACCGCCACGGCGGCGGCCGACTGGCTCCTGACGGCGCTGGACCGCCGTTTGAGCGCCGCCGGCGGGCAAGTGATCCAGTTCGGCGAGGGCTGGCGCCCCGCCCGCGCCCGCCCGCAGGCGACGGGGGCGATGGCGCCGGCGGACTACGCCGACGCCGTCCGCCACCGCCGCATCACCCACCTGCTGTTGCCCGACCCCGACCTGCCCTTCGGCGTCATCGACGATCTGCGCCGCTGCGTGGGCCTTCCCTGCGCCTATGTCGACTGGTCGGGTGACCGTTTGGCCCGCGCGGCCGGCGACCTCGCCCTGGCGGAGGGCCTGCCTGGCGAGGCGGCCGCCGCCGCCCTGGTGGCCTGGTGCGGGGCCTCCCCGGATGCCGCCGGAATGCGCCCGGCGCGGGCCCACGCCGCTGCCGTCGGTGTCGCGCCGTGACGGTCCGGGGTCAGCTGTTCCTCCACGAGGCGGGCGTCCGCGGCCATGCCTTCGACGACGCCGACACGACCCGTCGCTTCGCCGTCGAGATGCTGGTCGACGGCCGCGTCACCGACCTCGCGCGGGCGGACGCCTTCGCGCCCGAAGCCGCGGCGATCGGCGACGGCTGCTACGGCTTCGGCTTTGCCCTGGACGACGCCGTCGTCGAGGCCGGGGAAACGCTTGAGGTGCGGCTGGCCAACGGCGGGGAGCGCGTGGGCGAAGCGCTGCGCCTTGGGTCGCGCCCCCTGGGGTCGCGGCAAACGGCGCCGCGCGAGGCCGCCGGGCATGTCGCCTGGCAGGGCGGGCTGCGCCTGACCGGCTGGGTCGCCATCCGGCCCGACGCGGCCGCGACCGTGCGGGTCATCGTCGACCGCGCCGTGGCGGCCGAAGCCCCGGCCTGCGGCTGGGTCACCGTCATTCAGGGTGGCGTCCGCACGACCCGGGCGGGTTTCGACATCCACCTCCCCGAGGCCCTGGCGGACGGGCGGGTGTACCGCGCCACCGTCGTGGACGGGCGGGGCGTGCCCCTGGCCGGCAGTCCCTGCGCCGTGCTGGCCTTTCCAGACGGGCTCCGGGCCTTCCTGATGGCGCGGAGCGACATCGCCGCCGGCGATCCGCGGTGCGGCACCATCGCGGCCCTGGTGCCACAATCGCTCCCCTTCGCGGCGTTCGACCGCTGGTCCGCCGACCACGCGCCGTCGCCCCCGTCCGGCCCCGCCGCGTCCGGCCCCGTCGCCGTGGTCCTGGTCGGCGCGGCGGTCGAGCCGTCCATCGCCAGCCTCGAGGCCCAGCACGGCATCGCGTGGGTGGCGCTGCAGGCGGCGGACGGGGGCTTCCCCGGCCGCTTCGCGCCGGGCGAGGTCGCGACCTTCCTGGCCGCGGAAGGCGAAGATGTCCCCGTCGTGCTGGCCCTGGCGGGGACGCGCTTCCGGGCGGATGCCCTGTCCCGGCTCGCCGCGGCGGTGACGGGATGCGGCGGGCTCGTCTACCCGGATTCCACGGTGGGGCACGGCCCCGGGCGGGTGCCGCTGCTGTGGCCCGCCTACGATGCCGAACGGCAGCTGGAGCAGGGCTATGCGGCGCTGGTCTATGCCGCCCCGGCCGCCGCGGTGCGGGAGGCGCTGCGGGCGGGCGCCGCCTCGCTGTTCGACCTGTTCCTGGCCCTCGCGGCGCGGGCCGCGGCGGACGGGGACGCGCCCGTGCACCTGCCGGAGATGCTGGTCGTCCTGCCCCGCCTCGACCCGGGGCTCGGCCCCACCCTGGCGGCGGCCACCCGGGCGGCCACCGGGGCACCCGCCACCCCGCTCGAACCCGATGCCGCCACCGGCCTGCCGGCCGTCCATGTCGGCCGGCCGCGGGGCAGCGCGCGCGTCACGCTCGCCGTCATCCAGCCCGAAGACGCCACGGCGGACCTCGACCGGGTCGCGGGACGGATGGGCCGCGGCCTCGACCGGTGCCTGCTGGTCAGCCATGGCGATCTGCCGGTGCCGCGCGGTTGGCACAACCTCGCCGTGCCGGGCTGGCGTAATCCCGCCCGGCTGCGCGACGCGGCCCTGCGGGCCTCGGGCTCCGCCGCCGTGCTGCTGCTCGACGCCGGCCTCGAACCCGTCGACGACGCCGCGCTGGACGAGTTGGCGGGGCGGCTGGCAGCCGGCGGCGTGGCGGCGGTCGCCGGGCTGGTGATGGACCCCGACGGGATCGTGCTGGCGGCGGGAAGCGTCGCCGGGCCCGGCTTCTCCATCGCTCCGGCCTTCGCCGGCGAGCGCGAGGGAGCCGGCGGCTATGCCGGAGGCCTGCGGGTCGCCCGCTGCTGTGGCGCTCTTGACGCGGCCTGCCTCCTCGTCGACCGCGCGGCGGCGCTCGAGGCCGGTGGCTTCGATGCCGCCCACTTCCCCGACCTGTTCGCCGGGGCGGACCTGTCGTTGCGGCTGCGCGGCGCCGGGCACCGGCTGCTCGTGGCGCCCCGAGCCCGCTTCGTCCGCCATTCCGTCTGGCGCGAGCCGCCGGCACCGGCCCGGCAAGCCGAGGAGGCCCACCTGCGACGGCGCTGGGGCGAGGATCTGCTGCACGACCCCTTCTACCACCCCGCCCTGAACCGCGACGCGGCCCCGTTCACGGCGCTCGCCTGCCCGCCCCTTCCCCGGGCCGCCCGTCGGCCCTGGCGGCCGGCCGGCCCGCCCCTGCCCCCGGATTCCCCATGACCTTTGCCGCACCGGCGCGCGGCGGCGCGCGACGCTTCCTCAACGCGGGCAGCGGGTTCCGGACCCGCGCCCCGACGGCGCCCTTCGACGCGACGGACTGGATGGAGACGACCGTCGACGTCGACCCCGCGACGGAGCCGGACGTCGTGTGTTCCCTCGTCGACATGCGGGCCGCCCTGCCCGACGGCAGCTTCGATGCCGTGCTGTCGTCCCACAGCCTGGAACACCTCTACGGCTTCGAGGTCGTCGAGGCCCTGCGCGAGTTCCGGCGCGTGCTGCGGCCCGACGGTTTCGCGCTGGTGACCTGCCCGGACCTCGATGCCGTGGCGGCGGCCGTGTCGCGGCACGGGCTCGGCCACGTGGCCTATGTGGCGCCGGCCGGCCCCATCACGCTGCACGACATGATCTTCGGCCATTCCCGCTCGATCCAGGACGGCGTCACCGCCATGGCGCACCGCACCGGCTTCACGGCGCGGAGCCTCGGCGAGGTCGCGCTGGAGGCGGGCTTCCCGGAGGTGGCGGTGGGCCCCGGCAACGCTTACGACCTGTGGGGCGTCTTCGGCATGCCGGAAACGGACCACGCTGGGCTCGCCGCGCTGCTGGCGCGGACCTCCGCCGCCGGCCTCTGGGCGCCGACGACCGCGGGGGACGGGCGGTGAACGTCCTCTTCGTCCACCAGAACTTCCCGGCCCAATTCGGCCCTCTCGCGGCGGCCCTCGCCGCCGATCCCGGCTGCCGGGTGGCGGCCATCGGCTCCGACGTGTCGGGAAGCGTCGCCGGCGTGACGATGGTGCGCTACGGCCTGGGCGAGCCGGACCTGCGCCCCACCCACACCTTCGCGCGGCGCTTCGACCTCGAATGCCGGCGTGCCGAACAGGTCCTCTACGCGGCGGGCGACCTCGCCGCCGCGGGCTTCGTGCCCGACGTGGTGGTGGTGCACCACGGCTGGGGCGAGGCCCTGCCGCTGCGGGCCGCCTTCCCGGCGGCGCGGCTGGTGCTCTACTGCGAATATTACTACCGGCCGACGGGCGGGGATGTCGGCTTCGACCCCGACGAGCCGCCTCTGAACCCGGACGGCGAGACGGCGCTGCGCGCCCGCAATGCCGCGACCCTCCTGGCCCTCGCCGAATGCGACGCCGCCGTGGCGCCGACCGCCTGGCAGCGCTCGACCTTCCCGCCGGAGTTCTGGCCGAAGATTCGAGTCATCCACGAGGGTGTGGACACGCGCACAGTGCGACCCGACGCGGAGGCCAGCTTCTCGCCGCGGCCCGGCCTCGTGCTGCGCCGCGGCGACGAGGTCGTGACCTATGTGGCGCGGGACCTCGAGCCGGTGCGCGGCTATCCCCAGTTCATGCGCAGCCTGCCGCGCCTACTCGGCGCCCGGCCGGACGCCCAGGTGGTCATCGTCGGGGGGGACGGCACCTCCTACGGGGCGCCGCCGCCTGAGGGCGACAGCTGGAAGGCGATCGGCCTGCGCGCCGTCGAGGCCGAGATCGACCCGGGCCGCGTCCACTTCGTCGGCCGGCTGGCGCGGGCCGACTACCTCGCCCTGCTCGGCATCTCGGCCGCGCATGTCTACCTGACCGTGCCCTTCGTCCTGTCCTGGTCGATGCTGGAAGCCATGGCGATGCGCTGCCCGCTGGTGGCGTCGGACACCGCGCCGTGCCGCGAGGTGGTGGAGGGCGGGGTGAACGGGCTGCTGGTGCCGTTCTTCGACCCCGACGCCATCGCCGACACCACGGCCGGCCTGCTCGCAGATCGCGACCGCGCGGCGGCCCTGGGGACGGCGGCTCGGCGCACGGTGAAGAAGCGCTACCGGACGGAGAAGGCAGTGGCGGCGATGCGGGAGGTTTTGGGGGCGTGACATCGCGGAAGGATAGGGAAACGGTGTTGGGCGGCGTGGCCCAAGCCTACGAGCCGAAGCCTTTGCGACGCGGCTCAGGCGAGCTTAGGCCCCAGTTGGCCTGCATGTCCGATGACATTCCTGTCCATTCTGCTCAGGCACCGCGGGTAGGGCACCGGTTCGAAGCGACGCGACGCAAGAACCAGTGTGGCTCTGCTAACGTGCGCCGACGTCTTCAAGAGACTATTACTTCTCTCTGGGCGACAACGGACTATTTATCTAAGCTTGTACTCTTTCGCTTATTATCTCGGATTTCTCCTGCGGCAAGAGGCTATTTCAGAGGTAAAAATCCCAAATTCTGGTATAGACCTTTACACCGAATACGATGCCACCGTTGGTCAAAGTTTTGATACAGTAATCCAGCTGCTGAAAATTTCATATGACCCTTTGGGCAAGCCTCGGATCTGTCATTAAGCTCTCGTTGATTTGACCTTGCTTGAGAGCGTTGCCGATGCTATGCCTCGCTTCGATCATAGGCTGGTTATCGATTGTGAGAGTAGACCGCATGCAGATTGATCCAA
The DNA here is from genome assembly GCF_004137085.1 of Lichenibacterium ramalinae. GTDB lineage: Bacteria > Pseudomonadota > Alphaproteobacteria > Rhizobiales > Beijerinckiaceae > Lichenihabitans > Lichenihabitans ramalinae. The sequence continues at coordinate 123,634 of NZ_QYBC01000019.1, forward strand.
TCGCTATAGCACTTGCGCTCCTTTCTGCTGATTTCGGCGAGTCGAACTGGCATTTGACTCTCGATTTTTCTCCCGACGGAGACCTGAGGATGTTCAGCGATGGACAGATGGAGAGTACTGGAACGGACCCACAATTATTCATACACAAATTCGACCGAGGCACTCGATCGAACTGGATTAAATTCGGGTTTGAATTCGACGGCGATGTCAGTTTTTTTTATCCTAAGTTGTATGTGTTTTTCGATGATTCAGAAAAGGATTTCTGCGAGATCGATTTCCCGCGTGTACTACCAAACCAATTGATTTGTAAAACGATTTATATTCCAAATGATTATTTTAGAATTAGGTTCGACCCGTGCGAGTTTCCGTGCGAGTTTCGGATAAAACAGCTTTTCGTGTGTAAATCTGACTGGGCAGATATTCGAGACGACATCGAAAGTCGCTTTGACGATCGTGATTATGAAAATGTACGCAAATCTTTTTCTAGTTTTGCAAATCCATTATTTAAAGACATGCTCCTCAAAGAGCATAGAGCCACAAACAATCAAGATTCCTACGGTACATGGCGAGAGACCTTTTCCGTTCTGAGCCAGAAGAAAATGAGGGAGATTGAAACGATCCTGACAGGCATTCATCAACGGCCGATGTTTTCGGTCGTGATGTCGACATATAACACCAGTGAAGGCTTTCTGATTGACGCAATTGAGAGTGTTTTATGCCAGAATTATGACAATTTTGAGTTTTGTATTGTTGACGATGCTTCTACATCTTCCCATGTACGAAGATTACTAGATCATTACGCCGCTAAGGACTCGCGGGTGCGGCTGCATTACAGGGACAGTAACGGCAATATTTCGACGGCCACCAACGATGGTATTCGCATGACCAAAGGGGAATGGATCGTCTTTTTCGATCATGACGACATTCTAGCCAAGCATGCCCTCGCCTTTGTCGCTTTGGCTATCGTTGCAAGTCCAAAAGCCGAATTCATCTATAGTGACGAAGATAAAGTTAACGAACTTAATGAGTATTTTCATCCGTTTTTTGTAACTACCCAGGGGGTGCGCAGGTCGGCTGAGGGCTGTTAGGCGCCGATGGTGCCCAGCACGGTGCTGAAGGTGCT
>NZ_QYBC01000020.1 GCF_004137085.1 Lichenibacterium ramalinae
GCTCGGCCAGGGCGACATGCTCTACATGGCGGGCGGCGGGCGCATCTCCCGCGTCCACGGCCCCTTCGTCTCCGACGACGAGGTCGAGGGCGTCGTGGCCCACCTCAAGCGCCAGGGCCAGCCCGACTACCTCGACGCCGTCACCCAGGAATGCGAGGAGGGCGATGCCGCGGGCGAGGCCGCCGCGCCCGGCACGCTCGACGCGGAGGAATCCGGCGACCTCTACGACCGCGCCGTGGCGATCGTGCTGCGCGACAAGAAGTGCTCGACCTCCTACGTTCAGCGCCGGCTCGGCGTGGGTTACAACAAGGCCGCCTCGCTGGTGGAGCGGATGGAGAAGGAGGGCATCGTCGCGCCCGCCAACCAGACCGGGAAACGCGAGATCCTGGTCGGCGGCGGGGTCGACCGGGGCGCCTTCGACCTCGACGGAGATCGCTGAGGACGCCGAGGCGGGGCGCCAGGACCCCGCCCCGTGACGGCGCCGCCGGGCCTGCCCAGGACGGAGGCAGCGACGGCCGGACGTCTCACAAATGCCACACCGAAGCCCTATCGCGCCGACCCATGCCCAGACGGAACCATCGCATGAATCGTTCGCTCCCGATCGCGCTCTCGTTCGTCGCCCTGATCGGGGGTCGGGCGCTCGCCGATTCGAAGCCGCTCAACCTGCAGTCCGTGAAGGTCGTGGCGCCGAAGCCGGTCGGCAAGGTCGAGCCCATCGATGCCGAAGCGCTGATCGCCAAGGCCAACGCCTATTTCAACGACGACAGCACCATGATCGCCCGCTTCACCCAGATCGGCGGCGACGGGCGCCGGACGGACGGCCAGCTGCTCGTCGACCGCCCCGGCCGCATGCGCTTCGCCTACGCGCCCCCGGCCACGCTGGAGATCGTCGCCGACGGCAGTTCCGTCGCGGTGATCGACCGCAAGCTCCACACGCAGGACCTGTATTTCATCGGCCAGACCCCGCTGAAGTTCCTGCTGAACGACCACGTCGACCTCGCCAGCGACACCAAGATCACGGGCGTTTCGGGCGACGCCACCACGGCCTCCATCGACATCGAGGACCGCTCCACCTTCGGCGGCACCTCCAAGATCCGCCTCACCTTCGATCGGCAGCCCTTCGCCCTGAAGCAGTGGACGGTCGTGGACCCGCAGGGCTACGAGACGGTCGTGTCGCTGTCGGACGTCGACCTGTCCACCAAGCCGGACGACAGCCAGTTCAAGATCAACACCGAGCGGATGATGGACATGCGCAAGTGACCGGTCCGCTCCGCGGCGGCGCCCGGAGACCCTCGTGACCCTCACCATCGCGTCCTGGAACATCAATTCGGTGCGGCTGCGCATGCCCATCGTCAAGCGCTTCGCCGAGACGGCACGCCCCGACATCCTGTGCCTGCAGGAGACCAAGGTCCGGGACGAGGACTTCCCCTTCTCGGACCTGCGCGAACTCGGCTACGACCACATCGAGATCAGCGGGCAGAAGGGCTACCACGGCGTCGCGATCCTGTCCCGCTTGCCGCTCGAGGAGGTGACGCGCGGCCCGTTCTGCCGCGAAGGGCATGCCCGCCACATCTCGGCGCGGATCGGGGCCGGGACCGGCGCGGCGGCTGGCCTGCGCATCCACAATTTCTACGTGCCGGCGGGCGGCGACGAGCCGGATCCGGCGGTCAACCCGAAGTTCGACCACAAGCTCGATTTCCTCGACGCGATGACCCGCGGACCCGCCGAGCGCCACCTCGTGCCGGAACGGGCGGTCGTGGTCGGGGATCTCAACATCGCGCCGCTCGAGACGGACGTCTGGAGCCACAAGGCGCTGCTGAAGGTCGTCAGCCACACGCCCGTCGAGGTGGAAGCCTTCGCCCGCGTCCGGGCCGCCGGCGGCTGGGTCGATGCCATGCGGGAGCGCATCCCGCCCGCCGAGAAGCTCTACACCTGGTGGAGCTACCGCTCCCCGGACTGGTCGGCCGCCGACAAGGGCCGCCGGCTGGACCACGTGTGGCTGAGCCCGGACCTGCTGGACGGGCTCGGCGCCATCAGGGTGTTCCGCGAGGCCCGCGGCTGGGACAAGCCGTCCGACCATGTCCCCGTCACGGCCGAACTGCGGCTCTGACGGCGGCGAGCCGCGCACCCAGCCGGGCCACCCAGTAGCGTCGCAGCGGGACGGCATTGGCCGGATAGGCTTCGAGGATCCGCCGCATCAGCGCATGCGGAACCGTCACCACCACGCTGTCCTCGTGGGCCGTGGCGGTCGCCACCTGGACCGTGGGGGCGAACAGGGCGGTCTCGTTCAGCAGCGTGCCGACGCGGGCCCACCGCACCGAAAGGCTCTCGTCCCGGTCCGTGTCCAGCGCCAGCGTCCCCTGGTCGAGCAGCACGGCGGCATCGGCCGGCTCGCCGCGGCGGAACAGCAGGTGCCCGGCCGGCAGGCGCCTCGACTCGGCCGAGAAGGCGAGCAGGCGCAGCGCTTCGCCGTCGAGGCAGGCGAAGACCGGCAGCCGTCGCAGGCGCTCCATCTCGCGTCCGAGTGCCATGGCGGTCCGTCCCCCTCACGCGTTCAGGCGATAGCCGCCGGCATCGGTCACGAGCACCCGCGCATGGGCGGGGTCGTCCTCGATCTTCTGCCGCAGCCGGTAGATGTGGGTTTCCAGCGTGTGGGTCGTGATGCCGGCATTGTAGCCCCAGACTTCCCGCAGCAGGACGTCGCGGCCCACCACCTGCGGGGCCGCCCGGTACAGGAAGCGCAGGATGGCGGTCTCCTTCTCGGTGAGGCGGAGCCGCAGGCCCTTGGCGGTGACGAGCAGCTTGGCGCTGGGCTTGAACGTGAAGCCGCCGACCTGCAGCGAGGCGTCCTCGCTGCCATCGTGCTGGCGGAGGTGGGCGCGCATCCGCGCCAGGAGGCCGGCGAAGCGGAACGGCTTCGACACGCAGTCGTTGGCGCCGGCCTCGAGCGCCGACACGACGTCCTCCTCGGCCCCCGTGCCGCTCAGCATGATGATGGGGCTGGAAAAGCCCTCGGCCCGCATCAGCCGCACCATGGCCATGCTGTCCCGGTCGGGCAGGGGCATCGCCAGGATGACGAGGTCGGGATGCCCGTCGCGCCATGCGGCATCGGCCTCGCCGGCCGAAGCCGCGCCGCAGACGGCGAATTCCGCGTGGCAGGCGATCTGTTCCGCCAGGGTCGCCCGGAGATCGTCGTCGTCGTCGACGATGAGGATCTTTCGGGCTTGGGCCATGGCGCGTCGTTCCGATCGGCATGGGTGGGAGCGGCCGGCACGCCGAACCGCCGTGCCTCACCGGGGCGGTCAGGTTGCTCAAAGACGCGGGCCGGCGCAAGCGCCGAGACGGCGTGCCGTCGCCGCGGCAGCGCCGTCGTGCTAGAGGCTGCTATGCATCATCGACGTCGGCTCGATTGCGGCGCGACGCGCCGCCTCGCAGGAGAAGCCCGCAGCGGGCCCGTCGGCCCCGGCCGGAGCCGGAGCGCCCCAGGCGGGCGTCGCCGCGAAATCCCCGAGGGCCCGGGCCCTTTCCGGCGTTCGGGGCCTCGACCCGATCGACGGCGGCTCGGCCGGGCGCTCGGCGGGTCTCCCGCCGACCATGCGGAAGCGACCCCGGTGGCGCCGCCCTCCCTGGTGCACCACCGCCTTTCGGGGCGGCAGCCGCCGTCCCGCCTCGGGCGCCCGGCCCCTGGGACGGGGCGCTGCCGGCGCCCGCCCCGGACCTTTTGCATGAGCGTCGACGCATGATTCGCATCTACCTCCGCGTGCTCGGGGCGCTCGGGGCCGAGACCCGGCTCGCCGCCGTGCTCGTCCTCGCCAATGCCGTGCTGGCGGCGGCGCAGTTCGGCGAACCCGTGCTCTTCGGCCACATCATCGACCGCGTCACGCGGCCGGGCGGCGACAGCTGGCCGGGGGTCGCGATGCCGCTCGGCGGCTGGGCGGCGCTCGGCCTGTTCAACGTCGCCTGCGGCGTGGCCCTGGCCTTCAACGCCGACCGCCTGTCGCACCGCCGCCGGCTCGACCTGACGGCCGGCTTCTTCGAACACGTGCTGCACCTGCCGACGAGCTTTCACGGCGCCAACCATTCGGGGCGCCTGCTCAAGGTGATGCTCGAGGGGGTCAACGGCATGGCGGGCCTGTGGCTGTCGTTCTTCCGGGACAATTGCGCCTCCTTCGTCGCCCTCACCGTCATGATGCCGCTGTCGCTGGCGGTGAACTGGCGGCTCGGCCTGCTCCTCGTCGGGCTGGTGACGGCCTCGGGGACCGCCACGCTCCTGGTCCTGCGCCGAACCGAAGCGCTGCAGCACGGTGTCGAGCGCCACAACACCGGGCTCGCCGCGCGGGTCGCCGACAGCTTCGCCAACGTTCCGGTGATCCAAAGCTTCACCCGCATCGGCAGCGAGGCCAGAAGCCTGCGCCGCGTCACCGCGGACCTGCTCGCCGCCCAGATGCCGGTCCTGTCCTGGTGGGCCCTGGCCGCGGTGGCGACGCGCGCCGCCTCGACCCTCACGCTGCTGTCGATCTTCGTCCTCGGGCTCGCGCTGCATTTCCGCGGCCTCGCCTCGGTCGGCGAGATCGTGGCCTTCATGAGCCTCGCCGCGGGGCTGATCGCCCGGCTCGACCAGCTCGTGGGCTTCGCCAACACCCTGTTCCTCCAGGTGCCCAAGCTCCGCGACTTCTTCGCCGTGCTCGACACGGTGCCGGCCGTGGCCGACCGGCCCGGCGCGCGCGACCCCGGCCGCCTCCATGGCGCGATCGCCTTCGAGGACGTGGCCTTCAGCTACGACGGCCGGCGCGACGCCATCGCCGGGGTGAGTTTCAGCGTCGTGGCGGGCGAGACCGTGGCGCTGGTGGGCGAGACGGGGTCGGGCAAGTCGACCACGCTCGGCCTCCTGCACCGGGTCTTCGACCCCACGCGCGGCCGCGTGACGGTGGACGGCACGGACCTGCGCGACCTCAGCCTCGGCGGGCTGCGGCGCAACATCGGCGTCGTCTTCCAGGAGCCCATGCTCTTCGCCCGCTCCATCGAGGAGAACCTCAGGATGGGCGCGCTCGACGCGTCGCCGGAAGCGATCGCCTCGGCCCTGCACCGCGCCCGGGCCGCCGACTTCGTCGCCCGCCAGCCAGAAGGCCTCGCCACGGTGCTGGGCGAGCGGGGCCGCTCGCTGTCGGGCGGCGAGCGCCAGCGCCTCGCCATCGCGCGCGTGCTGCTGAAGGACCCGCCCATCCTGCTCCTCGACGAGGCGACCAGCGCCCTCGACGCCGTCACGGAGCGGCTCGTGCAGGACGCGATCGACGCCGCTGCCGTGGGGCGCACGACCTTCATCATCGCGCACCGGCTGTCGACGGTGCGCCGGGCCGACCGCATCCTGGTGTTCCACGAGGGCCGCATCGTCGAGCACGGCGGGTTCGACGAACTGCTGCGGCGCGGCGGCCGCTTCGCCGCCCTGGCGCAGGCGCAGGGCTTCGCGCCGGCGGAATAAGAGGTTTGCCGGCGGATGCCCGTCAACCGGCTGATCCGCCGGGGGCTTCCCCGCCGAGCGTCACGTCCCACAGGCGGCAACCCGGGCCCTCGCGCAGCAGGCGGGCCGAGACGGGATGGGTGGCGCGGAGCTGCGTGAACCAGCTGCGGGCCTCCTCGTCCAACACGAGCAGGTGCCGGTGGCGCGCCACGATGTCCTCCGTCGCGAGCACGCCGGTCGCCAGGGCGGAGCCCGGGGCCGCCCAGCCGTGCAGGATCTCCATGATGTGGAAATCCATCGCGTTGTTCCGCGCCCGGAACGGAAAGCGGACCACGACCTGCCAATCCAGCGGATATAGGATCGCCTGATCGGGCGCATAGCGGGCCCGGACAAGCCAGGCATCGGGGGATTCGGCGACGACCGGCAGGCCGTCGCGGGCGAAACCCTCCTCGAGGAACCGCCCCGCAGCGTCGCTGCACGGGATCGCGCCCAGAGCTTCGCCGGGATCGACGGCGATCTTGCCGACCCCCGACGCGATGCAGACCACGACCGCGACGGCGGACAGGCCGCCGCCGACGTTCCGGCGCAGGGCGGCGAGCCCCGCGACGACGAGCAGGGCGGCCACGGCGACGTTGGGGATGAAGTAGCGCGGCACGAAGAACGGCGTGATGAGCCGCGATCCCACCCATCCGGCGGCGGTCAGCGCGGCAAAGCCCGACAAGGCCGCCACCACCACGGCGATGTCCCGCCGTTCGGCGCAGCACCGCAGGAGCCCCGCGACGCTCGGCGGTCGCAGGACAGCCGCGCAGACCAGCCCCACGCCGAGGAACGGCGTCAGCAGCAGGGAGCCGGTGAGCGCCACGAGGAGTTCCATGGCATCGGGCACCGGGATCCAGCCATAGGGCGTCGCCACGGCGAGCTGGGCCGCGAGCGACAGGGCGATCCAGCCCGCCAGCGTGGCACCGGCCGGCAGCGCCGCGGCGGCGAGTGCCAGGACCAGGTGCCTGTCCCGGTCCACCACGGCCACGAGGCCGGCCGCCGCCAGCGTCGTCAGGACGTAGAAGCCTCCGAAACTGTGGGACAGCGTCGCCAGCACGCCGACCCCCGCCAGAACCGCCACACGCCCGCGCGACGGCCTGTCGACGACGCCCAGCGTGGCCCACAGCGTGCCGACGACCAGCGCCAGGTACAGGGCGTAGGTCCGCACCTCCAGCAGAGCGTAGCCCACCATGCCGTCCACCCCGCAGAGCATCGTGAGGCCCGCCACCACGCTCGCCGGGTCGGCGACACGGCGGCCGATGCGGTACAGAAGCAAGGCCGCCACCGACAGGACGACGAGGTTCGCCGTCCGCAGCACCGCTTCCGGCGCACCCGGAAGCGCATGCGTCAGGGCCCAGCTCAGGGACAGGTAGAGCGGCGGGTTGCCGTCCGCCCCTTGCAGGGCGCCGCTCCAGACGTGAGACAGGCTCGGCGTGTCGATCAGCGTCGTGGTGTAGAGTTCGTCGAGCCACAGGCGATGCCGCGCCGCCTGCCAGATGCGCAGGCCGGCCGCGACCAGCAGCAAGGCGCAGGCCCCGGCAAGCGCTCGGGACGGGGCGGAAGCGAGGCGGCGGCGGGAACGCCCATCGACACCGGAGGGGATCGGGACCGAGGTCGACATCGACGCGCTGCTCCGCGGACGACCGCGCCGCGCCGGAAAGCTTGCTCCAAGAACGTTAACCCGGTCTCGCAGGCGATCGCGCGGCGGCCGGGGCGTCGTCGGCCGGCGGGCGCGACAGGCGTGGCCCGGGGCCAACAATTGCTATAGGACCGGCCGGACCATCCCCCGCTCGCGATCGCCGTCGCGGCCCGTCCCGTGAAACCAGACCGATGCGTCCCGCCGCCCCACCTCCCGCGCCCCAGCACCGGCCATCGACGGGCCCTGCGCGATCCGCTCCGGCCGGAGGCGGCCCAGTTTGCCGGGACTGAGCCTGCCCCGATCGGTCCGCCACCTCCTGGAGCACGGCCTCTTCCGCATCGCCGGCGCCACCTTCCGCGGTCTCGGCCTGCAGCGCGCCTCCGCCGTGTCGGGGCTGCTGTGGCGGGTCGGCGCGCCGCTGCTGAAGCGCCACGGCCGTGCCCTCGGCCACCTCGCCGCCAGCCTCCCGGATACGACGGCGGCGGAGCGCGAGGCGATCGCCAGGGCCATGTGGGAGAACCTCGGGCGCACCTTCGCCGAAGCCTTCTTCCTCCGTGAGATCGCCGCCGAGGGGCGGGTCGACGAGAGCAACCGGGCCGTGCTGGAGGCGTGGCTGGACTGGCCGGGCGGCAAGGTGGCCTGCGCGGCGCATCTCGCCAACTGGGAACTCGCCGTCGCACCCGCCCAGGCCGAGCGGGTCGACCTGTGGAGCATCTACCAGACCCTGAAGAATCCGCGGGTCGACGCGGATGTCCACGCCATGCGCGCCTTCCTGTACCGGGGCGGCCTGGTCGCCAAGGGACCGGGCGTGCCGCGCCAGTTCCTCAAGGTCGTGCGGGACGGCGGCGCGGTGGCGCTGCTGTCCGACCTGCGGGACTATACCGGCGTCGCCGTGCCGTTCCTTGGACGCCCGGCGCCCTCGACCACCTTCCCGGCCCTCCTGGCCGTGGCGGCCGGCGCGCCGGTCCTGGTCTGCTGCATGCGCCGCCTGCCGGGCGTGCGCTTCCTGCAGACCTACACGCTGATCGCCATGCCGGACACCGGCGACCGTGCCGCCGACGTCGCCCAGGTCACGGCCGAGATCCAGGCGGTCTTCGACGGCTTCGTCCGCCGCTGGCCCGAGCAATGGATGTGGGCGCACCGGCGCTGGGGCTGAACGGGGCCGTCGCGGCGCATCACGCCGCCCGCATGACCGCCTCGACCAGCACGCGCGTCGCCGCGCCCCCCGCCTCCGCCACTTCGACCTCCTCGCCCTCCTCGGCGCGGGCCACGGCGGCGCCGAGCGGCGTCGCGATGGACAGGAGGCCGCCGGGGCGGTCGTCCGCGCCCTCGGTCAGCCGCAGCGTCAGCCGGCGACGATCGGGGAACAGCAGGGCCACGCGGTCGCCGATGCCGATCCGCTCGCCGCGCGGCTCCGGCCCGCCCGGGGCGGGCGCCGGGGCTGCCGGCGCGGCGGCGACGCGGTGCTCGACGACCCGCGCCACCGCGGCCCGTCCGGCCTCGCCCGCGACGGGCGCGATGCCGTCCCGCTCCAGCGTGGCGACGAGGTCCGCCATCACCCCGTCCGGGTCCCGGTAGAAGCTCGACGCGAAGCAGCGCCAGAAACGCCAGCCGACGCGCTCCAGGATGCGCTGGCGGCGCATGTCCTCGCGCCAGCGCTCGGGGCCGTGGAAACTGTCGCCGTCGCATTCCACGGCGAGCCGCCGGCCCTCCAGGTCCTCGACGACGAGGTCGATGCGGAAGCCTTGCGAGCCGACCTGGGACTCGACGCGGTAGCCGAGCGCGACCAGCCGGGCCAGCACGTCGCGTTCGAAGCCCGATTCGCAGCGTGCCGCGAGGTCGGCGTCGGGCGGGGCCGACGGCATGGGCCGCTCGAAATGCGCGATCAGCCTGTGTTTGAGGTCGTTGACGGCGAGGTCGTCGGCCGTCACGGAGCGCACCAGCACCAGCCGGTCCCGCGCGCGCGAGGCCGCCACGTTAAAGCGCTGCTCGTAGGGCAGGGTGGTGAGCGAGGTGCGGCGGCTCCGGTCCGCCACCATGGACAAGAAGACGACGTCGCGCTCGTTGCCCTGGAAGCCGGCGCTGTTGGAGCAGAGCACCCGGTGGCGCTGCATGGCCTCCTCGCCGATGCGCTCGGTGAGCAGGACCCTCACCAGCTCCGCCTGCTCGGCGCCGATGAGCGAGATCACGCCGACCGAGCGGCCGGCGCCCTCGGGCCCGGCGATCAGCGCCGCCACCTCCTCCACGATGACGTCGGCCTCGGCGCGGTTGATCTTGCGGGCGCCGTCGCGCTTGCCGTGCGGCACCAGGATGTCGACCAGCGGCGGGTCGAGCCGCTCGCCCGCCGCCGGCACGCGCAGCGGCACCAGCGTCTCGGGATAGAAGCTCATCGAGAAGCGGATGATGGGCTCGACGCAGCGGAAGTGCTCCTTCAGCATCAGCCGGCTGTCCGGGAACACCGCCCGCATCAGGTCGTAGAGGCTTTCGCCCGGCTCCAGCAGCGCCGCATAGGGCAGGCGCGACAGGTAGCGGTGCCGCAGCTGCGCCACCTTGCCCTGGCTGACGAAGGGCGGCGTCGGGCTCACCTGGCGATCGTCGCCGACCGCGAGGATCTTGCGGCCGCGGAGCAGGGCCGGCAGTTCCGTGACGTCGGACTGCGACGCCTCGTCGAGGATCACGAGGTCGAAGGCCGCCATGTCGGAGGGCAGTTGCTCGGCGACGCGCCAGGTCGGCATGATCCAGCAGGGCACGGCATCGTAGCAGCGCGCCATGGCGTCGCGGGCGACGCGGCGGTGCCGGCCCGCGCCCTTGCCGGTCCCCTTGCCGAGGCGGCCCAGCGCCCGGACATATTCGACGAGGGCCGATTTCACCCGGGGCGAGAGCCGGCGTTCGAGCGCCAGGAAGGCCCGCTCGCGCACGAGTTCCACGAAGAGCTTGCGGCCGCGGCGGTCCGCGGCGTCGCGCTCGCGCGCCAGGGCCGAGAGGGCGTCGCTCCGGTCGATGTCGGCGAGGCGCCGCTCCGCCACCGCCCGGTCCCACGCCCGGGCCCAGTCGGCGGGCAGGATGCCGGGCGCCGGGTCCGCGCGCAGGCGGGCGGCCCAGCGCGGCGCGCCGGCCGCCTCGACGGCCGCCGCGGCGGCGCGGATCGCGGCGAAGGCCGCATCGAGCGCCCTGACGTCGCCGATCCGCGCCAGCAGGGCACGCCACAGCCCGCCCACCCTGTCGGCCTGCAGGTCGGCGCGACCGACGAGCTGTTCGGCGATCTGGCGGGCCATGACGGAGGTCCGGTCCGCGCCGGGAAAGCGCGCCGCCAAGGCCTCGATGCCGGCCCGGACCGCGACGAGCCGGGCCGCGCCGGCGGCGGCGTCGAGTTGGGCGGCGAGGCCGCGCGCCGCCGCGGCGTCGCGGGCGAGGGCCACGACGGCGAGGGGATCGAGGCCCGGCAGGCCGAGGGCGGCGAGGGCGGTGCGCGCCGCCTCGGCCCGGTCGAGCAGGCGTGCCGCGGGCCCCGGCCCGCCGGGCTCGGCTCCGGCATCGAGTCCGCTTTCGGCGGCGAGGTGGCGCCACTTCGCCGCGAGGGCGGCGCGGGCCGCCGCGAGGGCGAGGGCATCGGCGACGGCCTGCCAGGCTGCGGGCTCGCGACCGGGCGGCTGGGCCCCGACGCGGATCGCCGCCACGCGGTCCTTGGCGGGCGCGTGGCCGAGCGACAGCCGAGGCCAGGGCCTTTCGCCGCGCGCCGCCCGGGCCACGGCCTCGCGCGCCTCGGGATCGGCCTCGATGCCGGCCGGCAGGTCGACGGCCAGCGCGGCGAGCCGGCCGCGTTCGGCCTCGGTGGCGCGCCAGGCGTCGCAGCAGCCGACGAGGGCCGCGCCCCAGTCGGAGCCGTCCCGCGCCAGGGCCGCGGCGATGTGCGGGGCGAGCCAGGCCTGGCCGGCCAGGGCCTCGGCGGCTTCGGCGAGGTTTCGCAGGGCCGAGGCGGCCCGCGCCGCGGCTTCGGCCGCCGGGGGGGCGACGTGCAGCGGCCGTGCCGGGCCGGCCGCCGCCGCCGCCGCGAGCGCTTCGGCGCCGAGCAGGTCGTCGTGCCAGGCCGCGAGCGCCTCGGCGGCCGGCAGGTCCTTGGGGTCGGGCAGGTCGGCCGCGGCGTGGTCGAGGTGGTCGCCGACGGCGGCGCGCGCCGCGGCGAGGCGGGCCATGAGGGCGGCGTCGAGCCCCGTCTCGCCGACGTAGAGCTCCGGCGGGTCGTCGAACCAGGCGATGGCCCCGCGGTCTTCGGCGAGGACGCGGGCGAGGTCGGCCGGCAGTTCGCCGGCGGGGCCGATGGGCCGGTCCTGCAGGCCCGCGATGCCGTCGACCTCGGCGTCGATGGCGGCGAGGCGGCCCCGGATCTTGACGATCTCGGCCTCGCAGCGGCGGATGGCGGCGAGCCGGATCTCGGGCCGGCTTTCCTCGACCACGGCCTGGATCTCGCGGAGGGCGCCTTCGACCTGGCGCAGGCCCTGGCGCTCGCTCGACAGGATCGCGATGGTGAGCGGCCGCACCTTCTCGGGCAGCTGGTCGCGCAGCACACTGAGCGCCGCCTCGCCGCGCGACACCACCAGCACGCGCTGCCCCAGGGCCATGGCGTGGCAGATGATGTTGGCGATCGTATGCGTCTTGCCGGTGCCGGGCGGCCCCTGCACGACGAGGCCCTCGGCCTCGGCGAGGCGGTGCACGATGGCGACCTGGTCGTCGTTGAAGGGCTTGGGAAAGAAGACGTCGCCGGGCGCGGGGCCGAAGGAGGGGGCGGCGTCCGGCCCCTGGGTGTCGCCGAGGGTCGGCCCGAGCGCCGTCCAGCCGGGCCCGACGGCGTCGGCGGGCGGCGTGACGAGCCGGGCGGCGAGGCCGTCCACGGGACGCCCCGCCTCGGCGGCGGCGCGGAACCGGGCGATGTCGTCGAGCACCACGTGCTGCGATCGAGGCCGCGCATAGAGCACCCAGTCGCCGGCGATCTCCGGTCCGGTGCCGCCCGGGGATGGCTCGCCCTCGGCACGGTAGGACCCGTCGGCGGCGAGGCGCGCGGCGGCGAGGCGGAGCAGGGGCTCGAAGCTGTCCGGGCGGAAGGGCGACAGCCCGTCCTCGGCCTCGGCCCGGGCGAGATGGGCCCGGACGGCGGCTTCGAGCTGGCCGAGGCCCTCGCAGCCCATCTCCTCGTAGGGCTTGAGGTCGACGCGGGGCTCCGCCCCGGTCGGCCGGACCGTCAGGCGGCCGTCCTCGCCGAGCTCGATCTCGACCGCGCAATCGACGAGCGGCCGTTCGACCGTGCGGGTCTCGCCCCGCCACCGCACCGTGCCGATGCCCCAGACCGCCTCGACGGCGCCCTCGCCGCCGCCGAGCTCCAGGACCTGCTGCACCCGGTAGAGCTGCCCGTAGAGCGCCGCGGTGCGGCGGCGGAGCCGTTCCGCGGCGGCCCAGTCCGCCCAGCACCCGTCGCGCCCGATCCCGTCTTGCCCGATCCCGTCGCGCCAAGCGGCAAGCTGCTCGCCGAGGCCGGGCTGCTCGGCGAAGCGCAGCCGGAGGTCGTAGTCGCCGTGTCCCTCGCCCCCGTCCCGGGCCGGCACGGGGGCGAAGTCCTCCTCGGCCGCCCGGTCGGCGGCGAGCAGCGCCGAGCGCTCGCCGGCCGTCACGGTGCGGAGGATCTCGGGCTTCGGTTCGGGGAGGGTGTCGGGATCCGCGATCTCCGCGAGCCAGGGCGCGAGGCCGGGCGGGGGCGGGGGCGGGGGCACGCGCGGCAGGCGGTCGACGACCATCCAGGCTGCGGCCTCGCCGTCGCCGACGTCGAGCGCGATGCCGGGCAGCCCGGCGACGTCGGCCGAGCGGATCGCCATGGCGGTGCCGTCCGGGAGGCGGTGGTCGGCCAGGCGGAAGGCCACCCGCTCGTCGAGCCTCACCACCTGCTCGATATAGTCCAGCAGGTCGACGAGCTTCTCGGCGCCCGTCCTCGCGTCCGCGGCGGTGTCGAATGCGTTCAGGGGTCCGTCCTCGGCTGCGCCATCCCCAGCACAGAAGCCCGGATGGGCGCGCCAAGGCAAGCCGTGGCGCGCCCCCCGTTCACCGTCGCGCGTGAAACGGGTCGCCTCCGCGCCGCGGCATTGCTAAAGGGGAGCCCGTCCGCCGGCGTGCGGGCCGGCTCGAGACAGCGGCGGAACCAGACGTGAACACAGCAGGGCCGGGGTCGGCGCGCGGGAGCGCGGGACCCGCACTCCTCCACCACTTCGCCGAGGCCGGCTACGAGACCGTGGAGCCGCCGTTGCTGCACGACGCCGGCACCTTCCTCGACCTCGGCGGCGAGGACATCCGCGCCCGCCTCTACCTCACCACCGATGCGTCGGGCGCCGAGCTCTGCCTGCGGCCCGAATACACGATCCCGGCCGCCCGGGCCTACCTCGCCTCCGACGCCGCCGGCCGGCCGGCGGCCTTCAGCTACTGCGGCCCGGTGTTCCGGATGCGGGCGAACGGGCCCGGCGAGTTCGCCCAGGCCGGGCTCGAAAGCTTCGGCCGGTCGGACATCGCCGCCGCCGATGCCGAGATCCTGGCCCTGTCGCTCGACGCCGTGGAGCGCTGCGGCACGCGCCTCACCGGCGTGGCGCTCGGCGACGCCGGCCTCGTCTCGGCCCTGCTCGACGCCATCGACCTGCCGCCGCTGTGGCAGCGCCGCCTGAAGCGCGGCCTCGAGAAGGGGCAGGGGCTCGATGCCGTGCTGCGCGGGGCGCCGACGCGCCGCGCCGAACATTCCGGCCTGCTGGCCGCCCTGGCGGGGGCCGAGGGCAAGGACGCCCACGCCCTCGTGGCCGACCTGCTCGCCATCGCCGGCATCGCGGCCGTGGGCGGCCGATCGGTGGGGGAGATCGCCGACCGGTTCCTGGCCCAGGTGGCGCAGGGCGCCGCGCCCGACTTCGGCGACGAGCGCCGGCGCGTGCTCGCCGCCTTCTTCGCCGTGACGGGCGAGCCCGACCGGGCGTCGGGCCAGATCCGGGCGCTGGCCGAGGAGGCCGGGCTCGACCTCGGCCGCGCCCTCGACCTCTTCGACGAGCGCACCGGCTTCATCGCCGCGCAGGGCGTCGACCTCGGCCGGCTCGTGTTCCGCACCGCCTTCGCCCGCAACCTCGACTATTACACGGGCTTCGTCTTCGAGGCGCATGCCGTCTCCCCGGACGGGCCGGTGATCGGCGGCGGCCGCTACGACCGGCTGGCCCAGGCGCTCGGCAGCGCCGACCCCGTGCCGGCCGTGGGCGCCTCGATCTGGCTCGACCGCCTGGACCCGGAGACGACCGCGTGAGCGCCGACAAGCCCTTCGTCCTCGCCGTCCCGTCCAAGGGGCGGCTGCAGGAGAACGCCTTTGCGTTCTTCGCCCGGGCCGGACTGAAGCTCG
Organism: Lichenibacterium ramalinae; assembly: GCF_004137085.1. Lineage (GTDB taxonomy): Bacteria > Pseudomonadota > Alphaproteobacteria > Rhizobiales > Beijerinckiaceae > Lichenihabitans > Lichenihabitans ramalinae. The sequence continues at coordinate 14,545 of NZ_QYBC01000020.1, forward strand.
TCCAGGGCGGCGGCAGCCGCGACTACCGCGGGCAGCTCGCCGGCTTCGACGGGCTCGAGGTGGCGTTCCTGCCGGTGTCGGAGATCGTCGCCAACCTCGGCGAGGGCTCCGCCCATTTCGGCGTCGCCGGCGAGGACGTGCTGCGCGAGGCCATCCCGGACACCGACCGCTCGGTGGCCTTCCTGTCGCGGCTCGGCTTCGGCCATGCCGACGTCGTGGTGGCGGTGCCGCGTGCCTGGATCGACGTCCGCACCATGGCGGACCTCGAGGACGTCGCGGCGAGCTTCCACGCCCGGCGCGGCCGCCGCATGCGGGTCGCCACCAAATACGTGAACCTCACCCGTCGCTTCTTCGCCGAGCGCGGCGTCGTCGACTACCGCATCGTCGAGAGCCTCGGCGCCACCGAGGGCGCGCCGGCGGCGGGCGGCGCGGAGCTCATCGTCGACATCACCACGACGGGCGCGACGCTGCAGGCCAATGCCCTGAAGGTGCTCGACGACGGCACGATGCTGCGCTCCGAGGCCAACCTCGCGGCCTCGCTCAAGGCCGAGTGGAGCGACGGGCACCGCCGCACCGCGCGCGCCCTGCTCGGCCGCATCGCCGCCGAGGAGCGGGCCCGCACCACGCGCGAGCTGCGCGCCCGCTTCCCCGGGGCGGCGCCCAGCCTCGAAGACGAGACCTTGGTGGGGTTCGGCGCCGAGATCGTCGGCCGCGAGGACGGCCGCCTCGTGCTGCGCGGGCCCAAGGCGCGGGTGCCGGAGATCGCCGACTGGCTGATCGGGCAGGGGGCCGCCGAGGTGGCGGTGGCGCCGCTCGACTACGTGTTCTCGGCCCGCGACCCGCTCTTCGAGGCTCTGGTGGCGCGGCTGGGGTGACGGCCGGCCCTGAGTCGGGGAGTCGCAGGCCGGAACCGCGCGCGAATCGGGGGATTCCCCCACCATGCCGCAGCACGTCGATCACGCTTCCTCCGCGTCGCGCCCGGTCCGGGCCAGGCCCGTCCGGCGCCCCGCGCCGCCACCCTCGGACGACCTCCGCGCCAAGGCCTTGGAGGTTCACCGGCGGCTCGGCGCGGTGTTCGGCCTGCCGATCCCGTATTTCCACAGCCTCGACCCCTTGAGCGAGCTGGTGTCGTCGCTGCTGTCGCACCGCACCCGCAATGCCGAGTCGGGCCGCGCCTTCAAGGCGCTGCGGGCCCGCTTCCCCGACTGGTCCGACATGGTCGAGGCCGACACCGCCGAGGTCGAGGCGGCCATCCACGGCGTGACCTGGCCCGAGGCCAAGGCGCCGCGCATCCAGCAGGTGCTGGGCGACGTGCGCGACCGCCACGGCGACCTCAGCCTCGACTTCCTCGCCGACATGGACCCGGAGGATGCGCGCGCCTGGCTCGCCGCCATCCCGGGCGTCGGGCCGAAGACCAGCGCCGCCGTGCTGTCCTTCTCGACGCTGCGCATGCCGGCGCTGCCGGTCGACAGCCACCACCACCGCGTGGCGCAGCGGCTGGGCCTCATCGGCCCCAAGGTCGACGTCGGGCCGTCGCACGACCTGCTGCGCGCGCAACTGCCGCCGGACTGGTCGGCGCAGGACCTCTACGACGACCACGAGGTGCTGATGCTGCACGGCCAGAAGACCTGCCACTTCCGCGGCCCCGCCTGCGGGCGGTGCGCGCTGCTCGACCTGTGCCCGACCGGGCAGGCGCGGGGCGCGTAGGGGACTGGCGCGGAAGCGCCGCCCGTCACCCCTTGCGGAAATGCTTCGACAGCTTGAGCCCCTGCGCCTGGTAGTTCGACCCCGCCACGGCGCCGTAGAGCGTGCGCGGCGGCTCCGACATGCGCTCGTAGACGAGCCGCCCGACGATCTGCCCGTCCTCCAGCACGAAGGGCACGTCGCGCGAGCGCACCTCCAGCACGGCGCGCGAGGCGGCGCCGCCGGCCTCGGCACAGCCGAAGCCGGGATCGAAGAAGCCCGCGTAATGCACCCGGAACTCGCCCACCAGAGGGTCGAAGGGCGTCATCTCGGCGGCGTGGTCGGGCGGCACCCGCACGGCCTCCTTCGAGGCCAGCAGGTAGAACTCGCCGGGATCGAGGATCAGCTCGCGACGCGCGCGGACGTGGATGGCCTCCCAATAGTCGCGCGGGTCCAGCGCATCGACGAGGTCGACGTCGATGATGCCGGTGTGGCGCTTGGCCCGGTAGCCGACGAGGCCCGCGCCGTCGAACCCCGCGAGGTCGATCGACACCGCGACGCCGCCGGCGATCACGGGCTCGGCGCCCGCCACCAGCGGCTCCGCGGCGTGGAGGGCGCGGTGGGCATCGTCGTCGAGCCGCGCGTCGCCCACGGCGAAGCGGATCTGCGACAGGCGCGAGCCCGCCCGGACCCGCACCGGGAAGGTGCGGGGCGAGACTTCGGCGTAGAGCGGGCCCGCATAGCCGGCCTCGATCGTGTCGAAGCGGCGCGCCCGGTCGGCGATGACCCGGGTGAAGACGTCGATGCGCCCCGTGGAGGATTTTGGGTTGGCGGCGGCCCGCACCTCGGAGGGAAGGGCCAGGCGGTCGTCGAGTTCCACCACCGTCACGGTGCCGGGCTCGAGGATGACGCCGGCGGCGAGGTCGAGCGCGTCGGCCGACTGTGCCGCGATGCCGTCCATCACGCTGCGGCCCCCGCCGGGCAGGAAGCTCGCCCGCACGCGCCACGCCCGCCGGCCGAGCCGCAGGTCGAGGCTCGCGGGCTGCAGCACGGGGGCGGCGGCGTCGGGCGGGAGCGCCGACACGATGGCGCCGGCGTCGCGCAGGGCCTGGATCTGGTGGGCGGCGAGGAGGCCCGGCGCGAAAGCCGCGGTTGCAGTCATGGTGTGGGGTCCGGGGTCGAAAGCGTGCCAGCAGGTCGAGGTACGACGAACCGCCGCGCCCGCCAAGCCGCCGGCTCGACACCAGGGTAGTGACGCGTTTTGGAGTGGCAAAAAGAACGGATCGTTCTTTTATCCAGTCCAACCCCTTGCCTCGGCCGCAGGTCGGCGTATGACGGAGGCACGACACAGCGCGAGCCCGCCATGACCGACAAGTCCGCCACCCTTCGCCCCGCCACCCGCCTCGTCCATGGCGGCACCATGCGCTCGCAGTTCGGCGAGACCTCCGAGGCGCTCTTCCTGACCCAGGGCTTCGTCTACGAGACGGCCGAGGCCGCCGAGGCGCGGTTCAAGGGCGAGGAACCCGGCTTCATCTACGCGCGCTTCTCGAACCCGACCGTGCGGATGTTCGAGGAGCGCATGGCGCTGCTCGAAGGCGCCGAGGACGCGCGCGCCACCGCGTCCGGCATGGCGGCCGTGACGGCGGCCATGATGGGCCAGGTGAAGGCGGGCGACCACGTGGTCGCCGCCAAGGCGCTGTTCGGCTCGTGCCGCTACATCGTGGAAGACCTGCTGCCGCGCTTCGGCGTCGAATCCACCCTCGTGGACGGCGACGACCTCGACCAGTGGCGCGCCGCCCTGCGTCCCAACACCCGGACGCTGTTCCTCGAATCGCCCACCAACCCGACGCTGGACCTCGTCGACATCGCGGCCGTGGCGGAGATCGCCCATGCGGGCGGCGCCACGCTGGTGGTCGACAACGTCTTCGCCACGCCGCTGCTGCAGAGCCCGCTGGCGCTCGGCGCCGATTGCGTCATCTATTCGGCCACCAAGCACATCGACGGGCAGGGGCGCTGCCTCGGCGGCGTGATCCTGGCGAGCCGGGACTTCATCGACAAGCACGTCCACAACCTGCTGCGGCAGACCGGCCCCTCCATGTCGCCGTTCAACGCCTGGGTGCTGCTCAAGGGCCTCGAAACCCTGCCGGTGCGGGTGGCGGCCCAGACCGCCTCGGCCGGGCGCATCGCCGACGCCCTGGCCGGCATGCCGGGCGTCACCAGGGTGCTGTACCCGGGCCGCCCCGACCATCCCCACTACGCCCTGGCGCAGCGCCAGATGAAGGGCGGCTCGACGCTGATCGCCTTCGAGGTCGAGGGCGGCAAGGCCGGCGCCTTCCGGGTGGCGAATGCGCTGCGCATCATCGGCATCTCCAACAACCTCGGCGACTCCAAGAGCCTCGTCACCCATCCCGGCACCACCACCCACCAGCGCCTGTCGCGGGAGGTGCGCGAGGGGCTCGGCATCTCGGAAGGGATGCTGCGGCTGTCGGTCGGCCTCGAGGACGCCGACGACCTCATCGACGACCTGCGCGGCGCGCTCGACGCCGCGGCACGGGGCATTCCCCTGGCCAAGGCCGCCGAATGACGTGACGGGCGCGCCGGGCTGCGGCATAGTCGGCGGCATCGAACAGGTGCCGCCATGTACACAGCCGTCACAAGCGACATCCAGATCACCGTCATCCCGCAATACCTCGCCGACCAATCGGAGCCGGACGAGGGGCGGTTCGTCTGGGCCTACACGATCGAAGTCGCCAACCTCGGCCGCCGCACCGTCCAGCTCGTGGCCCGGCACTGGGTCATCACGGACGCGGCCGGCAAGGTCGAGACCGTGAGCGGCCTCGGCGTGGTGGGCGAGCAGCCGGTGCTCAACCCGGGCGAAACGTTCCGCTACACGTCCGGATGCCCGCTTTCCACCTCGTCGGGCGTGATGGAGGGGCATTACCGCATGGTCGACGACGGCGGCGGCTCCTTCGACGCGGAGATCCCGGCCTTCTCGCTCGACTCGCCGCAGACCCGGCGCGTCCTGAACTGACGTGCCCGTCTCTCGCCGAGCCGGGCCGGCGGAGCCGCCGTCACGGGGCCGGCAGGCGCTCCAGCTCGTCGATGAGCCCTTCGATCACGCCGAGGCCGATGCTCCAGAAGCCGGGGTCCTGGGCGTCGAGCCCGAAGGGCTTCAGCAATTCGGAATGGTGCTGGGACCCGCCTGCCGCCAGCAGCGCCAGGTAGCGCTCGGCGAAACCGTCGGGCGCGGCCCGGAACACGCCGTAGAGCGAGTTCACCAGGCAGTCGCCGAAGGCATAGGCGTAGACGTAGAACGGCGAGTGCACGAAATGCGGCACGTAGGACCAGTAGGTCTCGTAGCCGGGGCCGAGCCGGATCGCCGGCCCGAGGCTGTCGGCCTGCACCGACATCCACAGCTCGCCGATGCGCTCCGCCGTCAGTTCGCCCGACCGCCGCTCCTCGTGCAGCCGGCGCTCGAAGGAATAGAACGCGACCTGCCGCACCACGGTGTTCAGCATGTCCTCGACCTTGGCGGCGAGGAGGGCGAAGCGGGCTTCCGGCGTCTCGGCCCGGGCCACCATGGCCCGGAACGTCAGCATCTCGCCGAACACCGAGGCGGTCTCGGCCAGCGTCAGCGGCGTCTGCGCCATGAGCGCGCCCTGCGGGGCGGCAAGCGTCTGGTGCACGCCGTGGCCGAGCTCGTGCGCCAGCACCATGACGTCGCGCGGCCGGCCCTGGTAGTTCATCAGCACGTAGGGATGCACGGCCGGCACCGTGGGGTGCGAGAAGGCGCCCGGCGCCTTGCCGGGGCGGATCTCGGCATCGATCCAGCCCTCGTCGAAGAAGCGCCGGGCGATGTCGGCGAGGCGCGGCGAGAAGCCCCGGTAGGCGTCCAACACCGTGTCGCGCGCCGCCGCCCAGGGCACGGTCGCGGGCGGCGCGAAGGGCAGGGGGGCGTTGCGGTCCCAATGGTTCAGCTGCTCCCGGCCGAACCAGCGCGCCTTCATGCGGTAATAGCGGTGCGACAGGCGCGGGTGGGCGGCCTGCACGGCCTGAACCAGCGCATCCACCACGTCGCGCTCCACGCGGTTGGCGAGGTGGCGCGAGTCGGCGACGTCCTCGAAGCCGCGCCAGCGGTTGGCGATCTCGAGGTCCTTGGCGAGCGTGTTGGTGATGAGCGCGAAGGTCCGGCGGTGCGCCGCCAGCGTCTCGCCCAGCGCCGCCGCGGCCCGTTCGCGCCGGCGCTCGTCGGGGTCCTGCAGCAGGTTCAGCGTCGGCTCCAGCGCCAGGGCCTCGCCGTCCACGTCGAAGCGCAGGGCCGTGATGGTCTCGTCGAAGAGCCGCGTCCAGGCGGCGCGGCCCGTCACGGCCTTCTCGTGGAACAGCTGCTCGAGCTTGGTGTCGAGCTGGTGCGGCCGCTCCTTGCGCATGTCGTCGAGCCAGGGACGGTAACGGGCGAGCGGTCCCTCCGCGGCGAGCCGGTCCAGCGTCGCGTCGGGCAGGGCGTTCATCTCCAGGGTGAAGAAGATCAGGTTCGACGACACGGCCGTCACCCGGTCCTGCGCATCCGCCATGAACTTGGCCCGGGCCGGGTCCGACGTGTCCTCGGCGTAGAGGAGCTGCGCGTAGGAGGCGGCGCGGCCGAGCGCCTCGTCGAGCGCCTCGTAGCGCGCGATGGCCCGGGCGAGGCCGGCTCCGGCGTCCTCCGCCGCCGCCCGTTCGGCGAGGCGGCCGCGGTAGTCCGCCGCGAAACCCTCGGCGTCGCGCCCGGCGGCGTCGAGGTCGCGGGCGAAGGCGGCGGACTCCATGCCGGCGTAGAGGTCGGCCAGGCTCCAGCGCGGCACGGCGCCGAGGGCTTCGGCATCGGCCGCTGAACGGGCCTGGTGGAAGGCTGGACGACGGCGTGAAGCGATCATCGGTCTGGCGTGTCCTGGTCGTGGCGCGGTCTCTGGGCCGTCCCCATAGGCTCATCGCATCGCGCCGTCACGGGGCTGTCGACGGCCGGGCTGCCCCGCCCCGGCGTTAAGGCGCGGTTTACCCTCGTGTCCGATGGTGACCCTGCCGGCGGCGTCGAGTCCACGGCATCGGGGACGCATGACCGCCACCATCCTCATCGTCGACGACGACCCCGTCCAGCGCCGGCTTCTCGAAGCCACGGTGCGCCGGTTCGGCTACGAGCCCGAAGTCGTCGAAGGCGGCGCGTCGGCCCTGGCGCGGCTCGACGCGCCGGACCTGAAGCCCATCGACCTCATCATCTGCGACCTGTCGATGCCCGAGGTCGACGGCATGGCGGTGCTGCGGGGCCTGCGCGACCGCAAGATCCCCGTGCCCGCCATCGTGCAGACGGCCCACGGCACGATCGACACCGTCATCGCCGCCATGCGGGCGGGCGCGGTGGATTTCGTGGTCAAGCCGGTCGGCGCCGAGCGCCTGTCGGTGTCGATCAAGAACGCGCTGCGCTTCGATGCCCTCGAGGACGAGGTGCGCCGCATGACGCGCCGCGCCTCGGGCGCGCTGACCTTCCGCGACATCGTGACCAAGAGCGACGACATGGGCCGGGCGATCCGCCTCGGCGAACGCTCGGCGCGCTCCAACATTCCCGTGCTGATCGAGGGCGAGTCGGGCGTCGGCAAGGAGCTGATGGCGCGCGCCATCCAGGGCTCGTCGGACCGGAAGGGCAAGCCCTTCGTCCCGGTGAACTGTGGGGCGCTGCCCGAGAACCTCATCGAATCGATCCTGTTCGGCCACGAGAAAGGCGCCTTCACGGGCGCGACCGAGAAGCATCTCGGCAAGTTCGTCGAGGCCAACGGCGGCACGCTGTTCCTCGACGAGATCGGCGAACTGCCGCTCGACGCTCAGGTGAAGCTGTTGCGCGCCCTGCAGGAGGGCGAGGTCGACCCGGTCGGCGCCAAGCGCTCCACCAAGGTCGACGTCCGGCTCGTCTCGGCGACGAACCAGAACCTCATCGAGCTGGTGAAGCAGGGGCGCTTCCGCGAGGACCTGTTCTATCGGCTGAACGTCTTCCCCATCACCATTCCGCCCCTGCGCTCCCGCCGCAGCGACGTGGCCGACCTCGCCCGGCGCTTCGCCGCCCGCTTCGCCGCGGAGGAAGGCAAGAAGATCACCGGCATCTCGGCCGAAGCCCTGGCCCTGCTGTCGCGCTACGATTGGCCCGGCAACGTGCGCCAGCTCGAGAACGCGCTGTTCCGGGCCGTGGTGCTGGCCGACGGCGGCGAACTCGGCGTGGCCGAGTTCCCGCAGATCGCCGCCCAGGTCGAAGGCTTCGACGTCCGCGTGCCGGCCGCCCCCGCCATGGTGCCGGCCTCCGTCGAGCGGGAGATCGTCAGGGTGGAGGTGCGCGACCCCAACGTCATGCGCCTGCTCGACGAATGCGGCGACGTGCGCCGCATGGAGGACATGGAGGCCGAGCTGATCCGCTTCGCCCTGTCGCACTACCGCGGGCAGATGTCCGAGATGGCCCGCAAGCTCGGGATCGGACGTTCGACCCTGTACCGCAAGATGAAGGATTTCGGGCTGAACGAGGGCGACGAAGCCGCCGCTTGACCGGCCGCCGGCCCGTCGTCCCGGCACGGCGGTGCCCGGTCGTCCCGGCATCGCGCTGCCATGTCATCGCGGCACCACGGTGCCGTGCCAATCGGCGTCTCCACCCGCCTTTTCGGCCCATCTCCGTTGCTTTCGGGGCGGGGGCACGCTTCACCTGTCCCCTGGGCGCAAGCGCCCTTGCGGCCCCAAGCACGTCTTTCGGGCTCCGCGATTTCGACAAAGGGTTCATCCGGGATGAAAGCGCAGCGCGGCCATGCCGCTCTCTTGACGTCGACGGCCCTGCTGCTGGTCGGCACGCTCCTGCTGCCGGGGCAGGCCGAGGCCGGCCCGCGCCGCCATCGCGAAGCCGCGCTCCACGGCGGTACGGGCCAGGGCGATACGGGCCACGGCGCGATGCTGCCCGACCCCGCCGACCTCGAACCCGGCGACGGCGCCCGGGCCGCCATGTCGCGGCTCGTGGCCGAGCCCGGCAGCGTGCTCGACGCCTATGCGCCGACGAGCGGCGGCGGCGGCGGGCTTTGGCCCGATGCCGGACCCGGGCCCATGCTGGCCGCCACCGGCGACGCGCTCCCGACCGGCTCCGTGTCGACGGGCAGGGCCGGTGCCGCCGGGCCGGTGGCACCGGCGGCGGCGCCCGTGGCGTCGCCGGCCGGGCCCGATCCGCTCGCCTACGGCCCTGCCTCGCCCGACCTGCCGCTGCTCGACGCCACCACGCTCCAGCACGCCATCGAGGCCTGGGTCGGGCCGGAACCGCTGCGCGGGCTCCGCTCGATCCCGGCCGCCGTGGCCGACGAGAAGCGCTTCGACGCCCGCGCGGCCGTGCGGGACTTCTACGCCGCTCGCGGCTTCGCGCCCCTCTGGATCGTCGATGGCGGCTTCGATGGCGCGGCGCGCTCCGCCCTGGCGCGCATCGACCATGCCGCCGAGGACGGGCTCGACCTGCGGGCCACGCCCGTCACGGTGCCGCACGGCGGCGACCCCGCCGCCCTGGCGACGGCCGAGCTTTCGCTCACCGAAGCCGTGGTCGACTACGCCCGCCAGGCGAGCGGGGGGCGCGTCGACCCGGCCCGGATCGGCCCATCAGTGGCGGTCCGGCCGGAGGTCGCCGGCCCGGCCAAGGTTCTGGCGGCGCTGCGCGACGCCGCGGACGCCGGCGAAGCCCTGCGCGGCTTCAACCCGCCCCATCGCGGCTACCTGCTGCTGCGCGCCAAGCTCGCCGAGATGCGGCGTGGCGCCGACATGGCCGAGCGCGGCCCCATCCCGGCCGGCCCGGCGCTGAAGCCCGGCATGACGGATGCCCGCGTGCCGCTGGTGCGGGCGCGCTTCGGCCTCGACATCGCGGCGGCGGGCGGCGACGGCCTCGTCTACGACACGCGGGTGGCGAGCGCGGTGGCGGATTACCAGCGGGCGCACGGGTTGCCGGCGTCGGGCGTGCTGACGGCCCGCACCGTGGCGAGCCTCTCGGGCGGGCAGCCGAAGCGCCTCGAGGACGAGATCATCGCCAACATGGAGCGCTGGCGCTGGCTGCCGCGCGACCTCGGCGCCCGCTACGTGGCGGTCAACATCCCCGACTACTCGCTCGACGTCTTCGAGGGCGACCGCCTCGTGCACCACGCCCGCGTCGTGGTGGGCAAGCCCGACCACGAGACGCCCGTCTTCTCCGAGACGATGAAGTTCATCATCGTCAACCCCTACTGGAACGTGCCGCTCTCCATCGTCAACAAGGAGATGATGCCCAAGCTCGCCGCGAACCCGAACTACTTCGAGGACCACGGCTACGAGGTGGTGCAGCGCAACGGCGAAACCTACGTCCGCCAGCCGCCGGGCGACAGCAATGCGTTGGGCCGCATCAAGTTCATGTTCCCCAACAAGTTCTCGGTATACCTGCACGACACCAATGCCCGGTCGTATTTCGGGCGGGAGGACCGCGCGCTCAGCCACGGCTGCGTGCGCGTGGACCAGCCCTTCAAGCTCGCCGAGGCGGTGCTGGGGCGCGACCGGGGCTGGAGCGAGGCCCGGGTTGAGTCCATGGTGGGCGGCGCCGAGCGCACCGTGAACCTGCCGCGTCCCGTGCAGGTCCACATGAACTACTTCACGGCCTTCGTGGACGAGACCGGACAGCTGCGCCTGCGCGACGACATCTACGGCTATTCCGCCAAGGTGCGGGCGGCGCTCGGCCTCGTGGGCTGACGCCGCAGCGGCCCCGCGGCTGAGGCGCCATCGCGTCCCCGGGGAAGGGTGCGCCGTTGCCAGGGCGCCGGACGGCGGCCCTGCCGCGCGGGATTGCGGCTTCTTTTTCCCGCCGCGTGGCGCTATGGAGACAGGAACAGCCGCGGAACCGGCCCTCTGGCCACGGGGCTCACGAATCGTTAACGTCGTCCGACAATAGATCGGTTCGGTCATTGCGCGTGGCTTTCCGGAGCCGCAGCGCCAAACGAGCGAGTTCCGCATTGAAAGCATGGCGCGAGCGATCCTGGCTGAAGGCTTCCTGCCTTCTGCCCACACTCTTCGCCGCCGTGACGGGCGCCGCCATCCTCCTCGCTCCGGGTGCGACCGAGACCGCCGAAGCCAACGGCGACACCCGCACCATCCACCTGCACCATGCCCACACGCATGAAGCGATCGACGCCACCTACATGGTGGACGGGCGCTACGATCCCATCGTCCTCGAGAAGCTGAACTGGTTCCTGCGCGATTGGCGGCGCGACGAGCCGACCCACATGGACCCCAAGCTCTTCGACACGATCTGGGAAGTGTATCGCGAGTCGGGCTCGCGCCAGCCGATCGAGGTGATGTCGGCCTACCGCTCGCCCGAAACCAATTCCATGCTGCGCCGTGCGTCGCGGTCCGTCGCCGAACATTCCCAGCACATCCTGGGCAAGGCGATGGACCAGCACTACGTCGACGTGCCGATGTCGAAGATCCGCGAGATCGCCATGCGGCTGCAGCGCGGCGGGGTCGGCTTCTATCCCACGGCAGGAACGCCCTTCGTCCACATGGACGTCGGCGGCGTGCGGCACTGGCCCCGCATGAGCTACGACCAGCTGTCGCGCCTCTTCCCCGACGGCAAGACGGTCCACATCCCGTCGAACGGGCAGCCGCTGCCCGGCTACGAGATGGCCCGCGCCGAACTGGAGCAGCGTGGCGACAGCTTCAGCTATCCCACCGCCGGCGAGGTGAAGTCGAAGGGCTTCTTCGCCTGGCTGTTCGGCGGCGGCGACGACGAGGGCGACGGCGAGGCCGCCCGTGACGGCGGCGTACCGCGCGACAGCGCCCCCGCGCCCCGGCGGCGGGGCGCCACGCAGGTGGCGGCCCTCGACCCCGCGCCGGTCGGCAGCACGGGCGGCGACCCCGCCGACCAGGGCCTGACCAACACCGGCAAGGATGCCGGCGTCCACCTGTTCTCCTTCTTCGACTCCAAGCCGGACGCGCCGGCCGCCGCGCCGGTGCCGGTCGCCGCCCAGCCCGCCCGTCGCGGCACCCGCGGCCGCACGGAGGTGGCGAGCCTGCCGATGGCCGAGCCGATCAGCCCCGAGGCGCAGCAGGCGCTCGCCCAGGAAATGCAGCGGCAGGAACAGGCCAAGGCCGCCCAGGCGCAGGCCAAGGCCGCCCAGGCTCAGGCGGCGGCCGAGGCCCAGGCGGCCGCGCAGGTCGCCGCTCAGGAGCGGGCGGCCCAGGCCCAGGCGCAGGCCCAGTCTGCATCCCAAGTCGCGGCGCCGGCTTCGCCCCCGCGCGATCCCGAGCCGACCGGCCGCGGCGCCACCCCGCTGCCGCCGCGGCGGCCCGTGGAACTCGCCTCCGCCGGCCCGGTCGCGCCCGTGCCGCCCCTGCGCCCCTCCGAGACGGGCCGCTCCGACCGGGCGCCGCCGCCGGGCGCGCCCCGCATCGGTGCCGTCGCGCTCAACGCTGCTTTGGCCCGGCCGAACCTGCCGGCCGCCATCACCCAGGGCCTGGGGCAGGCGACCCCGCCGCGGGTCCTCGCCTTCGCCCCGCCGGCCCCCGCCGCCGGCGTCCCGCTGCCGGTGGCCCGGCCCCAGCTCGTGGCGGCGCGCCTCGACCGCTCGAACTTCCACAGCCTGACCGGCACCACCCGGGCCGAGCGCCTGCCGGCCCGGGCCGGCATGGGATCGGCGGTCTCGGCCCTGCGGCCGGCCGCCCAGGCCAGCCTGGCGGCGCTGGCCGCCGACGGCACGGCCGCGCCGCGCCGCGGCTTCGGTGCCAAGGCGACGGACCTGCCGACCGACCGCTTCTCCGGCGCCGCCGTATCGGGCGGGGAGCGCGTCAGCACGGCCACGCTGCACAAGCGCCCCGTCCCGGCCACCGCCGACGATTGATGGCGCGGGCCGGCGGGCCCGCCGGCCGGACGTTGACCGGCGTGCCTGAAACCCGCATGACACGCCTCCGCGGCGCGTGACGCCCCTCGTCGGGGCGGCCCGCGGCAGGAAGGCAGGGCGTCCATGCAGAAGTTCGATCACCTCAGCGGCGTCGCGGCGCCCCTCAAGATCGACAACGTCGACACCGACAAGATCATCCCGGCGCAGTACCTCAAGACCATCAAGCGCACGGGGCTCGGCCGCGCCCTGTTCGCCGAGATGCGCTACCGGGACGACGGTTCGGACGATCCCGCCTTCGTGCTGAACCAGCCCGCCTATCGCGGCGCCACGATCCTGGTGGCGGGCGACAACTTCGGCTGCGGCTCGTCGCGCGAACATGCGCCCTGGGCGCTGCTGGATTTCGGCATCCGCTGCGTGATCTCGACCAGCTTCGCCGACATCTTCTACAACAACTGCTTCAAGAACGGCATCCTGCCGATCGTGGTGACGGCCGAGCAACTCGCCCTGCTGTTCGACGATGCCGAGCGCGGCGCCAATGCCCGCGTGTCGGTCGACCTCGCCGCCCAGGAGATCCGCGGTCCCGACGGCGGCGCGATCCACTTCGACATCGACCCGTTCCGCAAGCATTGCCTGCTCGAAGGCCTCGACGACGTGGGGTTGACCATGTCGCGGACGGACGCGATCGAGAGTTTCGAATCGGCCGCGGCCGGGACGCGTCCCTGGGTCTGACCGCCGCCCCTGCGGCGGCGCGGCCGTCCGTCCGGGTGAACCGGGACGCCGCGGGCGCGTTGGACCCGGCATTTCACCGAGAGGACAGCCCCATGGCCGCCACGAAAAAGCTCGCGAAGTTCACCGTCACCGAGGCCGGCGAGGGCTTCAACCTGCACATCGAGGATGAGGGCGGGCAGGTGCTGGAGCTCAGCGCCACCCGCGACCAGGTCGACCTCATCGTCGACAAGCTCGACGAACTGCTGTCGCAGGACGATTCCGCCGACGAGATCGATGGCGAGGAGGCCGGCGACGACGAGGCGGACGAGGACGAGGTGAAGGACGACGAGATCGACGGCAAGAAGCGCTGAACGGTTCGCTCCGCAGGCGTCGCCCTGGGATCGCCTCGGCGGTTCGAGGGCGATGAGGTGGCGCGCGGTCCCGACCTGGAGCGAGTTCGCCCAAGGCGAAGTCGCTCCGGGGGGGGTCCGTGCCGCTGCCGTCACGTGGCGGGCGCGCGACGCGGGCGGTACCGGCTCCCGGCGGCCCGCACGGTGCGGGCGAGTTCCTTCCCAGCTTCGGGGACTTTCTGTTAACCTCGGCCTCCGACCGTCGCCGAAGGTCCCCGGAGCACCCGCATGAGGCCGAACCGCGTCGCCTGGTCCTTCCTCACCGCCGCAGGGCTGTGGGCGACCTCCCTGTCGCCCACCCCCTCGGCGGCACAGACGCCGCCCCAACCGGATTTCGGCGCCTGCCTGGCGCAGCTCAAGGGAGCGGCGGCGGCGCGTGGTATCTCGGCGGCGACGTTCGATGCCGTCACGGCCGGGATGCAGCCTAACGACGTGCTGCATTTCCAGGACGAACAGCCCGAGTTCACCACCCCGGTCTGGGACTATATGGCGGGCCTCGTCGACCAGGAGCGGGTGGATGACGGCCAGGCTATGCTGGCCCGCTATGGCGACGCGCTCGGCCGCATCGAGGCGCGCTTCGGGGTCAGCCGCTACGTGCTGGTGGCGCTGTGGGGCGTCGAATCTGATTACGGCAAGAACCTCGGCTATCGGCCGATCGTGCAGTCGCTCGCCACCCTGAGCTGCTACGGCCACAAGCCGCGCTACTACGAGGGCGAACTCTTCTCGGCCCTGTCCATCCTGCAGAACGGCGATACCAAGCCGGAACGCTTCGTCGGCTCCTGGGCGGGTGCCTTCGGCCAAACGCAGTTCATGCCCTCCACCCTGGCCCGCAATGCCGTCGACATGGACGGCGACGGCCATGCCGACATCATCGATTCCGTGCCGGACGCGCTCGGCTCCACGGCCAACTACCTGCGCAAGTCCGGCTGGGTGACGGGCGTGCCCTGGGGCATGGAGGTGCGGCTGCCGCCCGGCTATTCCGGCCCGGCCGGCCGCAAGGCCCACCACCCCATGGCGTTCTGGGCGGCGCGCGGCGTGAAGCGGGTCGACGGCGCGCCGCTCGGGGCCGGCAGCGCCGGGCTGCTGCTGCCGGCGGGCCGCAACGGTCCCGCCTTCCTGGTGACGGGCAATTTCGAGGCGGTCTTCGCCTATAATGCCGCCGAGATCTATGCGCTGGCCATCGGCCACCTGTCGGACCGCCTGCGCGGCGGCGGCCCGCTCGCCACGCCCTGGCCGACCGACGACCCCGGCCTCGCCCGGGTCGAACGCCGCGAGTTGCAGGAACGGCTGGCCGGCAAGGGGTTCGACATCGGCAACCGCGACGGCGTCATGGGCACCAAGACGCGCGCCGCCATCGCGTCCTTCCAGCAGTCCCTCGGGGTGAAGCCCGACGGGCGCGCCAGCGCCAGCGTGCTCAAGGCCCTGCAGGACGGGCGGTGAAGGGGCGGCCGGCGGGGGGCACGCCCCCGCCTCTGCTCCGTCAGAACGGCAGGCCGGGCAGGCTGCGGGTGTTCTCGGCCTTGACGGCCTGCAACTCCTCCGGCACATAGCCCAGCGCCTTCAGGATCGTCGGGGCGATCTCGGCGGTGCCGACCGGCGTCGCCACGGTCCGGGCCGCGATGCCGGGGCCCGCCACCACCAGCGGCACGTTGCGGTCCTCGAGGGCGAGGCCGCCGTGTTCGGCGCCCTTCTTGCCCGACGTGTAGACGACGCCCGGGTCGGTCCCCACCATGATGTCCGGGGCGCGGCTGTCGGTGGCGGGGTCGGCGAAGAGCGCCGCGACGGCGGCCGGCGGGTAGAGCGTGCCGATGCCGAGCGCGGCCCTGTCCTTCTCCAGCGCGGCGAGGGCCTCGGGCAGCTTCGCGGCCCGTTCGGAGGGCTTCAGCCAGATCAGGGCGCCGTCGTCGGCGTCGTGGAAGGCATGGCCGGGGAGCTTCTCGTAGGGCGCGTCGTCGGTCGGCCGCAGGCCGGCGGGGTCGATCGGCGACTGGCCGTGCTTGGACGACAGGACGATCAGCGTCGTGCCGTCGAGGCCGTTGACCTTCAACCCCTCCACCAGCCGGCCGAGCGCGCCGTCGACATAGTCGAACTGCGCGGCGAGCCCGTCGTTGGGCCGGCTCGAGGCGTCGGCATAGCCGCCCTTGGCCTCCGGTGGGTCGCCGGGGCCGGCCTTGGGCAGCTTCTGGCCGACGCTGACGGCCTGGAAGTTCATGCCGAACAGGGCCGGCACGCCCACCTTGCCGGCGCCCGTGCCGTCGAGGCCCCGCATCATGTTGAGCACGGCCGCCACGTGTTTCTCGTCGAAGTCCCGCTCGGCCGCGAAGGAGCCGGTCGTCTTGACTTTGGTGCCGGGGATCAGCGCGTCCTGCTCCACGGCGTAGAGCTCGTCGAGCCCCTGGCCCGATGGGCCGGCCAGCCACTCGTAGGCGGGGTGCTTGTCGGCCCAGGCGGTGCGGCCGCCGTGCCCGTGCACGACCTCGAAGATCGTGTTGGCCCGCAGGTAGTCGTGCGGGTAGACCGGCGCGCAGACCGTGCCGGTGAGGCGCAGCGGGAGCTTGGCGGCGTCGATCTGCGTCATGGGCTTGCCGATCGTGCCGCCGGCATCGGCGCGCTTCGGATCGACGTCGATCTCGGACGCGAAGGGGACTTCCGTCCCGGCCTCGCCCTTGCAGCCGGAGCCGGCCGGGAACAGCGTCCGGTCGTAGCTGTCGTCGTAGTAGACGCCGGTCGTGGCCGGGCCGCCGCCCGTCACCTGGGCGGCGAGGCCCGGGAAGCTGTCGGAGATCAGCGGCGTCATGGCCTGGCGGTAGGTCACCCCGGCCCGGCTCAGCCGGGCCAGGGCGCCGTTCGGATGGCGGGCCGCGTGCTCGGCGAGGTCGACCGCATGCATCCCGTCGATGCTGATCAGCAGCACGTGGGCGTAGGGCGCAGGGGCGGCGAAGGCGGCGGTGGTGGACAGGAGGGCGAGGGCGCCCGCGGCCGCGCGGCCGAACTGTGTCATGATCGAATCGTCCCTGCGAGGATGGTGGGGATGGGCTAGGCAGGGCTCATGACGGGTGCATGACGGCGGACGTGCTCGACCGCCGGCGTGCCTGGCGGCCGGCGTGCCGGTCCGACCTCGCCGTGCCGGACGACGGACGTCCGCGGGCGACATTGCGGTGGGACTCGCGGGAGTGGCACGGTTACAATCCGGCGTCGCTGCCCGCAGGTGAACTGACGTCCCATGCCATCGCAAACCACATTGTACTATGCGCCCGGGGCCTGCTCGCTCGCGCCCCACATCGCGCTCGAGGAGGTCGGGCTTCCCTTCGAGGCGATCCCGATCGACACGAAGGCCGGCGAACACCGGCGCGCCCCTTACCTCGCCATCAACGCCAAGGGACGGGTCCCGGCTCTGGCGGTCGACGATTGGGTGCTGACCGAAAACCCGGCCATCCTGCAGTTCATCGCGCGGACGGGCGAGGATGGGCGGCTTTGGCCGCAGGACCCGCGCCAGCAGGCCCGGGCGACGGAGTGGCTGGGCTGGCTGGCCTCCACCGTCCATGTCGCCTACGCCCACGTCCGCCGCGCCGAGCGTTACGCCACCTCGGACGCTGCCCTCGAGGACGTGCGCGCCAAGGGCGTCGAAGCGTGCCGGGACCTTTGGCGCGACGTGGACCGGGCCATCGGGCCGGGGCCATGGGCCCTCGGCGAGCTTTATTCGGTCGTCGACGCCTATCTCGTCGTGTTCTGGACCTGGGGACGCGGCCCCGTGCTGGGCTTCGACATCGAGCAGGCCTGTCCGACCTGGTCGGCCCATGCCCGTCGCATGGCCCTGCGGCCTGCCGTTCAAAGGGCGTTCCGACGCGAAGCCCTGCAGCTGCCCGGGGCGCCGGCCCCGAACCCCGCCGACCCGTGAGGCCTTCGCATGGATGAGCCGCCCGGATCCGACCTTCCCCGCAGCATCGCCGCCACCACCCTGCGATCGGACCGGCTCGTGCTGCGGCCCCTGCAGGCCGGCGATGCCGAGGCCATCGCGGCCCTCCTCGACGATGTCGAGGTCGTGCGCTGGACGAGCCGCATCCCCCATCCCTACCGGCTCGCCGACGCCGTCTACTTCCTCACCGAGATCGCCCCGCGCGAGACCTGCTGGGGCATCGCGGTCGCGGGAGGCGCCCTCGCGGGCGTCGGCGGACTGGCGGCCCGGGCCGATGCGCCCGATGTCGAGCTCGGCTACTGGCTGGGACGGCCGTTCTGGGGCCGGGGCTATGCCACCGAGGCGGCCGGGCTCATGCTGGACCAGGCCTGGTCCGAGGGGAGGGCGCGCGTCCTGTCGGGCTATTTCGACGGCAACCTGCGCTCGCGCCGGGTGCTCGGGAAGCTCGGCTTCCGCGAGGTCGGTCGCTCGACGCGGCACAACCTCGCCCTCGGCCGCGACCTGCCCCACGTCGACATGCTGGTCGAGCGTCCGGCGGCGTCAGGCTCCGCTGCGGCCGCCCCCGGTGGATGAACCCGCAGCGCCCCCGCGCAGCCCGATGTCGCGCCGGCAGAAGCCCTCGGGCCAGTCGAGCCGGTCCACCGCCGCATAGGCGCGGGCGCGGGCCGCTCCGGCATCGGGGCCGAGCCCCGTGAGGGTGAGGACGCGGCCGCCGTCGGCCAGGATGCGGCCGTCCTCGGCGCGGGTGCCGGCGTGGAACAGCGTGACGCCCTCGGCCGCGGCGGCGGCGTCGAGCCCGCGGATTTCGGTGCCCTTCAGCGGCGCGTCGGGGTAGCCGCGCGCCGCCACCACCACCGACACGCCGACCTCCGGCCTGAACCGCACCGGCCCCTCCGGCAGGGCGCCGCGGGCCACGGCGTCGAGCAGGGGCAGCAGGTCCTGGTCAAGCCGCGGCAGGAAGGCCTGGGTCTCGGGGTCGCCGAAGCGGACATTGTATTCGATCAGCTTCGGTCCCGCGGCCGTCAGCATCAGGCCGGCGAAGAGCACGCCCTTGAAGGGCGTGCCTCGCTCCGCGAGGCCGCGCAGCGTCGGCACGACGATCTCGGCCATGATGCGGGCTTCGAGCGCAGCGTCGAGCACCGGGGCGGGCGAGATGGCCCCCATCCCGCCCGTGTTGGGTCCGGTGTCGCCGTCGCCGACACGCTTGTGGTCCTGCGCCGAAGCGAAGGGCAGGGCGCGGGTGCCGTCGCAGAGCGCGAAGAAGGACAGTTCCTCGCCCTCCAGGAACTCCTCGATCACCACGGAAGCACCGGCCACGCCGAAGCCGCCCCCGAACATGAACTCCAGCGTGCGGGCGGCCTCGGCGCGGTCCGCCGCGATCACCACGCCCTTGCCGGCCGCGAGCCCGTCCGCCTTGATGACGGTGGGGTAGGGGATGGCGGCGAGATGGGCCTCGGCGGCCTCGCGGCTGTCGAACCGCCCGTAGCCGGCCGTCGGGATGGCGAAGTCGCGGGCGAGGTCCTTGGTGAAACCCTTCGAGCCTTCGAGCCGCGCGGCGGCGCGCGACGGGCCGAAGACCGGGATGCCGGCCGCCTCCAGCGCGTCGGCGACGCCCGCGACCAGCGGCGCCTCCGGGCCCACCACGACGAGGCCGACGGCTTCGCGCCGGGCCAGCGCCACCACGGCGGCGGGGTCGGTCGGGTCCAGCGCCAGGTTGGTGGCGATGGCGGCCGTGCCGGGGTTGCCGGGCGCGACGAGCAGCCTGCCGAGGCGCGGGCTGCCCGCCAGGGCCGCCGCGAGGGCATGTTCGCGGCCGCCCGCGCCGAGGATGAGGACGTCGATTCTGTCGGCCACTGGAGTGAGGTTCCCGCGCGTGAGGTGGTGGCGGCTTGTGCCACGGATCTCCGGCGGGTTCAAAAAGCGCTGCCCGAAGGCGGCGGCCCGGCGCCGGGCGCCATCCCCCGGCCCGGCCACGGCATGGCTTCACCGGCCCTTAATTCGCCGCCGTTAGCGTCGACAGGGTCGGGGGCCGTGAAGGGATGCAAGGCGCGCGATGGCGAGGGGGCGGGACAGGGATGGCGGACGACCCCAGCGCCGGGAGCCGCGTCTCGGCGAGGATCGCCAGGGCGATCTGCGCGCCTTCCCCGAGGATCGAGCCGGCGCCCGCGCCCGGCCCCGCGCCGCCCGCGACGACCGGCGCGAGCCCACCTTTTCCGAGGCCGACGACCGCCGGCCGCGCCGTGGCGAGATCGACGTGAGCCGCGAGCGCGGCGGTTCGGGCCGCAGGGGTTCGGGCGGCGGCGGGGGCGCGGGAGGGCGCGGCACGGGCCCTCGGCTGCGCCGCCGGCGCGGGCTGTTCGGCCACCTCGTCTACTGGTGCCTCATCCTCGGCATCTGGGGGGCGCTCGGCGCCGCCGGCACCGTCGTCTACGAGGCGAGCCGGCTGCCACCCATCGACACGCTCGAAGTGCCCAAGCGGCCCCCCAACATCGCCATCCAGGGCGACGACGGCACCCCGCTGGCCAACCGCGGCGACACGGGCGGCGCCGCCATCCGGCTGGCGGACCTGCCCGCCTACCTGCCCAAGGCCTTCGTGGCCATCGAGGACCGGCGCTTCTTCTTCCATCACGGCCTCGACCCCGCCGGCATCGCGCGGGCGCTGCTGGCGAACCTCGTCCACCGCGGCGGCGTGCAGGGCGGCTCCACGCTGACCCAGCAGCTCGCCAAAAACGTGTTCCTGACCCAGGAGCGCACCCTGTCGCGCAAGATCCAGGAAGCCATCCTGGCCATCTGGCTCGAGCACAAATACACCAAGAACCAGATCCTCGAACTCTACCTCAACCGCGTCTACTTCGGTTCCGGCTCCTATGGGGTGGAGGCGGCGGCGCTGCACTATTTCGGCCACGGCGCCGCCAAGGTCACGGTGGCGGAGGCCGCCATGCTGGCGGGGCTGATGAAGGCGCCGACGAAGCTCGCCCCCAACCGCAACCCGCAGGGCGCCATCGACCGCGCCGCGCAGGTGATCGGCGCGATGCGCGAGGAGGGCTACGTCACCGATGCCGTGGCCCGCGACGCGCTGGCCCATCCGGCCCATGCCGTGAAGGAGCGCGGCAACGGCGACGTGAACTACGCGGCCGACTACGTGATGGACATGCTCGACGACACGATCGGCGCCGTCGAGGAGGACATCGTCGTCACCACCACCATCAGCCCGGCGCTGGAGGCGGCCGGTGAGCGCGCGCTCGTCGACACGCTGAACAAGGGCGGCGGCAAATACGGCGTCAGCCAGGGCGCTCTGGTGTCGCTGGCGCCCGACGGGGCCATCAAGGCCCTGATCGGCGGGCGCGACTATGCCGACAGCCAGTTCGACCGCGCCGTCTCGGCCAAGCGGCAGCCCGGGTCCTCGTTCAAGCCCTTCGTCTACCTGTCGGCGTTGGAAGCCGGCCTGACGCCCGACTCGGTGCGGGAGGACGGGCCCATCACCATCAAGGGCTGGCACCCGGAGAACTACAGCCGCGAATATTTCGGGCCCGTGACGCTGACCAAGGCGCTGTCGCTGTCGCTCAACACCGTCGCGGTGCGGCTCGGCGTCGAGGTCGGGCCCAGGACCGTCGTGGCGACCGCACACCGGCTCGGCATCGCCTCCGAATTGCAGCCCAACGCCTCGATCGCCCTCGGCACCTCGGAAGTCTCGCCCCTGGAGCTCACCGCCGCCTACGCGCCCTTCGCCAACGGCGGCATCGCGGTGCAACCGCACATCATCACCCGGGTGAAGACCACGTCGGGCAAGCTGCTCTACCAGCGCCGCAACGCCAACCTCGGCCGCGCCGTCGACCCGGTCTACGTCGGCATGATGAACGCCATGATGGAGGAAACGCTGCTGACCGGCACGGCCCGCAAGGCCGAGCTGCCTGGCTGGCAGGCGGCGGGCAAGACCGGCACCAGCCAGGATTGGCGCGACGCCTGGTTCGTGGGCTACACGAGCCGCCTCGTCACCGGGGTGTGGTTCGGCAACGACGACGGCACCCCCACCCGCAAGGCGTCGGGCGGCAACCTGCCCGTGGAAGCCTGGAGCCGCTTCATGAAGGTGGCGCTGAAGGGGACCGTGCCGGTGCCGCTGCCCGGGGACTGGCACGCCCCGGCCGCGCCCGCATCCGACGGCACCCCGCTGGCCTCGCTCATCGACCGCACCAACGCCTTCCTCGGCGGCGGCAGCACGCCGGCGCCTCGCCCCGCGCCCGCGGCGGCGCCCTCCGGGGGGGCGCCCCCCACCACCGGCTCCATCGCGGCCGCGGCCCCGCCGCCCGGCGTCGACGACCCCCGCTACAGCGACGACCCGCTGCCGCCGGCGGTGGTGCCCGAGGAGGTTCCGCCGCGCCCGCGCCGCGCCGCGGCGTCGGGGGACGACCGCAGCCTGCTCGACAAGCTCTTCGGCGGGTAGCCAAGCCGATGCCGCCCGGCTCCGGGCGCGTTCCGGCGGAGGCGGAAGGGCCGAAGCGGCGAGGCAGCGGAGCGAAGCGCCTGACCGGCGATGCGACCCCGACGCCCCTCGGCCCTCCGATCGAGCCGCACCGCTCCGGCCTGCTCGATATCGGCGACGGCCACCGGATCCATTGAGGGTTCTGCGGCCACCCCGAGGGTCGGCCGGCGGTGTTCCGCCACGGCGGCCCGGATGCGGGGTGTGCCCCGGACCATCGTCGCCCGTTCGACCCCGCCCGCACCAACCTGCTGCCCAACCCGGCCTGAAGCGGGCAATACGCCGAGGACCGCTTCGCCCTGGCCTTCGCCCGCAGCGAGAGCCACTGCTTCGTCGACGGCGGCTTGCTGGCGGAGGGGCGGCTGCTGGGCGATGCCGGTCGGCTGCGCGGCATTCCCGGCGTCATCATCCAGGGGCGCTACAACCTCGCCACGCCGGCCTGCTCAGCCTGAGACCAGCACGGTGCCCTGGCCCGAGGCCGGGTTCCGCCTGGTCTAGAGCGCTTTCGCCTTCGGCGAATGCGCTCCAACTTCGAAGCGAGAGCAGTTCCATCGGCTTGGAGCCGCCAAGGCGACTCGGAGAAAGCCGATACTGCTCTAAGGCGCCGGCCACGCCTAGGACGAGCCCGGGAGCCTGCCGGAACTGCTGCGGGCGACGCATCGCCGTCTCGGCGAGGCCTGACCCGGTCGTCCTGCGGTGACGGTGCCGTCACGCCCGCCTGACGCCGCGCCGCCGTCCGTGCTAAGGCGTCGATGGAAGACCCACGCGCCGGCCCCGCACGCCGGGCGGCCTGCACCGGAACGGAACAGATGACAGCGGAGCTCCGGGCGCCTGGGCCCGATCTCGCGGCCGGCTTCAAGCTCGCCATGCGCCGGCTCGCCGCCACCGTGACCATCGTCACGGCCGGGCGCGAAGGCTCGCGCTTCGGCATGACGGCCACGGCCGTCACGTCGGTCACGGCGGCGCCGCCCACGCTGCTGATCTGCGTCAATCAAAGCGCCAGCATCCACGACATCATCGTGGAGACGGGGCACTACTGCATCAACATCCTCGGTACGCACCATGCCCCGCTGGTGGCGCCCTTCGGCGGCGGCGCCGGCGGCGAGGCCCGCTTCGGCCACGGCACCTGGAGCCACCGCGACGGCGGCGTGCCCTACCTCGACGACGCCCAGGCCAGCCTGTTCTGCGCCCTGCGCCAGACCGTGGCTTACGGCTCGCATTCGATCCTCATCGGCGAGGTGCAGGCGGTCCGGCTGTCCGATGCGATCGCGCCCCTGCTCTACCAGGACGGCGCCTTGGCGGCCTCTCGCGCGCTGGATCCCTGAGGCGCTCGTCTCAGCGACGTCTCGGGTCCGCCCGCGCCGGGCGGTTTGTTTTTTAGGAGTATGCGGCCTCAGTCGGCCGACAGCAGCCGCATCCTCGCCCTCGGATGGAATCGACCGGTCGCGCCTTCGTCGCCTCGACGAAGAGCACGCCGAAGTCACCCATAAAGCAGGGTGTCGAAACGATGAGAACGGCTATGGTCTGTGCGGTGGCGGTTTGAACCGACAAGCGGTCCGGCGATCCGGAGATCGACGCTAAACCGTATCGGCCATGCTGGGACTGGAGCGGGCGAAGGGATTCGAACCCTCGACCCCAACCTTGGCAAGGTTGTGCTCTACCACTGAGCTACACCCGCATCCGTGTCGCGCGGCGACGCGCTCTCTATGCCCCACCGGCGGGAGCGTGGCAAGGGGGTCGGGGGAAATTCACCGACCCCTCGACCCGAGCCGGGGACGTCAGCTTTCGCTGCTGGCCTTGATCTTCACGGGCCGCAGCAGGAACGACGGCACATGGTCGCCGAGGCCGATCACGACCTCGTCGTCCTCGTCGTGGCGGTACCGGCGATGCTCGCCGCGGCTGGGTTCCATGCGGGTCTCGTTCCGCCGCGCCGCGGGGCCGGGCGGCGGTGCCAGCGTGGCGTCCGGGCGCGACGTGCGGGCCGCCGGCGCCTCGGCGCGCTCGCGGGGAGTCGTGGCCCTCTCCTCCGAGCCGCGCGAACCGCCACGGGCCTCGCTGCGTCGGCTGCCCCGGCCCTCGCCGGCGCGCGCGTCGCTTGTCCGGCCGTCGCCGGCGCGCGCTTCGGGGCTGCGCGCCTCCGTCCCGCGGGTGTCGGCACCGCGCGGGTCCGTCCGGCGGCTGTGGCGACGCTCCCGGGAACCGCCGCGGGCGTCCACCACTTCCGATTCGGCCTCGCCCTCGGGCACCTCGTCCAGCGTCACGCCCTGCCAGTCGATCTTTTTCTGGATGAGCTTCTCGATGTCGTCGACGTAGCGCTGGTCGGCGCGGGTCACGATCGAGATGGCGGTGCCGCTGCGGCCGGCGCGGCCCGTGCGGCCGATGCGGTGGACGTAGTCTTCGGCGTGGGTGGGGACGTCGAAGTTGTAGACGTGGCTCACGGCGGGGATGTCGAGCCCGCGGGCCGCCACGTCCGAACAGACCAGCAGCGAGACCTGGTTGTTGCGGAAGGCGTCGAGCGACGTCATGCGCGAGCGCTGGTCCATGTCGCCGTGGAGGCAGCCGACCGAGAAGCCGTGCTTCTCCAGCGATTTCGTCAGCAGCGCCACGTCGCGCTTGCGGTTGGAGAAGATGATGGCGTTGGTGAGGTCCTCGGCGCTGCGGAGCAGCTTGCGCAGGGTTTCGCGCTTGGCGGGGCCGGGTGCCGAGGCCACGAGGGCCTGGGTGACGCCGGCGGCCGTCGAGGAGGCGCGGGCCACTTCGATCCGCGCCGGGTCGTGCAGGAAGGCCTCGGTGAGGCGGGTGATCTCGGGCGGCATGGTGGCCGAGAAGAACAGGGTCTGCCGGGTGAACGGCACGAGCTTGCAGATCTTCTCGATGTCCGGGATGAAGCCCATGTCGAGCATCCGGTCCGCTTCGTCGATGACCAGGATCTCGATGCCGGTGAGCAACAGCTTGCCGCGCTCGGCGAAGTCGAGCAGGCGGCCCGGCGTGGCGATGAGCACGTCCGCGCCGCGCGTGATCTTGGCTTCCTGGTCCGAGAAGGACACGCCGCCGATCAGCAGCGCCACGCTGACCTTGTGGTTGACGCCGTAGCGCACGAAGGCTTCCTCGACCTGCGCGGCGAGTTCGCGCGTGGGCTCGAGGATGAGGGTGCGCGGCATGCGGGCCCGGGCCCGGCCGGTTTCCAGCCGCGACAGCATCGGCAGCGTGAAGGCCGCCGTCTTGCCCGTGCCGGTCTGGGCGATGCCGAGGATGTCCCGGCCCTGCAGGGCGATCGGGATGGCCTGCTCCTGGATCGGCGTCGGCGTGGTGTAGCCGGTGGCCTCGACGGCCTGGAGGACCTTGTCACTGAGGCCGAGTTCGTTGAAATTCATCAGGTGATGCGTCTACCGTCGACGGAGCACGGCCGCGAGACCCGCGTAGAGCCGTGAAGGGACAGGCACGATCGATCGTGCGCCGAGGAGCGACGCGGGACGCCCATTGATGACCGTGAGATAGGCCCAAACCACGACAAGTCAACGACGCTGCGGGCCGCCGTGGTGGATTCGACGCCGAAACCGCGGTATGGGGCCGATCCAGGCCTCACCGGAGCCGGATCATCACGGCCAAGGGCGTCGCGGGGCTGGGTGCCGCCGGGCCGGGCGACGTCGCGCCGGCCGGGATCGATCCCGTCGGCATCGTGTCGACCCCGGCTTCCGCGGCGAGCTGGGCCGCCCTCGGCGACACCGGGCGCTCCGCCACCAGCGCGACGCGGCCCGAGCGGGACAGCCAGTCCAGCGTATGGGCGCCGGCGAGGCTCGCCACCGACAGGACGGCGGCGGCGACCGCGTACCACCGCACCGCCTGGCCCGTGCCCGTGTCCCCGTGATCCGCCATGGCCGTCCCCCTGCCGTCGTCTTGGCAGGATGGCCCCACGGCCTTGACGCTCCATTAAGCGTGAAGGGACCCTTGCCGCATCGCGTCGCTTTCGCGCGATGCCGTTCCGGCGCGGCGGGCCGGCGGGACGACGCCGTCAGACGTCCACGAGGTCGGCCGCCCCCGAGGCGCGCTCCTGGATGAAGGCGAACCGCGCTTCCGGCTTGTTCCCCATCAGCCGCTCGACGGCATCGGTGGTGCCGGCGTGGTCCTCCTCCTGCACCGTCACGCGCAGCAGCGTGCGCTTGGCGGGGTCCATGGTGGTGTCCTTCAGGTCGCGCATGGGCATCTCGCCGAGGCCCTTGAAGCGGCTGATCTCGACCTTGCCGCGCCCCGTCATGCCGCTCTTGAGGAGGTAGTCCTTGTGGGCGTCGTCGCGCGCGTAGACGCTCTTGGTGCCCTGGGTCAGCCGATAGAGCGGCGGCACGGCGATGAACAGGTGGCCGCCGTCGATCAGCTTGGGCATCTGCCGGAAGAAGAAGGTGATGAGCAGCGACGCGATATGGGCGCCGTCGACGTCGGCGTCGGTCATGATGATGACCTTGTCGTAGCGCAGCTCGCCGTCGCGGTAGTGGGCCCCGGTGCCGCAGCCGAGCGCCAGGCCGAGGTCGGCGAGCTGCTGGTTCTGGGCGAGCTTGTCGCGGGTCGCGTTGGCGACGTTGAGGATCTTGCCGCGCAGCGGCAGCACGGCTTGGCTGGCCCGGTCCCGCGCCTGCTTGGCCGAGCCGCCGGCGCTGTCGCCCTCGACGATGAACAGCTCGGAGCCCTGGGCGGCCGAGTTCGAACAGTCGGCGAGCTTGCCGGGCAGGCGCAGCTTGCGGGTGGCGGACTTGCGCGCCACGTCCTTGTCGGCCTTGCGGCGCAGGCGCTCGTCGGCCCGCTCGATGCTCCAATCGAGCAGCTTCGTCGCCTGCGAGGGCGCCGCCGCCAGCCAATGGTCGAAGGCGTCCCGCAGGACGGCGTCGACGATCCGCCCGGCCTCCACGGTCTGCAGCCGCCCCTTGTTCTGGCCCTGGAACTCCGGCTCGCGGATGAACACCGAGAGCAGCGCGGCGCAGTTCAGCATGACGTCGTCGGCCGTGACGTTTGCGGCCCGGCGGCTCTGGCCGATGCGCTCGGCATGGTCCTTGAGGCCGCGGAGCAGGGCGGTGCGCAGCCCGTTCTCGTGCGTGCCGCCGTTCGGCGTCGGGATGGTGTTGCAGTAGGAGTGGACGAAGCCGTCGTCGTCGCTGAGCCACGTCACCGCCCATTCGAGCGAGCCGTGGCCCCCCGGCCGCGTCACCTTGCCGGTGAAGGGCGCGTCGGCGACGAAGCTGCGGCCCTCGACCTCCTGGGCCAGGTGGTCCTTGAGGCCGCCGGGGAAGCGGAAGGTGGCCTCCTCGGGCGTCTTCGTGCCCTCGACGAGGCTCGCGGCACAGTGCCACCGCACTTCCACGCCGCCGAACAGGTAGGCCTTGGACCGCGCCATGCGGAACAGCCGCGCCGGCTCCATCCGGGCTTCGGCGCCGAAGATCTGCGGGTCGGGCTTGAAGCGCACCCGCGTGCCGCGCCGGTTGGCGACGCGGCCCACCGTCTCGAGCGGGCCCAGCACCAGCCCGCGCTCGAAGCTCTGCCGATACAGCGTCTGGCCGCGCGCCACCTCGACGTCGAGCCGCTCCGCCAGGGCATTGACGACGGAGATGCCGACCCCGTGCAGGCCGCCGGAGGTCTGGTAGGCGCCCGAATCGAATTTGCCGCCCGCATGCAGCGTCGTCATGATGACTTCGAGCGCCGAGCGGTCGGGGAACTTCGGATGGGGGTCGACCGGGATGCCGCGGCCGTTGTCCGTCACCGAGATGAAGCCGTCCGCCTCGAGCGCCACGTCGATGCGGGTGGCGTGCCCCGCCACCGCCTCGTCCATGGCATTGTCGATCACCTCGGCGAAGAGGTGGTGCAGGCCGGCCTCGTCGGTGCCGCCGATATACATGCCGGGCCGGCGCCGCACCGGCTCCAACCCTTCCAGCACCTCGATCGACGCGGCCGTGTAGCCGCTCTCGTCGGGCGTGCCGTCGCGGGGCGGCGCTGCGGCCGGTCGGCGGCGCCCGCGGCCGGCCTCGGCCGTGCCGGCGGCCGGCAGGCCGTCGTTCACCGGCGTATCGTCGTTCACCGGCGAACCGTCGTTCACCGGATGGGCGAACAGATCGTCGGGGGTGGCGACGGCGGCGACGGCGGCGGACCGTTTCGGCATCGAGAAACCTTCAGGGGATGCGTTGGCGGGAACAGACCGTGTACATACTCACGCAATGGTTAACATGAAAGCCTTGCGACGCCGAGTCCTCGCCGAGTGCCGGCGCGGTCGCGGGGCCGCCCGCGCGATGCGGCGATTCCCCCCGGCCGCGATCTGCTCTACAGGTGCGGCCCGCCGCCCGAGCCCCCGAGCCCGCTTGCCGTCCTCCCCCCGCCCGTCCCGCACCGGGCCTCCCGTCCCGACCGCGCCGTGAACCCGCTCGTGCTCGACGTGGGTCGCTCCATGATGGGGCGCGCCTGGCGCTCGCGCCTCGACGAGGACGGGTCGCGCCGTGCCATGGCGATCGCCCAGGCCCACGGCATGCCCGACATCCTGTCGCGCGTGCTGGCGAGCCGCGGTCGCGACGTCGCCGATTGCGCCGCCTTCCTCGATCCGTCGCTGCGTAGCCTCATGCCGGACCCCGACGCCATGGTCGACATGCCGGCCGCGGTGGACAGGCTCGCCCGCGCCGTGCGGGCGGGGGAGCGCGTGGCGGTGATCGGCGATTACGATGTCGACGGGGCGGCGGCGGCGTCCCTGCTGGTGGGCTATCTCCGGGCCGCGGGGCTGGATCCCGCCATCCACATCCCGGACCGGCTCGTCGACGGCTACGGCCCGAGCGTGCCGGCCGTCGACGCCCTCGCCGACGGGGGCGCGACGCTGCTGGTGACGGTGGACTGCGGTTCGACCAGCTTCGCGCCGCTCGAGGCGGCGGCCGGGCGGGGGCTCGACACGGTGGTGATCGACCACCACCAGGTCGGCGCCGAGCTGCCCCGGGCGGCCGCCCTGGTCAACGCCAACCGGCACGACGACCTGTCCGGCCTCGGCCACCTCTGCGCGGCGGGCGCGGTCTTCATGGTGCTGGTGGCGCTGCACCGGGCGTTGAAGCGCGACGGCTTCTGGGACGGCCGTGCGGCGCCGGACCTCCTCGCCGCCCTCGACCTCGTGGCGCTGGCCACGGTGGCGGACGTGGTGCCGCTCGTGGGGCTGAACCGCGCCTTCGTCGCCAAGGGCCTCGCCGTGATGGCGCGGCGTGGACGCCCGGGCCTCGCGGCGCTGTTCGACGTCGCCGGCGCCGAGGGCTCGCCGACGCCCTTCCACCTCGGCTATCTCGTGGGGCCGCGCATCAATGCCGGCGGTCGCATCGGCGATTCGGCCCTGGGGGCCCGCCTCCTGCTGACCGAGGACCCCGTCGCGGCGGCCGCCATCGCCGCCGACCTCGACCGGCTCAACCGCGAGCGCCGCGTCATCGAACTCGCCGCCGTCGAGGAGGCCGAAGCGGAGGCGCTGGCGGCCCTCGTCGGACACGATCCCGCCGTGGTGGTGGCGGCCGCGGAGGGCTGGCACCCCGGCATCGTCGGGCTGGTGGCGGCGCGCCTGCGCGAGCGCTTCGACCGCCCCGCCTTCGCCATCGCGCTGTCGGGCGGCAGCGGCACGGGCTCGGGGCGGTCGATCCCCGGGGCCGACCTCGGGGATGCGGTGAGGCAGGCCCTCGCCCAGGGGCTCGTGCTCAAGGGCGGCGGTCACGCCATGGCGGCGGGCGTGACGCTGCAGGCGGGCGCCGTCGCGGCGTTCCGCGACTTCCTCGCCGGGCATTTCGCCGAAGCCGTCGGCCGGTCCCGGGCCGAGGCGAGGCTCGACATCGACGCGACGCTCGGGGCGGGCGCCGCCACGCCCGAGCTGATCGGCGGCCTCGACGCCGCCGGGCCCTTCGGCGCCGGCGCGCCCGAGCCCGTCGTGGCGCTGCCGGGCCACCGCGTGGTGGACCACGGCACGATGGGGGACGGCCATCTCCGCGCCACGCTGGCGGCACGCGACGGCAGCCGCATCCGGGCCGTCGCGTTCCGGGCCGCCGGCACGCCGCTGGGGCAGGGCATCGCCGAAGCCCGCGGCCGCCTCGTCCATGCCGCCGGCACCCTGACGGTCAACCGCTGGGGCGGCGGGCAGGGGCGGGCCGAGCTGCGCCTCCTCGACGCCGCGCTCCTGCCCGACCAGCCGGGCTGAGGACGGGCGCCGTCAGCCGAACTGTTCGCGCAGGATGCGCTCGTCCAGCGAATGGCCGGGGTCGTGCAGCAGCACGAGGCCGGTCTCGTGGTCCATGCGGATCTCGATCGTGGCGACGTCCTTGATCTCGTGGTGGTCGGCCGTGGCCGCCACGGGCCGCTTCTCGGCCTCGAGTACCTCCACGGTGACGCGCGCCCGGTCCGACAGGAGCGCGCCGCGCCAGCGCCGTGGCCGGAAGGCCGAGATCGGCGTCAGCGCCATCAGGGCGGCGTCGAGCGGCAGGATGGGGCCGTTGGCCGACAGGTTGTAGGCCGTGGATCCCGCCGGCGTCGCCACCAGCAGGCCGTCCGCCACGAGTTCGCTCAGCCGCTCGCGGCCGTCGATCGAGATCCTGACCTTGGCGACCTGGGAGGACTGGCGCAGCAGCGACACCTCGTTGATGGCGCGGGCCGTCGAAACTTCGCCGCGCCGGTCCGTCGCCGTCATCACCAGCGGGTGCACCATGGACCGTGCCGCGGCCCCCAGCCGTTCGTGCAGGCCTTCCTCGCCGTATTCGTTCATTAGAAAGCCGACCGAACCCCGGTTCATGCCGTAGATCGGCTTGCCCGACCCCATGAAACGGTGGAGCACCTGCAGCATCAGCCCGTCGCCGCCGAGCGCCACGACCACGCCGGCCCGGTCGGGATCGACGTTGCCGTAGGCGGCCGTGAGCCGGGCCAGCGCGGCATCGGCCTCGACCGTGCCGGATGACAGAAAGGCGATGGCGTCGTGGCGGTGCGGCTCGGCCTGCGCCAGGGTCATGTCGGCTCCGTGGCCCTCGCCGTCTCGGCGACGGCGGCCGGAGGTTAGATCAGGATGGGGCCGGATGGAATCGCCACGGCGCCGCCTGGTGCGCTTCGTCCCCCGTCAACGCTGCGAGAACAGGCCCGGGATGAGGGCGGCCCGCTCGGCCGCCAACGGCCCGCACAGCCCCTCGGTGGCCGTGTCGCGCGCCCGCGCCCGATAGGCGGCCTCGAAGGCGGCGCGGCGCGGGCCCGTCGGCATGATGTCGACGGATGCGATGCCTTTGCTTTCGGCGAAGGCGAAGAGCCTGTCGTAGTCGACCGACAGGGTGCGGCATTGGGCTTCGATCAGCACGACATCGGCCAGCACCTGCAGGGCGTCGGCGTCGGCGGGTTGCCGCGTGGGTGCCCGGCCCGGGCCGCGGCTCTGGTGCCGGCTCTGGTCCCGCCCTCCGTCCTGGTCCTCGCCGGCCGATGCCGCCGGAAGCCAGGCGGCCAGGACGCCGAGGGCGATCGCGGCGGCGGCCGCGAGGCCGAAACGGGTGTTGGGGCAGGGCATCGGACGGGTTCCGCTGCGACAGGGGGGCAGGCGACAGGGGGGCAGGCGACAGGGGGGCAGGCGACAGGCGGCAGGAAACAGGCGGCAGGAAACAGGGGCACGGAACCGGCGGCAGGACAGCGGCCCGCGAGCGCCGCGGGTCCGCGCCATCGGGGATGCCGGGTCGCAGGCGCCGGCCGATCGTCAGGCGGTCGCCGTGCCGGTCACTCGGCGCTCACTCGGCCGTCACTTGGCCGTCACTTGGCGGTGAACTGCGGGCCGGCGGCCGGGGTGCCGATCGACTGCCACAGGTTGGGGTCGGCCTGCGACTGGCGCTTGATGAACTTGTATCCCGTGTCGGACCAGGGGAGAACCTTGTCGGTGAGGTTGTCGAGAACGAAGTCGCCGCGGCTCGTCTTCACGGTGAGGATGGCGTGGCCTTCGCCATCGAGGTCCTTGACCACCGTCATGAGAAGCGCCTGGCGGGGATAGCCCGCGTGGATGAGGAGCTTGCGCTTGAGCAGCGCATAGTCCTCGCAATCGCCCTTGCCGTCGGTCGGGTAGTCCCAGCGGTCCACGACGCCCCAATGGTCCATGTCGGTCTCGGGCGTCACGGCGGCGTTCACCTGTCGGTCGATCCGCTCGATGTCCCGGAAGGCGGCCGGCGTGAGGTCGATGTCGACCGGGTCGAGCGGCTGCACGTCGCAGTCGGACGCATATCGGTTGCAGAAGTCGACCCAGCCGTAGGGGACGCTGGTGCGCCCGCCGACGGCGGCGGCGCTGGCATGGGGCAGGGCGGGAGCCGCCGCGGCGGTGCTGGCCGGCGCGATCACGGCACTCGCCAGGGCCCAACCGGCCAGGATCGCCGCCTTCGTCCAATCCATCGCCATGACGCCCTCTCGTTCCGCTGTGAGAGCATCATGGCCGCTGCCGACTGCAGTCGATTGAAGTAAAACTGTAGCGTTTTACGCGCTCGTCTTCATCTTTGCAGGAACGCCGGCTCTGGTGAGCGAGACGTAAACGTAAACTCGAAGATCGCGTGGGTTCCGCTCGGCCCTCTATGGTGTCGGTCATCTTAGGCCGGCGTTGACCAATCACGATAACCCACGGCGATCCGGTGACATTCTGGACACCATGGCGGGCGTCCGGGGTTAGTTAACGCAGGGGCGCGGCGGCGGCCATCGTCGTAAGGATTGCGGCGCGACGGCGGCGACGGGACCGCCGGACCGGCGCGCGCCGCAGCATCCAGGGCTGCCTCGCGGCCGGACTTGCCGCGACTCTGCGATCGTCGGTTGAACAGTTCGCCCGTCCTGCTTAGCATGGGGTCGCTCCGTCCTGTCCACGCGACGGAGCGCCTGATTCCGTGGCGTCGACCGGGACCTGAGGGCGGGCATGGGCGACGGGTCTTCGACGTGACGGGTCCGTTTCCGGCCGCATCCCGCGATGCGGGGCCGAGCGGCTCGCCAGCCGCATGCTTCGCCTGCGCGCTGGCACTGGCCGTGTCGCCGCACCCGGCCCAGGCCAGCGCCTGGGGGCGCCAGGCCGGCACGGGCTTCCTGGCGTTCGGCGCGGAGGCGTCGGGCGGCGCCCAGTCCTTCGGTCGGGACGGGCGCCTGGCGCCGACCCGCTCCTATGCCAAGACCGAGGGGGCCGCCTATGCCGAATATGGCGTGACCGACACGCTGATGTTCGTCGCCCGTCCGTCGTTCGACCTCGTGGGGCTCGGCGCGCCGGCGGGCGGCCGCTACCGCGGGCCCGGCAGCACCGCGATCGGGGCCCAATACGAGGCCCTGGTCTACGGCCCGGCCGTCCTCGCCGTTCAGGGCAGCGTTGCGCTGCCCGGCACGGCGTCGCGCGCCAACCCCGCGGCAGTCGGCAACACCGCCCGGGAGGCCGACCTGCGGGGGCTCGCCGGCCTCGCCTTCGCGGTCGGCCCCTACCCGGCCTTCCTCGACCTGCAGCAGGCCTATCGGTTCCGCTCCGGCGGGGCCGCCGCGCAGTGGCATTCCGACGTGACCATCGGCTTCCGCCCGGCACCGCGCCTGCTGCTTATGGCGCTGAGCACCACCGTTGTGCCGCTGGGTCCGGGCACCCCCTGGTTCCCGCGGTCCCGCTCCTCCAAGCTCGGGCTCGAAGGCGTCTACGACCTCACGGCCGCCTGGTCCCTGGCGCTCGGCGCCTCGACCACCGTCTACGGCCGCGGCGCCCTGCTGGATCGGGGCGTCTCGGCGAGCCTGTGGTACCGGTTCTGACGCCCCCGCCCCGGCCGGAATCCCGTTGTCTGACGCCGGTTTTCGGGTAAACTCGGTCCTGCTGCCGGTTTAGCTCAGATGGTAGAGCACCTGATTTGTAATCAGGGGGTCGCGGGTTCGATCCCTGCAACCGGCACCAAGCGTTTTCAGCGGGTTAGAGTAGGTTTTTAGGTCAGGGTGCTTCCGGAATAACCGGGATCGGAAGCAAATCGGAAGCGGTGGCGCGAAAGCCTGGTTTCGGATCAGTTTCGGAACGGCCGCGTGGCGATTCGGGCCGGCGCGCCGCTGATCGTCGTCGGCCGCGCCCTCGGCCACGCCGACGCCCGGATGGTCGACCAGCATTACGCCCACCTCGCGCCGAGCTACATGGCCGATACGATCAGGAGCACGGCGCCGAACCTGACGCTGTAAGGGCCGAAATCCTCGCTAGGTGAGGCTCCTCCTTTTAGCATGCACGGAAAACGAGTATCTGTCGGCTGTGCTTGGTCGAGACGGACCGCGCAGGCCGGAGGCGTCGCGATGGCATTTGATTTCTTTGCCCGAGCTGAAGCTCGTATACAAAAAGAGGCTGCCGATCGTCGTCGCGTTGACGAAGCATATAAGATCCGGTGCGAGCGTACTGAAAGCTTAGTCAAAGCTTTTGTGCCCTACGCTAAACAGGTGCTCTATCGAGAAAAACTTAATTTTGAACTCGACGGCCCGACGGTCACTCTGCAAGACGGGCAAAAGCGTCTCCGGCTGGACGCAATGGATAACACTCATTTTCGCATGCGCAAGGCCTCTTTGCTCGGCCTCGACGGCGACGATTGGGACGACGGGACTGTATTCGACAACGACGAAGCGCTAACTGACGCACTAGACGCCTGGGCTCAGAAGTCCTAGCCATTCCCATCTCAAACAGGCGGCCAAGCCGACCGGTATCGATCCGGCCGCGGCGCTTCCACGGACGTACTGGAAGCGCCACAGCTCGTTCAGGCGACCGCGTCGTGCGCCTGTTGCAGCTTCTCTGCCGCGGATATGACCTCGTTGAGAACGTGATCGAGCGCCCGCGCTTCGGTCGCGGTCAGCATATAAATGCGATAGCCGTCGTACTCGCGAAACACGCCTCGCGCCTCTTGTGCGTTTTGTTCCAAGTGGCTCTGCATCACGTCGACCAGCTCAGCGGCGCCGAGCATGTCCGCGACTGCACAGCCGAGCGCGTCCGACTGATCGGGGCTCATGACGTCGCTCGCAGCGATACGCCGGCCGTGGCCAGCTTATGCGCCGCGATCATGCAGGCGGCTCGACGCTGTGCGCTCATGCCTCTTCGGCCCCTCAGACCGTTCGCCATAGGAAGGGCCCCAAGCTGGAGAAATTTTGAATAGGATGAAAGCCCCGGCGGGTTGGCAAGGGGCAGCAACCTAAGATTTTGGCGAGAGTTTCCCTTCCCGTTGCAGATGCACAACACAGGTTCCGCCTTGGGTCAGACCCAAAGCTTGGCTGCTATGATGGCACCCTCGCAGCGGGTGGTCGCAGCCATCATGCCGGCAATAGACCGCCCGTCGCCGCCCATCCGACTGGGCAGCGCACAAGTTCCGCCCGATTGACGCGCTCGCTCGATCGGCGTTCCCTCTGCAAGGGAATTCGTGTTGGGGAGACGAGTGCGATGTCGGGATACGGCTACGCGTCATACGGTGCTGGTTACGGCTACTACGAAATCTCATTGGGTGGTTACAACACAGCTCGCGGCGCGTTGACCGGGCCTGGTTCCTCGGCTTACGGGCAGCAGGGTGACATTACGAGCTATGCTCACGAGAACTACAATGGAGGCATATTCGAGCAAACCACCCTGACGCGTGGGAACACCTATCAGGTCGCCACGAGCTACAGCTACGCAGCCGGATATTACTATTACGGGTCTGATTACGGCGCTAGCGGCACTAGCGCATACTCCAATCTGAACTCGTATTCGAGCTATTCGTCAGCGTTGGGCAACTCTCAAGAAGGACTGCTCGACTACTCGTCATCGTCAAGCTCGCACGTTGCCTCCGACGGTTACGATCGTCGGACATCCACCGGATTTTCGCTTCAAAATTATGCGGGTGGGTCTTACAATACGAGTTATCACTCGTTTTCCGGCCTGTTCACTTATGCAGGGGATCCTGTGCCGGGCTCCTCCAGCAGCTATTCGTCGACCACGAGCTATGACGCTGCAACGGGGTATGTGACGGCCTATCACACGCCTTGAAGCAGATCGCGATCAGGTCGAGTCACCTGATCGCGTGAAGATGCTCGCAAAAACAAGGCACTAGAGCTGAAGTCGCGAGCCAAGGCGAGCGGCGACGGCTCTAGCGAGGTGCCCCCCTGTCGATACAAGTGCCCAACAGTATGCTGGCAAGCTGATAGCACCCCTGTCGGTCGACCGAGTGAGACGGCCTGTTCCTCAGTGGCGGTTGGAAGCCGAAGCGGCGGCTGGCCGACCTGTTCTCAGGATGGTCTCCGTAAGGGCTCCGGCTTGCGATCGTCGGGGAGGATCTCCCGCAGGTGGCTATGCCGACGAATAGCCCTTGGCGCGGAGGTGGTCGGCGATGGCGCGGCGGGGCGCCCGAGCCGCGGGCCGCCGCTGCGCCGCCTCCCCTCCTCGATTAGCGAGCCTCGCTATGTCGTTTTCGTTCGGCGCGGAGAACGTCGATCCTTTCTCAGCGGCCTGCCGGAGACCCAGCGCCAATCGCGCCAGAGTGCCGCTGCATCGTTGAAGACCCGTGTCCCGATGCAGGCGCGGTCCTACCTCCAACCATCCGATCGGGAGCGCGAGGCAGCGGGCATGGCACGGGTCTTCATCACTGGATCTTCGGACGGGCTCGGGCGCAATGCCGCCAAGCTCCTGGTCGAACTCGGGCACGAGGTCGTGCTGCACGCCCGTAACGAGGACCGGGCGCGCGAGGCTGCGGCGGCCGTGCCGGGCGCGGAGCGGACACTGATCGGCGATTTCGCCAGCCTCGCCGCGGTCAAGCGCTTAGCCGCAAAGGCCAACGAGCTTGGCTCTTTCGATGCCGTGATCCACAATGCCGCCGTGGGCTACCGCGAGAAGCGGCGGCTAACGAGCCAGGACGGCTTCTCCCACGTCCTCGCTATCAACACGCTCGCACCCTACGCGCTGGTTGCCCTGATGCACCCGCCGAAACGGCTTGTCTTCGTCTCATCGGAATTGCACCGGCGCGGGCGGGTCGACCTGGCCGATTTCGACTGGGAGCGGCGACCGTGGAATGGCACCCAGGCCTATTCCGACACGAAGCTGCATGACGCGATGCTGGCCTTCGCACTTGCCAGACGCTGGCCGTCGACGCTGTCGAACGCGATGGAGCCGGGCTGGGTCGCCACCAAGATGGGCGGCGCTCGCGCGACCGGCGATCTCGACGCTGCGCACCGCACGCAGGTTTGGCTCGCCGTCGATAATCAGCAAGCCGCTACCGTGACGGGTGGCTACTTCTTCCACCGCCAGTCCCGCCTTGCCAGCAATGCCGCTCGGGACACGGCCCTTCAGGACGGTCTGATCGCGGCCTGTGAACGATTGACCGGCATCGCGCTCCCGTCGAGCTGACGTCCGATCTCCGAAATACGCCCATTTCGCCAAGCCGTGAGCCGCGGATCACAGGACGCGAAAACGCTCCCAGACGTCCGCCAGCTTGCCGCCGGCGAGCAACAAGTCTCGCGCCTTGTTTTCCGTGGATGCCTTGGCCATGGCGAGCGCGATGGCGCGCTCCGCGTAGGCGCTCGGAACGACCGTGATGCCATCCTCGTCGGCGACGATGAGATCGCCCGTCTCGACCCGCACGCCTCCCAACTGAATGCTGGTGTCGACCTCCTGGATGGAGACCCGCCCCAGGCTGTCGGTCGGACGACAGCCGCGGCCAGAGATCAAGAACCCCATCTCGGTGATCTTGCGGCGATCCCGGATCAGGCCGTCGATCACGGCTCCGCGCGCCCCACGTCCTCGCGCCGCCGTGGAGAACAGCTCTCCCCAGGCCGCGGCAGGATGGCGAGAACAATCCACTACGGCGACATCACCAATCCGCAGGCTGTCGATAAAATCGATCTCGCCTCCGTAATGCCGTGCCGGCGCAGCCTCGACAGGGACGCTCAATGCGGTGCGAGCCCAACCTATCAGCGTCCCGGGGCCACCCAGCGGCACCAAGCCAGGCGAGACCGTTTGGCCGCGGAGGCCCATTGCGTCGCAGACGTCCGAGAAGACAGCGCTGTAGGTGGCGGAAGCAACTGCGTCGAGGTCGACCCCAGGGTTCGGTCGGGATGACGTGTCCGTCATAAAGGCTCTCTCGTGTGAGCATCATGGAACGTGCAAGCTGCGAACTCACGAATGGCCCCGAAAGGTCGAGCGGCTCCCTGAATGCTTGGTTCGACAAGAACCACAATGGGCGATGGAGGACCACCGAAACGCCACGAGGAAGTGGAGGTCACACATTACGCACCTTAGCGCCGCGACCGATTCATCTCGCCCTTGCATTTTCTGTGTATGGACGCTTCGCATCATGAGGGCCGTCGTAAGGGCTCCGGCTTGCGATCGTCCGGTAGGATCTCCCGCAGGTGGCTATGGACCGTCTCGGCGCTGAACGGTTTCCCGATGAAGCGGGCGCCGTCGGGCATGTCGCCATCAGCGGGCTTGAGCCGGCCCGAAGCGATGACGATCGCGACATAGGGCCATCTCACGCAAGCTTCACGGGCCAGGGCAAAGCCGTTTCTCGAGCCCGGCATCTCGACGTCGGAAAACAGAACAGCGATGTCGAGGTGCCGCTGCTCCAGAACCGCTATGGCGGCGTCGCCGCTCTCCGCTTCCATCGTGCGAAACCCAGCGTGGTCGAGGATTTCCGCAACGTCCATGCGGAGAAGCGCGTCATCGTCGACGACGAGTGCGTAGGGTCGGAGGTCGTCGCGAGGCTCTACCATGGCGTCCGAATGCGCGATCGTTCGATAGGTTCAAACCGCCAGCAAGTCGCCCCATCGCGTCGTGTACCGGGCCGAGAGGTGCTCGGCCCGCAGCGTCCAGCCCTTCGCACCCGTGGCGGTGCCATATCCGACCGTGCCCCGGCCGTAGCGGCGGTTCAGGGCGTCGATCGACGCCATCAGCAATTTGCTGCGCGGGTCGTCGGGGTGGAGGAACAGCGAGCCCTGAACGGCGCCGGCCTTGATCAGCGCCGGGAAAATCACGCCGGCTTTCTTGTAGAGGAAGCCATCGCGCCAGATGCAGTCCAGGCCGAACATGGCGGCCTTGGTGAGCCGCCCCGTGTCCGCCGTCGCCACGGTGAGCTGCACGGGCCGCGTGGCGCCGTACTGGGCCTGGTCGGGGCGGTGGCGGTTCGTGTGGGCGAAGACGATGAGGCTCGCGGTCGCGAGCCCTTGCCGGCGCATCTTCTCCGCCGCCCGCGCCGTGTGGCTGGCGACCGCCTCTTCCATCTCGCGCCGGAGCCCGACGGCCCGGCCGAAGGACCGCGTGGCCATGATGCTCTTTCGGTCCGGGCTATGCCGCTCGAGGTCGAGGCAGGGCAGGCCGCGCAGCTCGTGCACCATGCGCTCGATGTTGACGTTGAAGGCGCGTCGCGCCACCTGCGGATCCGTGGCGCGCAGTTCGAGCGGCGTGGTGATCCCGATCGCCCGCATGCGCTCGGCGAGCCGGCTGGCGACGCCCCACAGATCCGTCAGTTCCATGCGGCCGAGCGCCTCCTCCTGCGCCTCGCGGGTCAGCAGCATGCAGACGCCCCCGGAAGCAGGGTCGCGCTTGGCCGTCCGGTTCGCCACCTTGGCCAACGTCTTCGTCGGCGCGATGCCGACCGAGACCGGGATGCCGGTCCACTGCAGCACGGTCGCCCGGAGTCGGCGCGCGTGCGCCTCGAGCCGGTGCTCGAAGCCCCCGAAGCCGAGGAAGGCCTCGTCGATCGAATAGACCTCCAGCTCCGGGGTGAAGTCCGACAGGACGCGCATCACGCGAG
Organism: Lichenibacterium ramalinae; assembly: GCF_004137085.1. GTDB lineage: Bacteria > Pseudomonadota > Alphaproteobacteria > Rhizobiales > Beijerinckiaceae > Lichenihabitans > Lichenihabitans ramalinae. Next base: position 54,375 of record NZ_QYBC01000020.1, read on the forward strand.
CCGACAGGTCGCCGTAGAGGGTGTAGTTGCTCGACCGCACCACGATCCCGCTGCCGGCGTGACGGTCCTTCACGAGGTGCCACGGGTCGCCCATGGCGATCCCCAGGGCCTTCGCCTCGTTCGAGCGGGCGATCACGCAACCGTCGTTGTTCGACAGCACGACGATCGGCAGGCCGCGCAGCGACGGTTGGAAGAGCCGCTCGCAGGAGGCGTAGAAGTTGTTGCAGTCGACGAGGGCGACGGGGCGGGCCATGGGGCCCTCAGAAGGTCCGGATGACGCCGGTGACGACGCCCCACACCTCGAAGGCCGAGGCCTCCGTGATGACGATCGGCGCGAAGGCCGGGTTGGCCGCCTCGAGCACGACGCCACCGGCCTTGAGCCGATAGGTCTTGATCGTGAACTCGCCCCCGACGAGGCCGAGCACGATGCAGCCGCTCACGGCCGAGCGGGAGCGGTCGACCACGGCGATGTCCCCCGGCAGCATGCCGCGGTCGCGCATGCTCTCGCCCGAGATCCGCACCGCGAAGGTGGCGGCCGGGTTCTTGACGAGCAGATCGTTGAAGTCGAGCGGCCGGTCCATGTAGTCGTCCGCCGGGCTCGGGAAGCCGCACGCCGCCGCCGCCGAGGCGAGGGGCACAGATGCCGTCCTGAGAGCCGAAACGTCGAGGAAGGCGTTGATGTCGCCAGCGCGCAGGCTCCCGTCCCGCATGCGCTTGGCGAAAGCGGCGAGCGGCAGCGGCAGGCGCACCACCGCCGAGGGCTCGCCGGGCGGCCGACCGGCGCCGGACCTGGCGCCTCCTCTCTTCCGCAGTTCGGTCATGACTCGGTCCCCGCTGATTACCGTTACAAATATCAACTTAGAGCGGGGTGATTTGCAAGGGGTTTGTCCCGAGCGGTCCGACAGTCCTGCCTTCGCAACGGCACCAAGCTGACGGGACGCCGTCGAGATCGTTTGCCCGCTGCCCTTGAGGGTAGCGGGCGCTTTCAGCGTTGTGGACGCCCGAGAAGGGCGCTTATCAGGCGCCCGATGGGGCAGGGTAGGGCGTGGACGGCAGCGCAGACCGTCCAACGCCATCTCGCAAGATCAGGCACTTGACCTCGATTTGTCATCAGGGGGTCGCGGGTTCGATCCCTGCAACCGGCACCAAGCGTTGTCAGCGACTTAGTCTCGCTTCTCGGGCAAGGCGCTTCCCAAAAAGCTCAATTGGGAAGCATATGGGAAGCGCATCGCTTTGATGCCGCGGTGGCCGGCTGTTCCGGGCGAAAATCCTCAGCGGCGCCAAACAGCAATTTCACCTGCCGGCGTCCGATCCCGTCATGCTGGGCCACTGGGCAGTCTGCTGCGCGGCATGCCCTGCCTCGACCTCGAGCGTCACAGCCCCGACCGGAAGAGCATCATGGCGACGCGGTCCTTCGGGCGACCGGTCGGGCTCCGGCGCGAGATGGAGGAGGTCGTCGCCAGCCATACGGCGCGGGCGGCGGAGAAGATTCGGCGCCAGGGCCTCGCAACGGCGAGCCTCATCGTCTTCGCCCACACGAACCGCCACCGCCCCGACCAGGCGCAGTATGGCGCCAAGCGGCTCGTCCAGCTGACCGTGGCGACTGCAGACACGGGTCGGCTCACCAAGGCCGCCATGTTCGGCCTGGACTGCATCTGGCGCGATGGCTTCCTCTACAAGAAGGCCGGCGTGATTTTCCCGACGCTGATCAAGGCCGGCGCCGTGCAGGGCTCGCTGTTCCTTCACCCCGACGACCCGCGGAGCAAGTCGCTGATGGCGTCCATCGACGTCCTGAACCGCTGCTACGGCCGGGGCACGGTCGCATGTGGCACCGCCACGGGTGCGAAGGGCGGGACGCTGCGGGCCGAGCACCTCTCGGCCCGGTACACGACGCGCTGGGGCGGCCTGCTGGCGGTTTGAACGGCGTCGGACTACGTGGCGTTCTCGTCGGTACGGCGGTTCAGCCCCGCGCAAACGAAGATCACACGCCTGAACTTTCGCCAAGTGGTTGCGTTTAGCTGAACCAAATTTCCAATCTGAAGGCAATACCGTGAAAGTTCTTCGCTCGCTTCTATTCGTGGCTGCATCCTTTGCGGCACAATGCACCGCTCAAGCCGCTCCGCTCAATAGATGTGTTGGTGGTGAGCCCTGGTATCGTGGTTCCACGTCATCACAGGATATCAGGGGAGCGGGCGAGTTCTTTCGTCGTCCTGACGGATCCATGTATTTTATACACGGGGGTAACAACCAGGGCAAACAAGAAGTAGATATTGAATGCTTCAATCACCTGCATAATCCGCCTCCGGTCTATAAATCGAACTGGTGAGATAAAGAAAGCACCCCGCGAGTAGTTCGTGTCAAGTCGGGTAAACCGCACCGGTCACGGCGACGACGATCCGACGATCGTCGAACCTGTGGCCGAAGCAGGGTAGGGCGCCGTCGGCGATCGCCGCGACGCTCCTCGCTGGGTCAGGCCTTTTTGCCGCCGCGGCCAGCCTTCTTGGGTGCGTCGGGCTCCGGCTCGGCCTCTTGGGCTGCGTCGTCGACCTCTGCCGCGCCTGCTGCGCCCTAGGCCGATGGCCTTGGCCAGAACGGAGCGGTGCGCCGCGTAGGCCGGCGCCACCATCGGATAGTCGTGCGGAAGGCCCCACTTTGCACGGTAGTCGGCCGGCGTCATGCCGAGGCCGGCGAGGTAGCGCTTCATCGACTTCAGCTTGCGGCCGTCCTCGAGGCTGATGAGGTAGTCGTCCGTGATGGACTCCTTGACCGGCAGGGCGGGCTTGGGCGGCTCCCCGGAGACCGCCGGATCGGCCCCTTGGCTCCGCTCCCAATCAAACGCCGTCCCCGACGCTCCGTCCGCAGGCGCGATGATACAGCCGCGACACGGCATTGGGTGGCCTGACGCCCCACCGACAAACCTCCGCAGCATCAGCCGATCGATCACCTCGACGCAGACGGCTGCCGCTTGGGCTTTTGCCGTCAAGGCAACCTGCCATCCAGGGCCCATACCTGTCTTTCGCGCCAACGACGGCCGATCACGGACGGGCGCTTCGGTCGATTTGCGTGTCCGATCGTCGAGCCGCTGGCCCAAGCTACGACTTCGACCCGTGAGAGGGTGACGGGTCTGGCTGCCGTCATCGCTACGATAGGCCGCCGACATTGAGCTTATGGTACTGGCCCTAGCCATTTATCGGCGCATCCAGATCACATCTCCGAACGCGGCATTCCTTATTCGTGCCGGATCTCCTTCCTTATTGACCTTATAGGGATTAAAACCCAAGTGTATAAGGTGGTCAGCGGTCTCCTTTATGCTATGCCCGTACCTTTCAGCATGCCTTTCTTCTAGTTCGGTTTGGATGATAACATCTCGGTTTTTGCCTATCATTCTTGCGGAACCTTTGATGACAGGGTACTCGAAACCTTCGACATCGATCTTAATGTAGTCAATTTTCCCGATCTCAAAACGGTCGATCATTGCGTCTAAAGTGCTTAATTCGACTTCTATCGTTGCAGAGCTTTTCTTCGATATGCAGGTCTCGCCCGGATTGCTTTCATTGAACTGGATATCTACGGAGCCGAGCTGGCTACCGAGGGCGATGTTTACGGCTGTGGTGTTGATTACGTGGTTTTTTTCAAGGTTCCTTTGCAGATAGCGAAAGGTCGTTGGGTGAGCTTCGAAGGATATAACTCGCCCTGTCGGTCCTACGAGTTTAGAGGCTGGCAGGGTGTAAGTGCCTATATTAGCACCAGCATCGACGAAAACGCTGCCTGGTTTAAGATTTTTGCTGATGAATCGCCAAATGTCCGGGTCTCTAGCGCCAGCGACGCAGGTAACGAACGAGCTGTAGTTATTCGGCATACTGACGTACGATAGGCCATCTGGAGACGTGAACTCGATATCGCGTCCTCTCATTTCTGAATGCAGAAAACTTAAAGCGCGCTTCCACCTTTCTGTTTTTTTCTCATTGAAAAGGTCTGACTCATTTATCAAACGATATTTTGAGTATAGAGCTAGCAATCTGGAAGGCACGAATGGGGTAATTTTTTTCTTGAGGGAGCGCTCTGAGTCTACGGTGTTGGACTGCTTCTCATGCATCTAGGATACATCCGGGTAGCCACACGAGCATGCATCATGCACAATCAAATAAATTGACGCAATAAGGCTCAGAGAACGCCGAATTAAACCGGAACGCAACCTTCAGACCGCGCGGGCTCCGGTAAAGCCTCCTTTTGAATGCGAAGGTGCTCCGAACCGGCGCGCGAGGGCGCGAAGGAAAGCGAGCGCATGGCTACCGACAACCGTTCGTCCCGGTGGCGATCCGGCGGACTTTGCGATCCGGCCGCCGGGGGTCGTCAAGTGTCCAAGGTAAAAGACGTCGGTTTCCTGCTCTCGAAGCGCCACTCGGGAGCGGCAACGTCGGCTGTCCTGTCGTCACCCGCTGCCTTCGCGCAGGCCCCCGTGGGACTGACCGCCTCGACAGTCTCGTCATAGACCGTTTCCCCTGGTCATCGGCGACCGTGTTCCTGAACCTCAGTGTCTCAGGCTCATCCACGCAGGCAACCCGTGGGGACCAAACCCGGCTCGCCCAAAACGCCATTCCCGGCCATCCCGGCCGTGAACCAACGCAAACGCCTCATGTCCTCCGGGCACCCCATCACGGTCGCCGGCATCACCACGACGCTCGACCACGACACCGGCACCGCAACGGCGGTCGACGCGTCCACGACGCCGGTCTCGGGCAAAAGCTGGCAGACCATCACCATGACGCTGCCGGACCTCGCCGCGAACCTTCTCGGCCTCGTGCTGAACCCTACCTTCGCCGCCGCGAGCAGCCGAACGTCCAGCAGGCCGTCCTCACCATCAAGGCGGTGTCGACCGCGCTCGTCTGCGACGTTTCGGCCGGCTCGACACTCGCCAAGAGCATCGAAGCTCAGGTCGATGCCCACCAGGGCGTGACGAACCTGATCGACGTCTCGTCCACGACCGTCTGCGCCGCACCGCGCCGGCGCGCCGCGCACGGGAGGGGAATGACCATGCCCGACACCGAGATCAACGTCGTCAACCGGCCCGAGCGCGTGATCCGCACGGTCCTGAAGCTGTGGCCGATCGCGGCGGCCGTCGTGCTAACGGTCGTCACCGGCGCGCTCTGGCTCGTGCACCTCGAGGGGAAGGGCGGACACCAACACGTCCGACATCACCCGCGTGCAGGCCGCATTCGCCGTGAGCGACGTGCGCTGGAGCGCGGACCAGGCGGCGCAGAACGCCCGCGTCGACCGCATCGAAGAAGGGCGCACCGTCGGGCTGCGACGGCTGAGCGCGGTCGAGGAGGCCGTGAAGGGCCAGAAGGATATCCTCTGTGACATCAACGCCAAGCTCGATCAGGCGCGCATGGGCAGGCGGGCGCGCTGACGATCGTTTGGAACCGACGAGGGCGAAGGCCGTCCTCGTCCAACGAAGCCAAGCCGAAGCAAAGGCTTGACCTCGATTTTTTATCAGGGGGTCGCGGGTTCGATCCCTGCAACCGGCACCAACACCAACAGTGTCTTCGCATTGCCGTCTTGGCCGGTACTGCGGTCCGGGTGTGGGTTGTGGGAGCGGATGGGAAGCAGAGCCGCCGCGGACTGCCGCCGAAATGATTTTCTGCGGCAGCCCCAGCGCGTCGACGAACATTGCCGCATCGCTGCCGTTACCTCGCGGAGCCAGAGGGGCGCCTCGGCTCAGACGGCCGCGACGCGAGTCCCTCAGAGCGATCTCGTCGCGGCCGTTCACCATACTCCACCCGACCGTCGGATGACCGACCGTGTCGGTGCGTCCTCAGCCTTGGGGCCGAGGGGCGCGGCCGTCTCTCGCCCGGCTCTGCTCGGGGAACCGAGCGAGCCCCGGCCCGATTGCCTTCCGACAAGGAGGCACCCATGCCGTTGAACCCGCGACCGCTCCACCCCGACGATCAACCTGGCGCCGATCAGGAGCCGCGAGGCTTTCGGGAATGGTCCCACAAGGTCGGCGACGGCCCATCAGGTGTCGGCCAAGACCAGGTCCCTTTCGTCTCCATCGCCGACCTCCGCCACCCCTTCGTCAAGTTGGCTGCGGTTGCCTTCATCGGCTACACGCTGGCCAAGCTCATTCACGGTCGCCACTGACGGAGGGGCGGCACGCTTCCGAGCCCGCCTTGCAGTCGCCGCCGTCACCGTTCCGCGTCCTCCTGCGGCCGGTCGGCTCGCCGGGCCCGTCGGTGAAGGCGACCGCGACCAGGGTCGGGCTGGCGAACACGAGGACGACGGCGGCCCGGGTGAGGCGCCTCACGAGACGTCGCCGATCCTTCCCGTCGTCGGATCCACGATCTCGTCTCCGCGGTGGCCGGTGATCCCGGCCATGGCGGGTCGGACGACGGGAGCGGCAGCCGCACGGGTGGCGTGGGGCGGGGCACGTCGGGCCGTTCCCAGGCCCAACGGCCGGTCGGGCCGGGGTCGGGGCGCGGTGGCGGGGCAGAGTTCCGCCCGCCAGGCTCCTGTATCCCGACGAAGCTCCGGACCATCGTCACGGATCGGCCGCGCCGATCGGGTCACGCCGAAAGGGTTCAGCTGGCAGTCACGTACCGCGACAGAATGTCAGGCCAACAAGGGCGAACCGTGGAGGCAGACATGGCCGGCAAGCACAGCGACAAGGGCGAGACCGCCAAGCAGGCAGCGCAGAGCGCCGCGAAGGTCGTGTTGGCCAAGCACCCTGCCGTGGTGGCCGGGTCGGTCCAGCCGACCACGGTCCGGCAGGATGTCGCCTCTGCCGCGGTGCTCGATGTCGGCACCCGGAATATCGGTCGGGGGCTGAAGCGGTAAATCCGCCGATTCCTCACCGCCATCGCACGGACCGAAGATGGCGCGAGGCCCCGAGAGAACCGACCGGCGGCTCTCTCGGGAGCCGCCCGGGGTCGGGCGACGCGGGCGGCGAACTCGCGCCCGACGGTGGCGAGGGTGGGGCGCCGTGAATCCCGCTGTGCCATCGGCATGGGTGTCCTCTGGACGCCGACAGCCGTCGTCGACCTCCGAACGTTCCGTGAGGGTCGGGGCCGGTGCAAGGAGGGTAGCCTTGCCTTGGCCCGGTTTTTCCAACATCGTCAGTCCATGACGGGACCCATGGGCGACAGTGACAACAAGCGCGATCGAGGGCGACCCGCGACCGCTGCGACGCCGATCCTGGTGCAAGTGATGCCGTCCGACGTTGCTGGTCTCGATGCCTATATCGCAGCCCAGCCCGACCCGAAGCCGTCCCGTCCCGAGGCCATCGGCCTCGCGCTCCGCGGCTGGCTGACGGGGCTGGGCCACCTTTCGGCCGGCGAGGGTGCAGACGCGCCGCCCGACGTATCACGGGACGGTCCGGCGCCTGACCGCTACGCCGATGCCGACCCGAACGAGGGCGTCATGGTGACCGGCGTGGGCCCGATGACGCTGCGCCGCGCTGTCCGCAAGCTGCCGGACTGGCGCGAACATCATGGGCTCGGCCTGATCAACGTCTATCGTGGGGCCAACAAGCGACCGGGCCTGTTCGACGAGGCGGACTTGGGCAGGCTGGCGCAGATGGAGCAGTTCCGGTGAGCGAACCGTCGTCCTTCCGCCGCGAAGCCGTCCGCCGTGCCTTCGCCGACCACCTCGGCGTTGGGGGCTGCCGGCCGGCAGCCGCGCTACCCGGCGCCGGAGCATGAGCTCCAAGCCCGATCTCACCTTCGCCGTCCATCCCCGGCCGCCCGAAGCGATGCCGAAGTTGAGCGAGCCGGTGCTCGACCTGTCGCCTCCGGTCGGGCCGCCGCCGCCCGTGGCGGCCGTCGCGAACCCATCGGACGACCGCGACACCTTCCTGGCGAACCTTGCCTTTCTCGTGCGGTTCGCGTTCGGGCGGTACTGACGTGCTGAGCGGCTTCGGCGACCTCGCGGCCACCCGTGATCCTAAGGAGCGAACCGAATGGGCTGCCGACGCCGAGCCTCGCACCGCCAACCGTTCCTGAAGGTGACGGGGGCCGAGACGACCGCCGACATCGGCGCCCTCACCGATCGCCTGAGGCGTGCCCTCGGCGAGGCCGAGGTGCTGGGCCTGCAGGACATCAGGGGGCACCTCGACGAGGCGCTGAGACTCGCGGTTCGGCATGCCGCGAAGGACAGGGTGATCGCGGGAGAGGGCCCGGAAGCGCATTCCATCGGCCAGCACGAGCCGGCCGCGTGATGCGCGTCTACCGGGAGGTCCTGCTGGATGCTGCTCGCGCGCTCGCGGCCGATGGCGACCTCAACCTGCGCCTCAGCCGTGTCGCCTGCTGTCTGATCCAACTCGACGACAGCGATGTGCCGCCACGCGCCATGGAGGCTTTCGAGCGCGTGCGCGCCCCGCTGATCGACAAGCCGCTCGTCGTGCAGGGTCGGCTGGTGCCGCGTGATCTCGACGAGTTGAAGGGGAGATCGGTGGTGCGGGGTCTCGGTGATCTTGTGGTGGCGGAGCTGGGCGGGGCGTGAGGCGGCGCCACGGCTCACGAGACGGTCGCGATCTCGTGGATCGCCGCCTCGTGAGAAGCACGGCGTGTGGAACGCCGCGATGTCGGCGGGAACGACGGCCGTTCGGTGATCGCGTCCGACGTCCTTCATCGCGCGTCACCGACCCGACCTGCCCTCCGAGGATCGCCGACGAGGCGAGAACCCGCGGGTGCCGCCGGACCCACCTCCCGAGCGATGCGGCCCCGCGACCGGGAGCCCACGGCGCGCTGATCGCCGAAGGGGTCCGGCGATCGATGGCGAGGCCGCGATAGGCTGCCGCGAATCGGGAAGCGCTGCGCGACCTCGTCCGAGGTGAAGTGCACCGGGGAACCCTCACGATCTTCGGTCGGGTGCGGGCCACCGAGGTGGGCTGCCCGCCGGATGGAAGGCGACCGCCGCTCCACGCCGACGGCCTCGATCTTGCGGCGCGGCGCTCGCACAGCCGCAGGATCTGGCCGATGTCGACCACAATTGTTCCAGGACGAGACGCCGGCGAAGGGCAGGTGCACCACAGCTTCGCGGAAGCGCTCGTGTCGCACCCGACCACCGCCATCTCCCCGGCTGCCATGGCGTTGAGCGTCGTCGTGGCAGTCTGGGTGGAGAAGCTCGGCCAGCAGGTGGAGCTGAGGCGGACCACAACCGAACCCAAGCCGGCACGGCTGCCGCGGCGAGCACGGCCCTGACCCGCCGCCGGCCCGATGGGCCGCGACGGCTCGCCGACGCGCCCGCCAACGACGACGCCGAGGGCGCGATCACGCTGGACGACGTCCTGATCCTGGCATGCCTCGTCGTGATCTTCGTCGGCAGCCTGGGGCTGCTCGCCGACATGCTGCTCGACGGGTCGAGCGATGCGGTGGCGCTGCTGCGGCGGTGACGGGACAGGGGCGACGCGGTTTGAACCCGGTGCCACGGCCCTCGCGATGTACCGGCGGGGCAGGGGAGCGCCCGCCCGCTTGACGGGCAGGCCCGCGTCCTGCGATCGCAGGCCTCGCCATGTCGTTCTCCGCCCTCCTCCAGCTCGGCCTCGCCTGTGCCATCTTCGTCTCGGCCGCCGCCAGCGCCAAGGCCTGGGCTCTCGCGCCCGCCCTGTGGCGTCTGGCCCTGACGCTGGGGCTCTACACCGTCGGCAACCTCCTGATGCTGCGCCTCGTCGGCCTCATCGGCATGGCGACGGCCTTCAGCCTCTCGGCAGTGGTGCAACTCGTCGCCGTGAACCTCGTCGCCGTGCTGGTCTTCGGCGAGCGCGTCGGCCTCCTCGACGGGGCCGGCCTGGTCCTGGCCGTCGTGGCGGTGGCACTCATCACGCTCGGCCCCCGCCTCGGGGGATGACGGGCCGGGCCCGCCGGGTGCGCCCCGCGAACCTTGCGGGCGCCTCGCCCGGCCTTTATGCTGCGCCCGGTCGCGACGGTCCGAAGGGGCCGCGCCGATGGGGCGTAGCCAAGTGGTAAGGCAGCGGATTTTGATTCCGCCATTCGGAGGTTCGAACCCTCCCGCCCCAGCCATCGTTTTGGCGTTGGATTGCTCCTTTCGAGAGCGCTGCGGATCCGGTTTCTACAGCGTCTGTGCGGCCGGTTTTACAGGCCGTTACGCGGCCTCCCCGCAGGGGTTCCGGCCGTCCCTTCCAAGGCCGACACTGCCGTTCGGTCGACGCGCCGGACGGATCTCGCCGACCACGATGTCCATCGTCGCCGCGGCAACGACCTCCAGCATGTGGGCGATTCTGTCGACGCCGGCCTCCCACAGGTGCTCGTCGCGATGAAGGAAGGTCTTGTCCAGGATGCCCTGCAGATCGCCCACGCTGTGGCCCGCCATGGCGGCGATCTCAAAAACGCCCGTACCCGCCATGGCGAACAGCGTGGCCGCGGTGCCACGGACGTCATGGAACGTCCGGTTGACGACGCTGGCTTCGGACCTCACCTGGCCCATCGGTTCCGGAAGCCGTATTCCTTCCAAGCGCCGCCACCGCGAGCGATGACGAGGATGTCATCCTCATCGGCCGGCTCGCGCGGCAGCTAGCGCGGCGCGCGCCTTGTCGAGGGCAGCTTTTGCCGGCGCTGCCAGCTCCACGCTCACACGAGGTTTTGTCCCCCCTGTCTGCGCTCGACACGTGCGTCGGATCACTTCCAGCGCAGCACGGGCAAATCGCCTCGTCGCTGCCCGGAGTAGGGCGCGAGCGACGGCGGTTGTGAGGACGGTGCGTGATAGTCGGCTTGGCGAGCGCTGTCGACTCCGAACGCGTTGCACCAGTCCAGAAGGATCGCGCGGACACCCGTTCGTCGAGGATGCTGAACCGTTAGAGCAACATCGGCTTTTTCGGAAACGCCAAGGCGATTCCGATCCGACGAATTTATTCTCGATTCAAAGCTGGGGCGAATTGGCGGAAGGCGGAAGCGCACAAGATTTTTGGCAAAAAATGGTGCGCAGGCTGTCAAGCTTCATGCCGAGCTGACGCCCTCCTTCAGCTTACGTCCGATAACGACAACAGCCTCGCGCAGATGCAGACTACTGCAAATGCAATGTCGGGTGCAAGGCAGGTCGGACATGGATCCCGTCAGCGCTCCTTCGGATCGAAGGCTCCGCCAAGCGATCGGGGCGCCGATACTGGACCTGCAGCCCGACCGCCGCCGGCGTCCGGCCGCGTCGGGCCTGGAACCGCGACGGACGCCTTTCGGCGGTCAGCGGGTTGGGATAGGCCCATGATGGGCGGCCCCGCCCGTCCGAGAGCGTCATGACACCCATCTACATCGACTACCTCAACGCGCTCGACGTCGCGGAACTCGCCCTCACCGATGCGGAGATCATCGAGGCCGTCGAGGCCGGGCTCGCCGCGCAGGGGCGCTCGGAGGCCGTCATCGAGCCCCGGGTCCACCTCGTGCCGGGCCTGTCGCGCGGGCATTTCAACGTGCTGCGCGGCGCCATCGCCCCCATGGACCTCGCCGGCGTCAAGGTGGTGGGAGACTTCGTCGACAATTACCGGCAGGGCCTGCCGAGCGAGTTCGGCGTGCTCACGCTGTTCGATCCCCGCACCGGCGCGCCCCGGGCCATCCTCGACGCCACCGCCATCACGGAGATGCGCACCGGTGCCGTCACGGCGGTCGGCGCCAAGCATCTCGCGCCGCCGAAGCCACGCGTCCTCGGCCACATCGGCGCGCGGGGCACCGCCTATTGGAACGTCCGCCTGCTCGACCGCCTGTTCGATTTCGACGAGATCCGCGTCCATTCCCGCAGGCCCGAAAGCCGCGATCCCTTCGCGGCCCGGCTTTCGGCCGACCTCGGCAAGCCGGTGCGCGCCGTCGACAGCTGGGAAGCCTGCGTGCGCGGGGCCGACATCGTGGTCGAGGCGTCGCGGCTCGACGCGCCCGAACCGCTGCTCAGGACCGAGTGGGTCAAGCCGGGCGCGCTCGTCGTCCCCTATGGCACGATGAGCGCCGTCGAGCTTTCGCTCACGGACATCATGGGCAAGGTGGTGGTGGACGACTGGGGGCAGTGCCGCCAGGGACCCTTCGGGGCGCTGCGGGCCCATGTCGAGGCGGGGCTGCTGACCGAGGCGACGCTCCACGCCGAGCTCGGGCAGATCGTGGCGGGGCTGAAGCCCGGCCGCACCGCGCCGGACGAGACGGTCCTGTTCTGGCACCGGGGCCTGTCGCTCAGCGACATCGCGCTCGGCCACGCCATGCTGGAGAAGGGCCGGCGCCTCGGCATCGGCCAGCGGCTGCGCTTCGCATGAGCCCCGTCGTCCTCGGGGGCGGGACCGCGCTGTCGGTCGAGGACGTCGAGCGCGTGGCGCGGCACGGCGCCGCCGTGGCGGTCGCCCCCGAGGTCGCGCCCCGGCTCGCGCGGGCCCGGGCCGCGCTCGACGGGGCCGCCGCCGCCGGGCAGGCGATCTACGGCTACAACACAGGGCTCGGCGCCAAGAGCGGCACGCCGGTCGACGGCGACGCCGCGGCCTTCCAGCTCATGTTCCTCGACGGGCGGTCGGTCGCCATGGGCGAAGCCTTGCCCCGCGCCGTGGTGCGGGCCGCCATGCTGGCCCGGGCCGCCGGGCTGGCGCGCGGCGGATCGGGCCTGTCGCCGCCGCTCTTCGATGCCCTGGTGGCGGCGCTGAACGCGGGCGTCCACCCCGTCATGCCGGGGCTCGGCTCCATCGGCGCCGCCGATCTCGGCCTCATGGCCCCGCTGGGCCAGATGCTGGTCGGCCGGGGCGAGGCCGAGTTCCGCGGCGCCGTCATGCCGGCCGCCGCGGCGCTGCGGGCGGCCGGACTCGCGCCCGCGGTCCTCTGCCCCAAGGACGGGCTGTCGTTGATCAGCGCCGCCGCGGTGTCGATCGGCCACGGCGCCCTCGTGGCGGCCGAGGCGCGCCGGCTCGCCGAACGCCAGCTCGATGCCGCCGCCCTGACGCTCGAGGGGCTCGGCGGCAACCCCGCCGTCTTCGATCCCCGCATCCAGGAGGCCCGCCCGGCGCCGGGCCAGCGCGAGGCCGCGGCCGGCATGCGGGCGCGGCTCGCCGGCAGTGCCCTGCATGGCGCGGCCGTGCCGTTGCAGGACCCGTTGAGCCTGCGTTGCGTGGCGTCGATCCACGGCGCCCTCGTGTCGGCGGTGGCGGCGGCCGCGACGGCCGTGGAGCTCGAACTCGCCGCCGCGGCCGACAACCCGCTCGTGGTGGCCGAGGACGGCTTCGTGGCCTCGACGGGGAATTTCCACGGCCCCGCCCTGGCCCTGGCCTTCGAGGGGCTGGGCCTCGGCGTGGGCCAGGCGGCGGTGGCCTGCGCGGCGCGCTTCACCCAGCTCACCGGGCCGGGGCGCAACGGCCTGCCGCGCAACTTGTCGCGACGGGGCGGGGCTTCGGCGGGTTTCGTGTCGCTGCAGAAGACCGCCGCCGCTCTGCTGGCCGGCATCCGCCACGCCGCCCATCCCGTGGTGCTCGACGTCGTGCCGGTGTCGGAAGGGGTGGAGGACCATGCCACCCAGGCGCCTCTGGCCGTCGCCAAGGCTGCCGTCATCCTCGACCTGTGGCGCCGGCTCATCGCCCTCGAGACCATGGCGGCGGCCGAGGCCGTGGACTGCCGCGGCGCTTCCCGCCTCGGCACCGGCACGGCGGCCGTGCAGGCCTGGGTGCGGAGCCTCGTCGCCCCGCTCGATGCCGATCGGCCGCTCGGGCCCGAGGCCGAGCGGCTCGCCGCCGCCCTCGCTGCCGCGGGCGGCTGAGCACGGCCGAGGTCAGGGCGCGGCGAGCCGCGGCCCGGTGTCCTGCGGGCGCCGCCGCGGCTCCCGCTTCATCACCGTGCACAGCACCGACGGGTCGATGCCGGTCAGGTGCCGCGTCGCGATCGCGAGGCCGATCGCCACCGGCCCGTTGACGCCGGCCCACGCGGCCGCGACGCCGAGGGCGCCGAAGCGCGGTGCCGCCCAGGCGATGAGCGCCACCCGCACCAGCAGGGCGACGAACAGCACCCGCGAATACAGCCGCTCGTGCCCGGTCACCAGCAGCAGGCTGTTGGCGGGGCCGGCGAGCGCGGCGGCGAAGCTGCCCAGCGCCAGGGCCGCCAACACGGGGGCGCCCCCGGAATAATGCGGGCCGAACACCGCCAGGATGTGGCCGCCGCCGAGCAGTACGACGGCGAGGAGCGGCACCGTGATCAGGGCGGCGACGGCCATGACGGAGCGGAACACGTTCTGCAGCGCCGTCATCTGGCCGGTGAAGAACAGGTTGGCGGCATGGGACGACGTGTAGCCATGCAGTCCCGACCCCACCATACCGAAGATGCCGGCGATGCGGGCCGCCAGGAAGTACAGACCGGCGACGTCGGGCGAAACCAGCAGGCCGAGCATCAGCACCTCGGCATATTGCTGGGCGGCTTCGAGGATCGCCGACACCCACATGCCGCCGGCGCGCGACGCCCATTGCCGCGGCAGCACCGCGCTCTCGGCCGCCCCCACCGCGGCCGGGAAGCGGCGCCGCACCACGGCGAGCTGGATCGCGACGGCGAGGGCGAGACCGGCGGCGGCGGCGGCGTAGAAGGCCGTCAGGTCCAGCCCCAGCCACAGCCCGGCGAAGACGACGGGCAGCACCACGAGCCGCCAGGTCAGCTCCCGGTTGGTCTCCGACACCAGGAAGTTCAGGATCACCCGCGTGGTCTGGGCGGTGAACAGCAGCAGCACCTGCATGGCGAGGAAGGCGGCCGCCGCCGCCGCTTCGCCGGGCGGGACGCGCAGGAAGGGGTTGAGCACCGCGACCGCGAAGGTCAGCGCCGCGAAGCCCAGGGCCGAGACCACGACCACGCTCCCGCTGAAGCGGTAGGCGCCAAGCGCGAGGCCATGCGCGCCGGTGGTGGCGTATTCGCCCCAGCACCGCACCATCAGCAGGTCCTGGCCCAGCACGGCCACGACGGCCAGGAAGGACAGGGCGTTGAACGACACGGCGAGGTGGCCGAAGCCCATGGGCGACATGGACCGGGCGGCGAGGAAGAAGATGCCCATCATCAGCACGGTGCCGGCCACCTTCAGGCTCAGCGCGGCCAGCGAGCCGACGGCGGCACGCCGCTTGCCGATCTGCTCCGCCAGCAGCCGGCGCCAGCGGCCGGGCGCCGCATCTGTCCGGGGCGGGACGGCCGTCAACGCAGGCTCCTCAGCATCACCAGCAGAGCGTGTGGGTTGGTGACGAGGTAGCGCAGAAACAGGCGACGCGGCTCGAGCGACAGCCTGAACAACCATTCAAGCCCGGCCCTCTGCAGCGCCACCGGGGCGCGCCGCTTCGCCCCGGCGAGGAAGTCGAAGAGCCCGCCGGCCGTCTTGATGATGCCGACGCCGGCGAGGTCGGCGCGGTGGCGCCGGCAGAAGAGCTGCTCGCGCGGGGCGCCGAGCGCCACCCACAGGATGTCGGGCTTCAGCCGGGCGATCTCGGCCACGACGTCCCGTTCAGCGTCCGGCGACAGGTAGCCGTGCCGGGCTCCGACGATTTGGAGCCCCGGATGCGCGGCGCGGCTCCGCGCCACGGCCGCGGCATTGACGGCGGGGGTGGCGCCCAAGAGGTAGAAGGTGACGCCGCGCTCGGCGGCGAGGGCCGCCACCGCGGGATACAGGTCGGTCGTGGCGACCCGCTCCGGGATCCTCTGCCGGCCCATCAGGCGCGACAGCATCACCAGCGGCTGCCCATCGCAGTGGATGATGTCGGCCTCGGCGAAGAGCGACCGCACCTCCGGGTCGCCGGCGCAGAGGGAGATCACCTGACCGTTGACCGACGTCGACGTCACCGGCAGAGCGCGGCGCGGCCCGGCGCTGCAATAGTCGACCATGTCGGCGGCCGCGTCTCGCAGTGTCGAAGCCGTGACGGGGAGTCCGCAGACCTCGACGAGAGGCCAGCGACGAAGTCCGACGGCGATGGTTCGATCCAGCATGCTCACCAGAGTTCCGATCCGTGCAGGCTCCCACTCAACGGCGTCACCGTGAATGAAAGCTGAAGTCGATCTCGCATTTGGGAGCAGTGGGGTGATTTGCGCGGGCGTTACCACCGAGACCTTGCGTTAACCTCAACGGACGGTCGTGGTCAGAATGCGACGCGGGGGCGCGATGTGGCGTGCCGGGGCCGCAGCCGCGCCGCCATCCAGGGTCGCAGGATCGGCAGGCGGGGCATGAAGGCCGAGCCGTCGATGCATTCGAGCGGGCCCGCGCGGTTCAGCGTGTGGATGCGCCGCCCCGGCCAGGCCGGGCCCGCCTCGATGCGGGTCGTGACGGTTTCCTCGTAGTGGTCGGGGTCGAGCCGGTCGATGCGGGCCAGACCGAGTGCCCGCCCGTAGCCGCCCGTGCAGTCCTGGAAGGGGCGCCACAGCGCGCCGTCGCGTTCCACCACGGTGCCGCCGGGCCGCGCCGTCGCGATGTCCACCATGACGGGCCGCAGCCCGTGCTCCTCCCAGGGGCCGAGAAGGCGCGGCGCGTGCCAAAGCCGCAGCGTGTCGGAGAACCCGCCCGCCCCGTCACGCGTCACCGCCATCATCCAGTGGCGGCCGCCATGGCGGAACAGGGTGGCATCGGCCGCCTCGACGCCGCGGATGAGCGTGGCGCAGCGCTCCCACCGGGTCGGAAAATCGATGCAGCGGTAGAGCGGCACCTCGCCCGACAGCGACGCTTCCGGCACCATGTAGAGCGTCCCGTCCTCCACGAGCAGGAAGGGATAGGACAGGTGCCAGGCCTCCTCCAGCACCGGCACGACCGGGCCCGCCTGCCCCTCGGCGATCTCGCAGACCGACACGACCGCCTTGCCGATGCGGTGATCGAAGTCCTCGACGAACATCGCCATGCGCCCCTGCCAGACGATCGGGAAGGGGTCGGCGAAGAAGCGGTGGCCGGGGTCGGGCAGGGTTCGCCAGGCGGGACCCTCGAGGTCGTGCCGCTCGAGCACGCCCGGGCCCTCGTGCAGCCGCCATCCGACGCGCCAGTGCGGCGTATACATGCACAGCTTGTAGGCCGCGTAGGCGGCGTCGCGGGCGAGGGCGCGGGCCAGCACGGCGGCCGGCGCCCGGCCGGAATGGCGGCGCGACGCGTGGAAGGCGAGCGGCTTCGGGCGGCGGGGGGCCGCGATGAGGCTCTCGACGAGCACCAGGGTTCGCGACAGCACGGCATCGAGCCCGCCGGTGAGGCCGCCGCCGTTCTCCGGAGAGGGCTGGCCCGCCGCGAGGGGTTGCCTCGTGAGCCCGTCGAGGATGGCGATCTCCGGCATGGCGCCGGCCAGGAGCGCCGCCACCAGCGCCGCCTCGGAAGGGTCGCCGTCGAACACGGGCCGCAGCACGGCCGGGCCGCCGACGGCCCCGGCGGGCTCGCCGCCCCCCGTCAGGTCGACCACCACGTCCACGGTGGCGCCGGCCGACCACCAGGCCTCGGCGCCGGGGACGACGCGGTCGAACAGCGCGCCGGTGCCAGGCCGCGCCAGGGCGCGCTCGACCATGAGGAGCGCGGCGACGCCGCGCGGCAGGGCGGAAGCCTCGGGGCCGGCGCGGAAACGGACCTCCGCGCCGGGGATCGCCGTCAATCGTTCACGGAGACGCTCCTGCCAGCGCCGAAGGGCATGCCCGCTGACGACGATCGCGATGCGCAAGACGTACCGTCCCCCACGAGTTCGTCGATGAGACGAGCGTAGTCGTCGATCATGGCGTCGACCGGATAGCGCTCGGAGAGGCGCCTGCCCCTGGCGCGCAAGTTGTCCGCCAGGACCGGGTCGGTCAAGATGCTATCGACGGTCCCCGCCAGGGCCTCGGGGTCTTGAACGTCGGCGAAGAGGGCGCAGGGTTCACCGCCGGTTTGCAGAACTTCGCGCAGCACCGGAATGTCGTTGCAGATCACCGGCACCCCGGCCTGGGCGGCTTCCACCGGCGCGAGGCCGAAGGTTTCGGCCGCGCTGGGATGGAGAAAGGCGTCGAGCCCGGCCAGGAACACGCCGATCTCGCCGGGATCGAGTTCGCCGACGAAATGCAGCCGCTCCGTCACGCCGAGCGTCGCGGCCAGCTGTTCCAGGCGATCCCGGTCGCTGCCCTGGCCGGCGATGGTGAGGTGGTAGGCCGGCCGGATGGCGAGCAGGCGGACGGCACAGTCGAGCTGCTTCATCGGGTGGAGCCGCGATGCGCAGCCCAGCAGCGGCACGTCCTGGGGCAGGTTCAGCGCCGCGCGGGCGTCCCGGGCCGGCACGGAGGCGGTCTTGTCCTCGAAGCCGTGGTCGATGTGGCGGATGAGGCGTCGGTACGCGCGGGTGTGGCCGCTGTAGGCCGCCGCGGTCTCGTCCGAGTTGATGACGATGCGGCCGTAGAAGCCGAGCGATCCCAGGACGGCATCGGCCCAGGACACCAGCGGGTGGACCACGGCGCCGGCCGACACCTGGTTGGCGACGACGAAGCGGCACCCGGCGGCCCGCGCCACCGGCGCCCCGATGACGTTGCCGTAGTGCTGGAACGTCAGCACCACGTCGGGGCGTGCCTCGCGCAGCATGCGCCGCAGCCGGACCAGGAAGCCGAGCACCGCCCAAGGCGAGGACGGCCTCGTCCGGCACACCACCCGCGCGTTCTCCACCGCGTCGAAGGAGGCGGTGCGCCGGAAGAAGAAGATCTGCCGCACGGCATGGCCCCGCGCTTCCAGCCCGCGGGCGAGGATGCGGGAAATCTCCTGGGCGCCCGCATTCTCGGCCTGGGTCTGGACGAGGGCGATGCGCAGGGGTCGTCGGGACATGCGGCGGACTCGCGAAAGGATGGGGGCAGGGCGGTCTCGACCCCGCGGCGACGACGGGCCACGGCGAGGCCCTCTATAGACCGGCGCCGCCGACCCGTGTTCGGCCAAGTGGCAGGGCAGTTAACGGCGCGGTCAGACCGCGGCGGTGAGGCGCGACACCAGGGCGGCGATGGCGGCGACCGAGCTGAAGTTCTGCAGCGTGATGTCGGCGGCGGGGATCGCGAGGTCGAACTCGGCCTCGACGCCGAGCATGAGCTCGACCATGTCGATCGACGTCATGCCGAGGCGGCCGAGTTCGGCTTCGGGTGCGATCTGGTGGACCACGTCGTGCTTGGCGAGGACGTCGGACACGACATTGCCGATCCGGGACACGGCCGAAGCCGGAATGCGTTCGAGCATCGTTGCAGTCTCCAAAGGAAGCGACGTGCCTGTCGCATCGCTGCTGCCATGGCGGGAACCTGGATTTGCCGATGTATTTTGTCAAATGCTTTGCATCGGGTCGGACAGGGTCGAAGAAAACTGGTTTATTCCGGTTTTATATTTACTATCGGATCGTAGGGTGCATGTAAAGATTTCGTTCATCACGGCGCCGGTACGCAATCCTTAAGCGTGATTGCGATCGGCGCATGCGTGGAACGGCGATTCATCGTAAAGCCGGGCGGGATTGCTGGGCTGGCTGAAAGGGCGACGCGATGACGATGTTGGACGCATGGCGCGACCAGGGCTCGGGTGCGGAACCGGCCCGGTTCGAGGGCGACATCGCGGGTCGCGGGTCCCTGGCGCAGCGCGCCGACGCCGCCGCGGCCGTCGCCGCCCAGCATGCCGCGGCCGTGGACCGCGACGGCCGCTTCCCGGCCGAGGCGCTGGCAGCCCTCAAGGAAGGGCGGCTGATGGGCATGGCGGTGCCGCGCGCCTTCGGGGGCGAGGGCGCCGACATCGCCGCCGTGGCGGATGCCTGCTTCAGGCTCGGCCGCAGCTGCTCGTCGTCGGCGCTGATCTTCGCCATGCACCAGATCAAGGTCGCCTGCGTGCTGCGCCACGGCGCGGGCTCGCCCTTCCACGATCAAGTCCTGGCCGACATCGCCGCGCATCAGTGGCTGCTGGCCTCGTCCACGACCGAAGGCCTCAACGGCGGCAACGTGCGCAACAGCGCCGCCGCCGTCGAGGCGCTGGAGGACGGCAGCATCGCCCTCGACCGCGATTCCACCGTCATCTCCTACGGGGCCCAGGCCGACGCCATCGTGACGACGGCTCGCCGGGCCGTCGACGCGGTGGGGTCCGACCAGGTGCTGGTGGTGCTGCTGCGCGACCATTACAGGCTCGACCCCGGCCAGAGCTGGGACACGCTCGGCATGCGGGGCACGTGCAGCCGCGGCTTCAAGCTCCACGCCCGCGGGACGGCCGCGCAGGTCCTGCCGGTCGGCTACGACGTGATCCATGCCCGGACCATGACGCCGGTCGCCCACGTGCTGTGGGGCGCGGTGTGGAGCGGCATCGCGACGGCGGCGGTCGAGCGCGCCCAGGGCTTCATCCGCGCCGCGGCCCGCCGGGCCAAGGGACAGCTGCCGCCCGGCGCCGTCCACTACACCCGCGCCCAGACGGCGCTGCGCAGCCTCCGCGCCATGGTGCGGGACGGCGCGACCCGCTACGAGGCGGCGCTCGCCGACGAGACGCTGTTCTCTTCGCTCGACTTCAACGTCGCCCTGAACCTGCTGAAGGTCGAGGCGTCCGAGACGGCGGTCTCCGCCGTGATGAGTTCGCTGCGGGCCTGCGGCCTTTCCGGCTATCGCAACGACGGCGAAAGCAGCATCGGCCGACACCTGCGGGACGTGCTGTCCTCGCCGCTGATGATCAACAACGACCGCATCCTGGCGAGCCTCGCCACGCCGGCCCTGATGAGTGCCGTGCCGACCGGACTCATGGACTGACGCCGGTCCCGACCGACCCCCTTTTTCGCGGAGCCACACCGACATGAACGCGCCATTCCGGACCGAAGCCTCGTTCCAGGAGGTCGACGACCGCCTGACCAGCCTGATGGACGCGCTCTTCCACCCCACCGGCGTGCCCGGCGTCTACGGCCGCAAGGGCGTCTACGAGGGCGTGGTGGAACGCCTCGCCGCCTTCATCTCCGAGGCCCGGGAGGACGGCACCGAGGTGCTGCGCTTCCCGCCCGTCATGAGCCGCCGCACGCTGGAGCGGTCCGGCTACCTCAAGAGCTTCCCCAATCTGCTGGGCTGCATGTGCGCGCTCGGGGGCTCGGACGACGACATCCGCGCCGCCGTCGACACGTTCGAGTCCGGCGGCGACTGGACCGAGGCGCTCGAGGCCGGCGACCTCGTCCTCACCCCGGCGGCCTGTTACCCGGTCTACCCGATCGCGGCGCGGCGCGGCCCCCTGCCGGCGGGCGGGCTGCGCTTCGACGTCGCCAGCGACTGCTTCCGCCGCGAGCCCTCCCACCACGCGGACCGCTTCCAGTCGTTCCGCATGCGCGAATACGTCTGCATCGGTTCGGCGGCCGATGTTTCGGCCTTCCGCGACCGCTGGATGGAGCGCGCCAAGGGCCTCGCCGACCGGCTCGGCCTCAGCTACACGGTGGACCAGGCCAACGACCCGTTCTTCGGCAAGGTCGGCGTGATGATGGCGGTCATGCAGAAGCGCGACGCCCTGAAGTTCGAGCTACTCGTGCCGGTGCGCTCCGCCGAGAAGCCCACCGCCTGCATGAGCTTCAACAACCACAAGGAACATTTCGGCGAGGTTTGGGGCCTGCGCGACGCGGAGGGCGAGGTCGCCCACACCGGTTGCGTGGCCTTCGGCATGGACCGGCTCGCCGTGGCGCTGTTCGCCACCCACGGCGTCGATCCCGCCGCCTGGCCGGCGGCCGTGCGCGACGCCCTGCGCCTCTGAGGCGCGGCCCGGCCGGTCGGTCGAGCGCGAGCCGCCCGCGGCCGTCCCGCCCCCGGCCGGGACGGGGCCGCCGCGGGTCTGGAGGTGAGGCACGACGGAGGCGGCGGAGCGCCCGGGGGCGACGGCCCGTGCCAAGCGAAATGCGACGTCGGGATCCGACGTCGCCATCCGGTCTCTTGGGGACGAAGCCGGACGGTCGCTATGCGGTGTTGCCGGCGTCCACGGTCAGCACCGTGCCGGTGATGTTGCGGGCGGCGTCGCTCATCAGGAAGCCGACGGCAGCGGCGACGTCCTCCACCTCGACCAGCCGCTTCATGGCGCTGCGCTTGGCGATCTGCTCGCGCTGGCCCTCGCCGAGCGTACCGGTGAGCTCCGTCTCGACGAAGCCCGGCGCCACCGCGTTCACCGTGATGCCGGCCCGCCCGACCTCGCGCGCCAGCGACTTGGTGAAGCCCACCAGCGACGCCTTGGTGGCGCCGTAGACCGACAGGCCGTTGTAGCCCGTCGAGGCGATGATCGACGACATGTTGACGACGCGTCCCCGGCCCTCCGCCAGCATGCCCCGGACGGCATATTTGCTCAGCACGATGGGCGACACCGTGTTGAGTCGGATCAGCGCCTCGATCTGCGAATTGTGCATGGTCGCCAGCATGCCCTCGGTGCCGATGCCGGCATTGTTGACGAGGCCGAAGAGCGGGCCGTGCCGGCGGCGCAGGTCCTGCACCATCTCCGGGATGGCGGCGATGTCGGCGAGGTCGAGCGGGACGAAGTGGATCTCGCCCCGGCCCTCCGCCGCTGCGGCCTCGGCCGCGGCCGACAGGGCCTCGCTCGGCCGCCGCGCCACCGCGAGCACGCGGTGGCCGCTGGCCGCGAGAGTCCTGGCGATCCCCAGGCCGAGCCCGCGGCTGCCGCCGGTGACGATGACGTTACGCATTGTGTCGGGCGAGCTTTCCGGCCGGCGTCACGGCCAGCGCATCGGCGAAGCGCAGCAGGACGGGCACTTTGTGGGCGGGCAGCGTGGCGCGGCACAGGTCCAGGATCTCGGCCTTGAGCCCGGCCTGGGCGCGGGCCGCGTCGGTGTCGGGAAAGGTCCGCTCGATCACCACGTCGGCCACCACGATGGCACCCGTGATGGGGTTGCTCTTCGCCTTGACCAGGGACATGCGCACGCCGGCATGCCGGTTGATCACCGCCTCGACCTCCTCCGGATGGACCTTCAGCCCGCCGACGTTGATGACGCCGCTGCGCCGGCCGACGAAATGCATCCGGTCCCCGCGGCGCTCGACGAGATCGTCGGTGTCGACGAAGCCGTCGCGGTCCGCCAGCGCCCGGGCCGTGCCGCCGACGTAGCGGCTGGCCGTGCGGGTCGAACGGATGCGGAGCGAGCCGTCCTCCACCTTCATGGCCACGGCCCCGTCGGCGTCGAGCAAGGCGGCGGGGAAGCCCTCCCGCCCGTCCGTCACCTCGAACCCGACGCCCGCTTCCGTCGACGCGTAGGCGTGGCCGACGGCCACCCCCGGAAAGGCGCGGCGCAGCGAATCCAGCACCGCCTGGTCGGCGATCTCGCCCGACAGCCGCACGACACGCGGGTCGATCGACGCCGTTTCGGGCGTCATGAGGGCGCGGCGCCAGTGGGACGGCGTGCCCGACAGGTGGGTGACGCCCGCGGCCGCGAGCCGCGCCATGTGGTCGGCCATCGGCTCGCCCGCCTGGGACAGCACCATGGAGCCGCCCCCGATGAGCGCCCGCAGCAGGATCTGCAGGCCGCCGTAGCGCCGGATGTCGTAGAAGGTGCCCCAGACCGGGGCCAGGGCGGAAGGGTCGATGGCGCCGATCAGCCCGGCCCGGCTGTGGGCCACCATCTTGGGCAGGCCCGTCGTGCCGGAGGTCAGCAGCACCCATTCGGTGTCACGGACTTCGGCCGCGGCGGCATCGGGCAGCGGCACGCGAGGCCCGGGCACGGCGATCAGCACGTCCGGGCCGAAACCGGGGTGATCCCCGTCGCACAGCACGGCGTCGATGCCGGCGCCCGCCATCACGGCCGGGATGTCGGTGGGCTTCAGGTCCGGCGGCGCCAGGACGATGCGGCGCGCGAGCCCGTCGAGCTCGACCAGGGCCTCGGCGGCCGCGAGCTGGCTTCCGGTGCTGACCAGCACGTTCCGGTCCGCCAGGGCGCCGCGGAGCGCGCCCAGGCCGGTGGTGTCGGCGAGCGCGTCGAGCGTCAGGCGGGTGCCCGGCGCCAGGAGCGCCCGACCCCGACCCCGCTCGGCCTCAAGCAGCCAGCGTCGGAGCGGCTTGGCTGCGTGCTGCATCGTCGTAGAACCGGATGAAATCGCCGAGCGTGACGGGGAAGTAGACGTCGTCCGACAGCGTGAAGGGGTCGAAGCCGACCTCGTCCTCGAGCCGCGTCACCAGGATGGCGAAGCACAGCGAGTCGAGCCCCGACTCCAGCAGCACGAGGTCGTCCGTCAAAGGCCTCAGCGTCTTGCCCTGTTCCGCCGCCACGGCCTCGATCGCCGCGGTGATGACCGACTGCATGTCCATCGGCTATAGTTCCCCCATATCGACAGCGGACAGGCTACCATGCGATGCCGTCCAAACAATGCGAACGGGTCGTCATGGTGAACGATGTGCAACCGCGGGTGCGACGTCGGGAAATCGTGGAGGCGGACCTTCCCGGGGTCGTCGATGCCCTGGTCCGGGGCTTCCCGGGGCGCGACCGGGGGCACTGGGAGCGCGGCCTGCGGCGCATGGGGCAGCGGCCGAGCCTGACGGGGTGCCCACGCTTCGGCTTCCTGCTCGAAGCCGGCTCCGGGCCGGTCGGCGTGTCGCTCATGCTGTATGACGGCGTCGCGGCGGGGGACACGCTCACGCTGCGCTGCAACCTGTCGAGCTGGACGGTGGACCCCGCCTTCCGCATGCAGGCGCCGCTGCTCGTGGCCTCCGCTTTGAAGCGGCGCGACGTGACCTATACCAACATCTCCCCGGCGCCCCACACCTGGGCCACCATCGAGGCCCAGGGGTTCTCGACCTATGCCGTCGGCCAATATGTGGTTCTGCCGCTGCTGGCCCGCGCCCGCGAGCGGGTCCGCGTCCGGCGCGACGCCGCGGCGTGGCGGGACCTGCCCGAGGCCGGGCTGCTCGCCGACCATGCGGGCTACGGCTGCCACGTCCTCACGGTCGAGGCCGCCGACGGGCTGCACCCCTTCGTGTTCCTGCCCTTCCAGGCCCGGTCGGGCCGCGTGCCGCTCCCCCTCATGCAGCTGATCTTCTGCCGCGACATCGCCGCCGTGTCGCGCTTCGCCGCCGCCCTCGGCGCCGCCCTGGCGACGCGCGGCAGCCTCGGGCTGGTGATGGACGCCCCGCCGGAGCCCGGCGGGCCGCCGGTCCTGCGCCACGTCCGGCGCGGGCGCCGCTACTTCCGCGGCCCCAACCCGCCGCGCCTCGGCGACCTCAGCTATACCGAGCGGGTGATCTTCGGCGCGTGAGCGTCCGGGGATAAAGGCACCGGTGCCCGAACCGACGAGAACGCTCGCAGTCCTGTCCGAGGGCATTCGGGCACAGGCTCGGCACATCTCCCCAATTCGAGGCTTCCATGACCAGCATCGGCATCCTCGAGACCGGCCTGCCGCCGACCGATCTCGCGGCGCGCTTCGGCCGCTACGACGCCATGGTGCGCCGCATGCTGGGCGACCGCTACCGCTACCGCACCTACACGGCCCGCAGCGGCGAACTCCCGACCCGGCCCGAGGACCACGACGCCTACCTCGTCACCGGCTCGTCGGCCGGCGCCTACGAGGCCCTGCCGTGGATCCCCCCGCTCGAAGCCTTCATCAGGTCCGCCCAGGGCCGCGCCCGGATGGTCGGCCTGTGCTTCGGTCACCAGATCATGGCGCAGGCCCTGGGCGGCCGCGTGGAGAAGAGCGACAAGGGCTGGGGCCTGGGACTGCACCGCTACGCCGTGACGCGCGCCGAGCCCTGGATGGCGGGCGATGCCGGTGACGCCGCCCGGGACCTCGCCGTCGCGGCCTCCCACCAGGACCAGGTGGTGGTGGCGCCGGACGGCGCCACCGTGCTCGCCGCCAGCGGCTTCACGCCCCATGCGGCGCTGCTCTACGCGGGCGGGCAGGCCCTGTCGTTCCAGTTCCATCCCGAGTTCGAACGCGGCATGGCGGAAGCCCTGGTGGAACTGCGGCGGCCCCACCTGCCGGACGGCGCGGCGGACCGCATGCTGGCGAGCCTCGCCGCGCCGAGCGACGCGCCGCGCGTCGCCGGCTGGATCCGGGCCTTCCTCGATCGGCCCTGAGACCTGGCGGATGAAGGTTCAAGCCATCCACCGATGCCGAGCCGTGCGGCCCGGGCCGTCTCGCCTCAGGCGTGGGCGAAGTCCCAGTAGAGCTGCCGCGCCCGCGCCGCGACGGGGCCGGGCTGGAGCATGCGGTCGTCGACGCGGGTGACGGGCACGACCTTCGAGAAGTTGCCCGAGGTGAAGACCTCGTCGGCGGCGGCGACGTCGGCATAGTCCATCGTGGCTTCCACCACGGTCAGCCCGGCGCCCCGCAGCAGGCCGATGACCCGTGCCCGCGTGATGCCGGCCAGGAAGGTGCCGTTGGGGGCGGGCGTGAAGACGGTGCCGTCCTTGACGGTGAAGAGGTTGGCGTTGGCGAGTTCGGCCACGTGGCCGAGCCCGTCGCGCATCACGCAATTGTCGAAGCCGCGCCGCTTGGCTTCCGCCAGCGCGCGGGCGCCGTTGGGGTAGAGGCAGCCCGCCTTGGCCTCGACCGGCGCCGTCTCGGGCGTCGGGCGCCGGAAGGGCGACAGCGTGATGGCGAGCCCGGCGGGCCGGGGCATGGGGGCCTCGTAGACGCTGAGGCACCAGCGCGTCGTGGCGGGGTCGAACAGCACGCCGCCGCCATAGCCGCCCTCGGCCCAGTACATGGGGCGGATGTAGAGCGCGGGCGTCGCCCCGAAGCGCGCCACCCCGGCACGGGCCAGCTCCGCCCAGGTCTCGGCCGGCACGACGGGGTCGAGCCCGAAGGCCTCGGCGGAGGCGTTGATGCGGCGGCAGTGGAGGTCGAGGTCCGGCGTCACGCCCTCGAAGGCGCGCGCGCCGTCGAAGACCGACGAGGCCATCCAGGCGCCGTGGGTCCGCACCCCCATCATGGGCACGTTGCCCTCGTGCCAGGTTCCGTCGAGGAAGGTCCAGGTTGGCGAATGCATTGGGCGGCTCCCGCGCGCGACCGAGGCCGGCAGCCTAGGGACGAAGCGTCACCGAAGCCTCAACCCCGGCCGGGCTCGATCTCGCTCAGCATCGGCTGGCGCCGCAGCACCGCGCCGCGGCCCCGCACCACGACCCGCCACAGCGCGAAGGCCGCGAGGGCGCCGTGCGTCACGGCATTCTGCACGAAGAGCGCCGCCGCGCCGTAGCGCGCCATTAGGGCGGAGGCCAGGACCGGCGCCAGGATCGCGCCGACGCAGTACAGGAACAGGATGCCCGACGAGACCGTGACGGCATGGGCCGGCCCCGCCCGGTCGTTGGCATGCGACACCGCCAGCGTGTAGAGCACCATGGTGGTGGCGCCCACCGCGAAGCCGAGCCCGCACACGAGGCCGTAGGGCAGCGTCGACCCCAGCGCCAGGGCCACCTCGGCGAGGGCCCCCACGGCCGAGAAACCGATCAGCACGAGGCGCCGGTCGGCGCGGTCGGAGAAGCGGCCCACCGGATAGAGGGCCAGTGCCGTCCCGATGATGACGGCCGTGATGAACCCCGCGACGCCGCCGGAAGCGAAGCCGAGGCTCAGGCCGTAGACCGGCGCCAGCGCCCAGAACGAGCCGTTGGCGCAGCCGATCGCGAAGGAGGCGACGGCGGCGACCGGGGCCGTCCGGATCAGCCAGGGCAGGCGCAGGCTGACGGTGCGGGGCTTGGGCGGCGGCTCGGCCTGGGTGAAGGCCATGGGCAGCATGGCCAGGGCGAAGAGGCCCGCCGTGATGGAGAACAGCGTCGCCGAATGGGGGTCGATGACGGCCAGCATCTCCTGCCCGGCGGCCGTCGCCCCGTAGGTGACGACCTGGTAGGTGGCGTAGATGCGCCCGCGGTTGGCGTTGTCGGACTTGTCGCTCAGCCACGCCTCGATCACGGCATAGAAGCCCGAGAAGACGAAGCCGAGCCCGTAGCGCAGCCCGACCCAGACGGCGGGGTGGACGGCCGCCGGGTAGATCAGCGTCAGGATCACGGCGCCGGCCACGAAGGCCGCGAAGGCCCTGATGTAGCCGGCGCGGGCGATGAGGCCCGGGGCCGCCAGCGTGCCCGCCAGCATGCCGGCGAAATAGGCCGAGCCGAGCAGGCCGAGGGCCAGGTCGGGGAACCCTTCCAGCTTGCCGCGCAACGGCACCAGCGTGTTGATGAGCCCGTTGCCGGCGATCAGCACCAGGACGGAGGACAGGAGGGCGGCGATGGAGGAGACGGCGGCGGACATCGGCCTGCTGGGGTCGGGGAGGCGCGGCCGCGTGGGGCCGGGGGCAGGGGCGAGGATCGCCCGGCCCGGCCCGTCTTGCGTCCTTCAAGGCGGCGGAAACATGTTGGTGGGCGAACGGATCGCGCCGCCCGCGGGCTTTTCCCCCAAGTGTGGATTCCGGGCCGCGGTCTGGGCGGCCCGGCGGGAAGCCGTGCAGGAGCCTGTGCGGGCGGGGCTGGCGCCGCGGCGTCAGGGCCCGTCACCGTCCCGCAGGTGCGCCCCGACGCCCTCCGACACCATGGCGGATCCCGCGTCGACGTCCGGGTCGAGGGCGTTGGGGCACGCGCCCTCAGTCGAAGAACTCGACCACGCCGTCGTCGAGGTCGTATCGCGCCCCCACGATCTTGAGGCGGCCCAGGCGCTGGGGCTCCTGCAGCATCTGTTCGGTGGTGCGCAGCCGCGCGACGACGCGGGCGACGTTGTGGCGGACGGCGCGGTCGAGGACGTCCCCGTCGCCCTCGCGCCGGGCGCGCAGCACGGCCGGCAGGATGGGTTCGATCATCTGGCCGATGCTGCCGGGATAGTCCGTGTCGCGTTCGACGACGTTGAGCGCCGCCTGCACGGCGCCGCAGCGCTCGTGCCCCAGCACCACGACCAGCGGCGCCCCGAGCACGGCCACGCCGTATTCGATGCTGCCCATGGCGGCGAGGTCGACGACGTTGCCGGCATTGCGGACGATGAAGAGGTCGCCGAGGCTGCGGCCGAACAGCAGTTCCGGCGACACGCGGCTGTCCGAACAGCCGACCAGCACGCAGAAGGGCCGCTGCTCCTGCGCCAGGGCCGCCCGGCGTTCCGCGCCGAGGAGGTGGGGGCGGACGGTCCCGCCCTCGACGAACTGACGGTTGCCCTCCTTGAGGAGGGCGAGGGCTTCGTCGGGGGACAGGTGGGTCCCCGCCGGGGCAGTGAATGTCGCCATGGCCTTCGCTCCAGATCCGCGCCGGGCTGCGGACGGGCCCGCCGCCCCCTTCGCGCCGATATACCTCGTGCCGGTCCGGGTGAAAACCAGGTCCCGACACCGCCGGCCGGCGGGCCGATGACCGGAGGCGGCTGTGGATTCGCGTCAGCGCTGGTGTATAAGCGCCCGCTCGAAGGATGAAGCGAAAGGCCGCTGGCGCCTGGACATCGGCGCCGCGGGAGGTGGGTCATGGTTGACGATCGCAAGCTGTTCGCGGGCGGCGCCCAGGCGGACTGGTCCCCTGCGAGCTGGCGCTCGAAGCCGGTGGAACAGTCCCCGGTCTATCCCGACGCCGGCGCCCTCGCGGCCGTGGAGGCGCAGCTCGCCGGCTTCCCGCCCCTCGTCTTCGCCGGCGAGGCGCGCAAGCTCAAGCGCTCGCTCGGTGCCGTCGCCCGGGGCGAAGCCTTCCTGCTGCAGGGCGGGGACTGCGCCGAGGCCTTCGCCGAACACGCCGCCGATACCATCCGCGACTCGTTCCGCGTGTTCCTCCAGATGGCCCTGGTGCTGACCTTCGCCGGGGCCGTGCCGGTCGTGAAGGTGGGGCGCATCGCGGGGCAGTTCGCCAAGCCGCGCTCGGCACCGACCGAGACGGTGGACGGGGTGGAACTGCCGAGCTACCGCGGCGACATCGTCAACGACATCGCCTTCGAGGCCGCCGCCCGGGTGCCGGACCCGAAGCGCCAGCTCGACGCCTATCGCCAGTCCGCCGCCACGCTGAATCTGCTGCGCGCCTTCGCGGGCGGCGGCTACGCCAACCTCGAGAACGCCCATCGCTGGATGCTGGGCTTCGTGGCCGACAGCCCGCAATCGTCGCGCTATGCGGCGGTGGCGGACCGGCTGACCGAAAGCCTCGAGTTCATGCGGGCCATCGGGCTCGACGCCGAGCACCATCCGGAGCTGCGCCAGACGGAGTTCTACACCTCGCACGAGGCGCTGCTGCTCGGCTACGAACAGGCCCTGGCGCGCGTCGATTCGACCTCGGGCGACAGCTACGCCACCTCGGGCCACATGATCTGGATCGGCGACCGCACCCGCCAGCCGGACGGTGCCCACGTGGAGTTCTTTCGCGGGGTCAAGAACCCCATCGGCCTGAAATGCGGCCCGTCGATGACGGCCGACGGCCTGCTGCGCCTGGTCGACCTGCTCAACCCGGCCGACGAGGCGGGGCGCCTGACGCTGATCTGCCGCTTCGGTGCCGACAAGGTCGGCGATCACCTGCCGGCGCTGGTGCGGGCGGTGGAGCGCGAAGGCCGGACGGTCGTGTGGTCCTGCGACCCCATGCACGGCAACACCATCAAGGCGTCGAGCGGCTACAAGACCCGGCCCTTCGACCGCATCATGGGCGAGATCCGCGGCTTCTTCGACGTGCACGCGGCCGAGGGCACCGTGCCGGGCGGCATCCACCTCGAGATGACGGGCAAGAACGTGACGGAATGCACGGGCGGGGCCCGCGCCATCTCCGACACCGACCTGCACGACCGCTACCACACCTATTGCGATCCGCGCCTCAATGCCGAGCAGTCGATCGAGGTGGCGTTCCTGGTCGCCGAGCTGCTGAAGGCTGGGCGCCGGGGCCGCACCACGCTGCCGCGGGCCGACGCCGCCGAGTGAGACGGCGGCACGCCGCCCCCGCGGCGGCGTGCCGTCAGCCGACTTCGGCCGTCAGCCGACTTTGGCCTCTTCTTCCTTCACCGTCATGGAATTGCCGCGCCAGACGAAGTCGTCGGTGAGCAGTGCCGTGGTGAACAGGAACGGCAGGAGGCAGTCCCGCAGCAGCCAGATGAAGGGGGACGCCCAGGTCAGGCGCCAGCCCGCCGACCAGGCCAGGACGGCTTCGGCCGCCATCCACACCGCCGCCACCGCCAAACCCGCCAGCACCGGGTCGTAGCCGTAGGCCGCGGCCGCGAAGGCGGCGGCGAGCGAGGGGAACAGGCAGCCCACGAAGACTTCCAGCAGGAAGAAGGGCAGGAAGGTCACGCGCCGCAGCCGCGCCCACCGGAGCTGACGCCCCCAGACCTCGGCGAAGGTCCTGCGGCCGAGCGGCTGCTCGAAAGGATTGTCGGCGAGCCCCACCTTGAGCCCCTGGCGCCGTACCAGCTTGGTGGCGGCGGCGTCCTCGGCGATCTCGGCCCCCAGCGCCTCGATGGAGCCGTGGCCGTCGAGCACCGGCCGGTGCCACAGCATGGACTTGCCCTGGGCGAAGCCGAATCCGATGGCTTCGGCGGCATATTGCCAGCGCGCCTGGAGGGTGTTGAGGAAGCCGCATTCGACCTCGGCCCAGAAGCTCTGCGGCCGCGAGCCGATCGGCGTCGAGCAGACGAGGCCGGTGTCGGGCCGGTAGCGCTTGAGCAGGCGCTGGATGTAGTCGGGCGGCATCAGGACGTTGGAATCCGCCATGATGATCCAGTCATGGGCGGCGCCGTGCCAGCCCTTGACGCAATTGTTGAGCTTGGGGTTGGCGCTGATGTCGTCGCGCCCGACGAGGATGCGGCTCTGGACGTGCGGATGCGCGGCGATGAGGCGACGGATCAGCGGCAGGACCGGGTCGTCCGCCTCCTCGCAGCAGAAGATCAGCTCGTAATGCGGGTAGTCGAGCCGGAAGCTCGAGCCGAGCGTCTCCTCCTCGAAATTGTCCATGCCGCACACGGGGCGCATGAGGCTGACCGGGGGAGCGTCGTGGGGAACCGGGAAGGCTTCGGGGATCTTGCGGCAGCGATAGGCCGCGACACCGGTGCTGAACAGCTGCGCGCCCGTCATCAGAACCGAAAAACCCGCCGCGCATTCGGCTACCGTCATGATCGACCTTCCCTGCCGCCCCTGTCGCCCGCTCCCGGCGCCGCGATCCCATGTCCCGGCCCGGGAAAACCCGCGGTCGCCCCGCAGGTTGCCTGCCCGAATCGAGGCGGCAAGTCCAGCCGATGGGCACGGAAGCTCCGCGGCGGCGACGTCGTGTTGCCGCAGAAACACGGGAACTGCGACGATCCGTCAGCGAGCGGTGGCGAAAACCGGGCGACATCGCGGCGGGCCGCGTTCATCGACGGTGCAGACTTTCCGGGCTAATCAACCCCGATCCGCGTGGCACGCCGCCGCCGCGGACCGCTCGATCCCAAGGGGTGAGGACATGCTCAAGACCATCAGGCTCGCGGCCGCCGCCGCCGTCATCATCGCCGCCCTGCCGTTGTCGGCCGAAGCCTTCCCGGTCGCCACCGCGCCGGTGGCCGGCCCCGATGCCGGCGTGACCCTCGTCGCCGGCGGCTGCGGCCCCGGCTTCCACCGCGGCCCGCTCCTCGGCTGCCGCCCGAACGGGTTCCGCCGGCCCTTCGTGCGCCCGTTGGTCCGCCCCTTCGTGCGCCGCCCGTTCTGCCGCACGGTGCTGCTGCCGCTGCCGCACCGCGTTTGCCGCTGAACGGCAGTTTCGTTAACCACGTCGGACGGCGCGCGCTCGAGGGCGCGCGCCTTGCCTTGATCTAGAACAAAACAAGAACGAAAATGCTTCGGCCCGAGGAGGCCGGAGGATCATTCCATGTTGCGACGCTTGGCGGCCGATGCCGTCGAACTCCTGGCCCTGGCGGCCTTCCTGTGCTGCGTCGCCATGCTGGCGCATTGGCCCTGAGGCGGGCCGCCATGCCGCTGTGCACGGACCGCCACCGCCCCTCGACTCGCGGCTCCGGCCGGCGCATGGAATGCCGCTCGACGACGCGAGGGGGCTCACAGTGACGACGACCACCGGGCCCGGCTTCGTTCACCTGCACGTCCACACGTCCTTCTCGCTGCGCGAGGGGGCGCTGACCATCGCCAAGCTGACGAAGCTGGCCGTGGCCGACGCCATGCCGGCGCTCGCCATCACCGACACCAACAACCTCTTCGGCGCGCTCGAATTCTCCGAGAAGCTGTCGAAGGAGGGCGTTCAGCCCATCACCGGCATCCAGCTGACGGTCGACTTCGGCGACGGCGCCCTGTTCGGCCGCGACGTGGCGCGCAACGCCCGCGGCGCCGTGGTGATCCTGGCGGCGAGCGAGGTCGGCTACACCAACCTGATGCGCCTGGCGTCCGAAGCTTATACGCGGCCCGAGCCCGGGGACGAGCC
This sequence comes from Lichenibacterium ramalinae, assembly GCF_004137085.1. Taxonomy (GTDB): domain Bacteria; phylum Pseudomonadota; class Alphaproteobacteria; order Rhizobiales; family Beijerinckiaceae; genus Lichenihabitans; species Lichenihabitans ramalinae. The sequence continues at coordinate 87,559 of NZ_QYBC01000020.1, forward strand.
GCACATCGCCCTCGACCGTCTGGACCTCGGCACGGAAGGTCTGATCCTGCTCACGGGCGGGCCCAACGGCGCCATCGACCGCGTGCTGGCCTTGGGCAAGCCGGAGCCGGCGGCGGCCCGCCTCGACCGGCTGGTCGCGCTCTTCGGCGACAGCGACGTCTACGTCGAGCTGCAGCGCCACGGCCTGCCGGAGGAGAAGCGCATCGAGGGCCAGCTTCTCGATCTCGCCTATGGCCGGCGCCTGCGCCTCGTCGCCACCAACGAGCCCTTCTTCGCCGCCACGTCGGACCACGAGGCGCATGACGCGCTGATCTGCATCGCGGAAGGGCAGGTGCTGGGCACGCCCGACCGACGTCAGCTGTCGCCGGAGCACCGCTTCCGGACGCGGGCCGAGATGGTGGCGCTCTTCGCCGACCTGCCGGAGGCGACCGCCAACACGGTCGAGATCGCGCGCCGCTGTTCCTACCGGCCGCGCACCCGCAAGCCCATCCTGCCCAATTACACCGCCCCCGACGGGACCGTGCTCGACGCCGAGGCGGCGCTGCGCGAGCAGGCCGCCACGGGCCTCGCGGCGCGGCTCGCCGCCCATGGCCCGGCCCCGGGCTTCGCCGAGGACGACTACGACCAGCGCCTCGCCTTCGAGCTCGACGTCATCTCGAAGATGAAGTTCCCCGGCTACTTCCTCATCGTGTCGGACTTCATCAAATGGGCCAAGGCCCACGACATCCCGGTCGGGCCGGGCCGCGGCTCGGGCGCGGGATCGCTCGTCGCCTATGCCCTCACCGTGACGGACCTCGACCCGATGCGCTTCGGGCTGCTGTTCGAGCGCTTCCTGAACCCCGAGCGCATCTCGATGCCGGATTTCGACATCGACTTCTGCCAGACGCGGCGCGAGGAGGTGATACAATACGTCCGCCACCGCTACGGGCTCGACCGCGTGGCGCAGATCGTGACGTTCGGGTCCTTCCTGGCGCGCGGCGTGCTGCGCAACGTCGGGCGCGTGCTGGAGATGCCGCTCGGCCAGGTCGACAAGCTGGCCAAGCTCGTCCCCCAGAACCCCGCCAACCCCGTCACGCTGGCCCAGGCCATCGAGGGCGAGCCGCGGCTGCAGGAAGCCGCCGCCGAGGACGAGAAGGTCGAGAAGCTCCTCGCCATCTCGCGGACGCTGGAGGGGCTCTATTCCAACGCCTCGACCCACGCCGCCGGCATCGTCATCGGCGACCGGCCCCTGCACGAGCTCGTGCCCCTGTACAAGGACCCCAAGTCCGACATGCCGGCGACCCAGTTCAACATGAAATGGGTGGAGCCGGCCGGCCTCGTGAAGTTCGACTTCCTCGGCCTGAAGACGCTGACGGTGATCGACGTGTGCCTGAAGCTCATCGCGCAGCGCGGCATCAGGCTCGACATCTCCAAGATCCCGCTCGACGACGCGCCCTCCTACGCCATGCTGGGCCGGGGCGAGACCGTCGGGGTGTTCCAGGTGGAATCGGTCGGCATGCGCAAGGCGCTGGCCGAGATGAAGGCGGACCGGCTCGAGGACATCATCGCGCTCGTCGCCCTCTACCGGCCCGGGCCCATGGCCAACATCCCGGTCTATTGCGCCCGCAAGCTCGGCGAGGAGGTGCCGGAATACCCGCATCCGAAGCTCGAGCCCGTGCTGAAGGAAACCTTCGGCGTCATCATCTACCAGGAGCAGGTGATGCAGGCCGCGCAGGTCCTGTCGGGATATTCGCTCGGCGAGGCCGACATGCTCCGCCGCGCCATGGGCAAGAAGATCAAGGCCGAGATGGACGCCCAGCGCGTCCGCTTCGTCGACGGCGCCGTCGAGCGCGACGTCCCCCGGGCCAAGGCCGACGAGATCTTCGACCTCCTGGCGAAGTTCGCCGACTACGGCTTCAACAAGAGCCACGCCGCCGCCTACGCGCTGATCTCCTACCAGACCGCCTTCCTCAAGGCGAACTACCCGGTCGAGTTCCTGGCCGCCTCGATGACGCTCGACAAGGCCAATACCGACAAGCTGTCCGAATTCCGCCAGGAAGCGCAGCGGCTGAAGATCACGGTCGAGCCGCCGTCGGTGAACCTGTCGGGCGTCGACTTCGAGGTCGATGCCGAGAAGCGCACCATCCGCTACGCGCTGTCCGCCGTGAAGGGTGCGGGCGAGGGCCAGGTGGCGGCGCTGGTGCGGGCGCGGGGCGGCAAGCCCTTCGCCGGCCTCGGCGACTTCGCGGCCCGCATCAACCCGCGGGAGGTCAACAAGAAGGTGCTGGAAAGCCTCGCCGCCGCCGGGGCCTTCGACGAGCTGGAGGAGGACCGCGCCGTGGTGTTCGGCGGCATCGAGACCATGATGGCGGAGGCCAACCGCATCCACGGCGAGCGCCAGGCGGGGCAGAGCGCGCTGTTCGGCGGCGCCGACGAGGTCCCCACGCTGCGCCTCGACCGGACCCGGTCCTGGCCGGCCGCGCAGCGGCTGAAGCGCGAGTTCGACGCCATCGGCTTCTTCCTGTCGGGCCACCCGCTCGACGATTACGGCCGCGTGCTGGACCGGTTGAAGGTGGAACGGTGGGCGAACTTCGCCCGCGCCGTGAAGGCCGGCGCGTCCGGCGCCCGGCTCGCCGCCACCGTGCTCGACCGCAACGAGCGCCGCACGAAATCCGGCAACAAGATCGGCATCGTCAACCTGTCCGATCCGACGGGCCAATACGAGGCCATCATGTTCCAGGAAACGCTGAACACCTACCGGGACCTGTTCGAGAAGGGCAATGCCGTGCTGCTCGACGTGCAGGCCAGCGCGGAGGGCGACGAGGTCCGGGTGCGGATCGTCAAGGCCGAGGGGCTGGAACAGGCCGCCTGCCGCATCGGCAAGGGCCTGCGCATCCACCTGCGCGACGCCGGGCCGATCGGCGCCATCGCATCGACGCTGACGCGGCGCGGCGATGGCGAAGTCTGCTTCCGGGTGCCGTCCGACGGCGGCCGGCGCGAGGTGGAGGTGAAGCTGCGCGAGCGCTTCGCCGTGTCGCCCGAAGTCGCCAATGCCCTCCGGGTGCTGGCCGGGGTGACGCAGGTCGAGAACCTGTAGGGCAGGCCGGGCGGCTTCAGCCGCGCATCACGGCGCCGGTCGCGAGATAGCGGTCCCGCACCCAGCCGCGGGTGCCGCGGCGTTCGACGCGGCACCAGCCGCCCTTGGCGAGCTTGCGGCAGCCCAGCGTGACGACCCGCAGGGCCCCGGACTTGAGATAGCCGACCTTCGGGGAGGCGGGATCGGGGGCGCGGTGCATCCAGGCGACGTGGCCCGGCGCGACGGCGATCACGCGCCGGTAGGTGGCGGCCTCGGCGGGGCTGGCCCCGAGCGGGGCCAAGATCGGGGCCAGGAGCAGGGCGAGGGCGGCGAGGCGGGGCAGGGCGTTCGGCAGGCGCATGGCGATCTCGGCCTCTGTCGTGGGCGGAATGCCGACGATCCCCTCCCCAACGTGACGCCGGGCGGCTAGGTTCAGAGCCGCGCCGGTGCCGCGGGCTCGACCTCCGGGAGATTGCGGGTCGGCAGCCCCGACGACGCCGTCGGACCCGCTCCCGCGTCGCCGCCCGCGTGAATGCACCCCACCACCGAACGCCGAGCCAGGATCCGAATGGTGCCGCCCCTCGACGAAGACAGCCTGATCGCCCGCTTCTTCGCCCCCATCGCGGGGCCGGGCGGGCTCGGGCTGAAGGACGATGCGGCCGTCGTGGTGCCGCCGCCCGGACAGGACCTCGTCGTCACGGTCGACGCGTTGGTGGCGGGCGGGCATTTCTTCGCCGAGGATCCGCCCGCCAGCATCGCCCGCAAGGCCCTGCGGGTGAACCTGTCCGACCTCGCCGCCAAGGGCGCGGAGCCGCTCGGCTTCACGCTGGCGCTGGCGCTGCCGGCCGGCTGGACCGCCGACTGGCTGCAGGACTTCGCGCGGGGGCTCGGCGAGGACGCGGCCGGGTTCGCCTGCCCGCTGCTCGGCGGCGACACCGTGAAGGCTGCCGGCGCCCTGACCCTGTCGATCACGGCCTTCGGCGCCGTGCCGGCCGGCCGCATGGTGCCGCGCACCGGAGCCCGCGCAGGCGACCGGCTCTACGTGTCGGGCACCATCGGCGATGCCGCGCTCGGGCTGCAGCTGCGGCTCGGCCGCGGCGCCGCAGCGCCCGGGAACGAGCACCTCCTCGACCGCTACCTCCATCCGCAGCCGCGCCTGGCCCTGCGCGACGCGCTGCGCCGGCACGCTTCGGGCGCCATGGACGTTTCCGATGGGCTGGTGGGGGACCTCGCCAAGATGATGCGGGCGTCCGGCGCCTCGGCCGAGGTGGACCTCGCGGCGGTTCCGCTGTCGCCCGCGGCGCGGCGCGCCTGTGACGGGGACGCGGCGGCCTTCGACATCGCCGTGACGGGCGGTGACGATTACGAGATCCTGGCGAGCGTGCCCGAGGGCGAGGCCGAGGCCTACGAGGCGGCGGCGGCGGCGGCGGGCGTGCCGGTGGCGGCCATCGGCCGAGTGGTCGCCGGCTCGGGGCCGGCGCTGTTCCGCGACCGCGGCGGCACGCCGAAGGCGTTCGCGCGCGGCTCCTTCAGCCATTTCTGAGCGTCAGGGCAGGCCGGAGGCGAGGCCGCGGCCGACCGTGACGTCGAAGGCAAGGGTGGTGTTGCCGGTGAGCGCATAGGCGAAGCCGGCCCCGACCCGGGGCGCGGCATAAAGGTTGCCGGCGCCGTTCATCAGGTCGTTGACACTGTCCGTGGTGCCGCCGACGAGGCCCGGCCCAACGACGGGCCTGGCGACGAGCAGCCCCGCCGTGACGAAGGGCGTGACGCGGCCCATCGGATAGCCGACCTGCGCGCTGGCCTCGCCGAAATCGAATCCCTTGAGGCCCGGCCGGCCCCAGACCGACGGCGTGTAGCCGGTCGTGCCCTGGAGGCCGAGCAGCATGCCGTTGGACAGGACGCGGTCGTAGCCGGCGTAGACGTAGCCGCCGATGCCGCCCTTGATGCCTCGGCCGCCGACGCCGACGATTTCGGAGCCGATGTAGAGCCCGTGGTAGATCGACTCCGGCACCTGCGGGTCGAGCGCCATGCCGGGCAGGGGGGCGGCGGCCGTCGCGGCGAGGGACGGCGTCGTGGCCGGGGGCGGCACGGCGATCAGCAGCGGCAGGGGTTCGGCGGCCCGGGCCGCCGCGGGGATACCCGCCGCCAGAACTGCCGCCAGCATCAGCGCGCGCCTCATCGTCGAACACTCCGACACGTCATGGAGCTTCAGCTTTGCCCGGGGTGCTGGGCGGAAGCAAGGCCGGCCGGGGGAGCCGGCTTGCCCTGACACTAGGCAGCGGCGACACTTCGTTCCGATCCGAAGCGTCCCGGGACCCCGTCATGCGATTCGTTGCCCTCGCGCTGCTCACAGTTCTCGCCGCCCCGCTCCCGACCCGGGCGGCCGAGCCCGAGCCCTATATTTTCGACGTGCTGGCGCTGCAGCCCTACAAGGGCAACTTCGCCCGGCTGGTGAAGCCAAAGACGGTCCCGGACTGGGTCAAGGCCATCTCGGTGCAGGGGGCGGGCACGGCCGGTCCCATGAAGACCGTAAATGTCGGAGGCACGCCCTACCGCCTCGACCGGGTGTGCCGGGTGGATGCCTGCGCGGACAACAGGATCGACGTGCTCTGGGCGCCGCGTGGGGCCCGGGTCTGGGCCGCGCTGGTCGAGGACGGCCAGCCGCCCGTGATGCTGGGCGAACCCAAGGGCCCACAGGCCAAGGCATTGGAAACGGCGGCGGCGGCGGCTCCGGCCCAAGCCACTGCGGCTCCGGCCATGCCCGCCACCCCTGCAGCTCCAACCGCGCCCGCGGCTCCGGCCTCGCCTGCCGTCACCGTGGCTCCAGTCGCGCCCGCCGCCCCTGCGGCTCCTCCGGCGGCGCCCGCCGCCCCTGCGGCTCCGGCGACGCCCGAGCCCGTTCAGGCCACCCCAGCGGCGCCGAAGTAGCGCGATTCGGCTACTCCGCCGCCTCCGCCACGGCCGCCGCCTTTATGGGGCGGCGCAGGTCGGGCGCCACCGCTTCCTCGACGAGGGCCGCCAGCACGGCCTCGGCCGTGCCGGAGGTCTGGTTCGGCGAGCCGAGCCGGCGCATCGAGACGGTGCGCTCGGCGGCCTCCTTGCGGCCGGCGACGAGCAGCACGGGAATCTTGGCCAGCGAATGCTCGCGGACCTTGTAGTTGATCTTCTCGTTGCGCAGGTCGCCCTCGACGCGCAGGCCCATGCGGCGCGCCTCGGCGATCAGCTCCAGCGCGTAGTCGTCGGCTTCCTCGGTGATGGTCGCCACCACCACCTGCACGGGCGACAGCCACAGCGGCATGTGGCCGGCGAAATGCTCGATCAGGATGCCGGTGAAGCGCTCCAGCGAGCCGAACATGGCCCGGTGCAGCATGACGGGCGTCACCTTCTCGCTGCTCGGCCCGATGTAGAAGGCGCCGAACCGGCCCGGCAGGTTGAAATCCACCTGCAGCGTGCCGCATTGCCAGTCGCGGCCGATGGCGTCGCGCAGCACGTATTCGAGCTTCGGCCCGTAGAAGGCGCCCTCGCCGGGGTTGACCGACGTCGGGATGCCGCGCGCCGCGACGTTCTCGATCACCCGGCCGAGCGCCTCCTCGGCCTTGTCCCACACCTCGTCCGAGCCGACCCGCTTCTCGGGCCGCGTCGACAGCTTGATGGTCACGTCGTCGAAGCCGAAATCGGCGTAGATGGAGAGGATCAGGTCGTTAACCTTGATGCACTCGGCCATGATCTGCTCGTCGGTGCAGAAGATGTGGGCGTCGTCCTGCGTGAAGGCTCGCACCCGCATGACGCCGTGCAGGGCACCGGACGGCTCGTAGCGGTGGACGGTGCCGAATTCGGCGACCTTGAGCGGCAGGTCGCGGTAGCTCTTCAGGCCGTTCTTGAAGATCTGCACGTGGCCCGGGCAGTTCATCGGCTTCAGGGCGAAGACGCGCTCGTCCTCGGTCGTCGTCACGAACATGTTGTCGCGGTAGGTCTGCCAATGGCCCGACGTTTCCCAGAGGGAGCGGTCGAGGATCATCGGGGTATTGACCTCGATGTAGCCGGCCTGCTCCTGGCGACGGCGCATGTAGCCGATCAGCGTCTGGAACAGGCTCCAGCCCTTCGGGTGCCAGAAGATCGTGCCGGGACCTTCCTCCTGGAAGTGGAACAGGTCCATCTCGCGGCCGAGGCGGCGGTGGTCGCGCCGGGCCGCCTCCTCCAGGCGCTTGAGGTGGGCGTCGAGGTCGTCCTGCTTGGCGAAGGCGGTGCCGTAGATGCGCGACAGCATGGGGTTGTTCGAGTCGCCGCGCCAATAGGCGCCCGCCACCTTCATCAGCTTGAAGGCCGTGCCGACCTTGCCGGTGGACGTCATGTGGGGGCCGCGGCAAAGGTCGATCCACTCGCCCTGGCGGTACATCTTGAGGTCCTGGTCGGCCGGGATGGCGTCGACCAGCTCCACCTTGAAGGCTTCGCCGCGCGTCTCGAAGAAGGCCTTCGCCTCGTCGCGGCTCCACACCTCCTTGGTGAAGGGGCGGTCGCGCGCCACGATCTCGCGCATGCGCTTCTCGATCGCGGCGAAGTCGTCCGGCGTGAACGGCGTGTCGCGGAAGAAGTCGTAGTAGAAGCCGTCCTCGATCACCGGGCCGATCGTCACCTGGGTGCCGGGGAACAGCTCCTGCACGGCCTCGGCCAGCACGTGGGCGGCGTCGTGGCGGATCAGCGTCAGGGCGCGGGGGTCGTCCCGGTTCAGGAACTCGACCGCGCTATCGCCGTCGATCGGGTCGGACAGGTCCACCACGACGCCGTCGCGGGCCAGCGCCACGGTCCGCTTGGCCAGCGAGGGCGAGATCGCCTTGGCGACGTCGAGACCGCTCGTGCCGGCGGGGTACTGGCGCGTGGCGCCGTCGGGAAACGTGAGGGTGATCAAGGCCGTGCTCCTCGAAGCTCAGTCGCCGAAACAGGTCGGCGTAAGCGGGGGCACCGGGCGGGCGGAGGCCCGGCGCGGGAGCCAGACGCGCTACAGCATCGGGACGGCGAGTGCAATCGGGGCGGCGGGCCGCCGGCCGGCCGTCATGGCCTGCCGTCATGGCGCGGTGTCGGACGGCTCCCTCCGGCGCGGCGCGGGCGCCTGCCGCAGCATCGTGTCGGTCACCAGCGCGCCCGAGACGAGGCAGAAGAGCCCCCAGACGAGCGCGAAGAGCGCGTAGGACGATCCCGCGAATCCCTGCATGACCGGCACCCTCCGGGCCGGGGGTGCTGCCGCACTCTCTCCAGCCCCCTGTTTCACCCCGTGCCGACATGATAGCCGATCTCGCGGGACTATGCTCAGATCTTTTGCCATCCTGCCGCTTCGGTCCGCACATCGTGACGGCAGTGCCTGAAAAGTCGCCACATCGGCGCATCGGCGGAGCCTGGGAGCCGGCCACCTTTGCGGGCGGCCCGGCCTGGGCTAGGCTCGGCGCGTCAACGAAGCCCACACCATGAACGCGCTCCGCCTCGTCTTTCTGGTCCTCGCGGCCGGCGTCCTCGGCATCGTGGGGTGGCGATCCGTGGTGCCCGGGCCGGAGCCCCGTCCCGCCGCGCCGAAACCCCTCGCGCTGCTGCGTGGCGCCATGCAGTCCCCGGCGCCCGGAGCCGTCGCGTCGCTCCCCATGCCGGCCGATCCCGCCCCGGTGCCGCAGCCCGCCCCCGTGCCGGTCGCGCCGGCGCCGTCCCTGGAAGCGGCGGCTCCGGCACCCGCCGCGACCTCGTCGCCTGCCGCGACCCCGTCGCCTGTCGAAGCGCCGGCCGAAGCGCTCCTGGCGCAGGTTCCGGAATTCTCGGGGTTCTACGACCGGCTCAGGACCGACTTCCCGCGCGACTACGGCGCCCTGGTGAAGCGGCTCGACCACGGTTCGGCCCCGCCGCCTCGCGCCACCGCCGCCATCTGGGAGGCGCTCCGCGACCTCGAACAGTCGCAGGGCGTGCTGGCGGCCGAGGCCGATCCTCCGGCGCTCGACCGCTTCTTCGACGCGCGATCGGCCGTGCTGGAGGGGCTGGCGCCGCTCAACGCGCGCCAATGCGTCGATTTCCTCTACGGCATGGCCGATGCCTCCCTGGCGGACTTCACCGAGGCGCATCGCGGCCTCGTGGCGACGCTCGCCGACCGCACGCTCGACGCCATCACGGATGGGCGTGGCCAGCACCGCGACCGGGCCGCCCCCACGGCGGCGGACCTGAACGGCCTGACGGCGGGCCTCGCCGCCCGTGGCCTGTCGCCCGCCGAGATCGGCCTGCTGATCGACGGGACCACGCCCGAGACGCCGCTGCCGGACGCGCGCCTGTGCGACATCGGCCGCACCTACCTCGCCGTGCTGCACGGCCTGCCGGGCGACGCGCGGGCGCGCATCTACGGCCTTGCGGCGCTGCTGCTCGCGCGGTCCTGATCCTCGGCGGCCGCGGCCGGCATGCGCCACACGCCGTAGCGCCAGGGCCGCGTGGCCGGAACGGCCGCGCAGGTGAGCGGCACGGGATCGTAGCCCCAGGCCCCGAAGGGATGGCAGCGGCACAGCCGGGCCGTCGCCATCCAGGCGCCGGGCCACACGCCGTGGCGGACCACCGCTTCGGCGGCATAGTCGGAACAGGTGGGCAGGAAGCGGCAGCGCCGGCCCAGCACCGAAGAGGCGGTCAGCTGGTAGGCGCGGATCGCCAGCAGCACGCCGCGCCGGGGCAGCGACAGGCGCGCCACGCGGGGTTCAGCCGGCGGCCGGCAGGGGCGCGGGCATGCGGGCCGCCAGCGCCTTCTCCACCGCCTCGAGCGTGGCGTCGAAGGTCAGCAGCGTCGAGGCATGCCGGGCCTTGTAGTCGCGGACCGGCTCCAGGACGGCGCATTCCGCCCAGCGCCCGGCCGGCGGCGCGGCATTCTGCTTCAGCATGGCCCGCATGGCGTCGCGCAGTCCGCGCAGGTCTGCGGCATCCGCCCCGATCACCTGGCCGGCCATGATGGCGGAGGAGGCCTGCCCCAGCGCGCAGGCCTTCACGTCATGGGCGAAATCCGCCACCCGCCCGTCCGGGCCGAGCGCCACATCCACCGTGACGGTGGAGCCGCAGAGCTTGGAATGGGCGGTCGCGCTCCCGTCGGGCGCTTCCAGCCGGCCGATGCGCGGCAGGTTGGCGGCGAGTTCGAGGATGCGCTTGTTGTAGATGTCGCTGAGCATGGACGTTTCGCGGACTGCGCCTCGGTGAACCCCTATATAGGGGCGGCGGGCCGGGCCCGCGAGACCGGAGGGCGGCATGACGGGCGAGCGGGCGAACGCGGGACGCGACGGGGCGGCGGCCGACACCGTGGAGGAGACCCGGCGGTTCACACCCCGGTTCGACGCCGCCGGCCTGATCACCTGCGTGACGGTGCGGGCCGCGGACGAGCGGGTGCTCATGGTGGCGCACATGAACGCCGAGGCCCTGCGGCGCACGCTGGACAGCGGCATCGTGCACTACTGGTCACGCTCGCGCGGCGCGCTCTGGCGCAAGGGCGACACGTCCGGGCAGCTCCAGCACCTCGTCGAGCTGCGGGTCGACTGCGACCAGGACGTGCTGCTGGCGCGGGTGACGGTGGGGGGCGACGGCGGCGCCTGCCACACCGGCCGGGCGACCTGTTTCTACCGCGTCGTCGCGCGCGACGGCAGCACGCTGACGCCGGCGGAGGACTGAGCCGGCGCCGCCGTCCCGGCGCGGCGCCGATTCACGCCGTGCCGATATAGTCCAGCATCGCCTGGCGCTCGGTCTCGATCTCGGCGATGCGGTACTTCACGAGGTCGCCAATCGAGACGAGGCCCTTGAGGCGGTCGTGTTCGACGACCGGGATGTGGCGGAAGCGGCCTTCCGTCATGCGCTCCATGAGCTGGAGCACCCCGGTGTCCTCGGTGGCGGTGACGACGCGCGACGTCATGTGCTTGGACACCGAATCGTCGAGCGCATCGGCGCCCAGCGCCAGCACCTTGACGACGTCGCGCTCGGAGAAGATGCCGAGCACGATGCCGTCCGCGCCCGTCACCACCACGGCGCCGATGGCCTTGTCGTGCAGGACCTTGGCGACCTCGCGGACGGTGCGGTGCGGCGCCGTGGTCACCACGTCGCGGCCCTTCTGCGACAGAATCAGCGACAGCGTCGACATGTTCGGCCTCCCCCGGTGCCGGACCCGTCCCGCCTGCGGGCAGATCCACTTGGTGGAGCGCAGCATGAGCCTCTCCGCCGCGCCCCGCAAGCCCAAACGGGCGTGCTTCTACTTGCCTGGCCGGATCAATGGGCGAGGATCGCCAAGAGCAGCAGCGCGACGATGTTGGTGATCTTGATGGCGGGGTTCACGGCCGGGCCGGCCGTGTCCTTGTAGGGGTCGCCGACCGTGTCGCCCGTGACGGAAGCCTTGTGGGCCTCCGAACCCTTGAGGTGGCGCACGCCGAGCTTGTCGACGAAGCCGTCCTCGAAGCTCTTCTTGGCATTGTCCCAGGCGCCGCCGCCCGACGTCATCGAGATGGCGACGAAGAGCCCGTTGACGATGACGCCGAGCAGCATGGCGCCGAGCGCCGCGAAGGCCGAAGCCTTGGAGCCCGACAGGAACAGCACGCCGAAATAGGCCACGAAGGGCGCCAGGACCGGCAGGAGCGAGGGCACGATCATCTCGCGGATGGCGGCGCGCGTCAGCATGTCGACGGCGCGGCCGTAGTCGGGTCGGTCCGTTCCCGCCATGATGCCGGGCTTCTCCTTGAACTGGCGCCGCACCTCCTCGACCACCGCCCCGGCGGCGCGGCCCACCGCCGTCATGGCGATGCCGCCGAAGAGGTAGGGGATGAGGCCGCCGAAGATCAGCCCCGCCACCACGTAGGGGTTCGACAGGTCGAACGAGACCGTGCCGACGTCGCGGAAATACGGGATCGTGTCGCCGTGCGCGGTGAAGAAGGCGAGGTCGTTGGAATAGGCGGCGAAGAGCACCAGCGCGCCGAGGCCGGCCGAGCCGATGGCGTAGCCCTTGGTGACGGCCTTGGTGGTGTTGCCGACGGCGTCGAGCGCGTCGGTCGAATGGCGCACGTCCTTGGGCAGGCCCGCCATTTCGGCGATGCCGCCGGCATTGTCGGTGACGGGGCCGAAGGCGTCGAGCGCCACGATCATGCCGGCGAGCCCCAGCATGGTGGTGACGGCGATGGCGGTGCCGAAGAGGCCGGCGAGCTCGTAGGTCGAGATGATGCCGGCGATGATGACCAGCGCCGGCAGGGCGGTGGATTCCAGCGACACCGCCAGGCCCTGGATCACGTTGGTGCCGTGGCCCGTGACGGAGGCCTGGGCGATGGACACGACCGGGCGCTTGCCGGTGGCGGTGTAATATTCGGTGATGACGACGATGAGGCCGGTGACGACCAGCCCGACGAGGCCGGAATAGAACAGGTGCAGCCCCGTGATGTCGCGCCCGGCGACCGCGCCGACGAGGCCCCAGCCCGTGACGGTCTGGGTCGCGACGGCGAGGCCGGCGACCGACAGGAGGCCGGTGACGACCAGCCCCTTGTAGAGCGCCCCCATGATGGAATTGCCGGCGCCGAGGCGGACGAAATAGGTGCCGAGGATCGACGTCACGATGCAGGTGCCGCAGATCGCCAGCGGATACACCATCATGGCGCCCAGCACCGGCGCGCCCGCGAAGAAGATCGACGCCAGGACCATGGTGGCCACCACCGTCACGGCATAGGTTTCGAAGAGGTCGGCCGCCATGCCGGCGCAGTCGCCGACATTGTCGCCGACGTTGTCGGCGATGGTGGCGGGGTTGCGCGGGTCGTCCTCCGGGATGCCGGCCTCGACCTTGCCGACGAGGTCGGCGCCGACATCCGCGCCCTTGGTGAAGATGCCGCCGCCGAGCCGCGCGAAGATGGAGATGAGCGAGGCCCCGAAGCCCAGCGCCACGAGGGCGTCGATCACCTCGCGGTCGAGCGTGTTGTCGGGGCCGATGCCGTGGCCGAGCGGGCCGGTCAGCACCGCGTAATAGCCGGCGACTCCGAGCAGGGCGAGGCCCGCCACCAGCATGCCGGTGACGGCGCCGGACTTGAAGGCGATGTCGAGCCCGCCCGCGAGGGAGCGGGACGCCGCCTGCGCGGTGCGGACGTTGGCCCGCACCGACACGTTCATGCCGATGAAGCCGGCGGCGCCCGACAGGACTGCGCCGACGAGGAAGCCGACCGCCACGGGCCAGGACAGCAGGAACCCGAGCCCCACCACGATGACGAGTCCGACGACGCCGATGGTGAGGTACTGCCGCCGCAGATAGGCCTGGGCGCCCTCCGCGATGGCGCCGGCGATCTCCTGCATGCGCGGCGTGCCGGGATCGGCCGCCATGACCTGGGTGATGGTGACGGCGCCGTAGGCGACCGCCAAGATGCCGGACAGAATGATGAGCCAGATCGGATTCATCGTGCCTCGCCTCCCCGCGGGGCGCGCCGCTTCGACGCGCCCTCATGTCGGGGCGACACCGCCGATTGCCGTCCGGCGCGCCCCGTTGACGGCGAGGATGCGACGGACGCGACCCCTCCGCAACAGGCTTGAGGGGCGCCGGCGGGCCGGTCGCGAAACCAACCCGCGCGCCCGTTCGTTCGTCCGACGACCGCCGGAGCCCGACCATGCCCTTCGACCCTTCGCACTATCGGCTCTGCCTCGTGACCGACCGGGGCCTCGCCCACGGGCGGTCGCTCGTCGAGGTGGCGATGCGCGCCGTGATGGGCGGCGTCACCATGGTGCAGCTCCGCGAGAAGGTCGCCACCACCCGGGCCTTCATCGAGGAGGCCCGCGCCCTGAAGCGGCTCCTGTCCGACCACGGCGTGCCGCTCATCATCAACGACCGGGCCGACATCGCGCTCGCGGTCGGGGCCGATGGCGTGCATGTGGGCCAGACCGACCTGCCGGTCGCGGCCGTGCGGGCGCTGGTCGGCCCCGACCGGCTGATCGGCCTGTCCATCACCGATGCCGAGCAGATGGGCCGGGAGGATGCCGGCGCCGCCGACTATCTCGGGATCGGGCCCCTCCACCCGCAGAAGACCAAGCCCGACGCCGCGACGCCGCTGGGCTTCGGCGGCTTCGCCAAGCTGCGCCGCATGACAACGAAGCCGGTGTTGGCCATCGGGGGCATCAAGCCCGACGACGTTCCGATGCTGGTCGAGGAGGGGGCGAGCGGCGTCGCCGTCGTCAGCGCCATCATGGCGGCCGAGGACCCGGAGGCCGCGGCGCGGGCCTTCAGGGCGGCCTGGGCGGCGGAAGCGGGCTGACGCCCGCCTATCCCGCGCAACGGTGGACGACGCCGGTGCCGGCCTCGGCGGGCCTTGCACGCGACCTCCGACGGGTTCAGCATCGCTTACCGTGCACCGGTGACCGTTCTCCGTCCCCGCGCGACGAGCGGACCCGACGGGAGAAGGACAGCGCCATGAAATGCACGCTCGAAGTCGATTGCACGCCGCTCGAAGCGCGTCAGTTCTTCGGCCTCCCGGACGTCCAGCCCATCCAGGCCACCATCATGGCGGAGGTCGAAAAGAAGATGCTGGCCGAGATGGACCGGTTTTCGCCCGATGGCGTGCTGAAGAGCTGGCTGTCCATGTTCGCCCAGACGCCCGAGCAGTTCCAGCAGGCCTTCTCCAAGATGATGTTCACCGGCATGAACCGCCCCAAGGGCTGATCCTGCAGGCGTGAGGGCCTCTTGACCGCAAACCTGGAGCGATCGTCCAGCGTTTCCGGAGTGCATCAAGGCCCGAGTTCGAGAGCCCCGGCGCCGAGGGTGCCGCGAGGCTCACGGCTCCAGGACGTAAACCCTTGCTTCGTACGGCCTCAGTTCGGCCGCGGCGTCGTCGGGGTAGTTGCCGAGCAGCAGGCTGCGGGCCGTGTCGGCGATCTCCGGCAGCGGGATGGCGTCGGGCGCGAAACTGCACAAGACGAGGAGCCGCGTCCCGGCGAGACTGCGCGTATAGGCCCAGAGGCGGGGGTCGGTGTCGGCGACGAGGTCGTAGCGGCCGTCGACCACCACGGGATGGCTTTTGCGCAGCGCGATGAGCGCGCGGTAGTGGTTGAGCACCGAGCCCGGCTGGTCGCGCTCTGCCGCCACGTTGACGGTGGCGTGGTTGGGGTTGATGCCGATCCAGGGCGTGCCGTCGGTGAAGCCGGCTCCGGGCGAGCCGTCCCACTGCATCGGCGTGCGGGCATTGTCGCGCGAGCGGAACCGCAGCTTGTCCAGCGCCGCGTCCGGGGCGATCCCCTGATTGTCGACGAGGTCGCGGTAGCCGTTGAGCGATTCGAGATCGCGGAACTCCGAGATGGCGGCGAAGGGCATGTTGGTCATGCCGATCTCCTCGCCCTGGTAGACGAAGGGCGTGCCGCGCAGGAGGTGCAGGCAGGTCGCCAGCATGGTGGCGGATTCGCGCCGGTAGCGGGTGTCGTCGCCGAACCGCGACACGGCGCGGGGCTGGTCGTGGTTGTTGAGGTAGAGGCTGTTCCAGCCGCGCTCCGCCATAGCGGACTGCCAGTGTGTCAGCACGGCCTTCAGCCGCTCCGGCCGGAAGGGCACGCGGTGCCACTTCGTCGCGAAGCCATGCTTCTCCATGTCGATGTCGACGTGTTCGAAGGACAGCACCATGTCGAGATAGCCGGTGTCGGCGTCCGTCACCGCCACGGCGTGGTCGACGGTGCCGAGCGCCGCCTCGCCCACCGTCATGAGGTCGTAGTGCGACAGGACTTCGCGCTTCATCTCGGCGTAGAACTCCAGCAGGCGGGGGCCCTGCATGAAGAATTCCGGCGCGAAGACGTAGCGGCGTCCATCGGGGTTCGGCCCGTCCGGAAAGCTCTGCACCTTCGACAGGGCGTTGATGACGTCCATGCGGAAGCCGTCGACGCCGCGGTCGAGCCACCAGCGCATCATGTCGTAGACGGCGGCGCGCAGCCCCAGGCTTTCCCAGTTCAGGTCGGGCTGTTTCTTCGAGAAGAGGTGGAGGTAATAGTCGCCGGTGGCCTCGTTCCACTCCCAGGCCGAGCCGCCGAAGATGGCCGCCCAGTTGTTGGGTTCGGCGTTGTCGCGGCCCTCGCGCCAGATATAATAGTCCCGGTACGGGCTGCTCTTCGACGCGCGGGCCGACACGAACCACGGGTGCTCGTCGGAACTGTGGTTGACCACGAGGTCCATGACGATCTTCATGCCGCGGGCATGCAGGCCGGCCGCGAGCGCGTCCCAATCGGCCAGCGTGCCGAATTGCGGGTCGATGTCGCGGTAGTCGCTGATGTCGTAGCCGTTGTCGTCGTTGGGCGACAGGTAGACCGGCGACAGCCACACGACCGTGACGCCGAGGTCCTGCAGGTAGTCGAGCTTCTCGACGATGCCGCGGATGTCGCCGACCCCATCCCCGTCCGAATCCCGGAAGGACCGCGGGTAGACCTGGTAGACGACCGCGTCCTTCCACCAGGCGGGACGGGGCTGCGCGGTCCGGTGCTGGCTCATGGGGTCGATCCTCGTGGTCGGGGGCGGCGGGGCGGTGGCCGGGTCTCGTCCTTCAATGCACGCCCGCCGATCCGGGTCGGCCGGTCGGCCCGGCCGTCAGGTGCCGCGGCACCGCGCGTCCGTCCGGCCCGAAGACGTGGCAATGGGCTTCGGGCAGCGTCACCGCGACCGCGTCGCCGGGCGCGACACCCGTGTCGCCGCCCTGGCGCACGGTGAGGAAGCCGTCGCGCGCGGGCGTCTCGAGGTAGAGGTAGGACGCTTCGCCGAGCTGTTCGACGTGGCTGGCGCGCCCCGCCAGCGCGCTGGTGCCGTCGGCTGGCGCGAGGCCGACGTGTTCGGGCCGGATGCCGAGCGTCACGGTCGCGTCCGCGGGCAGCGTCGTGGCGTCGACGCGCGCGCTCGCCCGCGTGCCGTCGCGCAGCACCAATTCGGCGCGCTCGGGCGTGGCACCGGCCAGCGTGGCCGGCAGGACGTTCATCCCGGGCGAGCCGATGAAGCCCGCCACGAAGAGGTTGGCGGGGCGGTGATAAAGATCGAGCGGCCGGCCGACCTGGGCGATGGAGCCGTCGCGCCGCATCGCCTCGCCGGCGTTCAGCAGCACGATCCTGTCGGCCAGCGTCATGGCCTCGACCTGGTCGTGCGTGACGTAGATCATGCTGGCGCGCAGGCTGGCGTGCAGCTTCGCGATCTCGATCCGGGTCTGGACGCGGAGGGCCGCATCGAGGTTCGACAGGGGTTCGTCGAACAGGAAGACGCCGGGCGAACGGACGATCGCCCGCCCGATCGCGACGCGCTGACGCTGCCCGCCGGACAGCTCCTTCGGCAGGCGCTGCAGCAGCGGGCCGAGCGCCAGGATGTCGGCCGCCCTGCGGACGCGGGCGTCGATGTCGGGCTTGCCGGTCCGGGCGAGCTGCAGCCCGAAGGCCATGTTGTCGTAAACCGTCATATGCGGGTAGAGGGCGTAGCTTTGGAAGACCATCGCCACGCCGCGGGCCGAGGGCGGCAGGCGGGTGACGCGCTTGCCGCCGATGTCGAGTTCGCCCGTGGTGATCTCCTCGAGCCCCGCCACCATGCGCAGCAGCGTGGACTTGCCGCAGCCCGAGGGCCCGACGAAGACGCAGAACTCCCCGTCGGCGATGTCGAGCGACACGTCGTTGATGACCTGGACGCCGCCGAACCGCTTGTTGACGTTGCGCAGCCTGATCTCCGCCATGCCCTCATCCTTTCACGGCGCCGGCCGTGAGGCCCGACACGATGCGGCGTTGGAAGACCAGCACGAGCGCCACCACCGGAACGGTGACGACGACCGAGGCTGCCATGATGGGGCCCCAGGGCAGCTCGTGCTGGCTGGCACCGCTGAGCAGCGCGATGGCGACCGGCACGGTGCGCTGCTCGGGGCTGAGCGTGAAGGTGAGGGCGTAGAGGAACTCGTTCCAGGCGCCGATGAAGGCCAGCAGGCCCGTGGTGACAAGCGCGGGCCAGAGCAGCGGCAGGAACACCCGGCGCACGATGACCCAGGGGGTCGCGCCGTCCATGATGGCCGCCTCCTCGAGTTCCTTGGGGAGTTCGCGCATGAAGGTCGTCAGCACCCACACCGTAAAGGGCAGGGTGAAGATGAGGTAGGCCAGCATCAGGCCCGGCAGCGAATTGTAGAGGCCGAGGGCGCGGATCAGCTCGAACAGCCCCGACAGCACCGCCACCTGCGGGAACATCGACACGCCGAGCACGCTCAGCAGCAGCAGCTTGCGGCCCCGGAACCGCACCCGCCCCAGCGCGTAGGCGGCCGTGACGCCGACGCCGAGCGACACCGCCACCACCACGACCGCCACCACGACCGAGTTGAACAGGTCCAGCAGGAAGACACCCTGGCCCAGGACGGCGGCGTAATTGTCGAACTGGATCTGCGGCGGGATCAGTCCCGGGTCGAAGAGCTGCTGCCCGGTCTTCAGCGACGACACGATCGCGTAGTAGAACGGGAACACCGAGTAGAGCACGATGAGCGAGGCGAGCCCGTAGAGCCCGAGGCGGGGCAGGACGCGCCTCATCCGGCGGCGCCTTCAAGACGGACGCGGCCGAGCGTGATGGCGAGCGCCGTGCACAGCGCCACCGTGCCGAACAGCACCGTAGCGGCCGCGGAGCCGAGGCCGACCTGCTGGAAATCGACGAGCTGCTGGCGCGCGTAGATCGACATGCTCATCGTGTCCCTGCTGTTCGACGTGAGCACGTAGACGAGGTCGAAGACGCGCAGGGCGTCGAGGGCGCGGAAGATCACCGCCACCATCAGGGCCGGGCGGATGAGGGGCAGCGTCACCCGGACGAACACCGTGACGGGGTGGATGCCGTCGACCCGCGCGGCCTCGTAGCAATCCGTCGGCAGCATCTGCAGGGCGGCCAGGATGAGCAGCGCCATGAAGGGCGTCGCCTTCCACACGTCGACGGCGATCACCGACCCGAGGGCCAGCGACGGGTCCGCCACCCAGGCCAGGGGCTGCGAGATCAGGTGCGTCGTCATGAGAACATGGTTGATGACGCCGAACTGGTCGTTCAGCATCCAGGCCCACATCTTCGCCGACACGACCGTGGGGATGGCCCAGGGCACCAGCACGGCAGCGCGCACGACGGAGCGGCCCGGGAAATCCGCATCGAGGACCAGCGCCACCACGAGGCCCAGCAGAGTCTCGATCGCGACCGAGACGCCGGCGAACAACAGCGTGTTGCCGACGGCCCGCCACCAGTCCGGGTCGCGCAGCACGCCGAACTCGCCGGTGTAGTTGTCGAGCCCGACGAAGCGCGCGGCCCCGAGGTCCTTGAGGTCCGCGTCGGTCAGGCTGAACCACAGCGTGCGGCACAGCGGCCAGCCCGCCACCAGCACCATCAGGACGACGAGGGGGGCGAGAAAGAGCCAGGCGGCGCGGACCCGGCTCTCCGCCAGGGTGGGCGGGGCGGGGGCGCGGTCCTGGGTGCAGGCGACGGGGACGGCGGCCATGCGGGGCTCCTGCGGTTCAGGCCCGCCCGCGCGTCACCACCTGCCGCCCCGGCTCAACCGGTTCAGCCGAGCCTGGAGGCTCGCGAGGCTGTCCTTGGCCGTCGCCTTGCCGGTCAGCGTGTCCGACACGGCGTTCCAGAAGGCGTCGCTGACCTGGTTGTACTTGCCGCCCGTCGCCGTCGAGGGACGCGCCACCGCCGAGGTGAAGGCGGGAAGCAGATCCTTGAAGAACGGATTGGCGGCGAGGAGTTCCGGGTCCTGGTACAGGGCCGGGATGGCCGGAAAGTAGCCGCCCTGCAGGGCCCACTGGCGCGCGGACGCCTTCGACGTCATGAAGACGACGAGGTCGGCCGCCAGGGCCTGGTGCTTCGAATACCGCGACACGGCGAACTGCCAGCCGCCGAGCGCCGCGGCGTGGCGCCCGTCCGGTGCCGGCCCCGCCGGCAGCACCGTCACCCCCACCTTGCCCTTCACCGGGCTGCCCTCGCTCTGCGACAGCGGCCAGGCGTAGGGCCAGTTGCGCATGAACACGGCATGGCCGGATTGGAAGACGCCGCGGGTCTCCTCCTCCGAATAGTTGAGCACGCCCTGGGGCGCGAGGTCCTTCATCCAGCCCGCCGCCATGTCGAGGGCCTGGGCGGCCCGGGGATTGTCGATTGTGATTTTGCCGTCCGGCGCCACCACCGTGCCGCCGCCGTAGCTGGCGATCCATTCCAGCGCGTCGCAGGTGAGCCCCTCGTAGGCCTTGGCCTGGAACACGATGCCCCACAGGCCGGCCTGGCCGGCCCGACGCTCGCCGTCCTGGATCTTGCGCGCCGTCGTCGTCAGCGCCTCCCAGGTGGCCGGAACCGCCTCGCCGTATCGTTCGAGCAGGTCCTTGCGGTAGTACAGCAGCCCGGCATCGGTGTAGATCGGCATGGCGACGAGCTTCCCGTCGCGCGTGTTGTTCTCCAGGATGGCCGGGAAAGCGTCCTTCTCGGCGCCCTTGGTGTAGGGGGCGAGGTCGATGAAGTGCGAGCCCAGGATGCCGGGCCAGATCACGTCGATCTCGAAGACGTCGATGTCGGGCGACCCCGCCGCCAGCAGCTGCTGGTAGAGCGCCAGGCGCTCGGTCGTCGAGTTGGGCGTCGACACCACGTTGACGCTGTTGCCGGTGTTCCGAGCCCAGGCGTCGGACAGCTTGCGGCAGACATCGAGTTCC
The DNA here is from genome assembly GCF_004137085.1 of Lichenibacterium ramalinae. GTDB lineage: Bacteria > Pseudomonadota > Alphaproteobacteria > Rhizobiales > Beijerinckiaceae > Lichenihabitans > Lichenihabitans ramalinae. The sequence goes on from NZ_QYBC01000020.1 coordinate 108,269, forward strand.
TGGCCGACCGCCCCGCAGGCGATCGACACCGTGTCGGCCTGGGCCGGGCGGGACGTGGCGGCGACTCCGGCGATCGTCAGCAGAGCCGCGAATGCGGTGCCGCATGCTGCGTTCCAAGCCATGGCCCGTCCTCCACCTACGCTCACCGGTCGTTGCACGCCGATGATGTCGCTCGCGCCATGTTGCAACGGATCCGGCCGCCCGGCCAGCCCTAAATCGCAACCCAGCGGTGGGTTTGGAACGCCTCGAGTTTCAGAAGGCCTTGAAGGTGATGACCGTGCGGGTGTCGGCGATGCCGGGGATCGGTTGCACCTTCTCGCCGACGAAATGGCCGATGTCGGTCTCCTTCGGCACGTAGAACTTCGCCAGGATGTCGTAGTCGCCCGCGATGGAATAGATCTCGGAGGCGATCTCGGCCTCGGCCAGCGCGCTCGCCACCGCGTAGGTGCGGCCGAGGGCGCATTTGATCTGGACGAAGAAGCACTGCATGGGCGGATTCCTGTGAGAGGCGCGGCCGGCCGCGACGGGCGGTTGCGGCGAAGCCATCTGCGGCGAAGCCGCCGTCAATGGGCCATCACCTCGACGTCGCTGTCGCGGGCGGACTGGACCTTGAACTCCGATTGAAAGGTCCGGCCGTCGTGGCGGGCGATGGCGACGTAGTCGCCCTCCGCCAGCACCAGCGACGGGAAGGCGCCGATCAGTTCGCGGATGACGTCGCCGCCGGGGGTCAGCACCGTGAAGGAGGTGTTGGCGAGGGCCTCGCCGCCCGGGGCCTTGACGAGCTTGAGGGTCAGCATGGCGGCGCGGTGCTTCACGGTGGCCTGCAGGAGCTTGCCGGCCTGCACCCGCAGGTCGGCCGCCACGGTCGAGTTGGTGCTCGAGACCGGCGTCAGCGAGCCGACGCCCTCGGTGTCGAGATAGGTCGACACGATGTGGTAGCTGCCTTCGGGCAGGCAGACCACCTGCCCGGGCTTGGCGGCCGCCACCACGAGCTTGGCTTCGGGATTGTTGTGGTCCGGCACGTAGATGGCGATCGACAGCCGGTCGGCCGGGATGGCGGCGTCGCCGAGCGTGCCGTCCACCTCGATCGCGCCGGCGTTGAGGTTGAAGCGCTCGCTCGACACCCGGTCGGCGATGTCGACGCGTTTCATCGTGCCGGCATAGCCGTAGGTGGCGTGGACGATGTAGCGGCCGTCCGGCAGGTCGAAGCTCGGCTGCGCGTCGGCCGATTGGGCCACCACCTTGTGGGTGCCGTCGGGCTGGGCCGCATCGGCGAAGACGCGCCATTGCAGGCCGCTGCGCACCAGCGGCGGGTCGGCCGTGAGGGTCGCCGACAGGTGCAGGATGCCGTGGCCGGGCTTCGGCGTTTCCCCGGCCGTCCCGGGGCCGGGCGCGGCGGACTGCACCTGCGGCGCCGGCAGGCCCGGCGGGGCGACCTGGCCGGGCAGGGGCGGCTTCGCCGGCACGGGCTGGACCTCCTGCGCCGATGCTGCGGGGACGCCCACGGCGAGCGTCAGCAGGGCCGCGAGCGATGCGGCCGGCAGGAGCGTGATCTGGGCGGGGCGAAGCATCGGGGGCGGGCCGGGACAGCGGGGGGACGGGCGGGCCCATGACGCAGCATTCCGCCGGCATCAAGGCGCCGGGCGCCCCCGCCTTGATGCGGCCGGACGGCCGTGCTTTGCAAGCGCCATGACCGAACCTTCGCCCGATCCCGCCTCCGCGACCCTGTCGGCAGCCGTGCCCGACGCCGTCGCGCTGCTCCGCCGCCGCCGCTCGGTTCCGCCCCTCACCATGACGGGGCCCGGCCCGACGGCCGCCGAGATGGACACCATCCTGTCCCTGGCGGCCCGCGTGCCGGACCACGGCAAGCTTGCGCCCTGGCGCTTCATCGTGTTCGAGGGCGAGGGCCGCGACCGGGCCGGCGAGGCCATCGCGGCCGTCCATGCCGGGCGGGACCCCGCCGCCACGCCCGACAGGCTCGCGCTCGAGCGCCGGCGGCTGACGCACGCCCCGGCCGTGGTGGCGGTCGTGTCGCGCGCCGCGCCCCACGCCAAGATCCCCGAATGGGAGCAGGTGATGTCGGCCGGCGCCGTGTCCATGAACCTCGTCGTGGCCGCTAACGCGCTCGGCTTCGTCACGGCCTGGCTCACCGAATGGTACAGCTACGACGCGGAGGTGGCGGCGGCGCTGGGCCTGACGCCGCAGGAGCGCTTCGCCGGCTTCGTCCACATCGGCCGTCCCACCGTCGCCGTGGAGGACCGGGTCAGGCCCGTGCTGGCCGAGCTCGTCACGCGCTTCTGAGCCGGCGGGACCGCCGGAGCCCGTCAGGCCGTCGTTGCAGGACACCTGCAACCTGCGCCTGTGGGCGCCCGGGAGTCGGCGGGCGTCGCGCAGGCGTGTGTCGGCGAGGGCCCGACACGCGCCGAAATAGGATGGGCCGTCCCGCCGTCCCGCGATCTCCCTGAAGCTCCCTCCGCGACGACGGCGCGCACGCCGCAGGCCCGGAGCGGATGCGCCGAGGCGGGTGCGCTCTAACATGGGTTAACCGATTATTTACCACGGATGGAGATTCTGAGGGTCTAGCCGGACCGACGTTCCGCGGAGATCCCATGCTGAACCGCCAGTTCCTGACCTGGGCCGATCGTGCTTCGGCGGGCGAGCGCGCCGATGCCGCCCGGGACCTCGCCCGCGCCTTCCTTTATGCCGACATCGACCCGATCGAGGCGGGCGAACTCGAGCGGTCGATGACCTGCCTGCTCGACGATCCCTCGCCCCTGGTCCGCCGGTCGCTGGCCGAAGCGCTCGCCGGTGCCGCTCACGCCCCCCACCACATCGTGTCGGCCCTGGCGGCCGACCAGCCCGACATCGCCGCCGTGGTGCTGGGCCGGTCGCCGATCCTGTCCGACGCGGAGCTGATCGACGCCGCCGCCCTCGGCGAGACCGAGGCGCAGAGCGCCATCGCGGCCCGGCCGGGCCTGTCGGCCGCCGTCGCCGGCGCGCTGGCGGAGGTGGCGAGCCGCGACGCCGTCCTGGTGCTCTGCGGCAACCACGATGCGGTGCTGGCCGAAGTCACGTTCGGGCGGATCCTCGAGCGCTTCGGCCGGGACGGCGACGTGCGGGAAGCCCTGGGCCATCGCCCGGGGCTGGACCCGGCGCTCCGCTACGACCTCGTGGTCGCCACCGCCGAAGCGCTGCGCCGTTTCGTCTCCGATTGCGGCTGGATGGCGCCCGACCGGGCCCGCCGCGTCGCCGGCGATGCCGGCGCGCGTGCGGCCGTGTCGCTCGCCGGCCAGGAGGACCGGCCCCGCTTCGTGGCACATCTGCGCCGCTCGGGCCACCTCACCCCCGCGCTGGTGCTGCGCGCCCTCATGAGCGGCGACACGCCCTTCTTCGAGGCTTCCCTGGCCGAACTGGCCGGCCAAGGGCCGGGCCGCGTTGCCGGGCTGGTACGCCGCCCCGAGGGGCTCGCCTTCGCGGCCCTGGTGCGGAGCGCCGGGCTCCAGGACGGGCTGCTGCCCGTCATCCGGGCGGCGCTGGAGGGGCGGCGGCCGGACGGCGTACAGGCGCAGAAGCGCCTGCGACGGGAGGTCGTGACGCGGGCCATCGCCAGCTACGACCAGGGGGGCGACCGTCCGGTTCCGGGGCTGCTGGCGCTCCTGCGGCGCTTCGAGGCCGAGGCCGCGCGGGACGAGGTCCGCGCCGCCCCGCCCGTTCCGCCGATCTCGGCGCCCCCGTTCACCGCCTCGGGACCCGCCTTCCGCCGCACCGAGCCGCGCTTCGACGTGGTGCTGGACCTCGCGGTCGCGGCCTGATCCGGCCCCCGCTGGGCGGCGTCGGCCCCGCTGGGCGGCATCGGCTCCGCTAGGCGGCGTCGAGCGCCGGGCCGCGCGTGGTGTCGAGCCCATCTACCTTCGGCAGGGCGACCGGCTGTCCGGTCTCGGCCGAACGGTAGATGGCGTCCATGATGCGCTGGTCCGCCAGGCCTTCCTCGCCCGGCGTGCGCGGGCGGCGGCCTGTGAGGATGCACTCGGCCATGTGGTCGAGCTCGAGCGCGAACTGGTTTTTGGCCGCGAGCCGCCGGTCGACCACCGTCTCGGCCTGCCCGTCGCGCTGGGCGACCTGCAGCCGCTGGCCCGTGTAGGCGAAGGCGTTGTCGAAGGCCACCGCGGCGCCCGGCAGGCCGATCCCGAGCCTGCGGTTCTCGTGCAGCCCGTAGGAGGCCGCGCAATTGGCCACGAATCCGCTCGGGAACCGCATCGTGAAGGTGACCTGCTCCTCCACCTCGCGGAAGCGCGGGTCGCCGGGCGTGGAATAGGTGTGGCCGAAGACCTCGACGGGTTCCTCGCCGGTGATGAACCGCGCCCCGTTGAGGCAGTAGAGGCCGATGTCCGGCAGGGCTCCGCCGCCCGCCAGCGACTTGACGAAACGCCACTGGGTGGGAGCCGCCATGTTCTGGGTGTTGACGGCATCGTAGAGCAGCGCCCGGCCGTGGCGCCCGTCGCGCACCAGCTCCTGCACGGCCCTGTTGTAGGGCTCGTATTGGCAGCGGTATGCGATCATCAGGTGGCGCTTCGCCGCCGCGCAGGCATCGATCATGGCCTGGCAGTCGGCGACGCTGGTCGCCATCGGCTTCTCGCACAGCACGTGCTTGCCCGCCGCCGCCGCCGCCACGACGGCCTCGCGGTGCAGGGCGTTCGGCGTCACCACGTAGACGGCCTGGATGGCGGGATCGGCCTTGATCCTGTCCCAGTCGCCGTAGCCGTAGACGGCCTCCGGGGCGATGCCGTGCTGGCGGGCGACCAGCTTCGCCTTGTCGGGCGTGCCCGACACCAGGGCGACGAGCCGCGCCTTCTTGGCCTCGCCGAAGGCCGGCAGGATCTCCTCCAGGGCGAGACGCCCGAGGCCCAGCACGGCGAACCCCACCCGCTCGCCGGGCGGGAGAGGCGCCGGCGGAGGCGCGGCGGGGCGTTCGGTCGGCGCCGTCCAGGTCGGGAAGCGCACGGCGCCGCCCTCGACGCTGCCGGTGTCCACGGCGGCCTCGGCGGCCCGGGCCGCGCCGGGCGCGAGCGTCGCGCCGGCCGCCGCGGCTGCGGCGGCGAGTTTCAGGATCTGGCGGCGGTTGGTCTCGGACATGGGCGCGGTCTCGGCAGGGAGGGGTCGTCCCGCCAACGTCGCATTCCGGTGTCGCGGTCCCGGGCCGGTCATCGCGTCGCACGCCGGCCCGCCCGGGCCATCGGCGCACAGGAAGCCGCGCCGCGACCCTTGCCAGGGTCGCCGCCCTCGGCCTATAAGGACCCCCGAGCAGCGGCGCCGCCCGCTGCCCCCGCGCCCATCGTCTAGCGGTCTAGGACGTCGCCCTTTCACGGCGAAAACAGGGGTTCGATTCCCCTTGGGCGCGCCAACGATTTCAAGCACTTCTCGTCAGCAAGCCTTGTGAGTGTCCTGTTTGTGTCCCGCATGCTTGGCTGGACGCTGTGGAACCTGTTCAGAATCTCGCTGTGCAGCGAGGCCTGCTGAGCTCGTTTATCTCGTATCGTTATCATCGCTCTTCGGTCAGGCTGCCAACGCATGCGGAAATTCAGCTCCGATCGATGCTATGAGGGAGTCATCGGGCTTCGAGGTTGTGCTGGGTAGAGCGTGACGGTGCCATAAAGCTCCGCGTCGACGTAGCCGGGGGACAATTTCGGCAGAATGATTGAGCGTTCGGAGGTAGGGTGTGGAGGTGAAACAAGCGGTTGAGATATTAACCCGCTCTCGACCGAGCCAGTATCTTTTCGAGCGCGAATTCGCCGTGGCGGTGTTTTCGAGCTGGCTAAACTCCCCAGAGGATCTACACGCGCCATCGAAAACTTTGTTCGTTGCTCTGAATCTTGCTCTACTCAACCAGCGAAGTGTGGGCGTCGATCCTCCGAGAGAGTGGTTTTCAGTCGTCTTTGAACCTCAAGTTTATTTGACACTTATGCGAACAGCTATCGATATTCCCTTATTCTGGCATCTAGACAATCATCTTGAATATAACGATTGCATATATACTGGAGATCTTGTTCGGTTTTTGTTAACTTACCGTCCTAAGGGGAGTGATAAACGCAAGCGCCCAAGTTTAGGCAAGGCCTTCGAATTCATCAACAGGCATGGCGGCTACGTGCGTGGGAATTTTAGTTATGGACGAACTGATTGGTGCAGCGCATCAAAGCACCATGTCATATGGCGTGACTTTAAACGTTCTTCACCGTTTCAATGTGTTCGGTTCCACGGATCGAAGTTCGATTGGTATCTTGATCCCAGGCAACCGGGTTTTCTCGAACAGTTGATAGAAACAGCTTCGCGTGAGCAGGACATCTTGCAGATTTTTTGCGAGGCGCTTGATGTTCAAGAACGACTTCGAGCCATCGTTGATGGGCGGGCAATGGCTGTTGAGGACTTTTTCCTTTTTCCAGCGAATCTGAGCCCAAAAGTGTGTCGATTGCCAGCTATGTCAGCTAGTTCTTACGGCAAGATGGCAACCTACAGGCGTAGTGCCACTGGTGCTAAGTAACTTGCGGGACATTGGGCCGGTGAAACTACCCACGCGTTGCGGAGCTTATCCGGGCGCCGTCAGGCGCCGATGGCGCCCAGCACGGTGCTGAACGAGCCGGCGCCGGAGGTCATGCGCGCTGTCGCCACTACGGTTCGCACGGCGGCTTCGCCCTCGGCGGACCATATGGCGCGGTAGCCGTGGTTGTTCTTGCGCTGGATCACCGTCGGGCGGAGATCGCGCTCACAGGCGTTGTTTGTGGCATCGACCCGTACGGGGATGGGCACGCCGGGCGCGACGCGTCCTTGTCGGCGCTGCGGCGTGCCACTGTGGTGGCGTCTGACGAGACGGGAGTGCGCATCGAGGGCACGAACCGTTTCCACTGAGTGTTCCGGTGCGAGGAAGTGGTGGTGCACCACGTACGCGCCACACGTCGGGGCGGCGTGGTGCACGAGATCATGGACGGGCACCGTCCCGCCGTGTGGCTGTCAGACCCCTACTCGGCCCAACAGGGCCATGCCGCCCGGCAGCAGACCTGCCTGGGCCACCTGGCGCGCGACATCGACCACGCGGCGATCATATCGGGATCTTTGGCGATGACGCGACTGTAGCCCTCGTGACCGGGCTTTGCACCGCCGGGGCGGGACTGCTCGCGCCGCTCCTTGCGGTCGGTGTAGGGCGACGTGCGCGACGTCTTGCCCGGGCGCTGCAGCTTTAGTGCCAGCTTGATCAACTAGCAGGACGCTGAAAACGGTCGACGTCACGCCCATCATGCTCATGTCTCATCGTTTTTCACCGCTGGACCGGCGAGAAGCGGGCGGATCGGACCTTTTGCAGTGTGCAGGCCGCCTTGTGGGACGGGCACCAGCCCTGTCGCGGTGTGCGGGCGGCCGTTGCAGCCCCTCTCACGCCACCTCTGATTCAGCCAGTAGCTTCGGCAGGCGTATGAGGTTGCAGGCCGCGGCCGAGAAGGCGAAGGCCATGTCGACGCGCTCGCGGCCCCGCATCCGGATGCGGCGCAAGAGCCCGAACTCCTTGCCCCACCCGAAACCCTCCTCGATCCGCTTGCGGATGCGCTGGCTGAGCGCGTAGCCGGGATGGCGTGTCGTGCGCCCGTCGACGGCGGAGCGCCGCCCCGCGATGTTGCGGGCGATGTGCGGCGTCACGTTCATGAAGCGCAATTCGTTCACGAAATCCTCGGCGTCATAGCCCTTGTCGGCCCCGAGCGTGATGCGGCTCGGCCGGTCGGCGCGCTTCTCGATCATGGCCAGGGCGGCGATGCGCTCGGCCTGGCCGTTGGCCTCCGTGACGCAGCCGTCCACGATCAGCCCGTTGCGGTTCTCCATGAGGAGATGGCCCATGAAGCTGAGCTTGGCCTCGCGCCCCTGACCCTTGCGGGGGAGCTTGGCCTTGGGGTCCGTGGCACTTTGGTGCGTGTCGTTGGACAGGCGCTGGCCGTGGAAGTCCACCTCGGCATTGCGTCCGCCGGCCGGCGGCTCGGGCGGTTCGGACGGCGTGCCGTCGTCCTTGGGCCGAAAGCTCTTCATGGAAGCCCAGGCCTGGATCAGCGTGCCGTCCACGCTGAAGTGATCCTGGGACAGGAGCCGCTTCACGCGCGGGATGGCCAGCACCGCGCTCAGGAACGCCGCCGCCACGCTGCCGTCGAGCAGGCGATCGCGGTTCTTGGAGAAGGTCGAAGCGTCCCACACGGGATCGTCGACGCCCAGGCCGACGAACCAGCGGAACAGCAGATTGAAGTCGAGCTGCTCCATCAGCTGACGCTCGGAGCGCACCGAGTAGAACGCCTGCAACAGCATCGCCCGCAGCAGCTGTTCGGGCGGGATCGAGGGACGGCCGATCTCCGAGTAGATCTCGCCGAAGCGCCCGTCGAGCGACGCCAGCGCCTCGTTCACCAAAGTCCGGATCGTACGCAGGGGATGATCCGAGCGGACGCGCTGCTCCAGATCCACATAGGAGAACAGTGACCCGCTCCGGCTGTCCTGTCCGCGCATCCGACACCCCCCCGCCGACCAAGGCTGAGTGAATCACGAACTGGCCCACCCTCGAAGCCTTTTTCAGCGTCCTGCTAGTCCTTGCTTAGGCGCTCGAGATCACCGCCGCTCATGCCATCAAGAAACAGCCTTCAGCGGACCGTGCAGTCTATCGTTGCATCTCGGCCGACGATGCAGGGCGCGGGTCGCCTCAACTGAGCCCGTGGGTAGAAACTGTTATTCGCGCAATGTCATCCTGAGGCATGAAGGATCATCTTTCAAACCTCAGGAAGATCGAAAAGATACGCTGGATAGTCTAGATCATCGTCATAGCATTCAGCGAGGAGTAATGATGATGTCTGGCAATCCAATCACGAAATCTAATTCATCTTTCGGCGAACTGCCGAGCACTGGCTTTGTGCGCATGAAGGCACTGCTGCCTCCCCACGGTCCGATCCCTGCGAGCCGCGCTACTATCTACGCTTGGATCCGTGCGGGCGTTTTCCCCTCTCCGGTGTCTATTGGGACAGGACGCATCAAGGGTTTCCGCGTCGAAGATGTGCGCGCCTTCCTTCAACACCCAAGCACGGCTCAACCGAACGGCCGTCAAGCAAATAGCATCAAGCCTTCGATGAGTAGGGATCGATAGAAAATAGGGGGCTCGGTCGCAGTACGCCTCCTAGCGAACTGGACAATATCAGTGCTCCGAAAATTACCAGAATTCCTTGTTTATAATCGGTGGTGGACATCATGGATGATCTGAAAAAGGCGCTGCTAGTGGGATGGTTGATGAAACTCAAGTCCGATCCTATCGGCGCGATCGAAGGATGCAAAGCGGATTCGATACGGTCAGAGTTGACCGAAAATAAAAGAAAACATCAAGTCGTGGCGTTTATCGTCGGCTTTGTCCGACAATTAGCGTCGTCGAGTGAGGCCCAGAATGAATTTTTTGATCACAATTTTTGGCCTGAAAGTGGTCACAAACCTAGTGCGAACAAGTTGCCAATATTGACTTGTCGCTTTATTCTAGGGGCGGCGAAGACTAGGGGTACTTTGTATCAGCAAGCGTTAAGCTGGAGCAAAGCGGTCACATACTATGTTCAGCATGGGACTGAGCCGGAAGCCGTGGTTGATCATTTAGGAGAACACAAACTTCATCGCGTGATCGATCATGTCGAGCGGATGATGGGCAACGAAGGAGAGAAACAGGATGGCAAGGGATCATCCACCTGGAAGCCGAAGACGTCTTGTTCGCAGCTCGATGAAAGTGTCGACGAAAATTGGGACGGTCCATCCTCTGAGGATGACTCAAGTGATACCCATGCAGATCACGAATCCGTAGAGTCTGCAGATGAGAAAATCACAGAAAACGAGCCGGCGTCGGTTCTGTTAAAAAAGAAAACGAAAAGACACAAAGACCCACCATTCGATCGCAGTGTGCACATCTACTTTGTGGCAGGTGCTTTCAGGCAAGAGATCCTTGATACTCCTGCCGGAAGCTATGTCCAAGTCACACTCCGCCGGGTAATCTGGCCGAACCCTTGGAAGCGGTTTGAGGCCGTTGGGACTCGGTCGGTCTCCTGGAAGCCATCTGACTAAATTGTCTAGTACGAAGGTGAGTTTCGAGCAAACGTCCGCGAAGTGGGCCTGTTGGTTGGACATCCAGAATGCTAATGACATCAGCGGCGATGTAAGTATCACATCTCTGAACGAGCGCGAGGCAGGATAAGAGTCGCGTCGTCACCAGCCACGCCATGGGCTATGGCTTTCCGGCTGTAGCCCATGACGTAATCAACGTCGTGGGTAATAGGGATAACATCGAGGCGGTCGAGGGGGTAGTTGGGACGGATATAACGACTCTGGTGCTCCGCGAAGTGTGCGTCGAGGCCACCATCAAGGCGTGACCCAAGGGGAACGAACGCAAGGCAGTGGCTATGCTCGCCATCGTTGACCCGCGCATCGGCAAGGGTGCCCCGGTGATGTTTGAAGATCGGGAAGTCAGGGCTGCAAATCCAAATGGGCAAGCGCCCGAACGATGAGGCGGCCCGGGGATGACGAACGATCCAAGGCAGGTGCATGCGGTAGATGCGTTCAATTTCATCGCTCATCACCCTGGCCCGATGGACGGCGCTGCCGTCGATTGGTCTAAACATCAATGTCAGCAGATATGGGGTATACTCATCGGCGACGAGCCATCGAGCCCATTTGCCGTAAGCGATTTCGACATCAGCTGGATTATGATTTCGATTGTGTTGCATCTTCGATTCCGATGATTGCTGACGGTGGGTCAACGCGAGGTGCCGCTCACTCAATAGCCACTTACTGAGTTTCGCTTTTACGTGATGGGCGTGGCTTAATTTGCTCATTACAAACGGCTCAATGTCGGGCTGAGCGCTGGTGCAATGGTTCAAACTTGTCAGTTTCGATGCCGTGAAGGCATAGGTCTACATATGCTGGTCCGCCTTTTTCGGAAAACCACATTGCAGGTCTGATGTGGTAGTCTGCCGAACCCCTGGCATTCCATCGGGTCGAAAAGGCTACGTTTTTAAATTGGCGTGATGCGACCTGATGCGGCCGAAGCCTAAGCGGTCTGAGGTGCCATACAGCTTTTACGCGATGATCAAAGGTGGGCTCCGCCAAGGGCGGCGTTGTGGGGACTCATGAGTCAACGGCCTTTTGCGATCCGCATGGTGCCGACGATGGTCGCAAAGCGTGGCCGTGAGCACACTGGGTCGGCTGAATCACAGTTGACGACCCTATTCGGCCAGCTGTTACGCCCGGCCGATGCGCAAACTAACCAAACCCTCGACGTTCAGCTTCGACCCGGTCGGGCTTGACCACGCCCGCAAGGTCATCGAACCCGCCCTATTTTGGGCGCCGCGGTCGTTCCTCGACGATCTACGAGCCAACCTCGCCCTGAACGGCGTGCAAGCAGCGGTGGCTCGGCGTGACCCGGGCCCGATCTTCGACTGGCTCCAGCGCCTGATCCAGCTGCAGGGCATTTCCGACAGTGTCGCTTTCGCCTACGCCGACCGACATGGGACAGCGACCTGGGCCGACCTCATTGCCTCCCTTGCGGTCGACCCATCATGTCCGAAGTTACAGGGCCATCGGCACTTCAACCGCTGTGGCTATCGCAAGTCAGCAGGCACCTGCGCCGAGCCCGCGCACCTCTCCCGCTGTCCTTTGCCGGTGTTGCATCTCCGCAAGGGCGCCCTGAACCAAGCCAGCTACAGCTTGGCACTTTTCATCCGCGACATGTGCGCTGGCGACGTCGTCGGCTGGCTCGATGCGCAGCTCGCCGGGGCTGATCTAGGCGCCGCCGCTACCTACACCGCCAGCGGGCTTCGAGCGGCCGTGGTTGCGCCCCTCACGGCTGTTCACGGGGTTGGCGCGAAGCTTTGGTCGATGGCCTTGGCTGACCTGCTGCTGGCTGGCGATCCCGGCCGGCCGCGGTGGGTGGCAGCTGGCGCCCGCATGATCGCCATTGACACCTTGGTGCACGGCTTCCTGCACCGCACCGGCACCCTACGAAGGTGTCGGTCCGAACACGTCTATGGCCCAGCTTGCTACGCCGATGGCGGGTGTGCCGACATCATCGAGGCTGTCGCCGTCAAAATCGATGCCCGGGAGTTCAACCCCGATTTCCCGGCCACCTTCCCGCGCTTCGTCCAGCACGCGATTTGGCGGTTCTGCGCGGCCGGCGTGCTCGATATCTGCAACGGCGTGCGGATCGATGATCGAGCGCCCTGTCGGCAGCGCCTGTGTCCGACTGGACCGAATTGTGATCGCCTGCCGCTCCGCCCCGAGAAGGTCCTTGTCACTCAACCATAAGATGCATATATCGGGGTTCGGCTGCAGGCGGGTTGGCAACCTAGGCCAGGGCCGAACGCAGCCCGTGAGCGTGCGTCCAGCGATCACGCTGAACCACTTCGACGTTCGCCCGCCTGCCCACTCGCGAATTCCAACCAGGGCCTTTCACCCACGTGGAGATCAATATGGACGATACCGCTTCGATCATTGCGCCCGAGACGGTCCTCAATGCCCCTTCGGCTGTTGTCGTGTTCGGCCGCGACGAGGGCGGCAAAGCTCACGCGAGCCGCTTCGAGCCGGCCGACGCCGCCCTGGCCGAGCGGGCCGCCGGGTTGATGGGCATGCGAGCCCTGCGCCTGACGACGGTCGAACAGCAGGAACTCGCCGCAGAGTTGCCAGAAGGGCGGGTGTTTGCAACCGGCCGGGCCTTCGTGCCATTCGTCAAGGCTGCCGTCTTTGAGCAGCTCGAAGCCGACCCCGACAGCTTCACCCCTGAGCGCCCGCCTGAAGCCGACATGCCCCCGAGCGCCCCGCCAAGGCCCAAGGGCAGGCGCTCCGCTTCACCCGCCACCGACGGCACCTATGGCGGCCAGGACGCCCTCAGCGAGCCCGCTGAGCCGCCTGCCGATCGGGCTGCCATCACGCTCGGCCACCGCGTGCTCGCCGCCGAGCTGTACGACCCGGAAATATGGTACGTCGCCCAGGTTACCGCGCTTCGCGAGCCTGATCTGCTTCAGCTAAGGTGGGTCAGCGCTCAATGGATAAATGAGCCGCCTTTTGTCCGCCACCGTGAGCACCTGGCCTTGCTGCCCGCAGCACTTGGCGCCGACGCGGATTGAGGGCGACCTGGGGCGAGCGTCGGAACCTGACTACCCGACGTCCCGCCGGACTGGCTGACGCGGCTTCCGACCCGCTTTGAGCGGCTGAGGTGGGGTGGAATGGCTGTCGTAGGCTCGAAGCAGGACATCGACTTCGACCCCGAGCGCCCCGGCCAGCCGATCGAGAACATCGACGGTCGGGTTCACGACCCGGCGCTCGATGCCTGAAAGATAAGGGGCCGCCACGCCAGCATCGACTTCGAGCGCTTCCTGCGACAAGCCTCGCAGCGCGCGGAGGTGCCGGACATTCCAAGCGAGGCGCGCCCTTCCATCCATGCCTCCCAGGCACTCGGACGAGCTCGCTTAATCCATGACCTATACGCTATGATTTTCTCGGCCTTGCGCTTGGTCCGAGGAGGCGTCGGCCGTTAGGGGGACAGCTATGTGGTATCTGAGCGCGATGCGTCGCTGCCTCGATTTTCATGGTCGAGCGCGACGCCTGGAATTTTTGGAATTTGCCGCAGGCTGGCTACTGATCACCATGGTTGCCGCCGCGATCGATCACATGCGCGCTGAAAGCGACCCCCAGGCAGACAATCTCTTCACGTCCCTTGTGGCACTGATCCACATGCTGCCGTTCTGTGCAGTCGCAGCTCGGCGTTCTCACGACCTGAATCGAACTGGCTGGCTGTGTTCGGCCTCGTGCCGCTTCTCGGTTTGGCCATGTTGCTGGTATGGAGCCTGCCGGGCTCGCCCGGTGCAAACCGATATGGGTCGAAGCCGGATTCAGAACCGAGCCAGACACCTCCACTCACCGAGCGTTCCTACACGGCACGACGATATGCAAGTCGCGTTGCGCCAGAAGTCATGGTCAGCGCACCTGCGTCGCATCAATCATTAAATATATTAGAGAAAGTTGCAGAACTCGACCGACTTGCTGGCCTGCTTTTCGACGGCGCTTTGACAAACGAAGAATTCGACGCGTTGAAACAGCGGTTACTAGCTTGAGGCAGATAACATGGATCTGATTTTTGCATACCTACTATATTTTTTAATTGCGACGATTGTCCTGATTGCTTCCATCTGGCTAGGCCTTCTCCCAAGTTTCGTGGCGTTTCGACGGCGAACTCACGATCGCTGGTTCATCCTCGCGCTGAATGTATTCGCGGGAGCAACGGTCATCGGATGGGTTGTTGCCCTGGTGTGGGCCTATCGGGGGCGAGTGTCGGCGCAGCAAGCCGACGGCCACGATCCTCAAGCGGGTATAGGATTGCTGCTGAACGACGTCCGCCAGCTGCCCCTTTTTCCTCAGCCGCGCCCAGAGCCGATGACCTCGTCAGCCAATGGGTCACCGACGTTCGGTCAGGCCGCAGATGCCATTGAGCGGCTCGTGACGCTTCACACCCAGGGCTACATCACAGCTGAGGAATTTGTGAAGCTCAAAGCCGAGGTGATCGGTAAGGTTTGACCTCACGACCGCTCTCGACCCAAGGACGAACCCGCTCTCGCGGGAGGGCTTCCTGAGAGGTTGGGCACAACTGGAGATCAGCGCGAGCGCT
>NZ_QYBC01000021.1 GCF_004137085.1 Lichenibacterium ramalinae
TCCGCGCCGAGCGCGACTTCTGAGCGACGCCAAGCACAATCTCGCACTCGGAAAGCCCGGCTCTGCCGGGCTTTTCAATGACCGGTCTCGCCCGTCCTGATCGCGAAGAGCGCGATCGCCGCCAGTTCGGCCGGCGTGACGCTGCGGGGATCGTCGAGGGCGCGCGCCGCGATGGCCCTCACCTCCGGGACGGCGAGGACGGGCAGGTCCTCCACGTCGTGACCGTCAAGATACAGCGCCGCGAGTTGACGCAGGCGCTCGGCATCGACATCCAGCACCGATCGCTCCCCTGATCGCCCTCGCGCGGGGTCTGCAGCCCCTGGCAGACCCCGGTTGCGGGGTGCCGAGACTTCAACCGCATCCCACCTGTCTGGACGATGAACCGGAGTTCGGGGACGGCAGGTCGCCGAGAGGCCGGACCGCGCTCGGTTTCGGCGACGCCATCGTGCGTTTCGGGAGCGACGCTCCGCACATGGAGCGGGACCGCGGGCAGGCCGTCGCGGCATAGCGTCGAGAGCGGTCTCGACTTTCCCGGACTGGCCTCGGCGACGCCGAGCCGATGGGACTGCTCTCGATTGGGAGTTGGAGCGAATGCGCCGGCGGCGGAAGCGTTCTCGCGCTTCGCCCTTTTTCGCGGTCGTGGCCGGGCTCCTCCCGGCCGACGACGCCGGCCGTGCCGCAGAGCACGCGCCGGACGGCTGCGGCCTTCACCGAGCGCGGGCCGACCCGTGTTCCGGGCTCGACCGCGGACGGCCTCACTCGGAGGTCATCGACCCATCCGAGCCGGTCGCATGGCCGAAGGATTCCGGCGCCGACTCCGGCTTCACCACATACATGCCGGCGTCGCGGTCGGTCTCGGGCGCGGTGACGGCGGCCTTGGAGGCGTGCCGAACGCGGCGCGAGGCGGGAGTGGAGCTCGTCGGGTTGCTGCTGGCGCCGAACTCGCCCGCCTGGCTGTTGTGAGCCGTCGCCGCCCGAGCCGGCAAAGACATCCCCACGACCGGCCCCGCCAGGAGCGCAGCCATCGCCGTCATTCTGAGCATCGTCATGATCATCTCCAGATCAGAAAACGATCCAATGCCTCTGACAAGTCGATGTTGCGGCGGAGAGGCGCGAGTGACCCTAAATTATATTTTATACTCTGTCGCCGTCACTTGTCCGGCATGGCATTTTGGTGCCTCAGGCCTGCCGCCGCGTGACCGATACCGGGCAGCGAGGGTGTCAGGCGATCTGGCAGGGCGAGATCGGGTCGCTGCCGGGGAAGCTTTCCTGCAGGGCTTCGTCGAGCAATCGATCCTGGCGGGCTTTGAGGTCCTCGCCCGGCTGGAACTGTTCCGGGGCGGCATCGGCGGCACGGTCGGCGTCGATGGTCGCCGTGGGACGGTCCGCGACGGGGTCGGGCGCCGACCCCCGGGGCGATCCCGGTCCTGGTCCTGGTCCTGGTCCATGCTGGTCTCCGTCGCCGCCGGCCTCCCGCGCACGGGCGCGAGCGACCTCGCCGGGAGAAACGGCCTCCGTCCGTGGCGGGTTGCGGGGCTCCGCCGGGCGGACGCCCTTCGACGCCGTGGTGGCGGTGACGCCGAACAGTTCGCCCGCGGCTCCGGGTCCCGCCGGAGCGACCACGGCGACCGCGGCGAGCGCCTGCAGGTGACCGGCAGCCCGGTACAAAGTCTGGCGTGACGGTCGACCCATCGCGCCCGGCAGGCGTTGCCCTGCCGTCGGAACGGTCGTGGAAGCGAGACGATGGTGACTGAAGACGCGGTCCTGGCCGCCCTGGACAAGCCGAGGAAGCTTTATTCCATCCTGCAGGCGACCGACCCCGGCGGCTCGACCGAGTCCCTGCAGGTCCTGCTGATGAAGATGCGCGGCGAGGGAAAGCTGGCCTTCGACATCAAGAAGGGGACGTGGCGCCGCGCCTGACGGCGCCCTGCCCCGCTCGGCCGCCGGTCAGCCCAGCCCGGCGCGCCGGCGTCGGGCGCCGGACCGGCCGAAGGCGCCTGCTCCTCGCCTTCACGGTTCGCCGCCGGGCACCCGCGGCTCGCCGCCCGGCGGTCGAGGGTCCTGGTCGATGACGATCGTCATGGTGGCACGGAACACCACGGTCCCGTCACGGTCGCGGACGGAGGTGGACAGCACCGTCTCGCCGCGCGGCATCGCGTGGTGGCTCAGGTCGCGCAGCAGGCCGAAGGCCTCGTGGGCCACGTCGTCGGCCTTCGGCAGTTCGACACCGACCTCGTCTCGGAACCCGTCCCGGCCGTCATGCGTGTCGAAGAAGAATCGCGGCACATCCACTCTCACTCTCGGCGCCCAGAACCCTGGCTTCGGCCGGCGTGGCTAGAAGGTTACGGGTCGGCGCGCAACACACGAACCGGTGAACACGCCAGCCCCGCGGGGAGGCGCGGGCGTGGCGGCCGCCGGGCCCGGCGCGAGGCCGGTCAAACCCCCATCGTCGGGAGCGCGTTGCCGCCTTGATCGGAGCGTCACATGGGGCAGCGCAGCGTGATCGCGGTGGGCGGGTCCACCGGTGCCGTCGAAGGGTTGAAGACGCTCTGCGCCGGGCTCCCGCCCGACCTGGCGGCGGCGGTGCTCGTCGTCCTGCATGTGGGCGCGGACGGCCGCAACCTGCTGGCCGGCATCCTCGACGGGCTCTGCCCCTTGCGGGTCGAGACCGCGGCCGACGGGCAGAGCGTGCAGCCGGGCCACGTCTACGTGGGCCCGGCCGGCCACCACCTCCTGGTCGTCGACGGCGTCGTGCGGCTCGGCCGGGGACCGCGCGAGAACATGGCGCGGCCGGCCATCGATCCCCTGTTCCGCTCCGTGGCGGAGAGCTACGGGCCGGCCGCCATCGGGGTCTTGCTCAGCGGCCGGCTGAACGACGGCGCGGCGGGCCTGGCGGACCTGAAGCGGTGCGGCGGCGTCACCGTGGTGGAAAACCCGCTCGACGCGACCGTTCCGGACATGCCGTTCGGCGCCCTGCAGGCGAGCGAGGTGGATCATCGCGCCTCGCTGAAGAACCTCCCGTCCCTGCTGGCCACGCTGGTGGGCGAGGCGCCGGGCCCTCGCGTGCCGGTGCCCCGCCGCATCGCGCTCGAGATCGACATCGCGCTCGGGCGGCCCTGCCTGTCCGGCACGATCTCGGCCATGGGCGAGCCCGTGGCCCTGGCCTGCCCAGATGGCTTCGGGCCCCTGTCCGACATCGAGGCCGATCCACCGCCACGGCCCCACTGTCAGGTCGCCGTCGACGAGGCCATCCGGGTGGCGCTGCGGATCGTCGAGGAACGCGCCGTCCTGATCGAGCGCATGGCGGAGGATGCGAGACGCATGAACCGCGTGAAGTCCGCCGGCGACTTCGACGCCCGGGCCGGGGAGCTCCGGGGCTACGCCGACGTGCTGCGCGGGGCGGCCCTGGGGGCGCTGCCCTGAAGTTGAGCCTTCACTAACGCTCTCGGCCCATGATGCGGATCCGAATCGAAGGTTTCATGAACCAAGGCAAAGGCAGATGCGCTTCCGCAGCGAGTGGCTGACCCTCTTCACCTTGACGGCCGTCGCGGTCGGCGCCGTCTCGCTGCCGAGAGGCCTGGCACCCGCTGCGGTCGCGTTCGCGCCCGGGGCCGGAACCGCTGGCGCCGTCGCCAGGCGTGCCGACCTGATGGCGGCCGGGGTGGACCTCATGCCGATCGGCACGGCGCGGGCCGTCGGCAGGGCCAAGTCCCTGCGCGCCAGACCTATGCCGGACCGCCCGTGACGAGGGTCGCGGCGCCGCCGCCCGTGCCCCGGGCCGGTGGGATCCCGCCCCGACCGTTCATCACCTGCGGCCTGCTGGCCGTCGCGCTGGCGGCCTGCGCCACCGCACCGGAGGACGGCGGCGCCTTCGCCAGCGCCACCCACCAGTGCATGGCGGTGAACCCCGGCTTCACCGATGCCTGGGCCTGCATCCGCAAGCTCATCACGCGGGGGAACGTCGGGGCCGAGGACGCGGGCCGGGCGAGCCTCGAGGACCTCGGCGAGGGCCTGAACCGGCAGCTCGCCGACGAGAGCCTGACGAGCGCCGAAGCCCGGGCGCGCCTCTCCGCCGGCCTCCCGGCCGCGCGGCCCTGACCCGGGCTATTCGGCGGCTTCCCGCAGGGTGATGGACTGCAGGACGGAATGGATCGGCGACTTGCGGCCGAAGGCGGCCACAACCTGGCCCTGCAGCCGCGTCGAGCGGGCATCGGCGGCCGCCACGCGCTCCCGCGCTTCCATGGTGGCGGCTTCGAGCAGCAGGACCTGGGCTTCGACCAGTTCCGAGCGCGCCTTCAGCTCGTCGATCTCCTTGCGGTGAAAGGACGCCTGCGTCCGCAACTCCACCGCGATGGACTTCCATCGCTCGCTCGTCTGCTCGTGCTCGGCGGCGCGCTCGCCCGCCTCGGCGAGATCGTGTTCCAGGATCTCACAGCGCGTGGCCAGGATCTCGATGGCCCGCGACGCCTTGTGGAGGAGCCCGTCGAAGCCCTCGGGCTCGCCCGAAGGTCCCTCGAGGGCCGCCACCGCGGCCGGCGGTGCCACCTCGGGGCGCTCCCGCGGGTGGAAGACCCGGTCCATGAAGGTCCCGATCTCCGCCAGATGCGCGAGGTCGAGCACGTCGCCTCCCCTGTCGCGTCCGAAGGCACTCTCCATCATCGCCGTCCCCGCCCTGCCTCAACCCCCGCATCTTCGTGCCGGCATGGTTAATGGGCGGTTAAACGACCTACCGGGGATGGAAGCCGGGCCTGCCTCGGCCCGGTTTCCATCCGCTGCGTTGTCGGCGGACCTCCGTGCAAGGCCGCCTGCGGCCCAAGCCCGTCAACGGACGCCCGTCACCGGGCGTGCCGGTCCTCGCTCCGCGCGAGTTCCTCGAGTTTTTCGACCGGGACGGCGTCGCCGTCGTCGTCGATGATGGCCGTCAAGCGGAACCCGTCGCCGGACAGGCTGCGGACGGCCTGCAGCGCCTGGAGGGCGGTGGGGCGGGTGATGCCGGTCGACCTTTCGGTCGTCCGGGCCATGATCCGATAGGACATGGGATCTTCCTTCTTAGGGCTGGGATCGCCCGATGGGTGGATCACTGCCGCACGACCACACACGACGCGCACGGACGGTGAAGCGGGCCTGTCGGGCGCCGCCGAGCGGAACCCACCACAGGCCTGCGGCCGGGGCAAGCCGGGCCCGCGCAGGCGTGCCATTCCACCAGCCGGCAGGTCGCCCGGGCCGGCGCGCCGTCAACGCCGCGGGCCTGGACGGCAGTGCGAGACGGCCTCGGAGCCCGCGAAGGTCTCGCACCTGCGCCGGAACGGCCGCGGAAAACCGCGAAACGTTTCCCTGCGATGTCGGGCATGGGGCGCTCGTTCACGGACCTCAGGCCAGCGCGACGTCCGGGTCGATCCAGCCCTTCGGCGAGGCCGAAGCGGCGTCGCGCCGCCCGACATGCTGGGTGAACAGGGGCGCGCCCTCCCCCGGCATCCCGCCGGCGAGCGCCGCCAGAACCTCCCGGTACACGCCGTGGCTGGGATAGAGGTGGTCCGGACAGGTCGCGAACCAGCGCAGGTCTCCCGCCCGCGGCACCTCGCCGGCCGCGAGGACGCGGCGGCCCGGCTCGCCGCAGAGCCGTGCCGGATAGCACAGCGAGACCGAGTGGCCGCGGTCGTCGAAGATCTGCACGACGGCGACGACACCGCCGGTCACCGCCACGTCGCAGCCGAACTCCTCGCGGGCGCAGGCCGCGATGCGGTGGCCGATCTCTTCCCGGTGGCGGATGATGCTGCCGGGCACGTGCCAGCCGGTCCCGAAAGGGTCGTCCCGCCAGGCGAGGAGCACGCCTGCGTCGGCGTCGCGCACCAGGAGGTCGATGTTGCTCGTCGCCGCGACCTCGGTGACGAAGCGGAACAGCGGCCAGGGCAGGTCGCCGCCGCTTCCGCTGACCTTGGCCAGCAACCCCTCCAGCATCGTCACCTCGGCGGCGGTCAGGGCCTTGTCCTGGCGTTCGGTCATGGCGTTCTCCTGGTCGGCCCGCGGCGGGAGCGGATCCGCCGAGAGCGGAAGCGCTTGCCGCCCATACGGGGCAACGGTCGCACATCGTCGGCGCTCCCGCACGGACGGCCGGCTCGCCCCGCCGGTCGCCCGCCGGGTCGCCGAACTCAGGTCGACGGTGCCGTTTCGCCCTTCTCCCCTCTGGGGAGACGGTGGCGCGAAGCGCCGGATGAGGGGTCACGACGGGGTGAAACGCCAAAGCGTCGATGCACGGAGCCTGCGCGGGGCTCCCACCCTCATCCGACGCCGCTGCGCGGCGCCACCTTCTCCCGCCAGCGGGAGAAGGGCGCTCCCGACGCTTCCACGTCGACCCGAACTCGGCGCTTTGGGTCGCCCGCGGCGTCAGTGGCATCGGCGGGCGGATGGGTGCAAGCTGCAGCGTCCCCGCGGTGCCGCACCACCGCCTGCGCGAGGTCCCGACCATGCGTCCAGCAGCCCCTCCGGCCTCCGGCCGCCATCTGGTCCTCTGCTTCGTCGCCGTGGCCGGGCTCCTCGCCGCCGCCGACGTCGCGGCGGCACCGGCCGGGTCCGCCATCACCACCACGACCCAGCGGTCCATCTCCGCCGGGGCGCGGCACCATTCCTCCCCCATCAAACGCTACCGGAGGCACCGGCCGTCCTGAGGAGGGGAGCATCCCTTCACGGACGCTCAGCGATAGGCCGGCGCGATCCTGCGGCCGTAGCGGTAGTTTCCGACGCGGCTCCGCTTCGAGATGGCGCGACCCGCCAGGCATCCGCCGACGGCCCCCAGCACGCCGTGGCCGACCGCGTGGCCGGCCAGGCCGCCGACCAGCGCACCCTTGATGCAGCCGCGGGCCTCGGCCACGGTCGGCGCCACCAGCAGGGCTCCGGCGCACACAGCAGAGATGATGAAGTGACGCATGCCGTTCTCCGTCGAGGGCTGCGGGAGGCAGCACCATCGGATCTATAACGGCCCTGGCGGGCCTGCGTTGCTTTATGAGCTTGGTCTCATGTGGCTCGTTCGAAAAGGAAGACTTGCACCGCATGCCCACTCCCCTGCCCGCCGAGGCGGCCCGCCCCGCTCCCGTGACGCCGGACGGCCGTTACCTCGTCGTGCGGGGACGCCTGTGGCGCCGCGCCGACCCGGCCCTGCCCGAGGCCGAGCGCGAGCGGCTCGTCCACGCCTTGATGACGGCCCGCCGCGGCGTGGCGGCGGCGAAGCGGACCCGGGATCCGGAGGCCGAGGCCGCGGCCCGCGCCGCGGTCGACCTGGCGAAGCACGGGCTCGGCGAACGCGGGCCGGTGTGGTGGACGGATGGTGCGCCGGACCTCAACCGACACATGGCCCGGACCACGCCCTATGCCGAATGGTATGCGGCCGTGGCGCCGTCCGACCGCGACGGGACTGCCGAAAGAACCCGCCCGGACCGGGCTGCGGCGACCCGCCCCCGGGGCTTTCGTGCCTGACGCGACTTGGAGACCGGGGACCGGCGGCACTCCACCCAGACCCGACGCCGTCCCGCCAAAGAAAGAGGCCGCTCAGCCTTTCGGCGAGCGGCCCAAGTCTAGGGAGGAAACGCCCAAGAAGGGCATACGCTCGAAAGCGCGCTCTGCGTATACGACATGATCACGAGGCCCGCACCTGTTATTACTGCATGGCTGCCCGCTATTTCCCAGCAAGCCATGCCCAAAACAACAAGCCGTCATGTGGTTGTCACATTTCGCCGACGACGGTGCGCGGCCCTCGGGCGCGTCAGTGCAGCCGGGGCGACGGGGTGGGCCGGCTCGCCTCCTCCATGTCCTGAACGGAGCCGAACAGTCTGGAGACCGGGATGTCCAGGCAGTCGGCGACGGCGGCCAGCACGGCGTTGGGGATGCACAGCGCGCCCATCTCGTAGCCCTGCAGCTCTTCGAGGCCGATCCCGATCCGCATGGCGAGGGAGGCCTGCGACATCCCCTCGACCAGCCTGGCCCGCCGGATGGACCTGCCGACCCGGGCCTCGTCGGTCGAGCGGCGGATCTTGTATGGGAACATGGAACGCCTCGGGCTGTGAGACCCGCCATATTGCCACCCCGGAGGCCGCGCGCCATAGCGCTGCGTCTCCAAAACGCATCGCGACCTCCCGATTCCCTTATTGAGGAACGATGACGGGCGGTGAAGCCACGGTGGCTCGCCGGTGGCCGGGGGACCCGGCTCCGATGCCGGCCGTTGAGCGGCGTGCCGGCCCCGTCGCGGATGCCGGTCGGAGATCCCACGCATGCCGAACCTCCAGCAACCCACGGCGGGCCTCGCCCGTGCCCTGCTGCTTGGGCTGGCCCTGTCGGCGGCGGGCCTCGGCGCCGCCCGGGCGCAGTCCACCGCGGCACCGCCGCCCACCGCCCCTTCGGCGCCGCAGATCGGCAACGAGACGCGCGCGCCGGCCGACCCCGGGACGGCGCCGCGCCCGGCCGGCGGCAGCAGCCCCGCGGCCCCCGCCGGGGCGGCCAACGCCGGCACGGTGCCGCTCAAGGGCGACACGACCCCGCCCGGCATCACCAAGGCGGGCCAATAGGCGTCGGGGCCGGCGGCCGCGCCGTGGCACGGTCCCGGAGCGCGGTGTCGGCCTGGCGAACCGTCAGGCCAGCAGGCGTGCCAGGGCGGCGGGGCTGTCGGCCAGGAGGTCGACCCCCGCCGCCTCGAGTTCCTCGCGTCCGCCGTATCCCCACAGGGCGCCCACGGCGCGCAGCCCGTTGGCATGGGCGCCGACGACGTCGTAGCGCCGGTCGCCCACCATCACGGACTCGTCGGGCCGCAGGCCGTGCCGCTTCACGATGTCGGCGATGAGTTCGGGCTTGTGGTCGCGGAAGCCGTCGGGCTCGGAGCCGTAGACGCCGGCGAAATGGCCGATCAAGCCGAGGTGTTCGAGGATGCGGGCCGCGAAGGCCGTGCGTTTGGAGGTGGCGAGGTACAGCGCCGCGCCGCCCGCCCGCAGCGTGTCGAGCAGCGCCGGGACGCCCTCGTAGGGCGCGACGCCGAAGATGCCGGTTTCGCCGTAGTGGCGGCGGTAGGCCGCGATCGCCTCGTCCACCCGCGTGTCGCCGTAATGCGCCAGCACCTCGCCCATCACGTCGCCCAGCACCGGGCCGATCACGAAGGTGAGGTCGAAGCCCGGGTCCGGGACGTGGCCGAGGTCGCGCAGCGCGGCGTCGTAGCTCGCCACGATGCCGGGCTTGGAATCGACGAGCGTGCCGTCGAGGTCGAGCAGGACGGAACTGGGTGGGCGCATCGGGGACCTCCGGTCGGCGCCCGCGGGACCGGGCTGTCGGAGGCGGAGGCTATGTCACGCCGTCGCCGACGCACGCCAGCGCAAAAAGGCGCGCCGCGTCCCGGGCGCCGCCCCGTCAGGACGGGAGCGCCGCCAGCGCCAGCAGGACGGCGAAGACCCCGAGCGGCGCGAGGTGGGACCATTCACGGTGACGCGCGACGGTCACGACCGCGGCCGCGACGATCGCCGCCCCGAGGACGAGGCCCGCGTCGCGGGTGCCGGGACGCGCGATGAGCACCGCGCTCGCCACCTCGAGCGCGCCGGTCACGAGGCCCCACCAGGCGGGGTAGCCCCAGCGGACGAAGCCGCTCCGCGTCGCCGGCGTGCCGACCGCGTTGAACAGCCCCGCGCCGGCGAGCCCGGCGACGAGGAGCCAGATCGAGACGGCCTGCGGCATCTCAGGCCTCCCGCATCGTCAGGGGAAGGGCCGCCAGGAGCATCAGGACGGCCGTCAGCCCATGGATGCCGACGGCCCGCCTCACCGAACCCCGACCGGTGAGGACCACCAGCATATCGCCCAAGGGGATGAGGGCCTCGACGAGCAGGACGACGCCGACGACCCGCGGCTCGCCCCGCGCCATGCAGGCCAGCACCACCAGCCCCGAAACGATGTCGCGGACCCCCTTGAGCCGGAGCCAAGCCGCGATGTTCGGGCCCACCTCGGGAAGCGGCAGGCCGAAGCCCCGGGTCGCCCCCCTCGGGCGCGCCACATACCAGATGCCGATCGCGACGATCGCGAGCGCCAGCATCAGCGCCAGTCCATCCGCAGCCCAGTGCATCCGCGCCTCCATGACAGGCACCTAGATATTCTAGCAATGCTAGATCGTCAAGCTCTGCTATGGTCCGGACCCATGGCGGACCGGCGCCGGGAGATCGCAGCTTGGGCATCGCCGACAGGAAGGACAGGCAGCGGGCCGAGCGCCGGCAGCGCATCGTGGCGGCGGCGCGCCTCGTCGCGGAGCGCGAAGGCTGGGGTGCCGTCACGATCCGCCGCCTGGCGGAGGAGATCGAACACAGCCAGCCGGTCCTGTATTCGCACTTCGACAACAGGGAGGCGATCGTCGCCGCCGTCGCGCTCGCGGGGTTCCAGGAGCTGACGGCGGCGCTGCAGGCGGCGGCGCTGCAGGCGACCGGCCGGGGCGAAGCCGTCGAAGCCGTCGCCCTGGCCTATCTCGCCTTCGCCCGGCAGCATGCGGCACTCTACGAGGCCATGTTCAACCTGCCGACCGGCCTGACATTCGCGCAAAACGAGACCCGGCCGGAACTGAAGGAGGCCTTCGCGGCGCTCGCCACGGTGGTGGCGCCGGCGACGGCCGATGCCGACGTCGCGACCGAGACCTTCTGGGCGGCGCTGCATGGGTTGGCCGAACTCGAGCGCTCGGGCCGGATCAGGCCGGGCGCCCGCGCCGAGCGCGTGGCGCTGCTCGTGGGCGGCATGGCCGGATGGTGAAGCGACGAAAGCCGGCTCGATCGACCGGCCGGCCCGGTCAGGCGGGAATGCGCCTCACCAGCAGGTGAAGCCGCCGTCCACCACCACGACCGAGCCCGTCATCAGGCTGGCGGCGTCCGAGGCGAGGAAATGCACCACCGAGGCGACCTCGTCCGGCTGGCCGAGCCGCCCCATGGGGGTGTCGCGCAGCCAGGCATCGAGCAGGCCGCCCTCCTCCGTGGCGAACCGCGTCAGCGGGGTCTCGACGTAGGTCGGCGCCACCGCGTTGACCCGCACGCCGCGGTCGGCCCACTCGGCGGCCAGCGAGCGCGTCAGCTGGTGCACGGCGGCCTTGGACGCGTTGTAATAGGTCTGCTTCTGCGGCCTGTTGCAGATGAGGCCCGACATGGAGCCGATGTTGACGATGGCGCCGCGCCGGGCCTTCAGCATCGGCCGGGCGAAGGCGCGGTCGCACCAGAAGACGCCGTTGTAGTTGACGTCGTTGACGGCGGTCCAGTGTTCGTCCGTCACGTCCTCGGCGGCCGTCCCGGAGCGGGCGATGCCGGCATTGGCGACGAGGACGTCGACCCGGCCGTGCCGGGCGAGCACGGCCTCGGCGAGCGCATCGACCTCGGCCGAGCGCGTGACGTCGACCTGGCGGATGTCGACGGCATGGCCCTTGGCCCGGAGTTCGTCCCGCCCCTGCTCGGCGATGCCGGCGTCGAGATCGGCGATGACCACGCTGGCGCCGTGTTCGCACAGCGCCTCGGCGCAGGACAGGCCGATGCCGCGCCCGCCGCCCGTCACCACCGCCACGCGCCCGTCCAACCTCAGCTTTTCGGCAAACATCGCGTCCTCCCCCATCGGCTGCGGCCGAAGCCGCGCCCCGGTCGCGTCCGCGCCGGAAACCCCATCTTAAGACTCCCCGGGTCGACGTTGAAGCCACGTCGCGTCGACGGGCGACGCGGCTCGCCTTGCCGGGCCGGGGCGCGTCGGCCGCAGGGCGGCGCCGCTTCGCGCCCGTCGCCGAACCCGAGCGGGAGACCGAGAGCCATGACGCCGTCCGACCTCGCCGAGCTTTACCGGGCCTATATCGCCTGCCTCAACGCGCGGGACTGGGCGCGGCTCGACCGGTTTGTCGGCGACGCGGTCGTGCACCATCCCGCGGGCCGCGGGCTCGCCACCTACCGGGCGATGCTGGAGCGCGACGTCGCCGAGATCCCGGACCTGCGCTTCGAGATCGGGCTGCTGGTCGCCGAGCCGCCCCACGTCGCGGCGCGTCTGCTGTTCGATTGCACGCCGAAGGGGCGCTTCCTCGGCCTCCCGGTCGACGGGCGGCGGGTCGCCTTCGCCGAGAACGTGATCTACCGCTTCGCCGACGGCAGGATCGCCGAGGTCTGGTCGCTGGTCGACCGCGGCGCGATCGAACGGCAGCTCGCCACCCCGGCGCCCTGACGCGGGCCGCGGGCGGCCGAGGGGGCCGGCAGCGTGGCCGCGGCTCGCATCAGCCCTTCGGAGCGGGCGCCGCATAGGCGCCGACGGGGGCATTGAGGGCCGTCGCGGGCGTGCGGCCGGCCAGGGCCTCGAGCACCGTGCCGGCGGAAGCCACCGCCATGCGCTTCAGCGCCTCCACCGTGGCGCCGCCGAGGTGGGGCGTGAAGATGACGCGGTCGGTCGTGCCGAGCGGGCCCTGCGGCGCGCCGTGGCTGTAGACGTCGAGCGCCGCGGCGGCGATGCGGCCCTGCGCGATGGCGTCCGCCAGGGCGTCCTCGTCGACGAGGCCGGCGCGGGCCGTGTTGACCAGGATGGCGCCGGGCTTGACCTCGGCCAGCGTGGCGGGCCCGATCAGCCCCCGCGTTTCCGGCCGCATCGGGGTGTGCAGCGAGACGAGATCGGCCTGGCGCAGGCCGTCGCCGAGCGTCGCGACGCGGGTGAACCCGTCGGTGCCGGCGGCGCGGGGCGAATGCACCAGGACCCGCATGTCGAGCGCCGCCGCCAGCATGCGCCCGAGGCCGGAGCCCGTCGCCCCCCAGCCCACCACCAGCGCGGTCTTGCCCGATAGTTCCGCGAAGCCGTGGCGCTCGCGGAAGCCGGGCCGGCCCGCGCGCTCGTCGCGGTCCGCGGCGGGCACGAGGCGCGCCGCCGCCAGCGCCAGGCCCAGCGCCAATTCCGACACCGAGCGGGCATTGTGGCCGGGCGCGTTGCACACCAGCACGCCGGCCCGCGACGCCGCGGCCTTGTCGACGGCGTCGTGCCCGGCGCCGTGCACGACCAACACCCGCAGGCCCGCCGCGGCAGCGAACCAGGCGGCCGGGAAGCCGGCGTCGCGCGTGATGGCGGCGGTGCAGCCCGGCAGCAGCCCCAGCACGGTGTCGTGCGCGGCATCGGGGCAGATCACCGGTTCCAGGCCGGCGGCCCGCAGCATCTCCAGGCCATCGGCGTGGACGGGTTGGACGATGAGGCACTTCATGCGGCGGCGTCGGTCCCTGGTCAGGCCGGGGCATCGGGCCCCGGATGCGCCATAGCACGGCCGCGACGCGGCCGGGACTCCGACGCCGCGCCGCTCGACCGCCCCGGCATGGCTGGATTCCCGGCGGCGGCTTGCCGGCGCCACGGCCGACATCGGCTTCCGCTGCGCCGCGCGGCCGGCATGGTAGGATGGCGCGCCGCCCCGAAGGAGATCCAGGTGAAGCCCCGCATCCTCGTCCCCCTGCTCGCTTCCCTGCTGGCAGCCCTCTGCGGCGCCGCGCCGGGCCGCGCCGGCACCATCGTCGACGGCTGGAGCAGCGTGGCGGTGCCGCCCGCGCCGGAGCTGAAGCCCGCCCGGCTCGACGCCCGCACCACCGCCCTGCTGGTCCTCGATTTCAACGGCCACGAGGAGGCCGCGAGCGGGCCCTGCAACGCCGCCACGAAGCCGCGCTGCCTCGCCACCATCCCGGCCGTGGCGGGCCTGATCGCCAGGGCGCGGGCGGCGGGCGTCGCCGTGGTGCACAGCACCAGCGCCAACGGCGTCCCCGCCGACATCCGGCCCGGCGTGGCGCCGGCGCCGGGCGAGCCGGTCGTGAAGGCGGGGCCGGACAAGTTCATCGGCACCGCGCTCGGCGACATCCTGGCGAAGCGGGGGGCCAGGACCCTGGTCATCGTCGGCACGGCGGCCGAAGGCGCCGTCCTCGACACCGGCACCGATGCGGCGCTGCACGGCTACGACGTGGTGGTGCCGGTGGACGGCCTGTCGTCGACGGAGCCCTATGCCGAGCAATACGTGGCCTGGCACTTCGCCCATGCGCCGGGCGTCGCGGCCCGCACGACGCTGACCCGCATCGACGCCGTGGCGTTCTGAGCCGGGACGGCTCTAGTGCCGGTTTTAGGACGATCCTATATGATGCCCGAAAGCGGGTGGCGGCAGGGCCGCGCCGCGACGCGAAAGGACGACACGATGCCCAGCGCTCACGAGACGATCGACACGGAAGTCAAGAACAACGACGTGGTGCTCTTCATGAAGGGCACGCCGCAGTTCCCCATGTGCGGGTTCTCGGGCCAGTGCGTGCAGATCCTCGACTACCTCGGCGTGCCCTACAAGGGCGTGAACGTGCTCGACGATGCGGAACTGCGCCAGGGCATCAAGGAATACACCAACTGGCCGACGATCCCGCAGCTCTACGTGAAGGGCGAGTTCGTGGGGGGCTGCGACATCATCCGCGAGATGTTCCAGTCGGGCGAGCTCGCCACCCACTTCACCGGGGCGGGCGTCCCCGTGAAGCAGACCGCCAACGGCTGACGGCCGGGCGCCCGGGGGGCGCCGCGACAAAAGGCATGCCGCGCGGCCTCGACAAGGGCGGGGCCGCGCAACACATCTGGGGTCCGTCTCCCTCCGGCAGCGAACCTCATGACCGACCAGGAACAGAACCGCTTCTCCGCCCGGGCGGCGCGCTACGCACGCGTCGGCGCCAACGTCGGCGGCGTGGCGGCCAGGATGGCGGGGACGCGCCTGTTCGGCGGCGACAGCGATGCCGCCAACGCGGTGGCGCTGACCAAGGCGCTCGGCGGCCTCAAGGGCCCGCTGATGAAGGTCGCCCAGTTGCTCTCGACCATTCCGGACGCCATCCCGGCCGAATATGCCGAGGAACTCGCCAAGCTGCAGAACGAGGCGCCCCCCATGGGCGCGGCCTTCGTGCGCCGCCGCATGGCGGCCGAACTCGGGCTCGACTGGCAGAACCGCTTCGCCAGCTTCGACTTCAAGCCCGCCGCCGCGGCATCCCTCGGCCAGGTGCACCGCGCCGTCTCGCACGACGGCCTCGCCCTCGCCTGCAAGCTGCAATATCCCGACATGACCTCGGCGGTGGAGGCCGACCTCAAGCAACTCGACGTGCTGCTCGCCATCCAGCGCCGGATGAGCCCCGCCATCGACGCGCGCGAAGCCATCAAGGAGATCGGCGAGCGGCTGCGCGAGGAACTCGACTATCGCCGCGAAGCCAAGCACGCTGCCCTCTACGGCCTGATGCTCGACGGCGTCGACCAGGTGCGGGTGCCCCGGATGCAGGCGGACCTGTCCACCGACCGCCTCCTCACCATGGAATGGCTCGACGGCCGCAAGCTCCTCAGCTTCAAGGACGCGCCGCTCGACATCCGCAACCGCATCGCGGTCGCGATGTTCAAGGCCTGGTGGGTGCCGTTCAGCCATTACGGCGTCATCCACGGCGACCCGCACCTCGGCAACTACACGGTGCGGGGCGACGAGGCGCAGGTCGACGGCATCAACCTGCTCGACTACGGCTGCATCCGGGTCTTCCCGCCGAAGTTCGTCGGCGGCGTCGTCGACCTCTACGAGGGGCTGCGCCAGGGCGACGAAGCCCGCATCGTCCACGCCTACGAGACCTGGGGCTTCAAGAATCTCAGCCGGCCGCTGATCGAGACGCTGAACATCTGGGCGGGCTTCATCTACGGGCCGATCCTCGACGACCGCGTCCGCACCGTGGCGAACGGCGTCGAGCCCGGCCAATACGGCCGCAAGGAGGCCTTCCAGGTCCACCAGGCGCTGAAGAAGCACGGTGGCATCACGGTGCCGCGCGAGTTCGTCTTCATGGACCGGGCCGCGGTGGGGCTCGGCGCCGTGTTCCTGCACCTCAAGGCGGAACTCAACTTCTACGCCCAGTTCAACGCCGCCATCGCGGGCTTCGACCAGCAGGTCCTGGCCGACAAGCAGGCGGCGGCGCTGCGGGACACCGGCCTCGCCCGCTGACGATCGCGGGACCCCGGTGAGGCCCGCGGAACGCCGCCTGGATCCGCAGCCTTAAGGGAAGGTTCAGCGGCGCTCCGCAATGTGACGGAGACGGGCCGTCACAAGTCGCGGAGTCCATGCCGAGCTTCTTCCGTTTCCTGATCGTCGTGGCGGTTCTGGCGGCCCTGGCCTACGGCGCCATGCTGGCGCTCGTCGCCTCCGTCCAGCCCGTGACCCGACCGATGGAGCAGGCCATCCCCGCCGCCAAGCTGAACCCGCCGAAGTCGTGACGGCGCCCCCGCTCTCCCACGCCCCCGCGCCCGCGGCGTTGCGCGACCTGTTCCTCGACATGATCGCGGCCGAGCGCGGCGCCGCGAAGAACACGCTCGACGCCTACGGGCGCGACCTCGCCGACTATCTCGGCTTCCTCGCCGCCCACGCCGACCACCCGGCGCGGGCCGAAACCGCCCGGGTGCGGGACTACCTCGCCAAGCTCGAGCGCGACGGGCTGAAGCCGGCCTCGGCGGCGCGGCGCCTGTCGGCCGTGCGGCAGTTCCACCGCTTCCTCTTCGCCGAGGGGCATCGACCCACCGACCCCACGACGGTGCTGGAGGGGCCGCGCCGGGGCCGGCCGCTGCCCAAGGTCCTGGGCCCGGAGGAGGTCGAGCGCCTGCTCGCGGCGGCGCGTGCCGGGCTCGAAGACCCCGACGGCGACCCGGTCGCGCGCTGGCGCAGCGCCCGCATGAACTGCCTGCTGGAACTCCTCTACGCCACGGGGCTGCGCGTGTCGGAGCTGGTGGCGCTGCCCCGCGCGGCGGCCCGCGCCGCCGCCGGAAAGGGCGACACCCTGACGATCCGCGGCAAGGGCGGGTGCGAGCGGCTGGTCCCGCTCTCCGACCCCGCCCGCCGCGCCGTCGCGCTCTACCGCGCGGCCGCCAAGACGGCGGGCCGGGCGGCGGCGCTCGATGCGGGCGCCTGGCTGTTCCCGGCCGACAGCGAGCAGGGCTTCATGACCCGCCAGGCCTTCGCGCGCGACCTCAAGGCCGTGGCGGCGGCGGCGGGCATCGCGGCGGCGCGGGTCAGCCCGCACGTGCTGCGCCACGCCTTCGCCAGCCACCTCCTGCAGAACGGGGCCGACCTGCGCGTCGTCCAGGAGCTGCTCGGCCATGCCGACATCTCGACGACCCAGATCTACACCCACGTGCTCGACGAGCGCACCAAGGCCATGGTGCGGGACCTGCACCCGCTGAACGCCGCCTGACGGGCCGGCGCTCACCGGGCGTTGCGGTAGGCCTTCCGCGACACCACCGTCCTGACCATGATCGAGATGTCGAGCAGCAGCGACCAATTGTCGATGTAGTAGAGGTCGTGCTCGACGCGGCCCACGACCTTCTCGGGCGTGTCGGTCTCGCCGCGCCAGCCGTTCACCTGGGCCCAGCCCGTGATGCCGGGCCGGACGTTGTGGCGCCGGGCGTAGAGCGCCACGTCGCGCTCGAAGGCCTGGTCGTGCGCCATGGCGTGGGGCCGCGGCCCGACCAGCGACATCTCGCCCCGCAGCACGTTGATGAGCTGCGGCAGCTCGTCGATGTTGGTGCGGCGCAGGAACCGGCCGACCCGCGTGATGCGGCTGTCCCCGGCCGTGGCCTGGCGCACCGCGCGCCCGTCCTCCATGGCCCGCATCGAGCGGAACTTGTAGATGCCGAACGGCTCCTGGTTGAAGCCGTAGCGCCGCTGCACGAAGAACACCGGCCCGCCGCCTTCGCGCCGGATGAGCAGCGCCACCACGGCGAAGACCGGCGCCAGCAGGGCCAGCGCCGCCGAAGCCACCACGAGGTCGAGCGCGCGCTTGGCCAGCACCTCGCTGGAGGACAGCGGCCGCCGCACCAGGTGGATGGACGCCACCGAGCCGTTGCGGACGACGTGGAGGTCGTCGAACTGGTCGAGGAAGCGCTCGGGGGCGAGCTGGATGGTGGCCGGCAGGCCCATGAACGTGTCGATGCAGGCCTCGAGCCGCTCGCGCTCGGCCCAGGGCACGAGGATATAGATGTCGTCGGGCCGCAGCACCCGCGCCGAGGCCGCCGCCAGCACGAGGTCGTCGGCGCGGTTCTCGTCGCCCGGCCGCAGCACGGCCGCCCCGACGATGCGCAGCCCCGTCTGATGCAGCCTGTGGCGGTCCGAGAAGGCGCGGATCATCTCCTCGTCGCCCACGAGGAAGATGTGGCGGGACGCCAGGCGGCCCGCCGTGACCCGGCTCTGCAGCCCCGCCACCAGCAGGCCGCGGACGGCGAGCAGGGCGCCGTATCCGGCGACGGCGAGGCCGAGCGAGGCGGAGCGCGAGAAGGCGTCGCTGGTCTTGGTGAGGAAGGCCAGCACGACGGCTCCCGTGACGGCCACGCTCCACAGGCTCAGCGTGTGCCTGACGTGCCCCTTGTGGGACAGATAGCGCGTGATGGCGTAATCGGTCCGCAGGATCCCGGGCAGGATATAGAACATCGCCACCGTGACGCCGAGCACGAGGTCGTTGAACCCGCCCGACCCGTGGCCCAGCAGCCGGCCCATGGCGGCGGCCGCCGCCAGGATCGCGACCGCATCGAGGCCCGTCGCCAGCGCCGTGAAGCCCAGGCGGGTCGTCGCCGTGCTGGCCGTGAAGCGGCTGACCCAGGCGTGACGCCCGCCCCGCGCCGATGCGCGGCGGCGCGACGGGGCGGGCGGCAGCGCGAACGGGACGGCAATGCGGTTCAAGACGGCCCCCTGACGATGGACCCGGTCCCAGTTCGGACGGGAGGTCCGTCCCGGGAGGGCTGCATCGCCGGGTTGCAATCGTCGTGCCCCAAGCTCTGGTGTGATTCCGTCCCGAAACGGGCCGGATCGGCAGGCCGGGCTTGCCGGGCGGCGCGACGGCGTGTTGGTATGGGACAGGCAGCGGGACGGAGCCCGACATGAAGATCGCGCTGATCCAGATGAACTCGGGCGACGACCGCGCCGCCAACTTGCAGCAGGTGGCGGATCTCGTCGGCCGTGCGGTCGCCGAGGAGCGCCCCGACTGGGTGCTGCTGCCGGAATGTTTCGACTTCCTGGGCGGCACCCGCGAGCGCAAGCTCGCCGCCGCGGAGCCGTTCCCGGACGGCGAGGCCTACCGGACCGTGCGGGACCTCGCGGCCCGCCACGGGGTCTTCATCCATGCGGGCTCCATGCTGGAGCGCCTGCCCGGCGAGGAGCGCATCGGCAACACCACGGTGGCGTTCGACCGGCAAGGGCGCGAGGTGGCGCGCTATCGCAAGATCCACCTCTTCGACATCACGGCGCCGGACGGAACCGAATACCGGGAAAGCGCCTCGTTCAAGCCGGGCGACGCCGTCGTGACCTACGATTGCGAGGGCGTCACGGTGGGATGCTCCATCTGCTACGACATGCGCTTCCCCTTCCTCTACCAGGCCCTGATGGACCGCGGCGCGCAGCTCATCGCCGTGCCGGCCGCCTTCACGCTGCAGACCGGCAAGGACCATTGGGAGGTGCTGCTGCGGGCCCGCGCCATCGAAACCGAATGCTACGTGGCCGCCGCGGCCCAAACCGGGAGTTTCCGCCAGGCCGGCGAAGCCCGCGCCACCTACGGCCATTCGCTGCTGGTCGACCCCTGGGGCCTCGTCACGGCCCGGGCCAGCGACGGCGTCGGCATCGCGGCGGGGCGCGTCGAGCCCGCCCGGGTCGACCGGGTGCGGGCCATGATCCCGGTGGCGCGCCACCGGGTGGACATGCCGCGGGGGTGAGGGGGAGCTTGGCGCGCAGGCCGGTCGAGTCCCTTCCCTTCGCCCGCCCCGTCCTCGACCTCGCCCGCGACCTCATCGGCATGACGCTGCTGCTCGACGGCGTCGGCGGCATCGTGGTCGAGACCGAGGCCTACGGGCGCCACGACCCCGCGTCCCACTCGGTCAAGGGCCCGACGCCGCGCAACCGCGCCATGTTCGGCCCCGCGGGGCACGCCTACGTGTACCGGTCCTACGGCATCCACTGGTGCTTCAACGTGGTGGGCGGCGAGGAGCCGGGCTGCGCCGTGCTGGTCCGGGCGCTGGAGCCCACCCGGGGGCTGGACGTCATGCGGGCCCGGCGCAAGCTCGACGACCCGCGCCGCCTCTGCGCCGGGCCCGGGCGCCTGTGCCAGGCCCTGGGCCTCGACGCCTCGCATGACGGCCTGCCGCTCGGCGCCCCGCCCTTCGCGCTCCTGCCCCGGGCGGCCACGCCGGCCCTCGTCGCGGGCCCGCGGATCGGCATCAGCCGCAACGCCGACGTGCCCTGGCGCTTCGGCCTCGCCGGGTCGCGCTTCCTCAGCCGGCCCTTTCCGCGGCCGGACGCCGCTGAAACAAAATTTTAAGCGCCGCGGGGCGGAGGCCCGGGCTTACAAGGGGACCCCGCCCCCGAGGATCCCCGCCGTCTTGTCCGCTTCCCCGCAGCCCATCCCGTCCCAAATCCCGCCCCTGCTGCGCCAGCCCGCCTTCCTGCGCTTCTGGCTGGCCCGGACCCTGTCGACCGCGGCCTTCCAGATCGTGGCGGTCGTGGTGGGCTGGCAGATCTTCACCCTCACGGGCTCGACGCTGCAGCTCGGCCTCATCGGCCTCATGCAGTTCATCCCCATGCTGCTGCTGACCATCCCGGCCGGCCACGTCGCCGACCAATACGACCGGCGTTCCGTCGTGCGGGTGTGCCAGGCCGTCCAGGCCGTCGCCGCCGCCGCCCTGGCGCTCGGCAGCGTCCAGGGCTGGCTCGGGGCCCACGGCATCTTCGCCGCCGTGGCGGTGATCGGGGCAGCCCGCACCTTCGAAAGCCCCACCGTGTCGGCGCTGCTGCCGGGCGTCGTGCCGACCGAATCCCTGCCCTCCGCCTTCGCGCTCTCGGCCTCGGCGATCCAGACCGCCACGATCCTCGGCCCGGCCATCGGGGGCGCGCTCTACATCGCCGGTCCCACGCTGGCCTACGGCGCGATCGCGCTCGTCTTCGCGCTGGCCAGCCTGCTCGTCGGCGGCATCCGGCTCGAGCGCGCCCCGCCCGCGCGGGAGCCGCCGAGCCTCGCCACGCTGCTGTCGGGCTTCACCTACATCCGCCACCATCGCATCGTGCTGGGCGCCATCTCGCTCGACCTCTTCGCCGTGCTGCTCGGCGGCGCCACGGCGCTCCTGCCCGTCTATGCCCGCGACATCCTGCACACGACCCCGGTGGGGCTCGGGGTGCTGCGCGCCGCGCCGGCCGTGGGGGCCCTCCTCACCTCCTTCGCGCTGGCCCGCCACCCGCTGAAGCACCGGGCCGGCGCCAAGATGTTCCTGGCCGTGGGCCTCTTCGGCCTCGCCACCGTGGCCTTCGGCCTGTCGACCTCCTTCCCGCTCTCGCTCGTCGCCCTGGCGGTGCTGGGCGCCGCCGACGTGCTGTCCATGGTGGTGCGCTCCTCGCTGGTGCAGCTCCAGACCCCCGACGCCATGCGGGGGCGGGTGTCGGCGGTGAACTCCATGTTCGTCGGCACGTCGAACCAGCTCGGCGAGTTCGAGTCCGGCGTCACGGCCTCGCTGCTCGGCACCGTGCCGGCCGTGGTGCTGGGCGGGCTCGGCACCGTGGCGGTGGCGCTCCTCTGGTCCCGCCTGTTTCCCGCGCTGCGCGATGTCGACGACCTCGCCAAGGTGCGGGCGCCGGGTTAGACCTGGGCGCGATCGCGGCGAATCGCGACGGCGGGGTTCGGGAGGGATCGGGATGGCGCATGCCGGGCTGAAGGCGGCCGGTGCGGTCGATGACGCCGCGACGCAGGCCGCCGCCGTCGCGTCGGTCGCGGCGCGGCTCGACAGGCTGCCGGCCACGCGCTCGCTCTGGACCATGGTGGCGCTGCTCTCCGCCGGTGCGATCTTCGAATATTACGACCTCTTCGTCACCGCCTACGTGGCGCCCGGCATGACGCGCGGCGGGCTGTTCACGCCCGAAAGCCTCGGCCCCTTCAACGCCCTGGCGGGCATCGGCGTCACGGGCTTCGGCACCTTCGTCTTCGCCACCTTCGCCGGGCTCTGGGTCGGCACCACGGCCTTCGGCGGCGTGGCGGACCGGTTCGGGCGGCGCGCCGTCTTCACCTGGTCGCTCGTCTGGTACTCGCTGAGCACGTTGGTCCTGGCGCTGCAGACCACGGGTTTCGGCGTCGACCTGTGGCGCTTCGTGACCGGCATCGGGCTCGGCATGGAGCTCGTCACGGTGGACACCTACATCGCCGAGATCGTGCCGGCATCGGTCCGCGGCCGCGCCTATGCGCTGAACCAGGTCGTCACCTTTCTGGCCGTGCCGCTGGTGGCGCTGCTCGCCTGGCGGCTGGTGCCGGAGGCGCCCCTCGGCGTCGACGGCTGGCGCTGGGTGGTGCTGGTCGGCACGCTCGGGGCGGTCTTCGTGTGGTTCATCCGGCGAGGCGTGCCGGAATCGGCCCGCTGGCTCGCCCGCCAGGGCCGGGTCGATGCCGCGGAACGGATCGTGCGTCGCCTGGAGCGGGCCGCCGAACGCGACACCGGCCGCACGCTGCCCCCGGTGGTGGCGCCCTTCGTCCCGCCCGCCCCCGAAAGCCGCGCCAGCTTCGCCGAGATCTGGCGCCCCCCCTACCGCAGCCGCACGCTGATGCTGTCGGCGTTCCAGTTCTGCCAAACCATCGGCTTCTACGGCTTCGCCGCCTGGGTGCCGTCGCTGCTCATCGCCAAGGGCATCGACGTCACCAAGAGCCTGCAATATTCCTTCACCATCGCGGTCTCCAACCCCTTCGGCCCGCTGCTCGGCCTGCTCGTCGCCGACCGCATGGAGCGCAAGTGGCAGATCTGCGCCGCCGCCATCGCGGCCGCCGTCTTCGGGCTGCTGTTCTCGCAGGCGGCGGGCTTCTACGCCGTGATCGCGCTCGGCGTCGCCGTGACGCTGTCGAACAACTGGATGTCGTTCGCGTTCCACGGCTACCAGGCGGAGCTGTTCCCGACCCGAGTGCGGGCCCGGGCGGTGGGCTTCGTCTATTCGTGGAGCCGCCTGTCGGGCGCCTTCGCCGGGCTCATCATCTCGGCGCTGCTGGCACGCGAGGGCGTCGGGGCCGTCTTCGTCTTCATCGCGGGCGCCATGGCGGTCGTGGTGCTGGCGATCGGGGTGTTCGGCCCCCGCACGCTCGACCGGCCGCTCGAAGACATTTCCCGCTGAGGAGTTCATCATGGCCTTCACCTGCACGGTCCCGGCGGTCCCCACCGTGCTGGCGGACGACGACCGGGTGAGGATCACGCGCTGGGACTTCACGCCCGGCGCCACCACGGGCTGGCACGAACACGCCATGCCCTACGCCATCGTCATGGTCACGGCCGGCACCATGCTGGTCGATGCGGGGACGGGGGAGCCGGCGCGCGTCGTGCTCGAGGCCGGCGCCGCCTATTCGCGCCCCGCCGGGGTCCGCCACGACGTGATGAACGGCGGCGAAGCCCCGATGAGCTTCGTCGAGGTCGAGCACAAGGGCTGAGCCACGGCCCGCCGCGGGCGCCATCCGCCACGGCCGCGGGCGCCATCCGCCGCAGGCGTCCCCGGTGCCGCTGCGGCGGGTTCGCCATATGTAGCTCCCGTGGGGGCCCGGTCCGGCCCGCGCGGGACCGCGGGCGCGGGATGGAGGCCGGATGCATCTGCCGATGGGGCTCGAAGCCCTGAACTTCGCCATGGCGGGAGCCCGCGAAGGGTTCGGCCCCTTCCTGGGGGTATATCTCCAGCACCAGGGTTTCGACCCCGCCAGCACCGGCTTCGCCATGAGCCTCGCCGGGCTCGCCGGCGTGGTCGCCACGACGCCGCTCAGCGCCCTCGTCGACCGGATCGAGGTGAAGCGGGGCGCCGTCGGCCTCGCCGTGGCGATGATCGCGGCGGGAGCCGTGCTGATCGTGCTGACCCAGTCGCTGTGGGTGGTGGCGATCGGCCAGGTGCTGATCGGGATCGCCGACACCAGCCTGGCGCCGCTCGTCTCGGCCCTGACGCTCGGCATCGTGGGACGCTCCCGCTACCCGGCCCAGGTCGCCCGCAACGAGACCTTCAACCACGGCGGCAATGCCGTGAACGCCGCGCTCTCGGCCGCCCTCGGCTACTGGCTGGGCCTCGGCTGGGTGGCGCTGGCCATCGGTGTCATGGCGGCCGCCACCGGCGCGGTCGTGTCGCGCATCGATCCCGCCACCATCGACCACGAGGCCGCGCGCGGCGGCGATCCGGGGTCGCGCTCCGCTGTCCGGGCCCTGTTCGGCAGCCGGCCGCTGCTGATGCTGGGCTTCGCCGCCTTCGCCTTCATGACGTCGAGCGGCGCCATGCTGCCCTTCCTGGCCCAGGCGCTGGTGAAGTCCGGCCACGACCCGAGCCTCACGACGGGCGCCATGACGGTGACGGTGCAGGTCGTGATGGTGGGCGCCGCAGCCCTCGTGCCGCGCTTGGCGGCGCGCTTCGGCAACGTCGCCGTGCTGGCGGCGGCGCTCGCCCTCGTGGTGGTGCGGGCGGGCCTGCTGGTGTGGAGCCAGGCCCTGCCGATGATCGGCCTCGTCGAGGTGCTGGAAGGCCTCGCCATGGGCTTCGCCGGGGTCGCCATCCCGGCGCTGGTCATCGACGTCATGTCGGAGTCCGGCCACACCAACGCAGGCCTCGGCGGCGTCATGACGGCCTACGGGGCCGGAGCCGCGCTGAGCCCGGTGCTGGCCGGCCTCGTGGCGCAGTTCGCGGGCTTCCCGGCCGCCTTCGCCACGCTGGGCGGGGTCGCGCTGCTCGGGCTGGCGGGCTGGATCGTCGGCTGGCGGCTCGCCCGGCGGAGCGACGCCGCGGGTCAGGGCGGCGATGCCGGCGCGGGCGAGGCCGTGCCGGAAGGCGCGAAGGGCGGGACATGACGGCCCGGCAAGGCGGGACGGGCCCGCGCAGCGGGGCGGCGCCGCGCCGCGCCGCGGCCGCGCTGCCGGCCTTCCTGCTGCTCTACGGCGCGCTCTACGCCGCCTATGGGACGGAATCGGCCTACCTGCCGGCCTTCTTCCAGGCCCATGCCCTGCCGGTCCAGAGCATCGGCACCGTGCTGGCCGCCGGAACCGTGGTGCGCATCCTGGCGGGGCCGGCGGCGGGCCGCCTCGCCGACCGGCTCGGGGCGCGCCGCGGCGTCCTGGCCGCCGCCGCGGGCCTGTCGGGCCTCGTCGGCACCGCCTATCTCGGCGCCTACGGGCTCCTGCCGCTGCTCGCCGTCTGCCTCGCCCATTCGGCCGTGACGGCGCCGCTCGCGCCCCTGTGCGACGCCCTGGCGGTGCCGGCCGCGGCGGGCCCGCGCGGCTTCCGCTACGGCTGGGTCAGGGGGGCGGGTTCGGCGGCCTTCGTCGGAGGCACGCTGGCCTCGGGCCAGCTCGTCGACCGCTTCGGCCTCGCCTGCATCATCGTGGCGAGTTCCGCGCTGTTCCTGCTCATGGCGCCCTGCGCCGCCCGGGTGGCGGCCCCGGCCGAGCCGGAGGGGGACCGGACCGAGCCCGCGGCCGGCTCCGCCGGTGCGGCCGGCTCCAGCGGCGGATCCGGGGCCTTCGGGAGGCTGCTGGCCATCCCGGCCTACCGGACGCTGCTCGTCGTGGTCAGCCTCGTCATCGGCAGCCACGCCCTCAACGACGCCTTCGCCGTCATCACCTGGCGGGACGCCGGCTACGACGGCACCGTGGTGAGCCTGCTGTGGTCGGAATCGGTC
Source organism: Lichenibacterium ramalinae (assembly GCF_004137085.1). Lineage (GTDB taxonomy): Bacteria > Pseudomonadota > Alphaproteobacteria > Rhizobiales > Beijerinckiaceae > Lichenihabitans > Lichenihabitans ramalinae. The sequence goes on from NZ_QYBC01000021.1 coordinate 25,668, forward strand.
GTGGCGGAGGTCCTGGTGTTCTTCCTGCTCGGCCCCTGGCTCATCGACCGGCTCGGTGCCGCGGGGGCGGCGAGCCTGTCGGCCGCGGCCGGCATGCTGCGCTGGGGCGTGATGGGGGCCACCAGCGCCCTGCCGGCCCTCGTCGCCGTCCAGTCGCTGCACGGCCTGACCTTCGCGCTGCTGCATCTCGCCGCCATGCGGGTCATCGGGGCGGCGGTCCCGGACCGGCTTTCCGCCACGGCGCAATCGGTCTACGGCACCTTCGCGCTCGGCACCGCCTCGGCGGTGCTGACCTTCGCGTCCGGCTACCTCTACGGCGCCGTCGGGCTCCGGGCCTTCTGGGCCATGGCGGCGCTCTGCGCCATGGCGCTGCCCTTCGCCAGGGGGCTCGCCGCCGAGGCGCCCGCCGGGCCGAAGCCGCGCGAAAACGGGTGACAAGCGGCGCCATGCGTTGTAGGAGGCGCGCTCAACTCACAACAGCGAGCCGAAACGCTGCAGCCTCGATGCTGCGACCGGCGAAGGACCCGACACCATGGACATTCTCGCGATTCTCGACGCCGAAGAGGCGCAGCGCGTTTCCGCCGGCAAGACTATTCCGGAGTTCCAGCCCGGCGACACCGTCGTGGTGAACGTGAAGGTGAAGGAAGGCGAGCGCAGCCGCGTGCAGGCCTACGAGGGCGTCGTCATCGCCCGCACGGGCGGCGGCCTGCAGGAGTCCTTCACGGTCCGCAAGATCTCCTACGGCGAGGGCGTCGAGCGCGTCTTCCCGGTCTACTCGCCGAACATCGATTCCATCAAGGTGGTCCGCCGCGGCAAGGTGCGTCGCGCCAAGCTCTATTACCTGCGCGACCGTCGCGGCAAGTCGGCCCGTATCGCCGAGCGCGTCGACACCGCCGCCAAAGCCAAGAACCTCGCCAAGGCGAAGCAGAAGAACGAGAAGAACGCCAAGGCCACTGCCGCCGAGTAAGCCGGCCTCCTACATATCGATCGGCGACCGGCCGGGCAGATCCGAGACCGGCCTGCCCGGCCGCTCGCCGTCCGGCGAGCGGCTCCGGCCCACCGTCGGCTCCTCCGGCCGTGGGCAGCTTCGAACGCGAGCCCGTGCCGCCGGCCGAGAGGGCCGGACGGGCGCCGAGGGATGGGACGATGGTTGAGACTGCCGCGCGGGGACCCCGCACTCTCTACGACAAGATCTGGGACGACCACGTCGTCGACCGTCAGCCCGACGGCACCTGCCTGCTCTACATCGACCGCCACCTCGTCCACGAGGTGACGAGCCCGCAGGCCTTCGAGGGCCTGCGCATGGCGGGGCGTCGCGTGCGCTCGCCGAGCCGCACCCTGGCCGTCGTCGACCACAACATCCAGACGACCGACCGCCGCGGCGGCATCAAGGAGCCCGAGTCGCGCCTGCAGGTCGAGACGCTCGCCGAGAACGTGCGCGAGTTCGGCATCGAATATTTCGACCAGTTCGACAGCCGGCAGGGCATCGTCCACATCATCGGGCCCGAACAGGGCTTCACCCTGCCCGGCACCACCATCGTGTGCGGCGACAGCCACACCTCGACCCACGGCGCCTTCGGGGCGCTGGCGCACGGCATCGGCACGTCGGAGGTCGAGCACGTGCTCGCCACCCAGACGCTGATCCAGGCCAAGGCCAAGAACATGCTGGTGGAGGTGAACGGGCAACTGCCGCCCGGCGTCACCGCCAAGGACATCATCCTCGCCATCATCGGCGAGATCGGCACGGCGGGCGGCACCGGCTACGTCATCGAATATGCGGGCGAGGCCATCCGCGCGCTGTCGATGGAAGGCCGCATGACGATCTGCAACATGTCGATCGAGGGCGGCGCCCGCGCCGGCCTGGTAGCCCCCGACGAGACGACCTTCGCCTACCTCGAGGGCCGCCCCAAATCCCCCACGGGCGAGACCTGGGACGCGGCCCTGCGCTACTGGCGGACGCTGAAGTCCGACGAGGGTGCGCATTTCGACAAAGTCGTCCGGCTCGACGCCGCCGCCCTGCCCCCCATCGTGTCCTGGGGCACCAGCCCGCAGGACGTGGTCTCGGTCGCCGGCACGGTGCCGAGCCCCGACGCGGTGGCGGACGAGACCAAGCGCGCCACGATGCGCCGCGCGCTCGACTACATGGGCCTCAAGGGCGGCGAGCGCATCACCGACCTGCAGATCGACCGCATCTTCATCGGCTCCTGCACCAACGGCCGGATCGAGGACCTGCGCGCCGTCGCCAGGATCGTCGAGGGCAAGCGCGTCGCATCGTCGATCAGCGCCATGATCGTGCCGGGTTCGGGGCTGGTGAAGCTCCAGGCCGAGCGCGAGGGGCTCGATCGGATCTTCAAGGAGGCGGGCTTCGACTGGCGCGAGCCGGGCTGCTCCATGTGCCTCGGCATGAACCCCGACAAGCTCAGCCCCTACGAGCGCTGCGCCACGACCTCGAACCGCAACTTCGAGGGCCGGCAGGGCCACAAGGGCCGCAGCCACCTCGTGTCGCCCGCCATGGCGGCCGCCGCCGCCATCGCGGGGCATTTCGTCGACGTGCGCGAGATGGCGGACTGAGCCTCCGCGGATGAAGCCCCTCCCCTGGAAGCGGCGAGACGTGTCTCGCCGCTTCCAGGGGCCTTCGGGCCCAGGTCCGCATCGTCCACAGATCCTGATGTCGCCCGCACCGGGCGATGATCCAGCCCGACGCCCGCCCGGCCCCGCCGGGCGGGCGTCGTCGTTCCGGAGGGTGGCCGGAGCCCCGCGGGCAAGGCTTCCTTAACGCTGTCGGCGTCAGGTGGGACGACGATCCACCGGGACGGGACACCGCAGCATGAGCAGCAGCATCATCGTCGAGGACCGCATCCTCGCCCGCGTCGCGCGCGACGCCGTCGGCCAGGACGACGGCGCCACCTCGGCCGTCGAGCGCGCCGAGACCGCGTTGCGCCGGGCCGTGACGGCGTTGCGCGACATGGGCATCGCCGCCACCCGGCAGGTGACGCAGGCCGTGCGCGACGACATCGCCATCGTGCTGGCCGAGGGCGCGGTGCCCGCCACCCCCGTCCTGCTCGCCGCCTGACGGTTCCGCTCCCGGCGCCTGGCGCCGGCCCGATCAGGGTTCACGGTCGACCAGGGATCCTCGCCGGTGGGACGTCATCGCCCCGCACGCGCGCGCCGCGCCGACCCTCACGGCCCGTCGGGCTTCAGCGCGAGGTCGCCCGGCGGGATGGTGACGTCGGCGAGCGGCAGCGGCGGGATCGGCTTGTCCGGGAAGGTCGTCTGCCAGCCGCCGCCGAGCGCCTTGTAGAGGGCCACGAAGTCGGTCGAGATGTTGGCGGTGGCCTGGCTGAGGTTCACCTCGGCATTGAGCACGTTCTGGCTGTTCTGCAGCACGGTCGTGAACGTGTCGACGCCCTGGGTGTAGCGGGTCCGCGCCAGTTGCAGCCCGCGGCGCGCGTCGGACACCTGCTTCTGCAGGAAGGCGCGGCGGCCCTCGTCGCCCTTGAGCGCCGCCAGCGCGTTGACGACGTCGTGCCAGGCCTGCAGCACCGCCTTCTGGTAGGCGATGGCGGCCTCCTGCTGGCGCGCCTCGGTCAGGACGAGGTTGGACCGCAGCCGGCCGCCGTCGAAGATCGGGATCGAGATCGACGGTCCCACATTCATGTATTGCAGGGAATTGCCGCGGAACACCTTGCCGGGGTCGAGCGCGTTGAAGGACGGCGAGCCCGTGATCGTCACGGTGGGGAAGAACTCCGCTTCCGCCACGCCGATCTGGGCGACGGCGGCATGCAGGCTGGCATCCGCCTGGCGGATGTCGGGCCGGCGGATGAGCAAGTCCGACGGCACGCCGACCGGCACCTTCGGCGGCACCGGCGGGATGGCCTTGGCCGTCATCAGCTCCTGGGACAGCGTCAGGGGCGGCTCGCCCAGGATCAGGCCGATGGCGTTGACGGCCTGGATCTCCTGCTGCTGCAGCTGCGGGATGTTGGCCCGGATGCCTTCCACCTGCTGGGCCGCGCTGGCGACGTCGAGCCCCGTGACGAGACCGCCCTTGGCCCGCAACTGCACGATGTTGAGGATGTCCTGGTTGACCTTGGCGTTGGCCTGCTCGATGCGGATCTGCTCCTGGATGCCGCGCAGCTGGACGTAGTCGCGCGCGAGTTCCGCCAGGGCCGAGATCAGGGTGCCGCGCCGCTGCTCGGCCGAGGCGTCCGCCTGGGCCTGCGAGGATTCGATGTTGCGCCGGACCCGGCCCCACAGGTCGAGCTCCCAGGAGGCGTCGAAGCCGGCCGTGTAGCTTTCGAAGGGATTGCCCAGCGAGGTGGCGCCGCTCCCGCTGCCCCCATTATTGCCGGCATTGTTGCCGTTGAGGACGCCGGACGGGATCAGGCTGATGATGCCGTTCTGGCTGTACTGCTGGCGGTAGATGGAACTGGCGCCGTTGACCTGCGGCAGGGCGGCGGCGGCGGCGGTGCCGAGCTGGGCCCGGCTCTCGGTGAGCCGCGCCGTCGCGGTCTGCACGTCGAGGTTCTGGGTCGCCACCCGGGCCTCGAGCCGGGCCAGCACGGGGTCGCGGAACACCCGCCACCATTCGGCATCGGGCTCGGCCGCCGTGGTCTTGGCGAGGATCGGCAGCGGCGAGCGCACCTTGGTGCCGTTGTCGAGATAGGTCTTGCTTTCGACGATGGGCGGCAGCGGCGACACGTATTCCGGGCCCATGGCACAGCCGGCGAGCAGTGCCGGCGCACCGAAACCCCCGAGCACGGTCGCGGCGCGCAGCAGCGCCCGCGAGACTGGGCTGGTCCGCGCCATGGTCAGTGCCCCCCGCCGCCGCCGCCCGCCGCGGTCTTCTTGGAGATGAAGAAACACAAGGGCACCACCATGAAGGCCAGGACGGCCGAATATTGGAACACGTTGTTGTAGGCCAGCACCGAAGCCTGGCGCATATAGGTCTCGTAGGTATGGGACACGGCCTGGTCGTGCACCGAGCCGGCCGCGCGCCCGAGCGTGCGCAACGTCGCCTCCGACTTCTGGATCAGCTCGTTGTAGCCCTGGTTCAGCGGCGTCATGAACTTCGACAGGTGGGCCTGGTCGGCCTGCCGGCGCTCGGTGACGAGCGCGGTCGCGACCGAGATGCCGATGGCGCCGCCCACGTTGCGGAACATGGAGAAGAGCGCCGCCCCGTCGCTGCGCATGGTCTGGGGCAGCGTCAGGTAGGCGATGGTCGAGATCGGCACGAAGAGGAAGCCCAGCGCCGCCGTCTGGAACGAGCGCATCTCGACCAGCGTCCAATAATCCACCTGGGGGACCAGCCGGCTCGAATACATGAGGGCGATGCCCATGATGGTGAAGCCCGTCATGACGATGTAGCGGGTCGGCACGAAGGTCATGAGCCGGCCGACGATGGGGATCAGCACGATGACGACGATGCCGCCGGGCGACAGGATGAGGCCGGACAGCAGCGCCGTGTAGCCGAGCTCCTGCTGGGAGAACTGCGGGATCAGCACCGCCGAGGCGTAGAGGATCATGCCCATGGCGGCGATCAGCACGCAGCCCATGGTGAAGTTCCGGTCCCGGAACACGTCGAGGTCGATGATGGGCTTCCTGGCGGTGAGCAGCCAGCAGATGGCGCCGAAGATGCCGATGAAGGCCAGGATCGCCATCACGACGATGAAGGGCGAGCCGAACCAGTCGTCGTCCTCGCCCCGGTCGATCATGATCTGCATGGCGCCGAGGCCGAGCGTGATGAGCGACAGGCCGATGAAGTCGATGCTCTTCGCGCCCTTCTTCTGCTTCTCCTTCTCCCACGGCGGATCCTCGACGAGGATGTAGTTGACGATCACCGCCACGATGCCGACCGGGATGTTGACGTAGAAGATCCAGCGCCAGTCGAGGTGCTCGATGAGGTAGCCGCCGAGCGTCGGCCCCAGCACCGGCGCCACGATGGTGGCGATGGCCGTCACGGCGAAGGCGGCGCCGCGCTTGGCCGGCGGGAACGTGTCGAGGATGATGGCCTGCTGGTTGGGCTGCAGGCCGCCGCCGAAGAAGCCCTGGAACAGACGGAAGATCACGAGCTGGCCGAGGCTCTGCGAGATGCCGCACAGGAACGAGCAGACCGTGAAGGCGCCGAGGCAGATGAGGAAGTAGCGCTTGCGGCCGATCGTGTCCGACAGCCAGCCCGCCACCGTGAGGACGATGCCGTTGGCGACGAGATAGGCAGTCAGCGCGTAGGTGGCCTCGTCGCTCGACGCCGCCAGCGTGCCGGCGATGTAGGGCAGCGCCACGTTGACGATGGTGGTGTCGAGGATCTCCATGAAGGCCGCCAGCGTCACCGCGATGGCGATGAGCCAGGGGTTGTACTTCGGCTTCCAGCCGTTGACGGCGCCGACCCCGCCGTTGTCCCCGCCGCTCATTTCAGCGTCACGGTGGGCTCGACGCTGACGCCGAGCGGCAGGGGCTCGTCGGGCTTGAGGCCCGAGTCGATGACGATCTTGACGGGCACGCGCTGCACGATCTTGACGAAGTTGCCGGTGGCGTTCTCGGCCGGGAAGGCGGAGAACTTCGAGCCCGAGCCGTGCTGGACCGAGTCGACGTGGCCCTGCAGGTCGAGGTCGGGATAGGCGTCGACCGTGATCTTGACCTTCTGCCCCGGCCGCATGCCGTCGAGCTCGGTCTCCTTGTAGTTGGCCGTCACCCACACGTCCGGCGTCACCAGCGACATGATCTGCGTGCCGGAGGTGACGTAGTTGCCGGTATCGACGTTGCGGCGCGTCACCCAGCCGTCCTGCTGGGCCCGCACCACCGTGAATTCGAGGTTGAGCTCCGCCTGGCCGAGCTGGGCGACGTTCTGTTCGGCCTGGCCCTGCAGCTGGTTCACCTGCGTTTCGGACTGGCCGATGCTCTGCGTCACGGGTTCGGCCTGGGTGACGCGCGCCTGTGCCTGGGCCACCTGGGCCTCGGCCTGCTGCTGGCCCGAGGACGTCGTGTCGACCTCCTGCTGCGTCGTGGCCTGCCGCGGCAGGTTCTGCTGGCGGCGGTTGTTGGCTTCCTGCAGCTGCAGCTGCGCCTTGGCCGACAGGAGGTTCGCCTGGGCGAGCTGGAGCGCCGCCGGGAAGTTCTTCTTGGCGATCTCGACGCCAAGCTTCTGGTTGGCGATCTGCGCCTTGTCGCTGTCGACGCGGCCCTTGGCCTGGTCGCGGTCGAAGGCGAAGGGCCGCGGGTCGATGTGGATGAGCGGGTCGCCCTTGTGGACGAACTGGTTGTCGACGACGTCGAGCGAGATCACCTGGCCCGACACGCGCGGCGCCACCGCCACGATGTAGCCGTCCGTATAGGCGTCGTCCGTCGAGATGAGGTTCTTGTGCGTGAAGTAGTAATACACCGCGTAGGCCAGCCCGAGCAGCACCACGATGCCGACGATCGTCAGCACCAGCGGGCGGCGACTCTTGCGTCGGTTCTGCGATTCTTCGCTGTCCTTGCCGGTCGGCTTGTCGCCGCCGTCCGCCTCGCCGTCCTTGCCCTTCTTGTCATCGCCTTTCTTGTCGTCGTCCGCCTTGCGGTCGTCCCGCCCGCCGCGATCCCGCCCGCCGCGGTCTTGTCCGCCGCGATCCTGCCGGTCGTCCTCGTCCTCGTCCGCCCGACGCCGCTCGCCGCGCGACCTGCCGTCCCGGTCATCGCGATCGTCGTCCCGGCGGTCGTCGTCGCGGCGGCGGTCGGCGTCGCGGCCGCGCGGGCGGTCGTCGGAACGCCGGTCCCCGTCGTCCTCGTCGAGGTCGCGCGCATGTTCGGCACCGCGCCCCCCGTTGCGGCGCTCGCCGGCGCGGCCGATCTCGAGCACGTCGCGTCTGGCGCGGCGGCGGGGCGGGGCGCGGTCGTCGTCCTGCGCATGGGCCTCGTCGGCGTCGCTCGGGGTCATCGTAGGCTCTTCCGGGGCTTGCGGGCCTCAGGCTCGGGGCTAGGCGATGCGGGGCGGTTCAAGTACCGTGACACATGCGTAACCGAACCCGCGGGTTCGGATATAAGGCAAGCGGATGTCCGCCAAGTCAAGCCGATCTCCCGCCGCCACCTGCATGGAACCCGGGCCTGTGCCCCGCGGGGCACGCCGGCGCGACGCGATCGTCGGGGTCGCCGAGGGCGTTTTCCTCGCCCAGGGCTTCACCGAGACCACCATGCGCGACATCGCGGCGCGGGCCGGCGCCTCCAAGGAAACGCTGTACCGGCACTTCGGCAGCAAGGAAGGTCTCTTCGCCGAGGTGGTGAGCAACCGGGCGCGGATGTTGCGCGGGCGCCTCGACGCCGATCTCGAACGGCCCAACGCCCTGCCGGCGGTGCTGCGCGACTTCGGCATCAACCTCCTCGAGGCCATGACGAGCCCGGAAGTCTCGGCGCTGCTCCGCCTCGTGGTGGCGGAGGCGCCGCGCGACCCGGCGATCGGGCGCATCTTCTACGCGCTCGGGCCGGAGCGCACGCGCGAGCGGCTGACGGAACTGCTGGAAGCGGCCCGGTCGCGCGGCGAGTTCCTGGGCGACAAGCCCGGCCTCGCCGCCAGCATCTTCCTCGGCGCCGTGACGTCCCAGGCCCACACGGCCCGCCTCGTGCTGCAGGACCCGCCGCCCATGGGGCGCGACGAGATCGAGGAGCGGGTCACCGAGGTCGTGGCCATGTTCCTGCTGCGCTACGGCCGGCCCGCGGCGGGATGAGGCCGCCGGCCGTTCAAGCGGCGAAGCCCGGGTCCTGCAGGGCCAGCACGCGTTTGACGCTTTCGAGGTGCAGCCGGGCGCTCTCGGGGTCGCCTTCGCGCATCTGGGCGGCGGCGCGGCGGGCGACCGCGGGGTCGACGATGCGCAGCGGCCGGCCGGTGCCCAGCGCCTTCACCTGAACCTCGGCGGCCCGCTCCAGGTAGTAGAGGTCGTCCCAGGCCTCGGCGATGGTCGGCCCCGTCACCATCACGCCGTGGTTGCGCAGGAACAGGATGTCGGCCTCCCCCAGCGTCGCGGCGATGCGGTCGCCCTCGGCCTCGTCGAGCGCGAGGCCGTTGTAGACGTCGTCGACGGCCGTGCGGCCGTAGAACTTGAGCGCCGTCTGCCCCGCCCAGGCGAGCGGTTCGCCTTCCACCATGCTGAGCGCCGTCGCGTTCGGCATGTGGGTGTGGAAGGCCGCCCGCGCCCGCGGCAGCCGCGCGTGCAGCCGCGCGTGGATGTAGAAGGCCGTCGCCTCCGGGCGCCCCTCGCCCGCCAGCACGTGGCCGGCGAAGTCGCAGACGAGGAGGCTGGATGCCGTCACCTCGCAGAAGGCGAGGCCGTAGGGATTGACCAGGAACAGGTCGTCGCGCCCGGGCACCAGGGCGGAGAAGTGGTTGCAGATCCCCTCCTCCAGCCCGAGCCGGGCCGCCATGCGGAAGCAGGCGGCGAGGTCGATGCGCGCCCGGGCCAGGGCGTCGCCGTCGATCTCGCCGGGGTCGTTGGGGGCCGGCCGGGCGGCCGGGCGGAGTTCATGGGCCATGGGGACGCTCTCCTCGCCGCGCCACGCTACAGCCAACCGGCCGCCGCCAACAGGTCCGGCAGCCCGTCGAGGCTCGGCAGCACGGCCGCGGGCCGGTAGCCGTCGGCGGGCCGGCGCCCGGTGCCGCGGTCGATCCACACGTCGCGGATCCCCAGCGCCCGCGTGGCCACGAGGTCGAGATGCGGGCTGGCGCAGACATGCAGCACCGCGTCGCGCCGGACGCCGATCGCCGCATGGGCGACCTCGAAGATGCGGCGCGCGGGCTTGTAGGCGCCCGCCTGTCCAGCCGTGACCACGCGGTCGATGTGGCCGCCGAGCTGCGCCACGTTTCCCGCGATGATGTCGTCGTCGGTGTTGGACACGATGCAGAGGTCGAAGCCGTGCCGCTTCAGCGTCGCCAGCGTGCCGACCACTTCGGGGAAGGGCGGCATGCGGGCGATCGCATCCACGAGGGTCGCGGCGTCGCCCGGCCCGACCGCGACGCCGAGGTCCCGCAGCGCGCGGTCGAGCGCCTCGCCCACGATGGCCTTGAAGGCCCGGTGGGGTGGGGTCTGCTCCAGCGCATGCTCGTGGCGGTCGTAGGTGGCGATGAGCCGCTCGGCATCGATCGCCGTCCCCTTGCCGGCGAGGATCTCGGCGACGGCGGCGCGCAGGCCCTCGTCCCACTGCACGAGCGTCCCGTAGCAATCGAAGGTGATCCAGGTCGGGCGAGGTCCGGTCAGCATCGCGATCTCCTTGGACGGGCGATGCCGGAGGGTGTATCGCGGGGTTCGCCCATTCGGAAACGAGATCTCTCGATGGCTTCCATCGACATCGCAAATGCCGCGACGCTCGACCTCGACCTGCTGCGCACCTTCGTGGCGGTGGTGGACGCGGGCGGCTTCACCCGCGCCGCCGAGCGCGTGCACCGGACGCAGTCGACCGTCAGCCAGCAGATCCGCAAGCTCGAGGACGACCTCGGACGGCGGCTCATCGACCGGGCGGGCGCGGTGCCGTCCGTGACCGAGGAGGGCGAGATGCTGCTCGGCTACGCGCGGCGGCTGCTGGCCATCGCCGCCGAGGCGCGCGATGCCCTGCGCGAACCCGGCCTCCGGCCCGTGCTGCGGCTCGGCGTGCCGGAAGACTTCGCGGGGCGGCGGCTGACGGACCTGCTGTCCGGCTTCGCCCGGGCCTGCCCGGAGCTGCGGCTCGACACGACGAGCGGCTGGAGCGTCGAGCTCCGGCGCCTGCTGGAGGCCGGGGACCTCGACCTGTCCCTGATCAAGCGCGAAGCCGGCGAGGGTCCCTGTCTCGCCCGCTGGCCCGAACGCCTGGCCTGGGTGTCGGGGCGGGACGCCGACCTCGGCGCCGACCCCGTCCCGTTGGCGCTGTTCCCGCAGGGCTGCGTCTACCGCGCCCGGGCCATCGCGGCGGTCGAGGCACGGGGCCGGCGCTGGCGTGTCGCCTTCGTGGGCCAGGGGCTCGCGGGCGTGCAGGCCGCCGTGGCGTCCGGCCTCGGCATCGGCCTGCTGCCCACCGATGCCGTGGTGGCGACCCACCGGCGCCTGGATTCGGCGCAGGGCTTCGCGGATCCCGAGCCGACGGAACTCGCCCTCGTGGCCCGGGGCGGCCGCCCGCCCGACGTGGCGGGCCGGCTCGCCCGCTTCCTGGCGGACGGGGTCGGGTCGCTGCTGCGACCCTGACCCGTCACTTCGCCGCCGACGTGCCTCCGGCCGGGTTGAAGGCCGGGAAGAACTCGTGGCTGGCGAACAGCAGGGCGGCGATCACGACGACGAGCAGGACGAGCAGGAGGCCCATGCGGCGGGGGGTGGGCGACACGGCGGCTCCTTCGGGCACGGGATCGGGACCGCCGCCAACGTCGCCGTCCCGTCGCGGGTTGCCGGGCCGCGCCGTCGGAGCGCCCTAGCGCGTGATGGCCGGCGCGCCGGCCGGGACCGGCAGGGTCGGGAACAGCACGTGGTCGAGCAGGAGCCACAGCACGATGGCGAGGACGATGACCCCCACCACCCACCAGATGCGTCGGTCGATGCCCGTCATGGTCCCTTCCCTGCGCGCGGCCTATGCCGAAAGAACGCGGAAATGCGCGCCCGGTTGCCGACGGTGTCGGACCGGGTGACGGTCGGCCGGCACGACCGAACGGCGGCGGCGAACCGCCCACCGCCATGAGCGGTCGCGGTCCAGCCGTCCGGGCGATGATGCCGGACCCTGGGCGCGGGCCTCGCGGCAGAGGCCGACCCAGGGGATGTCTCGGGCGGTCGCCCTCAGGACGCGAGGGCGATGCCGGCGCCGCCGGGGGCGCGGATCTCGAGGTCGACCTCGAGGGTCGAGAGCGTGTCGCCCTTGGCCATCTTGACCCGGACGTTGTCGCGGTCGATCGCGCAGTGCTTGGCGATGACCTGGAGGATCTCTTCGCGCAGGATGGCGACGAGATCGGAGCGGCCGACGAGCGAGCGCTCGTGGGCGAGCAGGATCTGCAGCCTTTCCCGCGCGACGGGCGCCGAATCGCGGACGCCGAGGAACTTCAGCAGTTTCATGCGGCCTTCCTTCCGAACAGCATGCCCATCAGGCTCTTCTTGTCGCGCGGGATCGTCACGTCGAGGCTTTCGCCGCGGAGGCGGCGGGCGGCGTCCATGTAGGCCTTGGCCGGGGCGCTCGCCGGGTTGTTCAGCGTGACGGGGGCGCCGACGTTGGAGGCGCGCAGCACGTCCTGCGATTCCGGGATGATGCCGAGCAGCGGGATCGACAGGATCTCGAGCACGTCCTCGGTCTTGAGCATGTCGCCGCGCTGGGCGCGGGCGGAATCGTAGCGGGTGAGGAGCAGGAGCTTCTCCATCCACTCGCCGCGCTCGGCTTTCACGGTCTTGGAATCGAGCAGGCCGATGATCCGGTCGCTGTCGCGCACCGACGACACTTCGGGGTTGGTGACGATGATGGCGAGGTCGGCGTGGCGCATGGCGAGCTGGGCGCCGCGCTCGATGCCGGCCGGGCTGTCGCAGATCACCCAGTCGAAGCGCTGGCGCAGCTCCTCGATGACGCGGAACACGCCCTCCTCGGTCAGCGCGTCCTTGTCGCGCGTCTGCGAGGCCGGCAGCAGGTAGAGCGTCTCGCAGCGCTTGTCGCGGATCAGCGCCTGGCTGAGGTTCGCGTGGCCCTGGATGACGTTGACGAGGTCGTAGACGACCCGCCGCTCGGCCCCGAGGATGAGGTCGAGGTTGCGCAGCCCGACGTCGAAATCCACCACGACCACGTTCTGCCCGCTCTGCGCCAGTGCGGCCCCGATGGCGGCCGTCGACGTGGTCTTGCCGACGCCGCCCTTGCCCGATGTCACCACGACGACCTGCGACATGTACCTGTCTCCTTCGAATGCCATATGATTCAGTCCAGGCCCGCGATGACGAGGGTGTCGCCGCTGGTCCAGGCCTGGATGGCCCGGCCGCGCAGCTTCGCGTCCATCTCGTCCGCGGTCTTGTAGATGCCGTCGATGGCCAGCAGCTCCGCATGGAGCTTCGAGCAGAAGATCCGGCCGTCCTTGTGGGCGAAGCCCGCCATGGCGCGGCCCCGCAGCGTGCCATAGATGTGGATGGAGCCGCCCGCCATCACCTCGGCGCCCGACGCCACCGAACCCAGGATCGTCACGTCACCCTCGGCGAAGGTGATCGACTGGCCGGAGCGTACCGGCTTGTCGACGATCAGCGAGGGTACGCTGCGCGGCGGCTGGGCGGCGAGGGCCGCCGCCAGCGCCGCGGCATCGGGCGAGGCCCCCGGCAGCGGCTCGCCGCCCGGCGGCAGCGCCGGGGCCGAAGCCGGCCGGCCGTCGGTCACCACCGGCGGCAGGCGCGCCACGTCGACGCCGAGGACGGTGGGGTCCGCCCCCTCGATCGCCATGACGCGGATGTTGCGTCCCTGCAGCTTATCCATGAGGTGCAGGAGCTGGTCGCCCTCGCCCGGCATGGCGCTGAGGTCGGCCACCACGGGGCGGCTGGTGAAATAGCCCGGCGAGCGGCCGAGCAGGTCATCGAGACCGATCAGCCAATCGTCGATGGGAGGCTCGGGCCGCAGCACCAGCGCCATGAGCGAGCGGCCGCGGAACCGGACAGGGGTGGAGGGGGTGGCCGAATCCGTCATGCCGCTTAACGATCCTTTAATGGGCTGATCTGACGCCAAGGCGGTTAACAGAGCGTTAAAGATGGTTAACGGTCTACCCCATCGGCGGAAGTTTTCCCACCCGCCCGGGGCGCCCCCGCCCGGCCCGGCGCGGCGCCCGGCCCGGCGCGGCACCCCGCTCGGTTTCATCGGGCCCGGCGCGAATGCCATTCCAACGGCTCCGTTCGTGTTCTAGAACCCGTCGTCGCGTTTGCCGATGCCGGCCGCCGGGAAAGGTTGTCCTGCCATGTCGTCCCCCTTCTTCATCTGGACCATGCAGCGCACCGGCGGCACGTCGCTGACCGAACTGCTGATGGAGATGTCCGAACACCGCAGCGCCGAGCACGAGCCGTTCAACTGGGCCAAGAAGCAGCCGCGCCAGTTCTGGCCCATCACGGAAGCCTGGAACAGCAGCCACAATGCCGAGGTGCTGCGGGCCTCGCTGGAGGGCCTGTTCGCGCAGCGCTACCTCATCAAGCACTGCTACGAACTGCTCAGCATGTCGTTCAACATGCACCTGCTGCAGGTCGCGGCCGCGACGCCCTACCGCCACGTCGTCCTGCGCCGCCGGGACGAGCCCTCGCGCCTGGTGTCGAAGTTCATCGCCGAGTCGCAGGGCACGTGGTTCAAGGACTACGCCCGCAAGGTCTTCACCCAGGTGGCCGAGGGCGACCGCAAGCTGGCGCCCCTGCCGATCGACCGCGTGGTGGGCCACTACCGGCACAGCGAGGATTCCACCACCTTCATCAACGACACGCTGGCCTCGCTCGACGTGCCCCGCCTCGAGGTCTGGTACGAGGACCTCTACACGGGCGGCCGCGAGGCGCGGCTCGCCCACCTCCACCGCCTGTTCGACTTCCTGGGCTTCACGCCCGAGGAGGTGGCCGAGCACCGCGCCCTGATCGACGAGAAGATCTTCCAGAGCGGGCAGAACACCCGCTCGGTGGCGAGCCTGCTGCCCAACCTCGGCGAGGTGCTCGAAGCCCTGCAGGCCGCCGGATGCGACATCGGCCAGAGCCCGCTCGCCGAGGGCGTGTCGCTGCCGGGCCACGCTTCCGGGCCGGCGGGCCCGCGCGACCGCATCGCGCGCGAATGCGCCATCTTCGCCCAAACCTACGGCGCGACCGGCCCCTACCTCGAGATCGGCCACGAGGGGCCGCAGCATGCGGTGCTGAACCACGCCGATTTCTCGGGCGCCGACCGCCATTTCGTCGGCCCGCGCGACGGGCGCGCCCGCGACGGCGTGACGGCCCGCGTCGCCGACCCCAACGACCTGTCCGGGGTCTTCGCCGACGGGCAGTTCGGCACGGTGCTGTGGGTCAACGGCCTCGCCCACGACAAGCGGTTCTGGCGCACCATGGACGAGATCCGCCGCGTGCTGAAGCCCGGCGGCACCCTGGTGGTGGTGTCACCCGGCTTCTCGAAGAGCGCGGGCCAGACCGGCATCAACATCACGGGGCAGAAGGGCAACGCCATCGCGGATGCCACCATCACGTATCGGGTGCACGACGCGCCCGACTATTGGCGCCTGAGTCCGCAGGGGCTGCGCGACGCCGTCTTGGACGGGTTCACGGTGCGCGAGGTGCGGGTGATGATGATGCCGCCGCGCCTCTTCGGCATCGCCACCAAGCCGGACTGAGGCAGGAGGCCCGGGGCCGGCCGGGCCCGGGAGGGGCTCGCCGGCGGGAAGGAGGTTGGAGGCGAGAAGGCTCCGACACCTCAGCGCCGCCCGCCGTCGATGCCCGACGCCGACTCTCGAACGGCTGTTCCGCCGAAGCCGATCCTCCCGCCCGGGCAGCGGCGCCGCCAGGGGGAGCGGCGAGGCGGCCGCGGCGGTGCCACACCGCCGCGGTTCCGGCTTCAGTGGGCCGGCAGGGCTGCGCGGTCGGCGGCGCGGGCCGGGATGGATTCGATCCGCGCCATGCCGGCCTTGACGGCCGACTGGACCTTCTCGAAGGCCCGCACCTCGATCTGGCGCACGCGCTCGCGCGAGATGTTGAACTCGTCCGACAGCTGCTCGAGGGTGATGGGGTCCTCGGCAAGGCGCCGGGCCTCGAAGATGCGCCGCTCGCGCGCGTTCAGCACCTTCAGCCCGTCCACCAGCGCGTCGTGGCGGTTATGCTTCTCCTCCTCGTCGGCCAGGATGACTTCCTGGCTGGTGGAATCGTCGACCAGCCAGTCCTGCCACTCGCCTTCGCCGTCCTCGCGCATCGGCGCGTTGAGCGACGTGTCGCCGCTGAGGCGGCGGTTCATGTCGATCACGTCCTGCTCGGAGACGCCGAGCTTGGTGGCGATGGTGGCGACGTGCTCGGGGCGCAGCTCGCCCTCCTCCAGCGCCGAGATCTGGCTCTTCGCCTTGCGCAGGTTGAAGAACAGCTTCTTCTGGCTGGCGGTGGTGCCCATCTTCACGAGCGACCACGAGCGCAGGATGTATTCCTGGATCGAGGCGCGGATCCACCAGATCGCATAGGTGGCGAGGCGGAAACCCTTGTCGGGCTCGAAGCGCTTCACGGCCTGCATGAGGCCGACGTTGCCCTCCGAGATCACCTCGCCGATCGGCAGGCCGTAGCCGCGATAGCCCATGGCGATCTTGGCCACGAGGCGGAGGTGGGACGTCACGAGTTCCTGGGCGGCGTCACGGTCCTCGTGCTCGCGCCAGCGTTTCGCCAGCATGTATTCCTGCTGGGGCTCCAGCATGGGGAATTTGCGGATCTCGTTGAGGTAGCGCGTGAGCCCGCTTTCACCCGAAATGATCGGAAGCGCATAGGCCATGATGTTCTCCTTCTGGAGCCCGCAGGACGGCGGACCCCGGCAAGCGCCCCTAGAACAGCGACTCGCCAACCCCGTCTTATAGACGGCCGAGGGCAGCGCCCGTATGGCCAATCGTCGACATGGCGAAGAATTAATGCGCCGTCGCCGCTGTCCGCGATGTCGGCCAACGCAGCGGAATCGAGGATCGATCCCGGGCGCGACGATCCGACGGGGCGACGCGCGAAAACGGCGCAGGACCGTCCGGGTCGCCTGCGCCGCACCTGTCGCCGGGAGGGGCCGGGGCCATCTGCCCCCGGCACCGCCGCATCCCGCGTGTGTCGCCCGGGCGCCGTCGTGTCCGACCGCGCCGCGACGGACCAGGCGAGCCGGTTCCGACGCTACGACGAGGGTCTCAATGCCGGAGCTTGGCCATCTCGTCCTTGAGGCCGAGCTTCTTGCGCTTGAGTTCGGTCAACCTGACGGGGTCGGAGGCCGGGTGGGTCTTTTCCACCTCGATCTGCTTGTCGATCAGCTGGTGGCGCCGGCTCAATTCAGCGATATGGCCCTGCAAGGACATCCTGAACTCCCTGTTCGATCGCGCGACATGACGGCGCGACGACGGAAGAATGACACGGCGGCGACACCGCACAAGATGCCCGGCGCCGCCGCGACTTCACATCTGCGCGATCTGTGCCGCCAGCCTTGACGCCCGGTGCATGTCACCGTTCGGAAGCGACCCGTCCGGCGCGCCGGGGGATCGCGCCGGGCCCGGGACCGGTGAGCGGATCGACGCGTCGGCGGCTCAGCCCTGGCCGGAGATGCGCTCCAGCACGGCACCGCACTGGCCGAGCTTGTGCTCGAGGTGCTCGAAGCCGCGGTCGAGGTGGTAGACGCGGTTCACCGTGGTCTCGCCTTCGGCGGCCAGCGCCGCGATGACGAGCGACACCGAGGCCCGCAGGTCGGTCGCCATGACGGGCGCGCCCTGCAGGCGCTCGACGCCGTCGACGATGGCGGCATCGCCGTCGAGCCGGATCCTGGCGCCGAAGCGCGTGAGCTCGCCCA
The DNA here is from genome assembly GCF_004137085.1 of Lichenibacterium ramalinae. Classification (GTDB taxonomy): domain Bacteria; phylum Pseudomonadota; class Alphaproteobacteria; order Rhizobiales; family Beijerinckiaceae; genus Lichenihabitans; species Lichenihabitans ramalinae. The sequence goes on from NZ_QYBC01000021.1 coordinate 43,119, forward strand.
CGTGCATGAAGCGGTTCTCGAAGATGGTCTCGGTGATGCGGGAAGAGCCGGCGGCCCGCGTCATCAGCGCCATGAACTGCGCCTGGAGGTCGGTCGGGAAGCCCGGGAACGGCGCGGTCGAGATGTCCACGGGAAGGATGCCGTTGCCGTTGCGCCAGACCCGCAGGCCCGTGGACGAGCTGTCGAGCGTCGCGCCCGCCTGTTCCAGCGCGCCCAGCGCGCCGGTGAGGAGGTCGGCGCGCGCGCCCTCCAGCATCACGTCGCCGCCCGTCATGGCGACCGCCATGGCATAGGTGCCGGCCTCGATGCGGTCGGGCAGGACGGCGTGGCGCGCGCCGTGCAGCCGGGCCACGCCGTCGATCTCGATCGTCGCCGTGCCGGCCCCGGCGATGCGGGCCCCCATCTTGTTGAGGCAATCGGCGAGGTCGACGACCTCGGGCTCGCGGGCGGCATTGTGCAGCGTGGTGCGGCCCTCGGCGAGGGCCGCCGCCATCAGCGCCGTGTGGGTCCCCCCCACCGTCACCTTCGGGAAGTCGATCTCGGCGCCGCGCAGGCCGCGCGGCGCCCGGGCGATGGCGTAACCGTTCTCGATCGTGAGGCTGGCGCCCAGCCGCTCCAGCACCATGAGCAGCAGGTCCACCGGCCGGGTGCCGATGGCGCAGCCGCCCGGCAGCGACACCTTGCACTCGCCCATGCGGGCGAGGAGCGGGGCGATGACCCAGAACGAGGCCCGCATGCGGCTGACGAGGTCGTAGGGGGCCGTGGTGTCGACGATGCGCTCGGCCCGCAGATCCACCGTCTGGCCCGACTGCATCTCCTCGCCGGGGCGCTTGCCCTTCAGCGTGTAGTCGACGCCGTGGTTGCCGAGGATGCGGACCAGCAGGTTGACGTCCGCGAGGCGCGGCACGTTCTCCAGCGTCAGCGTCTCGTCGGTGAGCAGGCTGGCGATCATCAGCGGCAGCGCCGCGTTCTTGGCGCCCGAGATGCGGATGATGCCGTTGAGCTTCTGCCCCCCGACGACGCGAATGCGGTCCATGTGTCCTCGCTCCGGGCCGGCGCGGCGATGCGCGCGCCCTGTCTGTTGCCGGCGATCAGCCCTCGGGCACGGGGTCGGGAGCGCGCGGCGGCTCGCGCCGAGCTTCGTCCCGCGCCCTGGTCTGGGCCTTGCGGCGCTTGAGGTTGGCGCGCAGCGCTTCCGCGCGCCGGTCGAGCCTGGCGCGGTCGGCGGGGACGACCGGCGGCCTGCCCGCGTCCTCGTCCTCTCCGGCCGAACCCATGCCGCCTCCGTCGCGTGCCGCCCCGCCCCGCGGGGCGCGGCGAGCCGTCATAGGCGGTCGCGGCAGAGGCGGCAAGCAGAGGCGGCGAGGAGGAGCGGCGACCAGAGGGAGCGCGGTGGCTGCCCACGGTGGCTGCCACGGGCTCCGATCTGTCCTAAAGCTCCGCCGGGCTCGATCGGGGCCGGAGCGAGGACCGCCATGGTACCCTGGGAACTCATCGACACCGCCACGGTGCCCGGCGGGGGCGGCGAGATGCGCCTCATGCGCCGCGGCCACGAGTTCATCATCTGGCTCGGCCCCATCGCCCTCATGGGGAGCCGGGCCGGCCAGTCCGAAGAGGTGCTGGCACGGCTCGGCTGCGCCGGTGCCGCGGGCGCGGCGGCGCCCCGCGTGCTCATCGGTGGCCTCGGCATGGGGTTCACGCTGCGCGAAACCCTCAAGCTGCTCGGGCCCGGCGCGGCCGTGACGGTGGCGGAACTCGTGCCGGCCGTGGTCGCCTGGGCGCGCGGGCCGCTCGCCGCCGTCCATGCCGGCAGCCTCGACGACCCCCGCGTCGCCATCCACGAGGGCGACGTCGGGGCGCTGATCCGCCGGGCGGCGGCGGGTGGCGCCGCCCCCCGCTACGACGCGGTGCTGCTCGACGTCGACAATGGCCCCGACGGGCTGACGCGCCAGGGCAACGACGCGCTCTACACGGCCCGCGGCCTCGACGCGGCCTTCGCGGCGCTGCGGCCGGGCGGGACGCTCGCCGTCTGGGCCTCGGAACCCGACGAGCGCTTCACGGCGCGGCTGAAGCGCGCCGGCTTCGCCGTGGACGTCGCCACGCCCCGCGCCCACGGCAAGCGCGGCATCCGGCATGTGGTGTGGGTGGCGCGGCGCGGGAGTTAGAGGTCGAACGCGATGGGCCGGACCGTGCCGTAGGCCGAGTTGGGGAGGGAACTGGCTCGACGTGCTGCAGCAGTTGTCCGGCGCGCTTCCCCCGATTGATCGGATGGGCGAGATGGCCACAACCTCGGTGCCTACATCGGTGACTGGAGGTCGCCGAATTGCTACTGCGGCTATGGATGGGCGACTTTGGAAGGCAGCCATGGGCGACGCAATCGACAATGAGTTCGCGCTGCCGTTTCCGATCGAATTTCTCATCCAGAAGACGCCCGTTCGTTCCAGTCCAAGAACGCGCAAGCGAAAGAGCAATGGAAGCTGGTGGTGCGGCAGGCGGCAAAGGATTGCATCGATGCGCAACGCGAATTCACCTGGCTCGATGACCGTCCACTCGCCGCAAAGATACTCTACTTCGCCCCTGCTCCCATGGATGGAGACGTCGACAATATCGTCAAGCTCATTCTTGATGGCATGTTGCAAATCGTGTATCGGAACGACAGAGTCGTGGAGCGCGTCCTTGTTCAAAAAATAGAACCGGGCATGATCGTCGAGTTCGCGTCGATCACGGACAAACTGGAAGAGGCGGTCGAAACCGAGCATCCGGTCGTCTACATCAGGATCGACGATGATCTGAGTTGGAGGGAAATCACGTGACGTATCGATTCTCCTCTGCAGAGGAGTCCTCCACCCAGATCGCCGATCTCATGGATCGACTGCAGAAGGACGCTGAAAAGCGAGGCTGGACCTTTTACATCCGGCCGCCATCGGAGGTGATACCTGAGTTCCTCGAAGGCTACCGTCCCGATGCACTTGGCATCGGCCCAGGTGGCGGAGTCGTCATCGAGATCAAAGCGCGTGGGCACGACCTGCAGAGAGAGAGCTTGGCCAAACTGGCGAAGTTGGTCGAGTCCCAGCAGGGCTGGAGCTTCCGATTCTTCTACGTATCGCCATCCCCGGAACCCAAGTCGGACTCATCGACTGCAACGGCGGTCGAACTCGCGTCCGGCCTAGCGGAGGCTCGGGTGTTGCTGGAGACCGGCCACGAGCGAGCAGCACTGGTGATCGCATGGTCGCTCTTGGAAGCGCTGGCTCGGCGGGTCGCTCCTCAGCAGGAGAAGGACCTCCTGCGCCCTTTGTCGCCGGCTCAAGCCGTTCAGAGACTGGCCGAGATGGGGTACCTGGAAGAGAACGATGCTCGGAGGCTCCGGGAGCTGACGAACCTGAGACATGCCGTGGTTCATGGCGGTCTCAGCACGGCCGTACCGCCCGACGACGTCGCTCGGCTCATCCATGATCTGGAGGACATCACGGCCCACCTCGACGAGGCCGCGTGACTCCCGCATCGCCCCGATAGAGCAGGCCGGCCCTGCGGGTGGGACGCGCGCCCGGCGCGGCACCTTACGGCGCCGCGAGCACGAGATGCGTGATGCTGTAGCCCGGGATGGTGACCGACCCCCCGAGGGCGGCATGCGCCACCGCCACGGGTTGCGCCGACGCGGTGTTCTTCTGGCCCGGGTCGCCGTTCGTCGGCGCCAGCGTGTCGACCGACAGCGGCGTCGACACGACCTGCCCGTCCACGGCGAGCGTGAGGAGCTTGGGGCTGTCGCCCTTGTTGGTGACGAGGACGTGAAGGCTCCCGTCCCGGCCGTGGTAGGCCTGCGCGAAGACGGCCGGCAGGGTGGCGGTGCGGGTCGGCACCGTGCCGGTCGCGCCCGTGACGGTCGTGCCGTAGGTCATGTCGCTCGCGTTGACGGCGGCATCGGCGAGGCCGAGCGCCAACACCTGCACGGTGTAGAACAACCCCTGGATGCGGCCGGTGGTGTCCAGCGTCTGCCCGGACTGTCCGGCCGCGGTCAGCTCGGACTTCCAGTCGCCGGTCCCGTCGATCGCGGCGCGGGGCAACCCGATGCCGTCGCTGGATGAGAACAGTTCGTGCAGCATCACGTCGGCGACTTCGCCGTAGCGGGACATGCGGGCCACGTATTCGGCCGTGAACACGCCGCCGTAGACGCTGCCCTGGATGGTGCGGTCGTTCAGCGTGGTGTCGAATTCGGTCACCAGCAGCCGCTTGCCGGCGCTCCAATTGGCGGCCCGGTAGGCGGCGATGAACGGGTCGGTGCCGATGGCGAGGGCGTCGTTGGCGTAGGCCCGCTTCTGGCCGAAGTCGTCGCCGTCGGACTCGGGCGGATAGAAGTGGTAGGCCACGGCATCCCACCACGCGCCATGCGCCTGCGTGTAGGCGGCGAGGTCGGCCATCCACGTCCGGTTCCGGCTGGACCCGTCGGCCGCGTAGCCGCCACCGATCGCCACGACGGCGCGGGCGGGGTCGAGGCCGGCCGCGGCGAAGCCGCGCTTGAGGGCGTCGCGGTAGGGCTTCATCTTGGTGAGGTAGTCGCCCCCGTCCGCGTAGGGGCCGCTCACGGGCGGCGATCCCGCCGGCAGGACGATCGGTCCCGCCGAGCCCGGGATCTGGAGGAAGTAGGGCTCGTTGACGAGTTCGAAGGCCACCACGGGCAGGCGGCGATGCGCCACGGCGAAGGCCAGCCGCTCCGCGGACGCCACCGTGTCGGTGGTGGCGTTGACCACCACGACGAACGGCGCTCCGAGCGCGGTGGCGAAACCCGCGAAGCCGCTGGACCGGTCCCCGAGCGGATTGCCGCCCTTGCCGGCGAGGATCGGCTGCAGGTCGGATACGGCCCGGGCGATCTGCTTGTTGAACGGAGCCGTGGGGTCCTGCGCGTAGACGTCCCGCAGGATGTCGATCGGGGTCGGCACGCCCGGACGCCCCCGCGACGTGGCGGAGCCCTCGGGCGACGGGATGAGCCCGGTCTGCCAATCGAAGACGTCGTTCACGGTGCCGCCCGGCCAGCGCAGGATGCCGGGCTGCAGGGGCTTGACGAAGGCGCGCACGGCGGCGTCGCCGAACTCCACAGGCGTGTCGGGCGAGGAAATGTTGGCGCCGCTGAAATGCGGCGCCAGGGGGACGAAGCTGGTCCGGTCGACCGCGACCGTCACCGATTGCGCCCGCGCCGCCGAGGCCCCGGCGACGAGGAGCAGCGTCAGCGTCGACGACCGCAGGAGCCGCAGGGTCCGGGGCCGCAGTTCGCCGCCGGCAGCGTCGCCGCTCCGGTGAATGACCGTCCGCATCATGGTTTCACCGAAGCGCCGTCCCCATCGATGGCTTCGGGATGTCGCAAATTCCGCCGTCGCCTGCAAACCGTCGCGCCACCCGGGGCGAGCGCCGGGCGGGACGCCGCCTCACTCCATCACGGCCGAATGGTCGACGGCGACCGGGCCGGCGGCCTTCTTCAGCAGGAAGACCAATGGCATGGCGGCCACCGCCATGATCATCAGGAGCCGGAAGTCGTCCATGTAGGCGATCATCGTCGCCTGGGTGGTGACGACGCCGTCGAGCGCGGCGCGGCCATGGGCCGTGTAGGGGCTGAGCATGCGGGCGATGGCCGGCAGGTGGACCATGGGGTTGAAGGCCGTCACGTAGCCGGCGATGTCGGCGTGGTTGGCCTGGACGTTCTCGGCCAGCAGCGCCGTCACGACCGAGATGCCGACCGAGGAGCCGATGTTGCGCGACAGGTTGTAGAGGCCCGTGCCGTCCTGGCGCTGCGCCGACGACAGGGTCGAGAAGGTCACGACCGACAGCGGCACGAAGAGGAAGCCCAGGCCCGCCCCCTGCACGAAGCCGGTCTCGACGATGCGCATCTCGGACACGTCGCGCGTCCAGCCCGTCATGTCGTTCATGGCCCAGGCGGTGAGGACGAGGCCCGCCAGCAGCAGCCAGCGCACCTCGATCCGGCCGATCAGCTTGCCGACCAGGAACATGCTGGCCATCGTGCCGATGCCGCGCGGGCCCATGACGAGGCCCGCCGTGACGATGGGGTAGTCCATCAGCGTCTGCAGGTAGGGCGTCATCAGCGCCATCGAGGCGAGATAGGTGATGCCGACGACGAAGATGAAGACGATGCCGACGGTGAAGTTGCGGTCGAGGAACAGCCGCGGGTCGACGAAGGGCTTCTTCGCCGTGAAGGTGTGGACCAGGAAGACGTAGAAGGCGCAGGCGCAGACCAGCGCCTCGATCTGGATCTCGCCGGACGAGAACCAGTCGAGCTGCTCGCCCCGGTCGAGGAAGATCTGCAGCGACGCGATGGTGAGGCTCAGCGCGCCGAACCCCGTCCAGTCGAGCCGGGCCAGGGCGTCGCGCTTCGTCTCGGTCACGAAGGCCGAGATGCCGGCGAAGGCGACGGCGCCGATGCCGAGGTTGATGTAGAACACCCAGCGCCAGGAGATGTTGTCGGTGAGCCAGCCGCCGATCACCGGGCCCAGCACCGGCCCCACCATGATGGACACGCCGAACACCGCCATGGCGGAGCCGCGCTCCTCGGGCGTGTAGATGTCGAGCAGGATGGACTGGGCCAGCGGCACCAGGGCGGCGCCGAACATACCCTGCAGCAGGCGGAATCCCACGATCTCGACCAGCGACTGCGCGATGCCGCACAGGATCGACGCCACCACGAACCCCGCCACCGAGATGAGCAGCACGCGCTTGCGGCCGAACCGGTTGGCGAAATAGCCCGCCGCCGGCGTCATGATGGCGGCGGCCGTGATGTAGGAGGTGAGGACCCAGTTGATCTGGTCGGAGGAGGCCGAGACGCTGCCCTGGATGTAGGGCAGCGCGACGTTGGCGATGGTGGTGTCGAGCGCCTGCATCACCACGGCGAGGATGACGCAGGCCGTGATGGCGCCGCGGTTGGCGACGGCCGGCCCGGCCTGGGCTTGGGGCGAGGGCGCGGCGGCGGCCGGGGAAGCGATGGGCTCGACGAGCTCGTCCGGCGCCGGCGCGCCGCGCGCGACGCCGGCGATGGCGGCACTAGACATGGAAGCGCTCCCGCAGCGCCGCCACCTCGGCCCGCGCCCAGTCCACCGCATGCTGGATCGAGGTCGGCACGCCGCGGGCGTGGCCGGTCTCGACATCCACCACCGCGCTCATGCCGACGCGCAGCGGCGGCTTGTCGGGGTCGAGCGCGACGCGCACCCGCATGGGGATGCGCTGCACCACCTTCACCCAATTGCCCGTGGTGTTCTGGGCCGGCAGCAGCGAGAAGGACGAGCCCGAGGCCGGGCTGATGCTCTCCACCGTGCCGTGCCAGGCGACGTCCGGGTAGGTGTCGACCGTCACGGTCGCGGCCTGGCCGGGCTTGACGTAGGTGAGCTCGGTCTCCTTGGGGCTCGCCTCGATCCAGATCTCGCGGTCGGAGATCAGGCTGAAGCCGGCCTGCGAGGCCTTGAGGTAGGCGCCGACCTGCAGGGCGTCGACGTTGGTGACGACGCCCGGGAACGGCGCCCGCACCACGGTGTCGGCGAGGTCGCGGCGGGCCTCGTCGACGGCGGATTCGGCCTGGAGGTAGAAGGGGTTCCGCTCCGCCGGCTGGTCCGCGTCGTTGCCGAGCTGGGCCAGCATGGACTGGGCCTGCGACTGCGCCACGGCGACGCGCTGCTGGGTCGCCGTCACGTCGTGCTCGGCCTGGTCGAAGGCCGCCTTGGACGCGTAGTTGTTGGACAGGAGGTCCTGCTGGCGCTTGAAGGTCGCCTGGTAGAACGGCACGTCGGCCTGGGCCTGGGCGATCTGCGACAAGGACTGCTTGTAGCTCGCCTGCAGCGTCAGCACCTGGTTGCGCACCGTGCCGAGCTGCGCCTCCGCGCCCTCGAGCGCGATGCGGAAGCTGTCGGGCTTGAGGCGGAACAGGACCTGCCCCTTCTCGACGTGCTGGTTGTCGTGAACCTCGATCGCCGCCACCGTGCCCGATACGTCGGTCGACACGCCGAGCGAACGGGCCTGGACGTAGGCATTGTCGGTCGACATCACCTGCCCGCCCGTCACGTAGTCGTAGCCGCCCACCACCAGCGCCACCGGCAGCAGGGCGAAGAGCAGCGGGCGCAGGACGCGCCGCTTGGCGCGGGGCGGCGGCTCGACGGGTGCGGCAGGGGCGACGGGCGAGGCAGGGGCGCTCGCCGGGATGGCCGACGGGCTCGCCGGGGCCGGCCCGGGCGGGAGGCGCGGCGCAACGCGTTCGCGCGCCGCCGGCGCGGCCTCGTCGTGGTCGTCGCGGCGCTCGAACGCCTCGGCGTCGGAGAACTCGCGCGCGGATGTGCCGTCAACCATGCTGGGCCTCGTCGTCGACCGCCGGCTTGGCGCAGGCGTCGACCAGGTTGGTCTTGAGAAGCGAAAGGGTGCGGATCAGGGCATCACGCTCGGGCGCATCGATTCCCGCCAGCGCCTCGGCCCGCGTCTGCTCGCCGATGTCCTGCAGCAGGGCGAGGCTCGGATGCGCGTCGGGCGTGAGGAACAGCTGCCAGCAGCGGCGATCGCCGTCCTTCTGGCGGCGTTCGACGAGGCCGCGGGCCTGGAGCTTGTCGAGGATGCGCACCAGCGAGATGGGTTCGACTTCGAGGATCTCGGCGAGCCCCGCCTGGTTGATGCCCTCGTTGCGGCTGAGATGCAGCAGCACCTGCCACTGCGCCCGCGTGAAGCCGAGGGCGGCCGCGCGCTGCTCGAACCGCCGACGCATCAGCCGCGCCACGTCGTGCAGGAGGAAGCCGACCGGGGAGGAAGGGAAGTTCATGCGTGGGCGGCTCGGGGTAGGCGTTTCGAAGGACGTTTCTCGACATCGAGATCGTGACACATACGATCATAGACATGCTTATGATCTGCATGTAGCGGTTCTCGCCGGGTGGGACAAGGCGGAGGCGGCCGGCGGGGGCCTGCCATGACGAGGCGGCATGGAACGGCGGGCCGGACAGCGAAGGAGAATGGGATGATGCGACGCGGATGCGGGACGATGCGGGGGCCGCGGGTTCACGGGCGGGCCTGGAGCGGCGCGACGGTCGCCGGCGTCGCTCTGGTCGCGGTCTCGTGCGCCGTGATGGCGGCCCTGTCCGGGCCGGCCCGGGCCGCCGCGCCCTTCTCCTGCGGGGGCTTCGCCCAACTCGGCGGCGCGCAACTCCTGTGCAGCCACGTCGATCCCGCGGCGCCGACCCAGATCTGCACGTATTCGTGGACGCTGGCCGGCGCCGGCGGCAGCCCCAGCGTGGTCCAGGGCACGTTCACGCTGTCCCCGGGCCAGTCCAACGTGACCGTCTACCAGGGCAGCGGCTTCGGCTACGCGCTGGGCTCGCCCGTGGTGCTCTGCCAGGGCCGCAGGCGGGGTCCCTGACGGCCTCGCTGCACCGCCGGGGATGTGCCAGTCGAGAGACCGTCACGAACCCTGGGGGGCGGCTCTATTGCGGCGCGACGAACCGCATGGCAGGGAAGGCGCGCAGCCGGTGCGTCCGTGCCGGCACGAGTTTCGACGCCCCGTGCAGCCGCCGCCCGGCGGTTCCCCGAGAAGTTGGGCCGTTTTGTCGCCCGGGGCCTCGGCCTGCGCGTGATCGCGGCTCGGCCACGCACGGCGCGCGTCTCCTGCCGATCGTCCGACAATGGCTCCGGTCGAGCCACCCTCCATGGTTCCGAACAGCCCCCAAGCCAGCGCATGTCCACAGACCTCGTCCTCGCGGCCCAGATCGCGCCCCAGCGCAGCACCCAATATGCCAACCTCGCCGGCGAGCTCGCGCCGGCCGAACTCGCCGCCTCGCCGCTCGGGCGCCGCGCCGGCGAGATCGCGGTGCGGCGGCTCGCCGGGCAGGACTACGCCACCTTCGCGCTGCCGGGCGGGGACCTGTCCGAGGACGACACCCGCCTGCTGGCGAGCCTCGGCACGCTCGGCAACCTGTTCGAACTCTACGACGGCCTGGGCGACGTGGCGGGGCCGCTGCTGCGGCCCGTGGCGACCGACTATCCCCACGCCCTGTCGCCCGACATCGCCGCCGTGCGGCGCTACAAGGGCAAGACCAGCGAACTCTTCACGCTGTTCCTGTGCAACATGGCGAAGTTCGCCAGCCGCTTCGCCGAGACGCCCTGGCGCGAGCTGCGGGTCTTCGATCCGCTGTGCGGCGGCGGCACCACGCTGTTCACCGCCCTGGCGCTCGGCGCCCACGCGGCCGGCATCGAGCGCGAGCGCGGCGACGCCGAATCCACCGCGACCTTCCTGACGCAGTTCTGCCGCGAGGCGCGCGTCTCGGTCGGCGTGCGCGAGGAGCGGCTGCGCGCCCTCGACGCGCATCGCTGGCAGTTCCGCATCGGCCGCGAGAAGGAGGACCCGCGCCGCGCGCTGCTCGTGGCGGGCGACAGTGCGCTCTCGCGCGACCTCCTGGCGGGATTCGGCCGGCCGCACCTCGTCGTGACGGACCTGCCCTACGGCATCCAGCACAATGCGCCCCTGGCCGAGCTTCTCGGGCGGTGCCTGCCGGCCTGGGCCGGCCAGATGGAGCCCGGCGGTACGCTGGCCTTCTCGTGGGACAGCACCCGGGCCACCCGCGACGAGATGGCGGCGCTGGTCGAAGACCTGTCGCCGCTGCGCGTCGTCACGGAGGCGCCCTACGACGCGCTGGCACACCGCGTCGACCGGGTCATCAAGCGCCGCGACGTGATCGTGGCGCGCGCGCCCTGAGGGCGTCCGGGCCCGGGCGGGAGCCCGACCCGCTCAGAACGGAAGGTTGAAAACCCGGTAGGGCTGCAGCGCCCCCTGTTCGATGGGGCCGAAGGCCACCACCACGCCGCCGCAGGCCGCATAGGCCATGCCCTCGCTCGGCGCGTCGCGGCCGCGCAGCAGCAGCGGCTGGCCCCGGCGCAGGCGGGCCGCGTCCTGGCGCACGATGTCGACGCTCGGCACCTCGCCGAGGCCAGCCTCGACGCGGCGCAGCGCCGCCAGAAAGGCTGCCGGGTCCTGGTCGTCGCCGGGCGGCGCGACGCCGTCCACCTCGAGGAACGGCCCGACGCGGGTGCGCCGCAGGGCGTTGACGTGGCCGAGGCAGCCCAGCGCATCGCCGAGGTCGCGGGCGATGGCCCGCACATAGGTGCCTTTGCCGCAATGCGCCTCGAGCACGGCCTCGTCGGCCGCGGACTCGATGAGGTTCAGCGCGTGGATGGTGATGGGCCGGGCGGCGAGTTCGAAGATCTCGCCCTCGCGCGCCCGGTCGTAGGCGCGCTCGCCGTTGACCTTGATGGCCGAATAGGCCGGCGGGCGCTGCATGATGGTGCCCTCGAAGGAGGGCAGCAGCGCCTCGATCTCGGCCCGCGTCGGCCGCCGGTCCGAGGTCTCGATCACGGCGCCTTCGGTGTCGTCGCTGTCGGTCTTGACGCCCCAGCGGATGCGGAACCGGTAGGTCTTGGCGCCGTCCTGCACGAAGGGCACGGTCTTGGTCGCCTCGCCGAAGGCGATCGGCAGCAGGCCCGAGGCCAGGGGGTCGAGCGTGCCGGCATGGCCGGCCTTCTTGGCGTTGAACATGTGCTTCAGGCGGCTCACCGCCTGGGTCGACGTCATGCCGACGGGCTTGTCCAGAACCAGCCAGCCGTTCACCTCGGCCTTGACCCTGCGGGGGGGCCGTGCGGGTCGCGCGTCCTGCGCCTCGGTCGTGGTCATGGGTTCAGTCCTGGCTCTCGTCGTCGCCCTGCAGGTCGCGCTGCACCACCGGGGAGGCCAGCAACGCGTCGATCCGGGCGGATTTCTCGAAACTCTCGTCGACCCTGAACTTGAGGTCGGGCGCGAACTTCAGGTTGACCTTGTGGGCCAGTTCGGTGCGCAGGAACTTCTTCTGCTTGTCGAGCGCCTCGATCACGGCCTTCACGTCGCCGCCGCCGAGCGGCATAACGTAGACGTTGGCGAGCTTCAGGTCCGGCGACATGCGGACCTCCGGCACCGTGATGACGTGCTTCTCCAGCACGGGATCCGGCATGGCGCCGCGCGACAGCATCTCGGCCACGACGTGCCGCACGAGTTCGCCGACCCGCAACATGCGCTGGGACGGCTGCGCGCCGGAATGATGAGCTCTGGACATGATCTCTACTGGTCCTGGACCTGTCGGGTCGACCGCCCGGCGGTGCCCTCGTGGAATGCGCCGGCCGGCGCGCGGGACCGTCCCGCCGCGCTCGCCATCGACCGGCTCGGCCGCGACGCGCGGCCCTCAAACGAAAGACGGGAAGGCAGGCCCTTCGGCCCGCCTTCCCGTCGAGATCGCCCCGTTTCCGGGGAGCGCCGTCAGAGCGAGCGCTTCTCTTCGTGGACGCGATAGCACTCGATCACGTCGCCGGCGCGCATGTCCTGGTAGGTCTCGAAGGCCATGCCGCATTCCTGGCCGGCCACCACGTCCTTGACCTCGTCCTTGAAGCGCTTGAGCGTCGACAGCTTGCCCTCGTGCACCACGACGTTGTCGCGGATGAGCCGCACGTTGGCGCCGCGCTGGACGTTGCCGTCCGTGACCCGGCAGCCCGCCACCTTGCCGACCTTGGTGATGTGGAACACCTCCAGGATCAGGGCATTGCCGAGCATCTCCTCGCGCAGCGTGGGCGAGAGCAGGCCCGACATGGCGGCCTTAACGTCATCCACGAGGTCGTAGATGATGTTGTAGTAGCGGATCTCCTGCTTCGACTGCTCGGCCAGCGTGCGCGCTTCCTTGTGGGCGCGGACGTTGAAGCCGATGATCGCGGCGTTGGAGGCTTCGGCCAGAGTGATGTCGGATTCGGTGATGCCGCCGACGCCCGCGTGGATGATGCGGGCCGCGACCTCGTCGGTGCCGAGCTTCTCCAACGTGGCGATGATGGCTTCGACCGAGCCCTGCACGTCGCCCTTGATGAGCAGCGGGAACTCCTTCTTCCCCACCGTGCGGAGCTGGGTCATCATGTCGACCAGCGAACCGCGCACCGAGGCGCCGCGGGCCGCCAGCTTTTCGCGCTTCTGGCGCTCGCGGTATTCGGTGATCTCGCGGGCACGGGCCTCGCTGTCGACCACGGCGACGCGGTCGCCGGCGTCGGGCGCACCCGAGAAGCCCAGCACCTCGACCGGGAAGGACGGCGCCGCTTCGGTGACGGTCTCGCCCTTGTCGTCGATCAGCGCGCGCACGCGGCCCCACTGGGACCCCGCCACCACGATGTTGCCGACCTTCAGCGAGCCGCGCTGCACCAGCACGGTGGCGACGGGGCCTCGGCCGCGGTCGAGCCGCGCCTCGATCACCGTGCCCTCGGCGGCCCGGTTGGGATCCGCCTTGAGGTCCAGCACTTCGCTCTGCAGCGCGATGGCCTCGAGCAGCCGCTCGAGGTTCTGGCGCTTCAAGGCCGAAACCTCGACCTCGAGCGTGTCGCCGCCCATGCTTTCCACCTGCACGTCGTAGTGCAGCAGTTCGGAGCGGACGCGCTCGGGCTTGGCGCCGGGCTTGTCGATCTTGTTGATCGCCACGATCAGCGGCACGCCGGCCGCCTTGGCGTGGTTGATGGCCTCGATGGTCTGCGGCATGACGCCGTCGTCCGCCGCCACCACCAGCACCACCACGTCCGTCACCTTGGCGCCGCGGGCGCGCATCGCCGTGAAGGCGGCGTGGCCGGGCGTGTCGATGAACGTCACGGCGCCACCGTTCGGCGCCGTCACCTGGTAGGCGCCGATGTGCTGGGTGATGCCGCCCGCCTCGCCCGACACGACCGTGGTCTGCCGGATGGCGTCGAGCAGCGACGTCTTGCCGTGGTCGACGTGGCCCATGATGGTCACGACCGGGGGCCGCGGCAGCAGGTCGTCGTCCGAACCCGGCTCGTCGAAGAGACCCTCTTCGACGTCCGACTCGGCGACGCGGCGCACCGTATGGCCGAGGTCCTCGGCGATGAGCTGCGCCATGTCGGCGTCGATCACGTCGGTGATCTTGGCCATGTGGCCCTGCTTCATCAGCAGCTTGATCACGTCCACGGCCCGCTCCGACATGCGGCTGGCGAGTTCCTGGATGGTGATGGTCTCGGGCAGGATCACCTCGCGGGTGAGCTTCTCCTTCGTCTCCTGCGAGCCGAAGCCCTTCATGCGCTGCGTGCGGCGGCGGAAGGCCGCGACGGAGCGCGTGCGGTCTTCCTGCTCGGTCGTGGCGGTCGACACCGTCAGGCGACCGCGGTCCTTCTGGGGACCGGAGCGCGACGGGCGCGGCACGGCGAGCCGGGCCGGCGCATTCATGGGCGGACGGCGCGTGATGGGCGTCAGCACGCCCTCGGTCGGCCGGGCTGCGCTGGCGGTGGGCGGGCCACCGGCCGGGGACAGGCGGCGCGCGGCCTCCTCCTCGGCGCGACGCTTCACGTCGAGCTCGGCGGCGCGGCGCGCATCCTCCTGGCGCTGCCGCTCCTCAGCGGCGACGCGCTCGGCGGCGGCGGCGGCTTCGCGCTCGGCCCGGCGCTTGGCATCCTCCTCGGCGCGACGACGGTCGTCCTCCTCGCGGGACTTGGCACCGACCAGGGCGCGGGCGCGGGCCTCGCGCTCCTCCTCGGTCAGCGTGCGAAGCACGACGCCGGTCTGCGGACGGTTGCCGCCGGGACGGGCCGGCGGGGCACCGCGGCCAGGAGCCGCGGGCGCACCACGGGCGCCGGCCGCCGGGGCGGCCGAGCCGGAACGGCCGGCGGGCGCAGGACCACGGGCGCCGGGCTGGCCGGGACGCAGCGGCTGGCCGGGACGCGCCGGGACGCCGCGGGGCGCCACACCGGTGGACGAGGGGGCAGCAGGACGCGGCGCCGCGGGAGCGGCGGGGCGTGCGGGCTGCGGGGCAGCCGCAACCGGCGCGGCAGGGGCCGGTGTGGCGGCCGATGCCGCCGGTGCCTGCATGGCGGCCGGTGCCTGTGTTGCCGCAGGTGCCTGAATGGCCGCAGGTGCCTGCGTGGCGACCGACGCCGGCTGAGCCGGCGCGGCGGAAGCCGTCACGGGCGGGCTCGGCGGCGCCACCTCGGCCTTGGCAGGCTCGCTCTTGGCGGGCTCGCTCCTGGCCGGCTCGGCCTTGACGCCGTCGGGCGTCGTCGCGGCGGCAGGCGTGGCGACAGGAGGCGTCGCGACAGGCGCGGCGGCCTTGGCAGCCTCGACCCTGGCGGCTTCGACCCTGACGGCTTCGGCTCTCGCAGCCTCGACCCTGGCGGTCTCGACCCGGAGGGCTTCCAGCTTGGCAGCGTCGACCTTCGGCGCGTCCGCCCTCGGAGCCTCGGCCCTGGGGGCCGGGGCCGCGGCGGCCGGCGAGGTCGGGGCGGCGGGCGCCGCAGCCCGTGCGGGGGCGGCCGGCGACGGCGCCGCGGCAGCCGGCTTGGCGGGCGCCACGACGCGGCTCTTCACTTTCTCGACGACCACCTGCTTCGTACGGCCGTGGGAGAAGCTCTGTCGCACGGTGCCCTGCTCGACCGGTCGCTTCAACGACAGGGTGGTCTTCGGGCTCACGCTCAGAGTCTTCTCGCCAACGTTGTTCGGTTCACTCATCAGTCATTCGTCCTGAGGGCCGTGTCCGTGCCCCAATCCTGCGAGCGCCGAAGCCGATCTTCGGCAAGTGTCTCGCTCAATCTCTGGTAGGTTCTACATCGATAGATCGTCCTGGCCCCGCGGCTTGCGCCGGCGGTTCCCCGCGGTAACGTTTCAATCGCCGCGCTCGCGACACAAAACCCTCGCCGACCGTTCCCCCGGCCACCGCAGCGTGTATCACATTTGTGCGCCCCAGTGCCAAATCCAATTGGTCGGAGCGAAAATCTCGAATGCGCGGTAAGGCATCGGCCTCGTCGCCGAGAAGGCGACGGACCGCGGCCTCCATCTTGCGGACCCCGTCGGGGCTGCCGTCGCTCGCCTGGACGAGCGCGGCCGGCACCTTCGGCCCGATGGACCCTTCGACCTTGGTGGCACCCGCCACCACCAGGCCGGCCTTGTTGGCGAGGCTGAGCGCCTGCAATGCATCTTTTTCCATGAGGCCGTCAATCAGCTCGGCCAGCGTGGGCGGCACCTCCACCTCGGATTTGAACGCGCGCTTGAAGCTTTTCCGCTTCATCGCCTCGAGGACGACGGCCTTCTCGGCCGTCACCCAGGCCCCGCGCCCCGGCAGCTTGCACCGGAGGTCGGGGACCACCGCGCGGTCGGGACCGACCACGAAGCGGATGAACGTGTCCGGCGCGCCCTTGCGCCGGGTGACGATGCAGGTGCGCTCCGGCCCCGTGTCGGGAAAGGCCGCGGGGTCGGACGGATCCTGCCCCGAAACCTCCTGCTCCGAAATCCCCTGCTCCGAAGCCCCCTGCCCCGCCGGGTCTTCCCCTGCGGCATCGTCGGTCGCGGCCGTCATGCCCGGGCCCCCGCGCGAAGCGTCAGGCCATCTCCTCGTCGGCCGGAGCCTCCTCGGCCTCGGCTTCCACCTCGGCCTCGATCCAGCCCGCCTTGATGCGGGCCTGCATGATCATGGCCTCGGCGTCCTCGCGCGACATCTCGAACCCGTCGAGGTAGCCCGGCACGCGGGTCGCCTCGCCGTCCTTGCGCTCCGTGTAGCCCACGAGGTCGTCGGGCACGCAGCCGGCGAAGTCCTCGACGGATTTCACGTCGTTCTCGCCGAGCTTCACCAGCATGGCCGTGGTGAGGCCGTCGATCTCCTTCAGGTCGTCGGCGACGCCGAGTTCCAGGCGCCTGTCGTCGTGAGCCTTCTCGATCGCGTCGAGGTAGCCTCGGGCCCGGGACTGGATCTCGGCCGCCGTGTCCTCGTCGAACCCCTCGATGTTCGAGAGTTCGGCCGGCTCCACGTAGGCCAGTTCCTCCAGCGAGCGGAACCCTTCCGAGGCGAGCAGCTGGGCCACCACCTCGTCGACGTCGAGCGCCTCCATGAAGAGGTTGGTGCGTTCGACGAATTCCTTCTGGCGCCGCTCGGATTCCTCGGCTTCGGTCAGGATGTCGATGTCCCAGCCGGTGAGCTGGGATGCCAGCCGCACGTTCTGGCCACGACGACCGATCGCTAGGGATAACTGGTCATCCGGCACCACGACTTCAATGCGCGACGAGTCTTCGTCGAGCACCACCTTGACGACCTCGGCCGGCTGCAGCGCGTTGACGATGAAGGTCGCGGCGTCGGGCGACCAGGGGATGATGTCGACCTTCTCGCCCTGCAGCTCGTTCACCACGGCCTGAACGCGCGAGCCGCGCATGCCGACGCAGGCGCCCACGGGGTCGATGGAGCTGTCGCGCGACGTGACGCCGATCTTGGCGCGGGAGCCGGGGTCGCGGGCGACGGCCTTCACCTCGATGATGCCGTCGTAGATTTCCGGCACCTCCTGGGCGAAGAGCTTGGCCATGAACTGGGGATGGGTGCGCGACAGGAAGATCTGCGGCCCGCGCTGCTCGCGCCGCACGTCGTAGACGTAGGCCCGGATGCGGTCCGCCGGGCGGAAGGTTTCGCGCGGGATCAGCTCGTCACGGCGCACGATGGCCTCGCCGCGGCCGGCGAGGTCGACGACGACGTTGCCGTATTCGACGCGCTTGACCACGCCGTTGATGATCTCGCCGATGCGGTCCTTGAACTCGTCGTACTGCTTGTCGCGCTCGGCCTCGCGCAGCTTCTGCACGATGACCTGCTTGGCCGACTGTCCGGCGATGCGGCCGAACTCGAAGGGCGGCAGGGTTTCGGAGATCCAGTCGCCGACCTGGGCGGCCGGGTTGCGGCGGCGCGCCTCCGGCAACGTGATGTGGATGGCGTCGTTCTCGATCTCGTCGACGACCAGGAGCAGCCGCGAGAAGCGCGTCTCGCCGGTGCGCGGGTTGATCTCGGCCCGCACCTCGGTCTCCTGCCCGTAGCGGGACCGCGCGGCCTTCTGCAGCGCGTCCTCCATGGACTGGATCACGATGGAGCGGTCGATGTTCTTCTCGCGCGCCACCGCCTCGGCGATCTGCAAGAGTTCGAGCCTGTTGGCGCTGACGGCCATGGGGTTGTCTCCTCGAAAGGTCTGAAGGGGCGGCGGCGGATCAGCGTCCGCGCGGAGCCTTCGGCGCGGGTCGCGCCCGTGTCTGCACGCCCGCCGGGACGGCGCGCCTGGCCTTGTTGCGGTCCGCGAACCGGCCCGGGCCGCGGGGGGCGTCGGCCGCCTCCGGGGCGGCCTCGGCACCGTCGGCCGGGTCCTCGCCGGAGGTTTCCTGCGTCTTGAGGGCGACGCGGATCAGCGCATCGGTCAGGACCAGCTTGGCTTCGGCGATGTCGCGCGTCGGGATCTCGACCGTCTCGTCCTGGCCGGCCTTCTTGTCCATGAGCTTCAGGGCGAGGCGGCCGTCGTCGGCGACCGCCGCGATGAAGCCCCGGAACCGCCGGCGCCCGTCCATGGGGACGGCGAGCTCCACCTTGACCTCGTGCCCGAGGCCGCGGCGCAGGTCCGACAGGCGGACGAGCGGACGGTCGATGCCGGGCGAGGACACTTCGAGCCGGTATTCCCCCGTGATCGGGTCGTCGAGGTCGAGCACCGGCGCGAGCGCCCGGCTCACGGCCTCGCAGTCGCCGATCGTGAAGGTGCCGTCGGGACGCTCCGCCATGATGCGCAGCAGGGACGGCGGGCCGGCCGACAGCTTCACCCACACCAGCCGGTAGCCGAGATCGGCCAGCACCGGCACGGCGGCCTGGCCGACCCGGGCGGCGACGCCGCCCTCCACCGTGAAGCGCGGCTCGTCGAGCGGCGCCTCGGCGACGGCGGCACCGGCGGTGGCGGCACTCGCCGGGATGGCGTCGGGCTGCGGAGCGGCGTGATCGGGGGGCGGAAGGGTCAAGAAGGCACTGTCCATGGGGCCGGGGCTGAAGCCCAAAAAGCAAAAGAGCGGGTCCGGCAGGAGCCCACTCTTCATCAAACTACCGGACCGTACCGAAGATCGTCGGTACGAGTGTTATGTAGCGCTTTCCCCCCGGCGGCGCAAGGCGGGACGGCGATGGCGGGGCATGCGGAGCGCCGCCGCGCCGAGCCGGCGCGATCCTCGCGCTCGTCGGCACAACCGAAACGCCCGATGGTACAACCGAACCCTTCCGTCTAGATTGGGACCGTTCCAAGGTCGCCGACGATCCGCCCCTTCCGTACCGGGCCGATCGGCCCCGCCTCGGACCCGCCGGGCCGCGTCCCGTCATATGGACGTCCGCGCGCCCCCGCCTTCGGAAAGCGACCCATGATCAGCCTGAAGATCAACGGATCACAGCACGACCTCGACGTCGACGCGGACATGCCGCTGCTGTGGGCCATCCGCGACGTGCTCAACATGACGGGCACCAAATACGGCTGCGGCATCGCCCAGTGCGGCGCCTGCACGGTCCACCTCGACGGCCAGCCGGTGCGCTCCTGCCAGACGCAGGTGGGCGACGCCGCCGGCCACGAGATCACCACCATCGAGGGCGTCGGCGGCAAGGTCGCCAAGGCCGTTCAGGCCGCCTGGCAGGACCTCGACGTGGTCCAGTGCGGCTACTGCCAGTCGGGCCAGATCATGTCGGCCATCGGCCTGCTCAGCCAGACGCCGAAGCCCACCGACGCCGACATCGAGAGCGCCATGGACGGGAACGTGTGCCGCTGCGCCACCTATCCCCGCATCCGGGCCGCCATCCACGACGCCGCCGCCAAGCTCGCCTGAGGGGACCCGCCATGTACAGCAAGACCCAGTCGGCGCCCATCGGCGCGTCGGCGCCCATCGGCGAGTCGGCGCCCATCG
Organism: Lichenibacterium ramalinae; assembly: GCF_004137085.1. GTDB lineage: Bacteria > Pseudomonadota > Alphaproteobacteria > Rhizobiales > Beijerinckiaceae > Lichenihabitans > Lichenihabitans ramalinae. The sequence continues at coordinate 62,860 of NZ_QYBC01000021.1, forward strand.
GCACCGCCGAGACCGCACCGTCGCGCCGCGACATCCTGAAACTCTCGGCCGCCGGCGCCCTGGTGCTGGGCGTCGTGCTGCGGGGCGGCAAAAGCTTCGCCGAGGAGGCCCCCGGCGGCGGCAAGGCGCTGCTGGCGGTGCCGGGCGACACGCCGCGCCCCAACGCCTTCGTGCACATCGCGGCCGACGACACCGTCACGGTCATCGTCAAGCACCTCGACAAGGGCCAGGGCGTCACCACGGGCCTGCCCACCATCGTGGCCGAGGAGCTCGACGCCGACTGGTCGCAGATGCGCTTCGCCTTCGCGCCCGCCGACGCCCAGCTATACAACAACCTCGCCTTCGGCCCCGTGCAGGGCACCGGCGGTTCGACCTCGGTGGCCAACAGCTGGAACCAGCTGCGCAAGGCGGGCGCGGCGGCCCGCGCCATGCTGATCGCCGCCGCCGTCGACGCCTGGAAGGTGCCGGCGACCGAGGTGACGATCGAGAAGGGCGTGCTCCGGCACAAGTCCGGCAAGTCGGCGCGCTTCGGCGAACTCGCCGAGGCGGCCGCGCGCCAGCCCGTCCCCATGGACGTCCACACCAAGGACCCCAAGGACTTCCGGCTGATCGGCACGTCCTTCCACCGCATCGACCACATCGAGAAGACCGACGGCACGGCGCGCTACGCGCTCGACATCCGCCGCCCCGGCATGCTCACCGCCGTGATGCAGCGGCCCGAGCGCTTCGGCGCCACCGTGAAGAGCGTCGACGACGCGGCGGCCCGCGCCGTCAAGGGCGTGGTCGACGTCGTGACGGTGCCGCAGGGGGTGGCGGTGCTGGCCGAGAACACCTGGGCGGCGCGCCAGGGCCGCGACGCCCTGAAGATCGCCTGGGACGATTCCAAGGCCGAGATGCGCTCCAGCGCCGAGATGCTGGCCGACTACCGGTCCGCCGCCCAGTCCCAGGGCGCCCTGGCGCTGAAGAGCGGCGACGCCGAACAGGCGCTGAAAAGCTCCGGCAAGGTCGTCAAGGCCGAGTTCGTCTTCCCCTACCTGGCCCATGCCCCGATGGAGCCGCTGAACTGCACGGTGGAGAAGGCCGCCGACGGGTCCTACGACTTCTACGCCGGCTCGCAGTTCCAGACGATCGAGCAGGCGGTCGCGGCCGCGACCCTCGGCGTCACCCCCGACAAGGTCAGGATCCACACGGTCTGGGCCGGGGGCTCCTTCGGGCGCCGCGCGACCCCGAACGGCGACTATTTCGCCGAAGCCGCCGCCATCATGGCCAAGACCGACGGCAAGCGCCCCGTCCACCTCGTCTACACCCGCGAGGACGACATCAAGGGCGGCCGCTACCGTCCGATGTTCTTCCACGCCATCGAGGCCGCGCTCGACCCGAAGGGCGGCGTCGCGGCCTGGAAGCACCGCCTCGTCGGCCAGTCCTTCATGAAGGGCACGGCCTTCGAGCCCGTGATGTTCAAGGGGGGCGTCGACTCGACGGCCGTCGAGGGCGTGGCCGACATGCCCTATGCGGTGCCGAACCTCCTGGTCGACTGGCACGACGCGCCTTCGCCGGTCTCGACCCTGTGGTGGCGCTCGGTGGGCCACAGCCACACCGCCCAGGCCGTCGAGGTGATGATCGACGACCTCGCCCACGCGGCCGGGCAGGACCCGGTGGCCTTCCGCATCGCCATGCTGAAGGACCACCCGCGCCATGTCGGCGTGCTGAAGCTCGCGGCCGAGAAGGCGGGCTTCGGCGAGACGCTCCCGGCCGGGCGCGGGCGCGGCATCGCCGTGCACGAGAGCTTCAACACCTTCGTGGCCATGGTGGCGGACGTCACCGTCAAGGGCACGGCGGTGAAGGTGGACCGGCTCGTCATCGCGGTGGATTGCGGCATCGCCATCAACCCCGACATCATCAGGGCCCAGATGTCGGGCGGCGCCGGCTACGGGCTCGGGGCCGCGCTGCGCAACAAGATCACCTTCGACAAGGGCGTGGTCGAGCAGGCGAACTTCGACAGCTACGAGCCGCTGCGCATGAGCGACATGCCGGTGGTCGAGGTGCATATCGTGCCCTCGCAGGAACCGCCGACGGGCGTCGGCGAACCCGGCGTGCCGCCGGTGGCGCCCGCCGTCTCCAACGCGGTCTTCGCGGCGACCGGCAAGCGGCTCCGCTCGCTGCCCTTCGACTTCGACAGCCTCGGCAACGCCTGACCCGGCGTCGCGGCCGGCGCCCGCCCCTCGGCGGGCTGCCGCTCCGCGCGCCAAAGCGGGATCGGCTCGGAGCCGCCTCGGCGACTCGGAGCCGGAGCGACTTCATCGAAGGCGGAGGCGCTCGAGCCAGCCCGCCACGCGCTCCACCATCTCGCCCTCGACGCCGCGGTAGCCGTGCGCCGACAGCGAGCCGCAGTCGCGGCCGCCCGCATCCGGCCCGGCGAGGCGCAGCACGTCGACGCGGGACGCCCCCGTGAAGGCCGCGGCGACCCGGGCCGCATCCCCGGGCGGCGTCACGGGGCAGCGGTCGGCGCCGTTCGCCACCACCAGCACGGGTGCCGCGACGGCGGCGGGACGGGCCTCGAACACCGTCTCGCCGCTGCCGCCCAGGCGCGACACGGCTTCGAGCAGCACGAGGCCGGCGACGTCGGCGCGTCCCGCACCGTTCACCGCCGCGATGGCGCCCTGGCTGGTGCCGACCAGCACCGCCGGCCCCGGCACCGCTGCATGGGCGGCCGCCACCAGGGCGGCGACCGCCCCGCCATAGGCCGTCCCGGCGCGCGCGCCGCGCAGGTTCTCGCCCGCATCCGCGATCAGCAGGGCGTAGCCGCGGCCCAGCCACAGCGGGGCCGTGCGGATCACGACATTGTCGGGACGCGCGACCGTGCCGTCCGCCCCGATGCCGACCGTGCCGGCGCCGCCCGGCAGCATCACCAGCGTGCCGGCGCCGCCCGGCAGCACCAACGACGTGCCGCGCGGCCGGTCCGGCCGGAGCAGCAGGGCGCGTTCGGTGCCGCCGCCGGGGACGGGGACGTCGAGCACGGCCGGGTGCCACGACGGCGCGGGGATCAGGGGAGCGGGGACGGGGGACGCGGCGCGGGCCGCGGCGGACCCGAGGCCCGCCAGCAGCACCGCGACGAGGATCCTCATCGCCGGAACACCGCGTCGGCGGCGCTGCGGGACGCCTGCTTCCTGGCGACCTCCGCCTCGAGCCGGGCGACCTCCTCGTGCAGCGCCGCGATGCGCTCGCGCAGCTCGTCGACCGAGACGGCGTCGAGCGGCTCGCCGATGGCGTGCCGCGGCTTCGGGGCCGGCCTGTCCTCCGCCGCATCGCGCGCCATCGTCAGCCCTCCACCGCCAGCACGATCTTGCCGACGTGGTCGCCCTGCTCCATCCAGCGATGGGCCTCGGCGGCCTCCTGCAGCGGGAAGACCCGGTCGATGAGCGGCCGCACCGTGCCGGCCGCCAGCAGCGGCCACACCTTCGCCTCCAGGGCGCGCGCGATGGCGGCCTTCTCGTCGACGGTGCGGGGCCGCAGCGTCGATCCCGTGTGGACGAGGCGCTTCATCATGAGCTGGGTGAAGTTCACCTCGGCCTTGGCGCCGCCGAGGAAAGCGATCTGCACGATGCGGCCCCGGTCGGCCGCGGCCGCGTAGTTGCGCTCGACGTAGGAGCCCCCGACCATGTCGAGGATCACGTCGACGCCGCGCCCCCCCGTGACCTCCTTGGCGACGGCGACGAAGTCTTCCCGCCGGTAGTCGATGGCGCGGTCGGCGCCGAGGCCCAGCATGGCGTCGCACTTGCCGGGGCTGCCGGCCGTGGCCAGCACGGTGGCGCCGAAGGCCTTGCCGAGCTGGATGGCGGTGGTGCCGATGCCCGACGTGCCGCCGTGGACCAGCAGCGCCTCGCCGGCTTGGAGCCGGCCGTGGTCGAAGACGTTGACCCAGACGGTGAAGAAGGTTTCCGGCACGCCCGCCGCCTCGACGGCGGAGAGCCCGCCGGGGATGCGCAGCGCCTGGACCTCGGGCGTCGCCACAAAGGGCGCATAGCCGCCGCCCGGCACCAACGCGCAGACCTTGTCGCCCACCGCGAAGCGCGTCGCGCCCTCGCCCAACGCCGCGACCTCGCCGGACACTTCGAGCCCCGGCAGGTCGGAGGCGCCGGGCGGCGGCGCGTAGTTGCCGGAGCGCTGCAGCACGTCCGGCCGGTTGACGCCCGCCGCCGCGACCCGGATCAAGACCTCGCCCGCCCGGGGCCGCGGCACGGGTCGCCGCTGCGGCTGAAGCATCTCGGGCCCGCCGTGGGCCTGGATGGCGATGGCCGTCATCGTGTCGGGGATGGTCATGGAGCCTCCGGGGTTGCCCCCCAAGGGTGGGGCGCCGGGGCGCGCTTGGGAAGGCCGCGAGGCGGGAGGCGGGAGGGGCAAGGCGCGGTCGGCAGCGTCGGCTGACCTGATCTGCTGGTCCGTGCAGAAGACCCGTCGCCTTGCTCTGCGGAGCGCGACGGATCGCTCCAGCCCAGGTCATCGCCCGGTCATGCTGGCGCGGCGCTCGTCAGGCCCGCGCCCGACCGGCTCACCTCGATGAACCGCGACGGTCGTGCCGGGTGGGCAAGCTTTGCCCCCATCATGGCGGCGACGTCAGCCGGCGCGTGCGCTGGAGGCTCGCACCACCAGTGCGACCGGCAGCGTCAGCTCTTCGCGCGTGGTGGCGCCCTCGCCCCTGCGCAGGAGGAGATCGATCGCGAGCCGGCCGATGTCGGATTTGGAATATCCGATCGACGTCAGGGGGACTCTCGTGTAGCGGCTCGCCTCGAGATCATCGTATCCGACGATGGACAGGTCACCCGGCACGGCGGATCCGAGTTCGATCAGGTTCGAAACGATCCGGATCGCGAAGGCGTCGTTGTGCACGATCGCCGCGGTCGGGCGGCCTGGTGCGGTCGCAAGGCGGCGTGCTGCCGTCGGCGCGTCGTCGAGCGCCGCCATGTCCACGAACCACTCACCGTTCACGGGCAGGCCGGCCTGCCGGAGAGCCCTCTCGACGAACGGGCGGCGTGACTGCGGGTGGTGCGTCACGTCACGCGGACCGACGTAGGCGATGCGGCGATGTCCGAGCGCCTTCAGGTGTCCGACGGCCAAGTTGGCGGCCGCCTCCTCGTCGATCATGATGCTCGATGCGCCGGGGTGACGAGCCGCCACCAGCACGAACGGGATGGCGCTGCTCGTGAGGAAGTCGACGAGATCGTTCACCGAAGCGGTCTGCCATGCGATCACGCCGTCGACGCGCTTCGTGCGGAAGAGTTCGAGGTAGGAACGCTCCTGGGCATCGTCGTCGCCGAGATCCGCCAGCAGGAGATGGTACCCGCGCAGGCGCAGGGCTCGATTGAACGCCGCGGTCATGTCGGCGAAGAACGGGTTGCGGATGTCCGGCACCAGATACCCGATCGTCGAACCGCCGACCCCGCGCAGCCGCCGCGCCGCCTCGTCCGGGTAATAGTCGAGCGCCCGGATCGCCTCGAGCACGCGGTGACGCGTCGTGGCGGCGACCGGCTTCGGACCGTTGTTCACGACGTAGGACACCACAGCCGACGAGACGCCGGCCAGGCGGGCCACATCGAGGCGTGTCGCTCGCGTTCGGATCGTCATGCCTCGCTGTCGCATGACTCCGCGAGGGCGAACAACCTCGATCCCGCCGTGGCCCAGAGCTGATCGCATGAGCCAGAGGTCGCACGACCCGATGGGCACGGTCGATCGAGCGCGATCGGACCCGGGGGATCCGGAGTTCGCCACGCCTCCGTCTACACGTGTAGACAAGGTTTCCGCCTTGTGCGAACCTCACGGCACACTGCTCCGGAAGAGGGCCGTGGAACTGATCGGGAGGGTCCTATGACGCGTGGCCGTCGAGCATTCCGCAGTCTTTTCACCTGCCTCGCAAGTGCGGCGGCGATCGCGGGCGCGGTCCATGCCGCCGAGGCGCAGGACCGCCCACTGAAGATCATCGCGGTGCTCGGGCCGCTCGGCGACCCGTTCTTCAGCGCGATGGAGAAGGGAGCGAAGGACGCTGCAAAAGCCTCGAACGTCGAATTCGAATACACGGCGCCGAACGGCTTCGACAACCTGGCGCAGGACCTCGCTCGACTGATCGACGTCGGGGCTGCGCGCCGGCCCGATGCCATGGTGATCGGCAACTTCATTCCGGATGCGGAGAACGAGGGCATCCGCGCCGCGGTGGCGGCCGGCATCAAGGTGGTGATCGTCAACACGGGCAGCGGCAACTGGTCGGAACTCGGCGCCGTGTCCTATGTGGGCGAGGACGCCACCGCGACGGGTCGCAAGGCGGCAGAGCTGCATCTGGCGAATGGCGCGAAGAGCGGTCTTTGCGTCAACCACGTCCCGGGCAACCCCGGCACCGAGAGCCGGTGTTCCGGCTTCAAGGCCGGCATGGAGGCGGGCGGGGGCCGGGCGAAGGTGCTGAGCCTTCCCTACTCGAGCCAGGGCAACCCGCAGCAGATCGTGCAGGCCATCGCCGGCGAACTGATGTCGGATCGGTCGGTCGATGCCCTCTACACGCTGGGGTCCGGCATCGCGGCGAACGCCCTCCAGGCCGTCGAGGACAACGACGCTGCGGCGCGCGTCAAGGTCGGCACGTCCGACTTTTCGCGGCAGACCTTGGAAGCCTTACGCGACGGCAAGCTCGCCTTCGATCTCGACCAGCAACCCTACCTGCAGGCCTACTACGGCGTACAGATCGCCGCGCAGTACCTGAAGTACGGCATGCATCCCATCGGCGTCGTCACCACCGGACCGCTCACGATCACGAAGGACAACGTCGGCGAAGCCTTGAAGCCCGGCGTCTCACCCTACCGCGGCGCGATGTGACGGGGGCGGACAGCGATGGGCCCCATGGACACGAATAATGAGGGCGCCGTGCGCCTGGCGGCGGCGGCGGATCGCTCGCGCATCGCCCTGATCCTTTCGCGCCTGATGCGGCATCCCGAGTTCGGGGCGCTGGTCGGGACGCTGGCGGTCTTCGCTTTCTTCGCGGTCGCGACCGCGGGCAACGGCTTCCTGGCCTGGCGGGGCGTCACCGGCTGGCTCAACGTCGCCGCCGAACTCGGCATCGTGGCGGTGCCGGTCGCGTTGTTGATGATCGGCGGCGAGCTCGACCTGTCGATCGGCTCCGTGATCGGCGCGACCTCGGTTCTGATCGCGACGGCGTCCGGGCTCTACGGCGTGCCGCTCTGGATTTCCATCGCGCTTGCGATCACACTCGGGGTCGGCGTCGGGCTGTTCAACGGCGTCCTCACGATCCGCACCGGCTTGCCGTCGTTCATCATCACCCTGGTCAGCATGCTGGCGCTCGCCGGGTCGGCCCTCGGCATGGCGCGCCTGCTCGCGGGCACGCCGAACGTCTCGTTGAAGGTCGAGGGTCCCCTGCGCGCCGTGTTCGCCGGGCGCTGGCAGCAGGCCAACGTGTCGATCCTCTGGTGGGCCGCGGTTTCGCTCGCGGCCGCCTGGGTGCTGTTCCGCACGACCTTCGGCAACTGGGTCCTGGCCACCGGCGGCGATGCGCGCTCCGCACGCGAGGCGGGCATACGCACCGATCGGGTGAAGATCGTCCTGTTCATCCTGACGGCGCTCGCCGCCGTGCTCGTCGGCATCATCCAGACGATGGCCTTCAACGGTGGCGAGGCGACGCGGGGCCAGGTCTACGTCTTCAACTCCATCATCGCTTCCGTCATCGGCGGCGTGCTGCTCCAGGGCGGTTACGGCTCGCCCATCGGCGTCGCATTCGGGGCCGCGACCTTCGGCATCGTCAACGTCGGCATTTTCTACACGGGGTGGAACTCGGATTGGGCCCAACTCCTGCTCGGTCTGCTCCTGCTCGCGGCGGTGCTGGCCAACAACCTGTTCCGCCGCGCGGCATTGAGCGCATGACGGGCGAGACGATGGGATCCTCCCCGCCGATCATCGAGGCCCGCGGCGTTTCCAAACACTTCGCCGGCGTCGCCGCCCTCGAGGACGTGTCGCTGCAGGTCGGCGCCGGTGAGGTCGTCTGCCTGCTCGGCGACAATGGCGCGGGGAAGTCGACGCTGATCAAGCTCCTGTCCGGCGTCCATGAGCCGAGCCGGGGGCAGTTGCTCGTCGACGGGGTTCCGGTCCGCTTCCGCGAGCCGCGCGACGCGCGCTCGGCCGGCATCTCCACCGTGCACCAATACGGCGGGACGGTTCCGCTGATGAGCATCGCGCGCAACTTCTTTCTCGGTGCGGAGCTGACGAAGGGCAGCGGCCCGTTCCGCCGTCTCGACCTCGATCGCATGAACGCGATCGCGCTATCGGAGATCTGCAGCCTCGGCGTCCGGCGCGTCACCGACGCGGCGCGCCCGATCGGCACCCTGTCGGGCGGACAGCGCCAGGCCGTCGCCATCTGCCGGGCGACCTATTTCGGCGCTCGCCTCCTCATCCTCGACGAACCGACCTCCGCGCTCGGCGTGCGGGAAGCCACGACCGTGCTCAGGCTCATCGCCGAGGTCCGAGCGCGGGGCGTCGGCGTCATCCTGATCACCCACAATGCCCACCACGCCCTGTCGATCGGGGATCGCTTCTCCGTTCTCAGCCACGGGCGCATCGCCGCGTCCTTCGATCGGGGCGAGCGGAGCGCGTCGGACGTGGTGAACCTGATGGCGGGCGGGGTCGAACTCGCCTCGCTCGAGCAGGCACCGGAGCCGTTTCCCCGCACAGCGTCGGCGTGACGATGGCGACGAGCACCGACGGGGCGGCGAGCGACGCCATCTCCGCGCTCCTGCGCGAAACGGCTTGGCGCGTCACGATCCCCGGAGCCGAAGCGGCCTTCCTGGCCGGCCCGGACGCCGACACGGCCATCCTGGCGCTGCACGGGTGGGGCGCGTCGGCCGAAAGCATGCGCTTCCTGGGCGGCGGCTTGGCAGCTTCAGGCTTCGCCGTCCTGATGCCGACGTTGCCCGGGCACGGCACCGACCCTGAAGATCTCGCCCGCACGGGACCCTCCGAATGGATCGCCGAAGCACGCCGCGCTCTGGTCGCCCTCGCCGACGTTTACGAGCGGGTCTACCTGCTCGGGGTGTCGATGGGTGGCGCACTCGCGCTGCAGATCGCCTGCCTCGAATGCGATCGCGTGGCAGGCCTCGTCACCCTCAACGCGCCGGTCTTCCTCGACCGACCGGCATTCGCGCGTGAGGTGATGGACGGCGCAGCGGCGGACCGGCTGTCGACCTGGGAAGGCCCCGCCTTCGTCGGCCCGGCCGTGCCGGAGATCACTTACCCGGAGCGCAGCCGCAAGAGCGGCATCGACCTGCTTGCGATGACGGCTCTGGCGCGCGAGGCCCTGCCCCTCGTGAGGGCCCCGGTTCTCGTCCTGCAATCCGTGTCAGATCACGTCGTGCCGCGCCGCAGTGCCGAGACGATCCTGGCCGAGGTGTCGTCGACGACGAAATCGATCGGGTGGCTGCACCGATCCTATCACATGGCGCAACTCGACCTCGATCGCGACGACGTCGTCCGGCGCACCGCAGCGTTCATCGATGGTCTCGCCGAGGAGCCGAGGGCGGGCGTCAGGGACCCGACACGCTGACCGAGTGTCCTTCGCAGGCTCCACCCCGTCGAAAGCGGCCCCCTCACCACCCACCCCGGTGAGGTTCGTGGAGCCCGGGCCGGCCGCGTGACCGCGATGCCGTCCGCCTCGATGTCGACGGCGAGTCCCACCGTCATGGCATGGAGCGCAGACTTCGAGGCGGCCTACACCTCCGAACCGAGAGCCGCATCGGATGTCTCCCGCGTCGCCTTGGCGGCTCCAAGCCGACGACACCGCTCTCGCTTCGGAGCTCGAGCGGATTCGCCGAAGGCGAAAGCGCCCTAGAACAGATCGCGATCAGGTCGAGTCACCTGATCGCGTAAAGATGCTCGTAAAATCATAGCACTAGAGCTGAAGTCGCGAGCCAAGGCGAGCGGCGACAGCTCTAGCCGGTCCCCGCCAGCGCCGGGCGCGCCGCCGCCTTGTCGGCCATGGCGCGGTCGAGGGCGTCCATCTCGGCCGGGGTCAGGCGGAGCCCGAGCTTGGTGCGGCGCCAGGCGACGTCGGTCGCGGTGCGGGCCCATTCGCGCGTCATGAGGTGGTCGAGTTCGGCTTCGGTCAGCGTCGCGCCGTAATCGGTGCCGAGGTCGGCCGCGGAGAGCGCCGTCCCGAGGATGTCGCGGGCCCGCGTGCCGTAATGGCGGGCGAGGCGGCGGGCATGGGCGGGCCGGAGGAAGGGCCAGCGCGCGCGGATCTCGGCCACGAGGGCCTCGAAGCCGTCGACCGGGAAGTCGCCGCCCGGCAGCGCCTCCCGCCCCGTCCAGCCCGCCGGGAGGGCGGTGCCGGAGGCGGGCGCGGGGAGGTGCGGGGCGACGAGTTGCAGGGCGTGTTCGGCGAGCTTGCGGTAGGTGGTCAGCTTGCCGCCGAAGACGCTGAGCAGCGGCGCCCGGCCCGCGCCGGCGTCGAGGTCGAGCACGTAGTCGCGGGTGGCGGCCTGGGCGGCGCCGTCGCCCTTGTCGTAGAGCGGCCGCACGCCCGAATAGCGCCACACGACGTCGGCCGGGGTGACGGCGCGCGCGAAATAGTCGCTCGCCGAACGGCAGATGTAGTCGACCTCCTCGGGCGTGGCGCGCACGTCGGCGGGGTCGCCCTCGTAGTCCCGGTCCGTCGTGCCGATCAGCGTGAAGTCCGTCTCGTACGGGATGGCGAAGAAGATGCGGCCGTCCGGGTTCTGGAAGAAGTAGCAGCGGTCGTGGTCGTAGAGTTTCGGCACGACGATGTGCGACCCCTGGACCAGCCGCACCTTCGCGGCGTTGTTCTGTCCCAGCGTGTTGTTCAGCACCTGGCCGACCCAGGGGCCGGCGGCGTTGACCACGGCGCGGGCCCGCACGGTGCGGGTCTGGCGGGTGTTGCGGTCCTGCAGCGTCAGCGTCCAGCCCTCGGCCGCCCGCTCGGCCGCCACCGCGCGCGTCCGGGTCAGCACCGTCGCGCCGCGGTCGGCGGCGTCGCGCGCGTTCAGCGCCACGAGGCGCGAGTCTTCGACCCAGCAGTCCGAATATTCGAAGCCCTTGCGGAAGGCGCCGGGCTTGAGCGGCGCCCCGGCGGGGTCGCGCCGCAGGTCCAGCGTGCGGGTGGCGGGCAGGCGCTTGCGGCCGCCGAGGTTGTCGTAGAGCAGCAGGCCGAGCCGCAGCATCCAGGCCGGCCGCAGGCCCTTCTGGTAGGGGAGGACGAAGCGCAGCGGCCAGATGATGTGGGGCGCGATGCCCCACAGCACCTCGCGCTCCATCAGCGCCTCGCGCACCAGGCGGAACTCGCGGTGCTCGAGGTAGCGCAGCCCGCCGTGGATGAGCTTGGTGGCGGCCGAGGAGGTGCCGCTGGCGAGGTCGTCCTGCTCGCAGAGCAGCACCTTGAAGCCCCGGCCCGTCGCGTCCCGGGCGATGCCGCATCCGTTCACGCCCCCGCCGATGATGGCGAGATCATAGGTGGTGTCCAAGGCTGTCCTCCCCCGGGGCGGCATCGTCCGTCTCCAGCGGCAAACGATAAACGAAAATAGAGAAGCTTCAAGCGATCACAACGAAAGCCGAAGCGAAAGGGAATGCGGCAGTGTCGCGGGCTCGGGCGATCGGCTAGTGTCGTGTGGACCCGCGCCGTGGCGCGGCCCAACCCGCCCTGTCGCGGGACGATCCGGGAGGACGGGATGACGGTGCGGCTCAATCTGGCGGTGCGGGGGCTCTTCGCCACGCCGGTGGCGGCGCTGGACGTACCGGAAGCCGGGCGGATCAACGCGGCCCTCTCGGCCGCCATCCTGGAGCGGCGCGCGCGCCAGCCCTCGGTGCAGGCCTCGAACGCGGGCGGATGGCATTCGGACCGGGACCTGCTGGCGTGGGGCGGCCCCTGCGCCGCGGAGGTCATCGACCTCGCCCGCGGCGTGGCGGGGCAGCTCACGGCGGACCGGGCCGGCCAGCCGATCCGCCCCGCCTGGAAGGTCGCGGCCTGGGCCAACGTCAACACGGCCGGCCACGCCAACGTCGCCCACTACCACGCGGGCGCCTTCTGGTCGGGCACCTATTACGTCGAGGACGGCGGCTGCGCCGCCGATCCCTCGCTCGGGGGCGAGTTCGAGATGCTGGACCCGCGCGGCCCCGGCCCCGGCATGTATGCGCCGTCGCTGAAGTTCGCCGGCGACGGCGCCTCGGTGGGCGGCGCCGAGACGATCCGGCCCAAGCCCGGGCTGCTCATCGTGTTTCCGTCCTGGCTGCTGCACCAGGTGCGGCCCTACCGCGGCACCGGCACGCGCATCTCCGTCGCCTTCAACTTCAGCCTGCCCGCGTGAGCCCGCGCCGGTGAACCTCCAGAACGCCAAGGCGCCCACCCGCCGCCAAGTCGAGATCGTGGACTGGCTGCGCGAGAAGGGGCGCGTGACGGTGGAGGACCTCGCCGCCCATTTCGCCGTGACGCCGCAAACCATCCGGCGCGACCTCAACGACCTGTCCGACGCCCAGATGGTGGTGCGGGTGCACGGGGGCGCCATGGTGGCGTCGGGCGTCGTCAACCTCGCCTACGAGGCCCGCAAGCTCATCGCCGGCCCCCACAAGCGGCTGATCGGGGAAGCGGCGGCGCGGCTCGTGCCGGACCATTCCTCGGTGTTCCTCACCATCGGGACGACGACCGAGGAGGTGGCGCGGGCGCTCGGCGGTCATTCGGGCCTGCTCGTCATCACCAACAACCTGCAGGTGGCGGCCGAGCTGTACCGCAACAGCGCCATGGAGGTGGTCGTCACGGGCGGCAGCGTGCGCCACGGCGACGGCGGCATCGTGGGGGCGCAGTCGGAAGCCCTGATCGCGCAGTTCCGCGTCGACCTGGCCGTGATCGGCACCTCGGCGATCGACGCCGACGGCACCCTGCTGGATTTCGACATCCGCGAGGTGCAGGCGCAGCGCGCCATCATCGAGCACGCGCGGCGCGTCGTGCTGGTGGCGGATTCCAGCAAGTTCGCCCGCTCGGCCCCGGCACGCGTGGCGCATCTCGACGATGTCGACATCCTGGTGACGGACCGCCTGCCCGCCGCCGCCGCGGAGCTGTGCCGCCAGCACGGCGTCGAGGTGGTGGAGGCGGGCGGGCCGGTGGAGGGGGAGGAAGGGTGAGGGGGCGCCTGGGAACCGGTGCGCGGCAACGCGTGGCCGGGCCGGGGCGCGTTCCGACACACGGCCGTCACGCAACGGCCTTCTCATCCGCTGGATGCATCGGGTGTCGCATCCCGTGGCGCCGAGGGGGAGATACGCCGATGAGGTCGATCAGCCGTCCGATCCTGCTGGGCCTCGGCTTGGGGCTCGGCTTGGGCCTCGGCTTGGGCCTGGCGCCGGCCCTCCTCGGGGACGCCGCCGCGGCGGACTCCACCGCCGCCGCCGGGCGCGTCCCGCAGAACGTCGGCGAGCTCCTGCCGACCGGCCAGTTCATCACGCCCCGGGCGGCCCCGAACGCCGTCTACCAGCCGCTCCTGCCGAACCTCGCGGACGCGCCGAACGTCAAGGCCGGCTACGCCGATTCGGAGGCGCTGAGCCCCGACGGCAGGACCCTGCTGGTGCTCACCACCGGCTACAACGAAGTGGTGGATGCCAACGGCAAGCAGCTGCCGAAGGATTCGACGCAGTTCATCTTCGTCTTCGACGTGACGAGCGGCACGCCGGTGCAGCGGCAGATCCTGCAGGTGTCGAACAGCTTCGTCGGCATCGCCTTCGCGCCGGACGGCAGGACCTTCTACGTGCCGGGGGCCGGCGAGGACAATATCCACGTCTTCGCCCTGCAGGGCAGCACCTGGGCCGAATCGGGCGCGCCGATCCAGCTGGGCCACAAGGCCGGCAACGGGCTGGCCCAGAAGCCGCTGGCGTCCGGCATCGCCGTCACGGCCGACGGCACCCGCGCCGTCGTGGTCAACCGCTACAACGACTCGGTCTCGGTCGTGGACCTCGCCCGCCGCGCCGTGGTGGCCGAGCAGGACCTGCGCCCCGGCAGGAGCGGGGGCGCCTCCGGCACGCCGGGCGGCGAATATCCCAATTCCGTGGCCATCGCGGGCAACCGCATCGCCTATGTCAGCAGCGAGCGGGACCGCGAGATCGTGGCGGTCGACATCTCCGGCGGCCAGCCCGCGGTCGTCGCCCGCATCCCGGTCCAGGGCAACCCGAACAAGCTCGCCTTGGACGCCGCCGGCAAGACCCTCTACGTCGCGAGCGACAACGCCGACGTCGTGAGCGTCATCGCGACCGCCGCCAATGCCGTGACGTCCACGGTGTCGACCATCGCGCCGACCGGCCTCCTCGCGCCGCAGCGGGCGAAGTACAAGGGCGCGTCGCCGGACGGCCTCGCCCTGTCCGCGGACGGCGGCACGCTCTACGTGACGAACCGCGGCACCAACTCGCTCGCCGTCATCGCCCTGGCGGGCGGCACGCCGCGACTCGCCGGGCTGATCCCCACGGGCTGGTCTCCGTCCGACGTCCGCGCTTCCGCCGACGGGCGCACCGTCTACGTCAGCAACGCCAAGACCGACCCCGGCGCGAACCCCGGCAATTGCCTGGGCTACCAGAGCGTGCCGTGCCCGGTGGCCAACTCGCCCGTGGTCTTCGCGCCCAACCAGTACATCCTCAACCTGACCGGATCGGCGCTGCTCAGCTTCTCGGTCCCGCGCGGGACGGCGCTCGAATACATGACGCAGCGCGTCGCCGCCAACAACGGCTTCGACGCCCCGCCGGTGCTCGACCCGACGATGGCGGCGCTCCGCCAGAAGATCAAACACGTGATCTACATCGTGAAGGAGAACCGCACCTACGACCAGGTGCTCGGGGACGTGCGCAAGGCCAACGGCGACGCGAACCTCGCCGAGTTCCCGCGCGGCACGACGCCGAACCAGCATGCGCTCGCCACGGATTTCGTGACCTTCGACAATTTCTACGATGCCGGTGACGTCAGCGGCAACGGCTGGCCGTGGAGCACCGCCGCCAAGGAATCGGACGCGGGCGCCAAGATGCTGCCGCCGAACTATGCCGCCAACGGCGCCGGCGGCTCCTACGATTGGGAGGGCACGAACCGCAACGTCAACGTCGGCCTGAGCGGCGCGGCCCGCGTCGCGGCCGACCCGCTCGCCGCCTCCCTCGATCCCGACACCCTGCCCGGGACCGGCAACGTCGCGGCGCCGGACGGGCCCGACGGCGAGGTGCAGAAGGGCTACTTGTGGAACGCCGCCCTGCGCGCCGGCCTGACGGTGCGCAACTACGGCTTCTACATCGACCTCACCCGCTACAGCCTCGCCGGGACGCCGAGCGCCAACCTGCAGATCTCCGCGGTGCGGTCGCCCTACCCCGCCAGCGTGCAGTCCTACGCCGCCAACCCGCAGCTCGTGCCGCTCACCGATCCCTATTTCCGCGGCTTCGACGATGCCTATCCGGACTTCTACCGGGAACAGGAATGGGAGCGCGAGTTCGCCGGCTACGTCGCCCACGGCAACCTGCCGAGCCTGAGCCTCGTGCGGTTCATGAACGACCACACCGGCAACTACAAGAACGCCATCGACGGCGTGAACAAGCCGGACCTGCAGGTCGCCGACAACGATTACGCGGTCGGGGCGTTGGTGCAGGCGATCGCCCGCAGCACCTATGCGCGGGACACGCTGGTCTTCGTCGTCGAGGACGACGCCCAGGACGGCCCCGACCACGTCGACGCCCACCGCAGCACCGCCTTCATCGTCGGTCCCTACGTCAAGCACGGCGCCGTGGTGAGCACGCATTACACCACGATCAGCATGCTCAGGACCATCTCCGACGTCCTCGGGATGGACCATCTCAGCCTCTACGACGCCAACCAGCGGCCCATGTCGGACGCCTTCGACCTGTCGGTGCCGGCCTGGGGCTTCGACGCCCGCGCGTCGAGCCTGCTGCGCGGCACCGCCCTCCCCTTCCCCAAGGGCGCGAGATTCGCCGACGCCGCCCGGAGCCCGCACGACGCCCGCTACTGGATGGACCGGACGCAGGGCCTCGACTTTTCCCAGGAGGACAAGGTCGACGCCGTGGCCTACAACCAGATCCTGTGGAAGGGCCTGATGGGTGGCAAGCCCTACCCGGTCAACGGCGGGCGCCCGCTCGGCCGCGACGGCGCCGAGGCCCAGGTCGCGACCCCGGCCAAGAAGGACGACGACGACGATTGAACGCCGGGCCGAGGCGGGCTCGCCCACTGCGAGTCCACCCGAGGCGACGCCGCCCTACCCCAACCCGTTCCCGCCGAACAGGTCCGGCCCAGGCCCCGCGCCCTCGAGCCCCAGCAGGAACCGTTTCGCCGCCAGCCCGCCCGCGAAACCCGTGAGCTGGCCGGCGGCGCCGACGACCCGGTGGCAGGGCGCCACGATCGAGAGGGGGTTGCGGCCGTTGGCGGCCCCCACGGCGCGCATGAGGTTCGCGTCGCCGAGCGAGCGCGCGATCGCGCCATAGCTGCGCGTCTCGCCATAGGGGATGCGCAGCAGTTGCGCCCAGACCCGCTTCTGGAATTCCGTGCCGTGGGCGTCGAGCGGCAGGTCGAAGCACCGGAGCGCGCCGGCGAAGTAGCTGTCGAGCTGCCGCTCGGCCTCGCGCAGCACCGGATGGTCCGGGTCCGCGCCGGCGAGGGTCAGCGGCACCCGCCGCGGGTCGTCGGCCTCCCACAGGATCGCGGCCAGCCCGCGCCCGGTCGCCGCCAGCGTCAGGGCGCCGACCGGTGACGCCATCACCCGGGTGACGGCGTGCGGCCGCCCCGCATCCCGGCCCGTCGCCACGCCTCGCCTCCGGTCCCGTGCCCGCTTTCCGGCCAGTATAGCCGGCCCGACGGCGCCGGGAAGGGCCTGGGGTTCTCCCGTGGCGGAGGGGCGGCGGTGCGTCTCGGCCGGTATCTCGGCCAGTGTCTCGGCCGGCATCTCGGCCCGGGCGGCTTTCGTTCCAACCTTCGTTTTATTCGCTTGCCAGCCCTTCCATCTTCGACATACCTTCCATGCGTCGACGAACGAGCGCAACGTCAAAGCGCCGCCCCGGGAGGATGATCCATGGACGACCTACGCCGGAGCACAGCAGGACCTCCCTGCTCATGAGCCTCGTGCTCGACGCCGTCGGTCTCAAGCGGGGCGACGAGGTCATCATCGCCGATGCGTCGCTGGATCTCCAGCCCGGCACCATGAACGTCCTGCTCGGCCCGACGCTGAGCGGCAAGACCACGCTGATGCGCCTCATGGCGGGGCTGGACCGGCCGACCTCCGGCCGCATCGTCGAGGACGGGCGCGACGTGACGGGCCTGGGCGTGAAGGCCCGCTCGGTCGCCATGGTGTACCAGCAGTTCGTCAACTACCCGACCCTGTCGGTCTACGACAATATCGCGTCCCCGCTGCGGGTGCAGGGCCTGGCCAAGGCCGAGATCGAGGCCCGGGTGGCGCGCGCCGCCAAGCTGATGCGGCTCGAGCCCATGCTGAAGCGCACGCCCGCCCAGCTGTCGGGCGGCCAGCAGCAGCGCACGGCGCTCGCCCGCGCCCTCGTCAAGCAGGCGAAGCTCGTGCTGCTCGACGAGCCCCTGGCGAACCTCGACTACAAGCTGCGCGAGGAACTGCGCGAGGAACTGCCGCGCATCTTCGCCGAGACGGGCGCCATCCTGGTCTATGCCACGACCGAGCCCGGCGAAGCGCTGCTGCTGCGCGGCCGCACCGCCACCCTGCACGAGGGCCGCATCACCCAGGTGGGGCCGACCGCGGCCGTCTACCGCGACCCCGCCAACCGCGACGCCGCCCGCGTCTTCTCCGACCCGCCGCTGAACGAGCTCGCCGTCACGGTCGCCGGCGGGACGGCGACGCTGGCCGACGGCCGCGGCTTCCCGGCCGAGGGCCCGCTCGCCGGCCTGCCCGACGGCGCCTGCACGCTCGGTTTCCGCGCCGACGCCGCCCGCGTGGCGACGCAGGGGGGCGGGCTGGGGGACGGGCTTCCGCCGTCCGGCCCGAGCTTCCCCGGCGCCGTCTCGGTCACCGAGATCAGCGGCTCGGAAAGCTTCGTCCACGTCGTCACCGACGCCGGGCTCGGCACGGTCGTGTGCCTGGTCGAGGGCGTCCACGCCTTCGAGCCGGGCGACCGCGTGGCGGTGGAGCTCGATCTCGGCGCCGCCTTCGCCTTCGGCCCCGACGGTCGCCGCATCGCCGCCAGGGGCGGCAGGGCCGTGGCGACCGGGCCCGGCCTGCGCCAGCCCGTCCCGGCCTGAGGAGAGGATCCATGGCCGACATCACCCTCGACGGCATCGGGCACGCCTATGGCGGCGCGCCGCGGAGCGAGGCCGACTACGCGCTGAAGCCCATCCACCACGTGTGGGAATCCGGCAAGGCCTATGCCCTGCTCGGCCCTTCCGGCTGCGGCAAGACCACCCTGCTCAACATCATCTCGGGCCTCGTCATCCCGTCGCACGGGCGGCTGCTCTTCGGCGACCGGGACGTGACCCGGCTGCCGACCGAGCAGCGCAACATCGCCCAGGTGTTCCAGTTCCCCGTCATCTACGACACCATGACGGTGGCGGAGAACCTGGCCTTTCCGCTGAAGAACCGCGGCATGGCGCGCCCGCAGATCGAGAAGCGCGTCGGCGAGATCGCCGCCATGCTCGACCTCGTGCCCGACCTCGGGCGCCGCGCCCGCGGCCTCACGGCGGATGCCAAGCAGAAGATCTCGCTCGGGCGCGGCCTCGTGCGCTCGGACGTCTCGGCCGTGCTGTTCGACGAGCCCCTCACCGTCATCGACCCGGCGCTGAAATGGGAGCTGCGCTCGAAGCTGAAGGCCGTGCACCGCGCGCTCGACCTGCTGATGATCTACGTCACCCACGACCAGGTCGAGGCCCTGACCTTCGCCGACAAGGTGGTGGTGATGAACGACGGGCGCGCCGTGCAGATCGGCACGCCGACGGAGCTGTTCGAGCGGCCCGAACACACGTTCGTGGGCTATTTCATCGGCTCGCCGGGCATGAACCTCCTGCGGGGCGAGGTGTCGGGGGCCGAGGCGCGGGTCGACGGCCACGTGCTGCCGCTCGGCGCCGCCTACCCGAACCTCGCCGGCGGGGCGAGCGTGAAGCTCGGCATCCGCCCCGATTACGCGACGCTGACCCAAGGCGAGGGCCTGCCCGTGACGGTGACGCGCATCGACGACCTCGGCCGCAAGCTGCTGGCCCATGTGAGCCTCGGCGGGGCCGGCGCCCAGTCGCTGGTGGCGAGCGTGCCGCGCGGCATGGGCGTCGACCTCGGCCCGGCCCGCCTCCGCCTCGACCCGGCCAAGACCCACGTCTATCACGACGAGCGCCGCGTCGAGGGCCGAAGCCTCACTGCCGGAAGGGCCGCCTGATGGACACCCGCGCTTTCGCCAACCGGGCCTGGCTCTTCGTCGTGCCCGTCATGATCGTGGTTCTGTTCTCCTCGCTCACCCCCATGATGACGGTGGTGAACTATTCCTTCCAGGACACGATGGGGCAGAACAACTTCTTCTGGAACGGCGTCGGCTGGTTCCAGAACCTGCTCGACCCGACGACCGCGGTGGGCCAGCGCTTCCAGGGATCGCTGCTGCGCAACCTCCTCTTTTCGGCCGTGGTGCTGGCCATCGAGGTGCCGCTCGGCATCGCGGTGTCGCTGTGCATCCCGAAATCCGGCTGGCGGGTCGGGGCCGCGCTGGTGCTGATCGCCCTGCCGCTGCTGATCCCCTACAACGTCGTCGGCGTCATCTGGCAGCTGTTCAGCCGCACCGACATCGGCCTGCTGGGCGTCGGCCTCACGGCGGCGGGCGTGCCCTTCAACGTCACCCAGGATGCGGCCTCGGCCTGGTTCGTCATCATCGTCATGGACGTGTGGCACTGGACCTCCATGCTGGCCCTGCTGTGCTACGCGGGCCTGAAGGCCATCCCGGACGCCTATTACCAGGCGGCGCGCATCGACGGCGCCAACCGCTGGAGCGTGTTCCGCAACATCGAGCTGCCGAAGCTCCGCAAGGTGCTGGTCATCGGCATGCTGCTGCGCTTCATGGGCTCGTTCATGATCTATACCGAGCCCTTCACGGTGACGGGCGGCGGGCCCGGCGAGGCCACGAGCTTCCTGTCGATCGACCTCGTCAAGATGGCGCTGGGCCAGGTCGACCTCGGCAATGCCGCCGCCTATTCGCTGGTCTACAACCTCATCACGCTGACGGTCTGCTGGGTCTTCTTCACCTACACGACCCACGCCGACCAGAAGGATGCCGCATGAGCTCCTCCTCCGTCCTTTCGGCCCCCCTCGGCGCCGCCTCGGCGGCAGCGGCCCCGACGGCCCGCCGCCCCAGCGGCACCACGGTCGGCATCGCGCTCTACGTGCTGTTCCTGTTCGTGCCGATCTATTGGCTCGTCAACGTCAGCTTCAAGACCAACACCGATATCCTGTCGGGCCTCAGCCTGTGGCCGCAACACCCGACGCTCGACAACTACCGCCGCATCTTCGTCGATCCGGAGTGGCACGCGAGCTTCGTCAACTCGATCCTGTACGTGGGCATCAACACGATCGTGTCGGTAGCGGTGGCGCTGCCCGCCGCCTATGCGTTCAGCCGCTATCGCTTCGTCGGCGACAAGCCGCTGTTCTTCTGGCTGCTGTCGAACCTCATGGCGCCGCCGGCGGTCTACGCCATGCCGTTCTTCAACCTGTATTCGGCGACCGGCCTGTTCGACTCGATCTGGGCGGTGGCACTGGCCCATTGCCTGTTCAACGTGCCCCTGGCAGTGTGGATCCTCGAGGGCTTCATCTCGGGCGTGCCGCGCGAGATCGACGAGACGGCGGCCATCGACGGCTATTCGTTCCCGCGCTTCTTCGTGAAGATCTTCCTGCCGCTGATCGCCAACGGCATCGGGGTCGCGGCCTTCTTCTGCTTCATGTTCTCCTGGGTCGAGCAGCTGCTCGCCACGACCCTCACCACCGTCGACGCCAAGCCCATCGCCGGCATGATGTCGCGCGCCTATTCGGCGGCGGGGCTCGACTGGGGCCTGCTGGCCGCCGCCGGCGTCCTCACCATGATCCCGGGCGCCATCGTCATCTGGTTCGTGCGCAACCACATCGCCAAGGGCTTCGCCCTCGGCCGCGTCTGAGGGGGGCCGCCGTGGACACCATCGCCGACCACCTCGCCTGGATGGCCTGGACCTGGCAGACCATCGTGTTCTTCGCCTGCATGGCGGCGGCCCTGGCGGGGCTGACGACGCTGGCGGTGCTGCGCCCCGAGACGCCGCACCGCGGCATTCTGGGCTTCGCCACGACGCGCGGCGACCGGTTCTTCGTGTCGCTGCTCGCCTCGGCCTTCATCTTCCTCGGCTTCATCCGCTTCGGGGGGGAGAACTTCCTGTATCCGGCCGCCGCCGCCCTGCTGCTGGCGGCCGTGATGTTCCGTTTCGCCTGACCCCCGGATCGAGGGGGCGGCGTCCCGGCCTCGCCGGGCGCCCAGGCGCCAAGACCAACAGAGCCGGGGCGATCCCGCCAACCGGCCTCATGAGGAGAGGACACCCATGTTCAACCGCCGTACGATCCTGAAGGGAACCGCTGCCGCCGGCGCCGCCGCCGCCGCCGGCATCGCCCCCACCCCCTCGATGGCGCAGAAGGCCGATGCCGCCAAGCGCTGGGTCGAGACCGAGTTCAGCCCCTCGACCCTGTCCAAGGACGAGGCCATGGCCGAGATGCAGTGGTTCACCGACGCCGCCAAGCCCTTCGCCGGCCTGAAGCTGTCCTGCGTGTCGGAAAGCCTCAAGGTCCACGACTACGAGTCCCAGGTGCTCACCAAGGCCTTCGCCGAGATCACCGGCATCGAGGTCCGGCACGACATCATGGACGAGGGCGCGCTCGTCGATAAGATCGGCGTTGAGATGCAGTCGGGCCGGCCGATCTACGACTTCTGGATGAACGATTCCGACTTCATCGGCACGCATCCGCGCTACAACGACATCGTCGACGGCTCGCTGACCGACTTCATGGCCGGCCAGGGCAAGGACGTGACGAGCCCGACGCTGGACCTCAACGACTTCATGGGCCTGTCGTTCGGCACCTTCACGGACGGCAAGCTCTACCAGCTGCCCGACCAGCAGTTCGCCAACCTCTACTGGTTCCGCTACGATTGGTTCCAGAAGCCCGAGCTGAAGGCCAAGTTCAAGGCGAAGTACGGCTACGAGCTCGGCGTGCCCGTCAACTGGTCGGCCTACGAGGACATCGCCGACTTCTTCACCAACGACGTGAAGGAGATCGACGGCCAGAAGGTCTATGGCCACATGGACTACGGCAAGAAGGATCCCTCGCTCGGCTGGCGCTTCACCGACGCCTGGCTGTCGATGGCCGGCGCCGGCGACCGCGGCCTGCCCAACGGCAGGCCGGTCGACGAATGGGGCATCCGGGCCGAGAACGGCATCCCGGTGGGCTCCTCGGTCACCCGCGGCGGCGACGCCAACGGCCCGGCCGCCGTCTACGCGCTGACGAAATACATCGAGTGGCTGAAGAAGTACGCGCCGCCGGAAGCCGCCGGCATGGACTTCCTCGAATCCGGGCCGGTGGTCGGCCAGGGCCACATCGCCCAGCAGATCTTCTGGTACTCGGCCTTCACGGATTCGGCCCGCCAGCCCGGCCCGGTGATGAACGAGGACGGCACGCCGAAGTGGCGCATGGCCCCCTCGCCGCACGGCGCCTACTGGAAGGAGGGCATGAAGCTCGGCTACCAGGACGTCGGCTGCTGGACGATGCTGAAATACGCCCCGCTCGAGCACGTCAAGGCGGGCTGGCTCTATGCCCAGTTCTGCACGTCGAAGACCGTGTCGCTGAAGAAGGCGCTGAAGACGCTCCACCTCATCCGCGAATCGGACGTGTGGCACCCCGCCATGACGGAACTCGCCCCCAAGGTCGGCGGCCTCGTCGAGTTCTACCGCAGCCCGGCCCGCAAGCAGTGGACCCCCACGGGCGTCAACGTTCCCGACTACGCCAAGATGTCCCAGGTGTGGTGGCAGAACATCGCCAACGCCATCTCGGGACAGGTGACGCCGCAGCAGGCCATGGACGGGCTCGCCCGCGACCAGGACGCCATCATGGCGCGGCTCGAGAAATCGGGCGTGCAGGGCAAGCTCGGCCCGAAGATGAACAAGGAGGAGACGGCCGAATACTGGTTCGCCAGGGCCGAGAAGGACGGCAACCTCGCGCCCCAGCGCAAGCTCGCCAACGAGAAGCCCAAGGGCGAGACGGTCGACTACGACGCCCTGATCAAGTCCTGGCCCTCCACCCCGCCCAAGAAGGCGTGACCACGCTTGCCCTTCTCCCGTAGGACGGGAGAAGGTGTCGTCACGCAGTGACGACGGATGAGGGGCGTCGCGACGCTCGGGATCCCCTCATCCGACCGGACTGCGTCGGGCCACCTTCTTCCGCCCGGCGGACGAAGGTTCGCTGCCCCGTTCCTCATCGAGCTTCTCCCATGCCCGGCGCCATCCTCGTCATCGACCAAGGCACGACCTCGACCCGGGCCATCGTGTTCGGCCCCGATGCCGTGCCGGTGGCCTCCGCCCAGGAGGAGTTCCCCCAGCATTTCCCCCGCGCCGGCTGGGTCGAGCACGACCCCAAGGACCTGCTGCGCACCTCCCTCTCGACGGCGAGGATCGCCATGGCGCGCGCCGAGGAGGCGGGCTTCACGGTCGCGGCCCTCGGCATCGCCAACCAGCGCGAAACCGCGCTGGTGTGGGACCGCCGCACCGGCGCCGCCATCCACCGCGCGGTCGTGTGGCAGGACCGGCGCACGGCCGGCGCCTGCGCCGACCTCAAGCGCGAGGGCGCCGAGGCCCTGGTGCAGAACCGGGCCGGCCTCCTGCTCGACCCTTATTTCTCCGCCACCAAGGCCGCCTGGATGCTCGACGACGTCGAGGGCGCGCGGGCCCGGGCCGCGCGGGGCGAACTGCTGTTCGGCACGGTCGACAGCTTCCTGCTCTGGCACCTCACCGACGGGGCCGTGCACGCCACCGACGCCACCAACGCGTCGCGCACCGCCCTCTACGACATCCGGCGCGGCGCCTGGGACGAGGACCTGTGCCGCCTGTTCCGGGTACCGGCCGCCATGCTGCCGGAGGTGAAGGACTGCGCGGCCGAGTTCGGCACCGTGGCGGCGCGCCACCTCGGGCGCCCCCTGCCGGTGCTCGGCATCGCGGGGGACCAGCAGGCCGCGCTGATCGGCCAAGCCTGTTTCGAGCCCGGCATGGTCAAGGCCACCTTCGGCACCGGCGCCTTCGTGCTGCTGAACACCGGCGCCGAGCCCGTGCGCTCGACCCATCGCCTGCTCACCACCGTGGCGTACCAGCTCGAGGGCCGGCGCACCTACGCGCTCGAAGGCTCGATCTTCTCGGCCGGCGCCACCGTGCAATGGCTGCGCGACGGGCTGCAGCTCGTGCGCTCCTCGGCCGAGACCGGCGACCTCGCCGCCGATTCCGACCCCGGCCAGCCCGTCTACCTCGTGCCGGCCTTCGTCGGCCTCGGCGCGCCGCACTGGAACGCCGAGGCGCGCGCCACCATCACGGGGCTGACGCGCGGCTCCGGCCGCCGCGAGATCGCCCGTGCGGCGCTGGAAAGCACGGCCTTCCAGACCCGGGACCTCGTCGACGCCATGCGGGCCGACGATTCCAGCGACGCCGCCCGGGCCGCGGTGATCCGCGCCGACGGCGGCATGAGCGCCAGCGACTTCACCATGCAGAGCGTCGCCGACATGATCGACGCGCCGGTCGACCGCCCCGCCGTCCTGGAAACCACGGCGCTGGGTGCCGGCTACCTCGCCGGCCAGCGCTGCGGCCTCTACCCGGCCCCGGCCGAATTCGCCCGAAGCTGGAAGCTCGAGCGGCGCTTCTCGCCCGAGATGACGCCCGCGCGGCGCGACGCCAAGCTCGCCGGCTGGCGCGACGCCGTGGCCCGCACGGTGCTGGCGCGGGACGCATGACGCGCGGGCGCGCCCCATCCCCGGGCCGGGCCGGCGGGGCAGCCTTCGCCCCATGCTGATCCGTTTCCGCTGCGACCCGGCCCTCCTCGGCCACATCCCGCCGCCCGTGCCGGCCCGGGCCGCGCTGCCGGACTGGCTGCGCGACATGCCGGCCCGGGCCGCCTCGGAGCTCCACGGCGGCCCCGTCCGCACCGTCAAGACCTGCCCGCCCTTCGTGGACGCCATGGCGCATGGCTTCGTCATCCCCCTGCCCTGCGACGTGACGGTGGCGGGCGGCCGGCTGTCCTGGAACTGGGACCTGCCGGAGCCCGCCCTGCCCTCGCATCCGCGCTCGCCCCTGTCGTTCCACGCGCCCGCCCAGGTCGAAGGCTCGCCCTTCCATCGGGCGGACTGCGCCATGGTGAAGTTCAACAGCTTCTGGACGGTGGAACTCGAGCCCGGCTGGTCGCTGTTCGCCACCCACCCCGCCAACCGCGAGGACCTGCCCTTCCGGCTCCTCACCGGCCTCGTCGATGCGGACCGCTTCACCGCGGTCGGCATCCTGTTCCCGGCGCAGTGGAAGGATCCGGGCTTCTCGGGCGTGCTGCCGCGCGGCACCCCCGTGGCCCAGTGTTTCCCGGTGCCGCGCACGCCGCTGGCGCTCGACGTCGGGCCGCTCGACGCCGCGGGCTGCGACGCCTTCGAGGCCACCGCCCACGCCCTGCTGTCGGCGCCCGGCACCTACCGACGCCGCCATCGGGCGCGGCGCGGCCGCTCAGGCGTCGCCGGCGAGGTGGCGCCGCAGGGCGGCGAGGTCGAGCCATAATTCGCCGACCGGGGCCGTCGTGAGGGCCTGGGCGGCGCGGCCGAAGCTGTCGGGCCGCAGCCGCAGAGCGCGGCCGTAGGCTTCCCGGGCGCCCGGCAGGTCCCCCAGGCGCTGGCGGACCGTGCCGAGGTTCAGCGCCGCCTCGGCGAGCGCCGGGTCGAGGGCGAGCGCCGCGCCATAGGCCCGCGCCGCGCCCGCGAGGTCGCCCGCATCCTGCGCCGCCACGCCTTCGAGGAAGCGCGCCCGCACCGAGGCGGGATCGCGCGCCGCGGCCTCGGCGAAGGCCGCCTGGGCCGCCGCGGCCCGCCCGAGCCCCTGCAGCATGGTACCGACCTTGAGGAAGGCCTCGGCGGTCGGCGCGGCGCGGGCCGCCCGCTCGAAACACACGAGCGCCGCCGCAGGCTGCTTCAGCCCCACCAGCGTGTCGCCGAGCCGGCGCCAGCCCGGCGCCAATCCCGGTGCGATGCCGGGATGGAGCGCGAGGCAGCGGTCGAGCACCGCCGCGGCCCTGGGGTCGCCGGCCTCGAGCAGCGCCGCGCAGAGGGCGAAGAGGCGCGGGGCTTCGGGACCATCCTGCCGACCTCCGTCAGATCGCTCCTGCGTCACTCTCGCCTCCTGCCACGCGCTTTCTCGACCCCGCTTTCGGTCGGTGGATTCCGGGCACACACCCCGCTGCTTCAGGCGAAGGCGACGGGCCAATGCGCTCCATTGGATCGGCGGTGGACTGCATGACGTGGATGAACATCGCCGCAACGCCTCATACCCGCATCAAAGACGATCACACTCAGTCACGCGGACGGAACAGTCCCCTGATGCAGGCTACATTCCTCACTGCAATTTGCGTGTGGGTCTTTTCATAGAAACCGGCGCCTGGATAGAGCGGCGCACCTTCCGTAAAGAGTCCTCGAACCGTGTCGAACGGCTCAACGCGATCAGGAGCATCGTCAGGTGTGTTCGCGATGATTTCGTGCAGATTTCTAATCACGGCACAATCGAGCTTCCGCAGCAGCTTGTCTTTATGCGCATCGTGAGGGAGGTCGCCGTTTCTCGGCATTTGAGAATTCGTCGCGTTGCGCTGCGCTACGAGGTCATCATATGCGGAGCGCAAAAGAGGGAGATCCTCCCGCACCAGAAGGTCCAGACAATTGCCGAGATCAATGACGGCACCGATGACGAAGGCCTCTTTAAACCGTCCCAGAGTCACCTTGTCCTCAGCCCACTCTCTCGCCCGGACGGCATCGTTCTCCCAGAAGTACGCTCCAGGGCCAAGCCAATCGTATTCTTGATCGCTTTCGATCAGATCCGTCTCCCCGTCGAGGATCCGCGTTCCGACGGCTTTTGAACAGCCATGGAAACCGAGGACAACCGATGTGGCGAGGCGGCTCAAGACTTAGACGACGATCGTCACACGGTCTGTCTCGGGCTGGTACTCCGGGGTGAGCCGACCATCTTCGTCGATGATCCCCATCCGAATCAGCGAGGCGCGAGCCGCTTCGGGATCACGTGCGATGGATCGCGTGTGCTCTTCGATCCGCCTCTGCAGGGCGGCACGCTGCTTGTCCGTCATCGTAGCCTTCCTTGTCGCCGACATGGACAACCTACCAAATGGGACAGTGTTCGTCATCCTCCACCATGGAGGCACATCGCCAGGGAAGGCCGGCCTGATCTCCCGCACCCTCACCCCTCCGGCGGCCGCACGCGCTTCGGGCGCGAGGGCAGCGTCATGGCCTCGACGCGGAGCAGCGTGTCGAGCTCGGCCGGGGTGAGCAGCCCTTCTTCCAGCACGAGTTCGGCGACGCCGCGGTTCTCGGCCAGCGCCCGGCGGGCGATGCGCGAGGAGGCCTCGTAGCCGAGGGCGGGGCCGAGCGCCGTGACGATGCCGATCGAGCCCTGCACCAGCGCCTCGCAGCGGGCGCGGTCGGCCTCGATGCCGGCGACGCAGCGGTTCGTCAGCGTGTCGATGGCGGCGGTGAGCACCTTGATGGAGTTCAGCACGCAATAGCCGATCGTCGGCTCGAAGGCGTTGAGCTGCAGCTGGCCGCCCTCGGCGCACATGGTGACGGTGAGGTCGTGGCCGATGACCAGGAAAGCCACCTGGTTGACCACCTCGGGGATCACCGGGTTGACCTTGCCGGGCATGATGGAGGAGCCGGCCTGCACGGGCGGCAGGCGGATCTCGGCCAGGCCCGTGCGCGGCCCGGAGGACAGCAGCCGCAGGTCGTTGCAGATCTTGGACAGCTTCACGGCGATGCGCTTCAGCAGCCCCGAGAACAGCACGAAGGCCCCCATGTCGGAGGTGGCCTCGATGAGGTTCGAGGCCAGCACCATCGGCTGGCCCGAGAGCCGTGCCAGCTCCTCGACGGCGAGGGCCGCGTAGCGCGGGTCGGCGTTGATGCCGGTGCCGATGGCGGTGGCGCCGAGGTTCACCTCGCGGAACAGGGCCGACAGGTCGCCCAGCCGCGCCACATCCTCCTTGATGGTGACGGCGAAGGCGTCGAACTCCTGGCCGAGCGTCATCGGCACGGCGTCCTGGAGCTGGGTGCGGCCCATCTTGACGATGTCGGCGAAGTCCACCGCCTTGGTGCGGAAGGCGAAGGAGAGGTCGCCGAGCGCCCGCACCAGCGGCGCCGTCGCCAGGATGATGCCGAGGCGCAACGCCGTCGGGTAGGCGTCGTTGGTCGACTGCGCCATGTTGACGTCGTCGTTGGGATGGAGCGCGCGGTAGTCGCCGCGCTCGCGGCCCATCAGCTCCAGCGCCACGTTGGCGATGACCTCGTTGGCGTTCATGTTGGTCGAGGTGCCGGCCCCGCCCTGCACGGCGTCGACCACGAACTGGTCGTGGTGGCGCCCCTCCTCGGCGATGAGGCGGCAGGCCTCGTCGATGTGCCTCGCCTTCTCCTCGTCGAGCAGGTGGAGCCGCCGGTTGGCCCGGGCCGCCGCCTGTTTCACCAGGGCGAGCGCCCGCACGAAGTCGGGGAAATGCCCCACCGGCACGCCCGTGATGGGGAAGTTCTCGACCGCCCGCTTGGTGTGGACGCCCCAGTAGACGTCGGCCGGCACGTCGACCTCGCCGAGGAGGTCGTGCTCGCGCCGCGTCGCCACCGCCGCCAGCGCGATGGATTGCGTGGTGGCGAGCTGCAGCGTCGCGGCCGGGTCCTCGGGCGGGGGCGGTGGCGCGGGCGGCGAAGCGACGGACGGGACGGCTTTGGAACGGGTCAAGGTCCTGGCTCCTCGCGGGGCGTCGGGGGCCGGCATCATCGGCCCCTGCCGGACCCGCGCAAGGCCAAATCGGCGCCGCTACTCGGCGGCCTCCGCCGACCCGCGGGTTCCGCCCGCATCGAACTTGCCGTCCATGTCGAACTGCAGCCGGGCGAGGCGCGCGTAGAGCCCGTCGCGGGCGAGCAGCGCCGCATGCGTGCCCTCCTCGACGATGCCGCCGTCCTGCATGACCAGGATGCGGTCGGCCGTCACCACGGTGGCGAGGCGGTGGGCGATGACCAGCGTGGTGCGGCCGCGCATCACCTCGTCGAGGGCGCGCTGCACCAGCGTCTCGCTTTCGGCGTCGAGCGCCGAGGTCGCCTCGTCGAGCAGCAGGATGGGGGCGTCCTTCAAGATGGCGCGGGCGATGGCGAGCCGCTGGCGCTGTCCCCCCGACAGCGTCACCCCCCGCTCGCCGAGGCGCGTGTCCGGCCCGTCCGGCAGCGCCGTGATGAAGCCCCAGGCGGCGGCGCGCTCGGCGGCGGCGCGCACCTCGGCGTCGGAGGCGTCGGGCCGGCCGAAGCGGATGTTGTCGGCGATCGAGGCCGAGAAGATCGCGGGGTCCTGCGGCACGAGGGCGATGCGGGCGCGCAGCGCCGTCGGGTCGAGGCTGCGCAGGTCGATGCCGTCCACGAGGACGCGGCCCGCCGTCGGGTCGTAGAAGCGGGTCAGGAGCTGGAACAGGGTCGATTTGCCGGCCCCCGACGGCCCCACGATGGCGACCCGCTCGCCGGGCCGCACCGTCACCGTGATGTCCCGGACCACGGCGTCCCGCGCCCGCGTCGGATAGGCGAAGCTCACGGTCTCGAAGGCGAGGGCGCCCTGCGCCGGGCGCGGCAGGTCGGCCGGCACCGCCGGCGGCGCGATGGTGGGGACCACGGCGAGGATCTCGCTGAGCCGCCCCGCCGCGCCCGCCGCGGCCGAGATCTCGTTCATCACCTCGCTGAGCTGGCCGAGCGCGCTGGCGCCGAAGACCGCGTAGAGCACGAACTGCGACAGCAGCCCCCCCGACATGCGGCCCGCGATCACCTCGTGGGCGCCGAACCACAGCACGCCCACGACGCTGCCGAAAGCGAGGAAGATGGCCACGACCGTGAGCAGCGCCCGGGCGCGCGCTGCCAGGGCCGCGGCCCGGTAGGAGCCCTCGACGGCCCGGTCGAACCGCGCCGTCGACAGGCCCTCGGCGCCGTAGGCCTGGATGGTGCGCATGGCGCCGAGCGTTTCGGTGGCGAAGGACATGGCCTCGGCGAGCCGGTCCTGCGCGGCCCGCGAGCGCAGCCGCACGCCCCGGCCCGACAGGACCAGCGGCAGCACGATCACCGGGATGGCCAGCAGGACGAAGCCCGACAGCTTGGGGCTCGAATAGACCATCATGGCGACGGCCCCGAGGAACAGGAAGACGTTGCGCAGCGCCACGGAGGCCGAGGAGCCGAAGGTGGCCTTGAGCTGCGTGGTGTCGGCGGTGAGGCGGGACACGAGCTCGCCCGACTGGGCGCGGTCGAAGAAGCCGGCGTCGAGCCGCGTCAGGTGGGCGTAGAGGTCGGAGCGCAGGTCGGCCACGATGCGCTCGCCGAGCGTCATGACGAGGTAGTAGCGGGCGCCCGAGGCCAGCGCCAGCGCCGCCACCACCGCCACCATGGCGGTGAAATAGGCGTTGATGACCCCGACGCGGTCGGGCGAGAAGCCGAAGTCGACGAGACGCCGCACCGCTTCCGGCACCACGAGGGTGGCGAGGGAGGCCACGACGAGCGCCAGGATGCCGAGCGCGATGCGGCCCCGATAGCGCCGGACGTAGGGCATCAGCGGTTTCAGGGCCGCGAGCGAGCCCCGCGGGGCCCGGCCGCCTTCCGCCGCCTCTGCCGTAGCTGCCGTCCCGCTCTTGCGTCTCATGCTTCCCCGCTGACGTTTCGCGGCACGCCGCCCCGCGCGCCGGCGCGACGGGCTGGTCTTCGCCGCGCGCCTGGTTTATAGGACCGCAATTCTCCCCTGTATGGCGAAAATCACGAGGGCTTCGATCGGGTCCTCACGTTGCCATGCGTGACAGCCCTCTAGGACCGACCATGAAGACCTCGACGCATCCCCACTACCACATGATCAAGGTCGTGATGACCGACGGCACCGAGTTCATGACGCGCTCGACGCTCGGCACCGAGGGCGACACGCTGAACCTCGACATCGACCCCAAGACCCACCCGGCCTGGACCGGCGGTTCCCAGCAGCTGATGGATCGCGGCGGCCGCCTGTCGCGCTTCAACTCCCGCTTCGCCGGCATCAACTTCAACAAGAAGTAAGGCGCGGGCGAGCCCCGCCGCAAGGCGGCGGGGCGAAGCGACGCGCCGGCCACGGCCGATCAGCTGCGGCCCATCAACGACAGCCTGCCGCCAGCGCGGCGGGCGAGCCCCAGGCGTAGCGCAACACGGGATGGCGCTGCCCGTCCGGCTCGTCGGCCTCGAGCCGTTCGACGATCCCGCCGCCGAGCCGCTCGTAGAAGCCCCGCGCGGGAGCGTTGCCGGCGAGGCAGAAGAGATGCACGGGGCGCAGCGGCGCCGCGAGGCCGGCCCGCCGTGCCGTTTCGGCGAGGAGGGCGCGCCCGATGCCGAGTCCCCTCCGGGCGGGGTCGGCGTGGAGGTTGTCGACCAGCGTGCCCCAGAGCGGGTCGGCGTCGAGGACGAAACACACGAACCCCACCACGGCCGCGTCGGCGCAGGCCAGCACCGTCTCGGACCCGGCCGCGCCTTCGGCAAGCTTCCGCGCCCAGACGGTGCCGCGCTCCCGCTCGACCGGGCCGTCGAGATAGGCGTCGGCCAAGAGCCCGCGATAGGCCGAACGCCAGCTCGCGACGTGCAGCGCCGCCACCGCTCCGGCATCGGCGGCCGTGGCGCGCCGGAGCGTCGTCGCCCCCGTCACCGGCGGGTCGCGTCGGGCGACGGCGCGCCGGGCTTGCCGTCCCCGGAGGCTGCACGCCGGCGGCCGGCCAGCACCTCGCGGTAAAGGTCGAGCGTGCCCCGCTCCATCCGCTCCAGGGAGAAATGGTCCGCCACATGGGCCTGGGCGCGCCGCGCCAGCGCGTCCCGCGCGCTGGCGCCGAGGGCCAGCGCTTCGCCGATGGCGAGCGCCAGATTGCGCGGGTCGTCGGGCGGCACGCACCAGCCGGTGCGGGCCTCGACGGGGACGCGGGGCGCGGACAGCACCGTCTCGGGCACGGCGCCGAGATCCGACACCACCACGGGCGTGCCCATGGCCTGGGCTTCGACAGCCGAGCGGCCGAAGGCTTCGGGCTTGGTCGACGGCACCACGACGACGCTCGCCGCCAGGAAGGCGGCCGGCATGTCGGCGACGTGGCCGACGCGCGACACGATGCCGTCGAGCCCGGCCGCCGCGATGGCCTCGTCGAGTTCGGCGACGTAGCGGCTGCGCCCCTGGGGGTCGCCGGCCAGCACGAAATGCGTGCCGTCGAGCCCCGCCGCCCGCAACAGGCGGGCGGCCTCGATCAGCACGCGCTGCCCCTTCCAGCCCGTGAGGCGGGCCGCCAGCAGCACGATGCGGTCGCCGGCCTCGACGCCCCAATCCGCCCTGAGCTTGGCGACGCGCCCCGGCGCCACTGCGCCGGGGGCGAAGAGCTTGAGGTCGGTGCCCCGGTGCACCACGGCGACTTGCGGCACCGCCCAGGGATAGAGGGAAGCGATGAGACCGCGGGTGTAATCGGAATTCGCAATGACCACATCGCCCCGCGCCATCACGGAATTGTAGCGCAGCTTCAAGGCGCTGGTGCCACCGTAGGAGCCGTGGAACGTGGTCACGAAGGGCGTGCCGGTGGCGCGCGCGGCGCCGAGCGCCACCCAGGCCGGGGCGCGCGACCGCGCATGCACGATGGCGGGGCGCTCGAGCCTGATGAGCCGCGCCAGCCGGGCGACGTTCCACGCCATGGCGGCCGGGTTCTTGGAATCGGCCGGGAACGGCACCCAGATGCCGCCGCGCGCCTGCAATTCGCTGACGAGGCGGCCGCCGCGGCTCGCCACCAGGGCGCGGGCGCCGGCATCCACCAGGGCGCCGGCGATGTCGATCGTGGTGCGCTCGGCGCCGCCGGCATCGAGGGCCGGGATGATCTGCAGCACCGTCACGCCGGTGAGCGAGACGGCCGACAGGTCCTTGGGGGCGGCCGGCGAGGGCGCACGCGGCGAGGCTTGCGGCATCAGGCTCTACGGTGTTTCGTGCGCATGGTTCAGTCTGTCCCCGACCGGTGTGCCCTGATTATGCCGCAAGACGCCCAACCGACAATGCTGCTCGTGCGAACGGCGCTGGGGGAGCGCCGGCTCGCCGTCACGGCCCGACCGGCGGCCACGGGCGGCGCCGGGGTCGCCGGCGACGGCGACGGGCCCGGGCTCGTGTGGCTCGGCGGCTTCAAGTCGGACCAGACGTCCGGCAAGGCCGTGGCGCTCGACGCCTGGGCGGGACGCCGGGGACGCGCCTGCCTGCGCTTCGACTATTCGGGGCACGGCGCCTCCGAGGGCCGCTTCGAGGACGGCACCATCGGGCTCTGGCTCGACGATGCCCTGGCGGCGATCCGCGCCGCCAGCGCCGGGCCGCAGATCCTGGTCGGCTCCTCCATGGGGGCGTGGATCGCGCTGCTGGCCGCCCGCGCCCTGGCCGAGGCCGGCGAGGCGGAGCGGATCGCCGGGCTGGTGCTGATCGCCCCGGCGGTGGACTTCACGGAAGCCCTCATGTGGGAGCGGTTCGACCCCGAGATCCGCGCCGAGATCGAGCGCACGGGCCGCTGGATCCGGCCATCGCCCTACGCCAACGAGGGCTATCCGGTGACGCGGGCGCTGATCGAGGAGGGGCGGCGCCACCTGCTGCTCGGCGGCGTCGTGCGGGCGCACGGGCCGGTCCACATCCTGCAGGGCATGCGGGACGCGGACGTGCCCTGGGAGCATGCGATGCGGCTCGTCGAGCATCTCGCCGCCGACCCCGTCAGCATCACGCTGGTCAAGGACGGCGACCACCGCCTGTCGCGCGAGGAGGACATCGCCCGGCTGCTCGCCGCCGTCGCCAACCTGACCTGAGGGACGGGAGGGTCATGCCGTAGCCGTCATGACCCTCAGCGCTTCGGGACGGGGAAGCTGGTCGGCGCGTCGGGGGACAAGCCGTCCGCCGGCCCGTTGCCGGACCGGCGGGTCCGTTCGCGTGTCGGATCAGGCGGCGGCCGGCATGCTCGCCATGTCGATGACGAAGCGATACTTCACGTCGCTCCGCTGCATGCGGTCGAAGGCCGTCTCGATCTCCTCCATGCGGATCATCTCGATATCGGCCGTGATGCCGTGCTGGCCGCAGAAGTCCAGCATCTCCTGCGTCTCGGCGATGCCGCCGATCAGCGAGCCGGCGAAGTTGCGGCGCTTGAAGATCAGGCCGAAGACGTTGGTCGACAGCGGCTTGTCGGGCGCACCCACCTGGCAGAGCGTCGCGTCGCGCTTCAGGCAGTTCAGCAGGGCGTTGATGTCGTGCTCCGCCGCCACCGTGTCGAGGATGAAGTCGAAGCTGCCGGCCTGGGCCGCCATGGCGGCGGGGTCGCGCGACACGATCACCTCCTCGGCGCCGAGGCGCCGGGCATCCTCGGCCTTGTTGGGCGAGGTCGTGAACAGGGCGACGCGGGCCCCCATGGCATGGGCGAGCTTCACGCCCATGTGGCCGAGGCCGCCGAGCCCCACCACGCCGACGCGCTGGCCGGGGCCGACCTTCCAATGCTTGAGGGGCGAGAAGGTCGTGATGCCGGCGCAGAGCAGCGGTGCCACGGCCTTGAGGTCGAGGTTCGCCGGGATCTTCAGCGTGAAGCCCTCGTCGACGACGACGGCCTGGGAATAGCCGCCGAAGGTGAGGCCGCCCGAAACCTTGTCCTCGCTGTTGTACGTGAAGGTCTGGCCCTTCTCGCAATAGTTCTCGAGCCCCTCGGCGCAGGACGGGCAGTTCCGGCAGCTGTCGACGAGGCAGCCGACGCCGGCGAAGTCGCCGACCTTGAACTTGGTGACGGCGCTGCCGACCGCGCTGACGCGACCCACGATCTCGTGGCCGGGGAGGCAGGGATAGAGCGTGTTCTGCCACTCGTTCCGGGCCTGGTGCAGGTCGGAGTGGCAGACGCCGCAATATTGGATGTCGATCCTGACGTCGCGGGGGCCGGGGTCGCGGCGCTCGAAGCTGAAGGGCCGCAGCGGCTGGTCGGCGGCCTCGGTGGCGTAACCTACGCAGGTGAACATGGGTGGCCTCGGTGATGGTTCGCCCGACCTCGGCGGCCGCGGGGGCCGGCAGGTCGGCGCGGTGCGGACCGGCGATCGGCCCGCAGGGGGTTGGACGTGGGGGCGACCTTTGGACGGGTGCCGGCGGAGCGGACGCGCCGCCGCGGCGCGTCGTCCCCATCGCCATATAGCGTCGGACCCGCGCTCCGCGCCACCGCCGAGGCGGGCCGGGCCTCCGCTCATCGCGCACCGCCGACGGCCGGGCCGCATTGACAAGGGGCGGGCCGCCCGTGTTCGCTCGCGGTCCGGCGGGTGCGCGACCGCGCCGCGAGACCGGATCCCTGGCCACAATGCCCGAGGCGTCGACGATCGAGCGAGGAGACCGGCCCTGTCCGGGGCCGTGCACGCCGGTGAACCCCGGCGGGCCGCGAGGGGGGCCGCCATGGCGTCGCTGAGCCTGCGGATCGACCTCCATCCGGCGGGCCGCATCGGGCCGGGCAAGATCGAGCTCCTCGAGAAGATCGCGGCCTTCGGCTCCATCTCGGCGGCGGGGCGCGCCATGGACATGTCCTACCGCCGCGCCTGGGACCTCGTCGGGGAGATCAACGCCATGTTCGGCCAGCCGGTCGTCGAGCGGCAGGCCGGCGGGCGCCGGGGCGGCGGCGCGCGGCTGACGGCGCTGGGGCTGGCGTTGGTCGCCCGGTTCCGGGCCATCGAGCGGGTCGCCGCCGAGGCCGCGGCGGTCCACCTGTCCGCCCTGCAGGCCGAGGTCGAGCGCGGCGCCGCACCGGACGCGCGGGACGCGGCGACACCCGAACCCTGACGGCGGCCGGCCCTCCAAGCCGCTCCCGTGCCGCCGCCATGCCGTGCCGCGCAACAGAATGCTGATGCGCGCGGTTGTGGGGGCAGCAAGGAGCCGTTCATGAGCAACGACAAGCCGCAATTCGCGCCCTACGACGCCCCCTCGGGCGGCTGGGGCTCGGCGCGTTCTCTCGGCGACATCCTCACCCGCGCGGGCGTGCCGATCAGCGGCGCACTGGCGCTGACGCGGCAGAACAAGGTCGACGGCTTCCAATGCGTGAGCTGCGCCTGGATCAAGCCCGCCAAACCCCTGCCCTTCGAATTCTGCGAGAACGGCGCCAAGGCCACGGCCTGGGACATCACATCGCGCCGCTGCACGCCCGAGTTCTTCGCCAAGCACAGGGTGACGGAGCTGCTCGACTGGGACGAATACCAGTTGGAGCAGACCGGCCGCCTCACCCACCCGCTGCGCTACGACGCGGCCTCGGACCGCTACCTGCCGGTGTCCTGGGCGGCGGCCATCGCGGAGATCGGCCGTGAGCTGCGCGCCATCGAGGACCGCAAGAGCGCCGTCTTCTACTCGTCGGGCCGCACCGCCAACGAGACCAGCTACCTTTACGCGCTCTTCGCCCGGCTCTACGGCAACAACAACCTGCCCGACAGCTCCAACATGTGCCACGAGACGACCTCGGTGGCGCTGCCGCTGAGCATCGGGCAGGGCGTCGGCACGGTGGCGCTGGACGATTTCGCCAAGGCCGACTGCATCATGTTCTTCGGCCAGAACCCGGGCAGCAACTCGCCGCGGATGCTGCACCCGCTGCAGGAGGCGAGCCGGCGCGGCGTGCCGATCATCACCTTCAACCCGCTGCGCGAGCGGGGGCTCGAGCGCTTCACCAACCCCCAGTCCCCCGCCGAGATGCTCACCGGCGAGGAGACGCGGATCAGCTCGCGCTACAACCAGGTCAAGACGGGCGGCGACCTCGCCGCCTTGACGGGCATCTGCAAGGCCCTGGTCGACCTCGACGCGGCCGAAAAGGCGGCGGGCCGGCCTTCGGTGCTGGACGAAGACTTCATCGCGCGCGAGACCCACGGCTTCGCGGACTTCGTGGCGTGGCTCGGCCAGGAGGACTGGGACGAGATCGAGCGCCGCTCGGGCCTGCACCGCGGCGCGCTCGAGGCCACGGCCCACACCTATGCCAGGGCCAAGGCCACGATCGGCATCTACGGCATGGGGCTGACGCAGCACCGGGCCGGCGTCGAGACCGTGCGTCTGCTCGTCAACCTGCTGCTCATGAAGGGCAACATCGGGCGCGACGGGGCCGGCATCTGCCCGGTCCGCGGCCATTCCAACGTGCAGGGCCAGCGCACCGTCGGCATCACCGAGAAGCCCGAACTCGCCCCGCTCGACCGGCTCGCCGAGCAATACGGCTTCGAGCCGCCGCGCGAGAAGGGCTACGACACGGTCGAGGCCTGCGAAGCCATCCTCGACGGCAAGGTGAAGGCCTTCGTGATGCTGGGCGGCAACTTCGTCCGCGCCATCCCCGACCACAGCCGGATGGAGCCGGCCTGGCGCAAGATGCGCCTCACCGTCAACGTCGCCACCAAGCTCAACCGCAGCCACCTCGTCCACGGCGAGATCAGCTTCATCCTGCCCGTGGCGAGCCGCATCGAGGTCGACCGGGGCGCGGGGCCGTCCTCCCAGGCCCTGTCCATGGAGGACACGTCGGGCTGCATCCACGGCAACAAGGGCGTGCGCGCCCCCGCCTCGCCCTTCCTCATCAGCGAGCCGCGGCTCGTCTGCGAGATCGCCAAGGCCACGCTCGACCCCAACCCCAAGGTGCCGTGGGACCGTTGGGCTGCCGACTATGCCGAGATCCGCACCGCCATCGCCGAAACCTACCCGGACATCTTCCACGACTACGAGCGGCGGATGTGGGAGCCGGGCGGCTTCCAGCGCCCCTTGCCGGCCCGCAAGCGGGACTGGAAGACCGACACCGGCAAGGCCAATTTCGTGACCCCCAAGGGCCTCGTCGAGGACCTCGACATGCCGGAGGTCGGCCACGACTCCTTCCGGCTCATGACGCTGCGCAGCAACGACCAGTTCAACACGACGGTCTACGGCTACAGCGACCGCTTCCGCGGCATCAACGGCACCCGCCTGGTGGTGCTGATGAACCGCGCCGACATCGACCGGCTCGGCCTCAAGGTCGGCGAAACCGTGACGCTGAAGACGGTGTCCAAGGACGGCATCGACCGCGTCCGCCCCGGCCTGCTGGTGGTGGCGTACGACATCCCGGTGGGCTGCCTCGGCGGCTACTATCCCGAATGCAACGTCCTGCTGCCGATCTGGCACTATGCGGAAGGCAGCAAGACGCCGGCGGCGAAGTCGATCCCCGTGACGGTGCATCGGGACAGCGGACGGGCCGTGGTGCCCGCCATGGAGGCCGAACCAGCCTGAGACGCGTCTACGCTGCGGTGCGATAGCCGCATCGCACGGCGGGGCGTTTCCGGACTAAACGTCGGGCGACCTCGCGTCGAGCCCGTCGCGACCGCGGCGGACCTCGACGCGACTGCGGGTGACCGGGGCGTCGCGGCCTGTTGGACCAGGAGAGCCGGGATGGATCCAGGAAGACACGGGCGTCGGGGCCGCATCGGCCGAGGGTGGCGCATCCTGGGGCGGGTCGCCGCGGTCTCGGCGGCGGGCCTCGCCCTGTCGGGCTGCACCGGGATCCTGGCGCCCAGGGGACCGGTGGGGGGTGCCGAGCGCACGATCCTGTTCGACTCCATCGCCATCATGCTGGCCATCATCGTCCCGACCATGATCGGCACGCTGGCCTTCGCCTGGTGGTACCGGGAGTCGAACACCAAGGCGACGTACCGTCCCGACTGGGCCTATT
The DNA here is from genome assembly GCF_004137085.1 of Lichenibacterium ramalinae. GTDB lineage: Bacteria > Pseudomonadota > Alphaproteobacteria > Rhizobiales > Beijerinckiaceae > Lichenihabitans > Lichenihabitans ramalinae. The sequence goes on from NZ_QYBC01000021.1 coordinate 101,853, forward strand.
CGGGCCGCATCGAACTCGTCGTCTGGTCGGTGCCGCTGCTCACCATCATCTTCCTCGGCGGCATCGCCTGGGTCGGCTCGCACGACCTCGACCCCGCCAAGCCCCTCGCCTCGGACAAGAAGCCCGTCGTGGTCCAGGTCGTGTCGCTCGACTGGAAATGGCTGTTCATCTACCCCGAGCAGCATATCGCCACCGTCAACCAGCTGGTGATCCCCGTCGGCACGCCGGTCGACTTCTCGCTGACCTCGTCGTCGGTGTGGAACTCCTTCTTCATCACGCAGCTCGGCAGCATGATCTACACCATGAAGGGCATGACGAGCCGCCTCAACCTGCAGGCCGATCACGAAGGCACGTATCACGGCCTGTCGACGCATTTCAGCGGCGACGGCTTCCCCGACATGCAGTTCGAGACCCGGGCCGTGTCGCCCGACGCCTTCCAGGCGTGGGTGGCCGAAGCACAGGGCGGCGGCGGACAGGGCGGCGGCGGGCAGACCCTCGACGACCGGCTCTACCGCGACCTCACCAAGCAGAGCGTGGCGGACGCGCCCAAGACCTACCACGCCGTCGCCGACGGCCTCTTCGAGCGGGTGGTGAGCGGCAAGCTGCCGCCCGGGCCCGGCCCGAACGCACCGACCGGCGGCACGCCACCGGATGTCACGCCCAAGGGAGGCACGATGTGATGCTCGGCAAGCTTTCTCTCTCCGCCCTGCCGCTCGACCAGCCGATCCCGCTCATCGCGGGCGCGGCCGTCGTGGTGGTGCTGCTCGGCGTGATCGGCTGGATCGTCTTCGCCGGCCACCTCCCCTACCTGTGGAAGGAGTGGATCACCTCGGTCGACCACAAGCGCATCGGCGTCATGTACGTGGTGCTCGGCCTCGTGATGCTCATCCGCGGCTTCTCCGACGTCGTTCTCATGCGCTCGCAGCAGGCGGTGGCCTACAAGTCGCCGGGTTTCCTGCCGCCCGAACACTACGACCAGATCTTCACCGCGCACGGGACGATCATGATCTTCTTCGGCGCCATGCCGTTCATCATCGGGTTGATGAACTTCGTCGTGCCGCTGCAGCTCGGCGTGCGCGACGTCGCCTTCCCGACCCTGAACTCCGTCAGCTTCTGGCTCACCGCCACCGGCGCCCTCCTGGTGAACATGTCGCTCGTCATCGGCGAGTTCGCCCGCACCGGCTGGTGGCCGTCCCCGCCGCTGAGCGAGGTGACCTACTCGCCCGGCGTCGGCGTCGACTATTACCTGTGGGCGATCCAGATCGCGGGCATCGGCACGCTGATGTCGGGCATCAACCTCACCACGACCATCCTCAAGATGCGCGCCCCCGGCATGAGCTACCTGCGCATGCCGATGTTCTGCTGGACGGCCCTCGCCTCGAACCTCCTCATCGTGGCGGCCTTCCCCATCCTCACCGCGACGCTCGCGATGCTGACGCTCGACCGCTACCTCGGCTTCCACTTCTTCACGGACGAGCGTGGCGGCAATTCCATGATGTTCATGAACCTGTTCTGGGCCTGGGGCCATCCCGAGGTCTACATCCTGGCCCTGCCGGGCTACGGCGTCTTCTCGGAGGTGATCTCGACCTTCTCGTCGAAGCCGCTCTTCGCCTACCGGTCGATGGTGGCCGCCACCATGGCGATCCTGGTGCTGTCCTTCATGGTCTGGCTCCACCACTTCTTCACCATGGGGCCGGGCGGCGACGTCAACGGCATCTTCGGCGTCACGTCGATGATCATCGCGGTGCCGACGGGGGTGAAGGTCTTCGACTGGATGTTCACCATGTACGGCGGCCGGGTCCGCTTCACGACGCCGATGCTGTGGTCGCTGGGCTTCGTCGTCACCTTCGTGGTGGGCGGCGCCACCGGCGTGCTGCTGGCCGTGCCCCCGGCCGACTTCGTGCTCCACAACAGCCTGTTTCTGGTGGCGCATTTCCACAACGTCATGGTGTCGGCCGTGATCTTCGCGGGCTTCGCCGGCTACGGCTACTGGTTCCCCAAGGCCTTCGGCTTCAAGCTGCACGAGGGTTGGGGCAAGGCGGCCTTCTGGTTCTCGGTCACGGGCTTCGTGGCGGTCTTCGCCCCGCTCTACGTCGTGGGCCTGCTCGGCATGACGCGGCGCATGCAGCACTACGACGTGCCCGAATGGCGGCCCTGGGTGCTGGCGGCCAGCGCGGGCGTGATCGTCATGGCGATCGGCGTCGTGTGCCAGATCGTCCAGCTCGTCGTCAGCATCCGTCGCCGCGAGGAGCTTCGCGACGTCACCGGCGACCCGTGGGATGGGCGCTCGCTGGAGTGGGCCACGGCCTCGCCCCCGCCCGCCTTCAACTTCGCGGTCCTGCCCGAAGTGCATGGCGAGGAAGCCTATTGGGGCGTCAAGCAGGCCGCCCGCGACCAGCGGCGCCTGCGCGAGGAGCCCTCCTACGAGGCGGTGGAGATGCCGCTGAACAGCGCGACCGGCGTCATCTGCGCCTTCTTCGCCACGCTGGTCGGCTTCGCCATGATCTGGCACATCTGGTGGATGGCCGGCCTGGGGCTGCTCGGCGCCTTCGCGACCTTCGTGATCTTCGCCTGGCGTGACCGGGTGGAATACGAGATCCCGGCCGAGACCGTGGCGCGCTTCGACCGGGCCAACCGGGCGACCCGCGCCGAGGCGCTGGCCTCGCTGCGCCGGAGGGCCGCATGAGCGACGCCACCGCCAACGCCCCGATCGCGCTGCGCCCGCGGCCCGATCCCAACCACCTCGGCCACACGGGCAACCGGGAAGGCTCCCGCGCGCCCGGCCGCGGCACCGGCGGCCCCGCCCCCAAGCGCATCGTGGTGGGCTACGGCTTCTGGGTCTTCATCCTCAGCGACATCATCATGTTCGCGGCCCTCTTCGCCGCCTATGCGGTGCTGCGGGGCGGGACCGCGGACGGCCCGTCCGGCCGGGACATCTTCGACCTCGACACGGTGGCGATCGAGACCGGCTGCCTGCTGCTGTCGAGCTTCGTGTGCGGGCTCGCCACCCTCGCCCTGTCGGCCCGCCGGGCGCTGCTGTTCCAGGCCGCCATGGCGGGGACCTTCCTGCTCGGCGCGGGGTTCCTGGCCCTCGAGATGCGGGAATTCGCCGGCCTGCTGGCCCGGGGCGACGGGCCGGACCGCAGCGCCTTCCTGTCGTCCTTCTTCACCCTGGTCGGCTGCCACGGCCTGCATGTCGCGGCCGGGCTCCTGTGGCTGCTGACCATGATGGCGCAGGTGCTCACCAAGGGGTTCCGGGCCGACATCCTGCGCCGGACCATGTGCTTCGCGCTGTTCTGGCACGCGCTCGACATCATCTGGGTCGCGGTGTTCACCATCGTCTACCTCATGGGAGTCCTGTGATGAGCGACACGGTTTCGCAGGACGAGGGCGGGGACCAGCGCCGGCATGCCGACACGGCACCGGGCGACGAGTTCGGCCAGGAGGACATCGGCGCCGGCCTGCGCGGCTATTCGATCGGGCTCGGCCTCGCGGCCCTGCTCACGGTGGCGTCCTTCGTGGTGCTGCGCACCCAGCTAGTCTGGGCGCCGGCCATCCCGCTCGCCCTCATCGTCTTCGCCATCGCCCAGATGGGCGTGCACCTCGTCTTCTTCCTCCACATCACGACCGGCCCCGACAACACCAACAACGTCATGGCGCTCGCCTTCGGCGTGCTCATCGTGGTTCTGGTGGTGGGAGGATCGGTGTGGATCATGGGCAACATGAACCGCAACATGATGCCCATGGGCCCGACGGCGCCGATGGAGTCGGGGATGCCCGGCCATTGACGGCCAGGGACGGCGCCGCCATCCGTCACCGACAACGCAAGGATCCCCGCGATGGTCGACAAATCCTACATGCTGGAAAAGCCGCCCGGCCCGTCGCCGGCAAAGCGCTACCTCGACCAGGTCGTGGTGCCCTTCGCCATGGACGTCGCCGGGGCCGGCGAGGTGGCGGTGCAGAACCTGTCGCAGCGCACCGGGGTGCGGCCGGCCGTGCTGGTCGGCGGCATGGCGGGCGGTGTCGCGCTCCTGGTGGTCCTGGCCGTACGCCGCGGGCGTCGCCCGGCCTTGGCGCACTGAGAAACCGAATGAAGGCCCTCCTCCCTGAAACCGAAGCGGACTCTCCTGGTGGCGTCGGGGGTGTTCCGGGCACGGTGCGACAGATCGACGGCCTTCGAGGCTCGAGCCCCCCAGGCCGTCTCCGCCGGTGTCAGTTCATCGCCGCGGCACGGCTCGACCCGCCGCGCATCCGCGCGATCGTGTCCTCGACGAGGGCGGCGACGCGCGCGTAGCGGTCCTGTTCCCAGGGCGCCAGCGCCTCCCACCGCCGCCCGTCGCACTCGCAGATGAGGCGGGCGGCCGTCGCCACCACGTCCCGCCACGCGGCGGTCCGATCCGTCAGCTCCCCGTCGATGCCGGCCATGACCCACCGTGCGCGATGCTCGTCCCCGGTCGCCGCCGGCCCGAAACGCGCCGCGACCCCGCGGCCCGGGGGCAACGGCGGAGCGCGGCTCCGCCGGGGACTTCGGGCCGTCGTGGCTGCGGAACGGGCGCCATCCGACCGCTGTTCCGGCCCGCCCGCCGCCGCCGGGCCAGCCCCGCGCCGGCGTCACGCCGCGTGGTGGACCCAGCCGAACGGGTCCGGCCCGGAGCCGCGCTGCATGTCGGTCAGGGTCCGGCGGAGCCGTTCCGTGATGCCCTGCGTGGCGCCGGAGCCCGGCATGATGAACTCACCCTCCGTCGTCCGCACGGTTCCGATCGGCGTGATGACGGCGGCGGTTCCGCAGGCGAAGACTTCGCGCAGGCGGCCGCTCGCCGCATCGGCGCGCCACTGGTCGATGGAATAGGGCTCCTGGCGGACCGTGATGCCCTCGCGCTGCGCCATGGCGATCAGCGAGTCCCGCGTGATGCCGGGCAGGATGGTGCCGAGCGGCGGCGTCACCAGGGTGCCGTCGTCCATGACGAAGAAGATGTTCATGCCGCCGAGTTCCTCGACCCAGCGGCGCTCCGCGGCATCGAGGAACACGACCTGCTCGCAGCCGTGCCGGGACGCCTCGGCCTGGGCGGCGAGGCTGGCGGCGTAGTTGCCGCCGCACTTCGCCTCGCCGGTGCCCCCCGGTGCCGCCCGCGTATAGTCCTGCGACACCCAGACCGTGACGGGCTTGGCCCCGCCCTTGAAGTAGGAACCGACCGGCGAAGCGATCACCATGTAGAGGTACTGTTTCGATGGCCGGACACCGAGGAACACCTCGCTGGCGAACATGAAGGGCCTGAGGTAGAGGCTGCCGCCCGCCACCGTCGGGATCCAGTCCCGGTCGACCCGGATCAGCTGCTGCAGCGAATCGACGAAGAGGTCGTTCGGCAGCGGCGGCATGGCCAGGCGTTCCGCCGACCGCGCGAAACGGAGCGCGTTCTGGTCCGGCCGGAACAGCGTGGCGCCGCCGTCCGGCGTGGCATAGGCCTTGAGGCCCTCGAAGATCTCCTGCGCGTAGTGCAGCACCGCCGACGCCGGATCCATGAGGACGGGGGCGCGTGCCTCGATCCGGGCGTCGTGCCAGCCTCGACCCTCGGTATAGTCGATCACCGCCATGTGGTCGGTGAAGACGCGGCCGAAGCCGGGGTCCCGCAACAGTTCGGCCCGCTGCTCGGCCGAAACCGGGGACGCGTGGGGCCGAACCGTGAAGGCCGTGCCGTCACGGGCGGGGTTGAGGTCTGGCATGGGACATTCCGTTCTGGGCTCGAGGGAGATCGCGCAGCCTCGCCGGGCGAGGAGCTTGCCTCGCCAAGCGAGGAGCTAGCCTCGCCAAGCGAGGAGCTAGCCTCGCCGGGCGAAGACCCTGCCTCGCCAAGCGAGGATCCTGCCTCGCCGAGCGAGGATCCTGCACGGACTTTTGCCCAGGCCGGCACGGCGAGGCAAGGCCGGCGTCGCCCCGGCCGGCGTTCGGCTCGGGGCTGCCCGTCCCCTGCCGCATGGCGGGGCCGCACCGGCCTCGCCATGCGGACCGCTCAGAAACTGTGGCGGACCGCTCAGAGCCTGTGGCGGGTTCGAAACCGTGCCCGAAGGCCCGCTGGGATCATCGGGGACTTTCGCCTCGCTTCCGGAGCGAAGCCCATTCGTTCACCCACACTCACGCCCGCGCGGCATCGGCGAAGAAGTCCGGCCCGCCGAAATTGCCGGACTTCAGCGCGAGGCTCAACCCGGCGTGCCGCGCGCCGACCGCCTCCAGCAGCGGCACCCCGGGCGCGATCTCGGGGCCGAGCGCGAAGGCCTGGAAGCCGAGGCGGTCGACCACGGCGCCCGACGTCTCGCCGCCCGCCACGACGAGGCGGGACAGGCCGTCGTCGGCCAGCGCCGCCGCGATCTCGGCGAGGGCCTGTTCCAGCCGCTCCGACACCGCGGCCGCGCCGAAGCGGGCCTGCAGGGCGGCGACCTCGGCGGGAGGGCGGCTCGTCGCCAGCAGCGCGGGGCCGGATGCCAGCCGCTGCCGCGCCCAGGCGAGGGCTTCGGCGGTGCCGCCCCCCGCCAGCAACGCGGCGACGTCGAGGTGCAGCACCGGCACGCCGGAGGCCTCGGCCCGGTCGATCTGGCCCAGCGTGGCGGCCGAGCAACTCCCCGCCAGCATCAGCGTGCCGGGCGTCCCGGCGTCCCGGCCCGGGCGCGGCGCCTCGGCCGGGCCGGCGCGCCCCTGCCCCGCCACGGCGCGCGCGAGGCCGAGCCCGAGGCCCGACGCGCCGGTGGACAGCGGGCCGGCGAGCGCGGCCCGGCCGAGGACGTCGAGGTGCCGGTCGAGCACCGCGTCGATGACGGCGCTGCCGCAGCCGTCCTCGGCCAACAGGGCCAGGCGCTCCAGCACGGCCTCCACGCCCGCCTCCACGGTTTCGAGCGCGACGAGGCCGACCGGACGCGTGCTCTGGCGGGCCAGCGTGCGGACGAGGCTCGAATCCCGCATCGGGTTCAGCGGATGGTCCTTGAGCGGGCTCTCGTCGAGCCGGTCGTCGCCGACGAAGAGGTGGCCGCGGTAGACGGTGCGGCGGTTGCGCGGGAAGGCCGGGCACACGAGCGGCACCGCGCCGGTGCGCGCCGCCAGCGCCTCCGTCACCGGCCCGATGTTGCCGGCGTCGGTCGAATCGAAGGTCGAGCAGACCTTGAACAGCACGTGGGGGGCGCCGCGTTCGCGCAACCAGGCGTCGGCGGCGCGCGACAAGGCCACGGCGCGCTCCGCCGGGACCGAGCGGCTCTTCAGCGCCACCACGACGGCGTCGACCTCCGGCAGGGCGAGGTCGCCGGGCGGCACGCCGATGGTCTGCACCACGCGCAGGCCCGCGCCCGCGAAGGTCCCGGCGAGGTCGGAGGCCCCCGTGTAGTCGTCGGCCACGGCGCCGAGCAGGAGGCTCACGGCGTGACCCCGAGGCCGGCCCGGTAGGGCGCGAACCAGCCGAGGCCGTCCTCCGTCCGGCCGCGCGGCCGGTACTCGCAACCGACGAAGCCGCCGTAGCCGAGCCGGTCGACGAGGTCGAACAGGTAGGGGAAGTTCAGCTCCTCGCCGTCGGGCTCGTTGCGCGAGGGCACGCTGGCGATCTGGATGTGGCCGACGATCGGCATGGCGGCCTCGAGCCGCCGGGTCACGTCGCCGTGCAGGATCTGGCAATGGTAGAGGTCGAACTGCAGCTTCAGGTTCGGCAGCGCGAGGTCGCGCACCAGCGCCGCCGCCTCGTCGAAGTCGACGAGGTGATAGCCCGGGTTGTCGCGCGTGTTCAGCGGCTCCAGCACCAGCGTGACGCCGAGGTCGGCGAGGCGGCCCGCCGTCCAGGCGACGGCGTCGCGGAAGGCCGCCGCATGGGGTGCCGAGCGGTCGGTCTTGCCCGCCATGAGGTGGACGCAGGGCGTGCCGGTCGCCCGGATGTAGGGCACGGCCTCCGCGAACTTGGCGCGCATCTCGTCGCGGCGCTCCGGCAGGGCCCCGAGCCCGCGCTCGCCCGCCGCCCAGTCGCCGGGCGGCAGGTTGAACAGGGCCTGGGCGAGCCCGTTGGCGCGCAGGCGCTCCGCCACGGCCTCCGCCGGATGGTCGTAGGGGAACAGGAACTCCACCGCCTCGAAGCCCGCGCGGGCCGCCGCCGCGAACCGGTCGAGGAAGGGCAGTTCGGTGAACATCAGGGTGAGGTTTGCGGCGAAGCGCGGCATGGGATCAGTCCTGTCCGGGGAGGTCGAGGCCGGCGATCCGGCCGTAGAGCCGGGCCACGGAGGCATCGTCGTCGCGGCCCATGCCGGCCGCGGCCGTCATGAGGAACATCTGCAGGGCGGCGCCCGCCACCGGCACCGGGAAGCGGCTCGCCCGCGCCATGTCGACCACGATGCCGAGGTCCTTGACGAAGATCTCGACGGCGCTCTTCGGCGCATAGTCGCCCTCGAGGATGTGGGGCACGCGGTTCTCGAACATCCAGGAATTGCCGGCCGATCGGGTGATGACGTCGAAGACGCGGCCGAGGTCGAGCCCTTCGCGCTTGGCGAAGGCCATGGCCTCGCAGGCCGCCGCGATGTGGACGCCGGCGAGCAGCTGGTTCACCATCTTGAAGGCCGCCCCCTGCCCCGCCGTGTCGCCGAGCCGGTACAGCGTGCCCGTCATGGCGGCGAGGGCGGGCTCGGCCCGGGCGAAGGCCGCGGCGCTGCCCGAGGCCAGCATGGTCAGGGAGCCCTCGGCGGCGCGCGCCGCGCCCCCGCTCATCGGGGCGTCGAGATAGTGGCGGCCGCTCGCCTCCAGCCGCGCCGCGAGGCTCCGGGCCCGGTCCGGCGCCATGGTGGCGCAGGACACGAAGACGGCGTCCGGCGCCATGGCGTCGGCGCAGCCGTCCGGTCCGAACAGCACCGCCTCGGTCTGGTCGGCGTTGACCACCACCGCCACCACCACGGCGGCATCCCGCGCCGCGTCGGCCGGGCTGGCGGCGGCCCGCCCGCCCTCGGCCGCGAGGCTCTCCGCCACGCCCGGCGCGGGGTCGTAGCCCGCCACCGCGAAGCCGGCGCGCAGCAGCGACTGCGCCATGCCGTGGCCCATGGACCCCAGGCCGATCACGGCCGTCGTGCCCGCCATCCCGTCTCCAGCCATGATCGTCGATCCCATGAACCGCCGCCGAAACCACCGGGCCGGCCGGTTGCCGCCCCCGGATGATAGCGCTATCATCGAACATCGGCCGGGGGTCGTCTCCTGTCAACGCCGTTTCCACGTCGCCGGAGCCTTCCATGCGCGAGTCCGACATCCGCGATGCCGTCTGCCGCTACGGCCGGTCGCTGTTCGAACGCGGCCTGACGCCCGGGTCCTCCGGCAACATCAGCGTCCGCCTCGAGGACGGGCGGCTGCTGATGACGCCGACCGACGCGTCGCTGGGGTCCCTCGATCCCGCGCGCCTGTCGCTGATGGACGCCGAAGGCCGGCTCCTGTCCGGCGACAAGCCCACCAAGGAGGGGCCGCTGCACCGCGCCCTCTACGAGACGCGGCAGGGCGCGGGCGCCGTGGTCCACCTCCACTCGACCCATTCGGTGGCGGTCTCGATGCTGCCGGAGGTCGCGCCCGGATCCGTGCTGCCACCGCTGACCGCCTATTACGTGATGCGGGTCGGCGACACCGCCCTGGTGCCCTACCACCGCCCCGGCGACCCCGCGGTCGCCGACGCCATCCGGGGGCTCGCCGGCCGCTACGCCTCGGTGCTGCTCGCCAACCACGGTCCCGTGATGGCGGGCGACACGCTGACGGCGGCCGTCAACGCCATCGAGGAGCTGGAGGAGACGGCGAAGCTCTACCTCCTGCTGCGCGGCCTCAACCCGCGCCTCCTGTCCCCCGCGCAGGTGGCGGAGCTCGGGCGGGCCTTCGGCGGCCCGCCGGCGGAGCACCGCCACCCCGGGGCGTGAGCGCCGTCAGCCCTGCGGCACCTCGCGGCGCCAATTGTGGGCTTCGCGGAAGCCCAGCATCTCCCGAGCCTTGCGGTTCGACATCAGGCCCTCGAACTCGCCGAGTTCGCCCCGCACCGGCACGCCCGGATAGTAGCGCTTCAGCAGCTCGGCGGTCGGCAGGTCGGACGAGGTGTGGTCGTTGACGGCGTTGAAGATTTGGAAGCCCAGGCCGTCCGTCTCGATGCCGAGCCGGATGATCTGGCCGAGGTCGCGCGCGTCGATGTAGCTCCAGGCGATGCGCTTGCGGAAATCGGGCTTGGCGAAGAAGCCGGGGAAGAGCTTGTACTCGTCGGGCTCGACCACGTTGCCGATGCGGATCGCGTAGACGTCGGCCCCGGTGCGGCCGGCGAAGGCCTGGGCGGTCTTCTCGTTGCAGACCTTCGACATGGCATAGCTGTCGCGCGGATCGACCGGGTAGGTCTCGTCCAGGGGGAAGTATTCAGGATCGCGATGGCCGTGGTTGAACACGAGGCCGTAGGTCGTCTCGGAGGACGCGATGATGACCTTGCGGATGCCGAGCTTGAGGGCCGCCTCGATGACGTTGTAGGTGCCCATCGTGTTGATGCGGAACACCTCGTTGTCGGGCACCAGCATGATGCGGGGGATGGCGGCGAAATGCACCACCGCGTCGACCGGCTGGGGCGACAGGTCGGCGTCGAACTCGTGCAGCCCCATGTAGCTCGACAGGGCATTGAAGACCTGCCCGCTGTCGTTGATGTCCGTCACGAGGGTGCGGACCTTGGGGTTGTCGAGCGGCTTGGTGTCGAGGTTGAGCACCTGGTAGCCGTGGTCGACCAGGTGCTGGACCACGTGGCGGCCCGCCTTGCCGCTGCCGCCCGTGAACATCACGCGTTTCATGTCGAGGACCCTTCTGTCGTCATGGGATCCGGGCCGCCCGCGCGGCGGGCGGCCCGGTCGGATTCGACCCGTCAGAACTTGTACTGGTCGATGTTGGAAGCGTCGAAGATCAAGGGCTCGCTGAACACGATGACCTTGTCCTTGACCTCGTAGGTGCCGAGGCCCGGCGCCGTGAACGTGTCGTTGTCCTTCAAGGCGCCGTTCGCCGCCAGGCGGGCCACATACATGACGAGCTGGCCTTCCTTGACCTCGTCCCAGAGCGGCGTCTCCTTGATGACGCCGCTCTTGACGTATTGGCGCACCGCGTCGGGGTTGCTGGCCCCCGTGGTGAACACCTTGCCGGTCTTGCCGAGCTTCTCGATGGCGGCGGCGGCCCCCACCACCGCGGCCCCGTCGGGGGCGATGATGCCGGTCACGTCGGGGTGGGCCTGCAGGATGTTCAGCCCCGCCGTCAGGGACTGCGACGGGCTCGACTGGCCGTATTCGGTGGCGACGATCTCCACCTTCGGGTAGGTGGCGGCGAGGTAGGTCTTCACGGCGCCGATCCATTCGTTCTGGATGGTGGCGTCCGGCGTCGACGACAGGATCGCGATCTTGGCGTTCGGGCCGGCGTATTTGATCACCGATTCCACCAAGGCCTTGCCGAAGGCCGGATAGGCGGTGTTCTGGATGAAGAAGTCCCGGGCGGCGGGCGCGACGTCGCTGTCGTAGGCCACGACCTTGATGCCGGCCTTCATGGCGCGCATCAGCGAGGGGGCGAGCTGCGTCGGGTTGTTGGACGTGGTGGTGATGACGTCGAACTTGCGGGCGATGAGGCTGTTGAAGGCGTCGACCTGACCCTGCGCCGAGGCCGTCACCGGGCCGGTGTACAGGAAATCGATGTTGAGCTTGGCGGCTTCCGCCTTGGCGCCGTCCTCGTTGGCCTTGAACACCGACAGGCCGACCAGCTTCGGCACCATGGCGACCTTGATGCGCTTGGCGGTGTCGGGCGTGCCGGACTCGGCCGCGACCAGCGGCGACGCCGACAGGGCGAGGACGAGGGCGAGGGCGGCTCCGCCCAGCGATACGCGATGGCTTCTCATGACGTGGTCTCCTCCCGGGAGGTCCGATGGGATGGTCCGCGCGGCCCGCCGTCTCAGCTCGGGTTCGCGCGCGGTGGCTCGGGGCGTCGGATCATCGCCCAGATCTGGTTGGCCAGCCCCGTGCCGCGCCTGTTGAACAGGTTCTTGACGGCGATGGAGGCCAGCAGGATGGCGCCGGTCAGCATGGTGGTGACCATGTCGGAGAAGCCGGCGATCAGCATGCCCTGGCGCAGGAAGCCGAGCACCAGCACCGACACCACGACCCCGGCCACCGTGCCTTCGCCACCGAAGATGCTCACGCCGCCCAGCACCACCATGGTGATGGCGGTGAGCAGCAGGACGTCGCCCATGTCGGGCCGCACGGCGTCGTAATAGGAGGCCAGCACCAGTCCGGCGAGGCTCGCCATGGCGCCGGAGACCGCGTAGGCCGTCACCAGGACGCGCCCGGTGCGGATGCCGGAATAGCGCGCCGCGTCCGGACTGTAGCCCACCATCACCAGCACCCGGCCGAAGGGGCTGCGGGCGACCAGCGCCGAGAACAGGACGGCGAAGGCGGCGAACACGACGAGCTGGATCGGCACGAGGCCGGCCAGGGATGCCGGCAGGACGCCGTCGACGGTGCCGGTGCCGAGGGCCGTGAAGCCGCCCGGGAAGCCCGACGGCGGCTCGGCGCCGGCCGCCGCGACGGCGGCGCTGCCGTAGAGGAAGCTGGTGCCCAGCGTGGCGATGAGCGGTTCGATGCCGAGCCGCAGGATCACGCCGGCATTGACGAGGCCGAGCACCCCGCCGAGCGCGACCCCGACGGCGGCCGCCGCCCAGATGTCGACGCCGAAGCGGCTCCACAGCTGCGCCGCCAGCACGGCCGACAGGCTCGCCACGGCGCCGACCGACAGGTCGATGCCGCCCGTGAGGATCACGAGGCTCAGCCCCAGCGCCACGAGGCCGAAGGGCAGGAAGTTCTCCGTCAGGCCGAGCAGCGAGGCCGGGCCCGTGTAGAAGCCGGGCGCGGCCGCGCCGAAGCCGACCACGACGGCGGCGAGCAGCCCCGTCAAAGCCAGCTCCCAGCCCCCGACGGGGAGGCGACGGCGGTTGCGGGGCGTGACGGCGTTGGCGTTGGCGGGCGCGCGCATGTCCATCGTCATGCCGTCCCGCCGGCGCGGCGCGTGCCGCCCCGGACCGCGACCAGGATCATCAGCCCCTCGCCGGCCGAGTACCAGATGGGCGGGACCTGCAGGAAGACGAGCGCCGTCAACACCGTGCTGAGGAACAGGCTCGCCAGCACGGTGCCGACCACGTTGGCCCGGCCGCCGGCGATGAGGGTGCCGCCCACGAGCGCCACCGCGATGGACTGCAGTTCCACGTGGTCGCCCGTGCCGGTCGTCACGGTGGCGGAGCCCGTGTAGCAGACGAAGACCAGGCCGCTGAAACAGGCCAGCAGGCCGGACAGCGCATAGACCTGGATGCGGATGGCGGTGACGCGCAGGCCGGCGTTGTAGGCGGCGGCGGCGTTGTTGCCGACCGCCAGCACGGCCCGGCCGAAGCGCGAATGGTTCAGGGCGAACCAGCAGGCGGCCGTCACCAGCACCAGCACGAGCACCGGGGTGGGCACCGGCAGGCCGAGCGGGCCGGCGTTGCCGAAAGCCGCATAGGCGGGCGGCACCTGGTCGACCTGCGTGCCGTCCGAGTACAGGAAGGTCAGGCCGCCGAAGAGGCTGTAGGTGCCCAGCGTGGTGATGATGGGCGGGATGTTCAGCGCCGCGACGAGCACGCCGTTGAGCGTGCCGAGCGCGAGCCCGAGGGCCAGCGCGATGCCGACCGCGCCCCAGAGCGGCAGACCATGGCTTTGCGCCAGCAGGCCGCAGACCATCGCCGACAATCCCATCAGGGGCGCCACCGACAGGTCGATGCCCCGCATGGCGATGACGAGCGTCTGGCCGAGCGCCACGATGGACAGCACCACCGAGTTCAGCGCCACGAAGCGGAGGTTCTCGAAGGTGAGGAAGCCCGGGTTGACCAGGCCGACGACGCCGGCCGAGGCGGCCGTGACGGCGACCAGGACCAGCTCCCGCCGCTCCCGCCAGCTTGGCCGCGAGGCGGCGGGGGACCGCGCTGCCGCGGCGCTCATGCCGCGACCCCGCCCGAGGGCGCCGCCGCCGTGAGGTAGGAGCGGGCCACGGCGGCGGGCGTGATGCCGGCGCCGGAAAGCTCCGCGACGATGCGGCCCTCGTAGACCGACAGGATGCGGTCGCAGAGCCGCACCAGCTCCTCGCTTTCCGACGAGATGACGAGCAGCGCCATGCCGTCGCGGGCCATGGCGTCGATCATCTCGTAGATCTCCTCCTTGGCGCCGACGTCGACGCCCCGGGTGGGCTCGTCCAGGATCGCGACGCGGGGCCCGGTGGTCATCCACTTGGCGAAGACGACCTTCTGCTGGTTGCCGCCGGACAGCTCGCGCAGGGTCTGGTCGAGGCCCGCGCAGCGCACGCGGAAGTCGCGGACGGCGGAGGCCGAAATGCGCGTCTCGTCGCGGGCGCTGAGCAGCCCGGCGCGGCGGCGTACGCGCTCGAGCAGGCCGGAGGTGACGTTCTCGGTGATGGTCATGGGGAGCACGGCCCCGTGGCGGGCCCTGTCCTCGGGCACGTAGACGAGCCCCTTGCGGATCATGGCGTGGCAGTCGAGGCCCGTGACGGTCTCGCCGCCGAGCCGGACCTCCCCGGCCGCGGCGGGGCGGATGCCGAAGACGGTCTCGGCGATCTCGGTCCTGCCGGCGCCGACGAGTCCGGCGAGGCCGAGGACCTCGCCGCGGCGCAGGCTGAAGCCGACGTCGTGGAAGCGCGCCCCGTCGGACAGGCCGCGGACCTCCAGGGCGACCTCGTCGCGGGCATTCGAGACGGACCGGCGCGGCACGGCCTTCATGGGCCGGCCGACCATCTGCGACAGCAGGCGGGTGCGGTCGAAGGACGGGCGGTCGACGACGTCGACCAGCAGGCCGTCGCGCAGCACCGCGACCTCGTCGCTGATCTCCAGCACCTCGTCCATGCGGTGGCTGATGAAGCTCAGCGTGCAGCCGTCGGCCCGGAGCCGCCGGATGATGGAGAACAGGTGCTCGACCTCGTGCGACGTGAGGGGGCTGGTGGGCTCGTCGAAGAGGATGATGCGGCAGCCCCGCAGCAGCGCCTTGGCGCATTCCACCTGCTGCTGCTGGGCGATGCTGAGCGTGCGGGCGGGCCGGTCGACCGCGATGGGGAGCTCGAGCGCGTCCAGCGCCGCCCGCGCACGGGCGCGCATCGCCGTCCAGTCCACCCGCCCGAGCGGGCCGCGGCGGGTCGGCAGGGCGCCGACGAACATGGTCTCGGCCACGCTGAGCTCCGGCAGCAGCGCGGGCTCCTGCGGGACGAGGTAGATGCCCCTGGCGTGGGCGGCGGACGGCGAGGCCAGGGCGAGGGGGGCGCCGTCGAGGCTCAGCGTGCCCCCCGACGGCGGGACCTGGCCGGCGAGGATCTTGAACAGCGTGGATTTGCCGGCGCCGTTCTCGCCCATGATGGTGACCATGCGGCCGGGCTTCAGGTCGAGGCTGACGCCCTTCAGCACCTGCACGGTGCCGTAGCTCTTCCGGATGCCCTGGGCCGCGTAGAGGCCCGGCATCGTCGAATCGGCGTCGCGCTCCGCGCTCCGCGCTCATCTGATCGCCCTCCCCGGCATGGTCGCGGCCGTTCCGGCTCCTTCCACGCCCGGACGTTAGGTCAGATCCATTGATTGCGCAATCATGATCTCGCAATCATCGCCCGGCGCCGCCGGCCGGTCCCGCCGCGGTTTGGTGCCGCCGCGGTTTCGTGCTTTGCTTTCGCCATGAGAACGATGCCGGCGACGTCCGGCCAGCGAGATGGCCCGGGCGCGGCGACCCTGAAGCATGTGGCGGCGCGCGCCGGCGTGTCGCCCATCACGGTGTCGCGCGCGCTGAACAAACCCGCGATGGTGTCGGCGGACCTGCGGGACCGGGTGCGGCGCGCCGTGGACGAGCTCGGCTACGTGCAGAACCGCGTGGCGGGCGCGCTGGCGTCGGCCGAGTCGCGCGTCATCCCGGTCGTGGTGCCGTCGCTGTCGAACGCCGTCTTCGTCGAAACCATCCAGGGCATCCAGGAGGTGGTGCAGCGCGCCGGCTTCCAGCTGCTGCTCGGCAACACCGAATACGACCTCGACCGGGAGCACGGCTGGATCGCGACGTTCCTGGGCTGGTCCCCGCCCGGGCTCATCGTGGCGGGCACGCGCCACCAGCCGCGCACCCGCGCGCTGCTGGAGCGATGGGGCCGGCCGGTGGTGGAGATCATGGAGGTGGGCTCGCGGTCCATCGACATGAACGTGGGCCTGTCGCATGCGGCCGCCGGCGCCGCCATGGCGCGCCACCTCCTGGCGCGGGGCCACGCCGACATCCTGTTCGCCGGCTGCCGGCTGGACCAGGACTACCGGGCCGGCCAGCGCTTCCGCGGCTTCGACCGCGCGCTCGCCGAATGCGGCGCGGCGCGGCGGCGGCCCCTGACGCGCGACGTGCCGTCGAGCCCGGCGCTCGGCGGCGACATGCTGGTCGCGGCGCTGCGCCTCGACCCGCCGCCCCGCGCGATCTTCTACGCCAACGACGACCTCGCGGTCGGCGCGATCCTGCGGGCGCAGCGGGACGGCATCGCGGTGCCGGACCGGGTCGCCATCGCGGGGTTCAACGGCCTCGACATCTCCGGCCTCGTGACGCCGGGCCTGACCACGATCGCGTCGCCGCGCCTCGCCATCGGCCGCATCGGGGCCGAGAAGCTCCTCGGCGCCATCGCGCGGGACACGCCCGGGCCCCGGCGCGTCGACGTCGGCTTCGAACTGGTGGTGCGCGGCAGCACCTGAGGGCGTCGCGTCCCGGGCCGGCGACGAGCCGGCCGGGCCTCGAGCGCTTTCGCCTTCGGCGAATGCGCTCCGACTTCGAATCGACAACAGTTTCATCGGCTTGGGGTCGCCAAGGCGACTCGGAGAAAGCCGATACCGCTCTAGCTGTGAGCTTTCCATAGGTTGTCCATCCGATCCGAACCGAGGAAGCTGAGGTTGCGACGCTTCAGCCCCAAGGGAGGGACCGGATGAACATCCACAAGAATGCC
>NZ_QYBC01000002.1 GCF_004137085.1 Lichenibacterium ramalinae
GGCTACGGGGTGCAGCGGGTCTACACGGACGACCGCTCGCTCGACGAGACGATGACGGTGCGCGACCGCGACGTCGTGCTGGTGCCGCGCGGATACCACCCCGTCGGGGCGGCGCACGGCTATACGCTCTTCTACCTCAACGTGATGGCGGGGCCGCGGCGCAGCTGGCGCTTCCACAACGACCCCGACCACGCCTGGCTCACGACGGCGTGACGCCTCACCCGGCGCTGGGGCGGCGCGTCGGCGCCGTCACGAAGGCGGCGTTGCCGTAGGCGCCGAAGACCACAGGCCGGGCCGTGACGCCGAGCGCGGAACGGATCTCGGCGAGGGCGCGGTGTTCGGCGGGGTGGATCACGCCGTCGGCCGGGATGATGGCGCGGCACAGGCGCACCAGCGCGGAGCAGATCCGCGTCCGCCCCGCGATGCGGGCCAGCTTCTCGCGCGCCATCTCGGCGCCCACCTCCGGGTCGAAGCGGAAGTTGGCCTCGTGGGTGGCGAGCTCGTCGAGCACGGCCGCGCGGTCGAAGGTCGCCAGGGCGGCATCCTCCTCCAACAGCGACAGGAACCGGCTGCGTTCGGCGACGGCCATCTCGCCGTCGGCGTGGGTGATGAGCGCGACGCCGGCGATCAGGGCATCCCGAAACGCCGGCTCGCGGAACTCCGCGGCATCGGCGGCGAGATCGGACGGCGGACGGGGGGAGCGGTAAGCCAACGAAACCTCCAAGGATCGACATGGGGGCTGGGCGAGGGCGCCGTCGTGGCGGGAGGCTGGCCCCGGACCCCGACGGAGCGGCGACGGGGGTTCGGAACCCCGCGTCTCGCGCAGACTGATCCGACATCACGCCGCCCGACGGTGCGGACGGCGCCAGAGGGGCCCGGTTCAGTGGGTCGAATCTGTCGCCGCCGGGCCGGCGGATCAAGATGGAAGCGGATTACATCTCGTCCATGCGGGCGGGCGTCACTGGCCGGACCAGATCTTCCGGTAGGCGTCGCGGTATCCGTTGGCCGGGTCGTAGAGGTTCTTGGGGCCGCCGTCGAAAGCGATGTTGGCCGCCGTGACGAGGTGGACGCCGCCGACGTAGCCCGACCAGGGTTGCTTGGCGAAGGCGCGGTTCAACTCGTCGACGAGTTGCCAGCCCTGCTCCTGCAGGGGCTCCGGCACGGTCGCGACCTGGTACTGCTGGGCGCGGATGCGCTGGAACGCCGATTCCGAGCCGTCGCCCGCCGAGATGTTGTGGGGCGCGTCGGTGCCGGCCTGGCCCGCCGCCGCGAGCGAGGCCGCCATGAAGTCATAGTAGAGGTCGTTCACCGCCAGCGAATAGGTCCATTTCGCGCCGAAGCGCTGCAGCAGCGACGTGGTCAGCTGCGGCATGCGCGTCGAGGCCTCGGTCATGGGCGAGTCTTCGAGGGTCAGCACCGTGCAGCCCGCGCATTTCTTGATGTCGGCCTCCATCATGCGGGCCTTGCCGATCGCCATCTCGTAGTTGGAATCGCCGAAGATCACCACGCCGGCCTTGCCGCCCGACTCCACGATGGCGAGGTCGGCCGCCGTCTGCGCGACATCGGAGATGCGGGTGTTGACGTTGGCGAACATGCCGGTCTTGGGGTCGGGGCCCGGCGCCACCGTGGCGTGCCAGCCCACATAGGGGATGCCGGCCTGTTTCAGCCCGTCGAGCGCGGCATTCTGCTCGATGGCGTCGAAGCCCCCCACCACGATGCCGTCGGGCTTCAGCGCGATGGCCTGGTTCAGCGCCGCCGTACGGGCCGAGATGTCGCCGCGGCCGTCGAGCACGCGAACCGTCCAGCCGATGGCCTTGCCGGCCTCCTCGACGCCGCGCGACACGCCCTCGGTGCCGCCGTTGCGCATGTCGCCCGCGAGGTAGATGACGGTCTTGCCCGGCACGGCCTTGGGGCCGGTGGTGGGGCCGTCCCAGGTGCCGGCCGCCTGGGTGGCCTTGGCGACCCGGGCCTTGGCGTCGGCCAGTTCGTCGGCGTGCGCGGCACTCGCCAGCACGGCCAGGGCGCAGGCGCCCCCGAGCAGAATCGTCCTCATGCGTGGTTTCCCCCTACGGCGCGCGCCGGTTCGGCGCGGCATCCGGATCTCGTGCCCGGTGGCCGGGAGGGTCGTGGTTCACAGGGTGGCTGTCAATGCGTCGCCCGCCACGGACCGCGGACCGCCGGGGTCTCGCGCGCCTTCGCCCGAGGCGGCGTCGAAGCGGCGTTGCGCGGCGGCGATCTCGGGGTGGTGCCGGTGCGCCCAGGCCCCCAGCGCCTCCACGGGCTCCCACAGGGAACGGCCGAGGCCCGTCAGCGCATAGTCGACGCGCGGCGGCATGGTGGCGAAGACCGTCCGGGTCACGAGGCCGTCCCGCTCCAGTCCCCGCAGCGTCAGGCTCAGCATCCGCTGCGAGATGCCGCCGATGTCGCGCTTGAGGTCGTTGAACCGCCGCGGGCCGGGCCCCAGCGCCCGCACGATGAGCACGCTCCACTTGTCGCCGACCCGGGCCAGCACGGGCGCCACCGCGGCGCAGGCCGGCGCATCGCGGCCGCCGCGCGGCGGCACGGTATCACGGCTGTCATCAGGTCCCATGAATGTGCCTCCTTGCGCGGGATTCCGCCCGCCAGCATAAGACTGCGGTTACGATCTGTAACCATGAGACACGCCATGAAGCTCCTCCACATCGACAGCTCCATCCTCGGCGACGCTTCCGTCAGCCGGGCTATCTCGGCCGCCATCGTCGCCTCGCTGAAGGCGGCCCACCCCGGCATCGCCGTCACCTACCGGGACCTCGGCGCGACGCCGATCCCGCATCTGTCGGGCGCCTATCTGGCCGGCCAGAGCGCCGACGTGAAGCACGACCAGGCCCTGCAGGAGGACGTCGCGCTCGGCGGCCAGGCGCTGGCCGAGTTCCTCGACGCCGACATCGTCGTGGTCGGGGCTCCGATGTACAATTTCGCCGTGCCGAGCCAGCTCAAGGCCTGGATCGACCGCATCCTCGTGGCCGGCAAGACCTTCCGCTACACCGCGTCGGGGGCCGAGGGCCTCGTCCACGGCAAGCGCGTCATCCTCGCGGTGTCGCGCGGCGGCATCTACGAGGGCACGGCGGCGGCGGCCGTCGAGCACCAGGAGTCCTGGCTCAAGGCGGTGTTGGGCTTCATCGGCGTCACCGACGTCGAGGTGATCCGCGCCGAAGGCATCGCCTACGGCCCGGAGCATCGCGAGAAGGCCCTCAAGGCCGCGCAGGACCAGGCCGCGGGCCTGAAGGCCGCGTGACGTCGCGGGTCCCGTCGTCGATGCAGCCCCTCGCCGAAGCGGCGTCCAGGGCTTAGAAGCGGGTCCGACGAATCCGCGCCGGCCGTCCGCGCCGGCGTGCAGCACGAGGCTCCGCATGCCCCCCTATCGCATCGCCGTGATCGGCATCGGCAAGATCGCCCGGGACGAACACCTGCCGTCCATCGCGCGCGACCCGCGGTTCACGCTGGCCGGCGTCGTGAGCGGCAGCGGCGCCAGCGTCCCGGGCGTGCCGACCTTCCGCGAGGCGGCGGCGCTCTATGCCGCCGTGCCGGACCTCGACGCCGTCGCGATCTGCACGCCGCCGGGCCCCCGCACCGCCCTGGTGCGCGAAGCGCTGGCGGCGGGCGTCCACGTCCTCATGGAGAAGCCCCCCACCCCCACGGTGGGCGAGCTGCGCGACCTCGCGGCCGTCGCCGAGCGGGCGAAGCGCGTGGTCTTCACCACTTGGCATTCGCAGTACAACGCGGCCGTCGAGGCCATGCGGGCGCGCCTCGCCGGGCAGAAGCTCGGGCGGCTGGCCATCACCTGGAAGGAGGACGTGCGCCGCTGGCACCCCGGCCAGGACTGGATCTGGCAATCGGCCGGCTTCGGGGTGTTCGACCCCGGCATCAACGCCCTGTCGATCCTGACCCGGATCATGCCGGAACCGGTCTTTGTCGACAGCGCCACGCTGCTCACCCCCGCCAACCGCGCCATGCCCATCGCGGCCACGATCGCCTTCACCAGCCCGGCCCTGGCCCCGGGCGGCACGCTGACGGCCGAATTCGACTGGCGCCAGACCGGCGAGCAGACCTGGGAGATCGCGGCCGACCTCGCGGGCGGCACGGCCCTGCGGCTGACCGGGGGCGGCACGACGCTCAGCGTCGACGGCACCGTGGTGGAGGACGCGCCCCGGCACGAATACGACCGGATCTACGCGCGTTTCGCCGACCTCCTCGCCGCCGGCACCAGCCTCGTCGACATGGCGCCCTTCGAGCTCGTCGCCGATGCCTTCATGGTGGGGCGGCGCGAGGCGGTCGAGCCCTTCCTGGATTGAGCGCCGGCCCGTGACGGTCGATGCCGACCACGAAGCGGGCGGACTCGCCCTCGCCATGCCGCTCGTGGCGCTGGCCGGCTGGGTGGACGCGCTCGGCGTCGTGCAGTGGCACGGGCTCTACGCGTCCTTCATGAGCGGCAATTCCACGGCGCTCGGGGCCGCCCCGACGGTCGGCGACTGGCATGCCGCCTGGGACGCCGGGCGGGCCGTGCTGGTCTTCGTCGCCGGGGCGGTGGCGGGCGAACTGATCGGCCCCGCCGCGCGGGCCTGGCGCGGCCCCGCCATCCTGGCTGCGGAAGCCGCCTGCCTGTGGCTCGCCGTCGCGGCCGAGCACGCCGGCTGGGGCCTGCCGGCGGTGGCGGGGGCGACGGGCCTCGCCATGGGGCTGCAGACCGCGGCGGTCCACAAGGTGGGCGGAACCGGCATCGCCCTCACCTACGTGACCGGGACGCTGGTGAGCCTCGGGCGCGGCATCGCGGCGGCGCTGCGCGGCACGGCACCCTGGCGCCGGGCCCTGCCCTTCGCGGGCTGCTGGCTGTCGCTCGTCGCGGGGGCGGCCGCGGGCGGGCTGGTGGCCCGCACGGCGCCCGGCGGGGCGCTCGGCATCGCGGCCGGGATCGCCACGGCCGCCGCGGTCCTGACGTCGGCCGGCGTGGCGGGGCGGCGCCGGGCACTGGCGTCGTGACTCCGGCGCAGGCCCCTGCGGCTCGGGCCCGCACGGCGTCAGCATCGTGCAGGGCACGATCGATGTCGCCGGGCGTGTCGCGGTGAGCGCCAGCGGCGCAGCGCTCGCCCATCGGGGCGCCGTCCATCCCGATGATTCCGTCGCGCTCGCGACGGCAGGATGGACATGGCGAGGCTCCTGTACCACTGTCCGGGCGCCGGAGCTCCGTCGGGGGAGCGCCCCGGGCCGATCCGTGGGCGACGGGTCGCGGCAGCCGGGGCGGCCGCCGCGCGGGACGCCGGAGGGACCGGCAGGACGGGGACGGCGCGTCCATCGTGACCGCGCCAGACGGTGAGCGGGCGGGCTGAGATATGTCAATGATGCTGACGTATTTTGCGGCACGGGAGACGGCCCTTGGCTGAGCCCGGCACCGGCCCGGAGCCCGCCGGTGAGGCTCCGCTCTTCGACCTGATCGAACTCTTCTTCTTCGCCTATCGCGACTTCACGGCCGATGCCGACCGGCAGCTCGAAGCGCTGCAGTTCGGACGGGCCCACCACAGGGTGCTGCATTTCGTGTACCGCAATCCGGGCCTGACGGTCGCGGCGCTGCTCGACATCCTCAAGATCACCAAGCAGAGCCTCAACCGCGTGATGAAGGACCTGACGGACGGCGGCTTCATCGAGGTGCGGACCGGCGTCAGCGACCGGCGCCGTCGCCTGCTGCAGGCCACGCCCGAAGGGTGCCGCCTCGCCCTCGACCTCGCCCGGCTGCATTCCGAGCGCTTCGAGCGGGCGCTGGCCCCCCTGCCCGACGCGGTGCGGCCCCAGGCCGTCGCCTTCCTGCTCGGCATGATCGACACGGCCGAGCGGCCGCAGGTCGAGGCCCTGGTCTGGGGGGCGCCACCGCCCGACCCCGATCGGCCCGCGGGGCGCGACGCCGGCCCGCACCGGCTCGGCGCCCGGGAGCAGGCGGCGTGAACGGCGCCTCGCTCGAGGAGCGCGCCGCCCCCCTGGCCGACGACGCCGCCCACCTCCTGCTGGTCGACGACGATCGCCGCATCCGGGAACTCCTGTCCCGGGTGCTCGGCAAGAACGGCTACCGCGTGACCCTGGCGGCCACGGCCGCCGAGGCCCGGGCGCAGTTGAAGTCCTTCGCCTTCGACCTGCTCGTCCTCGACGTCATGATGCCGGGCGAGACCGGCATCGCCCTCGCCGCCGACGTGCGCCGCACGTCGGAAGTGCCCATCCTGATGCTGACGGCGCTCGACGAGGCCGATGACCGCGTGCGCGGGCTCGAGGCCGGCGCCGACGACTATCTCGCCAAGCCCTACGAGCCGCGCGAGCTGCTGCTGCGGATCGCCTCGATCCTGCGGCGGGCCGCCCCCCGCCAGCCCAAGCCCGACGGCGTCGCGCGGTTCGGCCCCTTCGCGTTCCACCCCGAACGCGGCGAGCTGCGCCAGGGCGACGAGCCCATCCGCATCACCGACCGCGAGCGCGACATGCTGGCCATCCTCAGCGCGGCCGGCGGCGCCACCGTGTCGCGCGAGGACCTCGCCGGGCTCGCCGGCGCCGAAGGCGGCAACGAGCGCGCCGTGGACGTGCAGGTGAACCGCCTGCGCCGCAAGATCGAGAGCGACCCGGCCAACCCGGCCTTCCTGCAGACCGTGCGAGGGCTGGGCTATCGCCTCCTCCTCGATCCGTGACCTCCGGCCGACGCGCTTCTCGGACGGGACCGGCCCGGCGCCGGACCGCCCGGGGCCGCCCGCCGCCGAAGACCGCACCGAGCTCCCGGCTGCGGCCGCCGCCCCGCCCCGCGCCCGCCGGCGGCCGTGGTTCCGGGCCGTGCGGCTCATCGCCGACGCGCTGCCGAAGCGGCTCTATTCGCGGGCGCTGCTGATCCTCATCGTCCCCATGCTGCTGCTGCAATGCGTGGTGGCCTACTTCTTCATGGAGCGGCACTGGCAGTCGGTGACGTTCCGGCTGAGCCAGGCGCTGGTGCAGGACATCGCCGCCACCATCGACCTCTACCGCAGCCTGCCGGCGGGCGACCCGACGGAAGCCCTGGAGCGCATCGCGTCGAACCGGCTCGGGCTCGACGTCGACTTCCTGCCGCCCCAGCCGCTGCCGCCGGCCCTGCCCAAGCCCTTCCTGCAGCTGCTCGACCGCTCGCTGTCGAGCGAGATCCGCAAGCAGATCGGCCTGCCCTACTGGATCGACACGGTCGGGCGCTCGAACTTCATCGAGATCCGCATCCAGCTCGACACGGCGGTGCTGCGCGTCATCGCGCGCCGCTCGGCCGCCTATGCGTCGAACTCCTACATCTTCATCCTGTGGATGGTGGGCACGTCGCTGGTGCTGATCGTGATCGCCACGGCCTTCCTGCGCAACCAGATCCGGCCGATCCTGCGCCTCGCGGTGGCGGCCGAGAACCTCGGCAAGGGCCGGCTCATCGAATACCGGCCCAACGGCGCCACGGAAGTGCGGCGGGCCGGATACGCCTTCCTGGAGATGCGGCGGCGCATCGAGCGCGCCGTGGAACAGCGCACCACCATGCTGAACGGGGTCAGCCACGACCTTCGCACCGTTCTGACGCGCTTCAAGCTGTCGCTCGAACTCTTCGACGACGGGCCCGACGCCCAGGCCATGCACCGCGACATCGACGAGATGGGCCGCATGCTCGAAGCCTACCTCGCCTTCGCGCGGGGCGACGGCGGGGAATCCTCGGTGATGACCGACATGCGCGGGCTGATCGAGGAACTGCGGTCCGACGCCGAGCGCCACGGGCAGGCCACCACGGTCTCGGTCACGGGCGAGACCGGGGTGATCCTGCGCCCCGACAGTTTCAAGCGCTGCCTGTCCAACCTCGTGGGCAATGCCGGGCGCTACGGCTCCCGCACCGAGATCGTGGCGCGCCGCGACGACCGCTTCTTCACCATCCACGTCGACGACGACGGTCCCGGCATCCCGGCCGACAAGCGCGAGGACGTGTTCCGCCCCTTCTACCGGCTTGACGCGGCTCGCAACCAGGACCAGGGCGGCACGGGGCTGGGCCTCGCCATCGCGCGCGACATCGCGCGTTCGCACGGCGGCGACATCCAGCTCGGCGAAAGCCCGCTCGGCGGCCTGCGCGCCACCGTGCGGGTGCCCGTGTGACGGCAGCCCGTCGGCTCGCCACGCGTCCCGTGCCGGCGGCGACGCCACCTCACCCGCCCTCCTCCTCCGTCACGGCGCTTCGGGCCCGCTCAGCCCGAGGGAGGCGGGGGAGAAGCGGCGGAACCGGCCGCCGTGGGTCGAGGGCCGGGGACGCTTCCATCCTCGCCGGCCCCCCGGAGGGCGAGAAGTCCGGACAGGCCTAGCGCCACGGCGAGGACCACGCCGGACAAGGCCACGACGCCGTTCCAGCCCCCGTGCACAAAGGCCAGCCCCCCCGTCCAGCCGACGAGGCTCGAGCCCGTGTAGTAGCTGAAGAGGTAGAGGGAGGCGGCCTGGGCCCGGCCACCGCCGGCCGCGATGCCCACCCAGGCCGACGCCACCGTATGGGCGCCGTAGAACGCGAAGGTGAGCAGCGCCATGCCGAGCAGGATGACGACGACATTCGACGACAGGGTCAGCGCCGTGCCGGCCGCGAACAGCACCACCAGGGCGGGGAAGATGCGGCCGCGCCCGAGCCGGCCGGCGAGGTCGCCGACCCAGGCCGAGGAGGCGATGCCGACGAGGGCGATGGTGAAGATCAGGCCCACGGCGGTCTGGCTGAAGCCGTAGGGCGGCGCCATGAAGCGATAGCCGAGGTAGTTGTAGAGCGAGACGAAGACGCCGAGCAGCAGCATCCCTTCGAGGTAAAGAAGCACTTGCGTCGGATTGCGCAGGAGGCGCGCGAAGCCCGCCGCCAGGGCGCGCGGTCGCGGCGAGCCGCGACGGAAATGGCGCGACGGCGGCAGGGCGAGCACGAAGACGACGCTCGACAGCAGCGCCAGCGCCCCGATGACGAAGAGCCCCAGCCGCCAGGAGCCGAGATCGGTGAAGCCGCCCACGATCAGCCGGCCGGCCAGCGCCCCGAGCCCGGTCCCGCCGATGTAGAGGCCCATGGCGAGCCCGATGGAGCTGCGGTCCATCTCCTCGCCGACATAGGCCATGGCGGTGGCCGGCAGGCCGCTGAAGGCGATGCCGGCGAGCGCCCGGATCACCAGGAGGCTGGTCCAGTCCGGCGCGAAGGCCGAGCCGATCATCAGCGCCGACGAGGCGAACAGCGACAGCACCATGACGGGCTTGCGGCCGTAGACCTCCGACAGCGAACTCGCCACCAGCATGGCCACGGCGAGACACTGGGTCGTCGCCGACAGCGACAGGCTGGCGGTCGCGGCATTCACGCCGAAGTCGTGGCCCAGCACCGGCATGATGGGCTGGACGCAGTAGATCAGCGCGAAGGTGGTGAAGCCCGCCGCGAAGAGCGCCACGTTGGCGCGCACGAAGTCGCCGGTGCCTCGCTGGATGAAGCGTTCGACATCGTCGAGCGCTGCCGCCGCCGCTTGGGCCACGACGGCGAGATCGGGTTCGGATGGGGACATGCCGGCGTTCTGGGCCGCCCCGGGGTGCGTGGCAAGTCGGCGCCGGCCGCTCGCCCCCCACCTCGCCGCTGACGTCGACATCTGCTATTCTACGTCAGGCTCGATGCGAGCCGATGAGGAACGCCGCCGCATCGGCTCGTGACGCGGATCCTCGGACGGCGGTGCGGGGGGCGGCCGTGGATCCCACAGATTCGACCCTGATCGACGGCTTCTATGCAGCCGCCCTCGACGCCGATCTCTGGCCCGGCATCCTCGAGCGCCTGGCGGAAGCCTTCGGCGGGCGGCAGGCCACGCTCTATGCCCACGACCTTCGGCATCGCGGCTCCGACATCCAGGCGCAATGGGGCGTGGAGGCGGGGTTCGCTCGGTCCTACGTGGCCCATTTCGGCCAGGTGAACCCGTTCGTCGCGGGCGTCGCCCGGCTGGCCGTCGGGGTCTCGGCGGCGGCGGAGGACCTCGTCGCGGCCCGCCTCTACACGGAGTCCGAGTTCTTCCACGACTGGGTCCGCCCCCAAGGCTGCCGCGAGTTCCTGACCACGACCCTCGTCCGGGACGGCGGCGCCGTCACCGGCATCACGGTTCTCAGGGGCACGCGCGCCTTCTCGACGGAGGAGCGGCGCCGCTGGGACCTGCTCACGCCGCACGCGACCCGTGCCATGCAGGTCCACCGTCAGCTGCATCGCGCGAGGCTCCTGCGCGACGGGGCGCTCCAGGCCCTGGAGGCCCTGTCGGTCGGGGCGATCCTGGTCGACGAGCGGCCGCGGGTCCTGTTCGCGAACCGCTGGGCCGAGCGCTGCTGCGGCCGCGGCCGCGGGCTCGACATCCGGCAGGGATGGCTGCGCGGCGACACGCCGGCCGCGACCGAACGGCTCGCCGTCACGGTCCGCGCCGCCATCGCGAGCGCGGCGGAGCCCGTGCCGCGCCGCGGCGCCGTGCTCGTCATGCCCCGCGCCGCGGGTGCGGGCCTGCCGGTCCTGGTCAGCCCCCTCCAGGCGGGGATCCCGGCCGGCATCGACCGGCCGGTCGCGCTGGTCCTGGTCGGGGGGCCGCGCGGCCTGCGCGCCCGGCGCGAGGACGTCGCCCGGACCTTCGGCCTGACGCCGGCCGAGGCCGGAGTGCTCGTCGGGCTCGTCGACGGGCGATCGCTGTCCGACTATGCCGCGACGGCCGGCATCGCGGTCGAGACCGCTCGCAAGCACCTGCGGCACGTGCTGGCCAAGACCGGGACGGTCCGGCAGAGCGACGCGATCCGGCGGGTCCTCGAGGACCTGGTGCTGACCGCGGCATCGCCTTCGACGTCGGTGCTGGACGCGGGCGACGCGGATGGGTGAGGGCGGGGCGCGACCCGTCGCGCCGTCAGGGAACCGGCGGACGGTCGGCGACGCGAAGGTCGATCCATCGGTTCGGGCGAAACAGCATCGCGGCGGCGAACCACGGCAGGCTCGGGTGCGGGGCGCAGACGAGATGGACGTCCGCGGTCCCGACATCGACCACGATCGTCGGCGAACCGCACCAATCCACCGCGAGCCGCACCTCGTGGCGCCCCGCGCCGACGTCGCAGCGGAACGCCTCGCCCTGCCTCAGCGTCCCGATCCTGGTGTCGTCGACCAGGACCGAATAGATGCGGAGGCCGTCCGCGAAGGCGCGGCCCCGCGTGACCGTGATGCTCGCCATGGCTCCCCCTCCGGCAGGCGCTGGACCCCATCATGCCGCAACGAGCCGACGCCGGCCAATCCCGCCGAGGGCCGATCCGGCGCGGCCGACGCGGCGTCAGGACCCGTGACTGGACCGAACCTTCGCCCGAACGCCCCTGGCACCGTCGCGTGATCGCCGTCGGTTTCGAGGAAAGCGCAACCCTTTCACAAGGTGCTAGGCCCCCGGCCGGCTCTCCCCGCGCGGTGCGCGCCCGCGGGCGAGGGCCCGCAGCAGCAGCGCCACGGCCGCGGCGCCGAGCGCCAGGTCCAGCACCGACAGCGCGGCGCGGCCCTGCCACAGGCTGGCCGCCGCGAAAGCCGCCAGCGCGATATTGGTGACGAACACCCGGCCCAGCACTTCGCGCACGCCGCAGCCGCGCGCGGTGGCGACCTGGTAGAAGTGATGGCGGTGGGCTTCCCACACCCGGTCGCCGCGGCGCAGGCGCCACAGCAGCGTGAGGCCGCTGTCGGCGATGGGGTAGAGGACGAGCAGCACCGCAGCGACGAGGCCGCCGTGGCCGGCGAGATCGAACAGCGCATAGGCGGTCAGCAGCCCGACCGCGAGGCTGCCGACGTCGCCCAGGAACAGCCGGGCGACCGGCCTGTTGAAGGGCGCGAAGCCCAGCATCGCCCCGAGCAGGCACAGCGCCACCAGCCCGGCGGGGGCCGACAGCAGGCCGGCGAACCAGAACAGCGCCAGTGCGGCCGTGGCCGGGACGGCGTCGGCCACCGTCAGCCAGTCCATGCCGTCCATGAAATTGGTGAGGTTGACGAACCAGGCGCCGCCCACGACCAGCAACAGCCGCTCGGCGGCCAGCGGCAGCCAGGGCAGCACCCGGGCCCCTTCCGGAAGGGCCGAGACCGCGAGCCCCATGGCGATGAGCTGCAGGGCGAGGCGCGGCAGGGGCGGCAGCGGGTGGATGTCGTCGACCGTGCCGACGGCGCCGACCAGCAGGGCAGCCGCCAGCACGGTGGCGAGGCGGAGCGCGTCGCCGGGGCCGAGCGCGAGCGTCGAACCCGGCTCCGGCATCGCCGGGCCCCAGGCCGCGCCCCAGGCGGCGAGGGCCGCCGCGCCCGCCGCGGCGGCCGGCACGAGCGCCCCCAGCACGGCGATGCCGCCGCCCTGCGGGGTCGGGGTGCGGTGGGCGGACCGGGCGTTGGGGCGCGCCAGGGCGTAGCGCACCAGCAGCGGGTGGAGGAGGCGGACCAGGAGGGCGGCGCCGAGCGCCGTCGCCCCGACGAGGCCGAGCCCCGCCAGGACCGCCGCGACCCCGGGCGACGGGGCCGTCACGCGGCCGGCCCCGGCATCCGCCCAGGCCCCATCGAGACTTCCATCACGGCTCCCATGCATGTCGCGTCTTGTTGCCGTTCATCGATCGACCTTATATCAGCGCCAACCCCGCGACTGACCCAGAGCGCCCGATGCCCGGACATTTGTCCCCCCACCTCCGACGCCTCGAATCCGAGGCCATCCATATCATGCGTGAGGTGGTGGCCGAATTCCGCAAGCCGGTGATGCTGTATTCCATCGGCAAGGACTCGACCGCCATGCTGCATGTGGCGCAGAAGGCCTTCTACCCGGCGAAGCCGCCCTTCCCGCTGCTGCACGTCGACACGACCTGGAAGTTCCGCGAGATGATCGCGTTCCGGGACGAGGCCGCGAAACGGGCCGGCATGGAGCTCATCGTCCACATCAACCAGGACGGCGTCCGCCGCGGCATCTCGCCGGTCGCGTCGGGTTCGTCGGTCCACACCCAGGTGATGAAGACGGAAGGGCTGCGCCAGGCGCTCGACGAGCACGGGTTCGACGCCGCCTTCGGCGGGGCACGGCGCGACGAGGAGAAGAGCCGCGCCAAGGAGCGCATCTTCTCGCACCGGTCCGAGGCCCATGCCTGGGACCCCCGCAACCAGCGGCCGGAACTCTGGCACCTCTACAACACCCGCATCCGCCAGGGCGAGAGCATGCGGGTGTTCCCGCTGTCGAACTGGACCGAGTTCGACGTGTGGGACTACATCCAGGCCGAGGATATCCCGGTCGTGCCGCTGTACTTCGCCAAGGCACGCCCCGTTGTGCAGCGCGACGGCGCCCTCATCATGGTGGACGACGAGCGCCTGCCCCTGAAGAGCGGCGAGACGCCCGAGATGCGCCGGGTGCGCTTCCGCACGCTCGGCTGCTACCCGCTGACGGGCGCCGTCGAATCCGAGGCCGAGACGCTGGACGCCGTGCTGGCGGAGATGCGCGACTCGACCACGTCGGAGCGCCAGGGCCGGCTCATCGATTCGGACGAGGCCGGCTCTATGGAAAAGAAGAAGCGGGAAGGGTATTTCTGATGTCCGGCGACGCGAACCATTTCGCCCTCCCCACGCTGCGCTTCCTCACCTGCGGCTCGGTCGACGACGGCAAGTCGACGCTGATCGGACGCCTGCTCTACGAACAGAAGTCGATCTTCGACGACCAGCTCTCGGCGCTGGAGCGCGACTCCAAGAAGCACGGCACGGTCGGCGACGACATCGACTTCGCGCTGCTGGTGGACGGCCTCGAGGCCGAACGCGAGCAGGGCATCACCATCGACGTGGCCTACCGCTATTTTTCCACGAAGAAGCGCGCCTTCGTGGTGGCCGACACCCCGGGCCACGAGCAGTTCACCCGCAACATGGCGACGGGCGCCTCCAACGCCGACCTCGCCATCCTGCTGGTCGATGCGAGGAAAGGCCTGCTGCCGCAGACGCGCCGCCACGCCTACATCGTGTCGCTGCTCGGCATCCGCGACGTGGTGCTCGCCGTCAACAAGATCGACCTCGTCGGCCATGACCAGCACGTCTTCTCCGCCATCGTGCAGGACTTCGAAGCCTTCGCGGCGCGGCTCAACTTCCGCTCCGTCACGCCGATCCCCGTCTCGGCGCGCTACGGCGACAACCTGTCCGAGCCCTCGACCGCCATGCCCTGGTACACGGGGCCGACCCTGGTGGGCTTCCTCGAGACCGTGGAGGTGCGCGACGAGCGCGCCGCCGGCCCGTTCCGCCTGCCGGTCCAGTGGGTCAACCGGCCCGACCTCGACTTCCGCGGCTATGCCGGGACGATCGCGGGCGGGCGCGTGGCGCCGGGCGACGAGGTCGCGGTGTCGGCCTCGGGCCGCACGACCCGCGTCACCCGCGTGATCGCGTCCGGGGCGGAGGTCGAGGCCGCCGTCGCCGGCGATGCCGTGACGCTGACGCTCGCCGACGAGATCGACATCGCCCGCGGCGACCTGCTGGCCGACCCGAAGGCCCGCCCGCCCGTGGCGGACCAGTTTGCCGGCCACGTCATCTGGATGAGCGAGGAGCGCCTGCTGCCGGGCCGCTCCTACCTCATGAAGATGGCCACGAAGGTCGTGCCCGTCACGGTGACGGACCTGAAGCACCGGGTCGACATCAACTCGCTCGAACACAACGCGGCCAAGACGCTAGGCCTCAACGAGATCGGCTTCTGCAACTTCGCCGCCTCCTCGCCCATCGCCTTCGACCCCTACCGCGAGAACCGCGACACCGGCGCCTTCATCCTGATCGACCGCGCCACCAACGCCACGGCGGGGGCGGGCCTCGTCGACTTCGCGCTGCGCCGCGCCACCAACATCCACTACCAGGACCTCGCCGTCACCAAGCAGGCGCGCGCCGCCTTGAAGCACCAGAAGCCCGCCGTGCTGTGGTTCACCGGCCTGTCGGGCGCCGGCAAGTCGACCGTGGCCAATGCGGTCGAGACCAAGCTCCACGCCCGCGGCGTCCACACCGTGATGCTCGACGGCGACAACGTGCGCCACGGCCTCAACAAGGACCTCGGCTTCACCGACGCCGACCGGGTGGAGAACATCCGTCGGGTGGGCGAGGTGGCCAAGCTGATGGTGGAGGCCGGCACGGTGGCGCTCTGCTCCTTCATCTCGCCCTTCGCGGCGGAGCGCCGCATGGTGCGCGAGCTGCTGGAGCCGGGCGAGTTCGTCGAGGTCTTCGTCGACGCGCCGCTGGAGCGCTGCATCGCCCGCGACCCGAAGGGCCTCTACAAGCGGGCCCTGGCCGGCGAGATCCGCAACTTCACCGGCATCGACCAGCCCTACGAGCGGCCCGAGCAGGCCGAGATCGTGCTGGCGGCGGGCGACGCCACCCCCGATGCTCTCGCCGACGAGGTCATCGCCACCCTGGAAGAGCGCGGAATCATCCAGCGGTTCTGAGGAGGAACGCGCGACACCGGCCGGCCCCGCCACGGCGGGGCCGGCGCGGCACGCGGACGCAGCCCGGCGAGGCCACCCGCCACCGCGCCGCAGGGGCATTCACCAATTGTCGGACAAAGCGTGAGGGACTGCTAAACATCGTTTGACAGCGACGCCAACCGCCCCATTAATGCGCCCGTCCGAGCGGTGAACACGCCGCCGGGTTGGACGGATTCGACCGCGCGGACCTCCATTCGAGGCCGTTTGCCGCGGTTTTCGCAAGGGAGTGGAACGTGATCAACAGACGGACGTTTGCCGGCTTGGCGCTCGGCGCGATGGCCCTGTCCTCGACCGCACTGACGCCGGCCTACGCCGCCAAGGGCGACCTCATCGGCGTCGCCATGCCGACCAAGTCGTCGGCCCGCTGGATCGACGACGGCAACAACATGGTCAAGCAGCTCGAGGCCAAGGGCTACAAGACCGACCTGCAGTACGCCGACGACGACATCCCGAACCAGCTCGCCCAGATCGAGAACATGGTCACCAAGGGCGCCAAGGTGCTGGTGATCGCCTCCATCGACGGCACGACGCTGACCGACGTGCTGCAGAAAGCGCATGACGCCGGCGTGAAGGTCATCGCCTACGACCGCCTCATCAAGGGTTCGCCGAACGTCGACTATTACGCCACCTTCGACAACTTCAAGGTCGGCGTGCTGCAGGGCACCAGCATCATCGATTCGCTCGGCCTGAAGGACGGCAAGGGCCCGTTCAACATCGAGCTGTTCGGCGGCTCGCCGGACGACAACAACGCCTACTTCTTCTACGACGGCGCCCTGTCGGTGCTCGGGCCCTACATCAACTCGAAGAAGCTCGTCGTGCAGAGCGGCCAGACCGGCATGAGCAAGGTTTCGACCCTGCGCTGGGACCCGGCCGTGGCGCAGTCCCGCATGGATAACCTGCTCTCCGCCTACTACACCAACAAGAAGGTGGACGCGGTCCTGTCCCCCTACGACGGCCTGTCGATCGGCATCCTGTCCTCGCTGAAGGGCGTGGGCTACGGCTCCGGCGACATGAAGTACCCGGTCGTGACCGGCCAGGACGCCGAAGTCCAGTCGGTGAAGTCGATCATCTCCGGCGAGCAGACCTCGACGATCTACAAGGACACCCGCGAACTCGCCAAGGTCGTGGTATCCATGGTGGACGCGCTGCAGAACGGCTCGCAGCCCGAGATCAACGACACCAAAACCTACGACAACGGCAAGAAGGTGGTCCCCTCCTACCTGCTGAACCCGGTCCTCGTCACCAAGGCGAACTGGAAGTCGGTCCTGGTCGACGGCGGCTACTACAAGCCCGCCCAGCTCGGCCAGTAAGACCAGCCACGGGCCCGCGCGGCGCCACCGCGCGGGTTTTCCGGAGCGCCTTCGCCTCGGCGAATGCGCTCCGACGCCGATCGGAGGCTCGGACCGGCATGGCCCGTCCCGCCGACCTCCCCGGGGACAGGCTCGCGCCGAAGTTGCGCGACCGAGATCGACCGGTTAGCCTCAGCCACAAACTCGCCGACGAGCAGCGGACACAAGTGACAGCATGAGCGCGATCCTGGAAATGCGAGGGATCACCAAGACCTTCCCGGGCGTGAAGGCGCTCGACAACGTCAACCTCGTCGTGCAGCCCGGTGAGATCCACGCCATCTGCGGGGAGAACGGCGCCGGCAAGTCGACGCTGATGAAGGTCCTCTCCGGGGTCTACCCGCACGGGTCCTACACGGGCGACATCCTCTACGAGGGCAAGACGGTCTCGTTCCGCGACATCTCGGAATCCGAGCACCTCGGCATCATCATCATCCACCAGGAGCTGGCGCTGGTGCCGCTGCTGTCCATCGCCGAGAACATGTTCCTCGGCAACGAGACGGCGCGCTTCGGCATCATCGACTGGGACCGGGCCTTCGCCCGCACCCGCGAACTGCTGGCCCTGGTGGGGCTCGACGAGAATCCCGAAACGCTGATCACCAACCTCGGCATCGGCAAGCAGCAGCTGGTCGAGATCGCCAAGGCGCTCGCCAAGAAGGTGAAGCTGCTGATCCTCGACGAGCCCACGGCGTCGCTGAACGAGAGCGACAGCGAGAAGCTCCTCAACCTGCTGCTCGGCTTCAAGAAGCAGGGCATGTCGTCGATCATCATCTCGCACAAGCTCAACGAGATCTCGAAGGTCGCCGACCAGATCACGATCATCCGGGACGGCACGTCGGTCGAGACGCTCGACTGCCGGCGCGACGCCATCACCGAGGACCGCATCATCAAGGGGATGGTGGGCCGCGACATGGAAAGCCGCTACCCGCCGCGCGAGCCCAAGATCGGCGGTCCGCTGCTCGAGATCCGCAACTGGAACGCCTTCCACCACGTCCATGCCGACCGGGCGGTCTGCCGCAACATCAACCTGACGGTGCGACGGGGCGAGATCGTCGGCGTCGCCGGCCTGATGGGCGCGGGCCGCACGGAACTCGCCATGAGCGTCTTCGGCCGCTCCTACGGGCAGAACATCTCCGGCGAGGTCCTGCTCGACGGCAAGCCCGTGGACGTGTCGACTATCACCAAGGCCATCGCGGCCGGCATCGCCTACGTCACCGAGGATCGCAAGCAGCTCGGCCTCGTGCTCGACGAGAACATCACCAAGAACACCACGCTGGCCAACCTGCCCGGCGTCTCCAAGGCCATGGTGATCGATTCGGACCGGGAATTCGTCGTCGCCAGCGACTACCGCTCCAAGCTGAACATCCGCTCCTTCGGCGTCGAGCAGCAGGCCGTCAACCTCAGCGGCGGCAACCAGCAGAAGGTCGTGCTCAGCAAGTGGCTGTTCACCCGGCCCGAGGTGCTGATCCTCGACGAGCCGACCCGCGGCATCGACGTCGGCGCCAAATACGAGATCTATGCCATCATCAACGCGCTCGCCGAGGAGGGCAAAGGCGTGCTGATGATCTCGTCGGAGATGCCCGAGCTGCTCGGCATGTGCGACAGGATCTACGTCATGAACGAGGGCCGCTTCGTGGGCGAGTTCCCGGGGCGCGAGGCGACCCAGGAAACCATCATGCGCGCCATCATGCGATCGAAGGAACTCAACTGATGAGCTCAGTCAACGTCCCGGGCGGGATCGACCCCGCGAACGTCGCTCATCCCACGCCCGGTTCCCTGCCGCCCGCCAAGACCGGGACGGGATCGGGCCTGCGCCAGATGTTGGCCAAGGGCAACTTCCGCGACTACGGGCTGATGATCGCCCTCGTGATCATCATGCTGTTCTTCGAATACACGACCGACGGCGTGCTGTTCCAGCCGCTGAACCTCACCAACCTGATCCTGCAGAACAGCTACGTCGTCGTCATGGCGCTCGGCATGCTGCTGATCATCGTGGCGGGCCACATCGACCTGTCGGTCGGCTCCATCGTCGGCTTCGTCGGCGCGCTGGCCGCCGTGTTGATGGTCAACTACCACGTCGACTATGTGTCGGCGACGCTCCTGTGCCTCGTCGTGGGCGGGCTGGTGGGCGCCAGCCAGGGCTATTTCGTCGCCTATTTCGGCATCCCGAGCTTCATCGTCACGCTGGCCGGCATGCTGGTCTTCCGCGGCCTGACGCTGTCGGTGCTGAACGGCGCCTCGGTCGGCCCCTTCCCGGACGTGTTCCAGCTGCTGGCCAAGGGCTTCTTCCCCAACTTCGCCGGTCCCTACACGTCGGTGATCGTCGCCTTCGCCATCTGCGCGGTCTTCGTCGCCACGAGCCTGCGCCGCCGCATGGTCCAGCAGTCGCACGGCGCCCTCACCGAGAGCTTGAACGGCTTCCTGCTGCGCAACGGCCTGCTGGCGCTGGTGTTGCTCGTCTTCGCCTACCAGATGGGCTCCTATCGCGGCCTGCCCAACGTCCTCATCATCATGACGGTGTTGATCCTGCTCTACCGCTTCGTCACCAACAAGACGACGATCGGCCGGCGGATCTACGCGCTCGGCGGCAACGTCAAGGCCGCCCGCCTGTCCGGAATCAAGACCGATCGCCTGACCTTCCTGACCTTCGCCAACATGGGCGTGCTGGCGGGCCTCGCCGGCATGATCTTCGCCGCCCGGCTCAACACCGCGACGCCCAAGGGCGGCCTCGGCTTCGAGCTCGACGTGATCGCGGCCTGCTTCATCGGCGGCGCCTCGGCCTCGGGCGGCGTCGGCAAGGTGACGGGCGTGGTCATCGGCGCCTTCATCATCGGCGTCATGAACAACGGCATGTCGATCCTGGGCATCGGCATCGACTATCAGCAGGTCATCAAGGGGCTGGTTCTGCTCGGCGCCGTCTGCCTCGACGTCTACAACAAGAAGGCGGCGGCCTGACGGTCGTGGCGAAGAGGCGATCGTCGTGCTGTCGCTGACGATCGCCGGGTTCCGAACACCCGCCCGTCAGGGGTGAGGGCAGAGCGCCGGCATCCCGGCCCGGCCCCCGCCCATCCCGGCGGGGGCCGGATCCGGCGTCAGTCCCGCCGGATCAGCCGCGCCGCGAAGAACCCGTCGAGACCGTCCAGCCGCGACGGCTCCAGCCGGGCCAGGTGGCACGGCAGCGTCCTGAGTTCACCCAGCGCCGTGACGCTGGCGGCGAGGCCGCCGATCTCGTCCGGCGTGATGGGGGAGCGGACGAGGTCGGGGTTGCGGCGCAGCACGGCGGCGATCTGCGCCTCCCCCTCTTCCGGCTCGATCGAGCAGGTGCAGTAGACGAGGCGCCCACCGGGCCGCAGCAGCGAGGCTGCCCGATCCAACATGCGTCCCTGGAGCGCCGACAGTGTGGTGATGTCGGAGGCGCGCTTGGTCCAGCCGACGTCGGGGTGCCGGCGCATGGTGCCGGTGGCGGTGCAGGGCGCGTCGAGCAATATGGCGTCGAAAGGCTGGGCCGAATAGGCCGTGACGTCGGCGACCTCGGTCTCGGCGGCGAGGCCGAGCCGTTCGAGGTTGGTGGAGAAGCGCTTCAGACGCTCGGCGGAGCGATCGACGGCCGTGACGGTGGCGCCCGTGATGCAGAGCTGCGCGGTCTTGCCGCCCGGCGCCGCGCAGAGGTCGGCGACCCGCTCCCCGGGTTCGGCGGCGAGAAGCCGGGCCGGCAGGGCAGCGGCGGCATCCTGCACCCACCAGGCCCCCTCGTCGTAGCCCGGCAGGTCGGGCACCGGTGTCGCGGCGCGCAGGCGGATCGAGCCCGTCGCCAAGAGGTCGCCGTCGAGGCGTTCGGCCCAGCCCGCCGGATCGGACTTCACCGTGATGTCGAGCGGCACCTCGGCCCGGTTGGCCTGCGCGATGGCGGCCGCGGTCTCGTCGCCGTAGGTGCGGCGCCAGCGTGTCGCCAGCCAGGTCGGCGTGTCGACGAAGGGATCGTCGCTCTCATGCTCGTCGCGCTGGCGGGCGACGTTGCGCGCCACGGCATTGGCCAGGGCCGCGAAGGCCTGGCTCGCCGGGTCGAGGCGCACGGCCTGCACGCAGGCATTGACGGCGGCGTGATCGGGGACGTCGAGGAACAGGATCTGGGCAGCCGTGACGACCAGGATCCACTCGAGCTGCCCGCTCTTCTTGGGCAGCCCCTTCTCGAGCAACCGCCCCAGGAATCGGCGCAGCGTCCCCAGCCGCCTCAGCGACACGACCACGATGGACCGGGCCAGGGCCTTGTCGCGGTCTTCGAGCGGGACGACGAAGCGCGGGTTCTGCACGGCGGCCGCCAGGGCCTCGTCGAGCCCCCGCGCGTTGGTGACGATGTCGCTCAGCGCCGCGGCGGCGGCGAGGCGCGGCGCCAGGCCCGGCGGCAGCTCGACCGGGGGAGCCGGAGACCTCATGCCGGGCTTGGACCGCAGGGCGCGCCCGGTCGGCGGGGACGGCGCCATGGATCAGGCGCTCCGGCCAGGGGAGGACAGGCGGGCGGCCAACGGGGCCGCGTTCGTCAGGGGCATGGAGGGCCTTCCAACCGTATCGCTTCGGCCGCATGGCCGAAGGGCCTTCGGCCACCTAGATAGGGAGTCCGGGGCAATAACTCGGATCGTGTAAATTGCCCGTCAAAGGTGGTGGAAGCGTGATGGCCGACGACTATCCTGTAACTTCGTCGTCCCGGGACGACGCCGCCGAAGCGCCGGATGCCGGCGCGGCCCCGAAGACAGCGGCGGCGGCCCGGGCGCTCGCCGAAGCTGAAGCGCGGCGCCTGGAGCGGCGGCGCGCCGAACAACCGCGTCCCCGGGAGATCGACGGACGGCAAGGACCCGAGCCGGTCCGCTACGGCGACTGGGAGAACAAGGGCATCGCGTCGGACTTCTGAATCGCGCCGCGTCCCGGCGCCCGAGGGTGCCGGGACTGGATGTGCGGCTCAAACGTCGCGGCTGCCCGGCGACAGGGTCTCGCCGGCCTTGCCCACGACGGTCTTGGCCTGGTCGCCCACGTCCTTGACGAAGCCGTGCAGGTTGTCCGAGGCCGAGTGGCGGACGTTGTCGACGGCCTCGCCCGCGACGGCGCGCAGACCGTCGAACTCGTGGCGGGCGGCGTCTGCCGCGGTGTCGCGCAGACGGTGGGCGGTGCTGCCCATCAGGCTGTCCTCGGTCTCGGTCATCGGCAGCGCCGCACCGATGGCGGCCCCGACGGCCAGGCCGATGGCTCCGAGGATGAGGGGCTGTTCCTCCAGCAGGTTGGACAGCTTGGACTTCACCTCGCGACGATCGTGCGGGAGATAGCGGGACAGGTTCTGCATGGCGTCACCGGCTTGCGAGGTTGTCGAGGAATAGGCGTCCGCCGCCTGCCGCTGCAGCGCGGCGCCGCCGGTTGCGAGGGTCGCGGCGGGGCGTCGGTCGTCGCCGGCCGCCCGGCCGGGCGCCGGCTGGAAGGTCGACGGGTTGCGCAGTTGCGGCGGGCGGGCGAGGGGCGGCGCGGACGGGATCGGCGCGATCGGCCGCGGCCCGACGCCCCGCATGGCGGCAGCATCCGAAGCCTTCGGCGCGTCCGAACTCTTGGTGAAGGCCCGAAGGATCAGGGCCGAGCCGGCCGCGATCAGCGCGGCCGGAATCGGATATTGCTTGGCCACGGCCAGGACGTTGTCGGCGACGGTGGAGGCGCCGACCCGCGCGTTGGAGACCACCTCCTCCATCACGTTCTCGGGCCGAAGGTTGTTGCGCAACTGCTCCAGGGTGGAGGCGAGGTGGGCGCGGGTGTCCTCCGCCTCGTGGGCGACCTCGCTGGACGATTGCCGACCGATGTCGCCGCTCATTTCACCTGCTCCTTCACGACGCCGGCATCCTTGCCGAGTTGGTCGATCGATTGTTTGGGCATGAGGTTGTCGGTCGAGAGGCGGTTCAGCGCCACGTAGAGCGCGATGGCCCCGATCACGGCGATGGCCCCGCCGACGACGAAATAGGCCAGCCAGTAGATCACGCCGAGGTAGATGACGAGCTGCACGAGGCCGAACAGGATGATGAACAGCCCGGCCAGCATCAGCACGGCCGCCACCAGCAGGACGATGACGGCCTTGATGGCGAGGGAGAGCTTCTCGGAGATCTCCGTGCGGACGAGGCGGATCTCCGTCTCGAACAGTGTCGTCATCTGCGACAGGGCGTCGGCGAAAAGGGACGGCGTCGACGGACGCCCCTGTGGTTCGACGGTCATGGGTCGGTCCCCTTTTCGCGCCGTCAGACCTGGTGGCCGCCGTAGACCGACGTGTCGTCGATCATCGGCGCGTCGCTCTTGAAGAAGCGGGCGAGCACGAAGCCCGCCAGCACGGCGCCGCCGAAGAAGGCCACGGGCTGCCGCCGGCCGAAATCCGCCACGGTGGCGAAGACGTCGCCGATGTCGCGCGAGCGCACGTCGTCGGCGATGCGGTCGACGTTGTCGGCGGCGCTGCGCACCAGGCGCGCCATGTGGGGATTGGTCTTGTCGAGATCCTCGGCGGCGGAATGGGCCGCCTTGGCGACGCCGGCGATCCGGTCGGCGCCCGCCGCCTTCTGCTGGTCGACGATCTCGTTCAGCCGTGCCCGGGCCTGCTCTGCGATGGAGGCGGCCGCGCCCTTGGCCTGGTCGGCCGCCTGGGCGGCCTGGTCGCGGAAGTTGGACGCCGTGTCGCCGGCCTCGGCGGACCCGCCCTGTCCGTAACGGTCCGACACGCTGTCGGCCGCGGATTTGGCGCTCGACGCCGCGTCGCGGCGGAGGCCCTGGAACCGGGCGTTCAGCTCGTCCTTGGCGCGGGCCGCGTGGGCGCCGAAGCCTTCGGTCGGATCGGTCTCGTATGGGTCAGCCATGGCATCCTCCAGCCAACGGGGGCCGGGGACGCATCCCGCGCCGGCTCCACCCCCATGTCGGCGAGCCAACGTGGCGAAAGAGGGCGCGGTTCCGCCGCATTTCCAGGGGCTTCGGAAAAGCCCCCCGCGGCCGTCAGGGCATCATCACCACGGGGGTGCCGACCGACACGCGGTCGAACAGGTCGACGATGTCCCGGTTGTACATGCGGATGCAGCCGAAGGAGGCGGCGGTGCCGATCGTGGTCGGGCGGTTGGTGCCGTGGATGGCATATTCGCCGCCCGTGAGGGTGAGGGCCCGCATGCCCATCGGGTTGCGCGACGATCCGCCGGGAATGTAGTCGGGGAGCCAGGGCTCGGCGCGCTTCACCTCGGCCGGGGGAGCCCAGGCGGGGTTGCGGTACTTGCCGTCGATCGACACCGTGCCGCGCCACTGCTTGCCGGACTTGCCGACCGCCACCGGGTAGGAGATGGGCGAGCCGTCCTCGGTCACGAGGTAGAGGCGGCGCTGCGATTGGCTGATCACCACGGTGCCGGGCGCGTAGCCGGTCGGGCCCTCGTAGCCGGCGGCGCGGGCCGGTGACACGGCGCCGTAGAG
Organism: Lichenibacterium ramalinae; assembly: GCF_004137085.1. Lineage (GTDB taxonomy): Bacteria > Pseudomonadota > Alphaproteobacteria > Rhizobiales > Beijerinckiaceae > Lichenihabitans > Lichenihabitans ramalinae. The sequence goes on from NZ_QYBC01000002.1 coordinate 24,306, forward strand.
CACCGCCAGGGCCGCGACGACGATGCTGCAGGCGAGCAGCAGGTGGGTGACGACGGGCCCGCGGCGGCCCTGGAGCCGGCTGTCGAACCCGGCGCGACGGGTGAATTCCATGGTGACACGCTCCCTCGCCGGTCCCGTCCGGCCGTCGGGGCAAACTGGCGCCCCGGGCCTGAACGGTGGGTTACGGATCCGGCCGGGCGCCGCCCCATGCACCGGAAGGGTGAACGGTTAAGCGCGCCCCCGGATCCCGCGCGGCGCCACGATGGGACGCCCGCTCCGCATCGTCGGCGCGTCGGACCGACGCTCGGCCCCTGCGCTCAGCGCCGGTTGGCCACGAGGTCGTCGACCACGGAAGGGTCGGCCAGCGTCGAGGTGTCGCCCAGCGCCCCGAGTTCGTTCTCGGCGATCTTGCGCAGGATGCGGCGCATGATCTTGCCCGAGCGCGTCTTCGGCAGGCCGGGCGCGAACTGGATCACGTCCGGAGACGCGATGGGCCCGATCTCCTGGCGGACATGGGCGACGAGCTGCTTGCGGAGCCCTTCCGTCGGCTCCACCCCCGCCATCAGCGTGACATAGGCGTAGATGCCCTGCCCCTTCACGTCATGGGGGTAGCCCACCACGGCGGCCTCCGACACGGTGTCGTGGGCCACGAGGGCGCTTTCCACCTCGGCGGTACCCATCCGGTGGCCCGACACGTTGATGACGTCGTCGACCCGGCCGGTGATCCAGTGATAGCCGTCGGCGTCGCGCCGGCAGCCGTCGCCGGTGAAATACTTGCCGGGGTAGGCGGAGAAGTAGGTCTCCTCGAACCGCTTGTGGTCGCCGTAGACGGTGCGCATCTGGCCCGGCCAGCTGTCGGCGATGACGAGGTTGCCCTCGCAGGCCCCCTCCAGCACCTTGGCCTCGGCGTCGACGATCTCGGGCCGCACGCCGAAGAAGGGCCGCGTGGCGGAGCCGGGCTTCAGCCGGGTGGCGCCCGGCAGCGGCGAGATGAGGATGCCGCCGGTCTCGGTCTGCCACCAGGTGTCGACGATCGGGCAGCGCCCTTCGCCGACGACGCGGTGGTACCATTCCCAGGCCTCGGGGTTGATGGGCTCGCCCACCGAGCCGAGCAGGCGCAGGCTCGCCCGGCTGGTGCGCCGCACCGGCTCGTCCCCCGCCCCCATCAGGGCGCGGATGGCGGTGGGCGCCGTGTAGAGGATCGTCACCTTGTGCTTGTCGACCACCTCCCACAGGCGCGACACGCTGGGGTAGTTGGGCACGCCCTCGAACATCAGCGTGGTGGCGCCGTTGGCGAGCGGCCCGTAGACGATGTAGCTGTGGCCCGTCACCCAGCCGACGTCCGCCGTGCACCAGTAGACGTCGTCGTCGTGCAGGTCGAAGACGTATTGGTGGGTCATGGCCGCGTAGACCAGGTAGCCGGCGGTGGTGTGCAGCACGCCCTTGGGCTGGCCGGTGGAGCCCGACGTGTAGAGGATGAAGAGCGGCGCCTCGGCCTCCATCTCCTCGGCCGGGCAGTCGGCACCGACCTCGGCGGCGAGGTCGTGGTAGTAGGCGTCGCGGCCCGCCACCATGGCGACGTCAGCGCCGGTGCGCTTCACCACGACGACGCGCTCGACGGTGCCGGCCTTCTCGATCGCGGCGTCGACGTTCTTCTTCAGCGGCACGATGCGGCCGCCGCGCAGCGCTTCGTCCGCCGTGACGACGACGCGCGAGTCGCAGCCCGTGATGCGCCCCGCCAGAGCGTCGGGCGAGAAGCCGCCGAAGACCACGGAATGCATGGCGCCGATCCTGGCGCAGGCCAGCATGGCGAAGGCGGCCTCGGGGATCATCGGCATGTAGATGGTGACGCGGTCGCCCTTGGCGACGCCCTGCGCCTTCAGCACGTTGGCGAAGCGGCACACCTCGGCGTGGAGTTCGCGGTAGGTGATGCGGCGCGAATCCTTGGGGTCGTCGCCCTCCCACAGGATCGCGACCTTGTCGCCGCGTTCGGCGAGGTGCCGGTCGATGCAGTTCAGCGACACGTTGGTGGTGCCGTCCTGGAACCAGGCGATGGAGACGGCGCCGGGCGCGAAGGACGTGTCCTTGACGCGGGTGAAGGGCTTGATCCAATCGATCCGCATGCCGTGTTCGCCCCAGAACCCCGTCGGGTCCTTCAGCGAACGGGCATACATCTCGTCGTAGCGATGCGACCCGATCAGCGCACGTTTCTTGAAGGTCTCCGGCACATCGTGAATGTGCACGCTCTGAGACATGACGCTCCCTCCGACCCGCTTGCCGTCCCGACGGGCCTCTTCGGGCCGTCTCGGGAAAGCTTACAAAGTGAGACGGGCCGTCACAAGGGCGGGCGAGCGGACGGAGGGGGCGGGCGGACCGCGCCCGGTCGCCGCCCCGCCCCACACGCGAGGGTTGCGACGCTCAGGAACAATCCTTGGCGACGCGGTCGAGCGCCTGGCCGAGCCCGTTGAGCGAATACGAATCCACCGCGACCGCCCCCTTGCTGCTCGGCGCCTTCACGAGGAGACGGCCGTGCTTCTTCATCACGCCGATCATCTGGCCTTCCTGCGCGGAATCCTTCATCCAGGCATTCTGCCCCTTGGTGACGAGGTCGAAGTTGGTGGTGCCGACCTCGGCGCGGGCGTCGCCGCTGCCCTCCTTGAGCGGCAGGCCCATGATGACCGACACTTCGTTGCGCACGTGCTCGCCGGGGCGGGTCGAGATGAAGATGTAGCCTTGGTCGCGCTTGAGCGAGGCCGGCGTGCGCTCCTTGGGCTGGGCCAGCGCGTAGCAGATCTTGCTCTTCGGGCCCTGGGCCTCGTAGGTGCCCCAGTCCCCATAGGAGGCGACGAGTGTCGGCTTGGCGGACAGCGCGTCCTTCTTGGCTTCGGCCGGCTTGTCGTCCGCCTTGGCGGCCTGGGCGGCGGCCGGCTTCCGGTGGTGGCTGGCCGCCGCGGCGGGCGATGCGGCGGCGAGGCAGAGGGCACCCGACACCGACAGGGCGAGGCCCAGGACGGAGGCGCCCGCGACGGTCGAGCGGCCCTGTTCCTTCAACACACGGATCATGGAAGTTACCCCTTCGCGGTCGGCCACGTCCGGGCCCCAGGTCAGATATGGCGCGCCCGCCCCCGTGGCCGGCGCCTCCGGGCGGCATGTCGCAGCGGTCGTCTGTCCGGGACACCCGTCACGCCTGGACCCTAGCGCGTGATGCGTAAAGATTTACCTTCCCTCTCTTGGGCACCGGTCGCGGCGAAATTCGGGTGAGGTGTTGCTTTTTCGCGCCGCCGGTCGCGGCACGGTCGGGCGGCCTCGACAGGTGCGGCCCGGCAGGGCAGCATCGCCGTGGCCGGCACCCTCGGCGCCGGCCGGGCGACACCGGTCGCGGCACGGCTCCTGCAGGCCGGCCCCGACCCCGCGGAGCGAGCGCATTGGACCTGAACGGCATCGACGAGGTTGTGGAGCGCCCGAACCGCGGCGACATGGCGGGCTGGCGCCCGGGAGATGCGTGGCTCGGCGGCGGCACCTGGCTGTTCTCGGAGCCGCAGCCCCGGGTGACGCGCCTCCTCGACGTCACGGGTTTCGGCTGGGCACCCATCACGGCGACGGAGGCCGGGGTGACGCTGGCCGCGACATGCCGCATCGCCGAGCTCGAACGCTTCGTCGCCCCGCCCGACTGGGGCGCCGCCGCGCTGGTGTCGCGGTGCTGCCGGGCGCTGCTCGGCTCCTTCAAGGTGTGGAACGGCGCCACCGTGGGCGGCAACATCTGCCTCGCCCTGCCGGCCGGCCCGATGACGGCGCTGGCGGCGGCCCTCGACGGCACGGGCCTGGTCTGGTCCGCCACGGGGGAACGGGCGCTGCCCATCGTCGACCTCGTCACCGGCCCCGGCGAGACGGCGCTGCGACCCGGCGACCTCCTGCGCTCGATCCACCTTCCGGCGGCGGCCCTGCGCCGAAGGGCGGCGTTCCGGCAGATTTCCCTCACTCCGCAGGGGCGTTCGGGCGCGCTGCTGATCGGCACGCGCGACGCGGACGGCACGCTCCGCCTCACCGTCACGGGCGCGACCGTCCGGCCGCTCGTCTTCGCCTATGCGGCGCCACCGGCGCCCGGCGCCGTTCTCGGCGACCTCGCAGCCCTGCCCGACGCCCTCGTCTTCGACGACGTGCACGGCCGCCGCGCCTGGCGCCGCGTCGTCATGGCACATCTCGCGGGCGAGATCCTCGACGAACTGGATGCGCCATGAGCTTCACCGTCAACGGCACCGCATCCGCCGAGGAGCCCCGGCCCGGCCAATGCCTGCGCACCTTCCTGCGCGGCCTCGGATGGTTCGGCGTCAAGAAGGGCTGCGACGCCGGCGATTGCGGCGCCTGCACGGTGTGGCTCGACGGGGAGCCGGTGCACTCGTGCATCACGCCCGCCTTCCGCGCGCGCGGCCGCAGCGTCACGACCGTGGAAGGGTTGGCGCAGGGCGGCGCGCTGCATCCCGTGCAGCAGGCCTTCCTCGATGCCCAGGGGTTCCAGTGCGGCTTCTGCACGGCCGGCATGATCATGACGGCGGCGGCGCTGGACGGGGACCAGCGCCGCGACCTGCCGGCCGCCCTCAAGGGCAACCTGTGCCGCTGCACGGGCTACCGGGCCGTGGCGGACGCGATCGACGGCACCGTCCACGCCGACGGGGCGCGCAACCTCGGCGCCCCGGCCGGCCCCGCCGTGGTGACGGGCGCGGCCCGCTTCACCGCCGATGTGCCGCCCGAAGGCGTGCTCGCCGGCCTGCTCCACGCCAAGCTGCTGCGCTCGCCCCACGCCCATGCGCGGATCGTCTCGATCGACAGCGGGGCCGCCCTCGCCGTGCCGGGCGTGGTGGCGGTGCTGACCCACGCCGATGCGCCCGAGGTCCTGTTCTCGACCGGCCGCCACGAGCTCGACACGGACGACCCCTTCGACACCCGGGTGTTCGATCCCGTGGTGCGCTTCCGCGGCCAGCGCGTGGCGCTCGTCGTGGCCGACAGCGAAGCCGCGGCCGAGGCGGGCTGCCGCGCCCTCGCCGTCGCCTACGAGGTGCTGCCCGCCGTCTTCGACCCCGAAGCCGCCATGGCGCCCGGCGCGCCCCGGCTCCACGCCGACAAGCCCGGGGACGCCGGCATCCACGACCCCCTCCGCAACGTCGTGGCGGAGTTCCATTCCGAGATCGGCGACACGGCGGCCGGCTTCGCGGCGGCCGACGCCGTGCACGAGGCCACCTACCGGGCGCAGCGCGTGCAGCACGCCCATCTCGAGACGCATTGCGCCATCGCCTGGCTCGACCCGGATGGGCGCCTCACCGTTCGGACCAGCACGCAGGTGCCGTTCCTCACGCGGCGCGCCCTGGCGCAGGTGCTGGGGCTCGCGCCCGAGCGCGTCCGGGTGCTGTGCGGGCGCGTCGGCGGCGGCTTCGGCGGCAAGCAGGAGATGCTGGTCGAGGACGTGGTGGCGCTCGCGGCCCTGCGCACCGGCCGGCCCGTGAAGCTCGAACTGACGCGCGAGGAGCAGTTCACCGCGACCACGACCCGGCATCCCATGGCGGTCGCCGTGAAGCTCGGCGCGCGGCGGGACGGGCGGCTGACCGCCGTCGCGCTCCGGGCCGTGTCCAACACCGGGGCCTACGGCAACCACGCCGGGGGCGTGCTGCACCACGGCTGCGGCGAATCCATCGCCGTCTACAACATCCCGGCCAAGAAGGTCGACGGCTACGCCGTCTACACCAACACGGTGCCGGCCGGGGCCTTCCGGGGCTACGGCCTCAGCCAGCTCATCTTCGCGGTGGAATCCGCCATCGACGAACTCGCCCGCCGCCTCGGGATCGACCCGGTCGCGATGCGGCGCCTCAACGCCATCCGGCCCGGCGACCCGATGGTCGGCACCTCGACCGACCAGGGCGACGTCGCCTACGGGTCCTACGGGCTCGACCAGTGCCTCGACCTCGTCGAGGGAGCGCTCGAACGCGGCCCCGCCCTGGCGCCGCCGCCCGGGAACTGGGCGACGGGCCGCGGCGTGGCGCTGTCCATGATCCACACGATCCCGCCGCGCGGCCATTTCGCCGATGCCCGCATCGCGCTGCGGCCCGACGGAGGCTTCGCCCTCACGGTCGGCACGGCCGAGTTCGGCAACGGCTCGACGACGACCCACGTGCAGATCGCGGCCGGCGTCCTCGGGGCCGCGCCGGCCGACATCGCCGTGCACCAGTCCGACACGGACGGGGGCGGGCACGACACCGGCGCCTACGGCTCGACCGGTCTGGTCGTGGCGGGCCGGGCCGTCGAACGCGCCGCCGAAGCGCTGCGCGGGCGGATCCTCGCCGCGGCGGCGGCGCGCCTGGGCGGAAACCCGGAAGCCTGGCGGCTCGCGCCCGGCCTCGCCACGGACGGCACGCACCGGCTGCCCCTGGCGGAAGTGGCGGCGGCGGAACCCGCCCTGGAGGGCCATGGGCGCTTCGACGGCACGCCGCGCTCGATCGCCTTCAACGTCCAGGGGTTCCGGGTGGCGGTGCACCGCGTCACGGGCGCGATCCGCATCCTGCAGAGCGTCCAAGCGGCCGATGCCGGCCATGTGGTCAACCCCATGCAGTGCCGCGGCCAGGTCGAGGGTGGCGTCGCCCAGGCGATCGGGGCGGCGCTCTACGAGCACCTCGACATCGACGCCGAGGGACGGGTGACGACGCCGGTCTTCCGTGCCTACCACATCCCGGCCTTCGCCGACGTGCCGGTGACGGAGGTGCTGTTCGCCCAGACGCATGACGCGCTGGGGCCGCTCGGCGCCAAATCCATGAGCGAGAGCCCGTTCAACCCGGTGGCGCCCGCCCTCGCCAATGCCGTGCGGGACGCGACCGGCGTGCGCTTCGCCGAGCTGCCGCTGGCGGCGGACCGGATCCATGCCGCGGTCGCGGCTGCCGCCGGCCGGTGAGGCCGGCCGGCGGCAGCGCCCTACCCCATGTTCTCCTTCACCTTCTCGACCAGGCCCTTGAGCGAGAAGGGCTTGGCCAGGAAGTCGTAGACGGCGCCTTCGGGCAGGTTGCGGCGGAAGGCGTCGTCGGCATAGCCCGACACGAAGATGACCTTGATGTCGATGCCGCGCTTGCGCAGCTCGCCGAACATCGTCGGCCCATCCATCTCGGGCATCACCACGTCGGACACGATGAGGTCGATGCTCTGGTCGGGTTCGAGCACGATCTCCAGCGCTTCCGCGCCCGAGGACGCCTCGATCACGGTGTAGCCGCGCGACGTCAGCGCCCGCGCCCCGAAGGCCCGCACGGCGTCCTCGTCCTCGACGAGCAGGATGGTGCCCCGGCCGGTGAGGTCGCTGGAGACGGCCTTGACGGGCTCCTTCCTGGCCGGCTCCTCCACCGGCGCGGGCCGGTGCCGCGGCAGGAAGATGCGGAAGGCCGTGCCGCGGCCCATCACCGAATCGCAGAAGATGAAGCCGCCGGTCTGCTTGATGATGCCGTAGACCATGGATAGGCCGAGGCCGGTGCCCTTGCCGACCTCCTTGGTGGTGAAGAAGGGCTCGAAGATCTTGGGCAGCACGTCGGGCGGGATGCCCGATCCTGAATCCTCGATCTCGATCAGCACGTAGTCGGCCGGCGTCAGGGTCTTCTCGCCGAAGGCCGCCACTTCGGGCTCGGGCACGTTGCGGGTCCGCACCGTGATGCGGCCACCCTCCGGCATGGCATCGCGGCTGTTGACGACGAGGTTGATCACCACCTGTTCGAGCTGGTTCACGTCGGCGCGCACCAGCCACAGGTCGCGGCCATGCACGACGTCGATCTCGATCTTCTCGCCGACGAGGCGGCGCATCATGTTCTGCAGCTCGGCCACGACGTCGCCGAGCTGCAGATCCACGGGCTGCAGCGTTTGCCGCCGCGAGAAGGCCAGGAGCTGGCGCACGAGGCCCGCCGCCCGGTTGGCGTTCTGCCGGATCTGCATGATGTCCTGGAAGGACGGATCCGTCGGCCGGTGGTTCGACAGCAGCAGGTCCGAATAGCCGATGATGGCGGTGAGGACGTTGTTGAAGTCGTGGGCGACGCCGCCGGCGAGCTGGCCGACGGCCTGCATCTTCTGCGCCTGGGCGAAGCTTTCCTGCAGGGTGCGCTGCTCGGTCGTGTCGAGGGCGAAGATGTCCACCGTCGACCCTTCGCCGCCCCGCGCCTCGTTGCCCGACACGAAGAGCCGCACGGAGCGGTCCGTCGTGCCGCCGAGGGTGGCGTCGATCGCCGGGATGTCGCCCCGGCCTTCGGAGGCCGCCGCCACCGCGGCCCGCAGCGCCGCCTGGTCGGCGTCGGACACGCCCGCATAGACCGAGCGGGCCCGGTCGCCGCCGCGGAGCGCGTCGCCGAAGAGCCGCACGAAGGCGGCGTTGGAGCGCAGGATGGCGCCCGAGCCGTCGAGGGAGGCGATGGCCATCGGCGTCGAGTTGAAGAAGCGGGCGAACCGCACCTCTGCGGCGCGCAGGTCCTCGGCGGGCTCCTCGCCGGGCGCCCGGCTGATCACCAGCGTGCGGGACGGGCCCGGCATGCGGTCCTCGGCGAAGGCGATGCGGTGCAGCAGGCGCACCGGCAGGCTCTGGCCGCCGCGGCGCCTGAGGTCGACGTCGAACTGCTCGGTCTTGACCTCGCTCGGCGCGCCCGGCACGGCCGACAGCATGGCGGCGCCGTCCCCCGCCATGATGTCGCCGAGCGTCAGCCCGCCCGAGCCGACCTGGGCGAGGTCGTAGTCGAGCCATTCGGCCAGCGTGGCGTTCAGGTAGGACAGACGTCCGTCCGGGTCGGCCGAGAAGAAACCCGCCGGCGCATGGTCGAGGAAGTCGATGGCGTGCTGGAGTTCCTGGAACACGTTCTCGTGGCGTTCCCGCTCGCGCGTGACGTCGGCGACGCTCCACAGCACGGCGCGCTTGCGGCCGGTGCGGTCGAGCGGACGGACCTTGACGCGGTACCAGCCCACGGCCGTCACGCCGTCGAGCGCCGGGGACAGGCGGATCTCCTCGGCGGCGGTGCGGTGGTCGCGGGCGGCCTGGGCCAGCCGGTAGACGGCTTCCGAGATCTCGGCCGGGCCGGAGAAGAGCCGCTCCACGGGCCGGATCTGCGTGGCGTCCGAGGCCCCCGACATGCCGAGATAGGTTTCGTTGGCATAGAGGACGCGCGCGTCCCCCTCGGTGACCAGCAGGCCCTCGCCGCTCGAATCGGCGATGAGCTTGGTGAGGTCGTTGCGGGCCGCCTGCCCGGCGAACTGCAGCACCCCGACGGCATAGAAGAACAGCGAGCTGAGGCCCACGATGGCCAGCAGGGCCAGGAGGCCGAGCGTGAAGCGGCCGGCCTGCTCCTGGGGCAGGACCGAATAGGAGCCGGCAGCCGCCACCAGCAGCACGGCGATGACCAGCACCAGCAGCGGGCTGCCGGCACGCTCGGTCCGGTCGACGGCCGAAAGGGGCGTGTCGGTCATGCCCGACCCTGAAGCTGGCCCGGATCGACGCCCGGGATGCCGCCCACGGGCCGGCGACGCGGCGCGGCAAAGCCGCGCCCCGAATCGCGGCACGCTGACAAGACCGGCCGAATCCCGCTATGGGCATGCCTGGGCGGCACCGCCCCGCCAGGCCCGGCCGTCTCGGAGGAGACCCGGGCGCCCGGCGAAGCGGTCCTGCCGCCCGGAACCTGTCGCGCCTTGCCGGAGGCGCCGGGGGCCATCGCACCCGGGCTGGACCTCACCCCGTTAACCATTGATTAACCTTATTGAAGCGCACCTCGCACCTCGTGCTACAGTTCAGCACTTGAGTGGGGCCTGTGTCGAGAGGCGAACGGTAGCATGCAGTCTTTGACCAGTTTTTACGAGGAGAACAAGCTGCTGGCCGGGTTCGCGGCGGCGGCGGCGGCCATCCTCGTCCTTGCCGTGGTCTTTCTGCTTCGCCGGCTGCTGTTCGGCCGCGGACTTCGCACCGCCACCAACGGCCGCGCGCGGCAGCCCCGGCTGGGCATCGTGGACGCCTACGAGCTCGACCGGCAGCGGCAGCTCGTGCTGGTGCGGCGGGACAACGTCGAGCATCTCATCATGATCGGCGGACCCACCGACGTGGTGATCGAATCGGCCATCGTCAGGAACCAGGCCGCCGCGTCCCCGCGCGACAAGGACCCGGCCGGGCCTTTGGTCGGCAATGTGACGGCCCCGTCGGCCCTCGCCGCCACGGCCGGCCCACCCTCGCTTCCGGCAGGCAACCAGCCGGCCGCTCTGCCGCCCGTCGCGGCCCGCACCGAGCCCGTCATGTCGGCGCGCAACGAGCCCAGCCCGCCGGCCCGCGCCGAACAGGCGGGACCGGTGCGGACCGAGCCGTCGCTGGGTGCGGCGACGCCCATGCCCTCGCCGGTGGTGGAGCGCGCGCCGGCCGACCGCGCGCCGCAGCGGCCGCTTGCGGTACCGGACCCCGCCGCGCCGCCCACGCCGGCGTCGCAGAACCCGGGCGACGTGTCGCCGGCCCGCCCCGCCCCACCCCGTCCCGCGAGCCTGCCGCCGCGGCCGGCCACGCCGGCTCCGGGTGCCAGCCAGGCTGCCGGACCGGGCGCGGGCCAGGGTCCGAGCCAAGGTCCGAATCAGGGTGCGAATCAGGGCGCCGGCTCCACGCCGGAGCGGGTGGCCCGCCCGCCCCTGCCCCCGCGTCCCGCCGTGCAGCGGCCCCCGCTTCCGCCCCGTCCCAGCCTGGCGGCCAGCCTGCCGCCGCGCCCGCCCCGGCCCCTGCCGGCCCGGACCGACGCCGGTCGACCCGAACAGCCCAGGGTGGAGGGGGCAAGAGTGGACGCGGCAAGAGTGGACGCGCCACGCGTCGATGCCGTCAGGGTCGATGGGCCCCGGGTCGACGCGCCGCGGGCCGACGCGCCGCGGGCCGATGGCATGAGGGTCGAGGCGCCGCGGGTCGACGGGCCCAGGATCGACACGCCGGCCGCGACTGTTCCGCGGCCGCTCGAGCCCGCCCAGGTCCGAGCAGAGCCAGCCCAGGTTCGTGCGGAACCGGCCCCGAAGAGCCTCGAGACGCTGGAGTCGCTCGAGGAGGAGATGGCCAAGCTGCTCGGGCGCCCGGCGCCGCGCCGCGAGGGCTGAGCCGTCCGGGGCGCGGCGCCGGGCCCGGCGCCGTCAGTCGCGGGCCGTCCGGCCCTCCGTCAGCGCCTGCCAGCGGCGCACCAGACCGAAGGCACGGTTGAGACCCCGTGTCATGGGGCGTTCGACGTACCGGTAGGTGGCGAAGGCCAGGGCGATGGCGCCGAAGAAGCAGGCGGCGCCATAGAGCGGTGCCGGGACGTCGGCCACGGTGATGAACCGCCCGACGACCGCCGCGAGGGCGACGAAATACGCGTAGTGGACGAGGTAGAGCGCGTAGGACGCGTCGCCGAGCGCCTCGAAGGCGTGCCGCAGCGGACCGGCGCGGCGTGGTCGATACAGGGCCGCCGCCGCGACGACGGCCAGCGCCGGCGGCCCCCAGACGAAGCCCCGGTAGGGCAGCCAGTCATCCACGGATCCGATGGTGAGCGCGAAGGTGGCGAAGCCGGCCAGGGCCAGCAGAAGCGCCGGTGCGGCGCCGATCCGTATCCCCCTGCCATAGGCTTCCGCCAGGGCGAGGCCGAGGATGAACTCGACGATGTTGGTGTTGGCCCAGCGGTCGATCGGCCAGGGCAGCGACAGCACGAGCCCCGACGTCACCAGAAGGGCGAAGCCGGCTACCAGGGCCCACAGCGCCACCCCGCGCCGCAACGGCAGGACGGCTGTGAAGCAGGCGTAGAAGAACATCTCGAAGTTGAGCGTCCAACCCTGGGCGTAGAGCGGGAAGTCGCCGCCGTCGCCATGCGGGTAGAACAGGAACGCGTAGGACGCCGCGAACCACCGCGCCGTCTCTGCCGTCACGCCGTTCCGGCCGGCGCCGATCAGCGTCACCGCCACGAAGACGGTGGTGACGAGCCAGTAGAGCGGGACCAGCCGCACGGCCCGGCGGGCGAGGAACAGGCCTGGGGCTCCCGGCCGGCCGAAGGCCGCCGCCGTGGAATGCACCATGATGAAGCCCGAGATGACGAAGAAGATGTCGACCCCGGCCGAACCCGCCCCGACGTCGGGGAAGGAGCCGGGAAAGCCACGATCCCCGAACTCGTTGCCGATATGGTAGATCAGCACCATCACGGCGGCGATGCCGCGCAGGATCTGGATGTTCGACAGGTGGCGCGGGGGGGCGGCCACGCCGTCCGTCCCCTCCGCTCGGGCGCCGCCGGCCGGCCCGGACCGGGCTGGCGACGGGCCGGTCAAAACGTCGGCATGCCGGCCGGTAGGGGGACGTCGCCGCGATCGCCGCCGGGCACCACGGGCGGAATGCCCCAGCCGGGCGGGTCGACGACGTCGGAACCCGGGCGCGACGACCCACCCTGGGGGTCGACCGCATCGTCGCCGCCTGCGGGAGGGAAGGACGGGACGGCGCCCGGCACGGCCGGGTCGGCGGGATCGTTCGGGTCGTCCTTCGGCTTCGGCTTGTAGTCGGGGGGGAGGTCGGTCGGCATCGAAGGCTCCTCGATCGGTGAGTCTGACCTGGGACAACGTGCCGGGCCGGCTCCGGTGCCACGCCGGTTCGTCAACGTGCGGGCGAGACCGTGCCGCGCGGCTTCGACCCCCGCAGGTCGAGGTGCAGGTCTCCGCCCCTCAAGAGGCCGAGGGCCTGGTCCGACAGCGCCCGGCACGGGGCCGACAGCAGGTGTCGCTTGGATAGAATGCAGGCGAGGTCGTGGTCCTTGGCGGTCAGGGCCTTGGGACAAAGGCGCACCCCTTCGGCCAGGCACTGCATGGCCGACAGCCGGAGCTGCGGCGGGATGGCGATGGGAGGGCGCGCCGCCGCGGGCGAGGCCCCGAGCATTCCGAGCAGAAGCGTCGCCGGCAACCGCACCGGCGTGCGGGACCAGAACCGCCTGGCGCGAACCGCCACATGGAGAGCCGGGGTGGCGCGAGCGGCCATCCGGATCAGTCCTTGAGCTTCGCGGGCCGCCGGTGCTCCGGCATGATCTCCCGCAGGTGGCCGTGAACGAGCTCCGCGCTGAAAGGCTTGGCGATGAAGCACACGCCGTCCGGCAGGTCTCCGGGTCCGGGCCGGCGGCGGCCCGACGCGATGACGACCGTGATGCCCGGCCACCGTGCCGCGACCTCGCGGGCCAGCCCGAAGCCGTCCCGCGTGCCCGGCATATCGACGTCGGAGAACAGCAGCGCGATGGTGGCGTGGTGCCGGCCGAGGACCGACAGGGCGCTGTCGACGTCCTCGGCGTCGAGCGTCAGGAACCCCGCATCCTCCAGCATGGCCACGACATCCATGCGCAACATGGCGTCGTCGTCCACGACGAGGGCGGTCAGGGGTGAAGCGTCGTGGACATCGGTCATGCACCAGGAATGCGCGTTGAAGGCGGAAGTTGCGCGCGACTTATCCTAGATCAATGCGGGTGCAGCGGCACCGGCACGGGACGGCGACACCGCGCGTTGCCGTGCAGGCACGTCGGGTCCTGTCGTCGTGGCGCAGGTTCGGTCGACGCCCCTGCGCACGGCCGGGCATGAGATCTGGCGCGTGCCGGCCGCGGCATCACGGATGCTCGGGAGCCCTCGACGCGGAGGCCGACCCCCCGGTCGTCGTGCGACACTCGCGCGCCGACCGCACGGGTCCGGAAACCAATCGGCCCCGAAGCGCCTTCTCGAAGACGCGGCCGTTCGATGCGCCGGCGGCCGCTGCGGGGGCGTTGGCGGTGCCGCAGCGGCCGCCGCGCCCTCCTCGGCGGGGGGCCGTCCGGGAAGCCCGGCCCCGCGGTGGCGGCAGGGGGATTTGCATCGGAACCATGCCAGGCGAAGCCCCGACCTTTCCACCGATCATCAGGCGGGTCCGTTCCACGGGAACGGCCGAACTCCTGAGACGGCAGTCCGTGCTGGCCGGGTTCGGCGAACTGGCGCTGCGGTCCGAAAGTCTCGACGAGATCCTCACGGAAGCCTGCCGCCTCGTCGGCCAAGCGCTCGGCACCGACCTCGCGGAGGTCCTGGAACTGCAGGCGGATGGCCGGGACGTGCTGGTCAGGGCCGGGGTGGGCTGGAAGCCGGGCGTCGTCGGCCACGCGCGCGTCTCCCTCGCCGAAAACACGTCAGAGGCCCATGCCCTCATGACCGGCAAGCCCACGATCTCGCCGGACATCGATGCCGAGACGCGGTTCCGATACCCCGCTTTCCTCGTCGAACACGGGGTCAAGGCCGTCGTGTACGTCACCATCATCGGCGGCAAGGGCAAGCCGCCCTTCGGCCTGCTCCAGGTCGGCAGCCGGGCCAAGCGACGCTTCACCGACGACGACACGCTGTTCCTGAGGAGCTGTGCCAACCTCATCGCGGCCGCGGCCGAACGCCTCGACACGATCGTCGACCTGCGCGACGCCCAGGTGCACCTGCGCAAGGGCATGGACCAGCGGGAGGTGGCGCTCGACACGGGGCTGATCGGCTTCTTCGAATGGGACGTCGGACGCGCCGCCCTCAAGGGGGATTGGCGTTTCGCCGCCTTCTTCGGTCTCGATCCCGAGGCCGTCGCCCGCGGCCTGCCGTTGAGCGACTACCTCGACTGCCTCCATCCGGCCGACCGTGCCGGCGTCAGGGTGGTCGATGCCGACGGGCTGGCGCGCGCCCAGGACTACGTCCGCCAGGTCCGCCTCGCCCTCGCCGGGGGTGAGATCCGGTGGCTGCTGGTGCGGGGTCGCGCCGGCACGCTCGCGGACGGCAGGCCCCTCAACATCATCGGCACGGCGGTCGACATCTCGGCCAGCAAGGTGGCGGACCTCCGGCTGCGGCAGAGCCAGGAGCGCTTCCGCGGCTTCGCCGAACACTCGTCCGACACCTTGTGGATCAGCGACGCCGAGGGCCGGTCGCTCGACTACCTGTCCCCGGCCTTCACCCGGATGTTCGGGGAGTCCCGCGATGCCGTGCTGTCCGACCTGGCGCGCTGGCGCGCCCTCGCCCATCCGGACGATCGCGGTGCCGTCCGGCGCAGTGCCGCCCGGGTGATGGCGGGCGAAGCCGCCGCCGTCGAACACTACCGCGTGATCCGGCCCGTCGACGGCGCCCTGCGCTGGATCAGGGACACCGCCTTCGCGATCCGCGACGAGGACGGGGCGCGTCTCCATGTCGCCGGCGTGGCCCAGGACATCACCGACATCGCCCAGGCCCAGGCCGAGCTGGCCGGCAGCGAGCACCGGTTCCGCACGCTGGTCGAGAACGTGCCCCTCTTCGTGTGGCGGGCCGGGCGCGACGGCTGGACCTGGTGCTCCCCGCAATGGCAGGACTACACCGGTCAGACGCCCGAACAGTCCCGCACCTGGGGCTGGATGGCGGCAGTCCACCCGGAAGATCGTGCCGGCGTGCGCGACGCCTTCCTGGCCACGGATCCGACCGGCGGGCTCGCCTGCGAACACCGCATCCGGCGCGCATCGGACGGCGTCTATCGCTGGCACCAGGCACGGTGCGTCCCGGTGCTGGGGGCGGCGGAGCCGGAAGGCCGGGGCGGCGCCGTCCTGGAATGGCTCGGCACCACGACCGACATCGACGACCTGAAACGCCTGCAGGGCCAGCAACAGGTGCTGCTGGCCGAACTGCAGCACCGCACCCGCAATCTCCTGGCGGTGGTGCGCAGCATCGCCAACCGCAGCTTCAGCGCGCTTCCGGGGCGCCGGGAGTTCGACACGCGCCTCGCCGCCATCGGCCGCGTCCAGGGCTTCCTCAGCCGCAAGCGAGGCTGGTCGGTCTCCATCGAGGAACTGATCCGGGCGGAACTCGACGCCCACGTCGAAGGCGACCTCGGGCGGGTGTCGCTCGACGGCCCCAGGCTGGACCTGCCCGGCACCATCGTGCAGCCCTTGGCGCTCGCCCTGCACGAACTCTTCACCAACGCCGTCAAATACGGCGCCTTCGTGCATCCGGAGGGGCGGCTGTCGGTGACCTGGGCCATCGCGCAGGGCTCCGGCGAGAACCGCGTGGTGCTGGACTGGCGGGAGTGGGGCGTCGCCATCGCGGAGCAGCCGCTGCGCCAGGGCTACGGTCGCGAGCTGATCGAACGGGCCCTGCCCTACCAGCTCCGGGCCGAGACACGCCTCACCTTCACGCCCGACGGCGTCCATTGCACGCTGGCGGTGCCCATCGCCGCCGAAGACGCGGAGGCGCGCTGATGACCTGCACCGACGCGACCGTGCTGGCCGGCCGCCGCATCCTGGTGGTCGAGGACGAATATTTCATCGCCCAGGACCTGCAGATGCTGCTGCAGGAGATCGGGGCCGAACCGGTGGGGCCGGTGCCGACGCTGCAGCAGGCGCTGGACCTCGCCGGCCGCACCCCGGCGCTCGACGGGGCCATCCTCGACGTCAACCTCGGCGGCGAGATGGTGTGGCCCTTGGTCGACCTGCTGCGCGAGCGCGGCATCCGCATCGTGCTGGCGACGGGCTACAGCGACCTCGTCATCCCCAGCCCCTATGCCGACCTGCCCCGCTGCGAGAAGCCCACGAAGTCGCGCGACCTGCTGCGCCACCTCGGCAGCTGAGCGCCGGAACAGGGATGCACGGCGCGGGCTTGTAGGGCAGGGTCGGCGACGACCGCCCCAGGCCGGGGAGCCCGGCCCGCGCGCCGTCGCCCCCTTCAACGACGCCACCCTCCTGCCGGACCCATCATGACCGAGGCCAAGCCAGACGCCAGGACCCACCTGCCCGATGCCGAGCCCTTGCGGGTCGCGGCGCTCGATCCCGAAGGGCTGGCCATCCTGTCGGCCCATCTCCAGGACGCCGACGTGCGGGTCGGCGACATGGCCTTCCTCCCCGAAGCCAAGCGCTTCGTCCTCGCCGTCGCCCGCTTCGACTGGTTCGCCGCCGCCCGCGGGCGTTGCGAGCGCTGCGGCACGGGCCTTCACTTCGAGCGCGTGATGCGCGTGCGCCGGGCCGGCTTCGAGCAGGATCCCGATGCCGTGCTCACGCTTCTCGCCATCTCGTTCATGCCCACCGAATCCCCGGCCGGCACCGTGATGCTGCACTTTTCGGACGACGGCGCAGTGCGGCTCGACGTCGAGTGCCTCGAAGCGGTGCTGTCCGACATCGGCCCGCGCTGGCGCTGCGGCAACCCGCCGGACCGCGACGGCGTACCCGGGAAGGCACAGGAGGCCTGATCCGGGCCGTCGGCGGCCTATTGCCGGGTTTTTGTTGCATATCGGCAACGATGCGGGAGTCGGTTTCAAGCTAGCGTGAGGCGTCGTGGGCCCGTCGCCGGGCGGGCCCTCACGGGCCGGCGGGGTCGCCGGCCACCATTCGCTAGCGCCCATGCCCCCTTCGAGTTCAAGACCGATCGACGATCCTGCCGCGGACGCCGCCCTCCTGCTGATCCGCCTGGGCCTGCTCGTCCTGGCCTTCGCGGTGCCGCTGAGTGCCGTCATCTCGCGGCGCGCCCTCTACACGCTGCTCCCGATCGGCGGCGGCCTGCTCATCGTCGCGGCCTCGCTCCTGCCCCGTCCGCCGGTGAAGCGCCGCCTCGCCGGCGCCCTGACCACGGCGGCCGGCCTCGGCGCCCTGGTGCTGCTGGCCTGGAGCGCCGCCTCTATCATCTGGACGCCGTTTCCCGCCGAAGCCGCCCAGCGCTGGCTGAAGGAGGGCGGCACCATCATGGCGGTCGGGCTGGTGATGGCTCTGCTGCCGGAGCGGACCCGGACCTCGAACCTCTACCTGTTCCCGCTCGGCCTCGTCCCGGCCGGGATCGCGACGGCGGTCTTCGGCCTCGTCGGCGCGCAGCGGCTCAGCCAGTTCCCCGATGCCGACGGCACGCTCGAGCGCGCCGTCGTCAGCCTCGTCGTCCTGGTCTGGCCGGCGCTCGGCGCGCTCGCGGTGCGCGAGCGCTGGACGTCAGCGGCCCTGCTGGTGATCGGCATCACGCTCAGCGCCATGGCGGCGTGGACGCCCGTGGCGCTGACGGGCCTGGCGCTCGGCGCCGTCGCCTTCGCGGGCGCGACGCTGTCGCCCCGGCGGGCCGGCGTGGTGTTCGGGGCGGCGGCCGGGGCCGTGCTCCTGTTCGCGCCGGGCATCCCCTTCGTGTTCGAGCCGCTGTTCGACAGGCTCGGCACCATCACGGGCGGCCGGCTGCCGGAATTCGCCGAGATGGCCCGCGGTCTCCACGTCTGGGCCGACCTCGTCGCGTCGGACCGGCTGCGGCTCGTCACCGGCCACGGCTTGGACCTCGCGACGCGCGGGGCCGTGGTGGGCTACCTGCCGCCCGAGATCCCGCGGAGCCTCGCCTTCGAGATCTGGTACGACCTCGGCCTCGTCGGCGCCGCCGCCGCGGCACTGCTGGCCTTCGGCGGCTTCGTCCTGGCGGGCCGGACCGCCGTCGCGGTCGCCCCCTTCCTCATCGCCGAGATCGTGTCCGGCCTCACCTTCGCGCTGTGGGGGCTCGACACGACGGAACTCTGGTGGGTCACCACCCTGTCGGTCGGCGCGCTGGCCTTCGCGGTTGTCATCCGCGGCCAATATCGCACCGAGCGGCCTCACGCGCAGGTGGTGCCGCGGGTCGAACCGCTCCCGCCCCGCCGCGCCGCCTCGTAGGGCCTGCGATCGCGTTCGCCGTTCAGCCATGGCGCCTGCCAGCGCCGGCCCGCCACACGCCGAAGACGAACTCCGCCGTGCAGGTCGTCAGGCGATGCGGCGCGCGCGATCGCCGAACTGCGTGGCGAAGAACGAGTGGTAGGAGCCGCGGCGCGCCATCAGCTCGTCGTGGGTGCCGAACTCCACGGCCCGGCCGTTCTCGATCACGCAGATGCGGTCGGCATCCACGATCGTCTGCAGGCGGTGCGCCACCACGATGGTGGTGCGGCCGACCCTCAAGGCGTCCAGCGCCTTCTGGACCTCGCGCTCGCTCTCGGAATCGAGCGCCGCCGTGGGCTCGTCGAGCAGGATGATGGTGGCCTTCTTCAGGAAGGCGCGCGCGATGGCGATGCGCTGGCGCTGGCCGCCCGACAGCTTCGCGCCCTGCTCGCCGACCTCGGTATCGAAGCCGCGGTCGAAACCCATGATGAAATCGTAGGCGTGGGCGCGCCGTGCCGCATCCACGATCTCGGCCTCGTCGGCACCGGGCCGCCCGAGCGCGATGTTGTCGCGGACGGAGCCGCGGAACAGGAACACGTCCTGCGCCACGAAGGCGATGGCGTCGCGCAGCGAGCGCGTGTTGACGGTCGTGACGTCCTGCCCGTCGATCAGCACCTGGCCGGATTCGGGCTCGTAGAGGCGCTGCACCAGGCTGATGATGGTGGATTTGCCCCCGCCCGAGGGCCCGACCAGGGCCGTGGTCCGGTCGGGCTCGGCCAGGAGGTCGATGGCGTCGAGCACGCGCTCGCCCTGCCGGTAGGAGAAGGACACGCCTTCGAGCGCGATGCGGCCCGGGCCCGGCAGGAGGTCCGGCCGCGTCGCGTCGCGGGCGTCGGGCAGCGGCTCGTCGAGCAGGTCGTAGACGAGCCGGGCTCCGACGAGGCTGTTCTGCAGGTCGAGGTTCAGCCGTCCCAGGCGCTTGGCGGGCTCGTAGGCCGACAGCAGCGCCCCCATGAAGGCGAAGAAGGAGCCGGGGTCGCTGTGCGCTACCGCCACCTTCCAGCCGCCGTAGAGGATGATGATCGAGACCGCGACGCCGCCCAGCGTTTCCGACACCGGGCTCGACAGCGCGATGCCGACCGCCATGCGGTTCGCCGCCTTCTCGACCTCGCTGATCGCGCCCGCCATGCGGGCCCGCATCACCCCCTCGAGGTTGAAGCTCTTGATGATGCGGATGCCCTGGGCGGTCTCGCCCATGTGCTTCATGATCTCGGCGGAGCCGTCGAAGGAGCGGCGTGCGGCGCGGCGCACCTTCTTCATCAGGCGGCTCAGCATCAGCACGCCGACGGGCGCGATCGACAGCGCGATCAGCGACATCAGCGGGTCGTTGTACACCATCACGCCCGCGAGGCCGACGACGGTGAGCACGTCGCGGCCGGCGGAGTTGATGACGAACTGCACGGCATCGCGTGCGCCGTTGGCCGCCATGGCGAGCCGCGCCATCAGTTCGCTCGAATGCCGGTCCGAGAAGAAGCGCACCGGCTGGTGCAGCAGGTGGTCGTAGACGCGCCGCTGCAGCGCCGCCACGATGCGGTTGCCGGCGCGCGACATCAGGATGAGCTGGCCGCAGGTGGCGAGGCCGCGGATCACGTAGAGGATCGCCACCGCGACGGCGAGGTTGCGCAGCGTCTTGAAGGCGCCGGGCTCGGCGACGTTCATGCCCGTCATGCCGTTGACCACGGGGCGCAGCAGCGCGACGGAGCCGACGCTGGCGGCGGCGCTGACGGCCATGAGGACCAGGGCCGCCGCGTAGCTGCCGGCATGGGCGCGGGCGTGTTCGGCCATCAGCCGCCGCACCAGCGGGAAGGTCCGGCCGCCCTCGTCTGCAGCGGCCGTCGTGTTCTGCGCCATGGGTCTCCTCGGGTCCCGCCGGGGCACCGGGGGATGGGCGGACAGGGTCCGGGCCGCCCCGCGGCGGACCCTCGCGCTTCCTTAGACCATCCGGCGCGGAGGGGCCAACGGCGTCGACGGGACGTCGAGAGCCGCTCGTCCGGCGGACCGCGCGGCATCGTCCCGCCGCGGGCAACGACGCGGCCATTCGGGCGTTGATGCGCGACGTTTCCGCGCGCCGGCTCGCCCGACACGCAACTCATCGAAGGATCCCCTCCCATGTCGCTCCGGGCTCTGACCGTCGCGGTCGCATTCGGCACAATGGCTCCCACCCTCGCCATCGCGGCGCCACCCGCCGTCGCGACGGCCCCCGTGGCGGAGCCCGCGGCCGCGGCTGCGGCGGCGACCACCTCCGACCCCGCCGGCGCCCATGCCGCCATCGCGCAGGCGCAGGAGCGGTTGGCCGAAATCGACGCCACCATCACGGTGATGCAGGACCAGGCCGACAAGGCCGACGCGGCCGCCCGCCAGAAGGCCCGCGACGCCGTCGCGGCCCTGAAGGGCATCCGCGACACCTACAAGAAGGAGGTCGACGAGGTCGCGGCGCGCGGGCGGCAGATGACGGCCGACCAGCTGGCCGTGGCCCGCGCCGCCCTCACGGCACCCTGGACGCAGTTCGAGCAGGCCCTCGACCAGGACGTCCGCGGCCTCAAGCTCGACGTGGCGCAGCGCAAGGCGATCGTCGAGGCGCGCATCAAGGCCGAACAGACCTATTGGCAGGACGTGATCGCCGACCTGCAGGCCACCGCCGCCAACCTCACCGCCGAGCAGCGGGCCGCCATCGACGCGCGGGTCGCCGCCGTGCGGGCCCATGCCGAGGCCGCCAAGGCCCGTCTCACCCGGCTCGGCCGTGCCGGCCAGACGGCCTGGTCGGCCCTGAAGCAGGGCCTCGTCAACTCGCGTCAGGTCTTCGACGAGACCTATCGCGGCACGCGCTGAGGCGCATCACCCGGCCGGGCGGGCGAAGGCATCGCGCAAAAGGTCGGCGAGCCCGGCGACGGCGGGCGGGGCAGGCCCTGCCCCGCCCAGCAACGAGATGGCGAAGGCGGGAAGCTCAGGCAGGCCCGCCGCCGGAGGCAGCACGTCGAGCCCCGGCGGGATGGCCGACGCCAGCCAGGCCGAGACCGCGAGGTCGGCCCGGACCATGGCGGCGGTCGCATCGAGGCTGCCGCCCTCGAACTGCGTCCGCCAGGGCCGGCCGTCCGCTTCGAGTGCCGCCAGGACGGCGGGCCGGAACGCGCAGGTCTCCGCGACGAGCGAGACCGGCAGCGGCCGGCGCTCGTGCGCCTGTCCGCCACGGGCCCCGGTCCAGACCAGACGATCGATCGCCAGGCACTCGCCGGGTTCGCCGTCCCACGGCGACTCGACGAGCGCGAGGTCGAGCCGACCGGCGTCGATCGCCGTCGCCAGGTCCGGGGAGGCCCCACAATGCAGCGAGAGGTCGATGCGCGGCCAGGCCGCCGCATGGGCCTTGAGGACCGGTGCCAGGCGGGCCCCGGCGAGGTCGTGCGGCACGCCGAGCCGCACGGTACCCTCGGCAGCGCTGCCGCCGAGGTCGGCCCAGACGGAATCGTTGAGGGCGACGAGCCGGCGCGCCTGCGCGAGGAGGCGTTCGCCGGCGGGCGTCGGCCGGAGGCCGCTTCGGGCGCGGTCGAGCAGGGCTCGCCCGGCCAGGGCCTCGAGCCGGGCGATCTGCTGGCTGACGGCGCCCTGGGTGAGGTGCAGGGTCTCGGCCGCCGCCGTCATGCTCCCCCGGTCGGCCGCGGTGGCGAAGGCGCGGAGCAGGGCTATATCGAGGTTGCGGGTCATCGCTCTATCATGAACCCTGATGGACCTCATCACCAACATTAGTTTTGCAGGCGGAACCGCGGGGTTTAGCTCGAAGCTCCCCCAGCGAGGTGCCGCCATGACTGTCCCGCCCCTGCTCGCCCTGATGGGCTTCGTCCTCGTCGCGACGCTCAGTCCCGGCGGCGCCACCACGCTGGCGACGGCGTCTGGCGCGAACTTCGGCCTGCGTCGCTCGCTCCCGCTCATCGCCGGCATTGCCATGGGCCTGGCCTCGATGGCGGCTGCGGCGGCGGCGGGCCTCGCCGGGCTGCTGCTCGCCGCCCCCGCCCTGCAGGTCGCCTTGAAGGCGAGCGGCACGGCCTACCTCCTGTGGCTCGCCTGGCAGGTCGGGCGGCGCAGCGCCCCACGCGGACCGGGCGGCGGCGCGCGCCCGCAGAGCTTCGTCGACGGCCTCTGGATGCTGTGGCACAATCCCAAGGGCTGGGCCATGACGATGGGGGCGGCGGCCTCCTTCGCGGGTCTGGCGGAGGGGCCGGCGCGCCTCGGCCTGCTGCTCGGCGCCGCCTTCGGCGTCTCGGCGGCGCTGTCCCTGTCGCTCTGGTGCTGCGCGGGGCTCGTCCTCGGCCGAAGCTTGCGGACCACGGCCCAATGGCGGATCCTCAACGCGGCCCTGGGAAGCCTCCTGGCCCTGTCGGTGCTGCCGATCTGGCTTTGAGGCAGTATCGGCTTTGTCGGAGGCGCCTTGGCGGCTCGGAGCCGATGCGACGGCTCTCGATCCGGAGCTGGAACGTCTTCGCCGACGGCGAAAGCGCTTTGGGAGTTGTCACGCAGCCTGGACGGTGGCTCCGCTGGGGCCGTTCTCGGAGCCCGGGCAGGCGATATGCGAAGAGAGTGGCCGATCCACGCTCGCGCCGGCCGACGCTGCGAGCGCCGAACAGGGCCCGGCCCCTGCGGGGTGGCGGCCTCCATGGTGCATCGTGCACTCTAACCCTGCGGAAGCTGCCCGATGATCCCGACGCTCGACCTCGAAGCCGCCTGCGAGGCCCTCACCGATCACTGGTCGCCCAAGGTGGTGGGGCGGGTGAACGACCAATACGTCAAGGTCGCCAAGCTGCTCGGCCAACTCGTTTGGCACCGGCACGAGGCCGAGGACGAGTTGTTCCAGGTGATACGGGGTCGGCTGCGGATCCAGTTCGAGGGCGGCAGCGAGGCCGTGATCGGGCCCGGACAGGTGTGCATCGTGCCGCGCGGCACCATGCACAACCCGGTCGCCGACGAGGAATGCTGGATCATGCTCGTCGAAACCGTGACGACGCTCCACACGGGCGGCATCCCGACCGCGAGAACCCGCTCGATCGACGAGCAGCTCGCCTGATCGCGCGGGCGGGGCACCACGCGCCGCGTTGACGCCCGTGGGCCCTTCGGGTCTGGTGCGGCACCACCGGACCCGAGGATCTCCATGACCGACCCCGACAGCATCGGCCTCGATGCCGGCCTCGCCGCCGACGCGACGGCCTGGCGCCGCGACATCCACCGCAACCCCGAAACGCTCTACGACGTGCAGCGCACGGCCGGCCTGGTGGCCGAGAAGCTGCGCGCCTTCGGCTGCGACGAGGTCGTGACCGGCCTCGGGCGGACGGGGGTGGTGGGGGTGATCCAGGGCAAGGGCAAGGGCGGGGCGAAGCGAACCATCGGCCTGCGGGCCGACATGGACGCGCTGCCGATCGCCGAGCAGACCAACCTGCCCTACGCCTCACAGGTGCCGGGCAAGATGCACGCCTGCGGCCACGACGGCCACACCGCCATGCTGCTCGGGGCCGCGCGGCGGCTCTGCGAGACGCGGGACTTCGACGGCACGGCCGTATGCGTGTTCCAGCCCGCCGAGGAGGGTGGCGCCGGCGCACGCGCCATGATCCAGGACGGGCTGATGACCCGCTTCGGCATCGACGAGGTCTACGGCATGCACAACCTGCCGGGCCTTCCCGTGGGCCGCTTCGCGCTGCGTCCCGGGCCCATCATGGCGGCAGCCGACCGGTTCGAGATCGAGGTCGAGGGCCGGGGCGGCCACGCCGCCCAGCCCCACCTCACCGTGGATCCCGTGCTGGTGGGCGCCCACATCGTCACCCTGGCCCAGAGCATCGTGGCGCGCAGCGTCGACCCTCTGGAGGCCTGCGTGGTGTCCGTCACGGTGTTCCAGGCCGGCTCGGCGCAGAACGCCATCCCGCAGACCGCCAAGCTCGCCGGCACGACCCGCACGCTCACGGCCGAGATGCGCGACCTCGCCGAGGCGCGGCTGAAGGCCATCGCCGAAAGCGTGGCGGCCGCGCACGGCGCCCGCGCCACCCTGCGCTACAACCGGGGCTACCCGGTGACGCGCAACGATCCCGCCAGGGCCAGGCTCGCCGAGCGGGCGGCCGTCGCGGTGGCGGGGGCCGACGGTGTCGACGCGACGATCGCCCCCATCATGGGGGCGGAGGACTTCTCCTACATGCTGGAAGCCAGGCCCGGAGCCTTCGTGTTCATCGGCAACGGCGACAGCGCGGGGCTTCATCACCCGGGCTACGACTTCAACGATGCCGCCATCCCGCACGGGATCCGCTACTGGGTGGCGCTGGTGGAAGGGGCTCGGGCGGCCTGACCGGGCCGGGGCGCGTCAGTGCACCCGGGCCAGCATCCCGGCGACGCGCTCCACCATGTCCTCCGGCCGCCACGGCTTGCTGAGGAAGGCCGCGCAGGGCGGAAGCTTGCGCGGGTCGACCAGCGGGCCGCCGGAGGTGATGAGCACGGGAACGCCCGGCCACAGATGCGCCAGGATGGCGACGAGGTCGAGCCCGTTGATGTCGCCCGGCATCTGCACGTCGGTCAGGACGAGGGCGGCCTCGCCGCCGTGCTCGCGCAGGTAGGGTAGAGCCGCATCGGCCGAGTCGAACTCCACTACGATGAAGCCGTTCTCCTCGAGTTCACACACCGCGAGATCCCGCACGAGGAACTCGTCCTCGACGATCACGACGGTCCGTCCGGACCAGGAGTTGTGAATCTGTGCCATGGTCTTCGAACGGCAGGGACTTCCGCAAGTTCCGCTCAATTTGATGCGTTCGATCAACCATGCTTTATCACTGGTGAAGAGGTGCCCTTGCTGATGCTGGCCGACGCGCTCGCGGCGTTCCGCGAGATCCTGAGCCCGCCGTTCCGCGCGGCCCTCGCCAAGGTGTTGGGCCTGACGCTGCTCATCCTGGTCGGCGCCGTGGCGCTGCTCGACCACGGGCTGCTGCTGCTCGTCACCCTGCCCTATCCCTGGCTGTCGACGCTGCTGTCGATCCTGGCCGGGCTCGGGCTGCTGGTGGGATCGGTGTTCCTGGTCGCGCCGGTGTCGTCGGTGGTGGCGGGCTTCTTCATCGACGACCTCGCCGAACTCGTCGAGCGGGACCTCGATCCCACGGCGCCGCCCGGCCGCCCGCTGCGCATCGTCCCCGCCCTGGTGCTGTCGGTGCGGTTCGGCGCCCTGCAGCTGGCCGTCACGCTGCTGGCCCTCCTGCTGCTGCTGGTGCCGGGCGTCAACGCGGTGGCGTTCATCGGCGCCAATGCCTACCTGCTCGGGCGCCAATACTATGAATTCGTGGCGCTGCGCCACCTGCCGCCGGCGGAAGCCGAGGCGCTCCGCCGACGCCACGCCGGGCGCATCTTCCTCGCCGGCCTCGTCCTGGCCGCCATGGTCTCGGTGCCGGTGCTGAACCTCATCACGCCGCTGTTCGGCGCCGCCTTCATGGTGCGGGTGTTCAAGCGCCTGCCCGGGGCGGCGGCGGGCGGCCGCCGCTACGAGGCCCAGTTGACGGCGAAGTCGCCGTAGAGGGTGAGGCCGCCGCAGGCATAGAGCGTCTGGCCCGTCACGTAGCGGGCCTCGTCCGATGCCAGGAAGGCGAAGAGGGTGGCGATCTCCTCGGCCTCGGCGGCGCGGCCCATGGGAATGTGGGCCTCGACGGCGGCACGGGCCGCGGCGTCGCCGGTCCAGGCGGCGTTCATGTCGGTGGCGACGGCGCCGGGGCCGACCGCGTTGACCCGGATGCCGCGCGCCGCGAACTCGAGCGCCAGCGTCCGGGTGAGGTTGCCGAGGCCCCCTTTCGCCACCGAATAGGCGGCGTAGCCCGGCTTCGGCACGATCTCGTGCACGCTGGTCGTGTTGATGATGGTGCCCTTCGGGCCGTCCTGGCCGAGGAACATCGTCAGCGCGGCCCGGGAACACAGGGCCGGGCCGATGAGGTCGACGCCGACGACGCGCAGGAAGGCGGCCTCGTCGAAGCTGTCCCCGGGCGTCTCGACCTGCATGCCGGCATTGTTGACGAGGATGTGGAGCCCGGCGCCGCGCGCCGCGACCGCGGCGAACATGCGGGCCACGGCGGCGGGGTCGGCGACGTCGGCCTCGATCGCCTTGTGGGCGCGGGCGGGATGGCCTTCGGCGGCGGTCGCGGCATGGAGCGCCGCGACGGTGGCGGCGGCGCCCTCGGCATCCCGGAGGTGGTTCACCAGCACGGTGGCGCCTTCGCGGGCGAACAGCTCCGCCACGGCGCGGCCGATGCCCCGCGAGCCGCCCGTCACCAACGCGACCCGGTTCTCCAGGCGATGGGCGTTCCTCGTCATGATGTTCTCCCGATCGAAGCCTGTCGACAGGCTCGCATTCCAGACCTGGCGTGGATCGACGACAGCGTCACGCGCTAGACCACGTGGTCGGGCGCCAGCGCGCAGGCGGTGGTCTCGTCGACCTCGACCTGCAGCGTGGCATGGCCGATGCCGAAGCGCTCGCGCAAGCCCGAACAGCAGTCCATCAGGGCCCTGTCGCCCGGATGGCCGCCCGGCATCACGAGGTGGACGGTGAGGGCCGTGTCGGTGGTGGAGATCGGCCAGATGTGGAGGTCGTGCAGCGCCGCGACGCCAGGCCGACCCGCGAGGTAGCGGCGCACCGCCTCGGGCTCGATGCCGGGCGGCACCGCGCCCATCGCCATCCTGGTGCTGTCGCCCAGCAGGCTCCAGGTGCCGTAGACGATGACGGCGTTGACGGCGAGGCTCACGGCGGGGTCGAGCCACAGCCAGCCCGTGACGAGGATCAGCAGGCCCGCCAGCACGACGCCCACCGAGACCAGGGCGTCGGCCAGCATGTGGGTGAAGGCGCCGCGCATGTTGAGGTCGCCCTTGCTGCCGGCGGCGAAGAGCCAGGCGCAGGCGCCGTTCACCACGATGCCGGCGGCCGCCACGCCCATCACGGTCCAGGCCGCGACGGGCTCGGGATGGGCGAAGCGCGTGAGCGCTTCCCAGGACAGGCCGCCGATGACGACCAGCAGGAAGACGGCGTTGAACAGCGCCGCCAGGATCGACGAGGAGCCGAAGCCGTAGGTGAAGCGCCGGCTCGGCGCCCGCCGCGTCAGCGCATGGGCGCCGCCCGCCACGATGAGGCCGAGCACGTCCGACAGGTTGTGGCCGGCATCGGCCAGGAGCGCCACCGAATGGGAGGCGAGGCCGAACACCACCTCCGCCACGACGAAGGCGGCGTTGAGCGCAATGCCGAGCAGGAAGGCACGGCCGAAGGAGGCCGGCGCATGCACGTGGCCGTGACCGTGCCCATGCCCATGATGGGCGTGACCGTGGGAGGCGTGATCGTGGCCGTGGTGATCGTGGTCGTGGTGATCGTGGTCGTGGCCGTGGTGATCGTGGTCGTGGTCGGCTTGGCGATCCGCTTGGGGCTGCACCGTTCTGGATCTCCTGTCGCGGCGGGTCCCCTCCCTTATCAGGCTTCGCGCCGGAACGGATCCCTCGCACCCGCGAGGGCCGCCCCCGGCCGCGCGAAACATCGCCCGCCGGGGTGAGGCGGGCGGGGAAAAGCGCTATGTCGGGATCCGTGACCCGGGAGGACCTTCGACATGCCGAACGACGCTTCCACAGGGGCGGGCCCGCTCCGGACCCTCGACCGCCGCGCCGTGATCGCCGGCCTTCTCGCCGTCGCCGTCACGCGCCCGGCGGCCGCGGCCGCGGCCGAGGATGCGCTGGCGGCGCTCGAAGCCCGTCACGGCGGCCGGCTCGGCGTCTTCGCGCTCGACACCGGCACGGGACGCAGCCTGGCCCACCGTGCCGACGAGCGCTTCCTCATGTGCTCGACCACCAAGTTCGCCTCCGTGGCGGCCCTGCTGGCCCGGGTCGACGCCGGCACCGAACGGCGGGACCGGCGCGTCGCCTACGGGGCCGCCGATGTCGCCGTCGGCTACGCGCCCGACACCAAGGCCCATCTCGCCGAGGGCGGCATGGACGTCGAGGCCCTGTGCCGCGCCGCGATGGTGCACAGCGACAACGGCGCCGCCAACCTGGTCCTGGCGAGCCTCGGCGGGCCGGACGCCGTCACGCGCTTCGTGCGCGGGCTGGGGGACGGCGTCACACGGTTCGACCGCACCGAGCCGACGCTGAACCGCACCGACGGGCCCCTCGACACCACGACCCCGCGGGCCTTTGCGGGGACGCTGCGCGCCGTGCTGCTCGGCGAAGCCCTGGCGCCGGCGTCGCGCAGCCTGCTCGAGGGCTGGATGGTGGCCTGCGAAACGGGGCGGGCGCGCATCCGCGCCGGGGTGCCGGCGGGCTGGACGGTCGGCGACAAGACCGGCACGGCCGGCCCCAACGCCGGCGATGTCGCGCTGCTGCGCCCGCCGGGGCGGGCGCCGATCGTGGTGGCGGCCTATTGCGACGCGCCGAAGCTCGCCGACGCCGAACGCGAGGCCGTGCTGAAGGCGGTCGGCACGGCCGTGTCGGCCCTGCCGGCCTGAGCGGCGTCCGCGCCGGTCCGCTCCGGTGGACAAGCGTGCCGCCATCCGTCATTGAGCCCCGCGCGGGGGAAACGTCATGGAACGGCTGCAGGTGATCGAGGGCGGGGCGGAGGACGTGGCCGCCGCCATGCGCGAGATCGGCCGGGCGGCACGGCGCGCCCAGCGCATCCTCAGCGCCGCCGCGGCCGGGACCGTGAACCGGGCCCTCGTGGCGGCCGCCGATGCCGTGCGTCGCGACGCTTCGGCGATCCTCGACGCCAACGCCCGCGACATCGCCGAGGCGCGCGACCTGACGTCCGCCACGCGCGACCGGTTGACGCTCGACCCCGACCGCATCAAGGCCGTGGCGCGCAGCCTGGAGGAGATCGCGGAACTGCCCTGCCCCGTGGGCCGCGTGCTGGCGCGGTTCGACCGCCCGAACGGCCTCGTCATCGAACGGGTCTCGACGCCCCTCGGCGTCGTCGGCGTGATCTACGAGAGCCGCCCCAACGTCACGGCCGACGCCGGCGCGCTGTGCCTGAAGAGCGGCAACGCCTCCGTGCTGCGCGGCGGCTCGGAAAGCTTCCACTCGACGCGCGCCCTGCACGCCTGCCTGGTGCGGGGCCTCGAAGCCGCCGGCCTGCCGGCCGCCGCCATCTCGCTCGTGCCGACGCGCCACCGCGACGCCGTGGGCGAGATGCTGAAGGGGCTCGACGGCAACCTCGACGTGCTGGTGCCGCGCGGCGGCAAGGCGCTGGTGGCGCGCGTGCAGGCCGAGGCACGGGTCCCGGTCTTCGCCCACCTCGAGGGGCTCGTGCACCTCTACGTCGACGCCGCCGCCGATCCCGACATGGCCGAACAGGTCCTGGTGAACTCCAAGCTGCGCCGCACCGGCGTCTGCGGCGCCGTTGAAACGCTGCTGGTCCACGCCAGCCATGCCGAAACGCTGCTGCCCCGGCTCGTCAAGGCCCTGCTCGACCGCGGCTGCGCGGTGCGGGGCGACGCCGCCACCCTGAAGGCCGACCCCCGGGTGACGCCCGCCGAGGAGGCGGACTGGCGCACCGAATACCTCGACGGCATCATCTCGGCCCGGGTCGTGCCGGACCTCGATGCCGCCGTCGACCACATCGAGACCTACGGCTCGCACCACACCGACGGCATCGTGACGGCGGACCTCGCCGCCGCCGCCACCTTCATGGCCGAGGTCGATTCCGCCATCGTGGTGCACAATGCATCGACGCAATTCGCCGACGGCGGCGAGTTCGGCTTCGGCGGCGAGATCGGCATCGCCACGGGCCGCATGCACGCCCGCGGTCCCGTCGGCCTCGAACAGCTCTGCTCCTTCAAGTACCGGGTGCGCGGCGAGGGGCAGACCCGGCCGTGAGTCCAGCCGCGGGGCCGCGGTCCCCGGGCGGTCGCAACCTTCCAGCCTGGGCGCCGGGCCTGCGCGTCGGCCTCTTCGGCGGCAGCTTCAACCCACCGCACGACGGCCACCGCCTCGTCAGCACGACGGCGCTTCGCCGCCTCGCGCTCGACCGCGTCTGGTGGGTGGTGACGCCCGGCAACCCGCTGAAGCGGCACGACGGCCTGGCGGACCTCGACACCCGCATCGCGGCGGCCCGCGCCGTGGCAGACCATCCCGATATCGCCGTGACGGGCCTCGAGGCCGGCATCGGCATGCGCTACACGGTGGACACGGTCCGCTACCTGCAGCGACGCTGCCCGGGCGTGCGGTTCGTGTGGATCATGGGGGCCGACAACCTGATGCAGCTGCCGCGCTGGCGGCGGTGGCGCGACCTCGTCGACCTCGTGCCGATCGCCGTGGTGGACCGGCCGGGCAGCACGCTGCGGTCGCTCAACGGGCGCGCCGCCGCCGTGCTGGCGCCGGGGCGGCTGCGCGAAACGGAAGCGCAGCTCCTCGCCGACCGGCACCCGCCGGCCTTCGTCTACCTGCACGGTCCGCGCTCGTCGGCCTCGTCGACGGCGTTGCGCGATGCGGGCCGGGGCCTCCTGTGACCGAATTTCCGACGCCGCGTTAAGCTTCCGTCAACCAGTCCCGTCCCACCGTCATGCGTCCCGCGGCCCCGACCGGCGTCACCCCCCGCGGCCCCCGACGATGGGAAACGGACGATGATGGACGGCGCGACGCGTTGGCTGACCTACGACGACATGGCGGAGGCGCTGAACATCACCCCCGACAGCGCGCGGCGCCTGGCGACGCGCCACAAGTGGCCGCGGCGCCCCGGCAACGACGGTCGCGCCCTGGTGGCCGTGCCGGAGGAGCGGCTGGAGCGGTCGCACGAGCCGCGGGCGGAGGGGACCGACGACGAGGCCGATATCCTCCCCGAGGCCGGGCGCGACGCCCGCGCGCTGATCGGCTATCTCGAGCGCCGCATCGGGGAGCTGACGGACGACCTCGCCGAATCGCGGCGCGTGGCCGAGGAGGCCCGCAACGAGGCCCGCGATGCGCGGATCGCCGCCGAAGCCTTGCGCGTTCAGGCCGGCCAGGCCGACGTGCTGACGGCGCTGGTGGCGGCCGAGCGGGCCCATCTCTGCGAGGTCCGGGTCGAGCGGGACCGGCTCGTGGCCCTGCTGACCCAGCGGCCGACCCCGTGGATCGAGCGGCTGTCCGGCCTGCTGCGCAAGGCGGCCTGACGCACGGCCCTGGCCGCCGGGCCTCAGCCCCGCAGCCGTCTCGCGCCCATCGTCGTCGCCACGGCGAGTCCGCCGACCGCCAGGCCGACCACCCCGGCCCCGGCGGCGCCCACCACCCATTCCGCCCCCGCGGCGAGCCGCGCCGGCACCCGCCCGGCGAACGCCTCGGCGGCGTCGTCGAGCGCATGGGCGGGCGCCGCGACGTCGAAGGCCTCGAGCCCATGCAGCAGGATGCCGCCGCCGACCCAGATCATGGCGGCGGTGCCGACCACCGACAGCGTCGTCATGACCGGCGGCATGGCCCGCACGAGGCCGCGGCCGAGGGCCCGCACCGGCGCGGCGCCCCGGCGGGACAGGTGGAGTCCGATGTCGTCCACCTTCACGACCAGCGCCACGACGCCGTAGACCCCCACCGTGATGGCGGTGCCGACGAGGGCCAGCACCACGGCCTCGACCAGCACGGGCCGGTCGGCGACCTCGGCCAGCGAGATCGCCATGATCTCGGCCGACAGGATCAGGTCGGTGCGGATCGCGCCCTTCACCTTGCCGTCCTCCAGCGCGCCTGCATTCTCGGCGGACCCGCTCGAACCCGCATGCGGGAGCGACGCCGTCGGCTCGGCATCGGCCGCCGCATGACCGTCGTGGCCGAGGACCACCT
The DNA here is from genome assembly GCF_004137085.1 of Lichenibacterium ramalinae. Classification (GTDB taxonomy): domain Bacteria; phylum Pseudomonadota; class Alphaproteobacteria; order Rhizobiales; family Beijerinckiaceae; genus Lichenihabitans; species Lichenihabitans ramalinae. The sequence goes on from NZ_QYBC01000002.1 coordinate 56,738, forward strand.
CGACGACCTTCTCGACGCCCTCGAAACACAGGTAGACGCCGCCCAGCATCAGCAGCGGCGTCACGGCCCAGGGCGCGACGGCATTGAGCAGCAGCGCGGCCGGCAGCAGGAACAGCAGCTTGTTGCGCAGAGAGCCGAGGCCGATGCGGCCGATGATGGGCAGTTCGCGCTCCGGCGCCAGGCCAGCCACGTAGCGCGGCGTCACCGCCGTGTCGTCCACCACCACGCCGGCGGCCTTGAGCCCCACGCGCCCGGCCGTCCCGGCGACGTCGTCGAGCGAGGCCGCGGCGAGCCTGGCGATGCCGGCCACGTCGTCGAGCAGGGCGAAGAAACCGGACGGCATGGCGGATCGCGTCTCCCGGAGACCGGACCCGATCGTCCGTCCCCCGGCACGTCAACGTCCGGAACGTCCGTCCGGCTCCGCGGTTGGAAAGGGCACGGCGAGCGGCCGACATCCCCTCCGTGCCCGGCCTCGACGGGGTCGGCGAGGCCGGGCCCGAAACCTCGATGGGGGCCATCGTGCCTCCGCCCATGGGAGAACCCGCATGAAGATCGGCGACAAGGTGCGCTTCCGGCCCGACGCCCGGCACCGCGACACGCTGGGCCCCATGGCCGACCAGATCGGCCAGGTGATCGATGTCGCCACGATGGACGGGGTGGAAACCCTGGTGGTCACGTTCGGCGACAACGGACCGCTCGAGGCCGGCGTGCCGGCGGCCGAGTTCGAGCCGGCGCTCGACGACGACGCCGAGCCGGCCTGATGCCCGGCACCTCGCCCGCCCTACGCCCGGACCCCGCGCCCGGCGCGCCCCCCAACCCCGTCGAAGTGCCGTCCGACACGCCGGTCGACGTGCCGCAGCCCGGCCCCGACGTGATCGACCCCGGCATCGGCATCCCGACCGGTCCGGGTCCGACGCCCCCCGGTCCCGGGACTCCCGGCGCCCCGGCCTCGCCCGGCGTGCCGGGCGGGACCTGACGGGCCGCGCCTCAGCGGCGCCGTTCGAACACGAGGAGCCGCCCGGGCACCGGCGCCTGCCCTTCGAGGCGCAGGTCCTGGGCCAGGTCCTCGAGCGTCGCGAAGTCCCGCGCCGCCAGGGCCACGACATGGGCCGGCGCGTGGGCGAAGCGCCCCGACGGCAGCAGGGCGTAGTTCCGGCCCTCAACCGTCTCGATGCTGAGGCAGAAGAGCCCGCCCGGGCGCAGAGCCGCCTTGGCGGCGGCGAAGAGCGGGGCGAGGTCGCCGAAGTAGGTGAGCAGGTCGGCCGCAAAGAGCAGGTCGTAGCGCTGCGGGGCGCCGCGCAGGAAGTCCACGGCCTCGGCCTTGACGAGATCGGCGTAGAGGCCGCGCTTGGCCGCCTCGGCCAGCATGCCGTCCGCGACGTCGACGCCGGTCAGCCGCCCCGCCAGGGCGCTCAGCGGCGCGGCGCCGAGACCCGTGCCGCAGCCGAGGTCCAGGACGTCCGCGCAGTGGTGCCGGTGGCGGGCCGCCAGGGCGGCGAGCTGCTGGGGCACCCGGTAGAGCAGCAGGCCGACGAGCTTCTCGTCGAAGGTCGGCGCGAAGGCGTCGAAATGGCTTTCGAGGTAGCTGACCGGCGCCGCCGTCAGCGGGCACCCGCAGAGGGCGTCGAGCAGGTAGGCCTGGACGGGGTCGCCCGGCTGGCGCGCCAGGCGATAGCGGCCGACCGCGATGGCGGCCTCGGTGTGGCCATAGGCGCTGAGCATGGAGAAGGCGGCGTAGAGCAGCGAATCGTCCTCCTCACCGTCCGCGCCGGCGATGGCGGCATGGGCGGCGAGCGCCGCATCGACGTCGCCCGACAGAAGGGCGGTGAAGGCGCGGGCGCGGGCGAGGTTGCGCCGGGCCGTGTCGGGCAGCGGCATGAGGGCGCCGCACACCGCGAAGGCCTCGGCCGCCCCGGCGAAATTGCCGCCGAGGTAGCGCGCCTGGCCGAGGCACAGCGCCGCCATGGCGTGGTCGGGAACCAGGGCCAGCGCGTCCGCGAGGTGCCGCGCCGCTTCGGCGTAGCGGCGGCGCTCGAACAGCATCAGGCCGAGGGCGAAGTGGGCGTCGGAAAGCGCCGGGTCGCGCAGGATCGCCTGGCGGAAGGCGGCTTCGGCGCCGGCGTGGTCGTCGCCCTGCACGAGGAGGTTGGCGCACATCAGCCAGGACCGGGCCTCGTCGGGCGCGAGACCCAGGGCCCGCCGGATGGCCGTCAGGGCCGCGCCGGCCTGGCCGACAGCCTGGAACGCGAAGGCGAGGTCGCGCCACAGGTCGGCGTCGCCCGGCGACAGCGACAGGGCCGCCGTGAAGGCCTCGACGGCCCCGGCGAGCCGCCCGGCCTCCCATTCGAGCAGGCCGAAGCGGCGCAGCGCGCGGCACGGCTCGGGATCGGCCGCCTCCAGGGCGGCGAAGGTCGGCGAGGACCGGCGCAGCTCCGCGCGGAGCAGCGCCACCTTGCCGGCCTGCGGCAGGTCGATGGGCCGGGTGGCGGGGGGTGCCGACGGGATCGCATCGGCGAAGACGCCCGGCGGCGGACAGTTCGGGGCGGGCGTCGGCGACCCGGCGCCGGGGCGGACCTCGGGCGACTGTCTCGTGAATGCCAAGCTCATCGTGCATCGCCCCCCGCCGAGGGACAGCCCCAGGCGGCCCGTCGACGGCAGGACACTCGGCCGGGGGACTTACCCCGGCCTTGCGGGAGTTGAACGGCACTCAACCCTTGATCCGGGGCGGGGCTTGGCCTTAAGGTCCGTCCCGACAATCGTCGGGGTGCCCGGAATCGACCCGGGCTGAGAGCTGCCGCGGAGCGGGAGCAACCCGTTGAACCTGAACCGGATCATGCCGGCGGAGGGAACGACCATGGATCAGGCGGGCCCAGCGCCGCATTTGCCGGATGCCCGGGCCGAGGTGCCCGACGGCGGACCGCGTCACGCTCCGCACACCTCCCGCCTGCACAACGTCCGCCTGCACCACGTCCCCCTGAATCACGTCCGCCAGCACGCCGCCCTCCGCTACGCCGGCCGTCTGCCCTGGGCCGCCATCGGGGCCGGGACGGCGGCGCTGGCCGCGTGGGAGATCGCCGTGCGGGTTCTGGGCACGCCCGCCTACGTCCTGCCGGCGCCCTCGCGCGTCGCCGTGACGCTCGTCAAGGACGCGCCGCTGCTGTGGCGCGACGCCCTGGTGACGGGGGGCGAGATGCTCGGCGGCCTGGCGCTCGGCTCGCTGGCGGGAGTGGCGGTGGCGCTCCTCATGGCGCAATCCCGCCTGCTGGAGCGTGCCCTGGGACCGCTGCTGGTCGTGGCCCAGGCGCTGCCGGTCTTCGCCATCGCGCCGCTGCTCGTGGTGTGGTTCGGCTTCGGCGTCGCTTCCAAGCTCGCCATGGCGGGGCTCATCATCTTCTTCCCGGTCTCGACGAGCCTCTTCGAGGGGCTGCGCCGCACCGACCCGGGGCTGATCGACCTCGCCCGGCTCAACGGCGCCAGCCGGCGCGACACGCTGGTGCTCATCCGCCTGCCCGCCGCCCTGCCGGCGCTCGGCGCGGGGCTGCGCGTCGCCGCCGCGGTGGCGCCGCTCGGCGCCGTCGTGGGCGAATGGGTCGGGTCATCGTCGGGGCTCGGCCTCGTGATGCTCCACGCCAATGCCCGCATGCAGACCGACACGGTCTTCGCCGGCCTCGCCATCCTCGTCGTGTTCTCGCTCGCCCTCTGGGCGGCGGTCGGCGCGCTGACGCGCCGCCTCGCCTTCTGGGCGCCCGACACGCTCGCCATCACTCCCGGAGACCCCTGATGCGTCTGACCGCCCTCGCCGGCGCCCTCCTGCTCGGCCTCGCCACGTTCCTGCCCGCGGGCGCCGCCGAGACCGCGGCGCCCCCCGTCGCCTCCGGCCCGGCCCCAGCCGCTCAGAAAGTGACGCTGCTGCTCGACTGGTTCGTCAACCCGGTCCACGCCGCCATCGTCATCGCCAAGGAGAAGGGCTTCTTCGCCAGGGCCGGCCTCGACGTCTCCTTCGTGGAGCCGGCCGACCCCTCGATGCCGCCGCGGCTGGTGGCGGCCGGCCAGGGCGACATCGCCCTCACCTACCAGCCGAACTTCTATCTCGACGTCGCGGCGGGCCTGCCGCTGCAGCGGATCGGCACCTCGATCCAGACGCCGCTCAACACCGTGATGGTGCTGAAGGACGGGCCCATCAAAAGCCTCGCCGACCTCAAGGGCAAGACGGTGGGCTATTCGGTGGCGGGCTACGAGACGGCGCTGCTCGGCACGATGCTGGAAAGCGCCGGGCTGAAGCTCGACGACGTGAAGCTCGTCAACGTCAACTTCGCCCTCACCCAGCCGCTGATCGGCGGCCAGGTCGACGCCGTGGTGGGCGCCTACCGAAACGTCGAGTTCTTCGAGATGCAGCTCGCCGGCCACCCCGGCAAGCTGTTCTTCCCGGAGGAGCACGGCGTGCCGCCCTACGACGAATCGATCTTCGTCACCACGGTCGAGAAGAGCCACGCGCCCTTCGTGAAGCCGTTCCTCGACGCCGTCGGGCAGGCCCAGCTCTACATCCTCGACTATCCGGACGAGGCCTGGGCGAGTTTCGTCAAGGCCTACCCGAAGCTCGACGACCAGCTGAACAAGCTCGCCTGGGGCGCCACGGTGCCGCGCCTCTCCGCCGACCCCGCCGCGACCGACCCGGCCCGCTATGCCGCCTTCGCGACCTTCATGAAGGACCGGGGCCTGATCGACCGCGTCGAGCCGCTGGAGCGCTACATCGGCAGGTAGCAGACGCTCGCCGGCTTGCATCGCGCGGTTTCGTGCCGCGCCGGCCGGCACTTCCGGACGTCAGCGGCGTTGGGCGGAGCGGACCCGCACCGGGCGGGGCACTTCGGCTGGGGACGGTGATGGCGGGACATCGGACGTGGTGGTCCTGGCTCAAGGATACCTGGCCCGACTGGCTGAACGTGACGGTGGGGGCCTGGATGATTCTGTCGGCCTTCCTGCCGGAGTTCTCCGGCCATCCGCCCGGCCCGGTCGCGTCCGGCGTCTCGGGCATCGCCATCACGCTCGTGTCGCTCTGGGCCGTGGTGAGGGTGACGCGCTGGAAGGAGTGGGCGAACCTCCTGCTCGGCGCCTGGCTGATCGCGGCGCCGTGGGCGCTGCACATCGCCGCCTTCAACCCGTTCTGGAACTTCGTCGGCGACGGCCTCTTCCTGGCCTTCCACGCCGCCTATCAGCTCGTCCGGCCCCTGCAGCAACGCACCGAAGCGTGACGGCTGCCCGGCTCGAGGGTCGCCGCCGCACCGCCCGCGACGCTGTCGCCGCCGCACCCCGCGACTCCCGGCCTGCCCCGGCACCTCGGCGACGGGAGCTTCACCCCTTGGTGCGCAGCGTCGAGCGCCCGCCGTCGACACCCATGACCTGGCCGGTGATCCAGCCCGCTTCGGGCCCGAGCAGGAAGGCGGCGAGCCCGGCGCTGTCGTCGGCCTCGCCGAGGCGACGGAGGGCATGGGCCTCGGCGACGCCCTTGGCCAGGGCCTCGTTGCGGGTCAGCCCCTCTGCCAGCGGCGTGCGGGTCAGCGAGGGCGCGATGCAGTTCACCCGCACCTTCGGCGCCAGTTCGGCGGCCAGCGCCAGCGTCAGCCCCTCGACGGCGCCTTTCGCCATCGACACGGAAGCGTGGGCGGCGAAGCCCTGTCGCACCGCCACGGTCGAGAACAAGACCACCGACGCGCCGTCGACGACCTTGAGGTGTGGCGTCGCCGCCTTCAGGGCCAGCGCGGCGCCGAGCGCGTTGACGCGCCAGTCCCGCTCGAAATCCGCCTCGGTCAAAGACCCCAGCGGCTTCAGGTTGATGGTCCCCACGGCGTAGACGAGGCCCGCCAACCCGTCGCTCCCGGCGGCCTCCGCCACCGCCGCCGCGACCGCGGCGCCGTCGGTGACGTCGCAGACCGAGACGCCGGCACCGGTCTCGCGCGCCACGGCGTCGAGCTTGTCGCGGTCGCGCCCGGCGAGATGGGGCCGATCGCCCCGCGCCGCCAGCCGCCGCGCGATGGCCGAGCCGATGGCGCCCGCGCCGCCGAAGATGATGATGGATGCCAAGACGACTGCCCTTCCCTGTGTGCTTGGCAGGAACCTGCGGGCGACCCGAGCGAAATCAAGGGCAGTGGCGCGCGGATCGTCCGGCTCGGATGCTCACCGAAGCCCGGCGCGACGATCGGGACCGTGCCGGCGATCGCGGTGTGCGGGACCGGGGACGGGGTCGGCCTCCACCCCTACAGCAACGTCCCCGTCGCCTGAAGGCCGCCGCCGTCGGCATTGGCCGCCAGTGCCTTGGCGGCGCGGAGGTCTTCGACGAACCGCGCATATTCGGTCCGCTGCGAGGCCTCGTCGGGCAGACGCAGCAGGAACGACGGGTGCACGGTGACGAAGACCGGGCCGGCCAGGGCCGAGGTCAGCACCGTGCCGCGCGACGACAGGACCGAGGCGCTCTGGCCCGTCAGCGAGCGGATGGCCGAGGCGCCGAGCGCGATGGTGAGCTTCGGGCGGAGGATCTTCAGTTCCTCCTCCAGCCAATGGTGGCAGGCGTTGATCTCGCCGACGCCGGGCTTCTTGTGGATGCGGCGCTTGCCGCGCGGCTCGAACTTGAAGTGCTTCACGGCATTGGTGACGTAGGCGCGCGTGCGGTCGATCCCGGCTTCGCCGAGGGCGCGGTCGAAGAGCGCGCCGGCCGGGCCGATGAAGGGCTTGCCGGCGAGGTCCTCCTTGTCGCCCGGCTGCTCGCCGACGAAGACGAGGTCGGCCGTGGACAGGCCCTCGCCGAACACCGTCTGGGTGGCGAACTTGTGCAGGTCGCAGCGCGTGCAGGCCAGGGCCTCGCGGCGCAGGGCGTCGAGCCCGTTGCCCCCCATCGCCCCGGAAACCGCCGCCGGGGGCGGCGCGTCGCGCGCCGCGCGGGCCTCTTCGGTGCGGGCCACGATGGCGGCGGCGCGCTTGGGGACGGTGACTTGCGGCGTGGCGACCATGCGGGCTTCCGAACTGACGGCGGAACGGATCAGCGGGGCGATGAGCGAAGCCTCGGGCAGGTTCTTCCAATACTTGACCGGCATCTCGCGCTTCATCGCGTCGACCTTCAACCGTGCCGGATTGAAGATGTTCACGTAATAGGTGCGCCAGTGCTCCTCCGTCGCATCCTCGGCCGGCACCTCGTCGGGCGAGCCGCCCGGGCCGAAATGCAGGGCCGCGCCGTCCCAGGACGCGCGCGCCTCCGGCGTCACGATGGTCCACAGCATGGCCCGGAAACGGTCGACGAAGAAAGGCGCGGTCAGGGCCAGGATGTGGTGCTCGGGCTCGAACCAGGCGAGGTAGGCGGGCGGCGCGCCTTCGACCGCCACTTCGCGGAACCGCACGAAGGCCGTCATCTTGTGGCGGTCGCGCCGCACGGACTTGGCCATCATCTCGATGCGGAACACGTCCTCGTCGGTGGTGATGTCGAGGAGCCGCGGCTCGTCCTGCAGCCGGCACAGGATGCGGTACAGGAAGGCGAAGCGCTCCGGGTCGCCGTGGCAGGCGACCAGCGGGGCGAGGTCGGCGAAGCGGCGGGGCACGCGCAGGCTGCGCGACGGCCCGTCGGAGGGCGCCGCCGCGGCCTCCGAGACGAACAGGTCCGGGGCATCGGCGGCGGCGCGCCACACCACCGCCTCGGGCGGCACCCGCGCCTCGGCCAGGGCGCGGGCGGCATCGCGCCAGCCCTCGTAATCGTCCGGGGCGCGGAGCACGACCTCGCGCATCAGAAGAGGCTCAGCTGCTCGGCCGGGCGCTTCACGGCGGCGGCGAGGTGGGCGCCGTCGAGGCTGGCCCCCGGCGTCCAGTCGAGCGCCGTCACGAAGGACCGCAACGTCTTGGCCGAGCGCGTCAGCTTGGCGATGTCGTCGAGGCGGAGGTCCGTCAGGCGGCGGATGTCGATGATGCGGTCGACGCTGCGCACGCCGAGGCCCGGCACGCGCAACAATTCCTCGCGCGGGGCCGTGTTCACGTCGATGGGGAAGCGCTGGCGGTTGCGCAGGGCCCAGGCGAGCTTGGGGTCGAGGTCGAGGTCCAGCATGCCACCGTCCGTCGCGCCCAGCACCTCGTCCATGGCGAAGCCGTAGTAGCGGTACAGCCAATCGGCCTGATAGAGCCGGTGCTCGCGCATCAGCGGGGGCTTGCGCGCCGGCAACCCTTGGCTCGACCCCGGGATGGGGCTGTAGGCCGAATAATAGACCCGCTTCAGCTTGTAACCGGAATACAGGGTGGCGCTGGATTCGAGGATGTCCGAGTCGCGCTCGCCGTCGGCCCCGACGATCATCTGGGTGCTCTGGCCGGCCGGCGCGAAGGCGGGGGCACGCCGGGACCGGCGGCGCTCGTCCTCGGCTTCGTCCAGCCGCAGCCGCAGCCCGCCCATGGCCTTGCGGATGGTGGACGCCTGCTTCTGCGGCGCGAGCTTCTCGAGCGAACTCGCCTTCGGCAGCTCGACATTGATGGACAGCCGGTCGGCGAAGCGACCCGCCTGCTCGATGAGGTTCGGGTCCGCGTCCGGAATGGTCTTGAGGTGGATGTAGCCGCGGAAGCCGTGCTCCTCGCGCAGCAGCTGCGCCACCCGCACCAGCTGTTCCATGGTGTAATCGGGGGATCTGATGATGCCCGACGACAGGAACAGCCCCTCGATGTAGTTGCGACGGTAGAAATCCAGCGTCAGCTGCACGACCTCCTCGGGCGTGAAGCGCGCCCGCTGCACGTCCGAGGAGACGCGGTTCACGCAATACAGGCAATCATAGATGCAATGGTTGGTGAGCAGCAGCTTGAGCAGCGAGATGCAGCGGCCGTCGGGCGCATAGGAGTGGCAGATCCCTTCCCCGGTGATGGACCCGATGCCGCCCGCCTTCACGGGCTCCTTGCGGGGCTTGGCGCCGGAGGACGCGCAGGACGCGTCGTATTTGGCGGCATCGGCCAGCACGGCCAACTTCTTCGTGATGTCGAGACGCGCCATCGGCCGGGGAACTCTGTTCGCTGAATGTTCTTCTAGCCCATGCGGGCCGGCGTGGCGAGTCGCGGCCACGCCCCACAGAGATTTGGGCCGCCGCGCCGGCGGTTCAACGGCGCGCGACGGTTTGCCCAGCCGGCGGCCCCGCGGCCCGCCGGCCGGTGGGTTCGGTCAGAACTCCTGCCAGTCGGCGTCCCGGGCGGCCGTGGGCGCGGCGGCGCTGCGGACGGCCCCGCCCCGCCCGGCGGTCCGGAGCTGGGCGACGGGCTGCGCTGCGCTGCGGCGCGCCGGCACGGGCGCGGCCGATGCTCCGCCGCGGCTGTCGCCGAGCTGGAAGCGTCCCACCAGGTCCGACAGCTCCTGCGTTTCGCGCGACAGCGCATGGCTGGCGGCGGTCGATTCCTCCACCATGGCGGCATTCTGTTGCGTCACCTGGTCCATCTGGTTGATGGCGGTGTTGATCTGATCGAGGCCCGACGCCTGCTCCTGGGCCGAGGCCGCGATCTCGGTGACGATCGTGGCGAGCTCGGCGACCTGGCCGAGGATGCGCTCCAGCGCCTGGCCGGTGTCGCCGACGAGCGAGACGCCCTGCTCGACCTGGTCGCGCGAGGTGGTGATGAGCGCCTTGATCTCCTTGGCGGCGTCGGCCGAGCGCTGCGCCAGCGCCCGCACCTCGGACGCCACCACGGCGAAGCCCCGGCCGGCGTCGCCGGCCCGCGCCGCTTCCACCCCGGCGTTCAGCGCCAGGAGGTTCGTCTGGAAGGCGATCTCGTCGATCACGCCGATGATCTGGCCGATCTCGCTGGACGAGCGCTCAATCGCCGTCATGGCGTCGACGGCGCGCCGCACCACCTCGCCCGACTGCTCGGCCCCGGATTTGGCGGTGCCGACGACGTCGCGTGCGCGGTTGGCGCTGAGGCTGGTCTTGCGCACCGTGGCGGTGATCTCGTCGAGCGCCGCGGCGGTCTCCTCGAGCGAGGCCGCCTGCTGCTCGGTGCGACGGCTGAGGTCGTCGGCCGCCGTCGAGATCTCGCCCGTGCCGGAGCGGATGGCCGACGTGTTGGAGGCCACGTGCCCCAGCGTGTCGGCGAGCCGCGCCATGGCGCCGTTGAAGTCGATGCGCAGCTTCTCGTATTCGGCCGCGAAGCTCTGGCTCAGGCGGAACGTCAGGGCGCCGCTGGCGAGCTGGTCGAGGCCGCGCCCGATGCCGTCGACGACGTCGGCGAGGTGCCGGGCCGCCTCGGCCCGCTGCGCCTCGCCGCGGCTCCGCTCCGCCTCGGCCTGGCGGCGGACGGCCTCGGCCTCGCGCTCCATCGCGACCTTGTCGATGGCGGCCTGCTTGAACACCTCCACGGCCTGGGCCATGACGCCGATCTCGTCGCGGCTGGCCTGTCCGGCGACGTCGGCTCCGAGGTCGCCGGTCGCGAGCCGCCGCATGCTCTCCGCCAGGCGGCCGAGCGGGAACGAGACCTTGCGGGTCGACAGCCAGTAGGTGAAGCCCGCCGCGGCCGCGATGGCCAGCAGGCCGCCGGCCAGCAAGGCGAAGAAGGCCTCGGTCGACCGCGCCCTGAGGGCGTCGGACCGTTGCGTGTTCTCGTCGATGATGGCGGTGTTCATCTGCACGGTGTCGGCGATCAGCGTGTCGAGGTCCTCGCTGATGTCGGCCAGCAGCTTGGTACCCTTGGCCAGGGTGTCGAGGTCGGCGCCCGTCAGCGTCGTGCCCTGGGCGAGCCCGGGCGTGGACTGCCCCACCCTGTCGACCTCGTCGAGCCTGACCGTCAGGGCGCGGAACCGGTCGCGGAAGGCGGCGATCTGCCCGGCCTTGTCGGGCAGCAGCGGTCCTGCCGCGTCGAAGCCCTGATCGGCCTTCTTGACCGCCTCGGGGTAGTGGGCCGCCGCATAACGGCCCATGGGCGTGTTCGAGGCGCTGATCAGACCCGCATAGCCGTAGACCTCGGCCTGGGCCATGGCGCGAGCCGCCCGGGCGATCCGGACGGCGGCCACGTCGCGGTGCATGATGAGTTCCTGGGCCTCATCGGTCGTCGCCTTCAACTCGGACGAGCCGAAGCCCACGATCCCGGCGATGGCGGCCGAGCTGATCAGGATGGGGAGTAGCAGTTTGGTCCGCAGCTTGAGGTCGTCGAGACGCATGGCCGGCCCTTGTGGATCGAGGACTTCGATGCGCTCCACAGAAGCATAAACGCCATAATTGATGGTTAATCACAACGCCCGGTGAGCCATCATGCGCCGCCCCCGTCCGTGGTTCGGGCCGGCGCCCGCGGCGAGTCGAGGTCGATGACCCTGGCGCGCCCGGCGGCGAGGCCGGATGCGACACCCAGCGCGGCCAGCGCCAGGAACAGGATCGGCACGGCACCGAAGCCGCCCGATGCCTGGCGGATCACGCCGACGAGCAGCGGCCCGCCCGCCGCCAGCGTGTAGCCGATCCCCTGCGCCATGCCGGACAGGCGGGCCGCGACGCCGGCATCGGGCGCCCGCAGGAGGATCATGGTCAGGGCGACGGCGAGGAGGCCGCCCTGCCCGAGGCCGAGCAGCGCCGCCGAGATCCAGGCGGTGCCGAGCGGGGCGTAGAAGCAGCCGGCCAGGCCGACGACGACGAGGCCGTAGAGCGCGGTCGAGGCCAGGCGCTGGTCGCGCCCGAGCGTCGCCAGGGCCGGCGCGGCGAAGCAGCCCACCATCTGCCCCACGACCGAGACGGACAGCAGGAGGCCGGCCGAGGCCGCATCGAGGCCCCGCTCGCGCAGGATGGGAGCGAGCCAGCCGAAGACGCAGTAGGCCAGGGCCGATTGCAGCCCCATGAAGGCGCTGACCTGCCAGGCGAGCCCGTCGCGCCAGAGCGGGCGGGCGCCGGCCGGGCCACCGGCGCGGGCCGCCGGGCGGCGCGGCAATGCCCGGGGCAACCACAGGAGCGCCGCCGCGCCCGCCGGCAGGGCCCAGACGGCGAGGCCCGCCGCCCAGGAGCCGAGCGCCTGGGCGGCCGGCACCGTGAGGGCGGCCGCCACCGCCGCCCCGGCGCTGAGCGACATGGAATAGAGGCCCGTCAGGAGGGCGATCCTGTCGGGAAAGTCGCGCTTGACGAGGCCCGGCAGGAGCACGTTGCCGAAGGCGATCCCGGCCCCGGCGACGAGCCCCCCGGCGAGGATCGCCGGCACCGTGCCGATGCCGCGCAGGGCGGTGCCGGCCCCGACCGCCAGCAGCGCCAGCAGCACGGCCCGCTCGGTGCCGAGGCGGCGCGCCACCGGCGCGGCGGCGGGCGAGAACAGCCCGAGGCACAGCACCGGCACCGTGGTCATCAGGCTGGCGGCCGCCGGCCCGGCGCCGGTGGCGCGCATCGCTTCGGGCAGCAGCGCCGACAGGCTGGGGAAGATGGCGCGCAGGTTGAGGGCGATCAGCATCAGGCTGAGGCCCAGCAGCACCCGGCCGACACCCGTCGGGAGCGCCGGGCGAGGGCCGGGCGCGGCGCGGATGGCGGGGCGGGGCGAGGGGATGTCGGAGGGCGGCATGCCGCTCGGTCCCATGCTGGGCAGCGCGGGTCAATCACCCGCTTCCGCGCCCGGGTGCCGGAACTCCCCGGCGGCCGGGCGCCTTCACCCCAGGCGGGCGCCGGCCCGCAGCGCGGCGGCGCGAGCCGACCGACCGCCAACCTTCCCTGGAGCCCGCCATGCCGCCCCGCCGCGAGATGGTCCTCAACGCCTTCACGATGAACTGCGTCGGCCACATCAACCACGGCTTGTGGACCCACCCGCGGGACCGCTCGTGCGATTACACGCGGCTCGACCACTGGACGGGCCTCGCCCGCACGCTGGAGGCGGGGCTCTTCGATGCCGTCTTCATCGCCGACATCGCGGGCGTCTACGACGTCTACGGCGGCGGCATCGACGTCACGGCGCGCGAAGCCGTGCAGTTGCCCGTCAACGAGCCCACGCTGCTGGTGCCCGCCATGGCCGCCGTGACCAGCGGCCTCGGCTTCGGCGTGACGGTCAACATCGCCGGCGAGCACCCCTATACCTTCGCGCGGCGGCTCTCGACGCTGGACCACCTGACTTCCGGGCGCATCGGCTGGAACATCGTCACCGGCTACCTCGACAGCGCCGCCCGCGCCGTGGGGCTCGACGGCCTCGCCCAGCACGACACGCGCTACGACCGGGCCGACGACTGCCTCGACCTGCTCTACAAGCTGTGGGAGGCGAGCTGGGACACCGGCGCGGTGCGCCGCGACAGGGCGGCCCGCGTCTATGCCGACCCGGCCGGGATCCGGGCCGTGCACCATGCCGGCCCCTTCTACCGCTCCGACGGCTACCACCTCGCCGAACCCTCGCCCCAGCGCACGCCGGTGCTGTTCCAGGCCGGCGCTTCGGGCCGCGGGCAGCGCTTCGCGGCGCGCCACGCCGAATGCGTGTTCATCTCGGCCCCCGACAAGGAGACGGCGCAACGGACGGTGCGCAGCCTGCGCCGGGAAGTCGAGGCCGCCGGCCGGGAGCCGGGCGACGTCAAGATCCTGGTCGGCATCAGCGTGGTGGTGGGCGACACCGCCGCGCAGGCGCGCGACAGGCTCGCCGACTACGCGGCCTTCGCCAGCCCGGAGGCGGGCCTCGCCCATTTCTCCGCCGGAAGCGGCATCGACCTGTCGCGCCACGGGCCCGACGACCCGGTCGGCGCCGGCACCGGCAACGCCATCCAGTCCAACACCCAGGCGGCGAGCCGGCTCGGCCTCACCAAGCGCGACCTGCTGGGGCAGCTCGCGCTCGGGGGACGCTACCCGCTGGTGGTGGGCGACGGCCCCGCCGTGGCGGCGGAACTCGACTCCTGGATGGACGAGGGAGAGGTCGACGGCTTCAACCTCACCCGCACCGTGGTGCCCGAATGCTGGGAGGACTTCGTGCGGATCGCGGTGCCGGCCCTGCAGGAGCGCGGCATCCACAAGCGTGCCTACCGCCCCGGAACGCTCCGCCACCGGCTCTTCGGACGCGGCGACGCCCTGCCGCCGGGCCATGCCGGCGCGGGCGTCGGGGCCGGGTGACGGCCGCCCGCCGCCGGCACGACGGCGGCCGGGGCGGGGCGCGAAGCCGCTGGCGACGCCCGGTGCGAAGCCCGTTGCCAAGCCCCTTGCCGCTCCGGGCGAAGGCGCCTTAAATCGCGCCTCCGAACAAGCAACAGCGACAGAGCCATGCCCGCCCTCAGCCTCGACAGCGCCTCAACCTTGCCGCGGGACGGCACAGCCGGCGCCCTCGCGGGCCGCATCTGGCGGCCCGACATCGGCGGCCCCGCCGTGGTGGCGGTGCGGGAGGACGGGCTGCACGACATCACGGCGCAGTTCCCGACGATGCGCGACCTCGCCGAAACCCCCGAACCGGCCCAAGCCCTGCGGGCCGCCGCCGGCGAACCCGTCGGCACCCTCGACGCGGTCCTCGCCAACACGGTGCCGGACGGGCGCGACCCCGGCCGGCCCTGGCTGCTGGCGCCGGTCGACCTCCAGGCCGTGAAGGCCGCCGGCGTCACCTTCGCGGTGTCGATGCTGGAACGCGTCATCGAGGAGCGGGCGCGCGGCGACCACGCCGCGGCGGCCGGCATCCGGGCCGAGATCGTGGCGCTGGTCGGCGAGGACTTCTCGAAGCTCCGCCCCGGCTCCGACAAGGCCATGCGGCTCAAGGCGGCGCTGATCGCGCGCGGCGCCTGGTCGCAATATCTCGAGGTCGGCATCGGCCCCGACGCCGAGATCTTCACCAAGGCGCAGCCCATGGCGGCCGTCGGCACGGGCGCCGACGCCGGCCTGCACCCCTCCTCCGCCTGGAACAACCCCGAGCCCGAGGCCGTGCTGGTCGTGGCCTCGGACGGGCGGATCGTCGGCGCCACGCTCGGCAACGACGTCAACCTGCGCGACGTCGAGGGCCGCTCGGCGCTGCTGCTGGGCAAGGCCAAGGACAACAACGCGTCCTGCGCGCTCGGCCCGTTCCTGCGCTTGTTCGACCCCACCTTCACGCTCGACCACCTGCGCGCCATGGAGATCGCCCTGACGGTGGAGGGGCCGGAGGGCTACAGGCTCGACGGCGGCTCCTCGATGAGCAAGATCAGCCGCGACCCCGCCGACCTCGCCGCCGAGATGATCGGCCGGAACCACCAATATCCCGACGGGGCCGTGCTGTTCCTCGGCACGCTCTTCGCACCCGTCGAGGATCGCGCGGCACCCGGCCAGGGCTTCACCCACGCGGTCGGCGACATCGTCACGGTGGCGGCCCCCGAGCTCGGCAGCCTGCGCAACCGCATGAAGCTTTGCGCCGATTGTCCGCCCTGGACCTACGGCACCAGCCACCTCATGCGCCACCTGGCGGGCCGCGGCGTCCTGTGACGCCCGGCCAGCCCCGACAGCCCACGTCCGGAGGACCCATGGCGAACGACGGTCTCGTGCTCGTATCGGGCGAAGCCCTGGTCGACCTCATCCCCAAGGGCGACACCACCTATGAAGCGGTGCTGGGCGGCTCGCCGTTCAACACCGCCATCGGCCTCGGGCGGCTCGGCGTGCCGACCGGCTATGCCGGCCGCCTGTCGAGCGACGCCATGGGCGACGACATGCTCCGGGAACTCGGGGCCTCCGGCGTCGATGCGGGCTTCTCGCTGGTGGATCCGCGCCCCTCCCCCCTCGCCTTCGTGACGCGCGGCACCGCCGCGACGGGCTCGCGCTATAGCTTCTACCTCGGCGCCACCGCCTATGACGGTCCCTCGCCGCTGGCGGCGGATTGGTCCAGGACCGCCGCCCACCTCCACATCGGCTCCTTCTCGGCGACCGACGGCGCGCTGGGCGAGGCGGCCCTCGCGGCGCTGCAGGGCGCGGGCGGACGCGCCACCACGAGCTACGACCCCAACATCCGGCCCTTCGTGGTGCCGCCGCGGGCCGAAACGCTGCCCATGGTCGAGGCCCGGGTGAGGCTCTCCACCTACGTCAAGGCCAGCGAGGAGGACTTCGACTGGCTCTACCCCGGCACGCCGCCCTCGGAAACGGCGGCCCGCTGGGCCGGCCTCGGCCCGAAGCTCGTTGTCATGACGCGCGGCGGTTCGGGCGCCGAGGCGCATTTCCGCGGCGAGCGGATCGTGCAGCCGGCCCCGGCGATCGACGTCGTCGACACGGTCGGGGCGGGCGACAGCTTCATGGCGGCGCTGCTCGCCGCCATGGCGCGGGACGGGGCGCTCGGGGGCAGCGGGCGCGAGCCGGGCGAGGGGGAGGTCGGCCGCTGGCTGCTCTTCGCCATCGCGGCCGCCGCCATCACCTGCACGCGGCAGGGCGCCCAGCCGCCGACGCGCGCCGAGGTCGACAGGGTGCTGGGCCAAGGCTGACGGCAGCACCCGCGGCGGCAGCACCCGCAGCGGCAGCACCCGTGGCGGCCGGCCGCGTCGTCGGGCGCATCCTCGCCTCCGCTCGCGTCCCGGCACGGTGTCCCCGATGTCGGGCAGGAGCCGGTGGATTGAAGGCAGGACCGCCCAGCCCGGCCCGGCTGGGCGGAGGCCGTGGAGGGACGATGCGCAGAATGTGCTCAATTCAAAGTTTGAGCTTCGGGCGCGGGCCGATGCTGCATCGATACTGTCCAGATCGGAAGACTTCGCAACCATAGACTCGGGTCGACTCCGCCCTGACCGCATCTCTAGTTGTTTCTTCACGCCCCGCCCCGATGATGGCGCATCGAAAAGCGCCGACGGCGTTCTGGACGAGAGGAGAGTGCCGTGCCGAAGAAGACCGCATCCGCGGCGCGACCGAGGGTGCCGGCGCCGCGCGTCGGCGACAAGCCTGCCGGCAAGGTGGCCCGTGCCGAACTCCGGCATCGCACGAAGCTGCGGGAAGGCCGACTGCTGCGGCTGGACCGATCGGTGATCGCGGAATGCCTGTTCTACGACATCTCGCTCCACGGCGCCTGCGTGAGACTGCCGGCGGACATCCCGGTGCCCCGCAGGCTGCTGGTGCTCGACGGCCGTTCGGAAGCCCTGGTCCCGGCCGAGCTGCGCTGGCGCAAGGACTGCCACATCGGCCTCTTCATCACCGACGGGATCGCCGCCTGGGGCTGACGCATCGGCGGGACGACGGCGCCGGTCAGCCCAGCGCCGCCGCCAGCGGGTTCGGCGCCGGCGCATCGGCTTCGGGCGCCGTCACCAGCGCGTCGGGGATGTCCCAGCCGTGCGGGGCCGGCCCGCCCCGGGCCCAGTCGAGCAGTTCCACCGTGTGGACGACCGGGATGTCGGTGCCGATGCCGATCTGCGTCATGCAGCCGATGTTGCCGGCCGCCACCGCCACGGGCGCCAGCTTGGCGATGTTGGCGACCTTCCTGTCCCGGAGCCGGTCGGCGAGTTCGGGCTGCAGCAGGTTGTAGGTCCCGGCCGAGCCGCAGCAGATGTGGCCTTCCGGCACGTCCCGCACCGCGAAGCCCGCCTCCTTGAGAAGGCGCTTCGGCAGGTCCGTGATCTTCTGCCCGTGCTGCATCGAGCAGGCGGAATGGTAGGCGAGCGGCCCCTTGAGGGTGCGGAGCGGGGCGGACAGCTCCAGCGTGGCGAGATATTCCGTCACGTCCCGGGCGAGCGCCGCCACGCGGGCGGCCTTCTCGGCATAGGCGGGGTCCTGGCGCAGCATGAAGCCGTAGTCCTTCACGGTCGTGCCGCAGCCCGACGTGGTGATGAGGATGGCGTCGAGGCCCTCGCCCTCGATCTCGCGCGTCCAGGCGTCGATGTTGGCCTTGGCGGCGGCATGGGCCTCGCCCTCGCGCCCCATGTGGTGCACCAGGGCGCCGCAGCAGCCCTCGCCCCGCGGCAGCACCACCTCGACGCCGTGCGCCGTGAGCAGCCGGATGGCCGCCTCGTTGATGGTCGGCCGCAGGACCTGCTGGGCACAGCCGGTGAGGATCGCCACCCGGCCGCGGCGCCCCCCTCCGGCGGGCGACGCCGTGGCGGCGATCGTGTCGCCCGGGCGATACCGCGCCTTCGGCAGCGGCCGCGTCGGCGACAGCTTGAGGCTGGCGGCGAGCCGGGCCCCGAAGCCGGGCAGGCGCGCCACCAGCGGCCCGAAGGGTCGGCCCAGCCGGGCCGCCATGAGGGCGGCGCGGAACCGGCCGCGGTGCGGCAGCACGCGGGCGTAGAGGTCGCGCAGGCGCCGGTCGGCCGGCGGCCGCACGTAGGTGTCCTGGATATGGGCCCGCGCGTGGTCGACGAGGTGCATGTAATGCACGCCCGACGGGCAGGTCGTCATGCAGCTGAGGCACGAGAGGCAGCGGTCGATGTGCTTGACGACCTCGGGCGTGGCGGGCTTCCCGCCCTCGAGCATGTCCTTGATGAGGTAGATGCGGCCGCGCGGCGAATCGAGTTCGTCCCCGAGCAGCAGGTAGGTCGGGCAGGTCGCCGTGCAGAAGCCGCAGTGGACGCAGGTCCGCAGGATCTTCTCGGATTCGCGCGTGGCGGCATCGGCGAGGCGGTCGGGGGCGAAGCGGGTCTGCATGGGACGGCCCTTGGCGGCGGGATGCGCTTTGTTTCCCGCGACGCTAGTCCAGATCGGGGCACGGTGGAATCGCGACATGACGCGGCC
The DNA here is from genome assembly GCF_004137085.1 of Lichenibacterium ramalinae. GTDB lineage: Bacteria > Pseudomonadota > Alphaproteobacteria > Rhizobiales > Beijerinckiaceae > Lichenihabitans > Lichenihabitans ramalinae. The sequence continues at coordinate 75,310 of NZ_QYBC01000002.1, forward strand.
CGCCGAACATATGACGCATGGCGGCGCCCCGCCCGCGGTTGCGCGCCCCCCGCCGATGTGGTTTTGAAAGAAGCGCGGGCCCGTCGACACACGACGCCGGTGGACCCCGTGCGAGCCGCTTCGGCAACGTACCGGGTGCGGCGAAAGGGAGCGGCGATTCGATGCGACAGTACGGTTGGGTTCGGACCTGCTCGGCGGCCATCCCGGCGCTCCTCGTGATGGCCTCGCCGATGCTGCTGGCGATGGCCGGCACGGCCTTGGCGGAGGACGGCATCGGCCATCCGGTGCCGGGCCAGTACGGTTTCCAGGTCGGCGTCACCGACATCGCCCGCGAGATCCACGGCTTCTACGACGACCTGCTCTTCCCCATCATCACCGTCATCAGCCTCTTCGTCATGGTGCTGATCGGCATCTGCGTGGTGCGGTTCAACGAGAAGGCCAACCCGGTCCCCTCCAAGACGACCCACAACGCCGTCCTCGAGGTGGCCTGGACCATCGTCCCGGTGCTGATCCTCGTCGTGATCGCCATCCCGTCGTTCCGCCTGCTCACCCGGCAGCTCGAACTGCCCAAGCCCGACATCACCATCAAGGCCACCGGCAAGCAGTGGTACTGGTCCTACGACTATCCCAAGGACCAGGACGGCGGCTTCGGCTTCGATTCGACCCGCCTCGAGGAGAAGGACGCCAAGAACACCCCGGACTTCATCAACCTCCTGTCGGTCGACAACGAGGCCGTGGTGCCGGTGAACAAGAACATCCAGGTCGACGTCATCGGCGCCGACGTCATCCACGGCTTCGTCGTTCAGTCCCTCGGCGTGCGCATCGATGCCGTGCCGGGCCGCCTCAACTCGACGTGGTTCCGCGCCGACCGCGAGGGCATCTACTACGGCCAGTGCTCCAAGCTCTGCGGCAAGGACCACGCCTACATGCCCATCGCCATCCGTGTCGTGAGCCAGCCGGCCTACGCGGCCTGGCTGCAGGACGCCAAGAAGAAGTTCGCCCAGAACGGCCTCGTGCCGCTCGACGGGACCGCGCCCGTCCGCCTCGCCGACGCCGCCGATCCGCGCTGATCCCCCGACCCCGCCGGAGCCAAAGATCCAGATGGCCACGACCGCAACCGCCGCCCACGGGGACCACGCGCTGCCGCACGGCTGGCGCCGCTACCTGTATTCCACCAACCACAAGGACATCGGCACCCTCTACCTCATCTTCGCGATCTTCGCCGGGACGGTGGGGGCGGTGATGTCGCTGATGATCCGCATCCAGCTCATGAACCCCAACTGGCACTTCATGGGCCACATGGCGGAATGGGTCGGCCAGGCCGACGCCTCGACCATGGTCGACGCCGGCAAGAACCTCTACAACGTGCACATCACCATGCACGGGCTGATCATGATCTTCTTCATGGTCATGCCGGCGCTGATCGGCGGCTTCGGCAACTGGTTCGTGCCCATCATGATCGGCGCGCCCGACATGGCGTTCCCGCGCATGAACAACATCTCCTTCTGGCTGCTACCCTTCTCCTTCCTGCTGCTGATGATCTCCATGCACGTGGAGGGCGCCCCCGGCATGAACGGCTTCGGCGGCGGCTGGGTGATGTATCCGCCGCTCTCGTCCAACGTCGGCCACCCCGGCCCCGCCATGGACTTCGTCATCCTGGCGCTGCATCTGGCCGGCGCCTCGTCGATTCTCGGCGCCATCAACTTCATCACCACCATCTTCAACATGCGCGCCCCGGGCATGACGCTGCACAAGATGCCGCTCTTCGCCTGGTCGGTGCTGGTCACGGCCTTCCTGCTCGTGCTGTCGCTGCCGGTCCTCGCCGGCGCCATCACCATGCTGCTGACGGACCGCAACTTCGGCACCGCCTTCTTCGACCCGTCGAACGGCGGCGATCCGCTGCTGTTCCAGCACCTGTTCTGGTTCTTCGGTCACCCCGAGGTCTACATCCTGATCCTGCCGGCCTTCGGCATTATCAGCCATATCGTGTCGACCTTCTCGAAGAAGCCCGTCTTCGGCTACCTCGGCATGGCCTATGCCATGGTGGCGATCGGCGTGGTGGGCTTCGTGGTCTGGGCCCATCACATGTACACGGTGGGCATGTCGCTGGACACGCAGCGCTACTTCGTCTTCGCCACCCTGGTGATCGCGGTGCCGACCGGCATCAAGATCTTCTCCTGGATCGCCACCATGTGGGGCGGCTCCATCTCCTTCAAGACGCCCATGCTGTGGGCCGTCGGCTTCATCTTCCTGTTCACGGTCGGCGGCGTCACCGGCGTGGTGCTGGCCAATGCCGGCGTCGACCGCGCCCTCCACGAGACCTACTACGTGGTGGCCCACTTCCACTACGTGCTGTCGCTCGGCGCCGTGTTCGCGCTCTTCGCCGGCTTCTACTACTGGTTCCCGAAGATGTCGGGCTACATGTACAACGAGCGCCTGGGGCAGATCCATTTCTGGATCATGTTCGTGGGCGTCAACGTGACGTTCTTCCCGCAGCACTTCCTCGGCCTCGCCGGCATGCCGCGACGCTACGTCGACTATCCCGACGCCTACGCGCTGTGGAACAAGGTGTCGTCGGCCGGCGCGGTGCTGTCCGTGGCCTCCATCGCCCTGTTCCTGTTCATCGTCTTCGAAGCCTTCGCGCGCAAGCGCGTCGCCGGCGACAACCCCTGGGGCTCGGGCGCCACGACCCTGGAATGGACGCTGTCGTCGCCCCCGCCCTTCCACCAGTTCGAGACCCTGCCCCGCATCACGGGCCACGACCATTGACCCCGCGGCCGGGATGCCCTTCCTCGCGAAGGCGTCCCGGCCCCGGCGGCGCGGATGCGCCGAAACGCCTGGGAACTTCGGCGAGAACCGAACCGTCCCGCTTGCATGGATGCTGACCGCATGACGATGTTGACCGAGCCGGCCGGCCGCTCCGACGGAGCCCTCGCCGGCTCGCTCGCCCTTCCCGGCGACTATTGGGAGCTGCTGAAGCCCCGCGTCATGTCGCTGGTGGTCTTCACGGCTCTGGCCGGGCTCGTCGTGGCACCCGGCCACGTCCATCCCGTGGTGGCGCTGGTCAGCCTGCTCGCCACGGCCGTCGGGGCCGGCGCCTCGGGCGCGCTGAACATGGCCTACGAGGCCGATGTCGACGCCCTGATGAAGCGCACCAGCGGGCGGCCGATCCCGACCGGCCGGGTCACGTCGGGCGAAGCCTATGCGTTCGGCGGCGTCCTGTCGGTCGTCTCGGTGATGATGATCGGCATCGCGGCCAACTGGCTCTCGGCCGCGCTGCTGGCCTTCACCATCGTCTTCTACGCGCTGATCTACACGGTGTGGCTCAAGCGGGCGACGCCGCAGAACATCGTGATCGGCGGCGCCGCCGGCGCCCTGCCGCCGATGATCGGCTATGCGATCGTCACCAACAGCGTGACGCTGGACAGCTTCATCCTGTTCGCCATCATCTTCGTGTGGACGCCGCCGCATTTCTGGGCCCTGGCGTTGCTGAAGTCGGAGGACTACGCGAAGGCCGGTATCCCCATGATGCCCATCGCCAAGGGCACGGCCCGCACCCGGCTGGAGATCCTGCTCTACACGATCGTGCTGGTCCCGCTGGCGATGATGCCCTGGGTCACGGGGCTGGCCGGTGCCGTCTATGGCGCGGTGGCGCTGGTCAGCGGCGCCGTCATGATGTGGCTGGCCTGGCGCTGCTACAGCGTAAGGGTGGGGCCGGAGGCCGACAAGGCGGCGCGCAACCTGTTCGCCTTCTCGATCCTGTACCTGTTCCTGCTCTTCGCCGTGCTGCTCGCCGAACGCGGCCTGGCACTGGCCGCCCACCTCGGCCTGTGACGCCGTGGCCGTCCCGAAGGATCGCGGCATCGTCCTGTCGCCGGCCCAGCAGCGCAGCCGGCGGGCCCGCAACGTCGCCATCGGTCTCATCATCGGACTGCTCGTGATGATCGTCTACGCCCTCACCATCGCCAAGCTCGGCAGCCATGTCGGCGACAGGGCGCTGTAGCGTGACCGACCCCAACGCCATCCCCCGCGCCGCCCACCACCGCCGCACCGCCCTGGCGGTGTTCGGTATGGCGGTCGTGATGCTGGGCCTCGCCTATGCGGCCGTGCCGCTGTACCGCGTCTTCTGCCGGGCGACGGGCTACGGCGGCACGCCGCAGGTCGCCACCGCCGCGCCGGCGGCGCGTGGGGCCCGCACCCTGAACGTGCGCTTCGACGCCAACGTGGCGCCCGGCCTGCCCTGGAAGTTCGAGCCCGAGACGCCCGAGATGACGGTCCGCACCGGGCAGACCGTGACGGTGTTCTTCAAGGTCCGCAGCACTGCGGCGCGCGACACCGCCGCCAACGCGCAGTACAACATCACGCCCGACATCGGCGGGTTCTATTTCAACAAGATCGCCTGCTTCTGCTTCGACGAGCAGCACCTCGGGCCGAACGAGACGGCGGAACTGCCGGTCGTGTTCTTCCTCGACCCGAAGCTCGAAGCCGACCCGACCATGGCGGACGTGCAGAGCCTGACGTTGAGCTACACGTTCTTCGCCGCCAAGGCCGGTGCGACTGCCGCCAAGGCGGCCGCGAACGCAGCCCCCGACGCGACGCCACCCCGCAAGCTGTGATCCACCCCGCGGCCCCGTCCCGGCCGTGATCTCAGGCCGGCACGGCGTCCATTCCGCGCCGCAGGGCCGTTGCCGCAGGCGGAAGGCCCGGCTAAGATCCAGCCGCAAGCGAACGTCGGCATCAGCGTGCGGCAGGCGGTGGCCGGCCCACGTGAGCTCTCAAATGCGGGCCTGTCCACAGGCTCTAGACCGGCGATGATGGACGAGGCGGCCCCTGGCGGGCGCACCCGAGGGGAAGACGCGATGGCCGACGGACACGCCAAGCCGAATCACGACTATCACATCCTGCCGCTGAGCCCCTGGCCCTTCACGGGCTCGCTCAGCGCCTTCGTGATGGCGATCGGCGGCATCGCCTGGATGAAGCACATGCCGCTTCTCGGGGCGCCCATCGGCCCCTACGTCTTCGGTGCGGGCCTGCTCGGCGTGCTCTACACCATGCTGTCCTGGTGGAGCGACGTCATCCAGGAAGCCAAGCAGGGCGACCACACCCGCGTCGTGCAGATCTCGCTGCGCTACGGCATGATCCTGTTCATCGCCTCCGAGGTGATGTTCTTCGTCGCCTGGTTCTGGGCCTATTTCGACGTCAGCCTGTTTCCCGGCTTCGCCCGCCAGTTCCTCCGGACCGAGTTCACCGGCGGGCACTGGCCGCCGAAGGGCGTCTCGACCATCGACGCCTTCCACCTGCCGCTGTTCAACACGCTGATCCTGCTGACGTCGGGCACCACCATCACCTGGGCCCACCACGCCATGCTGCTCGGCGACCGGGCCTCGGTGAAGCGCGCGCTCGTGCTCACCGTGCTGCTCGGCCTGCTCTTCACCGGCGTGCAGGTGTCCGAATACATGGATGCGCCGTTCGCGTTCCACAACAACGTCTACGGCTCGACCTTCTTCATGGCCACGGGCTTCCACGGCTTCCACGTCATCATCGGGACGATCTTCCTCGCCATCTGCCTGATGCGCGCCAATGCCGGGCAATATACGCCGCGCCGGCACCTCGGCTTCGAGTTCGCCGCCTGGTACTGGCACTTCGTCGACGTCGTGTGGCTGTTCCTGTTCGTCGCCATCTACGTCTGGGGGTCGTGGGGCGTCGCCACGACCGGCGCGGCGGGCTGAGCCCCGGCCGGCGCATCCGCGACGACGGGCGGCGCGCCGTGTCGTCGAACCCGGGGGCTCTTCGCCATGACGATCGGTGACGGTGCTGCGGTGTCGCCGGCCTCGGCCGCCATGGCGGGGCGCTGTCCGCGTTGCGGGCGGGGACGCCTGTTCCGCAGTTTCCTCGACATCGCCGAGCGCTGCGATGCCTGCGGCCTGTCCTACGCCTTCGCCGATGCCGGGGACGGGCCGGCCGTGTTCGTCTCCTTCGCGGCCCTCATCGTCGTCGTCGCCCTGGCCCTGGTGATCGATGCCGCCTACGAGCCCCCGATATGGCTGCTGATGCTCATCATCCTGCCGCTGGTGCCCATCCTGTGCCTGGGGATGCTGCGGCCCATCAAGGGCCTGATGATCGGGCTGCAATATCGCAACAAGGCCGGCCAGGGTCGGATCGGGCTTTGACGGCCGCCGGGGTGCCGGCCCGGGAGGCCCGGTCGCGCTGGCTCTCCCTCGTCCTCCCCGGCCTGCTGGCGGCGGCGGTGGCGACGGCGCTGGTGGGCCTCGGCCTGTGGCAATTGCAGCGCCTCGCCTGGAAGGAGGCGCTGATCCGCACCGTGGCGGAGCGCACCGTGGCACCCCCCGTGCCCTTGCCCGCGCGGCGCGACTGGCCCGGGCTCGACCCCGCCACCTACGAATACCGCCGCGTCGCCGCCACAGGCCGGTTCGACCATGCGGCCGAGGTGCATGTGTACCGGCCCCTCGTCGAGGCCCGCGGTCCCTTCCACGGGGTCGGCGACCTCGTGCTGACGCCCTTCCACCTCGCCGGCGGCGGCACCGTCGTGGTCAACCGCGGCTTCGTGCCGGAGGCGCGGCTCGACCCCGCCACCCGCGCCGCCGGCCAGGTCGCGGGCGACGTCACCATCACGGGGCTGATGCGCTCGCCCCAGACCCGCAACGGCTTCACGCCCGCCGACGACCCGGTCCGGAACCAATGGTTCACGGTCGACCCGGAGGCCGTCGCGGCGCGGTTCGGCATCGCCGATGCCGCGCCCTTCGTCATCGACGAGGACGCCGGCCAGGCTCCGGGCGGCCTGCCGCAGGGCGGCGAAACGGTGCTGGAGTTCCCGAACAGCCACCTGTCCTACGCGCTGACCTGGTTCGGCCTCGCGGCGGCTCTGTTCGGCGTCTTCGCGGTCTTCGCCTGGCGCCGCCTCCGCGACGGGTGACGCGCGGCGGAGGTGCGGGTGGCGGCCGGCTCGGGCGACGACGTCACAGGGTCGGGGGCGGCTCCCCCGCGAGGATCGAGCGCGCCATCTCGGCGACCAGCAGGGCGGGCAGGTCGATGCCGCCGAGCTTCCAGGTCAGGCCCACGAGATGCATGTGGACGCCATATTGGTCGTCGACGCCGTGGCCGCCGTCGATGGGGATGACGAAATCCTTGATCTGGTCGAAGTACGATCCCGTCACGGCGGCCAGCAGGTGGTCGTCGAGCAGCGTCGAGAAGTCCGGCAGGTCACCCTTCACGGCGATGGGCCGGCCGCCGAGGTCGACCTGGGCGATGCGGCCCTTCGACAGCAGCGCCATGATGTTGTCCGGGGTGAGCAGTTGCGCCACGTAGGGATCCGCCACCGTCGTCACCGCCGCGCCGGCCACGCTGCGCCCGAAAGCCCCCATCTTCTTGCCCTTGCCGGACACGTCGAGGTATGCGGCGGCGATCTGCCGGGCCAGCGAGCGACGAAGCCCGTCGACGTCGACGCGCTCGAACACCTGCCCGGCATCCCCACCCCGGGCGGTGCGGGCGAGTTGCGCCGCCCCGACGAGCGGCCAGGCCCAATAGGCGAGGCCCACCACCACGACCGCACCCACGATCATCAACCATCGGCGCATCGGCCTGTTCTCCAACGTTTCGGGCCGGTCCTTGCCCGCCGCATGTGGAGGAAACATGGCTGACGCCCGCTCGGCCCCGCCCCGCTTCGTCGCGCTCGACGCGCTGCGCGGCGCCGCGCTCTGCGGCATGGTCGTCTATCATGCGGCCTGGGACCTGTCGGCGCTCGGCTGGCCCTTGCCGCCGCCATCCGCCTCGCCCGGCTGGACGCTGCTGGCCGACACCGTTGCGGGCACCTTCCTGCTGCTGTCCGGCGTCGGTCTCGCGCTGGCGCGGCCCAAGGGCACGGGCTTCGCGCTCCGGCGCCTCGCCGCGCTGGCGGCGGCCGGCCTCGTCGTCACGGCGGCGAGCCTCGTGGTGGCGCCCGAGGCACCCATCGTCTTCGGCATCCTGCAATGCATCGCGGTGGCGAATGCCCTGGCGCTGCCGCTGCTGGGGCGGTCCGTGGCGTCGCGGCTGGGTCTGGCCGCCGCCGCCGCCCTGGCGCCCGCCCTGGCCCGCTCGGCGTCCCTCGCCACATGGCCGGCTGCCGCCCTCGACCGATGGCCGGGCGCCGCGCTGGGGCTGGGAACGGCCCTGCCCCGCACGCTCGACTACCGGCCCCTGCTGCCCTGGCTGGCCCTGGTGCTGCTGGGGACAGTGCTGGGCGACGGCATGGCCCGCCGCTCGCCCGGGGGGCGACCCGGGCGGCCGCCGAAGGGTCCGGTGCCGGCGCTCGCCCGGCTGGGCCGGCACAGCCTCGCCGTCTACATGCTGCACCAGCCGATCCTCTACGGCGTGCTGATGGCCGTCTCGCCAGGCGCGGCGGCGCGGCCGGAGGCCGGCGAGGATCCGTTCCTGATGCAGTGTCGGGCAGACTGCGAGGCGGCGGGCGCGGCACCGAAGCTCTGCCTCGCGGCCTGCACCTGCACGACGATGCGGGTGGCGGCGGAAGCGAGAGGCGCCTCGCACACCGCGGGCGAAACCCCGCGGCTCACCGGGCCGCACCTCGACGCCATCGCGCGCGCGTGCCGGGCATCGCCGGGATGACGCGACGCCAGACGGCGGATCGACTCCCGATCAGGCCTCGATCAGGTTTTGGCGCCCTGCTCCTCGAGCTGCTTCATCAGCGCCAGGAACCGGTCGGGGATGGGCTGCTTCACGACATCGTCATAGACCGCACGCAACTGCCGACCGATATAGGCCTGCACGTCCGTGGTGCCGGGCCGGGCGCCATCGGCGGCACCTTCGGCATCCGACCGGCCGGCCTCGGGGGAGGCGGACAGATCCTGGTTCGGCGCCGGAAGACGCTCGTTCTCGTTGTCTGGGTTCATCGTCGATCCACTCGCCCTCGCCCGCTCGGTGCCGCGGCTTGCGATCCGGCAGGCTGCAGACTAGTCTCAGCGCCACCAAAAAAGGCCGCCGATCTTCGGATCCGCTGCGGCCGTCGCGGTTCGAGAACGCCGCGTCGAATTTAATGTTCCCATGTCGGAAACTATTTTCGCAGTCGGGCGTTATCTAGCGCAGCGTTCCATGCTCCGCGTCGATGGACTGAGGTTAGAATGTCGATTTCACAGGCGATCGCCCCGCATCTCCCGCAGTTGCGGCGGTTTGCGCGGGCCCTGACGGGCAGCCAGAAGGGCGGCGATGCCTATGTGGTCGAAACGCTCGAAGCCATCGTGGCGGACCCGGGCAACCTCGACGTCGGCGCCGACGTGCGCTGCAGCCTCTACAAGCTTTTCCTCAACCTGTGGCGTTCGGTCGCCGTCAACACCCTGACCGACACGTCGGCCACGTCGGCGGACGAGATCGGCACGACACGCCGGCTCGAAGCCATCTCCATCATGCCGCGCGTGGCGCTGCTGCTGACTGCGCTGGAAGGCTTCGACATCCACGAGGTCGCCCGCACGATCGATTGTTCGGTCGACGAGGCGAAGCGCCTGCTGGAAAGCGCCAACAGCGAGATCGCCGAGCAGATCTCGACCGACGTGCTCATCATCGAGGACGAGCCGCTCATCGCCCTCGACCTCCAGAACGTCGTCGAGGACCTCGGCCACAAGGTGGTCGACGTGGCGCGCACGCATCGTGAAGCCTTGAAGGCCGTCCAGCATCACCAGCCCGGCCTGATCCTCGCCGACATCCAGCTCGCCGACGGCTCTTCCGGGCTCGAAGCCGTCAACGAGATCCTCGGCGCCTTCGAAGTGCCGGTGATCTTCATCACGGCCTATCCCGAGCGCTTCCTCACCGGCGCGCCGCCCGAGCCCGCCTTCCTCATCGCCAAGCCCTTCTCGGTCGAGACGCTGCGGGCCGTGATCAGCCAGGTGCTGTTCTTCGACCGCAAGTCACACCGCCGCGCCGCGAGTTCCGCCGCCGCCGCCCGCGCCTGACGCCGCTCCCCGTCGCGGGGGCGGCTTCGAAGGGCTCCGGCCCGCGATGCCGGACCGTCTCCACGCGCCGGATCTTCTCCACAAGCCAGGCTGCGTTTTCCGCAGCGATGTCGGGGTGCCGCGGGGCACCCCAGGTTCTTTCGGCCGAGTCCCGAGTCTATAGTCGGGGCAAGGGTGATTCGACTGCACGCTGCACACCGTCCTCGCGGCGGGCGGCACGGTCGGATGGAAGAGGAGAGCGTGGGGCAAGGCCCTGTCGCTACCCTCGCCGCCCAAAGCTCGATGAGTACCCCGCATGTCGCTTCTCGCCTTCGAACCACCCCGCGCCGAACATCCCGTGGACGTCGTCGAACGCCTCGCCGCGATGCGGGAATGGTCCTTCGACCGGGACGACGAGGACGAGATCTCCATCTCGGTCGAGGGCGCGTCGGCCGATTACCACGTGGCCTTCACCTGGTTGTCGGACCTCGAAGCGCTGCACGTCGGCTGCGCCTTCGACCTCAAGGTGCCGGACCGGCGCCGCACCGAGATCCAGAGCCTGATCGCCATGATCAACGAACAGCTCTGGATCGGCCATTTCGACCTGTGGAGCCGCGAACACGTCGTCATGTTCCGGCACTCGCTGCTCATGGCGGGCGGGGCGGACCCCGACGGGCGGCAGTGCGAGGCCATCCTCAAGATGGCCGTCACCGCATGCGACCGCTATTTCCAGGCGTTCCAGTTCGTGCTCTGGGCCGGCAAGAGCGCCCGCGACGCGCTCGATGGCGCCATGTTCGAAACCCAGGGCGAGGCTTGATCCGGCCCGACGCTGCCCGAACCCGGCGAGGCCCGCCATGACCGACGTCCCCGACACCGATCCGCCGAACGCCCGCCTGTCGACGACCCGACCATCCGGGACCGATGCGTCCGACGCGCGCGACACCGTCCTGCTGGTCGGGGCGGGCCGCATGGGCGGCTCCATGCTGGAAGGCTGGCTGGCCCAGGGCGTCAGCGGCGGGCGCATCGCCGTGTCGGACCCCCAGCCGTCGCCGGCCCTCACGGCCCTCTGCCGCGCAGGCGGAGTGGCGCTCAATCCGCCGGCCGTCCACCCGGTCGACACGCTCGTACTCGCCATCAAGCCCCAGGCGCTGGAGGCCAGCGCCCCCGCCATCGCCTCGTGGGCCGGCCCCGGCACCGCCGTCGTGTCGATCCTGGCCGGCCGCACCCTCGCCGACCTCGCGGCCCGGTTCCCGCGCGCCGCCGGCTGCGTGCGCGCCATGCCGAACCTGCCGGCCTCGGTCGGCCGTGGCATCACGGGCTTCGCTTCGGACGGCCGCCTGTCGCCCGAAGCGGTGCTGCGGGCCGAACGCTGGCTCGGCGCCGTGGGCCGCGTGGAGCGCCTCGCCCACGAGGGCGAGATCGACATGGTCACGGCGGTGTCGGGCTCCGGCCCCGCCTACGTGTTCCTTCTGGCCGAAGCCCTCGCCCGCGCCGGCGAGCGGCTGGGCCTGTCGCCGGACCTCGCCGCCCGCCTCGGGCGCGCCACCGTGGAGGGGGCGGGCGAACTGCTGCATCGCCAGCCCGATGTCCCGCCCGCCACCTTGCGGCAGAACGTCACTTCGCCGGGCGGCACCACGGCCGCCGCCCTGGCGGTGCTCATGGCCGACGACGCGCTGGGACCGTTGCTCGACCGCGCCGTCGAGGCCGCGTTCCGGCGGGCCCAGGAACTGTCGCGCTGAACCGCGACGCCGCGCCGGCTCCCCGCCCCGCGGCGCGACATCGCCCCCGTAGCGGTTTGGTCCCGGCGGTTCCGGCGCTACATGAGCGGGACCGGGACCGGCACGGTCCCCCCGGGCACGGCGCCCGGCCGTCATCGACCAGGAGCACCATGATGATCCCCGACGCGCGCAGCACCGGCGGTTCCGAGCCCGACGCCCCACCCGCAGCCGCCCGGCCCGCGCCTTCCGTCAAGGACAGGATCATCGAAGCCCTGATGGAGCTTTCGGCCGAGCGCGAGTGGGACGATTTCGGCCTGACCGACGTCGCGACCCGGGCCGGCGTCTCGCTGTCGGAGTTCCGCGACGCCTTCCCGTCGAAGGGGGCGGTGCTGGCCGGCTTCGCCCGCCGCATCGATCACGTGGTGCTGGGGCAGGAGAACCAGACCCTCGCCGACGAGGCCCCGCGCGAGCGCGTGTTCGACGTGCTGATGCGGCGTCTCGACGCCATGGCGCCCTACAAGCTCGGGCTGCAGGGCATCATGGAGCACGTGCGCCGCGATCCGCTCACGGCGGCGGCGCTCAACGGCGTGGTCCTCAACTCGATGCGCTTCATGCTGGCGGCCGCCGGGGTCGACGTCGAGGGCAACATGGCGGCCCTGAAGCTGCAGGGCCTCGTGCTGGCCTGGGGCCGGGTGCTCGACGTCTGGTTCGAGGACGACGATGCCGGCCAGGCCCGCACCATGGCGGCCCTCGACCGGGAACTGTCCCGCGGCGAGACCTGGGTGGCCCGGCTCGACGACTTCGACCGGCTGGTGTCGCCGCTGCGGATCATGGGCCGTGCCATGATGGACGCACGGCGCCGCTCGCGCGAGCGCAAGCCGACCGTCAAGCCCGTGCCGACCGACGATCTCGACGCCGGGATCGCGCTCTGATGGCGGCACCCTCGCCCGAACCGGTCGCCGAGCAGGTCTCCTACGAGGATTTCCGCCGCATCGACATCAGGGTCGGGACGGTGGTGGAGGCGGAACCTTTCCCGGAAGCCCGCAAGCCGGCTCTCAAGCTCGTGATCGACTTCGGCCCCGGTATCGGCCGCAAGCGGTCCTCGGCGCAGATCACCCGCCACTACGACCCCGCCGCCCTGGTGGGGCGCCAGGTCTGCGCCGTGGTCAACTTCAAGCCGCGCCAGATCGGCCCCTTCATGTCCGAGGTGCTCACGCTGGGCTTCCCGGACGCCGATGGCGAGGTGGTTCTGGGCGTGCCCACCCTGCCCGTGCCGGACGGTGGACGGCTGTTCTGAAGCGGGCGGCTTCGGCCGGTGCCGGAGGCCCTGCCTTGATTCCGGGCCATTCTTCCTCGAAGAGGAGGCCCGGCGCGGACGAGCGCGCGGCGGCCGGCCCGGGCTCGCCTTGACGCTCGCTCCGCAGTTCCGATAGACGTTCCGGCGCAATCGTCCCGCCCGGAACGCGTCGGGTCCACGAGTTCGCGGAGCCAGGATGCGCAGTACCGAAGCCTTGCCGGCCCTCCAGGCGGCCTCATCTCCCGAGCGGCCGTGGGTCCGGGAATGGCGGCTGGCAGCCCTGGACCTGGCGCGCTGCTTCCGCGGCTGGCACGTCTGGGCGTTGCTCGGCGTCAGCGACATCCGCCTGCGCTACAAGCGGTCTCGCTTCGGCCAGTTCTGGATCACGCTGAGCATGGCCTTCTTCGTGGCCGGCATCGGTGCCGTCTACGGCGGCCTGTTCCACCAGAACATCCACGAATACATCCCCTACCTCGCCGTCAACATGACCATCTGGACGTTCATTTCGACGTCCATCTCGGAAAGTTGCAGCGCCTTCATCGAGGCCGCGCCCTACCTGCGCCAGGAAGCCTTGCCGAAATCCACCTTCATCATGCGGGTGCTGGTGCGCAACATGATGGCCTTCGGCCACAACATCATCATCATCCCGCTGGTCTTCATCGTCTTCCTCTATGCCCCGAGCCCCGTGGCCCTGCTGGCCATCCCGGGCCTTCTCCTGGTCCTGGCCGGGGTCTTCGCCGCGTCGATCAGCCTGGCGCTGCTGTGCACGCGCTTCCGCGACATGCCGCAGATCGTCGGCAACCTGCTGCAGCTCGCCTTCTTCGTCACGCCCATCATGTGGCACGTCGAGCAGCTCGGCCCGAACGCCTACTACATCAAGGTCTTCAATCCCTTCGCGTCCTTCCTCCGCGTCGTCTCCGAGCCGCTGCTCGGCCACGTCCCGGCCCCGGAAACCTACGGCACCGTGCTGGTCGCGCTCTGCGTGCTCAGCCTCATCGCCTGGCCGGTCTTCGCCAAGTTCCGCTCCCGCATCGTCTATTGGTTGTAACCGAGGGTCCCTGACGTGGCTTCCATCGAACTCGTCGATGCTTCGGTCGAGATCCCGATCTTCAACTCCCGGGGACGCTCGCTGAAGACGACGCTGATCCGCCGCGTCGGCGGGCAGGTCGAGGCCAACGACCGCGACGTCGTCACCGTGAAGGCCCTGCGCCGCATCAGCCTGTCGCTGAAGCCCGGCGACCGGCTCGGGCTGGTGGGCCACAACGGCGCCGGCAAGTCGACCCTGCTGCGGGTCTTCGCCGGTTCCTACGAGCCGTCGGCCGGCCGCGCCGACATCGCCGGCACGGTGTCGTCCCTCATCGACATGGAGATGGGGATGGATGCCGAGCTGACCGGGGCCGACAACATCATCCAGCGCGGCGTGTTCCTCGGCATGTCGCTGAAGGAGGCGCGGCGCGCCATCCCCAAGATCGCCGATTTCTCCGAACTCGGCCCCTATCTCCACCTGCCGATGCGGACCTACTCGTCCGGCATGCGGATGCGCCTGGCCTTCGCCACCTCGACGACGCGCCACCCCGACATCCTGCTCTTCGACGAGATGATCTCCTTCGGCGACGCCGGCTTCGCGACCCGGGCCAAGGCCCGGCTCGACGCCATGATGGACAATGCCAAGATCCTGGTGCTGGCCTCGCACGATGTCGGCTCGCTGCGGTCCTACTGCAATCGGGCCGTGCTGCTCGAAGCCGGCACCATCGTGGCCGAGGGGTCGGTCGACGACGTCTGGGACCGCTACATCCGGGGCGTGGACGAGACCGCGACGCCCGTCGTCGACACGCCCGAGGACGAGGAGGTGGACGAGGGCGACAAGCCGGAGTTCGCCGCCCAGGACATCGCATCGGCCGACGTGAGGGCCTGATGGCGCGATCGCGGCGGGATCTCATGCTGCTGGCACGCAAGATCACCTCCGCCGCCGCCATGTTGCGCATCCATGGCCTGTCCGAGACCGCCGACCTCGCGCGCATCCGGGCCCGCGAGGCCTACGTGGCGCATCGGCCGGTCCCGGCCGACCCGGCCCGGCGGGCCCGCCTTCTGTCGGCGACCTTCAACCGGAACAGCCTCCTCACCGCCGTGACGGTGGCGCCGGACGACCTCGCCGGGTGCCGCGACGCCGTGCTGGCGCCCTACATGCGCCACCGGTTCGCCGAAGCCGCCGCGGCGGCGGGCCGGCTCGCCACCCTGACCCCGCTCGAGACGGCCGTGCTGGCCGACGGCCTGCTCGGCACCTGGGACTTCGCCGCCATCGCCGCCGCCCTGCCGGCCTGGACCCGCACCGTGGCGGGGACGCCCTTCGCCCGCCGCATCGACCAGACCGGACGTCGCGCGGCGCTACGGCTCGGCCGCCTCGCCGAGGCGGCGCGCGACATCGAGCGGATCGGCGACGACGTCGGCAGCCTCGTGCTGCGGGGCGACGTGCTGGACGCGGTGGGGCGGCTCGACGAGGCCGGCCCCGCCTACGAGGCGGCGATCGGGCGCGACGGCACGGACCCGGACGCACGCCAGGGCTACGCCTTCCACCTGTTGAAGCGCGGCCGGATCCGCGACGGGCTGGCGAGTTGGAGCGCCGCCGACGCCCTGCTCGGCACCTACCCGCTCCGCCGGCATCGCCCGCATTGGACCGGAGCGGCGCTCGGGCGGCGGCGGCTGATGGTGCTGTTCGAGCACGGCCTGGGCGACATGCTCCAGGTCGCGCGCTTCCTGCCGCGCCTGCTGGCGCGCGCGCCCGACGCCACCATCCTGGGCCGCGTGCCGGCGCCGCTGCTGGGCCTCATGGCGCGCAGCTTTCCCGAGATCCGTTTCGTGTCCGAGGACGCGCGCGAGCCCGATTACGACGTCTTCGTCCCCTCCATGCAGCTCGCCGCCGTCCTCGAAGCCGAGGACCTCGCGCCGCGCGGCCGCTACATCGACCTCGGCCCGCCGGCGCCCCGCCCCGCGGGCGACCGGCCGCGGATCGGCATCTGCTGGCGGGGCCACCCCCGCCAGTACGAGCACACGCGCTCGATCCCGCTCGATACCTTCGCGGCGCTGTTCGGCCGGCGCGACGTCGACTTCACGGTGCTGCTGAACCGCCTCACACCGGAGGAGGCGGCGCGCCTGGCCCGCGAGGACCATGTGGCGGTGCCGTCCATCCGCGACTTCGTCGACCTCGCCGCGCTGGTGGCGTCCTGCGACCTCGTCGTGTCGGTCGACACCGCCGTGGTGCACCTCGCCGGCGCCGGGGGCGCACCGACGCTCCTGCTGTCGCGCCCCGATTCCTGCTGGCGCTGGGGGGCGGCGGGGCCTGTCGGGCCCTGGTACGACAGCGTCGAAGTGCTGCGCCACGACGGCGACATGGATTGGCCGCGCCTGCTGGGGACGGCGGCGGATCGCATCCGCGCGCGCTGCCGCGCCCCGGCCCTGGTGTGACGGCGCCGGACAGGGGGGCGGAGGGGCCCTGGCGGGTCTCGCCGCAGTTCCGCGTCGCCGTCCTGACCGGGATCGGCGACCTCGGCGGGGCGGCGGCGGCGGCGCGACTGACCGGAAGCCTTACCGGGGCCGGCCTTCCCCTGGCGGAAGCCCGCGCGGTGCCGCCCGGCGGCCTCGGGGCGGCGTTGAAGCGGGCCACCGCAGCGGGCATGGACCTTCTAGTGGTCGAAGCCCGAACGGTGCTGTCGGCGCAGGCGGCGGCCGAACTGCGCCGCGTCGCCGACCTCGACCCCATGGTCGCCGCCGCCGTGCCGCGCTTCGCCGCCGTGCCGGGGCCGCCGCACCCCGGCGCCGCACCGGCGCTCGATTACGGCCTGCTGCCCGACGCCCGCGCCACCTACATCAAGGCATCGGCCCTGGCGCTCGTCGCCGGCAACGCGCCCGCCGCCGACGGGCCCGACGACCTCGTGGCACCCCTGCTCGCCCTGAACCGCCTGGGGTTCCGCGTCGCCGTGGCGGGACGGGCCGAGGCCCTGCATCCGGACGGGCCCGCCATGGCGGCACCCGATACGATCCCCGCCGCGTGGCGCCCCGCCCTGCTGCGTCAGCGGGCCGCCGCGCCGGCCCGGGCCGACGCGCTGATGCGCGGGCTGGAGCCGGGCGCCGACGGGCGGCTCAGGGTGGCGTTCGACCTCAGCCATGCCGGGCCGGGACACAGCGGCACCACCGGTCTCGCCCGTGCGCTCGTGGCCCGCGCCGCGGCGCGGTGGGCCGACCTCGCCCTCACGGTCGTCGCCACCCCGGAAGCCTTCGCGGCCCATTTCGCCGACCTCGGGCCGGTCGTGACGCGGGCCGATCCGGCAGACCGCGACGTCTACGCGGCGCTGATCCGCCTGGGCCAACCCTTCCTGTGGCGCGAGATCGACGCGGCGGTGCGGCGGGCGCCCGTGCTGGTCCTGGTGCTGCTCGACACGATCGGGTTCGACTGCCAGCGCGACGCGCCGGACGAACTCGACGCGCTGTGGCGCTTCTGCCTGGCCCAGGCGGACGGCATCCTCTTCAACAGCGGCTTCACGGCGCGCCAGTTCGCGCGCCGCTTCGACCCCCCGGCCTGTCCCGCCGCCATCTCGCTCCATTCGCTGGCGCTGGCCGATTACCGGCTCGGGCCCGTGCCGGACGCGCCGCGTGACGGCACCGTCCTGGTCATCGGCAATGCCATGCCGCACAAGCGCCTGCACGAGACCGCCTCGGCCCTGGCTCGGGCGGGACTCGCCCGCCCCGTCGCGGTGCTGGGGCTGCCCCCCGGGGCCGTGCCGGGGGTCGACGCCCGCCCATCGGGCGGCATCACGGCGGCCGAGATGACGGCGCTCTACGGAGCGGCGCGGGTCGTGGTCTATCCGTCGGTCTACGAGGGCTTCGGCTTTCCCATCCTCGACGCCCTGGCGCATCGCCGGCCCATCCTGGTGCGCGACCTGCCGCCCTATGCCGAGATCGCCGGGGGGCTGCCCGAGCGGGCCAACATCCACGTCTTCTCCGACGAGGCAGACCTGCTGCGCCGCTTGGCCGATCCTCCGACCTGGAGCGAGGTGCGGGCGGACGGGCCGGCGCGCGACTGGGACGATGCCACCGACGACCTCCGCGCCACCCTGGACCGCGCCATCGCCGGCGCCGACAGGGCTCGGGTGGTCCGCCGTATCGATGCGCTGCGCGGCCGAATGAGCTACATGCGGGCCCGGGCCTTCGGCGACGCCGAGGGTGCCGACGACCTCGACCGGCTGGCCTGGCTGTCGGGCCGCCTGGTGCAGGGCGGCGTGCTCTGGCTGGGCCGCCATATCCCGGGCACCCGCGCCCTGCTGGCCGCCGCCCACCGCGGCCTCGACCGGCTGAAGCGGGCGAGCGGGCGGTGACGCGCCTGCGCGACCGGTTGCCGCGCCGGCTCCGGAGCGCGCTGGGCACGGCCGGCCGCCGGGGCTTCTCCGCCCTGGCCGGACCGTTCCAGCCGTCCGTGCCGGCCGGGCGGATCCTGGCGCTCTGCCATTGCCACCACGCCGACCTCGTGCCGGAACTCGCCGCCTGCCTGCTGGCCCTGCCCCGCGGCGCGGCCGTGCACGTGTCGTCGAGCGACCCCGACGTCTTCGCCGCCTGGGAGCCCTTCCGCGGCCGGTCGCGCGCGGCGATCGCATTCTATGCCGTGGAGAACCGCGGCCGCGACCTCCTGCCCTTCTTCACGCTGGCCGGCCGGCTCGCCATCGCCCCCGACGCCGCCGTGCTGAAGATCCACGGCAAGCGCAGCGCCTATTCCGACCAGGGCGAGTGGTGGCGGCGGGACACGTTGCGCGGCCTGCTGCCCGGCCCCTTCGCGGCGGCGCGCGCCCTGTCGCGCTTCGACGCCGACCCCCGCCTCGCCCTGCTCGGCGCGCCGGGTTCCTTCATCGCCAACCCGGCCTATTGGGGCGGCAACCGCCCCGAGGTCGGCCGCTTGATGGGGGGCGTCGCCGGCCTCGCGATCGCCGACACGGACCTCGCCTTCATCGCCGGCACCATGTTCTGGATGCGCGGCGGCTTCCTGTCGGCGCTGCTGCCCCACGTCGACGCGAGCCTGTTCGAGCCCGAGCCCATCGCGCGGGACGGGACGCACGCCCATGCGCTGGAGCGGGTCATCGGCATGGCGGCCCTGGCCTGGGGGTGGCACATCGGCGAGACCGACGCCGCGGCCCCGTTGACGCGCGAAGCGGCGCGCCACCGGACGGTGCCGTACATCTGAGAAAAGGCCCGGCGCGGTCCTTCCCGTCAGCCCGCCGGGGCGAGGCGGCGGGCCCAGAGCAGCACCTTGGCGGCGAGGTCGTCCGCGCCGAAGGGCTTGGTGAGGTGGTCGTCCATGCCGGCGGCGCGGCACAACGCGAGCTGTTCGGGGAACACGTTGGCGGTGAGGGCCACGATCGGCACGCTGCCGGCCGGGCCGCCGAGGGCGCGGATGCGCCGCGTGGCGTCGAGGCCGCCGAGGACCGGCATCTCCATGTCCATCAGCACCAGGGCATAGTCACGGCGCGCGACCGCCGCGACGGCGGCGAGGCCGTCGCCGACCACGTCGACCTCGGCGCCGAGCGGCTCCAGCAGCTGCAGGGCCAGCTTCTGGTTCAGCGACACGTCCTCGGCCAGCAGCACGGCGGACCCCTTCAGCGCGTCGCGCGTCGTGTCCGGCGACCGCCCCCCGACGCTTGCCGGCGCCTGCGGTACGGGATCGGGCGCGGGCGGCAGCGACAGGGAGACGGTGAAGCGCGCGCCGGCGCCCGGGGCCGACACCACCGTGATGACCCCGCCCATGGCTTCGACGAGGCTCTTCGAGATGGCGAGCCCGAGCCCCGTGCCGCCGAAGCGGCGCGCGATGGTGCCGTCGGCCTGGGCGAAGCGCTGGAACAGCCGCGGGATGCCGTCGCTGGCGATGCCGACGCCGCTGTCGACGACCACGAAAGTCAGCGCCACGGGCCGCCCCTCCGCCCCGCCCTCGGCGCCGAGGCTCACCCGCACCGTACCGGCTTCGGTGAACTTCACGGCATTGGCGAGCAGGTTCAGCAGCACTTGCCGCAGCCGGTCGGGGTCGCCCATCACGGGACCCAGGGGCGTGCCGGGCAGCTCGACGGCGAGGGCCAGGCCCTTCCGGTCGGCGTCGGGCCGCACCAGGGCGGCGGCGTCCTCGACGAGCCGGGCCGCCGAGAAAGGACGCGCGTCGAGCCGCACCGCACCGCTGCCGAGCTTGGCCAGGTCGAGGGCGTCGCCCACGATGGTCAGCAGGCCCCGGCTGGCCTCCTCGATCCGCTCCAGGCTGCGGAGCGCGCGGTCGTCGCCCGCCCCGTCCCGTCGCAGGATCTCGGCGAAGCCCACGATGCCGTTGAGCGGGGTGCGCAGCTCGTGGCTGAGGTCGGCGAGCAACTCCGTGCGTGACTCCGCCAGCGCCTCGGCACTCTCGACGGCCCGCCGCCCCGCGAGCGCGTCGCCGGCCAGCACCGCCATATCCTCCAGGCGCCGGATGTCGCGCCCGGAGGGCGAGGGCCGCGGATCCGTGTCGATGGCGCAGACCACGCCGATGAGCGCACCGTCCCGCCCCGACACGGGCGTGCCGGCGTAGAAGCCCGGAGCCGTCGGCAGGAGCTGCTCGAACGGCCCCAGTCCGTCACGCCCGAGGTCGGGCATCACCCGCGTGTGCGGGTCCGTCAGGGGCTCGACGGCCGGGACGCCGCGCCGGGCCGCATCGGGGTCGAGCCCGACCTGGGCCACGATCCGAGCCTCGCCCGCGTCGAAGAGCGCCAGGACGGCGATGGGGGCCTCGAGCAGGTCCGCCACGAGCGCGACGAGGCGGTCCAGCACAGGGTCGCGGACCAGCGGCCCTTCGGCCTGCCACGCCTTCACCGGTTCCACGCCATCCGACATCCACAGCGGCCCTCGACGCGGATCCCGATCCGCACCCATCATCCTTCGCGGATATCTGTCGCTTTTGTGAGAAAAAAACGTGGTTTTCCAAAGCCGTCGACTCTCTTCCCCGGACATGGTGTCGCAGTCGGGCGCGGCCGCGGCCCATCTGCCGACCAGGCCCGGGGGGAAGCGGCCGGGAGAAGCGGCCGGGAGAACTGGCCAAGACGGGCGCGACGCGGTAACCCCAGGCGGGTGACGGCGACCCCTCACCGGCCCCGGCCTGCCCTCGAGTGTCCCATGCGCGATCCAACCCTGACCCGCCTCGTGATCGCCACGCACAATGCCGGAAAGATCGCGGAATTCCGCGACCTGCTCGCCCCCTACGGCGTCACGGCGCTGTCGGCCGGCGACCTCGGCCTGCCCGAGCCCGACGAGACCGGCACGAGCTTCGCCGCCAATGCGCGGCTGAAGGCCGAAGCCGCGGTGCGAGGCACCGGCCTGCCGGCGCTCGCCGACGATTCCGGCCTCTGCGTGGAAGCGCTGGACGGCGCGCCCGGCATCTATTCGGCGCGCTGGGCCGGCCCCGACAAGGACTTTTCCGGCGCGATGGCCCGGATCGACGCGATGCTGACGGAACGCGGGGCCACGGACGCCGCCGCGCGACGCGCCCACTTCACCGCGGCGCTGGCCGTCGTCTGGCCGGACGGGCGATGCGAGGCGGTCGAAAGCCATGTGCACGGCGTCATCGTCCATCCGCCGCGCGGCGACAGGGGCTTCGGCTACGACCCCAGCTTCCTGCCCGACGGGCACGGCCGCACCTTCGGCGAGATGTCGGCCGAGGAAAAGCACGGCCTGCCGGCCGACGGGGGCGAAGCGCTGTCCCACAGGGCCCGCGCCTTCCAGATCCTGGCGGCGCGCCTGTTCGGGGCCCCGTGACGACGCGGACCGCCCCGGTTTTGTTTGCCGCGTGACCCGCGCCCCCGCGCCGTGCGATAAGGCGGCATGACTGCCCTCGGCTCACCCGACCCCGGTTTCGGCATCTACGTCCATTGGCCGTTCTGCCTGTCGAAATGCCCCTACTGCGACTTCAACAGCCACGTCCGCCAGGCCCCGGTGGACGAGGCCCGCTTCCTTTCGGCCTTTCGGCAGGAGCTGGCGCATCGCGCCGCCCTGACGCCGGGCCGCAGGGTGCGGTCGGTGTTCTTCGGCGGCGGCACGCCTTCGCTGATGCGGCCCGCGACGGTCGGCAGCATCCTCGACGCCATCGGAGGCCATTGGGAGGTCGAGGCCGATGCCGAGGTGACGCTCGAGGCCAACCCGACCAGCGTCGAAGCGACGCGCTTCCAAGGCTACCGCGCGGCGGGCATCAACCGCGTGTCGCTCGGCGTGCAGGCGCTGAACGACCCCGACCTCAAGGCGCTGGGCCGGCTTCACAGCGCCGACGAGGCCCTCGCCGCAGTGGCGATCGCGGCCCGCCACTTCGAGCGCTTCTCCTTCGACCTGATGTACGCCCGCCCGGGGCAGACGGCGAACGCCTGGAAGGCCGAGCTCCACGGCGCCATCGACCGGGCCGCCGAGCACCTGTCGCTCTACCAGCTCACCATCGAGCCCGACACGATGTTCGAACGGCTCTACAAGGCCGGCAAGCTCGCCGTGCCGGACCCCGAGCAGGCCCGCGTGCTGTGGGAAGTCACCCAGGAGCTGACGGCGGCCCGCGGCCTGCCGGCCTACGAGGTTTCGAACCACGCCAGGCCCGGCGCCGAGTCGCGCCACAACCTCGTCTACTGGCGCTACGGCGAATATGCCGGGGTCGGCCCCGGCGCCCATGGCCGCATCCTGACGCCCGACGGGCGGCGCGCGCATTCGACCGAACGGCATCCCGAGATGTGGCTGACCGTGGTGGAGGGCGAGGGCCACGGCCTCGTGGCGGACGAGGGCCTGTCGTCCGAGGAACAGGGCGACGAGTTCCTGCTGATGGGGCTGCGCCTCGCCGAGGGGATCGATCCCGCCCGCTTCGCCGCCCTGGCGGGCCGGACGATCGACGGCACGCGCGTCGCCAGCCTGATCGGCGACGGCCTCGTCGAGCGATCCTCGACGGGCCGGCTGCGCGTCACCCGCGAAGGATTTCCGGTGCTCGACATGGTGGTGGCGGACCTCGCCGCCTGAAGCAGGATCGGCTGTCTCGGAAGCCCCGACACCACTCCGTCGAGCCTGCTCGGAGACCGGCGGACGGAAACCCGACCGGTCGCTCCATCCGCGATGCGGGCGACCGCCCCGGTGTCGCAGGACGGGGACGGGTCTTCAGCTCTCGCCGGACAGCCGCACGATCCCCGCCACGTCGGCCCGCGCCGCGGCATCGGCGATCCGGACGCCGCGGATGATGCGCTCGGGCACGAGTTCGGCCAGCGGCACCAGCACGAAGCCGCGGTTCAGCACGTCGCGGTGCGGCAGGGTCAGCTCGGGCGTGTCGACGCTGTCCTCGCCCCGGTACAGGATGTCGATGTCGATGACCCGTGGCCCCCAGCGCACCGTCTCGACGCGGCCGAGCGCCACCTCGACAGCCTTGACGCGGCGCAACAGGTCGCGGGGCGGCAGGGCCGTCATCCCGACCGCACAGGCATTGACGAACCAGTCCTGCGGCACACCTCCCCAGGGCGGCGTGCGGTAGAGCGTGGACAGGCGGAGGTCGCGGGCGATGCCGGCGGCCTCCAGCAGGCGCGCCGCCCGGGCCACGTTGTCGACCTTGTCGCCGACGTTGCTGCCGAACTGGAACGCGACCTCGACGGCCCCGCGCAGGCGGCTCACGGCCGATCTCCGGTCGGCAGGATCGCGCCGAAGACCTTCAGGGCCGCCACGTGGTCGGCGACGTCGTGCACCCGGAAGATCGCCGCGCCCGCCGCCGCGGCGGCGAGGTTGGCGGCCAGGGTCTCGACGCCGCGGCGCTCGACCGGCGCCCCCGTGATGGCGCCGAGGAAACGCTTCTTCGACAGGCCCACCAGCACCGGCAGGCCGAAGGCGGCGCGCAGGCGGGGGATGGCCCGGATGGCGTCGACCTGTTGGGCTTGCGTCTTGCCGAAGCCGATGCCCGGGTCGAGCACGATGCGGTGAAGGCGCACGCCGGCCTCCGCCGCCAGGGCGAGGGAGCGGTCGAAGAAGCGCAGCATGTCCTCGCCGACGTCGAGCGCGGGATCGACGGCGTGCCGGTTGTGCATCAGCACGGCGCCGGCCTCCTGGGCCGCCACGCAGGCGGCCATGCGGGCGTCGCCCTGGAAGCCCCAGATGTCGTTGACCACGGCGACACCCGCGGACAGGGCCAGGGCCGCCACCTCGGGCTTGGTCGTGTCGACCGACAGCGGCACGCTCACGCGCGCCGCCAGCGCGGCGACGGCAGGGCCGATGCGCCGCCATTCTTCCTCGGCCGGCACCGGCGTGAAGCCGGGCCGGGTCGATTCGCCGCCGACATCGAGCAGGGCGGCGCCCTCCGCCACCAGGGCCTCGCCGCGCGCCACCGGATCGGCGTCGTGCCGGCCGCCGTCGGAGAAGGAATCGGGCGTGACGTTGAGGATGCCCATGACGGGGCGGAGCGCCTCGGCCCCGGCGAGCAGGCGGTCGAGGCCGGCCGCGACGGCGGGCGTCAAGGCCGGGGGCCTCGTCGGAGAGCGGGACCCGTCATGCCTAGCGTCCCGCCAGCACCATGACGGACTTCTCGCGCCGCCGCTCGACCGAGGACGGGATGCGCAGGCTTTCGCGGTATTTCGCCACCGTGCGGCGGGCGATATCGATGTTGGCGGCCTTGAGCCTGGCCACGATGGCGTCGTCGGACAGGACGTCGGCGGGCGTCTCGGCCTCGATCATCTGCTTGATGCGGAAACGCACCGCTTCGGCGGAGTGGGAGGCTCCGTCGAGCGTGGAGGCGATCGACGCGGTGAAGAAATACTTGAGCTCGAAGATGCCGCGCGGGCTCGCCATGTATTTGTTGGACGTCACGCGCGAGACGGTGGATTCGTGCATGCCGATCGCGTCCGCCACGGCCTTGAGGTTCAGCGGACGCAGGTGCTGGACGCCGTGGGCAAAGAAGGCGTCCTGTTGGCGGACGATCTCGCTCGACACCTTGAGGATGGTGCGGGCCCGCTGTTCGAGGCTCTTGGTCAGCCAGTTGGCGGTCTGCAGGCAGTTGTTGACGAAACTCTTGTCGGCGTCGCTGGCGGTGCCGCGGGTGACGCGGGCCCGGTAGGACTGGTTGACCAGCACGCGGGGCAGCACGTCGGTGTTGAGGTCGATCAGCCAGGACCCGTCGGGGGCGGACCGCACGTAGACGTCCGGCACCACCGTCTGCACCGGCCCGCCGCCGTAGGAGCGGCCCGGCTTGGGATCGAGCCGGCGGATCTCGCCCACCATGTCGGCGAGGTCCTCGTCGTCGACCCCGCACAGCCGCTTCAGTCCGGCGTGGTCGCGCCGGGCGAGCAGGTCGAGACGGCCGATCAGCGCCGCCATGGCGGGATCGAACCGGTCACGTTCCTTGAGCTGCAGCGTCAGGCATTCGGCGAGCGAGCGCGCCGCGACCCCGGTCGGCTCGAAGGTGTGGACGATGGCCAGCACGGCCTCGACGCTGGCGACCGATACGCCGAGCCGCTCCGCCACGGCCTCGACGGGCTCCGACAGGTAGCCGGCCTCGTCGACGGCGTCGATCAGGCTGTGACCGATCAGGCGGTCGACGGGATCCGTCACGGCGAGCAGGAGCTGGGCCGCCAGGTGGTCGTGCAGCGAGGGCAGCGACGCCACGTAGCGCTCGAGATTCGAGCCTTCGCCCTCGGCCGAGGGCGGCGCCCCCGTCCAGGACGTGGCCGACAGGCCCATCATGTCGCCCGCCGGGTCGGCGGCCGGCCCGGTCCGTTCCCCATCGAAGCTGTTCTCGAGTTCGGTGCCGAGACCGGCCTCGAGGGCGCCCCGGTCGGTCGCGAACTCGTCGCTGGTCCAGTCCGCCTCGACGGGGTCGCCGGTCGCGGGCGGCTCGGCCGGAGGCTCGTGCTCGCGCGGGTCCGGCCCCTCCTCGGCCCGTTCGAGCAGGGGGTTGCGCTCGAGCTCCTCCTCGATGAAGGAGGCGAGTTCGAGGTTCGACAGTTGCAGCAGCTTGATCGCCTGCATCAGCTGCGGCGTCATCACCAGGGCCTGGCCCTGGCGCATCACGAGCTTGGCTGAAAGCGCCATTCGGTCCCTGTTCCCCGGATCCGCCGCCGGAGCTGCGGTCCGCCGCGTCGCCCGCCCCTGCCGTCGCCCCCTCCATAGCATGGTTCCCGGTAAAGGAACCCTCCCGCGGCGATCCGGCCCCGTATTTGCATGGGAGTCCGGTCGTGGCGCGATGGCTACATGCGGAAGTCTTCGCCGAGGTAGAGGCGGCGCACGTCGGGGTGGGCCACGATCTCGTCTGCGGTGCCCTCGGTCAGGACATGGCCGGAGTGGATGATGTAGGCGCGGTCGATCAGGCCCAGCGTTTCGCGCACGTTGTGGTCGGTGATGAGCACGCCGATGCCGCGCTGCTTCAAATGCCGGACGAGGTCCTGGATGTCGCCGACCGCGATCGGGTCGATGCCGGCGAAGGGCTCGTCGAGCAGCATGAAGGAGGGGTGGCCCGCCAGGGCGCGGGCGATCTCGCAGCGCCGGCGCTCGCCGCCCGACAGCGCGATGGAGGGGGCCTTGCGCAGCCGCGTGATGGAGAACTCGTCGAGCAGCTGGTCGAGCTCGCGGTCCCGCTGCTTGCGGTCCGGCACCGTGATCTCCAGCACGGCCCGGATGTTGTCCTCGACGTTGAGGCCGCGGAAGATCGAGGCTTCCTGCGGCAGGTAGCCGATGCCCAGCCGGGCCCGCCGGTACATGGGCAGGCCCGTGACGTCGTGGCCGTCGATCTGGATCATGCCCTTGTCGGGCTTCACCAGCCCGGTGATCATGTAGAAGACCGTGGTCTTGCCGGCGCCGTTCGGGCCCAGCAGGCCCACGGCCTCGCCGCGACGGACGTTGATCGACACGTCGTGGACGACCTTGCGGCCCTTGTAGGCCTTGCCGAGGTTGAACACGCCCAGCATGCCCTCGGGGGACAGGTCGCGCAGGGTTCCCGGCGCCATGTCCCAGGCGGGGTCGCGGGCGTAGTCGTCGTCCGGCGCCTGCGCGTCATCATAGGCTTCGGGCAGGCCGCCGCCCTCGGCGTCGAGCGCCGGGTCCGGCCAGGCGCCGTCGGCCAAGTCCTCGGGCAACGTGTCCTCGGGCAGCGTGCCGTCGGGCCAGGCAGCCTCGTCGGGCCAAGCCATCTCGGACCCAGCCATCTCGGAACCAGCCATCTCGGAACCAGCCATCTCGGGCTCAGCCATCTCGGGCCCGGCCGTTGCGGCCGCGTTCGCCGCAGGCTGGAAAGCGGGCTCGCGACGCCGGGGGTCCGGCGCGACGGAAGCCGCGGCTGCGGGCGCGGCGCGCGAGAACAGCCGCCGGAGGCCGCGCGGTCTGGATGCGGGTGCCGCCACGCCGGGACCTTCCGCCGTCACTGCGCCGCGTCGGCGTCGCGGGTCAGGGCGATGGCGCCGCGGTGCTTCGCCGCCGTCCGGCCCTTCGGCGCCGCCTTGCCCGGAGCCGTCTTGGCCGGCGCGCCCTTCGCCGGGCCGCCCGGGGTGCCGCTGCCGGGCGTGAAGATGCTCATGACGCGGCCGCCGTTCGTCGCGCCGGAGAAGACCTGCGCCTGGCCCGACGTCATGTCGTAGATCAGCCTGTCGCCCTGGGTGACGTTGGGACCCTGGCTCAGCGTGACGTTGCCGAAGAGATAGACCTTGTTCTCGGCCTTGTCGTAGGTGGCGCGGTCGCCGGTGCCGACCTGGTCCTTCGAGATGAGCGTCACGGGCCCGTCGGCATCCATGTGCCGCACCGAACTCCCCTGTCCGGGCGCGGCGCCGTCGGCCGGCGCGGTGGCGCCGCCGGCACCCGGCGCGTCCTTCTGCAGGTCGATGTTGAGCTTGGACGCCTTCAAGGTCGAGTCGCCCTGGATGACGACGACATTGCCGGTGTAGATGAGCTTGTTGTCCTTGTTGAGGAAATCGAGCTTGTCGGCCGAGATGTTGACGGGCTCCTTCGAGCCGCTGCCGGGCAAGAGGGGCACGCCGGCCGCGGCCTTCCTGGGCGCGGCATCGGCGGCCGGGGCCTTGGCGTCGTCCACCGAGGGGATGGCGGCGGGCGTCTTCGCCTTGGCACAGGCCGGCGCCGCCGACACGGCGAGGACGAGGGCGGCGGCGACGGCCCCGGGGAGCATGCGGTGCATCACGGAGCGGTGCCCTTCATTGTGGAGGCTGTCTGGGCGGCGGTCGCCGCGGGCGTCACGACGGTGTGGACGTGGCCCTCGAACACCACGGTGGCGCCGTTGTCGACCATGTGCATGCTGTCGGCCGAGACGGTGCCGGTGGTCATCACCACGGTCAGGGGCTCGTGCGTCTCGACCGCCCCGGTCTTGAACGCGATGAAGGCGCTGAGCATGTGGGCGTCGAGGCCCTTGTCGCTCGTCAGGTGGATGGCGCTCTTCAGCTGCATGGTCTCCTTGGAACTGTCGTAGAGACCCGCCGCCGACACGATGTGGACCACGCTCTGGTCCGCCATGGTGACGTGGGCGTCGATGTCGTGCAGTTCGAGCACGTTGGGCGTCTTGGCGTCCTGCACGGCGGAACTCGCCAGCAGGTCGTAGGGACGTCCGTCGGAGCGGAACCCGGTGAGCTTCGGGTGGTCCATGGTGACCTTGCTGCCGCTCAGCCCCACGCCGTCGATCGACAAGCCCGGGATGACGGCGCGGAAGGGGTTGAAGAAGGCGAAGACCACGATGGCCACCGAGCCCAGAACGGCGCCGAACAGGATGAAGCGGCGCAGCAGCCGCACCCGGGCGGTGTGTCGCCCGGCGGCCTTGAAGGCATCGACGCGCGACGTCGCGGCATCGGGAGACGCCACCGCGTCCGGCGCGGCCTGGCCCGACGCTCCCGCATCGGGCGCGGCCTGGCGCACGTGAGGCCGCGCGGGCAGCCCGGAAGCTGGCGTCCGCCCGGGGGCGGTGGCGAGATGAGTCATGCGCTCACAACAGGAAGGCCGGAACCTGGACGTAACCCCGAAGCCGTGGCCAAGTTATGGCCGGCGGCCCGTGTCTCGCAGGGCAGGGTTGTGCCGGACTGATCGTCACTCGTGCGCGAAGATGTCGGTGTCGCCCCAGCCCATGAGGTCGAGCCGGGCCCGGGTCGGCAGGAAGGCGAAGCAGCGCTGCGCCACCTCCGTGCGGCCTTCGCGGGCCAGCATGGCGTCGAGCCGGGCCCTCAGGGCGTGGAGGTGCAGCACGTCCGAGGCGGCATAGTTCACCTGCGCGTCCGACAGCGTGTCGGCGCCCCAGTCCGACGATTGCTGCTGCTTGGACACGTCGACGCCGAGGAGCTCGCGGCAAAGCTCCCGCAGCCCGTGCCGGTCCGTGTAGGTCCGCACCAGCTTGGAGGCGATCTTGGTGCAGTAGAGGTTTTCCGTCATAGCGCCGAAGGCGTTGAACAGCACGGCGACGTCGAAGCGGCCGAAGTGGAACAGCTTCTCGACGGCGGGGTCGCGCAGCAGCCGTTCGAGGTTCGGCGCCGCGGTCTGGCCCTTGGCGACCTGCACGAGGTCGGCCGAGCCGTCCCCGGTCGACAGCTGCACGACGCAGAGCCGGTCCCGGTGCGGCCGGAGCCCCAGCGTCTCGGTGTCGATGGCGACGCTGGTCCCGGCCCGGTAATCGGCCGGCAGGTCGCCCTTGTGCAGTCGGATGGCCATGGCGGCTTTCGGGTTGGGTCCGGCCCGTGCCGGACGTGCCCGCACCTTAGAGCCTGACGGGCTCGCCTTCCAGAGTCGGCGTGTGTCGGCACCGGCGCGACACAGGCCGGAGCGCGCCGCCGCGCCGCGACCTGCCCCCACGGCGCCGGCGCGGACGGGAAAACCGGCGGCTTTCGCGCTTGCCGCCGCGGCGGGGTCCCGTGGTAAGGGCGGGGTCCCGCCGCGCGCCGCACGGCGGGCACCTCCTCGGGTCGGCTCCGGCCCGGGCCTGCGAGCAGGCTCGCCCCTTTTCCAGCCGGACCCTGTCGGCGACAGCACGACCGGGCCCGGCGAGCGGGATCGAAACGCCACGATGCGCCTGACCTTCGTCATCGCCAGCACCGTCGGGGCCGCCGCCGCCGTGGCGCTCGTGGCCTTCTACGGCTGGCAGCCGATCGCCGCCGCCGTCGCCGCCGTCGGCTGGGGCGTGGTGCCGGTGTCGCTCGTGCGGGTCGGCGAGGCGGCGGGGGCGGGCCTGTGCTGGTGGCTGCTGCTCGACCGGCAGAACCGCCGCACGCTGCGGGCCTGCCTGCTGCTCCGCTGGGTGCGCGAATCCGTCAACGTCCTGCTGCCCGTGGCGCAGGTCGGCGGCGAAGTCGTGGGGGCGCGGCTCATCACCTTCTGGGGCGTGCCGAGCGGCCTCGCGGTGGCGTCCGTGCTGGTCGACCTCCTGGCCCAGACCGTCACGCAGTTCGTCTTCACCCTGATCGGCGTCGCGCTGCTCGCCACGGTCGGGGGCGGCGACGCCATCGTGCGCTGGGTGGCGCTGGGCCTGGCCCTGCTGGCCCCGGCGCTCGGCGGCTTCTACGCGGCCCAGCGCTTCGGCGGGGCCCGGCTCGTCGACCGGGTGGTGCGCCACCTCACCGACAGCCCGCAATGGACGGCGGTGGGGGGCGGCCTCGCCGCCGTGAACGACGCCTTCCTGGCGCTCTACCGGCGCCGTGGACGTCTCAGTGCGGTCTTCGCCCTGCACTTCGCCATCTGGTTCTTCGGCGTCCTCGAGGTCTGGTTCGCGCTGCGCGCCATGGGGCATCCGGTGCCCTACGGCACCGCGCTGGTGCTGGAAAGCCTCGGCCAGGCGGTGCGGGGCGCGGCCTTCGTGGTGCCCGGGGGCATCGGCGTGCAGGAAGCCGGTTTCGTGGCGCTCTGCGCCGTCTTCGGCATCCCGGCGCCGGCCGCCATCGCCCTGTCGCTCGCCAAGCGCTTTCCCGAGGTGGTGCTGGGCCTGCCGGGCCTGCTCGCCTGGCAGGCCCTGGAAAGCCGCCGCATTCTGGTGCGAGGTGCTGTGGCGGGCGCGCCGCAGGCGGACGGCAAAGGCGCGGCGTCGGACCCGGCACCGGCGGAAGCCGCTGGACAGGCCCGGCATCCGGAGCCATCCCGTCGCCTGTCCCCGGCAGCCCGCATCGACGCGGCAGGGCCCGACGGCCCGAGACGATAGAGAGACCATGCAGAACGCGATGCGACGGCGCGGAGCCCTCCTGGTGCTGGGGGCAGCCGTGACGATGGGGGCGGCCCTGTCGATGGGGACGGCGGAACCGGCCTCCGCGGCCCCGCCGCCCGAGCCCGCGACGGCTCCGGCTGCCAGCCCCGCCGACCCCGCCGCCCTGGTGGTGCAGGACTTCTACGACGCGCTCTTCGACGCCATGCGCCACGCCGGCGAGTGGCACATGCAGGGCCGCTACGACCACCTCCACCCCGTGATGACCCGCCTCTTCGACGTCGCCACCATGACCCGCATCGCGGTCGGGCCCGACTTCGCCAAGCTCGCGCCCGACCAGCAGGCCGCGCTGCGCGACGCCTTCGGCCGGCTGCTGGTGGCGACCTTCGCCTCCACCTTCGACGACTTCAAGGGCGAAACCTACAGGATCGACGCCGACGTCTCGGCACGGGGCCAGGACAAGTTCGTGAAATCGAAGTTCAACGGCTCCGGCGCGCCGGTCGACATCAACTACCTGCTGCGCGGCAAGGCCGGCGACTGGAAGGTCGTCGACATCTACCTCAACGGCACCATCAGCCAGCTCGCCACCTGGCGGTCCGAATACGGCTCCACCTTCGAGAGCGGCGGCTTCGACGGGCTGATGGCGGCCGTGAAGGCCCAGACCGACAAGGACATGAAGGCATTCTGACCCTCGTCACGCTCCTGCTCCTCGCCCTGGCCGGGGCCGGCTGCGCCTATGCCGTGCTGGCGGCCTGGCTCGTCAGGCGCGGCATCCGCCTTGGCGCGCCGGTCCCGCCAGCGCCGGTCGGCCCCGCGCCCGGCGTGAGCCTGTTGAAGCCGCTCTACGGTGACGAGCCGGACCTCGCCCGCAACCTGCGCTCCTTCTGCCGGCAGGACTACGATGGTCCCGTACAGATCCTCTTCGGCGTGGCGCGCGCCGACGACGCGGCGGTCGGGACCGTCGAGCGGGTGCTGGCGGAGTTCCCCGGCCGCGACGTCGCGCTCGTGGTCGACGAGCGGCGCCACGGCACCAACGGCAAGGTGTCGAACCTCGTCAACATCGCGGAGCGGGCCCGCCACCCCGTGCTGGTCTTCGCCGACAGCGACATGCTGGTCGGCCCCGACTACCTCGCCCGCGTGGTGTCGGCCCTCGAGGCTCCCGGAACCGGCGCCGTCACCTGCCTCTACCGGGGGGTCGCGGTGCCGGGGGTCTGGTCCCGGCTCGCCGTGCAGTGGATCGACCACCACTTCCTGCCGAACGTCGTGGTGGGCCTGGCGCTCGGCCTCGCCAAGCCCTGCTTCGGCTCGACCATCGCGCTCCGTCGCGACACGCTGACGCGCATCGGCGGCTTCGCGGCCTTCAAGGACCGGCTGGCCGACGACTACGCGGTCGGGGCGGCCGTGCGGGCGCTCGGCCTCGCCGTCGCGGTGCCGCCCGACCTCGTGCTCGGCCACACCTGCACGGCGGACAGCTTCGGCGCCCTCCTGCGCCAGGAGCTCCGCTGGTCGCGCACCATCCGTTCGGTGGATCCGGCGGGCTTCGCCGGCTCGGTCGTCACCCACCCGGTGCCGCTGGCGACCCTGGCGGCGCTGCTGTCGGGCTTCGGCCCCGGCGCCATGGCGATGCTCGGCCTCGCTGTGACATCGCGGCTACTCCTGCAGATTATCGTCGGCCGCACGCTGAACACGGGAACGAAAAGCCTTATTCTCGGCCCCGTCCGCGATTACGCGGCTTTCCTGGTCTTCCTCCTCGGCTTCTGGCCCGGTTCGATCGATTGGCGCGGCCACAGCTTCGCGCTGCACACCGATGGATCGATGACGGCGCCCGACAAAGCAGGTTCTTGATGCGCACTCTGTTCCTCCAGGCTCCCTCCTTCGACGGCTACGACGGCGGCGCCGGCGCGCGTTACCAGATGAAGCGCGAGGTCAAGTCCTTCTGGTATCCGACCTGGCTGGCCCAGCCGGCCGCGCTGGTCGAGAACTCGAAGCTCATCGACGCCCCCCCGCACAAGCTGAAGTTCTCGGACATCGCCCCGCAGGTGAAGGATTACGACATGGTCGTGATGCACACCTCGACGCCGTCCTTCGACTCCGACATCCGCACGGCCCGCATGCTGCGCGACCTCAAGCCCGACCTCAAGATCGGCCTCGTCGGCGCCAAGGTGGCGGTCGAGCCGGTGCAGAGCCTCGAAGCCTGCTCGGCCCTCGACTTCGTCGCCCGCGAAGAGTTCGACTTCACCATCAAGGAAGTGGCGGACGACCGCGACTGGTCCAAGATCGACGGCATCACCTATCGCAACCGCGAGGGCGTCATCGTCGGCAACCAGGACCGGCGCATCCTCGAGAACATGGACGAGCTGCCCTTCGTCACGCCCGTCTACAAGCGCGACCTCGAGATCGAGAACTACTTCGGGGGCTACCTCAAGCACCCCTACATGTCGTTCTACACCGGCCGCGGCTGCAAGAGCCGCTGCACCTTCTGCCTCTGGCCGCAGACGGTGGGCGGCCACAACTACCGCACCCGCTCGATCGGCCACGTGATGGACGAGTTGCGCTACGCCCGCGCCGCCTTCCCGCAGGTGAAGGAGTTCTTCTTCGACGACGACACGCTGACCGACAACCTGCCCCGCGTCGAGGCGCTGGCCCGGGAGATCGGCAAGCTCGGCATCACCTGGTCCTGCAACGCCAAGGCCAACGTGCCGCGCGACACCTTGAAGGTGCTGAAGGACAACGGCCTGCGCCTGCTGCTGGTCGGCTACGAATCCGGCAACCAGCAGATCCTGCACAACATCAAGAAGGGCATGCGCACCGACGTGGCGCGTCGCTTCACCAAGGACTGCCACGAGCTCGGGATCGTGATCCACGGCACCTTCATCCTCGGCCTGCCGGGCGAGACGAAGGAGACGATCGAGGAGACGATCAACTTCGCCAAGGAGATCAACCCCCACACCATCCAGATCTCCCTGGCGGCGCCCTACCCCGGCACCTTCCTCTACAAGCAGGCCAAGGAGAACGGCTGGCTCTACGACGAGAGCCAGGACCTGCTGACCGAGGGCGGCACCCAGATCGCACCGCTATCCTATCCGCACCTGAACCACACCGAGATCTTCACCTCGGTCGAGGACTTCTACCGGCGCTTCTATTTCCGCGCGCCGAAGATCGCCTCGATCGTCGGCGAGATGGTGCGCTCCCCCGAGATGATGAAGCGCCGCCTGCGCGAGGGCGTCGAGTTCTTCCGCTTCCTGCGCGACCGCAAGGAAGCCGCCTGAGCGCGAGCATCGCCCGTCTCCCGTGAAGCGGGGGAAGGCGGCCCCGCGCGGCGGGGCCGGGTGAGGGACGGGCGACGGTCTCGCCTCCCCTCATCCGTCGCGGCTTCGCCGCGACCCCTTCTCCCGCCCGCGGGGGAAGGACGTTCCCATGCCCAAGCACCTCATCGTCACGGCCGACGACTTCGGCCTCTCGTCCCAGGTCAATGCCGCGGTCGAACGCGCCCACCGGGACGGCATCCTCACCGCCGCGAGCCTGATGGTGGCGGCCCCCGCCGCCGCCGAGGCCGTGGCGATCGCCCGCCGCACACCGAGCCTGCGCGTCGGCC
Organism: Lichenibacterium ramalinae; assembly: GCF_004137085.1. GTDB lineage: Bacteria > Pseudomonadota > Alphaproteobacteria > Rhizobiales > Beijerinckiaceae > Lichenihabitans > Lichenihabitans ramalinae. Next base: position 110,015 of record NZ_QYBC01000002.1, read on the forward strand.
TGCACCTCGCGCTCGTCGACGCCCGCCCCGCCCTGCCGCCCGACGCCGTGCCCGACCTCGTCGGCCCGGACGGCTGGTTCCGGCGCGACACCGCCCGCTTCGGCGCCGCGCTGTTCTTCTCGCCGCGCATGCGCGGGCAGCTCGCCCGCGAGGTCGCGGCGCAATTCGCCGCCTATGCCGCCACCGGCCTGCCGCTCGACCACGTCGACGCCCACCAGCACTTCCACCTGCACCCGACGGTGGCGGGGCTGATGATCCGCATCGGCGCCCGCCACGGCATGCGGGCGGTGCGCATCCCGGCGGAACCCGTGAGCGTCGTCCGGGCCATCGAGCCCGAGGCCCGCATTGCCCTGCCCGCCATCACGGCGCCCTGGACGCGCCTGCTCGGCGCGCGGATGCGGCGGGCCGGATGCCGGGTGCCTGACCAGGTCTTCGGCTTGAGCTGGACGGGCGCCATGACGGCGCGCCGGGTCGCGGCCCTGCTGGACCGCCTGCCCGCGGGCACGACCGAGATCTACACCCATCCGGCGCTCGACGGCGACTACCCGGGCGCCGCCCCGGGCTACCGCTATCGCGACGAGTTCGAGGCCCTGCTCGACCCGGCCGTGGCCGCCGCCGCCCGGCGCAGCGGCGCCACGCTCGGGGGCTACGGCGACCTCGGATGACGCGGGGCGGCCTTGCCGGGCCGCCCGCCCGCGCTCTATCGGGGTGACCCTTCCTCCAACGCTGGAGCTCGCCATGAGCCTCGACGTCGTCTCGGACACCCGCTGCTTCGGCGGCCGGCAGATCACGCTCAAGCACGAGTCCGCCGCCACCGGCACGCCCATGCGCGTCGCCGTCTTCCTGCCGCCGCAGGCCGAGCGCGGCCCCGTGCCGGTGTTCTGGTTCCTGGCGGGACTCACCTGCACGGAGGACAACTTCATGCAGAAGGCCGGCGCGCAGCGCGTCGCCGCGGAGCTCGGCCTGGCGCTGGTCGCTCCCGACACCAGCCCGCGCGGCGAGGGCGTGCCGGACGACCCGGCCTACGACGCCGGCCAAGGCGCGGGCTTCTACTGCGACGCCACGCAGGCGCCCTGGTCGACGCATTTCCGCATGCGCCGCTACATCGAGGAGGAACTGCCGGCCCTGCTGGGCGCGGAGCTGCCGCTGGACCTCGGGCGCCAGAGCCTCTGCGGCCATTCCATGGGGGGCCACGGCGCCCTCACGGTCGGGCTGCGCCAGCCCGGGCGGTTCCGCGCCGTTTCGGCCTTCGCCCCCATCGCGTCGCCTATGAACTGCCCGTGGGGCGAGAAGGCGCTGGGCCTCTACCTCGGCCCGGACCGCGCGGCCTGGCGACCCTACGATGCCTGCGCGCTCATCGCCGACGGGGCCCGCCGCGCCGAGATCCTGGTCGACCAGGGCACGGCAGACCCCTTCCTCGACGGCCAGCTCAAGCCCGGGCTGCTCGAGGCGGCGTGCCGCGACGCCGGCATCGCGCTGACACTGAACCGGCGCGACGGCTACGACCACTCCTACTTCTTCGTGGCCTCGTTCATCGCCGACCACCTGCGCTGGCACGCCGACCGGTTGAAAGCCTGAGCCGCCATGTCCGACCGGCACCTTGGAACCAATCCAAGTTGCGTTCTGTTGGTCCCGGGAGAGAGGCAGGGTCCGCAGGCGGGCCCGGGCGTATGTGACGCCTGTGCCCCTCGCGACACCATGATGGACGGCATGAGCTCCTCACCCACGCCCCAGCCCGCCGGGATGGATACGATCCCGGTCAGCTTCACGTTGAACGGCGCCGCGACGACGCTCGACCTCGCGCCCTGGACGACGCTGCTCGACGCGCTGCGCAACCACCTGGGCCTCACCGGCACCAAGAAGGGCTGCGACCACGGCCAGTGCGGCGCCTGCACGGTCCTGGTCGACGGCCAGCGCATCAACGCCTGCCTCACCCTCGCGGTGATGAAGGACGGCGCCGACATCCGCACCGTGGAGGGCCTCGCCGAGCAGGGCCACCTCCACCCCGTGCAGGATGCCTTCATCGAATACGACGCCTTTCAGTGCGGCTATTGCACGCCCGGGCAGATCTGCTCGGCCGTGGGCCTCATCGCCGAGGGCCACGCCCACACGGCCGACGAGATCCGTGAAGCCATGAGCGGCAACATCTGCCGGTGCGGCGCCTACACCAACATCGTCGATGCCGTGAAGCACGTCATCGACGCCCGGGGCGCACAGAGCCTGGAGGCCGCGGAATGAACCGCTTCGACTACATCCGCGCCGAAAGCGTCGCCGACGCCGTCAAGGCCAAGGCCTCGGACTCGCAGGCGCGCTTCATCGCCGGCGGCACCAACATCCTCGACCTGATGAAGTACGACGTCGAGCGGCCGACGCGGCTCGTCGACATCACCCGGCTGCCCTTGGCCGAGATCGCCGAGCGCCCTGACGGCGGTCTTCGCATCGGCGCGCTCGTGTCCAATGCCAAGCTCGCCTACGACGAGCGCGTGCGGCAGCGCTTTCCGCTGCTGTCGAGCGCCATCCTGGCGGGCGCCTCGGCACAGCTGCGCAACGCGGCCTCGACGGGCGGAAACCTGCTGCAGCGCACGCGCTGCTATTATTTCTACGACACCGCGACGCCCTGCAACAAGCGCGAGCCCGGCAGCGGCTGCCCGGCCATCGCGGGTGTGAACCGCATCCACGCCATCCTCGGCACCAGCGAGCATTGCATCGCCACGCATCCGTCGGACATGTGCGTGGCGCTGGCGGCGCTCGGCGCGACCGTGGAGGTCGAGGGGCCGGGCGGCGCGCGCAGCATCGCCTTCGGCGACTTCCACCGCCTGCCGGGCGCCACGCCCGAGGTCGACACCACGCTGCGGGCCGACGAGATCATCGTCTCGGTCGACGTCCCGGCGCAGGACTATGGCCAGCACTACACCTATCTCAAGCTGCGGGACCGCCTCTCCTACGCTTTCGCGCTGGTGTCGGTGGCGGTTGCCCTGAAGGTCGACGGCGGGGCCGTGACCGAGGCCCGCATCGCGCTCGGCGGCGTCGCCCACAAGCCGTGGCGCGACGAGGCCGCGGAACGGCTGCTGGTCGGCCGGCCCGCCGGGCTCGACGCCTTCAAGGCCGTCGCCGACCATATCCTGGCCCCGGCGGTGGGCCGGAGCCAGAACACCTTCAAGATCGGCCTCGCCCGCAAGGCCATCATCCGTGCCCTGTCCCAGGCCGCGGCCGGCACGCCGCAGTCCCAGGTCGACAAGCGCATCCAGTGAGGCCCATCCCATGACCACCAGACAGAACCTCGTCGGCACCGCCCAGCGTCGGGTCGACGGCCGGGCCAAGGTGACGGGCGCGGCGCGCTATGCGGCGGAATTCGCCGCCACCGACCTGCTCCACGGCGTCGTCGTGTCGTCGGCCATCGCCCGCGGCAAGATCACCCGCATCGACAGCAAGGCGGCGGCGGCGGTGCCGGGCGTCGTCAAGATTTACACGCACGAGAACCGGCCCCGCACCGCCTGGCTCGACTCGTCCTACAGCGACGAGGTGGCGCCCCCGGGCCACCCGTTCCGGGCGCTGCGCTCCGCCGAGATCATGTTCTCGGGCCAGCCCGTCGCCCTCGTGGTGGCGGGTGATTTCGAGACCGCCACCTACGCGGCTTCGCTCATCGAGGTCGCCTACGCGGCCGAGGCGCCGCAGACCGACCTCGACCGCCAGCGGAGCGAGTCCTACGTGCCGCCGAAGAAGCGGAGCGGCATCGAGCCGCCGCCCAAGCCGCGCGGCGATGCCGATCGGGCCTTCGCGGGCGCGCCCGTGCGGGTTCAGCAGGAATACCGGGTCGCGGTCGAGCACCACAACCCGATGGAGCCGCATGCCACGACGGTGGTGTGGGAGGGCGGCGGCGCCATCACGGTCCATGACAAGATCCAGGGCGTTACCAACACCCACGCCTATATCCAGGGCGTGTTCGGCCTGTCGGCCGACAAGGTGCGGGTGCTGTCGCCCTTCGTCGGCGGAGGCTTCGGCTCGGGCCTGCGCCCGCAGTACCAGCTCTTCCTGTCCGTGCTGGCCGCCCTCGACCTCGAGCGTTCGGTACGGGTGGTCCTGACCCGCGACCAGATGTTCACCTTCGGCCACCGCCCCCTCGCCATCCAGACGGTGTCGCTGGGCGCCGAGGCCGACGGACGCCTCACCGCCATCCTGCACGACTCGGTGCAGGAAACGTCGCGCTTCGAGGACTACCAGGAGAACCAGGTCAACTGGTCCGGCATGTTGTACCGCTGCGACAACACGAAGCTCGGCTACGAACTGGCCAAGCTCGACACCTACACGCCGGCCGACATGCGCGCCCCCGGGGCCGTCCTGGGCCTCTACGCGCTCGAGGCCGCGATGGACGAGCTCGCCTACGCCACCGGCATCGATCCCGTCGAACTACGCCTGCGCAACTACATCGACGACCGCGACCAGAACACCAACAAGCGCCTGACCAGCAAGGCGCTGCGCGACTGCTACATCCAGGGTGCCGAGCGCTTCGGCTGGTCGCGCCGCGACGCGCGGCCGCGCTCCATGACGGAGGGCCGGGAACTGGTCGGCTGGGGCATGGCGACCGGCGTCTGGGAAGCCATGATGCAGAAGACGTCGGCGCGTGCCACGCTGACGGCGGACGGCCGGCTCGAGGTCGCGACCGCCACGGCCGACATCGGCACCGGCACCTACACGATCCTGACGCAGATCGGCGCCGACGCGCTGGGGCTTCGCATGGAGGACGTGACGGCCCGGCTGGGCGACACGTCGCTGCCCCATGCGCCGCTCGAGGGCGGCTCGTGGACGGCGGCCTCGGCGGGCACCGCCGTGCAGATCGCCTGCGAGACGGTGCGCGAAGCCGTGTTCAAGCTGGCGCGGCGGCTGGACGGCTCGCCGCTGGCCAACGTCGACCTCGACCACGTCACCTTCCGCGACGGCCGCATCGAAGTCACCAACGACCCGTCGCGCTCGGTGTCGCTGGCCGACGCCGTGAAGTCGTCGAAGGGCGGCAAGGTCGAGGCCGAGGAGACCGCCTCGCCCTCCATGATCCAGCAGATGCGCTACGTCGCCTACACGCATTCCGCGGTCTTCGTGGAGGTCAAGGTCGACGAGGAGCTCGGCGTCGTCAGGGTGACGCGGGTGGTGAGCGCCGTCGCGGCCGGCAAGATCCTGAACCTCAAGACGGCGCGCAGCCAGATCCTCGGCGGCATTGTCATGGGGATCGGCTCGGCGCTGCACGAGGAGTCGGTGCTGGACCACGACTTCGGCCGGTTCATGAACCACAATCTGGCCGAGTACCACGTCCCGGCCAATGCCGACATCGGCGCGATCGACGTCATCTTCGTCGACGAGCCCGATGACAAGGCGAGCCCCATCGGCGTGAAGGGCCTCGGCGAGATCGGCATCGTGGGGACGGGTGCGGCCGTGGCCAACGCCATCTACCACGCCACCGGCAAACGCGTCCGCGACCTGCCCATCACCATCGACAAGCTGCTCGACGCCTGAGGCGAACGGCACCGCCGCGTCCCGGCCCCTCAGGCCGGGGCGCGGCATCGAAGGGGCACGACGACGGGCCGCCAACGGGCCAGGGCGGCACCCGGCCCGGCCATGTCGCCTGCGATCGGCGCTGTGGTCGCGACCCCGGCATCCCGCAGGAAAGCGCCGATCTGTCCGGGTCCGGTGACCCGATAGGGGCCGGCCACGACGGTTCCGGCGACCGACGGCGGCCGGATGTCCGGCGGCGCCGTCAGGCCGACGAGGGCGCCGGCGCCGTCGACGAGGGGCACGCCGGCATCGGCCCCCTGGAGCGGCAGCTCGGCGAAGCCGGCCGCATCGCCGCCGGCCAGCGCCACCGCCAGCGCCGGTGCGCCCTCGCCCGGCACGAAGAACAGGCCATACCGCCGGCTCACCGGTGCGGCGGCGGCCGCCAACGGTAGGGCCGCCGTCGTGCCATGGGCCGCCACGGCCAGCAGGGCGAGGCCGCTCGCCGCATCCTGCCGGGTCCAGCGGGCGGGCGCGCCGTCGACGGCCGGCTCCGGGCAGGAACGCGGGTCGGCGCGCGTCAAAGCCAACCCGGGCGCGACCAGCACGGCGGCGCCGACGAGGACCGGCGGCTTCGCATCGGCGGCCGATGCCGCCGCGGCGACGGCTGCGGCCGTCGTGGCGGTAGGCGGCGGCCCCGGGTCCGGCTGCGGCATGAGCGGTGCAGGATCGAACGCCGCCGCCACCGCCAGCACGATGCGGTCGAAGTCCGCGGCGCGGACCGCCGGATAGGTCAGGGTGAAGCCGCGCAGCGCCGGCTCGCCGCCGGGCGGCGCCGCGACGGCGTAGCGGCTGTAGAACCGGCGGTCTCCCGCCTCGCCCGCCACCACGATGACGTCGTGTCGGGCGAGCCTGTAGGTGACGCGGCGACCGGGCACGTCGCGGGTGAGGCGCCCCAAGACCTCCTCGAGGGCCTCCGGCCCCCCGGCCCGGCCGGCGGTGTCGAGCACGGCGGATCCGTCCGGCGCGGCATAGCGGGTTCCGTCCGGCAGGGGAGTGCGCACCGTGAGGAGCCGCGACGGGACGCCGATCGTCAGCGCGGCACGGGTGTCGTGCAGGCGCGTGAAGCCCGCGGCCCGCCGGGCGGCCTCGGCTTCTGCCAGCAGGCGCCGCCGCGCCGGCCCGTCGAGCGCCGTGGCTGCCGTGAGCCCGCCGCGGCGGGCGTAGGCGAGGAGCGCGTCGCGGGTGCGGGGGCCGTAAGTGCCGGCGACGGCGCCGTTGAAGTCGCCCGTCCAGGTCAGGGCATCCTGCAGGGCGCGGCGGTCCGCCTCCGACAGGGCGTCGAAGACCGGCTTCAGGGCGTCGGGCCGCGCGGCGGCGGGCGGTGGATCGCCCGGCGCCGCAGCCGGGGCGGGCGCGGCGGCGACGCTGGCGAGCGCCAGGACCGCGAAACCTCGAGGCATCTGCATGGCGACGTCCCCCTGCCCGGCGGCGACGCCCCTGGAAGCGTCAGTCGAGGCGCTTCAGTTCGGCGCGGAAGCGGCGCCAATTGTCGACATAGGATTGCGCGGACCGGCGCAGCCCGTCCAGCGCCGCGGCGTCGAGCGGGCGGATGGCGCGGGCCGGAGCCCCCACGATGAGCATGCCGTCGGCGAAACTCTTGCCCTCGGTCACCAGCGCGCCGGCGCCGACGATGCAGTCCGCCCCGATGCGGGCCCCGTTCATGACGGTCGCGCCCATGCCGACGAGGCTGTTGGCGCCGATCGTGCAGCCGTGGACGATGGCGCGATGGCCGATGGTGCAGCCCTCGCCGACCGTCAGCGGGAAGCCGGGATCGGTGTGGAGCACGGCGCCTTCCTGCACGTTGGTGCGGGCGCCGATGACGATCCGGTCGCGGTCGCCGCGGATCGCGGCGCCGAACCAGATCCCGACATCCTCGCCGATCTCGACCTGCCCGATGACGTGGGCGCCGGGAGCGACGAAGTAGCGGTCCGCCGCGGGCAGGACCGGGGCGTGAGGCCCGAGCGCGTAGATCGCCATGCAGTAGCCCTCCGCCGTGCCCGGCGCGCCGTTCAGGCCAGGTTGGCCGGGGGCGGGGAGCCCTCGCCCATGCGCTGGCGATACAGGCCGGCGAAGTCGATCGGGTCGATGAACAGCGGCGGGAAGCCGCCGTTGCGGACCGAATCCGCCACGATCTGCCGGGCGAAGGGGAAGAGAAGGCGCGGGCACTCGATCATGACGATGGGATGCACCTGGTCGGTCGGGATGCCGGCCACGCGGAACACGCCGGCATAGTCGAGCTCGAACTTGAACAGAGTGCCGGCACCCTCGCCCGCCGAGCCTTCGAGCGACAGGCTGACCTCGAAGTCGGTCTCGCTGAGCTGCCGCGCGTTGACGTTGACCTGGATCGAGATGTTGGGGCCCTGCTCCTGCGGCCCGAGCGAGTTCGGCGCATTGGGGTTCTCGAAGGACAGGTCCTTGATGTACTGCGCGAGCGCGTTGAGCTGCGGGCCCTGTGCGCCCACGGCGGTCCCGTTGCCATTCCCGTTCTGCTCGGCCATCGCTCGCTCCTCCCGTGGGGGTCACGGCCTCGCGGCCGACGTTCGCGCCGCGGGTAACACGCTTCGCGCCGCCCCGGCAAGCGACAGCCCCGCCGGTTGGCGGGCGGGCGGAGGCGCGGTTCAGCCCGGCCGCGAGCGGTCGAGCCGCGACCAGTCCTGCGTCTCGAGGTCGATGGTGCGGGGACCGGCGGCGGCGCGGACGCGGTCGGCCCGGCGCCCGGCGATCGGGCCCGCCGTGAAGCCGACACGGGCCTTCACCCAGTCACGCCACGAGGGCGCCAGCAGCGCCAACCCGAGGGCGTCGGTGATGAAGCCGGGCAGGATCAGCAACACGGCGCCGACCGCGTCGAGCGCGCCGTCGATGAAGGCTTCCTCCTGGCCGACGCGGCCCTCGGCGACGGCGCGCAGCCGCGAGAAGGCGGCCCCGCCGAGGCGCTTCAACCGCGCCGCGCCGAGCAGCGTCGAGCCGAGGCCGATCAGCACCGCCGGGCCGGCGCCGAGCCAGTCCACCACGGCGATGAAGGCCACGACCTCGGCGACGAGGCCGAGCAGCAGCAGGGTTCCGAGGTTCTGGCGACGCAACATGGCCGAGCGTGTCCCGAAAAGGAGGAAGGCGGCGCCATCCCCACTTCTCCCGGACGGCGGGCGTGGATATTGGAGGCAGCGTTCCCACATGCTCAGATGAATATGGGCGCCTCCCCGCGCCACCGCAACGCGCGTTCCCGCGTCAGAAGCCGGCAGGGCCCGAAGTCCATGCACCAGTCGTTCGATCCCTCCATCATCATCTTCGCCGCGCTGGCGGTGTTCGTGGTGTGGAAGCTGCGTTCCGTCCTGGGCACCCGCACCGGGACCGAGCGCCCGCCCTTCGACCCGTTCGAGGCGCGCCGCAAGCTGCGCGAGGGCAAGGCCGGCCGCGACGCCGCCCCGCCGGAGCCGGGCCGCGGCCCCGGCCAGGTGATCCCGCTCCAGCGCGGCGAAACCCGCGCGGTCGAGCCGGCCCGGGCGGCAGGCGACCTCGGCGACCAATGGCGCGGCCTCGTCGAGCCCGGCGCCTCGGCCCTGGACGGCCTGGTGAAGATCGGCCAGGCCGACCCGGGCTTTTCGGCGGCGAGCTTCATGGGCGGGGCCCGGTCGGCCTACGAGATGATCGTGTCGGCCTTCGCGGCGGGGGACCGGGCGGCCCTGAAGCCTCTGCTGGCCAAGGACGTCTACGACGGGTTCGAGGCCGCCATATCGGCCCGCGAGGCGCGCCTGCACCGCAGCGAGACGACCTTCGTGTCCACCGACACCTCGCTGGTCCACGACGCGCAGCTGCGCGGCCGGACCGCCCAGGTGACCATCCGCTTCCAGTCCAAGATGATCAGCGTGACGCGCGACAGCGCCGGGGCCGTGGTCGACGGCTCCCCGGACCGCGTCGCCGAGGTGTTCGACCTTTGGACCTTCGCCCGCGAGGTCGACGCGCGGGACCCGAACTGGCGACTCGTCGCCACCGAAGCCGGCGCCTGACCGCCGATCGCGACGTGCGATGCGCATCCGTCGCCTCACCGGGGCCGAGATCGACGTCTGGCGGCGCGTCGCCGAAACCGTGACGCCGCGGCCGGGCAGCCTCCTGCCGGCCGCGCCGGAGACGGCGCCCGAGACGCTCCCGGCGCCCGTGAAGGCGCCCCACCCTGCCCCACCGGCGCCCGTCCGGTCTTACACCGCGGCCAGCTACGTGGCGCCGGTGTCGGTGCCGAAGCCGCCCCCCGTCGGGCTCGAACGGCGCTACAAGCGCCGCGTCGCCGATGGGCGCATCCCCGTCGAGGCCGTGCTGGACCTGCACGGCATGACCCAGTCCCAGGCGCATTCGGCACTGCACCGCTTTCTGCTCGGGGCGCAGCGCGACGGGGCGCGGCTCGTCATCGTGGTGACGGGCAAGGGCGTGAAGGAGCGGGGCCGCTGGGACGCGGCCGAGCCGGGCGTCCTGCGCCGGGCCGTGCCCTTCTGGCTGCGCGACGCGCGCCTGCGCGAGATCGTGGTCGGCTTTGAGGAAGCGGCGCTCGGCCACGGTGGCGCCGGCGCGCTCTATGTGCGGCTGCGGCGCCCGTCCACCACCCTGTAGCCCACCAGGGCCACGATGCCGGTCGCCAGCACCAGGCAGCCGAGCGCGCCGCGCAGCCCCGCGATGCCCGACAGCAGTCCGATGATCGGTGGCCCGAGCAGGAAGCCCGCGTAGCCGACCGTGGCGACCGGCGCCACGCCGGCCGCGGGCGTCGGCCCGACGCGGGCCCCGGCGCTGAAGGCCACGGGCGCGACGTTGCCGAGGCCGAGCCCAACGAGGCCGAAGCCCAGGGCCGCGACGATCGGCACCGGCACCGCCACGGCGAGGGCCAGCCCCGCCCCGGCGACGAGCCCGCCGCCCACCAGGATGGCGCGGCTGCCCAGGGCCGCGACGGCCCGGTCGCCCGCGAACCGCACGCCCGCCATGGTGATGGAGAACCCCACATAGCCGAGAGCCGCCAGGGCGAGGCCGCTGCCCGCCACCGTGTCGAGGTAGATGGCGCTCCAGTCGCCCATGGCGCCCTCGACGACGAAGCAGAAGGCCGCCACCACGCCGAGGCCCAGCAGGCGGCGTCCCGGCAGGGCCAGGGCCGGCCCGCCGCCCGGGGCCGTCGCGGCCCCGGCGCCCAGGAACGGCAGGCCCGCCAGGCCGACCACGCCCGACACGGCCGCCGCCACCCCGATCTGCCCGCCGGCGCCGAATCCCGCCGTCGCCAGCAGTCCGCCGAGCGCCGCGCCCGCGAGCCCGCCGAGGCTGAAGGCGCCGTGGAACGACGACATCAGCGGCGCGCCCCAGCGCTCCTCCAGCGCCCCGGCATGGCCGTTCATGGCGACGTCGAGCAGGCCCATGGCGGCGCCCATGGCGACGGTGGCGGCGCAGAGGCCGGCGAGCGAGGTGGCGAAGGCCGGGAGCACCAGCGTCAGCACGGTGGCGACCGCGCCGAGGCGCGTCACCCGCCGGGTGCCCAGCCGCGACGCGAGCCGGCCGGTGGCGATGGTGGAGGCGATGGAGCCGCCCGCGAAGCTGAGCAGCGCCAGGCTGATCTCGCGGTCGGTGAGGGCCAGGCCGGCCTTGATGGCCGGCAGCGCCGCCGCCCAGGCCCCGGCGAAGAGCCCGAGCTGGAGGAAGACGGCTAGGATGGCGCCGCGCTCGACCCAACGGGCGTCGCGCAGCGGACGGGACAGGCTGGTCATGGGCGCAATCCGTCAGACGGCGGCGGCGCGATGGAGGCGCAGCCCGGGATGGGCGAGGCCGGCGAGGGCGGCCTCGGGGGCGTCGGCCTCGACGACGAGGTCGTGCAGGGCCGCCACGGGCGCGGCCGAGAAGGGCGCCGCCGTGCCGAGCTTGTCGGAGGTCGCCGCCACGACCACCCTGGCGCTGACGTCGACGATGCGGCGCTTGAACTCGGCCTCCTCCGGGTCGAAGAGCGTGAGGCCGGGTCCGGCGGCGAGGCCGCAGGCGCCCACGAAGGCGATGTCGGCCCGCAGCTCGGCGAGATCGCGCAGCGCCCGCGGCCCGAAGGCCCCGCCGATGGCGGGATGGATGCGCCCACCCAGCATCACGACGCAGCAGCGCGGCCGCCCGGCGAGCGCATGCGCCACGGCCGGAGCGTTGGTGACGACGGTGAGGTCGATCGCGGCCGAGAGCGCCTCGGCGATGCGGGTGTTGGTGGAGCCGGAGTCGATCACGATCGTCTGGCCGGGGGAGACCAGGGCGGCGGCGGTCCGGCCGAGGGCGCGCTTGGCGTCCGGGGCGATGCCGTCGCGCCGCGACAGCGGGCCGGCGGCGGGCGAGACCGGCAGGGCGCCGCCGTAGACGCGCCGGCAGCGGCCGGCCGCGGCGAGGTCGCGCAGGTCGCGCCGGATCGTATCCTCGGACGTGTCGAATTCGGAGGCGAGATCGGCGGCCAGCACGCGACCGTCCCGCAGCAGGCGGCCGAGGATGGCGGCTTGGCGTTCATCCGGCAGAGTCGGCATAGGCAAGCTCCCGTATGACCACTCTATGGAACAACATGCACGATCGTGCAAGATCCGGAACGCGCCGTTTCAGCGCCGCAGGATGGCCTCGGCGGCCGGCCGCCGGTCGTCCCATCCGGCGCGCTCCAGTTCCGGCGTGTCGGCTTCCGCTTCCGGGGTGCCCAGGCAGAGGTGTCCGATGAAGCGCCATGACGGCGGGACGTCGAGCAGGCGCGCCATCTCGCCCGGGGCCAGGATGGACACCCAGCCGAGCCCGATCCCCTCGGCGCGCGCCGCGAGCCACAGGGTGTGGATGGCGGTGACGACGGAATAGTCGATCATCTCGGGCATGGTGCGGCGCCCGAGGCCGTGGCCGACCGGCGTGTCGCGGTCGGCGAAGACCGAAACCTGGACGGGCGCATCGTCGAGCCCGGCGAGCTTCAGCGCCGCGTAATGCCGGGCCCGCTCGCCCGCATAGTCCGCCGCGGCCTCGGCGTTGCAGCGCGCGAAGAGGGCGCGCACGGCGACGCGGCGCTCCGGGTCCTCGACCACGACGAAGCGCCAGGGCTGGCTGAGACCGACCGACGGCGCCCGGCAGGCGACGGCGAGCAGACGGTCGAGCGCGCCTTCGGGCAGCGGATCGCGGCGGAAGCGCCGGACGTCGCGCCGCCATTCCAGCAACGCGGCGAGGCTGGCCCGGAAACCGTCGTCGAACTGCACGGGCGGGGTCAGCGCGCCACGGCGCGCCACGGGCCCGCGAGGCACCCGGCGATGCCCCCCATCGTGCCCTGTCCCATCCGACCCTTCCCGTCCCATGCCGCGCTCCACCGATCCCGGCCCGCTCCTCCGGCGCCTCACCCGCGCCGGTCGAGGAGGTCCGGCCGCCGCTCGCCGGTGATGCGTCGGGCCTCGGCACGGCGCCAGGCCGCGACGCGGCCGTGGTCGCCGCCCAGCAGCACGGCGGGGATCTCCCGGCCCTCGAAGTCCCGCGGGCGGGTGTAGTGCGGGTATTCGAGCAGGCCGCCCTCGAAGCTTTCCTCCTCGCCCGACAGCTCCTTGCCCATGATGCCGGGCAGCAGGCGGACGCAGGCGTCGAGCAGCGCCAGGCAGGCGACCTCGCCGCCGGACAGCACGAAATCGCCCAGCGACACCTCTTCGAGGTCGCGCGCCGCGATGACCCGCTCGTCGACGCCCTCGAACCGCCCGCACAGCACCACGACGCCCGGCCCCCGCGCCAGGTCCCGCACGCGGCCCTGGTCGAGCGGGCGGCCGCGGGGGCTCATGAGCAGCCGCGGCCGGGGATCGCCGGCGGGCGCCGCGGCGTCGATGGCGGCGGCCAGCACGTCGGCCCGCATCACCATGCCGGCGCCGCCGCCGGCCGGCGTGTCGTCGACGGTGCGGTGCCGGCCGAGCCCGTGCAGGCGGATGTCGTAGGGGTCGCAGGCCCACAGGCCGCGCGCCAGCCCGTCCCCGGCGAGCGACAGGCCGAGCGGCCCCGGGAACATGGCGGGAAACAGCGTCAGGGGCGTGGCGCGCCACATGTCAGCGGTCCTCGACCGTGGCGTCGCCTTCCTCCTCGGGCAGCAGCGCCCCGCGCGCCACCACGAGGCGGCCGGCCGCGAAATCGACGACCGGGACGAAGGCGAGCGTGAAGGGCACCAGCAGCGTTTCGCCCCCGGCGACCGGCACGATCTCGAGGATGTCGCCGGCGCCGTGGTTGTGGAGGCCGCGCACCCGTCCCAGCACGATGCCGTCCTCGGCCTCGGCCGAAAGCCCGATGAGGTCGATGTGGTAGAACTCGTCAGTTGCCGGCGGCGGCAGGCGCTCGCGCGGGATGAAGAGCCTGGTATTGGTGAGCGCGGCCGCGGCGTCGCGGTCGTCGATGCCGGCGATGCGCACCACCAGCATGTCGCCCTTCAGCACCCGCAGCGACTGGATGGCGAAGGAACGCCGGCCATCCTCGTCCGACAGGGGGCCGTAGGTCCCGATGTCGCCGGGCTCGCCCGTGTAGGACTTGAGGCGCACCTCGCCCCGCACTCCCTGCGGCGCCCCCACGACGCCCACCAGCACCATCCGCTCCGCCATCGTCCCCGTCCCGCTCTCGGCACCACGGCCGATCCTATGGCACGGTTCGGGCCGGCGGCGAACGGGGCTCCGCCCGGTCCGGGGCGCCGATTCGGCCAGCCTTGCCTTGACGGCCGGAGTCGTGCGAGTGCTTCCCGCCATGTGGGTCCCGGCCCGCACCTCGCGTCGGCCCGGTCCGGCCGACCCTGCGGCATGGGATGTCGGCGGGAGCCCAATCTTGACAGGCCCGGAGGCTCGCAGCGCTCCGTGCCCGCGCCGCCCGCGCAGAACGAGGATGCAGACGACCGAATGTTGACCAGGATCGTAGCGCGGATCGTCGCCGCCTGCAGCCGCCACGCCATGCTGGTGGTGCTGCTGTCGGCCCTCCTCACCGTCTTGTCCGCCTGGTACGCGGCCACGCATTTCGCCATCAACACGGATTCCAACACGCTGATCGCCAGCGACCTGCCGTGGCGCCAGCGCCAGGAAGCCTTCAACAAGGCCTTTCCGCAGAACGACGGCCTGATCCTGATGGTGCTGGACGGCAGCACGCCCGAGGCCGCCCAGGACGCGGCGGACCGGTTCGTGGCCCGCCTGAAGGACGACACGCGCCACTTCGACTTCGTCCGCCTGCCGCCCGAACAGGCGTTCTTCGGCAAGGACGGCCTGCTGTTCCAGCCCGTCGCCGCGGTGCGGCAGGCCGCCGACCAGCTCGGCAAGGCCCAGCCCCTGCTCGCCACCCTGGCGGCCGACCCGAGCCTGCGCGGCCTGTCGCAGATGGTCGGCATGATGGGCATCGGCATCGAGCAGGGGAAGATCCCGCTCGACCAGGTGCAGCCGTTCTTCTCCAAGATGGCGGATTCCATCGAGGGCGCGCTCGCCGGCCGCGTCGTGCCCTTCTCCTTCCAGGCCCTGGCGGGCGGCAACGACGGGCAGGCCTATCCCAACCGCCGCTTCGTGCAGCTCAAGCCCAAGCTCGACTACGGCGCGCTCGAGCCCGGCGCCGACGCCACCGACGTCGTCCGCACCACCATCGACGAGCTCCACCTCACCCCGGACCACGGCGTGACGGTGCGGCTCACCGGCCAGATCCCGCTCGACGACCAGGAGTTCGGCACTCTGAAGGAGGGCTTCGCCCTCAACTCCATCCTCACCGTGCTGGCCGTGGTCTTCCTGCTGTGGCTCGCGCTGAAGTCCGGCCGGCTGATCGTGGCGGTGTTCCTCGCCACCGCCGTCGGCCTCGTGATGACGGCGGCGCTGGGGCTGCTGCTGGTCGGCGCCCTGAATCTCATCTCGGTCGCCTTCGCGGTGCTGTTCATCGGCATCGGGGTCGATTTCGGCATCCAGTTCTCGGTGCGCTACCGCGACGAGCGCTTCATCGAGAACGCGCTCCTGCCCGCCATCGTCGGGGCCGGCGCCAAGGCGGGACGGCCGCTACTGCTCGCCGCCGCCGCCACGACGGCCGGCTTCTTCTCCTTCCTGCCGACCGACTACAAGGGCGTGTCCGAGCTCGGCCTCATCGCCGGCAACGGCATGATCATCGCCTTCGTGGTGTCGATCACGCTCCTGCCGGCGCTGCTGCAGCTCTTCAACCCGCCCTCCGAATCCAAGGAGGTGGGCTACGCCTTCCTGAAACCCGTCGACCACTTCCTCGAGAACCACCGCCTGCTCGTCATCGTGGCCACGCTCGGCCCGGTGATCCTGATGTCGCCGCTGCTCTTCCACGTCCGCTTCGACTTCAACCCGCTGAACCTCAACAGCGACAAGGTCGAGTCCGTGGCGACGATCCGCGACCTCGCCACCGATGCCAGCACCACGCCCTACAAGGTCGACGTGCTGGAGCCGACGCTGGCCCGCGCCAACGCGGTGGCGGCCGAGATCGCCAAGCTGCCCGAGGTCGGCAACGCCAAGACGCTCGACGCCTACGTGCCGGCCGACCAGGAGCCCAAGCTCCAGATCATCGCCGACCTCAAGGACCTGCTCGGCCCCTCGCTCGACCCGGGCGCCGACGCCAAGCCGGCACCGACCGATGCCGAGAGCGTCGACGCCTTGAAGGGCGCCGTCGTGCGGCTCGACCGCGCCGCCGCCAAGGGCACGGGCCAGGCGCAGGCCACGACGAAGCGCCTGTCCGACGCCTTCGGCAAGCTCGCGGCGGCCCCGGCTTCGGCCCGCGACATGGCCAGCCTGGCCTTCGTGCCCGCCATGCACCTCCTGATCGACCAGCTGCGCGGCCTCATCTCGGCCGAAACCGTGACGCTCGCCAACCTGCCGGCCAGCATCCGGGGCGACTGGGTGACGCAGGGTGGGCAGGCCCGCATCGAGGTGACGCCCAAGGACCTGTCGACCGCCAACGACAACCTGCAGCGCTTCGGCGATGCCGTCCTGGCGGTGGCGCCCGACGCCACGGGACAGCCCATCGTCATCAAGGACTCGGGCGACTCGGTGATCCACGCCTTCATCGAGGCCGGCATCTGGGCCCTGGCATCGATCGCCGTGCTGCTCTACCTCGCCCTGCGCCGCATCACCGACGTGCTGCTGACGCTGGTCCCGCTGATCCTCGCCGGCCTGCTGACGCTGGAGGTCACGGTGGTGATCGGCATGCCGCTCAACTTCGCCAACATCATCGCCATCCCGCTGCTGCTCGGGCTCGGCGTCGCCTTCAAGATCTACTTCGTGCTGGCGTGGCGCGCCGGGCAGCGGCACGTGCTGCAGTCGAGCCTGACCCGCGCGGTGTTCTTCTCCGCCTCGTGCACGGCGGTGGCCTTCGGCTCGCTCTGGGCGTCCAGCCATCCCGGCACGTCGAGCATGGGCAAGCTGCTGGCCCTGTCGCTCGCCTGCACCCTGGTCTCGGCCATCTTCTTCCAGCCGGCCCTCATGGGCCCGCCCCGCGAAGAGGAGCGCGTCGACCCCGAGGAGGAGGCGCGCAACATCACCCGGGAGATCACGCAGGCGGCGGAGTGACCTCACGGGAGGGCCGGGGCGTCACCGTCGCCCCGGCTCCCCTGTCGCATGCCTCGCGTCTCACCGTGGACATGGGAGCCGATCGAGAGGCGGGACGGGCGGGGACCCGTCCCCTTCGCTTGTGAGGCGGGACGGGTGGGGACCCGCCCCTTCGAGGCTCAGAACGTCACGACGCTGCGGATCGACTTGCCTTCGTGCATGAGGTCGAAGGCGTCGTTGATCTTCTCGAGCGGCATCGTGTGGGTGATCAGCGGGTCGATGCTGATCTTGCCGTCCATGTACCAGTCGACGATCTTGGGCACGTCGGTGCGGCCGCGGGCGCCGCCGAAGGCCGAGCCCTTCCACACGCGGCCGGTGACGAGTTGGAACGGCCGCGTGGCGACCTCGGTGCCGGACGGCGCCACGCCGATGATGATCGACTCGCCCCAGCCGCGATGGCAGCATTCCAGCGCCTGGCGCATCGTGTGGACGTTGCCGATGCACTCGAAGGAGAAGTCCGCGCCCCCGCCCGTGAGGTCGACGATGGCCTGCACGACCTTGTCGCGCCCGACCTCGTCGGGGTTGACGAAATGCGTCATGCCGAACCGCTTCGCCATCTCGACCTTGGCGGGGTTGAGGTCGACGCCGATGATCTTGTCGGCGCCCACCATGCGGGCCCCCTGGATGACGTTGAGGCCGATGCCGCCGAGCCCGAAGACCACGACATTGGCGCCCGGCCAAACCTTGCCGGTATAGACCACGGCGCCGATGCCCGTGGTGACGCCGCAGCCGATGTAGCAGATCTTGTCGAAGGGGGCGTCCTCGCGCACCTTGGCGAGCGCGATCTCCGGCAGCACCGTGAAGTTCGAGAAGGTCGAACAGCCCATGTAGTGGAAGATCTCGCCGCCGTCGCAGGAGAAGCGGCTGGTGCCGTCCGGCATCACGCCCTGGCCCTGCGTCGACCGGATGGCGGTGCAAAGGTTCGTGCGCTGGCTGAGGCAGCTTTTGCACTGGCGGCATTCGGGCGTGTAGAGCGGGATGACGTGATCGCCGACCTTCACGCCCGTCACCCCGGCGCCGACCTCGCGCACGATGCCGGCCCCCTCGTGACCTAGAACGGCCGGGAACTTGCCCTCGCTGTCGAGGCCCGACAGCGTGTAGGCGTCGGTGTGGCAGATGCCCGTCGCCATGTTCTCCACCAGGACCTCGCCGGCCTTGGGCCCGCCGATCTCGATGGTTTCGATGGTGAGCGGCTTGTTGGCGGCCCAGGCGACGGCGGCGCGAGTCTTCATGGGAGTCCCGAAAGGCAGGGTCAAAGGGTGGCCGGAGCTTATCCAGCGTGGCCGCCCTTGGCTATCGCGGCCCTTGGCCAGGCGGCCCATCGCCGACCGGGCGGTGCCGCCCCAACGCGCAGGGCGGCCAAATTGCATGCAGGTATCGCCCAGCCCGGCGTCATGCCGGCGCGTCGATCACGCTGACGTGGGCCGCCACGATGCGCCACCCTTCCGGCAGGCGTGCCCAGCTCTGGGTCTGGCGCCCGACGCGCCCCGGCGCGCCGTCCCGCCGGAACAGCGTCGAGGCGGTGGCGAAGTCCCGCCCGAAGGTGGTGATGACCGTGCCGTCGAGGTCGCGTCCGAGCCCGGTGGCCGGCCGGGCGGCGCGGAACGCCGCGATGGCGGCGTGGCCGTAGAGGTTCTCGCCCGTGCCGTAGCGCAAGGCCCGCGCGTCCCGCCAGAAGAAGCCGTCGAGCGCCGCGACGTCGTTGCCGACCAGGGCGGCCTCGTAGGCGGCGAAGGCCGCCTCCACCTCGGCCCGGGTGACGGGATCGTCGATCGTCATGGCACTCTCCCGGCGCCGCCCATGGCGCGATGCTTGCGACATGGCGGGGCCATGCCCCGAGCCTAACAGGAACCGTGCCGTGAAAACCTCGCTCGACCGCGCCGCGCTGCATCGGGCCTACCGCGACGGCCTCGACCCGGCCGCCATCGTGGCGGCCTGTCTGGTGGCGGCCGAGATGGAGCAGAACCGGGGCGTCTTCATCAGCGTGGCCGAGCCCGCGGCGCGCCAAGCCCTCGCCACCCTCGGCCCCTTCGATCCCGTGGCCAAGCCGCTGTGGGGCCTGCCCTTCGCCGTGAAGGACAACATCGACCTTTCGGGCGTCGCCACCACGGCCGCCTGCCCGGCCTTCGCCTACACGCCGCAGCGCTCCGCCACCGCGGTGGAGCGCCTCATCGCCGCCGGCGCCATCCCCATCGGCAAGACCAACCTCGACCAGTTCGCCACGGGCCTCGTCGGCGTCCGCACCCCCTATCCGGTGCCGAAGAACAGCGTCGACCCCGCGCTCGTGCCGGGCGGCTCCTCCTCGGGGTCAGCCGTGGCGGTGGCGTCGGGCCTCGTCTCCTTCGCGCTCGGCACCGACACGGCGGGCTCGGGCCGGGTGCCGGCCGGGCTCAACAACATCGTCGGCCTGAAGCCGACGCTCGGCGCCGTGCCGGTGCGGGGCGTCGTCCCGGCCTGCCAGACCCTGGACTGCGTCTCGGTCTTCGGCCTCACCGTCGCCGACGCCTGGGCGGTGGCCGAGGCCATGGCGGGTTTCGACGCCGCCGACCCCTGGTCGCGCCGCGTGTCGCTCGGCGCCCCGGGCGCGCTGCCGCCGCACCTGCGCGTCGGCGTCCCGGACGCGGCAAGCCGCCGCTTCTTCGGCGACGCCGCGGCGGAACGCGCCTTCGACGCCGCCCTGGCGCTCTACGCGGGGCTCGGCGCCACGCTGGTCCCGGTGGATTTCGCGCCGCTCTTCGCCGTCGCCGACCTGCTCTACGAGGGGGCCTGGGTGGCGGAGCGCTATGCCGCCATCCGCCCCTTCATCGCGGCGCACCGCGACGCCCTCCACCCCACCACGGCGCGCATCATCCTGGGCGCCGAGTCCCTGTCGGCCGCCGATGCCTTCGCCGGGATCTACAGGCTGGCCGAGCTGCGCCGCGCCGCCGAGCCGCTGTGGGGCGGGCTCGACCTCCTCGCCGTGCCGACGGTGCCGCGCGCCTTCAGGGTGGCGGAGCTCGATGCCGACCCGATCGGGCCGAATACGGCGCTCGGCACCTACACCAACTTCGTCAACCTGCTCGACCTTTGCGCCCTGGCGGTGCCGGGGCCGTCGCGGGACGACGGCCTGCCGGGCGGCACCACGCTGGTCGCGCTGGCGGGCCGCGACGGGTTCCTGGCCTCGATCGGGGCCGCCCTGCACGCGGCCGCCGCGGTGCCGATGGGCGCCGGGGCGCATCCGGTGCCGCCCGCCCCCGAGGTCCCGGCTGCGGCAGGGCCCGAGGACGGCATCGAGATCGTGGTCATCGGCGCCCACCTGTCGGGCATGCCGCTGAACCGGGACCTCGTGGCGCTGGGCGGCACGTTCCGCCGCGCCGTGGACACGCGGCCGGAGTATCGCCTGCACGCCCTGCCGGGCGGCCCGCCCGCGCGGCCGGGCCTGCTGCGCGTCGCCGAGGGCGGCGGCGCCGTCGCGGCTGAGGTTTGGAGCCTGCCGCCGGCCGGCTTCGGCCGGTTCGTCGAGACGATCCCGGCGCCGCTCGGCATCGGCCGGGTCCGCCTCGCCGACGGGACGGCGCCGGCGGGCTTCCTGTGCGAGCCGGCCGGGCTCGTCGGCGCGCGCGACATCACCCACCTCGGCGGGTGGCGGCGCTTCGTCGCGGAAGGCGCGGCATGAGCCCCGCCATCCCGCTGGTCGACCTGAGGCCCCTGGCGGAGGGCGAAGCCGGGCAGGCCCGGGTGGCGGCCGAGATCGGGCGGGCCTGCCGCGACATCGGCTTCTTCGCCGTCACGCGGGCGCCGGTGCCGGCGGGGCTCGGCGAGGCCGTCTTCGCGGCGGCGGCGGCCTTCTTCGCCCTTCCGGCCGAGCAGAAGGCGAAGGTCTCGATCCGCCGCTCCCGCCACAACCGGGGCTACGTGGGCCTGGCCGTCGAGGCCCTGGACCCGGCGCGCGGGCCCGACAACAAGGAGGCGTTCAACATCGGCCTCGACCTCGCCCCCGACGATCCCGAGGTGCTGGCCGGCAAGCCCTTCCGCGGCCCCAACCTGTGGCCGGACCTGCCGGGCTTCCGCGACACGCTCCTCGCCTATTACGCGGCGATGCTGGACCTCGGGGTCACGCTGCACCGGGCCATCGCCCGCGACCTCGGCCTCGCGCCGGACGCCTTCGACGACAAGTTCCGCCGGCCGCTCGCCACGCTGCGCCTGCTCCACTACCCGGCGGCGCCCGCCGCGGGGGGGCGGCCTCTCGGCGCCGGGACCCACACCGACTACGGCAACCTCACCCTGCTGGCGACGGACGGCGTCGGCGGGCTGGAGGTGCAGGCGCGGGACGGCGCCTGGCTCGCGGTGCCGCCCATGCCGGGGGCGCTCGTGTGCAACGTCGGCGATTGCCTCGCCCGCTGGACCAACGACGTCTACGCGTCGACGCCGCATCGCGTGGTGAGCCCGACGGGGCGGGAACGCAGTTCCGTGGCCTTCTTCCTCGATGCCGACCCCGACGCCGTGGTGGCTGCATTGCCGGGTTGCGTTGCGGCCGGCTGTGCGCCGCTCTACACCCCGGTGACGGTCGCCGACCACCTCCGGTCGCGTCTCGATTCGACGTACGGGCCATGACCAAGATCACCAAGGCGTTCGAAATCCAGAAGGCGATCGCGGACGACATCGTCCACGGGCGGCGGGCGCCCGGCACGGCGTTGGACGAGACGCTTCTGGCGCATGCGTTCAACGTGTCCCGCACGCCGATCCGCGAGGCCATCCGCCAGCTCGAGATGTCCGGCCTCGTCGAGGCGCGCCCGCATCGCGGCGCCGTGGTCTGCGACGTGCCGCCCGGGCGCCTCGACGACATG
This sequence comes from Lichenibacterium ramalinae, assembly GCF_004137085.1. GTDB lineage: Bacteria > Pseudomonadota > Alphaproteobacteria > Rhizobiales > Beijerinckiaceae > Lichenihabitans > Lichenihabitans ramalinae. Next base: position 131,943 of record NZ_QYBC01000002.1, read on the forward strand.
TTCTCGGTCATGCGGGAACTCGAGGCGCTCTGCGCGCGCCTCGCCGCGGCCGCCATGACGGCGGAGGAGCGGGCCGCGCTGCGCGCCCTGCACGAGGCTTCGGCGGAGCTCGTCAGGGGCGAGCAGCGGGACGCCTACGTGGCGGCCAACGATGCCTTCCACGACGCCGTCTACGACGGCTCGGGCAACGGCTTCCTGGCCGAGACGGCACGCCACGTCAGGTTCAGGCTGTCGCCGTTCCGCCGTGCGCAGTTCGAAGGCAGGAGTCGCCTCGCCCGCAGCTTCGACGAGCATGAACGCATCGTGGCTGCCCTCGAACGGGGCGACGCCGTCGCGGCCGAGGCCGAGATGCGCGTCCACCTCGGGGTGGTGCGCGAGTCCGTCGACGCGATCGACCGCGGCGGCGCAGCCGCAACCTCACCCAAGCCGCGCCGGACGCGCCCCGCCCGGGCCTGACGGCACCGGCGCGGGCCAAACTGGCACGGTGCATGCAAGATCCGGCGCGACAGATCGCCCTCGGAGCCCGCCCGCGATGCCCGCATCCTTCGACCGCCGCCGCTTCCTCCAGACGAGCGGGGCCGCGGCCCTCGCCGTCGGCGTCCTGCCGCGGGCGGCCATCGCGGCCGACCCCCTGACGATCGGCATCGTCTACGTCGGGGCGCGCGACGACTTCGGCTGGAACCAGGCCCATGCCGTCGGCGTGAAGGCGCTGCGGGAGCTGCCGAACGTCAAGGTCGTCGAGGAGGAGAACGTCCCCGAAACCGACGCCGTGTCGAAGACCATGGAATCCATGATCAACCTCGACGGCGCCAAGCTGATCCTGCCGACCTCCTTCGGCTACTGGTCGCCCTTCGTGCTCGACGAGGCCAAGGCGAACCCCGACGTGCAGTTCCGCCATGCCGCGCCGCTGTGGAAGGAGGGCGACCCCAAGAACTCGGGCTCCTACTTCGCCTTCCTCGACCAGGCCCACTACGTCGACGGCGTGGCGGCCGGCCTCGCGTCGAAGAGCGGCAAGCTCGGCTTCGTGGCGGCCAAGCCCATCGGCATCGTGCTGCGCAACATCAATTCCTTCCTGGCCGGCGCCCGCACCACCAACCCCAACGCCACCGTGCAGGTCATCTTCACGGGCGACTGGTCGCTGCCGGTGCGCGAGGCCGAGGCCACCAACGCCCTGGTCGACGCGGGCTGCGACCTCATCACCTGCCACGTCGACGGCCCCAAGGTGGTGATCCAGACCGCCGAGTCCCGCGGCGTGAAGAGCTGCGGCCACAATGCCGACCAGAGCCCGCTGGCCCCCAAGGGCTTCGTGACCGGGGCCGAATACAAGTGGGGCACGATCTACACGGGCTTCGCCGGCCTCATCGCCAAGGGCCAGCCGCTGCCCAACATCACCTTCGGCGGCTACGACCGCGACATGGTGCAGAACTCGCCCTACGGCGCGGGCGCCACCGAGCCGGCCCGCAAGGCCGCCGACGCCGCCATCGCCAAGCTCCGCACCGGTGCGCCCATCTTCACCACGGCCATCAAGGACAACAACGGCAAGATCGTCCTGGCCAACGCCCCCAAGGACAATTACGCCGAGCCGCTGAACAACATGGACTACCTGGTCGAGGGCGTGATCGGTTCGACGCATTGACGGCGCCGCGCCGCTCCCGATGCTGGCGGGAGCGCGTCGCGCAGGGGAGCAACCTTCCATGACGGACGCGATCGGCGCCGCGGCGCATCTGACGGCGGCCCCCCCGCGACGGGGCTCCACCCTGGCGCTGCGCCTGCGGGCCGGGTCCGAGTACCTCGTCATCCCGGTCCTGGCGGTGCTGGCCGCCTCGGGGCTGTTCGGCCTGTTCCTGCTCGCGGTGGGCAAGTCGCCCCTGACCTTCCTCGACCTCATCTGGGTGGGGGGGTTCGGCTCGGCCTTTTCCTGGGGCAACACGCTGGCCCGGGCGGCCCCGTTGGTGCTGACGGCCCTGACGGTCGCCATCCCGGCGCAGCTCGGCCTGACGATCATCGGGGGCGAGGGCGCGCTCGTGCTCGGAGGCTTCGCGGCCGCCGCCGTCGCCGTCCCCTTCGTGGGATCCGGCGCGCCGGCCCTCGCCGTCATGCCGCTCATGGTGCTGGCTTCCCTCGTGGCGGGCGGCCTCTGGATCGGGCTCGCCGGGCTGCTGCGCTACCGGCGCGGCGTCAACGAGACCATCGCGTCGCTGCTGCTGTCCTACGTCGCCATCGCCGTGACGCTGTTCTTCGTCGAGGGCCCGCTGCGCGACCCCGCCTCGACCGCCAAGGCCTCGACGCGGCCGATCGGCGCGCTCTACGCGGTCGGCAAGATGCCGGGCCTCAACGTCCACTGGGGCTTCGCCGTGGGGGTGGCGGTGGCGATCGCGCTCGGCGTGCTGATGTCGCGCACCACCTTCGGCTTCGCGGCCCGCATCACGGGCGGCAACATGCGGGCCGCCCAGGCGCAGGGCCTGCCGGTCGGCCGGCTGATGATGAGCTGCTGCCTCATCGCCGGCGCCTGCGCGGGCCTCGCCGGCTATTTCGAGGTGGCGGCCGTGCAGGGCCGGGCCAATGCTTCGCTGGCGGCCGGCTACGGCTTCACCGGCATCCTGGTGTCGTTCCTGGCCCGCCACAACCCCTTCGCCATCCCGCCCGTGGCGGTGCTGTTCGGCGGGCTAGCGGCGGCGGGCGGCCTCGTGCAGCGCCGCATGGGCATGCCCGACGCCACCGTGCTGGTGCTGCAGGGCTTCATCTTCGTCGTGCTGCTGGCGTCGGAAACGCTCTACGGGCGCTTCTCGCTCTTCCGCATCTCGGGCCGGCAGGGGCGGGCATGACGGCGCAGCTCGCCATCGTCCTCACCGCCATGCTGGGCGGCGCCATCCGGGTGTCGACGCCCTTCATCTTCGTGGCGCTCGGCGAAACGCTCACGGAGAAGTCCGGCCGCATCAACCTCGGGCTCGAAGGCACGCTCGTGCTGGGCGCCATGCTGGGCTACGCCACCGCCTACCTCACCGGCTCGCCCTGGCTGGGGGTGCTGGCCGGCGGCGGCGCCGGCGTGCTGCTCGGCACGCTGCACGGCCTGCTGTGCTCGCTGCCGCGCGTCAACGACATTGCGGTGGGCATCGCCATGATGACGCTCGGCACGGGCCTCGCCTTCTTCTTCGGCAAGCCCTTCATCCAGCCCGAGGCGCCGCACCTGCCCTCGATCCCCCTGGCGGACTGGACCGGGGACCCGGCGCTGGCGGTGGCGCTGCGCGTCAACCCGCTGTTCTTCGTCGGGGTGGCGGCGGCGCTCGTCATGGCCTGGGGCTTCCGCAACACCCGCATCGGCCTCGTGGTCCGCACCACCGGCGACAGCGCCGCCGCCGCCCTCGCCATGGGCGTTTCGGTCAACCGCGTGCGCACGCTGGCGACCGCGACCGGGGGCTTCCTGGCCGGCATCGGCGGCGCCTTCCTGTCCTTGTATTATCCGGGCTCCTGGAACGAGGGCCTGTCGTCGGGCCAGGGCCTGATGGCGGTGGCGCTGGTCATCTTCGCGCGCTGGAGCCCCATCCGTTGCGTGCTGGCGGCGCTGCTGTTCGGCGCCGCCGGTGCCATCGGGCCCGCCCTGCAATCGGTCGGCGTCACCCAGGGCTACTACCTGTTCAACGCCGCCCCCTACATCCTGACGCTCCTCGTGATGGTGGGATCGTCGGGCTCCAAGGATGCGCTCCGGGCCGCGCCCGGAGAGCTGTCGATCACCCGGTAGGGCGGCACGGCCGGAAGCCGATGCCGCATCGAGCGAGAGTCGCGTCATGAACGGTTTAGGTGGCCTCAATCGCAGCCCGCAGGGCGTCGTCGTCGGCCTGGTGCAGCTGCAGCTGCCCGTGGTGGCGACCCCGGCCGAGCTCGCCGCCCAGACGGACCGCATCGTCGCCACCGTGGCGAAGGCGCGGGCCAACATGGGCACCATGGACCTCGTGGTCTTCCCCGAATATGCGCTGCACGGCCTGTCGATGAACACCGACCCCGCCATCATGTGCCGGATGGACGGGCCGGAGGTGGCGGCCTTCCGCCGGGCCTGCGTCGACAACCGCATTTGGGGATGCTTCTCCATCATGGAGTACAACCCCCACGGCAATCCCTACAACGTCGGCCTGATCATCGACGACCGCGGCGACGTGAAGCTCTACTACCGTAAGATGCATCCCTGGGTGCCGGTCGAGCCCTGGGAGCCGGGCGACGGCGGCATCCCGGTGATCGACGGGCCCAACGGCTGCCGGCTCGGCCTCATCATCTGCCACGACGGCATGTTCCCCGAGATGGCGCGCGAATGCGCCTACAAGGGCGCCGAGATCATGCTGCGCACGGCCGGCTATACGGCGCCGATGCGCGAAGCCTGGCGATTCACCAACCAGGCGAACAGCTTCTGCAACCTTATGGTCACCGCCAATGTCTGCATGTCGGGCTCCGACGGCACCTTCGACTCCATGGGCGAGGGCATGATGGTGAACTTCGACGGCACCGTCATCGCCCACGGCACCAGCGGCCGGCCGGACGAGATCATCACGGCCGAGGTGCGGCCGGACCTCGTGCGCGAGGCCCGCGCCGTGTGGGGCGCCGAGAACAACATCTACCAGCTCGGCCATCGCGGCTTCTCGGCCGTGAAGGGCGGCGCCGGCGACTGCCCCTACACCTACATGACCGACCTCGCGGCGGGCCGCTACCGGGTGCCGTGGGAGGACAGCGTGCAGGTGACGGACGGGACCTCCTGCGGCCTGCCGGCGCCGACGCGCCGCTACGGCCAAGCCGCCCCGAACCGCGACGGGGACGCGGCGCGCCAGGACGCGGCCGAATGAGCGCGGTCGCCGCCACGCCCTACCCCTGGCCCTACGACGGCTCCTTCGGCCCCGCCGACACGGCGCTCGTCATCATCGACATGCAGGTCGATTTCTGCGGCACCGGCGGCTACGTCGACCGCATGGGCTACGACCTGTCGCTGACGCGGGCGCCGATCGAACCCATCGGGCGCGTGCTCGCCGCCATGCGGGCGGGCGGCTACACGGTCATCCACACCCGCGAGGGGCACCGGCCGGACCTGTCCGACCTCCCCGCCAACAAGCGCTGGCGGTCGCGCCGCATCGGCGCCGGCATCGGCGACGACGGCCCCTGCGGCCGCATCCTGGTGCGGGGCGAGCCCGGCTGGGAGATCATCCCGGAGCTCGCGCCCCGCCCCGGCGAGGTGGTGATCGACAAGCCCGGCAAGGGCTCGTTCTGCGCCACCGACCTCGAACTGGTGCTGCGCACCCGCGGCATCCGCAACCTCGTCCTCACCGGCATCACCACGGACGTCTGCGTCTCGACCACGATGCGCGAAGCCAACGACCGCGGCTTCGAATGCGTGGTGCTGGGGGACTGCTGCGGCGCCACCGACCCCGCCAACCACGAGGCCGCGCTGCGCATGGTGACCATGCAGGGTGGGGTCTTCGGGGCCGTCTCGACGGCCGCCGACCTCCTCGCCGGCCTCGCCTGATGGCGACCCGGCGCGCCTTCGTCACCCGGGTCCCGACCCGCGCGCCCGACGACGTCGAGGGGCTGGAACGGCTCTTCGCCCAGGGGAGCATCCGGCCCGGTGCCGTGGTGGCGATCTTCGGCAAGACGGAAGGCAACGGCCTCGTCAACGATTGGACGCGGGCCCTGGCGGCGCGGGCGCTGCGGGACGCGCTGGCCCGGCATGCCGGGCCCGAGGCGGCGGCGGCGGCCTGCCTCGTCATGTCGGGCGGCACGGAGGGCGGGCTCAGCCCCCACTTCACGGTGTTCGAGGTGCGGGACGCCGAGGAACCCGCCGAGCCCGGGGCCCTCGCGGTCGGCCGCGCGCATTCCCCGGACCTCGCCCCCGAGGCGCTCGGCCGGTCCGGGCAGGCCCGCATGGTCGCCGAGACCGTGGAGCGAGCCATGCGGGACGCCGGCATCGACGACCCGCGCGACGTCCATTTCGTCCAGGTGAAATGCCCGCTGCTGACGCCCGAGCGGATCGCGGACGCGCGGCGGCGGGGGGCCGAGCCCGTGACGCCCGACACGCTGAAATCGATGGGCCTGTCGCGCGCCGCCGCCTCGCTCGGCGTGGCGCTCGCGCTCGGCGAGGTCGAGGCCGTGGCCGACGCCACCATCGGGCGCGACCCGATGGTCTTCTCCACCCGGGCCTCGGCCTCGGCCGGGGTCGAGCTCATGGGACACGAGGTCGTGGTGCTGGGCCGGGGCCGCGGCTGGTCGGGTCCGTTGCGGGTCGATCACGCCACGATGGCGGACGCGCTCGACGTCGAGCCGGTGCGGGCCGCGCTCGCCCGGCTCGGCCTCGCGGCGGCGGGGCAGCTCGATCCCGGACAGCGCCGACGGCTCGTGGCCCTGCTCGCCAAGGCCGAAGCCTCCTCCGATGGTCGCCTGCGCGGCCTGCGCCACACGATGCTGGGCGACTCCGACCTGGCGTCGACCCGCCACGCCCGGGGCTTCCTGGGCGGCGTCCTGGCCGGCCTCGTGGGCCATGGCGAGCTCTACGTTTCGGGCGGCGCCGAGCACCAGGGACCGGACGGCGGCGGCCCCGTCGCCATCATCGTCGAAGCCCAGTGAGGCCCGCATGAGCCCCCTCCCCGCCACCGCCACCTCCGCCGCCGCCGTCCGGGCCGTCTCGGTCGCGACCCAGGGCATGACCAAGCGCTTCGGCGGCTTCACGGCGCTCGACGACGTGTCGATCGCGGTGCCGGCCGGCGGCTTCCACGTGCTGCTGGGCGAGAACGGCGCCGGCAAGTCGACGCTCGTCAAGTGCATGATGGGCTTCTACCAGCCCGATGCCGGCACCCTGGTGGTGGACGGCACGCCCGTGGCGGTGCGCAACCCGCGCGACGCGCGGGCGCTCGGCATCGGCATGGTTTACCAGCACTTCACGCTGGTGCCGTCGCTGACCGGCGCCGAGAACCTCGTCATCAGCCGGGCCGACGCGCCGGCCGTGATCAACTGGGGGCGGGAGCGGGAGCGCCTCGCCGCCTTCATGGCGCGAATGCCCTTCCGGGTGCCGCTCGACCGGCCGGTGGCGAGCCTCGCGGCGGGCGAGAAGCAGAAGCTCGAGATCCTGAAGCTCCTCTACCTCGACGGCCGCTTCCTCATCCTCGACGAGCCCACCTCCGTCCTCACGCCCGGCGAGGCCGACGAGGTGCTGGGCCTGCTGCGGGACATGACGCGGCGGGGCGACCTGTCGGTGCTGATGATCAGCCACAAGTTCCGCGAGGTCACGGCCTTCGCCGATGCCGTCTCGGTGCTGCGCCGCGGCGCCCTCGTCGGGGGCGGGCGCGTCGCCGACATGACGACGGACGGCATGGCGCGGCTGATGATCGGCGACACGCCGGTGCGCGAGCAGGCCGGCCGGGCGCCCGTGGCGGCCAGCCGGCAGACGGTGCTGGACCTCGCCGGCCTCGTGGCCGACGACGACGCCGGCCGGCCGGCGGTCGACGGGGTCAGCCTCAAGGTGCGGGCCGGCGAGATCGTCGGCATCGCCGGCGTGTCGGGCAACGGCCAGGCGGCGCTGGTCGAGGTGCTGAACGGCCAGCGCCCCCTGCGCGACGGCCGCATCTTCATCCACAACGAGCCCTTCGAGCCGGTCCGGCGCGACTTCGACCGGTTCAGGGTCTTCGGCCTGCCCGAGGAGCCGCTGAAGAACGCCGCCGTGCCCCGCATGAGCGTCGCCGAGAACATCGCCTTCCGGGCCTTCGACAAGCCGCCGGCGGCGAAGTTCGGCTGGTGGATGTCGCCCGGCCCCATTCGGGCGCGGGCCGCCGCCCTGGTCGAGCGCTACAAGGTCAAGACCGCCTCGCTCGACGCGCCCATCGCGACGCTGTCGGGCGGCAACGTGCAACGGGCGATCCTGGCCCGTGAGCTGTCGGGGGAGGTCGACGTGCTGGTGGTGGCCAACCCGTGCTTCGGGCTCGACTTCGCCTCCGTGGCCGAGATCCGCGCCCAGATCATGGAGCAGCGCAACCGCGGCGCCGCCGTGCTGCTCGTCTCCGAGGACCTCGACGAGATCCTGGAACTCGCCGACCGCGTCGCCGTGATGTCGGAGGGGCGCATCGCCTATACGGCGCCGGTCGGCGATACCGACCGCACCACCATCGGCCGGCACATGGCGGGACACTGAGCATGATCGAGATCCCCGCCGACCCCTATCCCTACGGGCTCGACCCGGAGCGTTGCGCGCTGGTCGTCATCGACATGCAGCGCGACTTCATCGAACCCGGCGGCTTCGGCCACGCGCTCGGCAACGATGTCGGGCTGCTCCAGGCCATCGTGCCGACTGTCGCGGCGCTGATCGCCCTGTTCCGCGACCGGGGCTGGCCGGTGATCCACACGCGCGAAAGCCACGCGCCGGACCTCGGCGACTGCCCGCCCGCCAAGCTGCGGCGCGGCCGCGGCACGATCCGCATCGGCGAGGACGGCCCCATGGGCCGCCTTCTGGTGCGGGGCGAGCCCGGCAACGCCATCGTGGAGGCCTGCGCGCCCGCCGCCGGCGAACTCGTCGTCGACAAGCCCGGAAAGGGCATGTTCCACGCCACGGGCCTCGACGCGACGCTGCGGGAGCGGGGCATCACCCACCTCGTCTTCGCCGGCGTCACCACCGAGGTCTGCGTCCAGACCTCCATGCGCGAAGCCAACGACCGCGGCTTCGAGTGCCTGCTGGTATCCGACGCCACCGAAAGCTACTTCCCCGAGTTCAAGGCCGCCACGCTGCGCATGATCGCGGCCCAGGGCGGCATCGTGGGCTGGGTGGCGGGCTTCGCAGCCCTGCGCGACGCGGTGTCGGCATGAGCGCGGGTTTCGACCCCGAGGCCGTGGTCGACGCCATGGCGCCGCTGCTCGGCCTCGCCGTCCCGGCCGAGGCCCGCCCGGCGGTGGTCGCCAACCTCGCCCTCGCCGCCGCCATGGCGGCCCTCGTCCTGGAAGACCCGGTCGGCGACCACGCCGAACCCGCCCCGGTCTTCACCCCCGCGGGGGCACGGCCATGAGCGACCTGCACGCCCGCCCGGCCGCCGCCATCGCGCGCGACGTCGCCTCGGGCACGCTTTCGGCCGAAACCGTCGCCCGCGCGGCGCTCGCCCGCATCGCGGCGCTCGACCCCCAAATCGGCGCCTTCACGGCCGTCACGACCAAGCGGGCCCTGGCCGAAGCCCGGGCCGTGGACGCCGACCGCGCCGCCGGCCGGCCCCTCGGCCCGCTGGCCGGCGTGCCCTATGCGGTCAAGAACCTCTTCGACCTCGCCGGCCTCACCACCCTGGCGGGCTCGCGCATCAACGGCGACGACCCGCCGGCCCCGCGGGACGCCGCCCTGGTCGAGCGCCTCCGGGCGGCGGGCGCCGTCTGCCTCGGCGCGCTGAACATGGGCGAATATGCCTATGATTTCACGGGCGAGAACCTTCACCACGGCCCCTCGCGCAACCCGCACGACCCGTCGCGCATGAGCGGCGGCTCCTCGGGCGGCTCCGCGGCGGCGGTGGCGGCGGGCTTCGCGCCGCTCGCCCTCTGCTCCGACACCAACGGGTCGATCCGCGTGCCGGCCGCCCTGTGCGGGCTCTTCGGATTGAAGCCGACCTACGGGCGCCTCGGCCGGTCGCGCACCTTCCCCTTCGTGGCGAGCCTCGACCACCTCGGCCCCGTGGCGCGCTCGGCCGAGGACCTCGCGCTGTGCTACGATGCCCTGCAGGGTCCGGACCCGGACGACCCCGCCTGCGCGGGCCGCCGCGTGGAACCGGCGCTGCCGGGCCTCGACGGCGGCATGGCCGGCCTCCGCGTCGCGACGCTGGGCGGCTATTTCGCCGAGCGCGGCGAGCCCGACGCCCTGGCCGCCGTCGCCCGCTGTGCCGGGGCGCTCGGCGCCACCCGCACCGCGACCCTGCCGAACGCCGGTCGCGCCCGCGCCGCCGCCTTCCTCATCACCATGACGGAGGGGGCGGCGCTGCACCTCGACCGGCTCCGCACCCGCGCCGCCGACTTCGACCCCGCGGTGCGGGACCGGCTGCTCGCCGGGGCGATGCTGCCGGCGGCCTGGGTGGCGCAGGCCCAGAAGCTGCGGCGGAGCTTCGCCCAGGAGGCGCTCCGCCTGTTCGAAAGCGTCGACGTGCTGCTGGCCCCCGCCACGCCCTGCCCGGCCCCGCGCCTCGGCCAGACCGAGATGACGGTGGGCGGCGCGGTGCTGCCGGTGCGGGCCAACCTCGGTCTCTACACGCAGCCCATCTCCTGCATCGGCCTGCCGGTGGCGGCCGTGCCGGTGTGGCTGCCGGGTGCGACGCTGCCGCTCGGCGTCCAGGTCATCGGCCCACCCTGGCGCGAGGACCTCGTGCTGCGCGTCGCGGCGGCGCTGGAAGCCGCCGGCACGGCGCGGGCGCCGGTGGCGGGGCTCGCCTGAAGGCCAGGACGGCGCGCGCGGAACGGACTTTGCCCTTCCGGAGACGAGCGGGACAGCCGGCCGCATGCTAGAGCAGCATCGGCTTTCTCGGAATCGCCAGGGCGATTCCAAGCCGATGAAACTGCTCTCGTTTCGAAACCGGAGCGAGTTCGCCGAAGGCGAAGGCGCTTTCGGCAGGGCCGCGCCTGCCTCCAGACCCGGTCCCGATGTCGCTGTCCACCACATTGCCCCTGACCTGCCTGGCGCTGGCGATCGAGGCCGCGGCCGGCTATCCGGCCTGGCTGTACCGGGCGGTCGGCCACCCCGTGACCTGGATGGGGGCTTGGCTCGGCGCCCTGGAACGTCGGCTCAACCGCCCGGCCTGGAGCCCCGGCCGCCGCCGGGCGGCGGGCGTGCTGGCGCTTGCGCTGCTGCTCGGCGCGACGGCGCTGGTGGCGTCGCCGCTCGCGATGCTGCTGTCGCGCTCGGTCGTCGGCTTTGCCGTGCTGGCGCTGCTCGCCGCCAGCCTTCCGGCCCAGCGCAGCCTCCACGACCACGTCGGCGCGGTCGCGGCGGCGCTGGAGCGCGACGGGATCGAGGCCGGACGGCGGGCCGTCGGCATGATCGTCGGCCGCAACACGGCGGTGCTCGACGAGGCCGGCGTGGCGCGCGCCGCCATCGAGAGCCTCGCCGAGAACTTTTCCGACGGCATCGTGGCGCCGGCCTTCTGGATGGCGTTGGGCGGCTTGCCGGGCGCGGCCCTCTACAAGGCCGCCAACACCGCCGACAGCATGGTGGGGCACCGGACGCCCCGCCACGCCGCCTTCGGCTGGGCGGCGGCGCGGTTCGACGACGCCGTGAACCTGCCGGCCTCGCGGCTCTCCGCGTTGTGGCTGCTGCTCGCCGCGCCGCTCGTCGGCGGCTCGGCGGCGGGCGGCCTGCGGGCGCTGCGGCGGGATGCGCGACGCCACCGCTCGCCCAATGCCGGCTGGCCCGAGGCCGCCATGGCGGGGGCGCTGGGCCTGAAGCTCGCGGGACCGCGCGTCTACGGGACCGAGCGGGTGGAGGACGCCTTCATGGGCGACGGGCGCCGCGACGCCGGGGCCGCCGACATCCGGCGTGCGCTGGCGCTCTACCGGGTGGCCTGCGCGGTGCAGTGGCTGGCGGTGGCGGCGATCGCGCTTCTGATCCGCCTCTGACGGCGTGGTCTCACCGGGCGAGGCCGAGCAGCCGGTCGAGGTCGATGTGGGCGCCGAGGTGATCGGCCAGCCGGTCCAGCACCCTGTCCACCTCGGCCTCGTAGCCGAGGTCCGACGGCGCCCCACCGAGGCGGCGCAGCCAGGCGCCCCGCTGCCGGTCGTCGGCGAAGAGGCCGTGCACGTAGCAGCCGGCGACGAGCCCGTCGGCCGAGACGGCCCCGTCCGCCGTGCCGTCGGCGAGGCGCAGCAGCGGCCGGGCGCGATCGGGGCCGTCGGTCTCGCCGACATGCATCTCGTAGCCGGCGAAGGGCGCGCCGTCGGCCGCCGAGATCCCGGCCACCGGCCGCAGCAGCTTGGCCCCGGTCAGCACCGTGTCGACGGCGAGAAGGCCGAGCCCCGGCACGGTGCCGGGCGGCCCCTCGATGCCGTCGGGGTCGGCGACGCTGCCACCTAGCATCTGGTAGCCGCCGCAGAGGCCGAGGACGCGGCCGCCGCGCCGCGCATGCGCCAGCACGTCGATGTCCCAACCGTTGGCGCGGAGCGCCGCGAGGTCCGGGATCGTGGCCTTCGAACCCGGCAGGATCACGAGGTCGCAGACCGGAAGGGCCTCGCCCGCCCGCACGAGCCGCAGATCGACGTCGGGCTCGAGCTTCAGCGGGTCGAGGTCGTCGAAGTTGGAGATGCGCGGCAGCACCGGCACGGCGACGCGCAGCTTGGCGCCCCCGCGGCCGGGCTCGCGCCGGCCGAGCGCGACGGCATCCTCGGCGGGCAGGCGCGCGGCCTCGGCGAAATGCGGCACGAGGCCGAGCGCCGGCCAGCCGGTGCGCTCCGCGATGAAGGCCATGCCGTCGGCGAAGAGCCCGGGGTCGCCGCGGAACTTGTTGACCAGGATGCCCACCACCATGGCGGCATCCTCCGGGTCGAGCACGGCACGGGTCCCGACGATCTGGGCGATGACGCCGCCGCGGTCGATGTCGCCGATCAGGACGACGGGCACGTCGGCGCGCCGCGCGAATCCCATGTTGGCGATGTCGTTGGCGCGCAGGTTCACCTCGGCGGGCGAGCCGGCGCCCTCCACCAGCACGAGGTCGGCGGCGCCGCGGATCCGGGCGAAGCTGTCCAGCACGGCTTCCATCAACCGCGGCTTCCAGGCCTGGTATTCCCGCGCCTTGGCATTGCCGATGACCCGGCCCTGCACCACCACCTGGGAGCCCACCTCGCTCTGCGGCTTGAGCAGCACGGGGTTCATGTGGACGGTGGGCGCCACCCCGGCGGCGCGGGCCTGGAGCGCCTGGGCCCGGCCGATCTCGCCGCCGTCGGCCGTAACGGCGGCATTGTTAGACATGTTCTGCGGCTTGAAGGGCAGGACCCTGAGGCCGCGCCGGGCATAGGCCCGGGCGAGGCCGGCGACGAGCAGCGACTTGCCGACGTCCGAGCCGGTGCCCTGCAGCATGAGGGCGCGGGCGCCCCGGCCCCCGCTCAGAACTCGATCCCCGCCTGCGCCTTCACCCCGGCGGCGAAATGGTGCTTGGTGGCGCCGAACTCGGTGACGAGGTCGGCGGCCGCCACCAGTTCCGGCTTGGCGTTGCGGCCCGTGACGACCACGTGGAGGTCCGGCCGCCGGGCCTGGAGGCTCGCCACCACGTCGGCGACCGGCAGGTAATCGTAGCGCAGCGCGATGTTGAGCTCGTCGAGCACGAGGAGCCGGAGGGCGGGATCGGCCATCAGCCCCTCCGCCTTGCCCCAGGCGGCGCCGGCCGCCGCCACGTCACGGTCGCGATCCTGCGTCTCCCAGGTGAAGCCCTCGCCCATGGAATGCCAGCGCACCAGCTCCGAGCCTTCGAGCATCCGGCGCTCCCCCGTGTCCCAGGCGCCCTTGATGAACTGCACGACGCCGACCGGCCAACCGTGGCCCAGCGCCCGCAGCACGAGGCCGAAGGCGGCCGTCGACTTGCCCTTGCCGGGGCCGGTGTTGACCATCAGCAGGCCCTTCTCGGCGATGGGCTTGGACGCCACCTCGGCATCCTGCACGGCCTTGCGATGGGCCATCTTCAGCCTGTGCCGGCGCGCGGCCTCGTCGGGGTTCGGGTCGTTCATGGCACGGGTGTAGCGCAGGCGGCGGCCGGGGTCACGGGAGGGCGGGCCGCCGGGCCTCGACCTCGGCCAGCAGGCGGGCCGATTGGCGCTTCGCCGCGACGCCGAGCCGCCACAGCGCCAGGGCCGTGAGGACGAGGCCGGCGGCCAGCACGAGGCCGTCGAGGCTCCAGGGCGAGCGGCTGGCGAAGGCCTGGCTGCCGGTGCGGCCGAGCTGGATGAACAGGACCGTCTGGGGGACGACGCAGACCAGCGTGGTGCCGAGGTATTCGGCATAGCCCATGCGGGAGATGCCGCAGGCGAAGTTGATCGCCGGACCCGGCACCGGGGACGCCAGGCGCAGCGGGCCGAGCACGCGCCAACCCTCCGATTCGAGCGCCATGAGGACGAGGGCCACCTTGGGCCGACGCGCCACGAAGCGGCGGGCGACGCCGCCGAACACGAAGCGCGCCAGCAGGAAGCCCAGCGTGGCGCCGAGGCCGCTGCCGAGCAGCGACGGCAGGATGCCGGGCCAGCCCAGGACCGCCCCGGCGCCGACGCAGACGACGGCGCGCGGCAGGATCACGACGCCGCCGAGCGTCAGCAGCCCCGCGACCGTCAGCGCCTCAGCCAGCACGGCGTCGCGGCGCCGGTCGCCCGGGGCTCAGTTCTTGGTGACGCCGGTCGCGACCGGGTCGGCCTGGGCCTGCACGTTGGCCCCCACGGTGTCGATGCCGTAGACGTCGTCGCGGAACTGCACGGTGCCGGAGGGGTCGGCCCAGCCGGTGAGGTAGACCCAGGCGACCGGCACGGCCTTGACGAGCTTGATGTCCTCGTGGTCGCCGGTCTTGACCTGGGTCAGCATGGCATCCTTGGTCCAGGTGCCGCCGGCAGCCCCGCTCGTGCCCTCCAGCAGCCAGGCGGCGAGGTCGAACACGCCCTCGACGCGCACGCAGCCGTGCGACAGGAAGCGGTAATCGCCGCCGAAGAAGCGCTTGGACGGCGTGTCGTGCATGTAGACGGCGAACTTGTTGGGCATGTTGATGCGGATGTTGCCCAGCGCGTTCGACGTGCCCGAATCCTGGCGCAGAATGTAGTTGGTGGCGCGCTGCGACGTCCAGTCGATGGAGGACGCGTTGACGACGTTGCCGGCCCCGTCGAGGATGCGGATGCGCTGCCGGCTGAGGTAGCCGGGGTCCTTCTGCATGTGCGGGATGATCTCGTTCTTGATGATCGAGGTCGGCACCGTCCAGGTCGGGTTGAGGTTGACGGCCTGAACCTTGGCGTCGACCTCGGGCGAGGCGTGGTCGGGCCCGCCCACCACCGCCACGTAGCGGTGCACCACCTTGCCGTTCTCCACCGCTTCGACCGAGGCCGAGGGGATGTTGACCACCACGTAGCGGTCGCCGAAGGTGATGTTGCGCCCCGCGAGCCGCTGCGCCGACGAGGCGAGTTCGGTGAAGCGCGTCCGCGCCGGCACGTTCATGGCCTTCAGCGTGGCGCCCGACACCACGCCGGTGTCCTTGAGGCCGTGGCGCGCCTGGAAGCGCTTCACGGCGGCGGCGAGGTCGGGACCCCACTTCTGCGAGAACATGCCGGCCGACAGGTCGGCGGGGTCGTTGCCGTCAGCCTTGCCGAGGTCGCCCTCGATGGCGAGGCGCAGCCGCAGCGTCGAGATGGCCTTGCCGGGCGAGGCGGCCGACACGGGGCCGGCGATCTCGGGCCAGCCGCCGGCATCGGCGATGGCGGCGTAGCGCTCGGAGGCCTTGGCGGTGGCGAAGAAGGTTTCGGCCGTCAGCGTCGGCTCGGGATCGGAGGACAGCGCCGTCTCGCGCGGAGGGGGCGGAGGCGCCACGTGCTTCTTGCGCGCCGGAGCCTGCGCGGCGGGGCTGGCGGCCTGGGCTGCCTGGGCATCGGTGGCGGGCGCCGGCGACACGGCGGTGCCGGCGGCCGCGGCGGCGTCCGGCTGGGTCGCGGCCGGAACCTTGGGCAGCGAGGCGGCGACCGGCGGAGCGGCCGGGACCGACGGGAGGTTGATGGCCGGTGTCGCGGCGGCGGCGGCGGCCGGAGCGGGCGTCGCCGCCGGGGCGGGAGCCGCGACCGGAGCGGGCGCGGCCGCCGGAGCGGAGGGCGCCGCCGGGGTGGCGGCGGCTGGTGGCGTCGTGGCCAGCGGCGCGGGCGACAGCAGCGGGGAGGACTGGGCCTGCGCCGCGGCCGCGAGGCCCATCAACGCCAGTCCCGACACCGTCACGCGGAGCGCTGCCCGCGACACCCGATTGCGCTTCATCTCAGCCGTCATCCGATCCATGCCCATCGCGACGCGGGCCCGAACGCTCGGGAGCGGAGCCGATCCGTCCCGGCCCGCGGCCGTTGCGGCCCTCGCCTTCCGGTAGGGCGACAATGCGGTGGATCCGTGGCCCCGGAGCCGGCCGGGCCGGAGCGGGATGGCCCGGTGACGGCTTTCGATCCGGCTGTTGCAGCGCCGCAACAGCGTCGAAGCCCCGAGGAGACGGCGTCCTCGGGGCGGGGACGACGTCAGGGCGCCGGGGCCTTTGGCGCCACGGTGGCGGGGGCGGGCTGAGCCGGGGCGACCGACGGCGCGGCGCCGGCGATCGCCGTCACCTGCAGCTGCGAGAACTTCCAGGTATCGACCTGGTTCTTCTCCGACTGGGCCCGCATGCCGATCTGACCGCCGCCATCGGGCACCTGACCCTTCACGGTGGCGAAGGGCTTGTCGTTGATGAGGGCGGTGATGTCGCTGCCGACCGTGCGCACCTCGAGCACGTTGTTGGAGCCCGCCGGCCGCTTGATGTCGTCCGTCTGCTTCCACTCGACGACGTCGATCCACTTGCCGTTCACCTTGCGGGTGATCTCGGCGAAGCCGCTCGGCGTGACCATGAACATATAGTAGTTGTCATAATCCTTGGCCCAGAAGATCGGGCCCGCCATCGTGTTGTCGTTGTCGTCGAGCTTGTTCGGCGTGCGGACCGTCAGGCAATAGTCGGCATCGGTGAACAGGATGCCCTTGTAGACGAGGAGGTTCGAGATGTCGGGCTGGGGCTTGACCTTGACCTTGCCGTCCTCGACCTGCACGTCGGGGCTGTCGAAGCCCCAGGACGCGTCGACCTGCTTGAAATCGTCGGAGAACAGCACCTTCCCGGTGCCGCAGGCCGAGGCGGGGTTCGCGGCGAGGAGCGCGACTGCGGCGAGGCCGGCGGAAAGCGTCAGTCTCATACCCAAACTCCTGGCCAATCGAATCGCAGCGTCAGCTGTGCCGTGAACGCGCGGCGCGCGATTCCGTTCGGGCGACGTCCGCATTTCAGTCGTCGACCACCACGATGTGCAGGCGCCGCGGGCCGTGGGCGCCCAGGATCAGGGTCTGCTCGATGTCGGCGGAGCGCGACGGACCGGTGACGAAGTTCAGGGTGCGCGGCATGGTGCCCTTGCCGTACCGGTCCCGTACGCGGCCCAGCACCGCCTCGTAATCGCCGGCGACGTCCCGCGCCGCCACCACGACGATGTGGTTGTCGGGCAGGAAGTTCAGCGAGGTGGGGTTGTCCTGCCCCGAGACCAGGGCCAGCGTGCCGCTTTCCGCCACGGCCGCGAAGGCGCGGCTGAGGCCGTTGATGTCGGATCCGTCGGAGGGGCCCGCCGTCACGTCGATCGTGGTGCCCCCCCAGGGCATGGCGGCGAGGTCGGGGTCGGCGCCGCGGCGCAGCGTGGCGGGGAGGTTGTTGTCGCGGAGGAAGCGGGCGACCTCGCCCGGCACCTCCGCCGCCGACGCCACCCGGGCCACGGTGGCGGCCGAAGCCTCGGCCTTCTCGCAGAACAGTGCCACCCGCGCCGGCTCGGGGAGCTGGCCGCGGGCCGGGATGACGCCGGGCCGGGCCGCCGCGATGCGCCCCTCCACGGCGTCGCGCCGCGGCGCCTCGCGGCCGGTGACGCCGAGCGAGCGCCGGATCGTGCCGAGGACGGTGTCGCGGGCCTCGCTCATGCGGCCCTCTTCGGCTGGGCGCGGCGGTTCTTCCACTGGCTCTGGAAGGTGGCGCCCTGGGGCGCCGGCATGTCGCGGTAATCCGTCCAGCCCTTGGCGAGCGGCAGCGAGGCGAAGCGCCCCCGGTTGCCGCCGGCGATGCTGAGGGCCCGCATGGCGAGGCCCGTGGCGAGCCGATACAGCTTCGGCCGCGACGCGAACCAGCCCCAGACGCCGAGGCCGCCGCGGACGGCGGCGGGCTGGAGGTGCCGCTCGAACTCGCGCTCGCGCCAATGGCGCATCAGCTTCGGCAGCGGGATCCGCACCGGGCACACGCTTTCGCAGCGCCCGCAGAAGGTGGAAGCGTTGGGCAGGTGGCCCGCCGTCTCGACGCCGATCAGCGCCGGCGTCAGCACCGCCCCCATCGGGCCGGGATAGATCCAGCCATAGGCGTGGCCGCCCACCGAATGGTAGACCGGGCAGTGGTTCATGCAGGCGCCGCAGCGGATGCAGCGCAGCATCTCCTCGAAGCTGGTGCCCAGCATGGAGGAGCGGCCGTTGTCGATCAGCACGACGTGGTATTCGTCCGGCCCGTCCGGATCGTCGGGGCGCTTGGGGCCGGTCGACAGCGTCGTGTAGACCGACATCTCCTGGCCGGTGGCGGAGCGCGCCAGCACCCGGAGCAGCTGCCCCACGTCCTCCAGCGTCGGCACGAGCTTCTCGATGGAGGCCAGCACGACGTGCACGCGCGGCAGCAGCTGCGTGAGGTCGCCGTTGCCCTCGTTGGTGACGATGACCGAGGTGCCGGTCTCGGCGACGAGGAAGTTGGCGCCCGTCACCCCCACGTCGGCTGCGAGGAAGCGCTCGCGCAGGATGCCGCGCGCTTCAGCCTGCAGGCTGTAGTGGGAGGAGATGTCGCGCGACGCGTCGAGGTGGGTGTGGTGGCGGCGGAAATCCGCCTCGACCTGGTCGCGCGTCAGATGCACGGCGGGGGCGATGATGTGGCTCGGCACCTCGCCGCGCAGCTGCACGATATATTCGCCGAGGTCGGTTTCGACCGGCACGAGGCCGGCCGCCTCGATGGCCTGGTTGAGCCCGATCTCCTCGGAGATCATCGACTTGCCCTTGGTGACGGTGCGGGCGCCGACGCGGCGGCAGATGTCCAGCACGGCTTCGCGGGCCTCGGCGGCGTCGCGGGCGTAGTGGACGTGTCCGCCCGCCGCCGTCACCTTGTCTTCCCAGGCCTCGATGTAGAGGTCGAGGTTCTCGAGCGTGTGCTGCTTGATGTCCCGGGCCGAGTCGCGCAGCGCCTCGAACTCGGGCAAAGCCTCGGCGGCGGCGGCGCGCTTGGCGATGAAGGCCTGCCGGACATGCCCCAGCGCCTTCTGCAGGTCGCGGTCCTCGAGCGCCCGGTGGGCGTTGTCCTTGAACTGCGGCGATGTCGGGTGGATCGTCATGGTGCCCTCCGGGCAGCAGGCCTTCAGAGTCTGGGGATGTCTCGAATCCGTGCCCCAAAGCGTCGCGTCGCTCGCGGGAACGGGCCTCCGTTCAAAGGCTCTCAGTCCTTGAGGTGGTGCGGAGCGCCGATCGGCGCCGCCTCCGTCATGTCGGCCAGGATCTCGGCGACGTGGCGGACCTCCATGGTGGACCCCATGCGGCTGAGCTTGCCGGCGATGTTCATGAGGCAGCCGAGATCCCCCGCTACCAGCGTGCCGGCCCCGCTTTCCACCACGGTGGCGGCCTTGCGCTCGACGATGGAGTTGGACAGCTCGCCGTATTTCACCGCGAAGGTGCCGCCGAAGCCGCAGCAGACGTCGGTGTTGCGCGACTCGACGAGGTCGAGCCCCCGCACCGTGCCGAGCAGGCGGCGCGGCTGGTCGCGCACGCCGAGTTCGCGCAGGCCCGAGCAGCCATCGTGGTAGGTCACAGGCCCGTCGAAGGCGGCGTCGACGCGCTTCACCCCCATGACGTCGGTGAGGAAGGACACGAGCTCGTGGGTGCGGCCCGCGAGTTCCTCCGCCTTGCGCAGCATGTTGGGGTCGTCGGCGAAGAGTTCGGGATAGTGGCGCTTGATCATGCCGGCGCAGGAGCCCGAAGGCGCCACGACGTAGCGGTAGGAGGCGAAGGCCTCGATCACCTGCACGGCGATGGTGGCGGTGGTGGCGCGATCGCCGGAATTATAGGCCGGCTGACCGCAGCAGGTCTGGGTCGGCACGTCGACGATGCAGCCGGCGTCCTGCAGCAGCTTCACCGCCGCGAAGCCCACGGAGGGCCGAAACAGGTCGACCAGGCAGGTCACGAAGAGGCCGACCCGCACCTCGCCCCCGGCGCCCCCGCGCGATGCCGCCGCCATGCTCGCCAAACTGCCCGCGCCTCCCGATGCCGTTCCCCTGATGTAGGAGCCGGGGGGGTCCAGCGTCAATGCGGCAAGCGCGGCCGGCGCAACCATGTCGGGCGGCGACCCGTTCCCCGGCCGTAAGGACCGGGACGGCCATGCGGCCAGCCCCCGGTCCCGCCGAGGAGGATCACCATGGAACGACGCATCCTGCTGGCCGGCCTGCTGACGGGCGCCGCCGGTGCCACGCTGGCGAGCCGAGCCGCCCTGGCGCAGGCCACGACGCCGCCCGCCCCCGCCCCCGCACCCGCCATGAAGATGGACATGCCGGTGTCGGGCCTGTCCGATGCCGTGAAGGCGCATATCAAGGACACGATGGCGGTCGGGTCGCTGTCCCTGCTGACGAGCCGCATCGCCCAGGCGAAGCTGAAGCACCCGATGGGCAAGCAGTTCGCCGACTTCGAAGCCGCCGAGCAGGACGGCATCGCCGACGTGCTGAAGGGCCGGATGATGCCGGGCGTCAAGCCCATGGGCACCATCAAGCCGCCGACCGATGCCGAGGCGGAGGGGAACCTCGACGCCGAGGGGAAGGCCGCGGTCGAGAAGTTCCGCACCATGGGGGACGGCCCGGACTTCGAGAAGAGCTACATCCAGGCCCAAATCGACGGCCACAAGAAGCTGCTCGGCATCCAGGACACCTATCTCAAGGTGGCCGACGACGAGACCGAGACGGCCATCGCCAAACTGGCCCAGGGCCGCATCCAGGAGCACCTCGTGATCCTGGCGGATATCCAGAAACATCTGGGCTGAAGCAGAGGCCGGCGCCCCGACCCATCGCGCGGGCGGGCGCCAGCCATCACGGTTTTCGATCGAACCCGCCGCGACCGGGGCCCCGAGCCGACATCCACGGTGGCATCAGCGCCGCTTGTGGCCGGCATCTCGCTTATGCGTTGGATCGCTCGCGCCCGCGCCGCCATGGTCCGCCTCGCCCTTCCGCCGGCGAGACGCCCCCATGCCCTCCGATCCAGCCCCGACCATCCCGGCCCTGCCGCGCCCTGCCCGGTGGGGCGCCGCCGCCATCCGCTTCCTGGCCTTCGGGCTGCCGGCCCAGCTGTTGCGCGCGGCGTTCCTGCCCGGCGCGGCAAATCTCGCGGACCTCACCGACCACCAGTTGACCGACATCGGCGTCCAGCGTTCCGACCTTCCACGGGGTTGGGGTGGCGCGGCCGACGCCGAGATCGCGGCGCGGCTCGGCTCCGGCCGAGACCGGAGCGGCTGGTGACATCGCGCGGGCCTGGGCGCCGGGAGCGAGGCCCGCCTCCCGTCAGCGCCGCAGCAGGAACACCGCCTGTTGGCCGAAGAGGTTCCAGCGCGCCGGGGCGCCCTCCTTCATGACGCGCCCGTGCCGGTCGAGCACGATGCCGCGCTCGATGGTGGCGCCGATGTCGCCGGCGAGGTCGAGGAAGTCGCGGATCGTGCAGAAGTGGATGTTGGGCGTCTCGTGCCAGGAGATCGGCAGCGTTTCGGTCACGGGCATGCGGCCGCGCAGGCCGAGCTCCAGCCGCACGCGCCAGTGGCCGAAGTTGGGGAACGACACGATGGCGCGGCGCCCGATGCGCAGCATGTTCTCCAACACGGCCTTGGGGCGGCGCACCGCCTGCAGCGTCTGCGACAGGATCACGTAGTCGAAGGCGTCGTCGGGGTAGGTGGCGAGGTCGGTGTCGGCGTCGCCCTGGATGACCGACAGGCCGCGCGCCACGCACAGGTTCACGCCGCCCTGCGACAGTTCCAGGCCGCGCGCATCGACGCTGCGGGTGTCGGCGAGCAGGCTGAGCAGCGCGCCGTCGCCGCAGCCGAGGTCGAGCACCCGGGCGCCGTGGTCCACCATGTCGGCGACGAGCTGCAGGTCGTTGCGGGCCTCCTCGCGCCGGGCCGGGCGGCGCTGCGCCGTGGGGTCGAGGCCGGACACGCGCGGCGGGCTCACGCCTCCGCCCCGGCGCCGTCCGGCAGGCCGCGGGCCCGCGCCGCCGCCGCGATGAAGCCGCGCGAGGTCGTGATGAGGTCCGGCACGTCGAGCAGGAAGGCGTCGTGGCCCTTGTCGGTCTCGATCTCGACGAAGGAGACCGAAGCCCCGCCGGCGTTGAGCGCATGCACGACGGCGCGCGACTCCGAGGTCGGGAACAGCCAGTCGCTGGTGAAGGAGGCGACGCAGAACCGCGTCTTCGTGCCCCGGAAGGCGCCGGCGAGCTGCCCGCCGGTGTCGGCCGCGAGGTCGAAATAGTCCATGGCGCGCGTCATGTAGAGGTAGGAATTGGCGTCGAAGCGCTCGACGAAGCTGCGGCCCTGGTAGCGCAGGTAGCTTTCCACCTGGAAGTCGGCGTCGAAGGTGAAGGTGGGGGCCGCCCGGTCCTGCAGCTTGCGGCCGAACTTCGCGTGCAGCGCCTGGTCGCTGAGGTAGGTGACGTGGGCCGCCATGCGGGCGACGCCGAGGCCCTTCTCGGGCCGCGTCCCGGCGTCGATGTAGCGACCGCCGCGCCAGTCCGGGTCGGCCATCACGGCCTGGCGGCCCACCTCGTGGAAGGCGATGTTCTGCGACGAGTGCCGGGCCGCCGTGGCGATCGGCATGGCGGCGAAGACCCGCTCCGGATAGGAGGCGGCCCATTGCAGCACCTGCATGCCGCCCATCGAACCGCCGACGACGCAGAACAGCGTGTCGATGCCGAGATGGTCGACCAGCATGGCCTGGGCCCGCACCATGTCGCGGATCGTGACGACCGGCAGGTCGAGCCCATAGACGCGGCCCGTCGCCGGGTCGAGCGAGGCCGGCCCCGTGCTGCCGAGGCAGCCGCCCACCACGTTGGAGCAGACGACGAAGAACCGGTCGGTGTCGATGGGCCGGCCCGGCCCCACCATGGCGCCCCACCAGCCGGGCTTGCCGGTCACCGGGTGGATGTTGGCGACGTGCTGGTCGCCCGTCAGCGCGTGGCACACCAGCACGGCGTTGGATTTTTCCGCGTTCAGCGTGCCGTAGGTCTGGTACGCCACCGTGAGCGGCGCGATCGCGCCGCCCGAATCGAGCGCCAGCGGGCGGTCGGCGGGAAACGTCACGACGAGGCTGGTGGGGGTCTCGGCCTCCCGGCTCGGCATTGATCTGACTGCGCTCGTCGCCACCGGCTCGTCCCACTCGCGTTCTCTCTACCGAACGCTCCGTTCTGTATATAGGATTTGAGGGCGGAGCCGGTCAAGCGCCGCGGCGGGCGGGTCGGCCTCGGCGGTCCCGCCTTGCCTTCGGGCGCGGGGTCCCGCACAGGATTGGCGATGCGCCACGGTTTCTCCGCCCCCCTGCCCTCCGGACGGCCCCCATGCCGCCCCCGCGCGGGAGCGCCGCCGTCCTGCCTCGCGCGCGGGGGAGCGCCGCGATGAGCGACCCCGCCGGGGCCGACCGCGGGCCGGAGGGCGGCGCGCCGCGCTCCTTCGCGGCCCTGCGCGACCTGCTGCTCGAACGCCGGGCGACCCTGCCGAAGCGCCTCGCGCAGGTGGCGGATTTCGCGCTCGACAACCCGGACGACATGGCCTTCGGCACGGTGGCGGCGGTGGCGGACCTCGCGGGCGTCCAGCCTTCCACGCTGGTGCGCTTCGCCCAGGCGCTGGGCTACGAGGGCTTCTCCGACCTGCAGACCGTGTTTCACGCCCTGCTGCGCAACCGCTGGCCGGATTACGAGGAGCGGCTGCGCGCGCTGTCGCCGGACAGCGCGGCCGGGCCGGCGGCGCTGCTGGCGGGCTTCTGCGAAAGCGCCTCCCTGTCGCTGTCGCGCCTCCAGGAGCGCACGAGCGGCGAAGCGCTGGAGCGCGCCGTCGACGTGCTGGCGGGGGCCGACACCATCTACGTGCTGGGCCAGCGCCGCACCTTCGCGGTCGCCGCCTACTTCGCCTATGCCTTCGCCAAGCTGAAGATCCGCTGCGTCCTCGTCGATAACGTCGGCTCGCTCGGCCCCGACCAGGTGGCCTTCGCCGAGGCCAAGGACGCGCTCCTCGCCGTCAGCTTCGCGCCCTACACGCCCTCGACCATCGAGATCGCCGAGCGGCTGGCCTCGCGCCTGCCCGTCGTGGCCATCACGGATTCGCCCTTCTCGCCGCTCGTCGCCAGCGCGCGCGTGTGGTTCGAGGTGGCGGAGGCCGACTTCGGCGCCTTCCGCGCCGTGTCGGGCACCTTCGCGCTCGCCATGACGCTGGCGGTGGCGGTGGGGCAGCGCCGCGCCAAGAGTTGAGGCGGGGCCGGGCGGCCCCGGCGGGCGATCGGCCGGAGCCGGACCGGAACCGCGAGGCCCCGGGCCAGCGCAGGGTCACGGCCATGGTCGTGATGATTGCCGGGGGACAGGACGTCCAGCCCGCCCGGCCGCGACCTCCCGTCAACCCAGCCCCAGCCGCTCCACCACCGCCGCCACATCGGCCCGCACGGCCGCGGGCAGCGGCAGGATGGGGCGCGGCGGCTCGGCCCGGCAGAGGCCGAGGATGTCGGCCGCCGCATAGACGACGCGCAGGCTGGAATGGGCCCTGAACAGCGCCCAGAGCGGCGCCAAAGCGGCATCGAGCCGGCGCGCTTCCGCGCCGTCGCCGCGACGCGCGGCGCGCAGGATCGCCAGGCAGGGCCTCGGGAACAGGCCCGCCGCCACGCTGTACCAGGCCTCGCTGCCGGCCAGGAGCGCCTCGGCGGCGTGCCAGTCGACGCTGGAGCCGAGCCGGAAGCCGTCCGGCACGGCGGCTCGCAGCGCCGCGATCCGGCCGGCGACCTCGGCGGCGGGCGCCGCCGGGCTCTTCGCCGCGACCACGCCGGGCAGCCGGCTCAGCCGCCCGAGCAGCGCCGGCGACACGGCGAAATGCGTGGTGCCGGGGTTGTCGTAGAAGCAGATCGGCAGGCCGGACCCGTCCGCCACGGCCCGGACGTGCTCGAACACCTCGTCGTCGCTCAGCGGCGTGTAGGACACGGGCGCGAGGAGGCCCGCCGCGGCGCCGGCCGCCTGAGCGTCCCGCGCCAGGTCCAGGGCGGCGTCGGTGCGCAGCGCGCCCACGCCGACCAGCACGGGCACCCGCCCGGCGGCCTCGTCGAGCGCGGCATCGAGCGCGCGGCGACGTTCGTCCCGGGTCAGGTAGGGATAGGAGCCGGTGCTGCCGAGGAGGCCGACGGAATCGACCTTTGCGGCGGCGAGCCGCCCCACCAGGCCGCGAAGCGCAGCGACGTCCACCACGCCCGACGCGGAGGCGGGCGTGATGGGAAAAGCCGAGAGCCCCGTGAGATCCGTCATGCCGCCGCGTCCCCATGCCTGCCCGCCGTCACGATAGGGGCGGGACGACGCACGGGGAAGGGACTCCGGAGGGCGGTCAGGCGCCGGCGGGCACCGGGCGCCGGCGCCGCGCGAAGACGTCGCCGCGCATCGCGTCCGGCACGCGCATGTCGCGCGGCACCGCGAAGTCCCTGGCGACGCCGCGCGCGGCCGCGACGCCTTTCGGGAAGCCGCTCCGGTCGCGGTAATCCGCGACGGCGGTTTTCGGGCCGCCCTTCTCGGCGTCGAGCCCCTGGGCACAGAGGATGTCGAGCGCCGTGACGCCGGCCACGGCCGCCAGCGCGACGGCGACGTTGGTGCGTTCGGAGCCTTCCGCCCGGCCGGCCCCCACCGCCAGCGTGGCGAGATCCAGCGCATCGCCCATCACCCGGGCCCAGATCCAGGGTTCGGGATCGTGGCTCGCCAGGATGGCGATCCCGGTCACGACCTCGCGGACCCCGTAGGCCCGCACCAGCCCGTCGCGGCCGTGCAGGCCCAGGCCGTCGGCGAGGCTGCGGGCCGCCACGAGTTCGAGCGTGCCGAGCCCGATGGAGAACCAGCCGAGCCCCTTGGCGAGCGCGTCGTGAGCCGAGCGCGAGCGACCGCGCAACGCGGTCCTGGGAAGCGTCGTCGCATGCATGGTTGCCTCCTCACGGCGAGATGAAGACCTTGATGCACCCGTCCTGCTTGTCGCGGAACGTCTTGTACATCTCGGGTCCCTGGTCGAGGCCGACCTTGTGGGTGATGACGAAGGAGGGATCGATCTGCCCCTCCTCGATGCGCTTCAGCAGGTCGTCGGTCCAACGGTTGACGTGGGTCTGGCCGGTGCGCAGCGTCAGGCCCTTGTTCATCATGGCGCCGAACGGCACCTTGTCGACGAGGCCGCCATAGACGCCCGGCACCGACAGGACGCCGGCGGGCCGGCACACGTAGATCATCTCGCGCAGCACGTGGGGCCGGTCGGTTTCCATCATCATGGCCTGCTTGGCGCGGTCGTACATGGAGTCGATCGATCCCGTGGCGTGGGCCTCGAGCCCCACGGCATCGATGCACTTCTCCGGCCCCTTGCCGTCCGTCATGTCGTTCAGCCGCTCGACGATGTTGTCCTCGGCGAAGTTCAGCGTCTCGGCGCCACCGGCCCGGGCCATGGACAGGCGCTCGGGGAGCCGGTCGATGGCGATGACGCGTTTTGCCCCGAGCAGGACGGCGCTGCGGATCGCCATCTGGCCGACGGGCCCGCAGCCCCAGATCGCCACCGTGTCGTCGGGCTGGATGTCGCATTGCACGGCGGCCTGCCAGCCGGTCGGGAAGATGTCGCTCAGGAACAGCAGCTTCTCGTCCGGGATGCCCTTTGGCACCTTGATGTGGGTGGCGTCGGCGAAGGGAACCCGCAGGTATTCGGCCTGGCCCCCGGCATAGCCGCCGGTGAGGTGCGTGTAGCCGAACAGTCCCGCGGTCGTGTGGCCGAACGCCTTGTCGCCGAGGGCCTTGTTGCGGTTGGAGCGCTCGCAGACCGAGAAGTTGCCGCGACGGCACTGGTCGCACTCGCCGCAGATGATGGTGAAGGGGATGACGACGCGGTCGCCGACCTTGAGGGCGGATTTCGCCCCGGCCCCGACGTCCACCACTTCGCCCATGGTCTCGTGGCCCATGATGTCGCCCGATTCCATGCCGGGCATGAAGTGATCGTAGAGATGCAGGTCCGAGCCGCAGATGGCGCAGCTCGTGACCTTGATGATCGCGTCGCGGGGATCTTCGATCCTGGGATCCGGCACGCTGTCGCAGCGTATATCGGCCGTCCCATGCCAAACGAGTGCTTTCATGCGTCGAACTCCGAGATCGGTTCGTGGTCCCTCTGCGGCTCCGGCCGAGTGAAATCGACGCGGCGCAGAGACAAATGAACCGTTTCGGATCTTTCGCGGGTTCCTGGCCGGTTCGGAAATGCCGCCACGGCGGCCGGCGCCGTGCTCTGCTCCGCCGATGTCCCACCCTTGACGCCCGCGTCCGCCTTCGCTTCAACGGCGGGGCGACAGATCTCCAGCCGGACCGGTCCCATGCGGGTGCTCCTCATCGAAGACGACCTCATGATCGGCAAGAGCCTGAAGCAGGCTCTGCAGAACGAGAGCATGGTGGTCGACTGGACGCGCAGCGGCGTCGAGGGCGAGGAAGCTTTGACCACCAACGATTATTCGGCGGTGCTGCTGGATCTCAACCTGCCGGACAAGAACGGCGTCGACGTGCTGCGGGCGACGCGCCAGTCGGGCAACAAGGCGCCGATCCTCGTCATCACGGCGCGCGACGACATCGACGACCGGATCGCCGGGCTCGACCTCGGCGCCGACGACTACATGGTCAAGCCCTTCGACATGCGCGAGCTCGTGGCGCGCATGCGGGCGGTGCTGCGCCGCCGCTCCGGCATCGCGCGCTCCATGCTGCAGACCGCCACGATGACGCTCGACCTCGCCACCCACGAACTCACCTACCGGGACCAGAGCCGCGTGCTGTCGGCGCGCGAGTTCGCCCTGATGCGGGCGCTGCTGGAGCGGCCCGGCATCATCCTGTCGCGCGCGCAGCTCGAAGAGCGGCTCTACGGCTGGGGCGAGGAGGTGGAAAGCAACGCCCTCGACGTGCTGATCCACTCGCTGCGCAAGCGCTTCGACAAGGACATCATCCACAACGTGCGCGGCGCCGGCTGGATGGTGGTGCGGGGCTGAAGGCCCGGCGGCCGTGAGCGCGACGAAGCGCGGCGGCCCCTCGGTCCGCCGCGCCGCCCTGGCCTGGATGACGCTGATCCTGACGCTGATCAGCCTCGCGGCGGCGGCCGTGGCCTATGAGATCGACCTCGCCGACGCCGACCGGCTTCTCGACGAGGAACTGCGCCTCATCGCCTTCTACGCCGGCCCGGGCCTGTCCGCGCGGTCGCCGCGCGGCCACGTCTACGACGGCAACCACGAGGTGCTGATCCAGGTGCGCGACCCTTCGGGCGCGCTGGTCTACACGTCCGACCCCGGCATCGCGATCCCGCCGCCGCCGAGCCCCGGTTTCGGGCAGGCGCGGCGCGGCGACGAGCGCTGGCGGAGCTTCCTCACCGTCGAGGGCGTCAACGCCGTGCAGGTGTCGCAGCGCGTCAGCCCCCGCCAGAGCCTCGCCCGCACGGCGGCGCTCGAGGCCTCGCTGCCCATCCTGATGACGATCCCGCTCGGCTGGATCGTCGTGGCCTGGGGTTTCGGGCAGATGCTGAACAGCCTGTCGCGCCTCGCCGGCACCATCGCGGCCCGGGGCGTGGAAAGCCACACGCCCATCGACCTGACCGACGTGCCGGCGGAGTTCACCACCCTGGTCGAGGCCATGAACGCCCTCATCGGCCGCTGGCGCCTCAGCCTCGACCAGCAGAAGCAGTTCCTGTCGGACGCCGCCCACGAGCTTCGAACGCCGCTGACCGCGCTGCGCCTGCAGATCGACCTGCTCCAGTCCGACCGGGCGGGGCGCACCGAACTCGATGCCGCCCTGCCGGAACTGGCCCGGGGAGCGGGGCGGGCCTCGACCCTCGTCGACCAGCTGCTGCGGATGGCCCGCTACGAATCGGGCGATCGGCCGAGCGAGAGCGCCGACGTCGACATCGCCGCCCTGGTCCTCGCCTGCATGGCGGACTTCGTGACCCTGGCGGAAAGCAAGGAGATCGACCTCGGGCTCGTCTGCTCCGAGCCGGCGCGGCTGCGCGGCGTCGAGCGCGACTTCCACCTCCTCGTCGCCAACCTCATCGAGAACGCCGTGCGCTACACGCCGCGGGGCGGCGTCGTGGACATCGGCGTGCGGCGCGACGGCGACAGCGTCGTCGTCGAGGTGGCGGACACCGGCGGCGGCATCCCCGAAGACCTGCTGCCGCGGGTGTTCGACAGGTTCTTCCGCGCGCCCGGCCTCGTCGCCGAGGGCACGGGCCTCGGCCTCGCCATCTGCCGCGCCATCGCGCGGCGGCACGGCCTGTCGCTCGCCCTGCGCAACAGCCCGGGGCGCGGCCTCGTCGCCACCGTCAGGGGACCGGCCGTCACGACGCCCGCCTCGGCGAGCGAGGCGGCGCGCACGGCCTGATGGGGACGGGGCGGGCTGACGGGGAGCGCCGGCCGTGCTCTATGGCGCCATCGGTGCATGGACGTGGCCGCAACGGGAACGACGACGATGACGCAGCTGAAGATTACGGCCGGCCCCTTCACCTTCGGGGCGAAGCTCGAGGAGGCGCTGGCGCCCAAGACCTGCGCGGCCTTCCTGGCCCGCCTGCCCTTCGAGAGCCAGGTCGTCCATGTCCGCTGGAGCGGCGAGGGCGTGTGGATCCCGCTCGGCGACCTGGACTTCGAGGTCGGCTACGAGAACCACACGAGCTACCCGGCCCCGGGTCAGATCATCCTCTACCCGGGCGGCATCAGCGAGACCGAGATCCTGCTGGCCTACGGCGGCGTGCATTTCGCCTGCAAGATGGGGCAGCTCGCCGGCAACCACTTCATCACCATCACGTCGGGCCAGGAGAACCTCGCGGCGCTCGGCAAGGCGACGCTGTGGCAGGGCGCCCAGAAGATCGTCTTCGCGCGCGGCTGAGGCCCGGACCTGTCGCGCTTCACCCATCACGGCGGCGACCTCGCGGCGGCGCGCGTCGCCTATCCCGACGCGGCGTCGCCTTGGATCGACCTGTCGACCGGCATCAACCCGCGGCCCTACCCGCTGCCGCCGATCTCGCCGGAAGCCTGGGCCGCCCTGCCCGATGCCGGCGCCGAGCGGGCGCTGGAGGCGGCGGCGGCGGGGGCCTACGGCGCCCGGCCCGGGAGCGTGGTGGTGGCGCCCGGCACCGGAGCGCTGATCGCCGGGCTGGCGCGGCTGCACGGCGCCGGCCGCGTCGGCGTGCTGGGCCAGACCTACGGCGACCATGCCCGGGCCTGGCGGTCCGCCGGGGCCGCCGTCGACGTGGTCGCCGATGTCCCGGACCTCGCCGGTCGTGACGTCGCCGTGGTGGTCAACCCCAACAATCCCGACGGCCGTCTCGTGCCGCCCGACGCGCTGGCGGCGCTGGCCGGCCGAGTGGGCCTGATGGTGGTCGACGAGGCCTTCGCCGACGTCGTGCCGCCGGCCTGGAGCCTCGCGCCGTCGCCGCCGCCGAACGCGGTCGTGCTGCGCAGCTTCGGCAAGTTCTTCGGACTCGCCGGCCTGCGTCTCGGCTTCGCCGTGGCGGCGGCGCCCTGGGCGGACCGGTTGCGCGACGCCCTCGGCCCCTGGCCGGTAGGCGGCCCGGCCCTGGCGATCGGCACGGCGGCGCTCGGCGACGCGGCCTGGGCGGCGGCGACCCGGGCCCGGCTCGCCGGCGATGCCGCCCGGCTCGACGCGCTCCTCCGCTCCCACGGCGCCCTGCCCTGCGGCGGGACGGACCTGTTCCGGCTCGTGGAGGTCGGGGACGCGGCGGGCTGGTTCGACGGGCTGGCCAACGCCGGCATCCTCACCCGCCCCTTCGCGCAGCAGCCGGGCCGGCTGCGCTTCGGCATTCCCGCCGACGAGATCGCCTGGCGACGGCTGGACGACGCCCTGGGCCGCACCGTGCCGGACCGGACCGCCGGGCCGCCGCGAGCCTGACCGGTCGACGGCACGGCCCCGAGGATCGAGGCCCGGTGCGGCGCCGTCTTCAGGCCCCGCGGAAGGCCCGGTAGCGTTGCGCGATCTCGGCGGCCGTGACGGGCGCGGAGTCGATCGGCGCGTACGTCCAATGCTCGAGCCGGCCGCTCCAGCGGCGCACGGCGCCGACCTCGGTCAGGCGGTCGAGGTACCGCGTCACCTTGGGGTGGCCGCCGGACGGCTCGTACACATGGACCGGCACCCCCGTCACGCAGGCCTCGCCCACCATGTTGGCGCTGTCGCCGGTGACCAGGATCGAATCAGCGTGGGCGAGGATCTGGGAATAGGGGTTGGTGCCGGTGCCGTCCCACACGAAGGCGCGGCCGGCGGCGTCGGCCGGCGCCAGCGCGGCGCGGATCGCCGCCAGCGCGGCCGGTGGGGTGCGGCGCGACGGCGTCACCATGAGGCTGGCGCCGGTGGCGGCGATCGCCCCCGCCATGGCGGCGAGGTTGCCGATGTCCTCCGCCGAGAAGTCGTGGTTGACGCCCTTGCCGCCCAGCACCATGGCGACGCGCGGCCCGGGCAGCCCGGCGAGCCGCGGATCCGGCGCGGCGCGGGCCGCGGCGAAGACGGCCGGGCGCAGCCGATGGGCCGGCGTCAGCGTCACGATCACGTTGTCGCCGCGCAGCTTGTCGTGCTCGGGGATCCAGATCACGTCGGCGGTGCCGGTGCCGGTATAGGGGTCCTTGACGAAGACCGTGAAGGTGCGGCCGCCCGAGGCGCGCTTGACGCGCCGCAGGTAGGGCACCGTGCGCCGCCCGGCCGCGATGGCGATGTCGGGGAACGGGGGGGATATGGCGCTGGCGCGCCGGCCGGGGGCCTCGCGCGGGTCCACCGGGCCGTAGGGCGTCAGCCAGGACCAGGGCGGGCGCGGCGCGATGAGGCGGCGCTCGGGCGTCAGGCCGAGTTCGTCCGCGATGCCGAAGCACTGCACCTCGTCGCCGATCTTGCCGTCGCTGAGGACCCAGGCGGTGGTGGTCCCGGGCAGGCGGCGGGACGCGAGATCGGCCCCGTCCACCGCGACGTCGAAGTCCGTCAGACGCCCATCTCCCGCCGGAGCCACCAGGCGAAGTGGTAGCAGATGGACTCGAGCCGCCGGGCATCGATGCCGGCCTGGTACCAGGCGCCGCTGTAGCCGGCATCCAGCACCGACAGGATCGGCACCTGCGCCAGCACGTGGCCGCCGCTCGACACGATGCCCACGCCGTCGAGGTTGTCGTTGTTGCCGCCCCCGTCCCGCCCGCTGTAGGAGCGCGTGCCGACATAGGAGGCCAGGTAGATGGAGGAGATCCGGGCCACCAGGGTGGCGCCCGCGGCGCCCCGCGGCGCCATGAGGTCGGCGAAGACGCCCTGCAGCTGGTGCGTCAGGACCCGCGTCACCGTATCGGCGCCCGCCACATTGCCGAGCCGGGCGAGGCGCGACGCATCGACCCCGATGGCGCGGAACCGGATCCCGGCCGGCAGGGCCGCGGTCGGGGCGAAGGGCGCCGGCCCGAGCTGGGCCGCGGCCGGCGCGACCAGGCCGAGCGGCAGGGCGGCCCCGGCCGCCGCCGAGGCCAGGAGGCCCAGGGCGGCGCGGCGGCTCGTGCGGTCTGTCATGGTCGGCCTTTCGCGGTCAGCGGAAAGCGACGTCGAGCAGTTCGTAGCTCTTGCCGCCGCCGGGCGTGTTCACCTCCACGCTGTCGCCGGTCTTCTTGCCGATGAGGGCGCGGGCGGTCGGCGACGTGATCGACACCTTGCCGGACTTCACGTCCGCCTCGCTCTCGCCGACGATCTGGAAGACCTTCTTCTCCTCCGTGTCCTCGTCGACCAGCGTGACGGTGGCGCCGAACTTCACGGTGTCGCCCGACAGCTTCGACACGTCGATGACTTCGGCGCGGGACAGCTTGTCCTCGAGCTCGGCGATGCGCCCCTCGTTGAGCGACTGGGACTCCTTGGCGGCGTGATATTCGGCATTCTCCGACAGGTCGCCATGGGATCGCGCCTCGGAGATCGCCTGGATGATGCGCGGACGCTCCTCCTGCTGGCGCATCTTCAGTTCGGCCTCCAGCGCGGAATATCCCGCGACGGTCATCGGCACTCTGTCCATCTCATTCACTCTCAACGGGGCATTGCGGCCTCACGCCCGCAACGCGATAGGGGATCGAGCCGGTCGGCGGGCCCAGGCACGCCAGGATCGCACGCCAGGACCGGGCCAAGACCGGGCACCGATGTCCCGGTTCAAGGCTCATCAGAATGTGTCCGGCGCGTGGCCCCGTCAACTTGCGACGTCGCGGCCCGGTTCCTGGCGCCGGCACGGGCCGGCGCCGGGGGCGTCAGTCGAAATAGTCCTGCAGCGCCCTCACCTCCAGCTCGCCGCCGAGATAGCCGCCGATCCCCCGGGCGGCCGCGATGGCTCCCGCCAGGGTGGTGTAGTACGGCACCTTGTGCAGCAGCGCGGCGCGGCGCAGGTCGCGCGAGTCGGATAGCGCCCGCGCCCCCTCGGTGGTGTTGACGACGAGCTGGATGCCGCCGTTCTTGATGGCATCGACGACGTGGGGCCGCCCCTCCGACACCTTGTTGACCTTGGTGGCGGCGATGCCGGCCTCGCGCAGGCTCCTCAACGTGCCCCCGGTCGCCTGGATCTTGAAGCCGAGCCCGCTGAGGACGCGGATCGTGTCCAGCACGCGCGGCTTGTCGGCATCCTTCACCGAAACGAAGACCGTGCCCTTGCGGGGCACCGCCGTGCCGGCGCCGAGCTGGCTCTTGGCGAAGGCGATGTCGAAGGACCTGTCGAGGCCGATGACTTCGCCGGTCGAGCGCATCTCCGGCCCCAGCACGGTGTCGACGCCGGGGAAGCGCGCGAAGGGGAAGACCGCTTCCTTGACGGCGACGTGGTCGCGCTTGAGGGCCTTGAGGTCGAAGCCCGCGAGCTTCTCGCCCGCCATGACGCGCGACGCGATCTTGGCCAGCGGGCGGCCGATCACCTTGGCGACGAAGGGCACGGTGCGGGACGCGCGCGGGTTCACCTCCAGCACGAAGATCGTGCCGTCCTTGATGGCATATTGCACGTTCATCAGCCCGACGACGCCGAGCGCCAGCGCCAGGGTGCGGGTCTGCCGCTCGATCTCGGCGATGGTGGCGGCGTCGAGCGAGTGGGGCGGCAGCGAGCAGGCCGAGTCGCCCGAATGGATGCCGGCCTCCTCGATATGCTCCATGATGCCCGCCACCACGACCTCGGTGCCGTCGCAGAGCGCGTCGACGTCGACCTCGATGGCGTCCGACAGGTAGCGGTCGAAGAGCAGGGGGTTGGTGCCCAGCACCGTGTTGATCTGCCCCGTCTTGTCGTTGGGGTAGCGGGTCTTGACCTCGGGCGGCACGAGGCCGGGCAGGATGTCGAGCAGGTAGCTGTCGAGCGCCGCCTCGGTGCGGACGATCGCCATGGCGCGGCCGCCGAGCACGTAGGAGGGTCGCACGACGAGCGGCAGGCCGAGCGAGGCCGCGACGAGGCGCGACTGCTCGACCGAATAGGAGATGCCGTTCTTCGGCTGCTTCAGCCCCACCTTGTCGAGCAGGCGCTTGAAGCGGTCGCGGTCCTCGGCGAGGTCGATCGAATCGACGCTGGTGCCGAGGATCGGGATGCCAGCCTCCTGCAGGGCATGGGCGAGCTTCAGCGGCGTCTGGCCGCCGAACTGCACGATGACGCCCTTCAGCGTCCCCCGCGAGCGCTCGACGTCCAGCACTTCGAGCACGTCCTCGGCGGTCAGCGGCTCGAAATACAGCCGGTCAGACGTGTCGTAGTCGGTCGACACGGTTTCGGGGTTGCAGTTGACCATGACGGTTTCGTAGCCGGCCTCGCCGAGCGCGAAACAGGCGTGGCAGCAGCAATAATCGAACTCGATGCCCTGGCCGATGCGGTTCGGCCCGCCGCCGAGGATCACCACCTTCTCGCGGTCCGACGGGCGCGCCTCGTCGACCGGCGCCCCGGCGAAACCGGGCGCGTAGGTCGAATACATGTAGGCGGTGGGGGAGGCGAACTCGGCCGCGCAGGTGTCGATGCGCTTGAACACCGGCCGCACCCCGAGCCCGTGGCGCAGCCGCGTCACGTCGGCGACGTCGCCCCCCGTTAGGGCGGCGAGCCGCGCGTCCGAGAAGCCGGCGCTCTTCAGCGCGCGCAGGCTCGGCGCCGTGGTGGGCACGCCGAAGCGGCGCACCTTCTCCTCGAGGTCGACGATGTCCTGGATCTGGGCGATGAACCAGGGATCGAAGCGGCAGGCCTCGTGGATCTCGGCGTGGCTCATGCCGTGGCGCAGCGCCTGGGCCACGACCAGGATGCGGTCCGGCGTCGGGCGGCCGAGGGCGGCGCGCAGCGCCACCGTCTCCTCGCCCGGCACGAGCCCGTCGATCGGCACCTCGTCGAGCCCGTTGAGGCCGGTCTCCAGCGAGCGCAGCGCCTTCTGCAGGCTTTCGCCGAAGGTCCGGCCGATGGCCATGGCCTCGCCGACCGACTTCATGGCGGTGTTGAGCAGCGGCTCGGCGCCGGGGAACTTCTCGAAGGCGAAGCGCGGGATCTTAGTGACGACGTAGTCGATCGTCGGCTCGAAGGAGGCCGGGGTGGCGCCGCCCGTGATGTCGTTCTGGATCTCGTCCAGCGTGTAGCCCACGGCCAGCTTGGCGGCGACCTTGGCGATGGGAAAGCCCGTGGCCTTGGACGCCAGCGCCGAGGAGCGCGACACGCGCGGGTTCATCTCGATGACGATCATGCGGCCGTTCGACGGATCCACGGCGAACTGCACGTTGGAGCCGCCGGTCTCGACGCCGATCTCGCGCAGCACCGCCAGCGAGGCGTCGCGCATGATCTGGTATTCCTTGTCGGTCAGGGTCAGCGCCGGGGCGACGGTGATGGAATCACCGGTGTGGACGCCCATCGGGTCGACGTTCTCGATCGAGCAGACGATGATGCAGTTGTCGGCGCGGTCGCGCACCACCTCCATCTCGTATTCCTTCCAGCCCAGCACGCTTTCCTCGACGAGGACCTGCGTGGTGGGGGACGCGTCGAGGCCGCGCTCGATGATCTCGATATATTCGTCCCGGTTATAGGCGATGCCGCCGCCCGTGCCGCCCATGGTGAAGGACGGCCGGATGATGGCCGGCAGGCCGACGTCGTCGAGGCAGGCCAGCGCCTGCGCCAGCGAGCCGACGTGGTGGGAGCGCGGCGTGTCGAGGCCGATCTTGGTCATGGCGTCGCGGAACAGTTCGCGGTCCTCGGCCTTGTCGATCGCGGCCGCGGTGGCGCCGATCAGCTCGACGTCGTGCTCCTTCAGCGTGCCCATCTTCTCGAGCGCGAGGGCACAGTTCAGCGCCGTCTGCCCGCCCATGGTGGGCAGCAGCGCGAAGCCGCCCGGCACGGCGTGCCGCTCGGCCGCGATGATCTTGGCCACGATCTCGGGCGTGATGGGCTCGACGTAGGTCCGGTCCGCCATGTCCGGGTCGGTCATGATGGTGGCGGGATTGGAATTGACCAGAACGATGCGGTAGCCGTCCTCGCGCAGCGCCTTGCAGGCCTGGGTACCCGAATAGTCGAACTCGCAGGCCTGGCCGATGATGATCGGGCCGGCCCCGATGATCATGATGGTGGCGATGTCGGTGCGCTTGGGCATAGGTGTCCTGGCGATTCTCGTGTGTCGGGCGGCCGGGCAGGCCCCGTCTCTTAAAGCAGGGGCGGGCGTTCCGGAAGCGCCACGGGCGGTGGCGCATCTCCGACATGCAAGGGCCCGGCCTCCCGGCCGGGCCCTTGCCGTTCCGCGCCGTCCGGCCGCGCCGGACGCCGGCTCACATCGGGGGCGTGACGCCGTCCTTGCCGACCGCGACGAAGCCCTTCTCGAGCTTGCCGCCGGTCATGCCGGGGGTCACGATGAAGACCTTGGCGCCGGGCACGAGGTCGGCCTTGGTGCCGTCGACGAACTGCACGATCGGGGTCGTGTCCTTGATGTCGACGGTCTTCTCGCCGCCCTTGTAGGACAGCCGCACGCTCTTGCCGTCCGTGCCCTTCACCTCGTTGTCGACCGTCGCGTTGGTCATCATGCTCTTGGGCTGCAGGTCCCAGGCATAGTGCCCCTCGCCCGTGCCCTTCATGGCGGGCGGGAACACCACCACCTCGATCGCCTTCAGGCCCGACTCGTCGCCGCTCGTGGCGGTGCCGATGAAGGTGCCGGGCTTGATGTCGGCCATCGTGGCTTTGGCCACGCCGCCGATCTTCCAGCCGTCGTCGAGGTTGAGCGTGACGTCCTTGCCGTCCCGGTCCTTGACCGTGACGGTCGCGCCATCGACAGCCGTGATGGTGCCGCGCTCGTGGATGTTCTCGGCCCGGGCGGAAGCCACGGGGCCGACGACGAGGCAGGTCGCCACTGCGGCGGCGGCGGCGGCGTGACGCTTGGACATGGTCATGATGGGATCCTTCGGTGAAGCCGCGGCCTCGACAACGGTGTCGGGCAGCGGCACGGCCGAGGGCATCCGTCGTGGAGGTCGCCTGCCCGGCCGCCCTTGCCCTTCGCCGGCCCGGAGCCGGCGGTTACCAGGCCGGCGACGGAAGGGGCGGGCAGCGACGGCAGGCCCGCTCCGGGGCCCGCCCGTCAGCGGCGGCCGAAAGCCTCGTCCTCGGCCTCTTCGAGCTCCGCTTCCACGAGGCAGAAGCCCGGAACCGTGCCGGTCTTGATCTCGTCGACGATCTCCCCGTACCACAGCACCTGCACGCCCTCGCCGGCCTCGCCCGTCACCACCATGGCGGGGCCGCCGGACTTCAGCTGCACGATATCGCCCTTCTTGAAATCCATCGTCCTTCTCCGTCGCTGACGTGCCGCCCGGCCGGACCGGGACGGCGACTCCGTTCCATGCCCGCCGCTCGTGTCGTGGCGACGACAATTCGCGGCGGGCATCGTGCAGACACTGCGTAACATGGCGAGAGCGCGTCAGACAGGGTGAAAAACGAGCGCGATCCGGCAAAGCCGGCGCAACCGCCGGACGACCGCGGGCGCGGCGCCGATCAGGTCGGCTGCTGCACGCGCACGGCGGGCGCCGTCCACCCCGGCACCTTCACGGCCATCATGATGATCGGGCCGCCGGGACCGGTGGCGGCGAACCGGGCCTCGTAGTGATCGGCGCCGAACCCCGTACGGTCGAGGCTCAGCGTCTTGTCCTCGGCGGCCGAAGCGCTCCCGTCCCGCCCTTCGAGCCGGCTCGACACCGCCACGGCTCCCGAGCGCAGCGGATCGAAGCGGACGTGGACGGCGGCAAGGCCCGCCTCGGCGAGGCGCGCCTCGGCGAGGTCGAGGTCGACGGCGCATCCCGCCTCCGCCGGACAGGCGACTCGGACCTCGCGCGTCACGTTCCAATCCGCATCCAGCGCCGCGACGTAGGCTTCCGCGACCGCGCTCGGCGCCTCCGCCCTCACCGGCGCCCGAGGTGCCGCGGGGACCGCGGCCGCCGCCACGGCGGCCATCACGAGAGCACCGAAGGTCTGCATCTCACCCGTCCCCCAACACCGATGCGGCGACTGCCCGCCCGGCGCGAGTCTGGGGATCAGGGATTAACGTTCCATGGTCGGCACCCGCTGCGGCGCGGCGGGCCTCCGGCCTTGTTCGAGCCACGCCTGACGCCGTCCTCGGCCTCACGCGGCGCCTTCGGCGTGCTCGGCGTCTTCGAGCGTCACTCGACGCCTTCGGCGTCCTTGCCGATCACTTGACGCCTTCGGCGTCCCTGCCGATCACTTGACGCCTTCGGCGTCCCTGCCCATCACTTGACGCCTTCGGCGTCCTTGCCCGGAAGCGACGCCATGCCGATCCGCCACTTCACCGGGGCAAGGAAGACGCGGTGGCGGTGATCGGCCTCGAAGGCCATCGGCGGACGCTTGTTGTCGATGTATTTGCCGATCTGCCCCATGAAGTCGTCGGCCTTGCGCCAGATACCGATATTGTAGAACGTCGTGAAGTCACCGCTCTCGGCCGCCGCCCAGTTGATCCAGGGGAACTGTTCGCGGCTTTCTTCGCTCGACATGAATTCGGCGATGAGGCCGGTGCGGTCCGGAATGGTGGACTTGGTGGCCCAATAGTCGAGGAACTCCTGCTCGTGCCCCTTCTTGATCTTCCACTCGACGATGACGATGCGGGCCTCGGTCGACAGGGGCTTGCCGGTGGCGTCGGCCGTCTGCGGGGCCGGCACGGCGGCGGGCGCCGGCATGGCGGGCTGGCTGGACGGCGCCAGGTTCTCGGCGACGACGGCGGAGGCGCCGGCGGACAGGAGCGTGGCGGCGATGGCGGTCGCCACGGTGCGCCGGCGAAGCGCGGCGGCAAAGGAGATGCGCATGGAAAGCCTCGACATGGCGTCGGTTCAGCGGCTCCGGGACGATCCTCGGTGCAGCCCGACTTGCGACATCTCTAAATTGACATGAATTGCATTCGTTAACGAGCGTTCATTGTTTGGCGCCCTGAAACTCCTTCAATAAAGGTTAACGCGGCCCGGCTTGGAAGACCGCCCAGTCCTCACGAGGAACCGAACAGGTTCAGTACCGAGCTCGCGTCCGTGGTGGTGCGCTTGGCATGGAGCGTTTCCAGCAGGGACGAGCTGGTCGTCTCGGTGCCGCTCGCCAGGAAGTCGAAGGGCGTGCTCGGCGGCGTGGCCTTCGCCTGGGCCAGGTCGTAGCGCACGGCGAAGCGCTGGACGAAGGCGTCGAGCTTCTTGGGGTCGGTCAGGTCGGTGCGCTTGATCTTGTCGCCGATCAACCGGGCCTGGGCGTCGATGTCGAGCTTGGAGAAGCCGTCGGGCAGGCCGAGCGACGTCTTGACGACGCTCAGCAGCGACTTGTCGCCGAGGATCTGGAACATGCTGGTGATGCTCGGGGCCATGCGCTTGAAGTAGAGCGCGAGCTGCACGCCGGGATTGCTCGCCCCGGCCTCGTCCTCCATGGCCTGGGACACGTATTGGTCCGCCGACAGGATGGCGGCCTTGGCGGATTGCGCGGCCTGGGCCACGCCGCCCGACAAGGTCGCGCCGCCCGACAGGGTCGTACCGGGGGCGAAGGCGAAGCCGGCCGCGAGCTTGCGATAGGCGCCGCCGAGCTTGTTGGCGGCGCTCTTCGGATCGGCGAGGTCGCTGGACAGCACCGATCTGAGGCGGCTCGTCCAGGCCGCGTCCGACAGGCCCGCCGGCTGCGTCACGCCGTAGGCCGTGGTGGCGACCGCAACGAGGCGCGCGTCGGACAGGAAACCGTCCAGCGTGCGCACCTTGCCGATCGAGGCCTGCATGTAGCCGGCTTCGGACGTGACGATGGCGGCGGAGGCCCCCGAAGCCGTGGCGGCCTGCCGGTACAGCGCCAGCATGGTGGAGGTGCCACGCTCGGTCTGGGCGACGCGCGGGGCGGCGACCTGTCCGGAGGCGTCGAAGTTGAAGGCCGCCGCGAAGGCCGCGAGGTCCGGGCGGGCATCCCGGGTCAGGGCCGCGTCGCCCGCATAGGGTTTGGTGAAGGTGAAGGCCGCCGCGAGAGCGCGCGCGCCGTCGCCCTGCTGGCTGGCGACGCTCTTCGGGTCATGGGGATCGCTGGTGAGGATGGCCCGGATCGCGCTCGCCTTGGCGCTGTCGGGAGCCCCGTCGGCGAAGGCGATCCCGTAGGCCTTCGCCAGATACGAGACCACGTGCTTGTCGGCCACGACGTCGTCGACTGTCCAGGCCGCGCCGATGACGGTCTGGGCGTGCTCGATCACGAGCTGTCCCTGCGCCTGGTCGCCGACGTTCGGGCCGAGCCGCTCGGCGTAGAGGTCCGCGGTGGCGCGCGCCTCCGCGTCGCCCTGCACGGCCGTCCCAGCGGCCGGCACGGGCCAGGGCTGGGCCGAGGCGGCGCCCTTGGCGTCGAAGCGGAAGGCGGAGGCCAGGCGCCGGGTCGCGAGGCCGCCGGCCACCGCCGCCCCCGCGGGATCGCCGGGGTCGCTGGTCAGAACCGCCCGGAGGCGGGCGCGCGTGTCGGCATCGGAAGCCCCGGCCGGGACGGCGATGTCGTAGGCCTTGACCAGGTAGGCGGTGAGCCGGCTGTTCCCCAACAGCGCGTCGACGCTCTTCACCCCCGGCATGGTCGCCCGGTAGTAGCTGGTCTCGGCCGCGGCGGCCTGCGGGTCGTCGGCCGTCCTCTGGCCATAAAGGTCGGTCGTCGACTCGGTCGCGGTTGCGGTCTGCGCGTAGACGGGCTTGGCGCTGGAAAAGGCCGACGCCATGGCGACGAAGGCCTGGCCGGCGACGGCGGCCGCGCCCCGGGGGTCGGTCGGGTCGCCCGTCAGGGCCGCCGTCACGGTCGCGCGCTTGACGGCGTCGTTCGCGGCTAGCGCGAAGGTCAGGCCGAAGGCCTGGGTCACGTAGGCCATGAGGCGCGGGTCGGCGGCGATCTGGTCGGGGGTACGCAGGGTGGCGACCTTGGCGGCGTAATAGGCGCTCTCGGTCGCGGCGGCGGTCTGGCTCGCCGCATCGGTGCCGGCCGCCTGGGTGTAGCGCGCGACCGTCGCCGTGGTGTCGCCCACGCCCTGCAGCAGGCTCGTGCCGAAGTTCAGGGCGGCCGCCATCTGGCGGAGCCCGCCGCCGACCTGGTCGGCGACCGAACCGGACCGCGACAGGTCGCTGGTCAGCACGGAGCGCAGCAGGTCGGCGGTCTGCGCGGCCGTGACGCCCTTGGACGTGGTCTTGGGGCTATTCGCCGCCACATAGGCCAGCACGGCCTTGCTGCTCTGCCCGACGTCGAAAGCCTGGGACGCGTAGGCGACGAGCCGGCTGTCGCTGAGGAAGTCGTCGACCGAGCGGACGCCCGGCATGGTGGCTTCGTAATAGGCCGTCTCGACCCCGGCGGCGGCCTGGGCGGTGGCGTCCTGCCCCACGCTCGCCGTGTACAACGCCGCCGTCGACGCGATCGAGGCGAACGACTGCACGGCGTTCGAGAGCGGGGCGCCCTGGTCCGCCACGCCGGTGGCGCTGAAGCGGTCGCTTTCCAGCAGCTTCGTCACGCTGGCGAGCGGCGTCGCCGCGGGATCGAGCCCGTAGGCCTGGAGCGCGACGCGGTAGAGGCGCGGGTCGGCGGCGAGGTCGTTGATCGAATGGACGTTGCCGATATGGGCCTGATAGTAGCCGATGTCGGCCTGCTGCGTTCCGCCCACCAGGGTGCGGCTGGAATAAAGGCCCAGCGTCTCGTCCTCCTGGGCGGCGCCCTGGGCCACGGCCGTGGTGGGCACCTTGCCCGAGCTGGAAAAGCTGAACTCCGCCGCCAGCGCCCGGTAGCGCGAGTCGTTCAACGTGTTGACGAAGCTCCTCGCCTGGGTGGGGTCGCTCGTCAGCACCTTGCGGATGAAACCCCGGTTCGGGATGGCGTCCTCGAGGCCGTGGCTCTTCAGGGCGTAGCTGTAGAGCCTCGGATTGTTCAGCAGGTCGTCGACGCTCTTCACCTTGCCGATATTGGCGCGGTAATAGGCCGTGTCGCGCGCCACCGGCGCCTCGGCGCCCACGCGCTTCGCGGCGGCGGCCGGGTTCCGGGCATAGAACTGGTAGCCCGCAAAGGTCGACAGCATCGGAGCGTCCCCGCCTCGTGTTCCGGTGCGATGGCGGACGGCGGCCGGCACGGGGCCGGCACGGTGTCCGAAACGCGAAGCATGCACGGGCCTCGCGGCACTATAGGGGCGGTCGAGGCTTGCGCGTGGCTTGAGGACCTTTGTCGAGGGTGTCGTCGGGACAACACAGGAGAGTCCGGCGGCGATGCTTTATCGTGTGAATATTTCCCACGGCAGGCAGGACGGACGCGGCCCCGCGCGCCCGGCTATCGCGGGACTGCGATGGCGGTCGGACGCTTCAGGGCCAGATCACGGCCGGCGGCAGCGACGACAGGATGGAATCGACGTTGCCGCCGGTCTTGAGGCCGAAGAGCGTGCCGCGATCGTAGAGCAGGTTGAACTCCACGTAGCGACCGCGGCGCACCAGCTGCTCGCGCCGTTCGGTCGCGCCGTAGGCGGCGTCGAAGTTGCGGCGCACGATCTCGGGATAGACCGCCAGGAAGGCTTCGCCCACCGCGCGGGTGAAGGCGAAGCAGGCGTCCCACGGGGTGCCGAGGTCGTCGAAGAAGATGCCGCCGATGCCGCGGGGCTCGTCGCGATGCTTGAGGTGGAAGTAGGTGTCGCACCAGTCCTTGAAGCGGCCGTAGGGCGCCACGGCCGCATGCGCGTCGCAGGCCGCCTGCAGGGCCGCGTGGAAGGCCCGGCTGTCGGGGTCCTCCTGCGTGCGGCGCCGGTCGAGCACGGGCGTCAGGTCCGCCCCGCCGCCGAACCAGGCCTTGCTGGTGACGACGAAGCGCGTGTTCATGTGGACGGCGGGGACGTGGGGATTCCACGGGTGGGCGATGAGCGAGACGCCCGAGGCCCAGAAGCGCGGGTCCTCGGCGGCACCCGGCATCTGCTTGGCGAATTCGGGTGCGAAGGTGCCGTGCACCGTCGAGGCGTGGATGCCGGCCTTCTCGAAGACGCGGCCGTGCAGCATCGCCATGGTGCCGCCGCCGCCCGCCGCGCCCGAATGGTCGGTGCGCCGCCACGGCTTGCGCCCGAAGAGGCCGGGCGCGGCCGGGGCTTCCGGTGAACCGGCGGGACCCTCCGCCTCCAAGGCCTCGAAGGCGGCGGTCAATCGCCCCTGCAGGCCCTCGAACCAGGCCCGCGCCTGAGCTTTGCGGGTTTCGAGGTCCTGGTCCGTCGTCTTCACCGCGTCCATCTCCGCTCCCCTCGACCGGTCTCGCCACGCCCGTCAATGCCGCGCCCAAGCCGCGCCGCGCAAGAACAGTCCGCGCCGCGCAAGGAAAGTCCGCGCCGCGCGACGGGGTCGCGGCCCGGCACGGGACCGGCGGGGGGCTTGCGCCGGCGCCGCCGAACCCCCATCCCGTGGCGGTCCCCGTCGAAAGGCCAGCCGTCACCGTGTCCGCAGAACAGTCCCGCGTCGCCGTCATCGGCGCCGGTCCCTCGGGCCTCATGGCCGCCGAAGTCCTGGCGCGCGGGGGCGCCCGCGTCACCGTCTTCGACCGCATGCCGACCGCCGGGCGCAAGTTCCTGATGGCGGGGCGCGGCGGGCTGAACCTGACGCACAGCGAGGAGTCGGCGCGGTTCCTGCCCCGCTACGGCGCGGCCGAGGACGTCCTCGCCCCCGCCATCGCGGGGTTCGACCCCGACGCCCTGCGCCGCTGGTGCCGGGCGCTCGGCGAGGACACGGTGGTGGGCACCAGCGGGCGGGTGTTTCCGGCCAGCTTCAAGGCGTCGCCGCTGCTGCGCGCCTGGCTGCGGCGTCTCGACGGCCAAGGCGTCGCCTTCCGCCCCCGCCACCGCTGGACGGGCTGGGACCCGGACGGCACCCTGCGCTTCGAGACGCCCGAGGGGCCGGCGAGCGTCGCCGTTGACGCGACCGTGCTGGCGCTCGGCGGCGCGTCCTGGCCGCAACTCGGCTCG
Organism: Lichenibacterium ramalinae; assembly: GCF_004137085.1. Lineage (GTDB taxonomy): Bacteria > Pseudomonadota > Alphaproteobacteria > Rhizobiales > Beijerinckiaceae > Lichenihabitans > Lichenihabitans ramalinae. The sequence goes on from NZ_QYBC01000002.1 coordinate 176,373, forward strand.
GACGGGCGATGGACCGGCCTGCTCGAGGCCGAGGGCGTCTGGGTGGCGCCGCTCCAGCCCTCCAACTGCGGCTTCGCGGTCGCCTGGTCGCCGGTCTTCCGCGACAGGTTCGAGGGCGCGCCGCTGAAGGGGATCGCGCTGTCGTTCCGGGACCACGCGTCACGCGGCGAGGTGACGGTGACGCGGGCGGGCCTCGAAGGCGGCGGCATCTACGCGCTGTCGGGTCCGCTGCGGGACGCCATCGCGGCGGAGGGGGCGGCGGTGCTGTCGATCGACCTGCGCCCCGACCTGTCGCCGGCGGCGATGGCGGACCGGCTCGCGGTGGCGCGGGCCGGCAAGGCCTCGGTCTCGACCGCGCTGCGCAAGGCCCTGAAGCTCCCGCCGGTCGCCATCGGCCTGCTGCAGGAGGTGGCCCATGCCGAAGGCATGCCGCTCGGCGCGCGGGACGCCCAGGCGCTGGCAGCCCTCGTCGGCGCCGTCCCGGTGCGACTCGACGCGCCCCGGCCCATCGCCGGCGCCATCTCGACGGCCGGCGGCATCACGGCCGGGGAACTCGACGAGAACCACATGCTGCGGCGGCGGCCCGGCACGTTCGCGGCGGGCGAGATGCTCGACTGGGAGGCCCCGACCGGGGGCTACCTGCTCCAGGCCTGTTTCGCCACCGGCGCGGCGGCGGGCGCCGGCACGCTGGCCTGGCTGGCGGCGCGCTGACCGGCGCCCGTCCTGCCCGCGCCCGGCGCCGTGACGGTGTTGCGCCGGGGGGAGCCCGATCGGGCCCCCGCCCGCCGGGTCAGACCCGGGGCTTCGGCTCCATCGTCGGCATGGCGCCGGCGCCGGCCGTGCCGCTGGCATCCTTCACGCCGGCCCAGATCCGCCGCTTGATGAGGAACAGCAGCGCCGAGAAGATGGCGAGGAAGATCACGGCCTTGAAGCCCGTCTGCTTGCGCTGGTCGAGCTTGGGTTCGGCCATCCACTGCAGGTAGGCGGCCACGTCCTTGGAATATTGCCCCACCGTCTTGGGCGAGCCGTCGCCGTAGTCCACGAGCCCGTCGCTGAGCGGCGGCGGCATGGAGATGGCGTGGCCCGGGAAGTAGGTGTTGTAATACTTGCCGTCCGGCACCTTCACGCCGGCCGGCGGCGGGTCCTTGTAGCCGTTGAGCAGGGCATGGATGTAGTCCGGCCCCTCGTTCTGGTACTGGCTGAAGGGTTCGAGCAGGAACCAGAGGCCGCCGCGCTCGTAGGAGCGGGCCTTGGCGAGGGTCGACATGTCCGGCGGCAGGGCGCCGCCATTGGCGGCCCGCGCCGCCTGCTCGTTGGCGAAGGGCGAAGGGAAGGGGTCGGACGGGCGGCCGGGCCGATCGTACATGTTGCCCGAATCGTCCGGCCCGTCCTGCACCTTGAAGGTCGCCGCCAGGGCCTTGACCTGGCTGTCGGAGAATTCCGGGCCGCCCGGCTCGGCGAGGTTGCGGAACGACATGAACTTGGCCGAGTGGCAGTTCGAGCAGACCTGCCGATAGACCTGGTAGCCGCGCTGCAACTGCGCCGTGTCGTAGACGCCGAACGGGCCCGAGAAGGCCCAGCTTTCCATGGGCGGCAGCGGCGTTTCGGCGGCGGCCGGTTCGGCCGCATCCTGGGCGGAGGCGGGGCCGCCGGCGGCGAGGGCCAGGGGCAGCGCGGCGGCGAGGGCCAGGGCGGCCCGCCGGGCGAAGGAGGAGACGCGTGTCGTCATGATGCGGGATCCGAGAACGTCGCCAGGGGTCAGCCGTCGACCGACGGCGAGGCCGCGGTGCGGGCCGCCGCGAAGGCGCCCGACCCGCCCACCGCACGCGGTCCCAGCACGGCCTCGGTGATGGAGGCCGGCAATTGCCGCGGCGTCTCGAAGAACCCCAGCGCCGGCGTGATGATCAGCAGATGGATGAAGTACCAGGCCGTGAGGATCTCGGAGGCCGGGATGAACAGGCCGATCGGTTCCTGCGAGCCCACGTAGCCGAGGCAGATCACGTCGGCGAAGAAGATGAACAGGAATACCCGGTAGACGGGGCGGAAGTTCGACGAGCGGATGCGCGACGTGTCGAGCCACGGCATGAAGGCCAGCAGCAGGATCGAGCCGAACAGCGCGCAGACGCCGCCGAGCTTGGAGGGAACCGCCCGCAGCATGGCGTAATAGGGCAGGAAGTACCATTCCGGCACGATATGGGCCGGCGTCACCAGCGGATTGGCCTCGATGTAGTTGTCGGAATGGCCGAGGTAGTTGGGGATGAAGAACACGAAATAGGCGAAGAAGACCATGAAGCACGACAGCGCCAGCCCATCCTTCACGGTGAAGTAGGGGTGGAAGGGCAGCGTGTCCTTCTTGGACTTGACCTCGACGCCGACGGGATTGTTGGACCCCGGCACGTGCAGCGCCCAGATATGCAGGCCCACGACGCCGGCGATCATGAACGGCATGAGGTAGTGCAGCGAGAAGAAGCGGTTCAGCGTGGCATTGCCGACCGAATAGCCGCCCCAGAGCCAGATGGTGATGGAATCGCCCACCACCGGGATGGCCGAGAACAGCGAGGTGATGACCTTGGCACCCCAGAAGCTCATCTGCCCCCAGGGCAGCACGTAGCCCATGAAGGCGGTCGCCATCATCAGCAGGAAGATGATGAGGCCGAGGATCCACAGCACCTCGCGCGGCGCCTTGTAGGACCCGTAGTACATGCCGCGGGCGATGTGGATGTACACGGCGATGAAGAACATCGAGGCGCCGTTGGCGTGGATGTAGCGCAGCATCCAGCCGTAGTTCACGTCGCGCATGATGTGCTCGACGGAGGCGAAGGCGAGCGTCGCTTCGGGCGTGTAATGCATGGCCAGCACGACGCCGGTCACGATCTGGCACACCAGCATGAAGGCCAGGATGCCGCCGAAGGTCCAGAAGTAGTTCAGGTTCCTCGGGTTCGGGAAGACCACGAAGGAGGAATGCACCAGCCCCACGATGGGCAGCCGGCTTTCGAACCAGCGCAGCACCGGGTTCTTGGGGACGTAGGTCGAGGCTCCACTCATGGCGTTTCGCTCTCTTGGCGCGGTCTGCTGGTCGTCGGGACGGCCGGGGTCAGCCGATCTTCACTTTGGTGTCGGTCAGGAAGCTGTAGGTCGGCACCGCGAGGTTGAGCGGCGCGGGACCGGACCGGATGCGGCCCGAAACGTCGTAGACGGACCCGTGACACGGGCAGCGCCAGCCGTCGTAGGGGCCATCGTGGCCGAGCGGCACGCAGCCGAGGTGGGTGCAGATGCCGATGACGACGAGCCATTCGGGCTTCTGCACGCGCTGGGCGTCGGTCTGCGGGTCCTTGAGGTCGGCGAGGGGGGTGTCCTCCGCCTCCTTGATCTCCTTGGGCGTCCGGTGACGCACGAAGACCGGGTTGCCGCGCCACTTCACCGTGACGATCTGGCCGACCTCGATCTTGGAGATGTCGATCTCGGTGGAGGACAGCGCCAGCGTCGAGGCGTCGGGGCTCATCTGGGAGAGCAGCGGCCAGGCGACGGTGCCGATCCCGACAGCGCCGACCGCGCCCGTCGCGATGAAGAGCATGTCCCGCCGGGTCACCCCGCCCGCAGGATCCTGGCCGTGGTTCGCTGTTGCGGTCGACAACGCGTCACTCCCGATTTCGTCGTTGGCCCGTGGGACGGGACCCCGGCCCCGGGCATTATTGCGGCTCGATCGAATCGTTCCGGCTCGAGGACGGGTAGAACCGCCCCGGAGGTGTCACAATGCGACCCAACGCCACCGACGGTTCGCGTCCCCCGCCCCCGTCGCCGGTACGGCGCGGAGGCTTCGGCACGGGCCGTCGATCGTCGATCTGTCGCACCCTTGCCGGGCATTGTCCAGCCTGCGCTAGGGCCGCTCCGAGCCTTCGCGGCGGGACCATGGCGTGAGTGCGCCTCGACTGAGGCTGGCGCTGTTCCAGCCCGACATCCCCCAGAACGCCGGCACCATGCTGCGCAGCTGCGCCTGCCTGGGCGTCGCGGCCGAACTCGTCGAGCCCGCGGGTTTCCCGAGCTCGGACCGGCATTTCCGCCGCGCCGGCCTCGACTACCTCGACGCGCTGGTGCTGCGCCGGCACGCCTCCTTCGCGGCCTTCGAGGCCTGGCGGGCCGGGGAAGCGCCGCGCCCGCGGCTCGTGCTGCTGACGACCGGGGCCGAGCTGGACTACCGGGACTTCGCCTTCCGGGCCGGCGACGTGCTGATGGTGGGGCGCGAGTCCGCCGGGGCGCCGCCCGAGGTCCACGCCGCGGCCGACGCGCGCGTGACGGTGCCGATGGCGGCCGGCTTCCGCTCGCTCAACGTCGCGGTCGCGGCCGCCATGGTGCTGGGGGAGGCGCTGCGCCAGCTGCGCCCGGCGGGGACGCCGCGCCCGTGATCGTCAGTTGTTGAAGCGGAAGTGCAGCACGTCGCCGTCCGCCACCACGTAGTCCTTGCCCTCGAGCCGGAACTTGCCGGCGTCGCGGGCGCCGGCCTCGCCCTTGTTGGCGACGTAGTCGTCGTAGGCGATGGTTTCGGAACGGATGAAGCCCTTCTCGAAGTCCGAATGGATCACGCCGGCGGCGCCCGGGGCGCGCGTGCCCTGGGTGATGGTCCAGGCCCGCGTCTCCTTGGGCCCCACCGTGAAATAGGTCACGAGGTGGAGCAGCGCGTAGCCGGCCCGGATGGCGCGGTTCAGCCCGGGCTCGGCGAGGCCGATGGCGTCGAGGTAGTCCTTCTGCTCGGCGGCGGGCAGCACCGCGATCTCGCTCTCGATCTTCGCCGAGACGACCACGCTTTCGGCGCCCTCGGCCGCGGCGCGCTCGGCCACGGCGGCCGAGAGGGCGTTGCCGGCATCGGCCGATTCTTCCTCGACGTTGCACACGTAGAGGACGGGTTTCGACGACAGCAGGCCGAGGCCGGCGAAGAGCTTCTTCTCCTCCGGCTTCACCGCCACCATGCGGGCCGGCCGGCCGTCCCGCAGCAGGACGAGGCAGCGGTTCACGAGGTCCAGCGTTTCCTTGGCCTCCTTGTCGCCGCCCTTGGCCTTCTTCTCCATGGCGAGGACGCGCTTCTCGAGGCTGTCGAGGTCGGCCAGCATCAGCTCGGTCTCGATGATCTCGATGTCGTCGATGGGCGCGAGGCGGTTCTCGACGTGGGTCACGTCATTGTCGACGAAGCAGCGCACCACGTGGGCGATGGCGTCGCATTCGCGGATGTTGGCCAGGAACTGGTTGCCGAGCCCCTCCCCCTTGGAAGCGCCGCGCACCAGGCCGGCGATGTCGACGAAGGTGAGCCGCGTCGGGATGATCTCCTTCGAGCCCGCGATCGTCGCCAGCGCGTCCAGCCGCGGGTCCGGCACGGCGACGTCGCCGACGTTCGGCTCGATGGTGCAGAAGGGATAGTTGGCGGCCTGGGCCGCCGCCGTCTGCGTGAGGGCGTTGAAGAGCGTCGACTTGCCGACGTTCGGCAGGCCGACGATGCCGCATTTGAAACCCATGGTGTCCTCGGTGCTGCGCGGGGAGAACGCCACGCGAGGGGGCGCGACCGGCGTCTTCGTCTCCGGACCTTTGACCACGGGGACGCGGTCGGTTTCAACAGCCCATTCCACCAGGGCGAGGGGCGCGGAAAAATCTCGCTCCGCCGTCTTGAAACCGGGATCCGGCCCGCCGAAATCGCTCGGCGTCCGGGCCCGACGGCCCGGGACGCGCCAAACCCCGGAGGAAGGAGATGGACACCGGAACGACGACGGAGACCAGGGAAGCGCCGGACCTGGCCGGCCATTCGGCGGGGAACCCGGCCGGCGATCGGCCGCCGGACGCGCCGCCTGCTCCCAGCCCCGCAGCCAACCCTGCGGCCAGGCCCGAAGCCGAGCCCTCGGCCGCGCCGATCGCCGGCTGGCGCCGCGCCTTCGGCCGCCGCCGGCTGCAGGCCGGGGCCGTGCGGGCGCTGCTCCGGAGGCACCGGCGCGACGACGACGACGACCCGCCCCCATGCCCGGCGGTCGCCGGCCTGCCGGTCCCGGCGGCGGGGTTCGGCGCGGCGGTGTGAGGCCGTCACGCCGGGTCGGCGGCGGGTGACGGTGCGGCCTCGGGCCGCCGCGCCCGTGCCCGCGCGCCGGCCTCGGCGCCGGATTTGGCGAGGTGGGCGGCGCGGTCCACCGCCTGGAGATTCGGGAAGCCCCAGTAGCGGAGGATCTCCGGCCAGGGCGCGTCGCGGTGCCGCCGCCACACGAGGTGGAGCGGCACGCGGTGGTCGACCTCGCGGTCGCGCGGCAGGCGTCCGCCGGTCATGGGGCAGCGCCGCTTCTGCAGCCGCGCCAGGAGCGCGGCCTGCCCGGCCGGCGCCCGCCACAGCTTCCAGGCCGCCACGCAGCAGGCGTGCCACCGCGCCCGCCGGTTCCGCTCGCCCGTCCCCCACAGGTCGGCGTGCCACCCGAACCGGTAGACGGGCTGGCCGCACAGGCAGCAGGTGCCGGGTTCGGCGCGGTGGGCGGCCTCGCGGAAGGGCGTGGGCGGCACGCGGAAGCTGCCGGCCCGCCCGTCCTCGTCGGGCTTCTCACGCCCGCCCTTGGCCCTGCTCTTGGCTCTGCTCTTGGCCCCGCCCTTGGCCCCGCCCTCGGCCCCGCCCTCGGCGGCGAGACTCCAGCGCCAGCCTTCCGGCACGGGGCTGCGCGCCGCCAGCGCCCGGGCGAGGCGGTCGGCCCGCAGCGGGTGGTGGCGCCAGTAGCTTTCCACGGCGAGGCGGGGCTGCGGCGGCACCAGGGGCCGCGCCTCGGCATGGACCAGCACGGCCCGCGGAAACACAGGAGGCAACGCCTTGGACAGCCGGGCCCGCGCGGCCGCGTTGCGCGCATCGCGCCAGGCCGAGGTCGACCGCTCTCGTGTCATGCCGCCCGTCCCGCTTCCCATGCCGCACCGCCGCCCCGACCCTGCGCGGCTGTTGTCGAAGCCGAGCTTCGACATGTGTCGGCAACGGCCCGACACAGGCCAGCCCGCCCGGTAGCACGTCGGCCTTGCCCGGAGCCGGCCTCCGAGGAGTGTTGCAACGGAAGCGCAGCGGGGGCGAATGCGGATGGGAGCCGGCCGCGGGACGGCAATTTCACGGCACCGTCATGTGCGCTCCCTAGAGCGGTAGCGGCTTTCCCGGAACAGCCTAGGCGATTCCAAGCCGATGAAACTGCTCTGGATTCGGGGCTGGAGCGGATCCGCCGAAGCCGCAGGCGCTTCAGCCCAGGGCATCGGACCGCGCGTCATGAGGGTTCCACCGTGCAACGTTTCCGCCATCTCCTGGGCACCAGCGCCGCCCTTTGCCTCGTCCTCGTCGCCGGAAACGCCCGCGCCGACGCGTCCACAGCCGCCGAGATCGCGCTGTTGAAGGCCCAGTTGCGGCGCCTCGAGGCCAAGGTGAACGCGCAGGAACACCGGGACCGCAGGCCGCCCGAGCCCGCCGCCGCCAGGGGGCCGCAGCAGGCCGCCGGCACCACGCCCGTCAAGGCCGTGGGCAACCAGGTCTACGGCACCGGGCCGACCCCGATGTTCGTCGCCTGCCCCGAAAAGTCGGTGTGCTACAAGGGCTTGAACTTCACGCCGGGCGGCTTCGTGGCGCTCGAGACCGTGACGCGCTCGCACAACCTGTCGGCGGACGTCGATTCGCCCTTCGGCTCCATCCCGTTCCGCCAGAACAGGGCCGGCCGCGCCGGCGAGTTCCGCTTCTCGGCCCGCCAGAGCCGCATCTCCGGCCTCGTCGAGGGCAACCCGGACCCCAACACGCACCTGTCGGCCTATGGCGAGTTCGACTTCCTGGGCGCCGCCCAGACGGCGAACTCGAACGAGAGCAACTCCTTCAACCTGCGCATCCGGCACCTCTACGCCACGGCGGACCGGTCGGACTACGGGCTGCATTTCCTCGCCGGCCAGACCTGGTCGCTGGCGACGATGTTCACCAAGGGGCTCGAGCCCCGCAAGGAGAACATCCCGCTCACCATCGACGCCCAATACGTCCCGGGCTTCGTGTGGGACCGCCAGCCGCAGGTCCGCCTGGTCAAGGACATCAGCCCCATCCTGGCAGTCGGCGTCTCGGCCGAGAACCCCGCCACCACCGAATCCGGCACCCTCCCGGCCAACTTCACCTACAATCAGGCGGCCACGGGCGGCGGCCTCTTCAACTCGGCCAACTCGCTGTCGCTCAACCACGTCCCCGACCTCGTCGCCAAGGTCGCGTATGATCCGACGGTCGACGGCCACAACATCCACGTCGAGGGCTTCGGCGTCGGCCGCGACTTCTACAGCCGCTACAACGGCCAGAACAAGGACGTGATCGGCGGCGGCGGCGGCGGCAGCGTGCTGATCGGCGTCATCCCCAAGATGCTGGACGTGCAGTTCTCCGGTGCCGTCGGCGCCGGCCTCGGCCGCTACGGCACCGCGCAGCTGCCCGACATCACGGTCGGCGCCAACGGGCAGGCGAAGCCCCTGTCCGAAAGCCTGCTGCTGGCCGGCGCGACCCTGCATGCCACCCCCATGCTCGACTTCTACGCCTATGCGGGCCTCGAACAGGTCGACCGGGCCTCGCAGGGCACCGTCGGCGGCGTGAGCTACGGCTACGGCAACCCGTCGAACTCCAACGCGGGCTGCGACATCGAAGGGTCCTCGGCGACCTGCACGGGCAACAACCGGTCGGTCCGGCAGATCACCGCCGGCGCGTGGGACACCGTGTACAGCGGTGCCTTCGGCCAGCTCCGCGGCGGCCTGCAATATTCCTTCACCCAGCGCACGGCCTTCTCGGCCCTGCAGGGCGGCGCGCCGAAGAGCTCCGAGAACACGGTCCTGACCTCGATCCGCTACTACCCGTTCTGATCGGCGGCCCGGTCGGGGACGAGCCCTATCGCGCCACGGCGACGCGTGGCAGGGTTCGTCACGTAGCCACTTCAGGAGGTCCCGAACCATGGCGGAAGCAGCAACGTCGGCCCTGTCGCGCACCCTGAAGCAGTTCCGCGACTTCGCCCTCAAGGGCAATGTCGTGGACCTCGCCTTCGCCGTCATCATCGGCGCGGCCTTCGCCAAGGTGGTGGATTCCCTCGTCAAGGACATCATCATGCCGATCATCGGCATGGTGGGCAGCGCGGATTTCTCCAACTACTTTCTGCCGCTGAGCCGCAACGTGACGGCCACCAACCTCGCCGACGCCCAGAAGCAGGGGCCGGTGCTGGCCTGGGGCAGCTTCGCCACCTACGTGGTCAATTTCGTCATCGTGGCGGCGGCGCTGTTCCTGCTGTTCAAAGTCATCAGCAACCTGAAGAACCGGCTCGCCCACGAGGTTCCGGCCGAGGTCCTGCCGACGCGCCAGGAGGTGCTGCTGGCCGAGATCCGGGACCTGCTGGCGCGCGACCGCATCTGACACGCGCGGCGGGGCTCGCCTTTTCCGCGGCCCCGTGCTTGTGACGGACCCGTCCGCCACAGCACGAGGCCCGTCGCATGCCCCCTGACGCCGAACCGCGCGGCGCCGTCCTCGACGACGTCCGGCCCGAGGTGCGGGCCATGCCGCATAGCGGCATCACGGCCGTCTTCGACTATGGCCGGGGGCGGGAGGGGCTCATCCCGCTGTGGGTCGGGGAAGGCGACCTGCCGACGCCGACCTTCATCTGCGACGCCGCCGCCGCCGCCCTGGCCCGGGGTGAAACCTTCTACACCTACCAGGGCGGCATCCCCGAGCTGCGCGACACGATCGCCGCCTACATGACGGCCCATTACGGCCGCCCGGCGCTCGATGCCCCGCCGGGCTTCGGCCCGGAGCGCTTCTTCGTGACGGTCGGCGGCATGCATGCCCTGCAGATGGCGGTGCGGCTCGTGGCCGGCACCGGCGACGACGTGCTGGTGCCCACCCCGGCCTGGCCCAACTTCGCCGGCGCCCTCGCGGTGGCGGGCGCGACGGCGGTCGAATGCCCGATGCGGTTCGACGGCGAGGGCGACCACGGACGCTGGCGGCTGGCCGTCGCGGACCTCGACGCCGCCGTCACGCCCCGAACCCGCGCCCTCGTCGTCAACTCGCCCTCGAACCCCACGGGCTGGACGGCGACGCGGGACGACCTCGCCGCGCTGCTCGCCTTCGCGCGGCATCGCCGGCTCTGGATCATCGCCGACGAGATCTACGGTCGCTTCTTCGACGGCGGTGCGCGGGCTCCGTCCTTCCACGACGTGATGCGGTCGGACGACCGCGTGCTCTTCGTCCAGACCCTGTCCAAGAACTGGGCCATGACGGGCTGGCGTGTCGGCTGGCTCGAGGCGCCGCCCGAGCTCGGGCCGTCGATCGAAAACCTCGTGCAATATTCGACCTCCGGCGTGCCGGTCGCGTCGCAGCGCGCGGCGGCGGCCGCCATCGCGGGCGGGGAGGATGTCGTCCGGAGCCAGGTCGCCCGGGCCTTCGCCAACCGCGACCTGCTGGCCGGGGCGCTTCGGGCGACGGGCCGGCTGCGCTGTGCCGTGCCGGACGGGGCCTTCTACCTGTTCTGCGGCGTCGAGGGCATCACCGATAGCCGCGCCCTGGCGTTCCGGCTGGTCGACGAGGCGGGGGTCGGCGTCGCCCCGGGCTCGGCCTTCGGGGCGGCCGGCGATGTCGTCCGTGCGGCTCTGCTACGCCCGCCGCACGGACGACATCGCCGAGGTGGCGCGCCGCCTGGCGGGCTGGCTGGAGCGGTAGGGCGGGCAGGCGGCGCGGCTATTCCGCCGCGATGGCCGCGTAGCGCGACGCGGTGGGCAGGTCAAGCGCGCGCCACACCTCGCGCAGCGCCTCGGTGAGTTCCGCGATCCGCGCCGCGTCGTGGAACGGCGTCGGGGTGATCCGCAGCCGCTCGGTGCCGCGCGCCACGGTCGGGTAGTTGATGGGCTGGATGTAGATGCGGTGACGTTCCAGCAGCCGGTCGCTGGCGGCCTTGCAGGCTTCGGCGTCGCCGACGAACACCGGCACGATGTGGGACCGGTTCGCCATGACGGGGATGCCGGCGGCGAGCAGCGCCGCCTTGGTGTCGGCGACCCGGGCCTGGTGGCGGGCCCGTTCCTCCCCCGAAGCCTTCAGGTGCCGGACCGCCGCCGATGCCGCCGCCGCGACGGCCGGCGGCAGGGCCGTGGTGAAGATGAACGAGGGGGCGTAGGACCGCACGGCGTCGATCACCGCCGTGTCGCCCGCGATGTAGCCGCCGAGCGTTCCGAAGCCCTTGGCGAGCGTGCCCTCGATCACGTCGACCTCGGCCATCACGCCGTCGCGCTCCGCGATGCCGGCGCCGCGCGGCCCGTAGAGGCCGACGGCGTGGACCTCGTCGCAATAGGTCATGGCGTCGTGGCGCCGGGCGAGGTCGGTGATGCGGCCGATGGGGGCGATGTCGCCGTCCATCGAATACAGGCTCTCGAACACCACGAGCTTGGCCCGCTCCGGTCCGGCGGCGCGGAGCAGTTCCTCGAGGTGCTCGGTGTCGTTGTGGCGGAAGACCTGCTTCTCGCAGCCGGAGCGGCGGATCCCCTCGATCATGGAATTGTGATTGGCGGCGTCGGACAGGATCAGAGCGTCGGGCAGCAGGCCCGCGATGGTCGAGATGGCGGCGAGGTTGGAGATCCAGCCGGAGGTGAACGCCAGAGCCGCGGGTTTGCCGTGCAGGTCGGCGAGTTCCGCCTCCAACCCGACGACGGGGTGGCTGGTGCCGGAAATGTTGCGGGTGCCGCCAGCCCCGGCGCCGTAGCGGGCCGCGGCCTCGCGCATGGCGCCGACGACCGCCGGATGGCGACCCATGCCGAGATAGTCGTTGGAGCACCAGACCGTCACGTCGACCGCACCGCCGTCGTGGTGCCAGGTGGCGAGCGGGAAGCGGGCGGCGTCGCGCTCGAGATGGGCGAAGACGCGATAACGACGCTCGTCCCGCAAACGCGTCAGCGCGTCGTCGAAGAACTGGCGGTATCGCATCACGGCCTCATGCGGCTCGAGGGTCGCCGGCACGCCGGACATCCCTGTCGACTCGGCCCGGAGCGGGCCGTTGATCCCGGCCGCCGACCATCGGCGACTGAGTGAGGCCTCATGTAAGGGCAGTTGCGCCGCTTCGATACGCCCGACGGTGACGATCTGGCATGCCGGATCGCCGCGCGGCGCGAAGCGGCAAGGATCGCAACCGGCATCGCACCTCGGAACGATCGTCTCGAGACGAAGACGCCGACCCCTCGCGGGATCGGCGTGTCGAACCGAACGTGTGGCGGCGATCGAAATCGCCGCCGCGTCGTCGCCTCAGAAGGCGGCCGGGCCGCCGAACGGGGCGCCGATGACCCGGAACGGGGTCTGGGCGATGGTGCCGACGGCGCGGAGGGGCTGACCGATGAAGGTGATCGGGGACACGGTCGGGTCGCCGTTCGCCACGACGAAGATCGGGCCCGAACGATCGACCGGAACGGCGACCGACCAGCCCTCGTCGATCTCGGCCTGCTTGGCGCCGGTGCCGACGTAGCGGACCGCGGTCACGCCGCCCTTGCGGACGCTGGCGTCGGCCGGGAAGATGCCGCCGAGAACCTGGAAGGGCAGGCCGACGACGGTCGAGCCGACGCCGAGGACGCCGGAGATCGGGTTACCGACGGGAGCCGGGGCGGCGACCGGAGCGGCGGCCACGACCGGGGCGCCGGCGCGGCGGACCGTCAGGGGACGGCGGGCCATGCGGGGCGTGTGGCCGTTGGACCGCAGCGTGTTGGGCTGCATGCCGTCCGGGCCGTTGGTCAGCGAGGACTGGGCGGAAGCCGGAGCGCTGGCGGACAGCATGAGGGCGAGGGAGGCGGCCACCGGGGCCAGGGCAACCTTGGTGATGAACGACGTCATAGTGAAACTCTCCTGACAGTGGGTGCTTGTTCTGTGTGCTTCGCGCTTAATCGTTCGCTTGCCCCTCGCCCGAAACGTCAGACGGTCGGTCTTGCGCCCGCATGTCCCGAAAACGTGCAGCCAAGCTTTTGGTTGCACGACCGGGGCGGAACGCCCGAATATCGCCGTCTTTGCTGTTTCCGAAGTTCGACACGACGTTACGCTGCGCTCGTTCGTTCACTCGAATCCAAAATCGCTGCGGGGCCGGACAGTCACGCGCCATCAGAAGCCGAAGCCCATTCCGAACGGCGGCTCCATCCTTCGGACACAATGTTTCAATGGTCAAGGCACAGCTGCCGCCATCCTGCCGCCTTTGGGCGGAGTGGTGAATCCATCGGAAAGTTGTGGCTTTTCGGCCGCTGTCGGCGGCCCGTCCCGGCCGCTGTCGGCGGCCCGTCACACCACGACCGTGATGGTCTTGGCGGCGCGGGTCAGGCCCGTGTAGAGCCAACGGGCGCTGTGCTCGCGGAAGGCGAAGCTCTCGTCGAACAGCACGACGTCGTCCCACTGCGAGCCCTGCGCCTTGTGCACGGTGAGGGCGTAGCCGTAGTCGAACTGGTCCGAGTCGCGCTTCTGGGCGAAGGGGATCTCCTCGTCGCGTCCTTCGAAGAAGGCCGGCAGCACGCCGACCCGCACGGGCTTGCTCCTGCCCCCCTCCTCCGGCCGCACGCTGAAGGCGTACTTGGCGCCGCGGTCGGCATGGACGGCGCTGACCAGCCAGGTGCCGCCGTTGAGCAGCCCCTTCTTCTTGTCGTTGCGCAGGCAGACGAGCTTCTCGCCGACCTCCGGCTTGTCGCCGGAATGGCCGAGCAGCGTGCGCATCCGGCCGTTGTAGGCGCGGCGCGTCTTGTTGATGCCGACCAGCACCTGGTCCGACTGCATGACGCGCGGCGCCTCGATCTCGGCGCGGCGGATCACCCGGCTCTCGCCGTAGGCGCCGAGCGCCAGCTTCCCGCCCTCCCGCACCGTCATGGACATGCGGATGATCGGGTTGTCGGCGGCCTGCCGGTGCACCTCGGTCAGCATGACGTCGGGCTCGGCGTCGGTGAAGAAGCCGCCGCCCTTCACGGGCGGGAGCTGCGCGGTGTCGCCGAGGACCAGCACGGGCTTGCCGAAGGACAGCAGGTCCCGCCCGAGTTCCTCGTCCACCATCGAGCATTCGTCGATGATGATGAGGTCGGCGTCGTTGGCGGCCGCCTTCTTGTTGAGGACGAAGGACGGCGTCTCCTCCTCCTCGTCCCCCTGGGTGCGGTAGATCATGGAATGGATGGTCGAGGCGCCCCGGCAGCCCTTCGACTTCAGCACCAGCGCGGCCTTGCCGGTGAAGGCCCCGAAGGCGACCTCGCCGTCGGCGTCCTCGGCGATCTGCTTGGCCAGCGTCGTCTTGCCGGTGCCGGCATAGCCGAACAGGCGGAACACCTGCGGCGCCCCGTCCTTCAACCAGGCCGAGACGGCCTTCAGCGCGGCATCCTGCTGGGGTGACCAGGCCACGGCGGCGCGCTCAGGCGAGCCCGCGCCGGGCCAGCAGCGTGTCGACGCTCGGCAGCCGGCCGCGGAAGGCGAGATAGGCCTCTTCGGGCGGGCGCAGGTTCCCCGCCGCCAGGACGTTGGCGCGCAGCTTCTCGGCCGTATCGGCGTCGAAGATGCCGTTCTCCTCGAAGGCCCCGAAGCCGTCGGCGTCGAGCATCTCGGACCAGAGATAGGAGTAATAGCCCGCCGAATAGCCGTCGCCCGCGAAGACATGGGCGAAATGCGGCGTGCGGTGGCGCATGACGATGGGCTTCGGCATGCCGATGGCCTCGAGCGTGCCGGCTTCGACCAGCGCCGGGTCGACGCCGCTGCGCGCCTCGTCGGCGGTGAGCGTATGGAACGCCATGTCGACGATGGCGGAGGCGCAATATTCCACCGTCTGGAAGCCCTGGCTGAAGTTGCGGGCCGCCTGCAGCCGCTCCAGCAGCGCATCCGGGATGGGCTCGCCCGTGGCGTGGTGCAGGGCGAAGCGCTTGAGCACCTCGGGCCGCATCAGCCAATGCTCGTAGAGCTGGGACGGGAACTCGACGAAGTCGCGCGACACGCCCGTCCCGGCCAGCGACGGATAGGTCACGTCGGTCAGCATGGAATGGAGCGCGTGGCCGAATTCGTGGAACAGCGTGCGGGCGTCGTCGACCGACAGCAGCGTCGGCTCGCCCTCCCCGCCCTTGGCGAAGTTCATGACGTTGACGACGATGGGGCGCTGTTCGCCGCCGTCCATGTTGTGCTGGCCGCGGAAGCCGCTGTTCCAGGCGCCCGAGCGCTTGGACGGCCGGGCGAAATAGTCGGCGTAGAACAAAGCCATGTGCCGGCCGTCGCGGTCGCGGACGTCGAAGGCCTTCACGTCGGCGTGGTAGACCGGCACGTCGTCGCGCGGCGCGAAGGTGAGGCCGAAGAGCCGGGTGGCGGTGTCGAAGGCCGCCGCCGCCACATTGTCCAGAACCAGGTAGGCCTTGATCTCGCTCTCGTCGAGATCGTAGTCGCGGCGCCGCACCTTCTCGGCGTAGTGGCGCCAGTCGTGGGGCTGCAGGGCGAAGTTCTGCCCTTCCTGGCGCACGACCTCCTGCAGCGCCTCCTCGTCCCGCGCGGCCTTGGCGCGGGCCCGCTCCCACACCCGGTCGAGCAGGCCCCGCACGGCTTCGGGCGTCTTGGCCATCGTGTCGTCGAGCTTGTAATGGGCGTAGCTGGCGAAGCCCAGCAGCGCCGCGCACTCGGCGCGCAGCCGCACCATCTCGGCGACGATCGGGCGGTTGTCGTGTTCGCCCGCGTGCTCGCCCCGCGAGGCGAAGCCCGCGAAGGCCGTCTCGCGCAGGTCCCGCCGCGTCGAGAAGCGCAGGAAGGGCTCGATCAGCGAGCGGCCGAGCGTGATGGCGTGCCGTCCGGGCAGGCCGCGCTCCGCCGCCGCCTGGGCGGCGGCGTCGCGCAGGCTCGGCGGCAGGCCGGCGAGGTCTGCCTCGCCGTCGAGCACGAGCAGGAAGTCCTTCTCGTCGTGCAGCACGTTCTGGCCGAAGCTCGTGCCGAGCCGCGCCAGCCGTTCGGCGATCTCGGACAGGCGCCGGCGCTCGGCCTCGCCGAGCCGCGCGCCGCCGCGCACGAAACCCGCGTGGGTGAGGTCAAGCAGGCGGCGCTGCTCGGCGGTGAGGTCCAGCGCGTCGCGGCGGGCGTGGAGCGCGTCGACGCGCGCGAAGAGCTTCGGGTCGAGACCGATCTTCTGCCAGTGCCGCGCCAATACCGGCGACATGTTGCGCTCGATCTCCTGCAGGCTGTCGTCCGTGTCGGCCCCGGCGAGGTTCCAGAACACGCCGCCGACGCGGCGCAGGCTCCGCCCCGCCCGCTCCAGCGCCCCGACCACGTCGTCGAACCCCGGCTCGCCCGTCCCATCCGCGATGGCGTCGATCTCGGCCTGGTGGTCGGCGATGGCGCGGTCGAAGGCCGGGCCGAAATGCTCGGGCGCGATGGCGGCGAAGGGCGGGGCCGCGAAGGGCGTGTCCCAGGTCTCGAAAAAGGGATTGCCGGACATGGTCACTGGCTCCTCGGGCCCGCCCCGGAAGGGCGCCGCGTTCACGGGATCGTCGTCCCTGGATAGGGACTCGCGCCGGGCGGCTCAAGCGTCTCGGCACCATGCCGCGCCGACGGGGGGCGGGCGAACCTCGACGGCGGGCGCGCGTCGGCGGCGGATCCCACGCCAGGGCAGCGCCATGGACCCGCCAGGGCGTAGCATTTGTTGGATGACGGCATGGCAAGGGCTGCGACGACAGGCTAGCCTCTGCGCCGGTTGCACCAGGAGTCTTGACGCCGTCATGGAAACAGAGATCAAGCTGGCGCTGCCGGCTGCGTCGCGCGCGACCGTCGAAGGTCATCCGCTCTTCGCCGCGGCCGAGGCCCGCACGGTGCGCAACCTGTCGACCTATTACGACACGCCCGACTTCGCCCTGCGGGCCCGCCGCGTGTCGCTCCGGGTCCGCGACGCGGGCGGGAACTTCGTCCAGACCGTGAAGAGCCTCGATGCCGGCAAGGGCTTCGCGTCCCGCGGCGAGTGGGAATGGCCCATCGCCTCCGACGCGCTCGACCGCGATGCGCTGGCGCGCGACCCCGAGGCCCTGGCGCTCGTCGCGCGGGACCTCGACCGCGTCGGTCCCGTCTTCACGACCGATGTCGACCGCACGCTGCGGATGCTGACGCTCGACGGCAAGACCACGGTTGAGGCGGCGGTCGACGCCGGCGAGGTGAGGGCCGGCGACCGGCGCAGCCCGCTCGGCGAGTTGGAGCTCGAGCTCAAGGGCGGCCCCGTCGGCCCCATGCTGCGGCTGGCCGCCGACCTCGTGCGCCAGGGATCGCTGCGGCTCGGCAGCGACCCCAAGAGCGAGCGCGGCTACGCGCTGCTGACCGACGCCCTGCCGCCGCACCGCGACGTCGCCGAACTCGGGCTCGCCCGGGACGTCACGCTGGGGGATGCCTTCCCCGCCATGCTGGACGCGGCGGCCCGGGGCTTCGCGCTCGACCTGTCGCCCGCGGCCCGCGGCGACGTCGAGGGCATCCACCGCATGCGCGCCGCCATCCGCAAGATGCGGACGCTGTTCGTGCTCTTCGCCCCCTATCTCGAGCCCGTGGCCACGGCCCGGTTCAACGCCGAACTCCGAGACTTCGGGCGGGTGCTGGGCGGCGGCCGGGACTGGGACGTGTTCCTGACCGAAACCCTCGTCGAGGCCGGGGCGGAGGTGGGTGCCGAAGGCCTGGACGTGCTGCGGACCGTCGCGGAAGCCCGCCGCGCGGACGCGCACGCGGCCGTGAAGGCCGCCGTGGAGGGCCCGCTGCCGACCGACCTGCTGCTCGGCCTCACGCTTTGGACGGCGGAGGGCGGCTGGCTGCGCAAGCCGGGCGCGGCCGGCGACCGCTTGCGCGACCTGCTCCCCGACCTCCTCGACCGCCTGGAACGCAAGGCCCTGAAGCGCGGCCGCCGCATCGGGACGCTCGGCACCGAGGACCTGCACGGGCTTCGCAAGAGCCTGAAGAAGCTCCGTTACGCCTGCGAGGACGTCGCCTCGCTCTATGATCGCGCCGACGTGCACCGGCATGTCGGCGCCATCAAGAAGGTGCTGCAGGACCTCGGCCACATCAACGACGCGGCCGTGACGGCCGAGCGCATGGACGAACTGACGGCGGCCGGCGGGCCGGAACTCGCCGCTCCGGGCGAAGCCCTGCTCGCCTGGAACGCCAAGCGCCGCAAGGGCAGCGAGCGCGACCTGCGCCGGCGCTGGCGCAAGTTCCGCCACGCGGACCCGTTCTGGGCCTGAACCGGCCGGGCCGCCCGCGCTGCCGCCGGCCCGCGCCGACGTGACCTCCCTGCCGGCCCGTGCCGGCATGGCAGACCTTCCCCCGCCCCTCCCTTGTTCGGAGGGCGGCGGCCGACTAAGATCCGTACCGATGAGTTCTGTTCGGGCCCGCGACCTCTCGCGTCGGCCATCCGGACCGGGACGGCACGAGGCGGCGATGCGGCGTTCGGGTTCCAATCGGGCATTGTCGACGGCCGCACTCGCGGTCGCCATACCAGCCGCACTCGCGGCCCTCGTGGTTGCGCTCGCGGTCGTGGCGACACCGGCCGCCGCGCAGGCCCCCTCGGGCGCGCCGCCCGCCGTGGGCGTCATCAAGGTGTCGAAACATCCCGTCACCCAGACGGAGCGCTTCATCGGCCGCATCCAGGCCACGGCGCGCGTCGACATCGTGGCCCGCGTCACCGCCTATCTCCAGTCCTACGACTTCAAGGAAGGCGACGAGGTCAGGAAGGGGCAGTTGTTGTACCGGCTCGAACAGCCGCCCTTCCAGGCCGCCGTGGAGGCCAACCAGGGCAGCGTGCAGCAGTTCCAGGCGCAGCTCGCCAACGCCAATGTCACCCTGCAGCGCGCCAACACGCTGCTCAACACGCCCGCCGGCCAGCAGTCGACGGTGGATGCCGCCAAGGCCGGCCAGGGCAACCTGCAGGGCCAGGTCCTGACCGCGCAGGCGCAGCTTAAGACCGCGCAGATCAACCTCGGCTACACGACGATCGAATCCCCCATCGACGGCAAGATCGGCCGCACCAACGTTACGGCCGGCAACGTCGTGTCGCCGTCGAGCGGCACGCTCGCCACCGTGGTGGGCCAGGACCCCATGTACGTGGTCTTCCCCGTCTCGGTCCGGTCGGTGCTGGAGTTGCGCGAGCGCTACGTGCCGCTCGGCGGCTTCGACGCCGTGAAGATCCGCATCGTCCTGCCGGACGGGCGCACCTACGGCCAGCCCGGCAAGCTCAACTTCATCGACAACACGGTGTCGAGCAACACCGACACCATCGCGCTGCGCGGCACCATCCCGAACCCACCCCTGCCGCAGAAGGGCGTCGACAGCGTGGTGCGCGAGCTCTACGACGGCGAGTTCGTGAGTGTGCTGCTCGAAGGCGCCCAGCCCGTCGACCTCCTCGCCATCCCGCAGGCCGCCGTGCTGACCGACCAGCAGGGCAGCTACGTCTACGTGGTGGGCGACGACAACAAGGTCGCGCGCCAGACCGTGCAGCTCGGCCAGTCCCAGCCTCCCGAAGTCTCGGTCCTGTCGGGACTCAAGGAGGGGCAGACCATCGTGGTCGACGGTCTCCAGCGCGTGCGCATCGGCCAGGCCGTCAACCCCGGCCCGCCCGCGCCCAGTGCGGCGGACGCCGCCGAGAAGGCCGTGAAGTGACGCCGGCGCCGGTGCCGCTCCGGACGGATCGCGGCACCGGCCGGAGCGCCCACGGTCCCGCCAGCATCCTCACGCGATCGGGTCGCTGCACCCCGTCGCGGCCCGTTCCGACGGCACGCCACAGCGAGTCCGGCTCCGCATGATCTCCTCCGTCTTCGTCGACCGGCCGCGGCTCGCGATCGTCATCTCGATCATCCTGACCATCGCGGGCGGCCTCAGCCTGCTCCGCATCCCGGTCGCCCAGTTCCCCGACATCGTGCCGCCGCAGGTTCAGGTGGCCGCCAACTATCCCGGCGCCGCCGCCTCGGTGGTGGAGAGCGCCGTCGCCCAGCCGCTCGAAGCGCAGATCGTGGGCGTCGACCGCATGCTGTACATGAAGTCGTCGAGCGGCAACGACGGCTCCTACAACCTCACCGTCTCCTTCGCGCTCGGCACCGACCCCAACATCGACACCGTCAACGTCAACAACCGCGTCCAGACCGCCCTGTCCCAGCTCCCTTCGGAGGTCCAGGCCCAGGGCCTGACGGTGCAGAAGCGCTCGTCGTCCGTCCTGCAGTTCATGATGTTCTACAGCGACAACGGCCAGCAGGACCCGCTGTTCATCACCAACTACGTCATCATCAACGTCCTCGACGAGCTGTCGCGCACGGCCGGCGTCGGCCAGGCCTCCCTGTTCGGCAAGCTGAACTATTCGATGCGCATCTGGTTCGACGTGCAGCGGCTGAACAGCCTCAACATGGCGCCGTCCGAGGTCGTCAGCGCCATCGAGGCGCAGAACGTGCAGGCGCCCGTCGGCCGCATCGGCGCCCGGCCGATCTCGGACGAGCAGCAGTTCCAGTTCAACCTGCAGACCCAGGGCCGCCTGACCACGCCCGCCGAGTTCGGCGACATCGTGATCCGGGCCAACCCGGACGGCTCGGTCGTCAAGGTGAAGGACGTGGCCCGCGTCGACCTCGGGGCGCAGAACTCGGACAACTTCAGCCGGCTCGACGGCAAGCCCGCCGTCGCCATCGGCATCTACCTCGCGCCCGGCGCCAATGCGGTCGACACCGCCAAGGCCGTCGACGCCACGCTGGCCAAGGTGTCGAAGCGCTTCCCCGAAGGGCTGAAGAACAAGGTCGTCTACGATTCCACCACCTTCGTGAAGGACACGATCGCCGAGGTGCTGAAGACGCTCGGCGAAGCCTTCCTGCTCGTCGTCATCGTGGTGTTCCTGTTCCTCGGCAACCTGCGCGCCACGATCATCCCGGCCATCGCCGTGCCGGTGAGCCTCATCGGCACCTTCGCGGTGCTGCTGGTGCTGGGCTTCTCGGCCAACACCGTGTCGCTGCTCGCCATGGTGCTGGCCATCGGCATCGTGGTCGACGACGCCATCGTGGTGGTGGAGAACGTCGAGCGGGTGATGGAGGAACACCCGGAGCTGTCCACCGCGGACGCCACCAAACAGGCCATGCGGGAGATCACGGCGCCCATCGTGGCCATCACGCTGGTGCTGCTGTCGGTCTTCGTGCCCCTGGCCTTCATCCCGGGCCTCACCGGCGTGCTGTTCCGGCAATGCGCCGTGACGATCTCGGTCGCCATGCTGATCTCGGCCATCAACGCCCTGACGCTGTCGCCGGCGCTGTGCAGCGTGTTCCTGCGCCACACCGGCCCCAAGCGCGGCATCATGGGCGCGGTGCTGCGCGGCATCGACAAGACGCGGGACGGCTACGCCTGGATCGTGGCGCGGCTCGTGCGCATCGCGGTCGTGTCGCTCGTCGTCGTGGCGGGTTTCGCCGTGGCGATCTACTTCGCGGCGCTGAAGACCCCAACGGGCTTCCTGCCCGAGGAGGACCAGGGCGCGTTCTTCGTCGTGATCCAGCTGCCGGACGGCGCCTCGGTCAACCGCACGGGCGCCACCGTGAAGACCATGGAGGACCTGCTGCTCAAGATGCCGCAGGTCGCCGACACCTTCGCGGTGGTGGGCTATTCCTTCCTGGATTCCGTCAGCGAACCCAACGCCGGCTTCATGGTGGTGAAGCTGAAGCCCTTCGAGGACCGGACGGCCGCGGCCGATTCCGTGCAGGCCACAATCGGCAAGGTGTTCGGCGCCGCCCAGCAGATCCGCACCGGCAACGTCATCGCCTTCAACCTGCCGCCCATCATCGGCCTGTCGACCTCGGGCGGCTTCGAATACGACCTCGAAGCCCTGCAGGGCCAGGATCCGGCCGTCATCGGCAGCGTGGCCCAGGGGCTCATCGCGGCCGCCAACGCCGACCCGGCGCTGCAGCGCGTCTTCACCACCTTCACGGCCTCGAACCCGTCGCTCTACCTCGACATCGACCGCACCAAGGCGTCGGCGCTGGGCGTCAACATCGGCGACATCTTCAGCGTCCTGCAGTCGACGCTGGGCGGCACCTACATCAACAACTTCAACCTCTATGGCCGGACCTGGCAGGTCAACATCGAGGGCGAAGCCCGCAACCGCTCCGAGATCTCCGACATCTGGCAGATCTACGTGAAGAACAAGAACGGCGGCGAGGTGCCGATCCGCTCGCTGGCCAGCCTGCGCGTTGTGCAGGGGCCGCAGGTCATCACGCGCTACAACAACTACCGCGCCGTGCCGGTGCAGGGCAGCCCCAAGGCCGGCGTGTCGTCGGGCGCGGCCCTCGCCGCCATGGCGGCCGTGTCGGACAAGACGCTGCCGTCGGGCTACAGCTACGAGTGGACCGGGACGGCCTTCCAGGAATATCAGGCCAACGGGCAGACCGGCATCGTGCTGGGGCTCGCCATCCTGTTCGCCTACCTGTTCCTCGTGGCGCTCTACGAGAGCTGGCTCATCCCGGTGCCGGTCCTGCTCAGCGTCACGGTGGGCGTCTTCGGCGCCTTCATGGGCATCATCCTGGCCGGGCTGGTGTTGGACCTCTACGCCCAGGTCGGCCTCGTGGTGCTGGTGGCGCTGGCGGCCAAGAACGGCATCCTCATCGTGGAATTCGCCAAGGAGCGCCGCGCCGAGGGCGTGCCGGTGCGCGACGCCGCCATCGAGGGCGCCGCCATGCGGTTCCGCGCCGTCGTGATGACGTCGATCGCCTTCGTCTTGGGCCTGGTGCCGCTGGTGATCGCGCATGGCGCGGCGGCCATGAGCCGGCGCGACGTGGGCACGCCGATCTTCGCCGGCATGATCGCGGCCTCGCTCGTCGGCCTGTTCCTCATCCCCATGCTGTACGTGACGTTCCAGTACGTCGCCGAATGGCTCGACCGGTTGCGCGGCATCGCGCCGCCGAAGACGCAGGCGGAACGCGACGCGGAGGCGGGCGCGGCGACCTCCTGATCGGGGCCGCGCCGGGTCGGCAGCGCCGGCGCGCTTTCGCCTTCGGCGAATGCGCTCCAGCTCCGGTTCGAGAGCAGTTTCATCGGCTCCGAGTCGCCAAGGCGACTCGGAGAAAGCCGATAGTGTTCTAGACGTCGAGCGGCTTCAGCCCCGCCTCGATCTCGGCCCGCCGCCCTTCGAGGAAGGGCGGCAGCGCCAGGCGCTCGCCGAGCCGGTCCAGCGGTTCGTCGGTGGCGAAGCCGGGGCCGTCGGTGGCGATCTCGAACAGCACGCCGCCCGGGTCGCGGAAATACAGGCTGTGGAAGTAATAGCGGTCGACCGGGCCGCTCGACGGCACCCGCAGGGCTTTCAGCCGCTCGACCCAACCGCGGTAGGTGGCGTCGTCGGGGGTGCGGAGCGCGAGGTGGTGCACGCCGCCGGCGCCCTGCCCGGCGGCCGGCAGGCCGGGCTCGACCCGGACGTGGAGCTCCTTCGCGGTCTCGCCGCCGCCGTCCATGCCGTAGACATGCACGTCGGCGCCGTCGTCGGCATAGCCGCGCAGGCGCTCCATGCCGAGGACCTCGCGCAGGCTGCGGTCGGTGGGGGCGAGGTTCGCCACGCTCATCGCGACGGCGCCGAGCCCGAGGATCTGGTAGTCGCGCTGGACGGAACTCGCCGGCCAGGGATGGTGCGGGGCCGAGCCCGGATCGGCCACGAGCGCCAGGCGCTGGCCCTCGGGATCCTCGAAGTCGAGCACGAGATGGCCGTCGCGCTCGGCCACGCCGCCATGGGCGATGCCGAACCCCGCCAAGCGCTGGGCCCACCAGTCGAGCGCGTCGCGGCCCGGCACGCGCAGCCCCGTCCGCACCACCGACCCGGTGCCGCGGCGCTCGCGGCCGACCGGCCAATCGAAGAAGGTGACGTCGCTCCCGGGGGACGCGATGCCGTCGGCGTAGAACAGGTGGTAGGCCGACACGTCATCCTGGTTCACCGTCTTCTTGACGAGGCGCAGGCCCAGCACCGCCGTGTAGAAACGGTGGTTGGCCGGCGCGTCGGCCGTGACGGCGGTGAGGTGGTGGAAACCTGTGAGGACCATGGGTGGCTCGCGTCGGCATGGTGACGGCAGAAAGCCGGGCATCCCTCGTGAGGATGCCCGGCTTTCGAGGATCGGTCGAGGACGTTCGGTCGTCAGGCGGCGCGGCGCACGAGCCGGATGATGAGCAGCAGGATCACGGCGCCGATCACGGCGTCGATGATGGCGGCGATGTAGCCGCCGCCGAGGTTGATGCCGATGGCCGGCAGGATGTAGCCGGCGATGACGGCTCCGACGATGCCGACGACGATGTCGCCGACGATGCCGAAGCCGCCGCCCTGCACCAGCAGGCCGGCGAGCCAGCCCGCGATACCGCCCACGATGATCCAGGTGATGATGGAAGCGCCGTCGATAGGCATGTGAGATTCCCCTTCAGGTCTGAGACGCGCGCTCCAGCCCGGGCCCGCATTCCGGGGAAATGGCCTCCGTCCAGAATAGTTCCGCTCAAGCCTGTGGAGGGGCGCTGCCCTTGCGGGCGTTACGGCAGCGGTCGGAACAATATTTCACCTCGTCCCAGACCCGTTCCCACTTCTTGCGCCACGTGAAGGGACGGCCGCAATGGGCGCAGATCTTGGTGGGCAGGTCGGCCTTCTTGCGCATGGGGTTCCCGGTCGGCGACAGCCGGCGAAAGGTCGGCTACCGCCATGAGGTGGGGCCGGCGGCGCCGTCCCGCACCGCCGTCAGGCGATGATGTCCGGCGTCATCTGGTCCTCGAGGAAGGAAAGCCGGTCCCGCAGGGCGAGCTTGCGCTTCTTGAAGCGCTGCACCTGGAGCTGGTCGACCCGGCCGAGGTCGACCAGGGCCTCGATGGCGGCATCGAGGTCGCGGTGCTCCTCGCGCAGCCGGTCGAGTTCGGCCTGGAACGAGCCGCGTTCGTCGTCGGTCAGGTCCTTCGCCATCGCCGGATCGCTCTCCCCCTCGGCCTTCGCCGCCCGGGTCCCATTATCGCCCCGACTCGGGCGGCATCGCAAGGCGGCAAAGCCTCAGCTTTCGGCGCGGCCCGCTGCAACTCGGACCCCATCGCGCCGTTGACGATCGGTACGGCCGTGCGCCGCCGAAGCCACCGAGGGTCGACCCGTGTCGCAGGACCATTACGACGTCATCATCATCGGCAGCGGACCCGGCGGCGGCTCGGTGGCGCACAGCCTCGCGCCGACCGGAAAGCGCATCCTCATCCTCGAGCGCGGCCCCTACCTGCCGCGCGAACAGGCCAACTGGAACTCCAAGGCCGTCTTCGTCGACGGCAAGTACCAGGTCGACGAGACCTGGTACGGCAAGGACGGGTCCTCGTTCAAGCCGGGCCTGCATCGCTACGTCGGCGGCAATTCCAAGGTGTATGGCTCCGCCCTCTTCCGCCTGCGCGAGCGCGACTTCGACGAGATCCGCCACCCGGAGGGCATCTCGCCGGCCTGGCCGATCGGCTACGACGAGATGGAGCCCTATTACACGGCGGCCGAGAAGCTGTTCCACGTCCACGGCAAGGCCGGCGAGGACCCGACCGAGCCGCGCCGCACCGGCGACTTCCCCTACTCGCCCGTGACCCACGAGCCGCTCATCGAGAAGCTGAGCGACAGTTGGGCCAAGCAGGGACTGAACCCGTTCCATATGCCGCTCGGCATCCTGCTCGACGAGAAGGACGGCAAGCCGACGCCGACCAGCATCTGCATGCGTTGCGACGCCTTCGACGGGTTCCCCTGCCTCTTGAACGGCAAGGCCGACGCCCAGGTGATCTGCATCGACCCGACGCTGGCCCGCTTCCCCAACGTGTCGCTGCTGACCGAGGCCTATGCCAAGCGCCTCGAGACGACGCCGGACGGCAAGAGCGTCCGTTACGTCCATGTCGATCGCGGCGGCACGATGGAGCGCTATTCGGCCGACCTGTTCGTCGTCGCCGGCGGCGCGCTCAGCTCGGCCCAGCTGATGCTGAGGTCCTACGGGCCGCACCACGATCAGGGCCTCGCCAACGGCTCCGACCAGGTCGGCCGCAACTACATGCGCCACAACCAGTCGGTGCTGATGGCGTTCCTGAAGGAGCCCAACACCACGGTGTTCCAGAAGACCCTGGCGTGCAGCGACTTCTACTTCGGCGACGAGGACTACCCCTACCCGATCGGCCTCATCCAGATGTGCGCCACCACGCATGGCGACCAGGTCCGCGGCGAGGAAGTGCCGCATTGGCTGAACAACTGGCTGCCGCAGATGCCGTTCAACGCCATCGCGGCCCATGCCCTCGACTTCTGGCTGTCGAGCGAGGACCTGCCGATCCCCGAGAACCGCATCCGCTACGAGGGCGAGAAGGTCTTCCTCGACCTGCACGAGACCAACATGGAGGCCCACAGGCGCCTCACCAAGAAGCTCGAGCACATCATGCGGGCCTCCGGCGCGGCGCCGTTCCTGCTGGAGCGCAACCTTTATCTCGGCAAGGACATCCCGGTCGGCGGCACCGCCCATCAGGCCGGGACCATGAGGTTCGGCAAGGACCCGAAGACGTCGGTCCTCGACACCCACTGCAAGGCCCACGAGCTCGACAACCTTTACGCCACCGATGCCGGCTTCTTCCCGTCGATCGGCGCCGTCAACCCCACGCTGACCATCATCGCCAATGCCCTGCGGGTGGCCGACCACCTGCGCGAGCGGCTCGGCGCGTGCGACCTGCCCTCGGCCCAGCCGGCGATCGGCAACAGCTACGTCCTGGCCGGCCACGCCCCCGCCCTCGAGCCGGCCTGACGGGGCCGGGGAGGATGGGCGACGCCTACGAGACCTTCGACAGCCGCTTCAAGCGCATGGTGCTGCCCAACGCGGCGTTGACCAAGCTCGGCGAAGGCTTCGCCTGGCTGGAAGGGCCGGTCTGGTTCGCCGATCACCAATGCCTGCTGGTCAGCGACCTGCCGAGCAACCGCGTGCTGCGCTGGACGGCTTCGGGCGGCATCTCGGTGTTCCGCGACCCGAGCGACTTCGAGAACGGCCACACGCGGGACCGCGAGGGCCGGCTCGTGTCCTGCTCGCACCACGGCCGCATCACCCGCACCGAACTCGACGGCCGCGTCACCGTGCTGGCCGATCGCTTCGACGGCAAGCCCCTGAACTCGCCCAACGACGTCGTGGTGAAGTCGGACGGCACGATCTGGTTCAGCGATCCGCCCTACGGCACCAACACGGATTACGAGGGGGGCAAGCGCGAGGCCGCCCTGCCCGCCAACCTGTACAGGCTGGACCCGCGCGACGGCTCGCTCACCGTGGCGGCGGACGACTTCGAGGGACCCAACGGCCTCGCCTTCTCACCCGACGAGCGGCGGCTCTACGTGGCCGAGACCGGGGGCCAGTTCGACCCCGAGCCGACCCAGTGCATCCGGGTCTTCGACGTGTCGGAGGACGGGGCACGCCTCACGAACGGCCGGCACTTCCACACGGTGTCGCCCGGCAACAGCGACGGCTTCCGGGTCGACGAGGAGGGCCATGTGTGGACCGGCGCGGGCGACGGAGTGCATTGCATCGCGCCCTCCGGCGACCTCCTCGGCAAGATCAAGGTGCCGTTCACGGTGGCCAACATCGCCTTCGGCGGGCGCAACCGGGCGCAGATGTTCATCTGCGCGTCGCACACGCTCTACGCCATCTACACCAACGTGCGGGGAGCGCAGCGACCATGAAGCTCGCGGGCCGGCGGGTGGCACGCATCGACTTCACCGCGGCCGACCTCGCCGACACGCGGCGCTTCTACGAGGCCCTCGGCTTCGTGGCGGCGGCGGAGCCGGCCCCGGTCGACGGGGCCCAACTGGCGCTGCTCGGCGTCGAAGGCGCGCGGGCCGAGCGCCTCGCCATGCGGCTCGGCGCCCAGGAGGTCGGCTTCCTGCGCTTCGACCCGCCCGGGCGGCCTTACCCGGCCGACAGCACGTCGACCGACCTCTGGTTCCAGCACATCGCCATCGCGGTCTCCGATATGGCGGCCGCCCATGCTGCCGCGCTGGCGGCCGGGGCCGTGCCCATCACCCGCGGGGGGCCGCAGACGCTGCCGCCCAACACCGGATCGGTCACGGCCTTCAAGTTCCGCGACCCCGACGGCCACCCGCTCGAACTGCTGCACTTCCCGGACGGCACCGGCGCCCCGGCTTGGCACGAGAGCGCGGCGGCCGCGCCCTCGCCCTTCCTCGGCATCGACCACACCGCCGTCTCGGTGTCGGACCCGGCCCGCAGCGCCGCATTCTTCGCGGGGCTCGGCCTCACCGCGCGGGACGGCAGCCTCAATGCCGGCCCGGAACAGGAACGGCTCGACGACGTCGATGGCGACACGTGCCGCGTCGTGCCGTTGATCCCGCCCGAAGCGCCGCCCCACGTCGAACTCCTCGGCTATCGCACCGGCCAGCGCCGGCCGATGCCGGCGGGGACGCGCGGCGACGACATCTGGGCGACGCGCGTCTGGATCGAGGTCGCGTCGCTGTCGGGCGACGGGCTCACGCGCGCCGCGGCCCTGCCGGGCGGCCTGCGGGCGGCGCTGGTCCACGACCCGGACGGCCATGCCGTCGTGCTGCTGGAAAACGGCGAGCCGGCCTGATCCCGGGCGACACGCCTGTCGGGCGAGACCGGCGCGTCGCCGACGTCGGGCCGTCGTGGCGCCGCACCGTCCGCCTCGGCGCGCCGGCGTCGCGGGACAGCCATGCGAAGATCGTCATACACCCGTATGAAAACCTGGTGCATAAGGGACAGGCGCTTTCGAGCGTATGCCCTTCTTGGGCGTTTCCTCCCTAGACTTGGGCCGCTCGCCGAAAGGCTGAGCGGCCTCTTTCTCGTGAGGCGGTCCCCCGGCCGCGGTTGCCACCGAGGACGCCACGACCGGGCTCGGCGACCGGCTCACCCACGCAGGGCGGTCCGGCCGGGCGCCAGGACGACCTGCGCCAGGACCTGCAGGCCATCGGCCCGCGCCGACGCGATCGTCTCGAATTCAGCGTCGCTCCGATGCAGGATGACGCCGCCGAACAGGCGGATCTCCCAGCCGAACGTCCGCTGGTCCACCTCCCTCCGCACCACGAAGACTTCCGGCAGGTCACGCTCGACCTTTTCCTCCTTCTTGCGACGCCTCGCTTCCTTGGCGGCGGCGCGGGCCGCTTCGGTGAAATGTCGCTTGGTGGGACGTTTGACGATCAGCATGGTGTGGCGTCCTCCGATCGCCCGCAGGATACCGGCCCTCATCTGGGGAGCATTACATCATGTTAACGTTGACCCTGAGATGGGCGTCTTTCGCCATCTTCGGCGGCAAGTGTCAGACAGCGTACAGACGGGGGCCTGTGCTGGCTCGGCTCGGCCGGCGTCGAGGGATCGACTGCTTGCGACGGCACCGGAGCAGGCCGGGGTCAGATTTCCGCCATCAGCCGTTCGTGTTCGATCACGCCGGTGAGGTAGCCGTCACCGGCGAGTTCGAGCAGCTTGTCCCGATCGCGGACCTCGATGCGCCCGCGCCTGGCGCGGATCGCCCCCGTACCCTCGAGGACGTGGGTGGCGACGGTGACGCCGGGGCGGCGGACGCCCAGCATCGCCGACAGGAACTCGTGCGTCAGCGGGATCTCGTCCACGTCGACCCGGTCCGTCATCATCAACAGCCAGCGCGCCAGGCGGGCTTCGATGTCGAAGTTGACGTTGACGGAGGCGGTCTGCGAGACCTGGACGAACAGCGCCTGGATGTAGAGGCCGAGGGGCCGGAACAGGGACGGTCGCGCATGGATGGCGGCCCGCAGGGCGGCCGGGGCGATGGCGAGCGCGGTTCCGGCGACCTGGACAACGGAGGTATGGGGCGTCTGGTCCGTCCCGAGCACGACCGGGACGCCGACCAGCCCTTCCCGACCGATGACGCCGATCTCGATCCGGCCCTCCTCGGTGTTGGCGATGGTCGACACGATGCCGCTCTCGGGGAAGAGGACGGAGCGGATCGGCTGGTTCGACGCGATCAGCACCGATTGAAACGGCATGGCGACCGGCTCGAGCCTCGGCGCCAGCGCGGCGAAGTCGTCCGGAGACATGGCCGCCAGGAGGCGGTTGCGCGGGATCGGGGCTGAGGGCAAGGTCGCGGCCTCGTCGGGTGGTCTCACCCGCCGCTCGCGCGCCCCCTCCCGCCAGCGGGGTGGGGGCGGCACGCCCGGCAGGCCTGACGACAGCCGCCGCGTCGAGCACGGAGACGCTGCGGCTGCCCGAGCCAGGGTCGCCCGGGCTCCGTCCGGGAACCCGGGCGTTTCATCGATGGATCCGGGCGCCGCGTGCCGCTACTGGCCCTTGCCGGCGTCGAAGGCCTTGGCGCATTTCGGGCTGAGCTGCGCGTGATGCGTCTTCATGCAGGCCTTCACCTTGTCCTCGTTGTCGGTGACGTCGGAGCAGAGCTTCTGCACGTCGGCATAGCAATCGTGCTCGGCCTGGGCGCGCATCCTTTCCTTGTCGGACATGGGGCCCGCCGCCAAGGCCGGTGCGGCGGCGGTCAGCACCATGGCGGCGCAGAAGGCGAGTTTGGTCAGCTTCATGTGTGGATCTCGGTGCTGGTTGCGGGCGAGTGGCCGCCCCCCATGGCCCGCGACAACGGACGAGCGGGCATTTGGGTCGGCGAACGCCGCCGCAAGTCGCACGAAGGATGTGAGGGCCGCATGAACGGCGCCACCCGACGGGCGCATCGCGCCCTGCCCCACCGGTCCGGCGGCGCACGACACCGAGCCGGCACGGCACCTCCAGTGCATCCGTGGAAGCGCCGTGCCCGGCCAGCCGCTGCGTCACGACCGGCTCGCGGCTTCAACGGCGGCGGTCAAAGGCCGGTTCGGTGGGCCGGCGGGTCCGTGTCCCGCGCCCGGATCACGCTGCGACAAGCGTCGGCCGTCGCCTCGTAGGCGGCGAAGGCCGCCAGGAACCGGCGGTCCGCGTCACGCTTGGCGTCGAAGGCCGCGAGGAGGTCCTGCCGCGCCCTGTCCAGCGCCGGGCGCGACGCGGCCGGGGCGCCGGCCACGGTCGGGACCTCCGGAGGCCGCGTCATGGCGCGCTGCCGACGGGCCTCAGCGCCCACGGCGGCCACCCTGGCCCACGCCGCGCGCCACGCCCGCGCAGCTGAACTGCCACGAATAGCCGCCACGCTGCGTTCGCCCCTGGCGAAGGTCGTCGCAGGCTTCGGCCGAGCCCCGCTCCAGCAGGGGCGATTGATGCATCTGGCTGTCCGCCAGCGCCGTCGCCGGCACCAAGGCCAGAAGCGCCGGCACGGCGAGCGCCGGAGCGAGGATTGCGCCCGTTCGCGTCATGGGTTGCCGTCTCCCTCGCCCATCAACCCGGCCCAGCCGTCGGCGGATCCGCCGGCCGGGCCGGATCCGTCGGCGTGGGGCCGGCGCCGCCGCCGTCCCGGGGCAAGCCGGCGCGGCTGGATGGAGATCGCGGCATCCGCTTGGGATCCGGTCCTGTGTCGTGGCGCTCAGCCTGGGGCTGGTCGCCCCGGCGAGAGAAGGGTTGCCCGCGCTCTTCACCGCCACGGCCCGCGACACCGATAGCCGCGTCCGTGGCGGGACAGGCAGGCGGGGGCACGGTCCGGCGACGGCCGGGGCGCCCCGCGTCACTCGACGCAGAGCACGGCCGTCTGGTTGAAGAAGCACGTCTTGTCGTCCACCTCGCTCGACGTGACGACCTGCCCGTAGTTCGTGAAACCGCTGCGGCTCCGCCGGGTCGGCGCCATGACGCCGGGAAGGCGGGCGCTCATCACCGACCGTCGCACCAGCACGGTCCCGCCCGCGCCGACCGACACCGTGGTGACGCCCCTCGCGCTGGCGACCGTGCAGGCCACGTCGTCGAGGACGGTGGTGCCGAGGACGGTCATGTTGCAGGTCGCCGCCAATGCCGGCCCGGCGAGGCCGGACAGGACGATGGCGAGGGCGGCGCTTCGGATCGTCGGCATCGTGTGGGTCACCTTCGGGCTGCGGTGGCACGCCAACGCGCCGACCGGCGGCGGGGTTCGTCGCGGCCGGACACGCCGCCGGCCGGGACGCCATCGTGGACGGCGCCGTCCAGCGCCTGCCGCCAGGCTCGCCGGTGCCGGACGGGCCGGAGACGGATCAGGCGCGCGTCGTGGTCTTCACGTCGACGTTGGGCCGGATGGCATTGGAATAGGGGCAGATGCCGTGTGTCGCCTCGACCAGCGTGGCGGCGTCGGACGAGTCGAGCCCCGGCAGGTAGACGTCGAGGTCGGCCGTGATGCCGAAGCCGCCCTCCGAACGCGGCCCGATGCCGACCGTGGCGGTGACGGTCGTGCCGTCCGGCACCTTGATGCTGGTCTGTTGCTGGGCGACCCGCATGGCGCCGAGGAAACAGGCGGAATAGCCGAGCGCGAAGAGCTTCTCGGGGTTGGCGCCGTCGCCGCCGGGGCCGCCGAGTTCCTTCGGCAGGGTGAGGTCGAGGGCCATCGTGCCGTCGGTCAGAACCGTCCTGCCGTCGCGGCCGCCGCCACTCGCCGTCGCCGTCGTCCTGTATTTCGCATCCACGGACATGTGATCACTCCAAAGCTGCGGTGATGCGGCCGGGTGCCCGCCGGGCCGCCTGACCGGATGACCGGGGGCACCGGCTCCGTCCTGCGGCTCGGTCGCCCACGCCTTGACAGGGACCGCAGCCATCCTACTAGTAGGTAGGCAAGCTAGCGTCAAGCGACGCAGACGGCGACGGGCCGGACGGGACGTCCGGTCGCGCCGGACGATTTGATCCGCGGGCGCGGATGTGGTCGCAAGGGACGGCGGGGGAACGGGCTCGGGGCTTGCGGTGGACGGCGGCATGGACAGGGACGGCACCAGGACGGACACCGGCACCACCGGCCGCATCGTCGACGCAGCGCGGCAACTCATCACGCTGCGAGGCTACAACGGTTTCAGCTTCGCCGACGTGGCCGACGCCGTGGGGATCCGCAAGGCCAGCGTGCACCACCACTTCCCCGCCAAGGCCGACCTGGCCGTGGCGGTGGTCGAGCAGTCCCGGTCGACGATCGGCGCGCGCGCCCTGGAGTTCGAGTCCGGCGCCGTGGGAGCGCTCGCGGCGCTGCACGGCTACACCGCGTTCTGGGAGCGCTGCATCGCCGACGGCAGCGCCTCGTTCTGCCTGGCGGCCGTGCTGGCCGCCGAGGCCCCGAGCCTGCCGCCGGCCGTGACGGCCGCCGTCCGCGCCCATTTCGTCGACCTCATGGCCTGGCTCACCGCCGTCCTGTCCCTGGGCCGTCGCCAGGGCGCCTTCGCCTTCGCCGACGCGCCCGAGGACGAGGCCGAACGGTTCATGGCGGCCGTCTACGGCGCCATGCTGAGCGCCCGCGTCTTCGACGACCCCGCGCGATTCCAGCGCATGGTCCGCGCCTTCGTGCGACGCCTCGTCCCGTGACGGCGACGTCGGCGCGGCGGCGTCGACGCGGCGGCCCGGGCCGGCACGCCCGTCAGCACCCCGCCCTGCGTCCCACGGCCCGCAGCCGGACCAGCGCTCCGCACACCCGGGCCTCCCTGGTCCTGGACGCCCGCGCGCTCGGCCCCGAGTTTCGGGCCGGAAGTCCCCTCAGCGCGGCGCCTGTCGCGGCGCCGGCGCCGCGACGGTCAGCGCAGGCCGCCACCCACGATGATTCTTTCGCCCGTCACCCAGCCGGCATCGTCCGTCGCCAGGAAGACGGCGGCCTTTGCGATGTCGTCCGGCTGGCCGGGGCGTCCGAGCGGCGTCTGCGCGACGAGCGCGCGTTCGAAATCCGAATCGGCGAAGCCGGCGCTCTGCGTGCCCTCGGTCTGCACGATGCCGGGGTTGATCGCGTTGACGCGGATCTTGCGGGGCCCGAGTTCGCGCGCCAGCACGCCCGTGATGGCGTCGACCGCGCCCTTCGTGCCGGAATAGACCGCCGACATGGGCGGCGTCAGGCTGGTGACGCCCGAGCCGATGTTGATGATCGCCCCGCCCTCCCCGATGTGGGCGACCGCGGCCTGGGTGACGAGCAGCAGCCCGAGCACGTTCACGTCGAACATGGCGTGGAACTGTTCGACCGACACGGCCTCGATCGGCGAGAAGGCGTAGACGCCCGAATTGTTGACCAGGATGTCGAGGCGGCCGAAGGCCGCCACGGCGGCGTCGACGATGCCCTTCGCCTCGGCGGGCTTCGACACGTCGCCGCCGACCGCGACCGCCCGGCCGCCCGCCGCCTCGATGGCGGCCACCACGGCCTCGGCGCCGGCGCGGCTCGACGCGTAATTGACCGCGACGGCGGCGCCCTCGGCGGCGAGCGCCTTGGCGATGGCGGCGCCGATCCCCTTGGACGCGCCCGTGACGACCGCCACCTTGCCTGCGAGCTTGCTCATGGACCCTCTCCGGAAGTGCCGCCGAGCCGTGGAGCCGGACGCGGCAGTTTGTTCGATAGTTCCGGAAACTAGAACTATTGAACGCCCTGTCAAGCGGCCTTATGGTGCCGCCATGCGGTCCCTCGCTCATCCCGCCCTCCACGACATCACGCTGGCCGGCATCCTCCACGCGCTGTCGGACGAGACGCGGGTCGCCATCTTCGCCGGCATCGCGGGTTCGGCCTGCGCGCAGCGCTGCGCCGCCTACGCGACCGTCAGCGAGAAGCCCGTCCCGAAATCGACGCTGTCGCAGCATTTCAAGGCCCTGCGCGAAGCCGGGCTGATCCGCAGCGAGCGCCAGGGCGTCGCCATGCACAACACGTCCCGCTGCGCCGAGATCGAGACCCGCTTTCCCGGCCTGATCCCGGCGATCATCGGGGCCTATCTGGCGGAAGCGGAGTCGCGCTGAGCGGGCGGGACGGAGCCGGTCGGGAGATGCCGAGCCCCGGCGCGCCCACCGCGGCAGGAGCGGCCCCGCGTCGACACAGGGAGAAGCGGAATGGATATCCTCTACACGGCGAGCGCGACGGCGGTCGGCGGCCGCCAGGGCCGCATCCGGTCGTTGGACGGGGTGCTCGACCACGCCCTCGCCCACCCCAAGGAACTCGGCGGCCCGGGCGGCGAGGCCACGAACCCGGAGCAGCTCTTCGCGGCGGGCTATGCCGCCTGTTTCGAGAATGCCCTGCTGCGCGTCGCGCGCGAGCGGAAGGCGCCGATCCAGGCCTCCTCCGTCACCGCCCATGTCGGCATCGGGCGCGGGGCGGACGGCTTCTTCCGTCTCCGGGCGACCCTGGAGGTTTCGGTGCCGGGCCGCGACAGGAGCGAGGTCGAGGACCTGGCCCGCATCGCCCATGAGGAGGTGTGCCCCTATTCGCGGGCCACGCGCGGCAACATGGACGTCGAGATCCGCGTCGTGCCCTGAAAGGGCCGGTCCGGCGGCGCGGCGCCCGGAAGCGGCGGGCCGGACGGGAACACGTCAGCCGAGGATGCGCCCCGTCATGTAGAGGACGAGGATCTTCAATTCCGAAGCGATTTCCCGGAGTGCTCTAGCGACGCGCATCTTCGACGTTCCAAGGTGTCCCGCAGGTGATCTAGGCCCCTTGATCGCCCGTGATGAGGCCCTCGCTCGGATTGTGCGGCGGTGTGACACGGATAGGACTCCCCGGGCGCCGGCACCTGGACGGCGCCCAGCTGCTTCCCCGGCGTCACACGCGCCGGTCGATCAGCGGCGAGCGGCGGCGTGCCGGATGCCACGAGGGTCGACAGCCGGGTCGATACCGGGAAGCGCCCGGCCGGGGGTGACGTCGGGACCTCGGCCGATCGCCGCGCGCGGGCTCCGGTTGCGTCAGTTTCGAGCGGTCGCGGCAACGCGCGATTCACCTTTCGGTGAGGAGCACGGCGGATGCTGTGGACATGTCTCCTCAGATGCTCCCCATCGCAGCCTCGGCCGAGGCCTTGCTCGACAAGGCGAGGCGGTGCCGTCGCCTCGCCCGGCAGTCCACGGACGAGCGCGCCGCGTCGGCGCTCATGGCGCTGGCGCGGGAGAGCGAGGGGCGGGCCGCGGAACTGGCGGCCGTGCTGCGGCGGGCCGTCGCGTAAGGCGCCGTCGCGTTCATTGCGACCCAAGAGCCGGGGCGCATCCGACGACGGCGAAAGCCTTCCAGCTGTCCGGCCCAGGCATCTGCCGCATCAATCCCGTTCGCCCGACCCCGCCAGCCGGACCGCAGTCTCGCCGGCGCGTCCTCGCTTCGTGCGGATCCGCTCCTGCTTCCCATCGGGAGCCGTCTCACCGGCGCGTCGTCACGCCCCCGGCGCCACGCTCGCGGACCGTGCGGCCTGCCGCGCCGCGATGCTGGCCGACCGGCAGAGGGCGTCGGCGCGTTTCAACGCTTGGCGCGCCTGGGAACGCCGGCGCCGGTATTCCATGTCCGACATGCGCGAGCGCACATCGTCGGGCATCGAAACCCAGACGGTGTAGCGCTTCGAGGCCTCGGACAGATCCTGTTTCGCCTTGGTCCAATCGCTGTGCCGTTCCATGTCACGTCGTCCCGCGCTCGCCTGCCTGCCCCTGTCGGGAGCAGGATCGGTGCCGGGGATCTCGCCGCATGTCCGGAGCCTCGCCCATCCGATGATGGCGTGGCGCGTCCGGGTGATGGGTCGGTCGCCTGGAGGATCGTCCCCGTGCCTGTCGGTCTTCGATCGAAGCGAACGGCGGGCCGGGGTGGCGCCGAGATCGCCGGGCAGGCGGACCGGGCCGCTACCGCTTCCTTCACCATGTCGGGAAGCGCCGGCAGGAGGAGCGCCGGATTCATGAGAATCCAACTAAATTCTGATGGGCTGTTCCTCGGTGGGGTGCCCTCCACCGGCCACGGCCCCGTCGGAGCATCCGCCAAGAAGACCGGCGGGGTCGTGGTTCAACCGTCACCGCTCCCCCGCGCTGACGATCCGTTGTAGCACCGCCGCCGCATTCGGGATCAAGGGTCCGCCAGGGCGTCGCGAGGCGATCATGGCGGGGCGTGGCGGATCCGCCACCCTGGCGCGTGTCGCGTGATCGCCGGCGGGCTCGCCCGAGGTCGATGGCAGCCTTCGGCGTGGGTCGCCGTTCCCGGCGCTCAGGCGGAGGCCGTGGGGCGACGCGGGACGGACGCTGACCGCACCAGCGAGCACGCCTGCCATGTCGCAGCCCGGGTGCACAAAGCATCGGCGGTCGCCGACAATGCCCTTCCACGTTCGATGAGGATGGGGCGATGCCCAAGGCCTACCTGATCTCCGCCTACCATTCGGTGTCCGATCCGGAGAAGCTCGCCGCCTACCGGCTTCTGGCCGCCCCGGCCATCGCCGCGGCAGGCGGACGCTACCTCGCGCGGGGACCCGCGGCCCGCGCCATGGAGGCGGGCGTGCTCGCCCAGACCGTCATCGTCGCGTTCGACGATCTCCCCACGGCGCTCGCCCTCTACGATTCGCCCGCGTACCAGGAGGCGCTGCGCGCGCTCGACGGCGGCGCCGTCCGCGACATGCGGATCGTCGAGGGGATCTGACGCGCCACCCCGCCGCCCGCAACCAGGGTCACGTTCGGGATCGGGTCTCCCCCTGGCCGAGCGCGACCGCGAGCCCCGGGTTCATGCTGTCGACCAGCGACGTCGGCATGAGGATCGTCGCCCCACGCTCCTTCGTGGTCTCGTAGACGATGTTCATCGCCCGCAACTGCAGCGCCGCCGGAGACTTCGCGTAGATGTCGGCGGCCTCGACGAACTTGCCGGCGACCTCGGCTTCGGCGGAGCCCAATATGACGCGGGCCTGCTTTTCCCGCTCGGCCTGGGCCTGGCGCGACATGGCATCCTGGAGTGCGACCGGGATGGCGACGTCGCGGATCTCGACCGACATGATGGAGACCCCCCAGGACTGCGTCTTGGCGCCGATCACCGACCGGAGTTCCTCGTCGGCGGCTTTGCGTTCCGACAGCAGCGCCGCCAGCATGGAGCCGCCGATCATCTCGCGCAGCGACGTCTGGGCCACGCGATCGATGGCCTGGCGGTAGTCGGTGATCTCGAGCGCGGCCTTCACGGCATCGTGCACGTGCCAGAAGATGATGGCGTCGACATTGACCGGAACGGTGTCGCGGGTGAGGGCCTGTTCGGCATTGAAGGACGTGGTCTGGACGCGTTGATCGATCACGGCCGCGACCCGGTCGACGATCGGCAGGATGACGAACAGGCCCGGGCCCTTGACCCCCTGCAGCCGGCCGGCCCGCAACACCACGAACCGTTCCCACACATCCGCCACCTTCAACGACGTGGCGGTCACGACCCCGAGCAGGATCAGCCCGATGCCGAGGTAGGACCCTGCGTAGGTCATCGCCGCGCCGCCCGCACACAGCAGGACGGCGAGGGACAGGCTGATGGGGTTCACGGGGATGCTCCCTTGGGGCAGCCGTGCCGTCGATCGACCGGCCGCACGGCGGACAGGAGCCCAACGCCCGCTCTCCCGCTTGGTCCCATGTGGGGAGCGCGACACCGTCGACGCGGCCGAGCCCGTCAAGGCAGCAGCTCGGCCGGCCGACCGCGATGCGCGGGCGGCTGACGCGGGCCCGACGTTCGGTGGCGCCGGTGGCGGTTCTCGGCTTCGGGCTGCAGCGGCGACGCGACCCGTCGCGCGACGGAACACCGACCGCTGTCGCCCGGACGGCATCGGGGCCGACGGCCGCGACGGCGGGCGTTCCGGCGTCCCGTGTCGACGGCGTCCAGCGCGGACTCAGATGTCCATCGTGTAGGGCGGCAGCAGATCGTCGCCCATCTGCGCCCCGGTCCCGGCCACGTCGGCCGTCTCGGCATCGGCCGCCGCCCTGGCGCAGGCTTCCGGGGGCCCGGACGCCTCGATCGTCTCGTCGTAGAGCTTGTGGCCCGCCTCGTCGGCGACCGTGACGTGAAACTTCGGCATCCCGCAGCCCTCCGAACCGGCAACGCCCGGGGGGACGCCCGGTTCGGAGCGCCGACGCCGGAACCGGGTCGCCGACGGCGACAGCGCTCCGGTCCGCGGCGGGCACGTCGGGCGACCCGGCTTCGGCGGGCGGGGCCGCAGGACGACAGCGTCGTGGGTCGGTCGTTCAGAAGGCGATGCGCCACCTGTGCAGTCGCGCGTTGAAAGTCCTTCCGTGCATGTTGTCGTCACAATTTTCGGTGAGACTTGCCTATGCTGTTCTGCCCGGCATCGGTGAGGAGTCATGCGGTTAAAAAGAAACGTATTGAAGTCGATTCTGGAAGCAGAAGAAGAGGAAAGACTACGAGAGTTGTTCGGGTCGCGCGAAAAATGGCATGAAGCTGTCGAATTATTCTTCAGACATGTGGAGCAGCGATACCTCTCCGATATGCTTGCGGAAGGGCTGATCACGACGTCGCGCACTGGGATCAGCGGGCCGAATGCGGCAGCCTTCGACGAACCGGGGCTGCTCATCCTGTTCGGGAACGTCAGCATCAAGCTGCTGCCGATCTTCTCACCGACTCCGGACTCCCTGGGTCTCATCGACGTACGAGCCTCTTCTGGCGTCGACAAGGACCAGTACATCGTCTGCGACCTGACGCGCGGCTGGTTAGCGCCGGCGCGCGAGACTGGTCTTCGCTGGATGCTGAGTCGATACCTCCCGGAGAAACTCGTGCCCCTCGACGAAGACCTGTTCGTCGACATCCTGTGCGACGCGATCGAGGCGCGAGAGCCCATCTTCACCTACGACAGGGACAGGGTGATGCAACGGCTCTCCCTCGTTCTGGACGACCTCCTGGATCCGGCGAGGACGGACAGTCTGTCCAGATTGGTGAACAGAGGGAGGCTGCTCCCCGCCATGGATGCCGCGAAACGGTTGACCGGGGCGGCGATGCGGTCGAGGCCGCTGCGTCTCGCCCCCCAGAAGCCCCAACCCCTGCAGCTTCAGTCCCGACTCCGCGAAGAGGACGAGGATGGCCGCATCGCGGAAGGCTGAAGCGGCATGCGGAGCTGGCTCCGAATCGGCCCTCCCGGAACCGCCCTGGTGGCTCCGGGCCGATGGGATTGGCCTCGATCCGGAGCTGGAGCGACGTCGTCGAGGGCGAAAGCGGTCTATTCGCTCGCGAGCGACGTCGAGGCTTCGTAGAGACAGGCGCCCGTCTCGCTCCTGATCTCCACCGAGATGCTGCCGACCCGGCCTTCCGCTGCGGCGTCGGCGAGGAGTTGCGAGATCACCAGGGTCGCCTCGTGGATGGCCTGTGCGTCGTCGCTCAGGTCCATGCCGGCGTCATCACGGATGCGGCGCCCGCGGTCCCGGACGTCGAAGAAATACCTGGCCAACGGACGCTCCAGCGGTTCTGTACCTCGCCACCGCGAACATAACGCACCGCGACCCCTCCCCTGTCTTACAAATCAGACACGAACGGAAACGCGGACACCGAAGTCTTTCGCCGAACCCGCAGATCTGGACCGTTCCCGCGACGCGCCGGTAAGCTTTCCGGGGCTGGTCACGGCATCCAGGTGGCGACGACACCCTGCCGCCCCCCCACCGCCCCGCGCGCGGCAGCGGCGAGGTCGGGCAGCATCGGCGTGCGGCGGCGAGCCGTTCGTCGGGGATGACGAGCGGCGGCCGCCCGAGCCGGCGGGTCGAACCGGCTCGGGTCGACGAGCGAGACGCCGATGTCCGGGTCGTCAGCATCGCCCGCACGCCACCGTGCAGGTGAGATCGCGCCGAGGATGGAGCTTTCCCGAAGCCAGCGCCTCAGCGTCCGTGACTGTATCGAACTCGTGCCGGGATGCCCGTCCGGGGACCGGGCATCCGTTCAACAAGCCTCAGTCGTGGGCACGCTGGGTCTTGAGTTCGTGGAGGATGCCGCCCGTCGCCCTGTCCTGGACGGTCCGCGTCGCGGCGGGCGCCTCGGCCGGGCGAGGCGCATCGGGCCGCCTGGCCTGCTGGAGCTGGTCGGGGATCTTGAGCGAGGCAGGCTGTTGGGCGGGAACAGCGGCGCGATCGTGCGGCATGGTCGTCTCCCTGTGGGTCGGCCGAGATCAACACCTCGGCTCTGTACCGCCCATGAATGGACACCCGGACAAAGGCCCACGCAAGGCAGGACCGCGCTGGAAGGCTCGACATCGGCCCGAGCCGCGGGCAGTCCACAGGGGCGACGGCCACGGCGACGCGCAGGCACCGCGCGCAATCGCCCCGCTGCCCACGGTGGTCCGAGCCGGCGAGGCGGTCGGACGAGGTGGTGCACCCACCGGTCCTCCGCGTCACCGCTCGATGCCGGAGCGGGCTCGCCGAAGGCGAAGGCGCTTCAGCCGTCCTCGTTCTGGTCCTGCGGGGGCTTGTCCTGGGGCGCCTTCTCGGTCTGCGCCTCTTTGCGCTGGGCGTCCTTCGCCTTGTCGTTGGGCTGTGCCCCGCCTTGCGGATTCGGTGTGTCGGGCGTGCCGCCCAGGCTCGTCGGCCCGTTTGCTCCTGCCATGTCGCTCTCCTCTTCGATCAAGGGCAACGCGTCGGTCCATCAACGGTTCGGCCCCGTGCGGGCGATGCGACGGGGATGTCCGTGCCGGTCATGCGCGGGAGAAGGATCGGCTGAGGTCGATCATCGTGCCACTACAGCGTGTCGAGCTTGATGATCCCCTCGTATCGGAAGTTGCCGTCTTCGGACCGGGCTTTGACCGAAGCCGATCCATGGCGTTCATCCGACGGCATGTCTCCGACCAGGTATTGGAGCAGGTCTATGACCTCCCGCACCAAGGCCGGGTGATCGGGCAGATCGATCCCGGCCGTGTCGGTGATCGATCCGGCCGCGGTTTCGACATCGAAAAAGAAGCGCGGCATCGCTCTCTCCTGCGAGTCAACGAACCTCTGTGTTGCTCGATGCGACGCCGGACCATCACCGCGGCATTCACGCCGGCACGGAGGTGCCACGGTCGGGCCAAGCCAGCGCCGGGAGTCCTGACGGCGGCGGCTCGGGAAGATGTACGGGCTGAAGCCGTTTAGGTTTCAGGACGACGTGAACGTCATGACGACGGCCGCCGCTCCATGAGCGGCATCGCGGCGCCGCGGCCGCCACGTCCCCTGGCCCAGGGGCAACGACGCCCGAGGACGGGCCGGTCAGCCAGCGGTCGGGTCGAACGGGGTGAACGACCGCGACGAGATCGCTCTGAGGGACTCGCGTCGCGGCCGTCCGAGCCGAGGCGCCCCTCCGGCTCTGGTCCGACAACAGGGACGGTTCGACCGCGCCGACAAGCCGAAGCGGGGCTAAATCCACGGAAACAAGGCTGGGAGCCGGGGCGACCTCACCTGTCCGCCGCCGCCCTGCCCCGCTCCACCGCGAACGACCTTTGGACCCGATCGATGCCGGGTGCGTTGCCCTCGGCATCTGCAAGGGACCCATCATGTCGAAACATACCGTGCCGCCGGACGCCCTCATCGTCGTGGCCGATGGCGCCAAGGCCATCCTGCTCCGCAACACCGGAACAGGTTCAGAACTGGCTTTGAAGGAGGAGAAGCGCATCACGCCCAAGAGCCTGTCCGCCGAGAGCGGTCAGGGCCCGTCCGGCTCACGGCCTGGCGACCAGACGATCCACCAGACCGAAGAGGCGACGTTCGCCAAGCAGCTGGCGGATGCGCTCTACGCGATGCGCCACAAGGGCGACTTCAAGCAGGTCGTGCTGATCGCCGATCCGCAGACGCTGGGACAGATGCGCGAGTGCCTGCACAAGGAAGTCGAGGCCAGCATGGTCTTCACGTTGAGCAAGGACTACACGAACCAGTCTGTCGCCGACATCCAGAAGGCCTTGAGCTGACGTCGGACGCGAGCGCTTTCGCCTTCGGTGGATTCGCTCCAGCTCGGAATCGCGAGCAGTCTCGTTGGCCCGTCGTCAGCGAGGCGCTTCCGAGACGTCCGATACGGCGGTCGCCACCGAGTGATCGGAGCGGTGTGAGAGCGGCGACCGATGCCGCCCCTCACGCGCTCGACCTCGAACGGCAGGGACGCAGCCTCGTCGAGCGAAACGAAGCTTGCCGATCGTTTCGCCTCGGCGACGCGTAGCGAACCGATCGACCGCTTCCACGGTGGCGAACGAGACGGCCTCGAAGGACCGCCAGGGGTGGTTCCGCGGCGTGTCAGAACCGCGCCGCCCCGGCGAACTGCTCGATGACGAACTCCGAGGCGGCAAGATCCAGGGCGAGCACCTGTTCGTCCTCGTAGACGACGCTGATGTGCTCGCCCTCGACGTCGGACCAGACGTCGCCGATGATGCCGAGGTTGGTCCCGACGCGACCCCGCAGGCCGACCAGGCTCGTGTCCCGCCGCAGCCACACGACATCGCCGATCCTGTGATTCATCGCGCCCTCCATCCGTTCCTGTTTTGTTCTAGCGCGGTCGGGCTCGGGGGCAATACGGGGCGGTTGTGGATAACGGGGACGGCTGGGCCAGCCCTTCGCGGCGGCGCTCCCGGGACGGCGTTTGTCACAACCGTTTGGCGGTCCGCACCGAAGGACGGACGAGAAGCCCTGACGCTGCC
This sequence comes from Lichenibacterium ramalinae, assembly GCF_004137085.1. Lineage (GTDB taxonomy): Bacteria > Pseudomonadota > Alphaproteobacteria > Rhizobiales > Beijerinckiaceae > Lichenihabitans > Lichenihabitans ramalinae. The sequence goes on from NZ_QYBC01000002.1 coordinate 219,743, forward strand.
GGGCGAGATCCAGGCCGGCGACGCGGCGCCGATCGTGAGCGCAGTCCAAGGCGCCGGTGCAGCGTGCGGCTCGACTCTCCCGGCGGCAACCCCGCGGAAGGCGTCAAGCTCGCTGACGCAGTCCGCAGCGCAGCATTGTGGCAAGGCGTCCTCCGATCGGCCCTGCCGACCGGAGATGAAGCTTCGCGGCAAGGCCGTGTCGTCCATCGACAACCGAGGTCGGAGCAGCATGGTCCGGCTCGCCGAGGATCTCGACGGAAAGACGGTGCGGCGAGACGCCTGCCCCATCAACCGTTCAGCGACGTGCGGACAGGCCTGGACTCGGGTACGAGCGCGAGCACGCGCGACACGGAACACGTCGCCAGTGGATGGATCGCGGTGCAGTGACTGGGCGCCCGCCCGGTGCTGTATGAAACGAAGCCCCTTAGGAGCCCGAGGCAGCCTTCACGGGCCTGAAATGTCGTGGCGCACCCGTCAGGCCCAGGCGGGCCGGTGTCCCCCGCCCTAAGTGTCTGAGTTACCTCGACCGGCCTGCGATGTCGAGTGAGCTTGTGATGCCCTGTGTGATACCGACTAGTTCGCGGGACCCAGCCCCCCGGATGGAACCGGAGTTGGTGTCGAAAATGTACCCCCCTTAGTTGTGGAACACACCTACAGGTTTCAGGATTTCAGAATGAGGCCGGGACCCACGGTTTCCCATGGGAGTCACACGAACCGGCGAAGTTGAACAACAACGCGAGGGTTTAGCGGGAAATCTGAAACAGGGGTGAGGGGGGCCAAGCGCCAGGGTCCTCAGCACCAGATGGGACCCTAAATCGAGCCCCCGTCCGCTTTCTGTGGTCCTCCACGTCGGCCGCCTGGGGGTTAGCTTGCTCGGCCTCGGGAAGGTCGTGGCGACGCGCGTGACCTACTTTATCAAGGGACACGTAGTGCCCGGAGGAGGCCCCAGGCGTGTCCTGGTGCGGCAGGCGGGCCTGAGCGACGTGTGAGGAGCCGTTCGCACCCCCTCTATTTATGCCGCTTCGCCCTTGAGGACGCGGTAGACGGAGGCGCGACCGATGCCCAGGCGCTCGGCAATCTCTGTGGCGCCCAGGCCTTCGGATTGGAGCTTGCGGACCTCGGCAACGTCGATGGTCGCCTTGCGGCCCTTGTAGACGCCTGCGGCCTTGGCCTGGGCGATGCCCTCCAACTGCCGCTCCTTCCGAAGGTTGGTCTCGAACTCGGCAAAGACGCCCAGCATGTCCAGGAAGGCCTTCCCAGCCGCCGTGCCAGTGTCCACGGGCTGCTCGATGGCCCGGAGGAACACGCCCCTGGCCTTTAGCGCCCTCACGATATCCTGTAGGTCAGCGATGGAGCGGGACAGGCGGTCGATGCGCGTCACCACCAGCGTGTCCCCGGCCCGCAGGAAGTCGAGGAGCGTGGCCAACTCGGCTCGGCCAGTGGTGGAGGTGCCCGACACCTTCTCAGCGCGGATGGTGGTGCAGCCTGCGGCCTTCAGCGCCTCAACCTGGATGGTTACGTCCTGGTCGAGGGACGAAGCGCGTGCGTAGCCGTACAGGTGGCCGGTGGAGGTCGAGGCGGCGGCGCTGTTCATCGTGGGTCTTCCGGTGTCTCGCTAGGCTTTAGACCCACTCACCATGCCGTCTCGTAAACTCGAAGTCAACCCATATGAGACGTGAAAACCGTCTCACGCCAACGTCTCGTGGAGGTATACGCTTGCGAGACTGCAAAATACGCATGGGTTGCAACCCGGCTCAACTCGCGGGTAAGCTCGCGCGATGTCGCTCACTCCCGCTCTCCCGCCCCGCGCCTCCCCGACAAGCTATCTCTTCATCGACGGGGGCAGTTTCATGCAGAGCCTACAAAGGGTCTGGGACAGGTATTTCGGGGGCGACCAGCCACCCCTAGATTGGCTCGCCATACGCGGCTCACACCGGAAGGTGTTCTACTACGACGCTATTCCGGTCCAGCAAGCCTCCGAGGATGATAACACCCACGCAGCCCGAGTGGCCCCGAAAAGGGCAGAGTTGGCGCACATCGAACGCCAGAAGGGCTTCCATGTTCGCACTGGCGACGTTCGCCATCGAAGGAGAAGAGGCAACGAGCAAAAGATGGTCGATGTCCAACTTTCAGTAGATGCTCTGTTGACGGCGAGTAGGGGCGTGTTTTCGGAGTGCACCATCATCACGGGTGACCTCGACTTCAAACCGCTTCTAACCGCGCTAGTCGACATGGGTGTTGATGTCTCACTCGTCTACCCCTCTGGGGAAACTAATGAAGAACTTATGGCTGCAGCCGATAGTGCTGTGCCGATCGATATCCAAATGTGCCTTGGATGGGTTGAGAACTCTTACCCAGCCAAGAAACTACTCCCGTGGGGGCAATACACTTTCAGTTCTGGCGCGCTTCCTGTGCAGGGCTCTCTATTCAACTGGAACGATAGTGCTTTTGGCCAGTGCCTCGTCAGAACCCATGACGGCGTGAGTTTTGAGGTGCTGACCGAAATAGCTCCTAACATGCCGTCTCACCGCCTCGTTCTCACAGGGAAGGATAAGAAGATGCTCAGAACCTACTCCGAGGATGTCTTCCACTTGAACATCCCGGAACAGGGCTGGTGACGAGCGAAGCCTCGTACCACTGCGCGAGCCATGCGCTCGGGACCGTCTAACGCGACCGTAGACGTGTATTTCAAACACCGGGCATGAAGCCCTACCGCTCCTGCTCAAGTCGGTCCTTAGGTGTCCTAGGAGCCTGCATACCATGCTGGCGCAAGTGGTTCGTTGACCTCGGCCTCCCACGTCGCACCATCGTCTGAAAACGCTTCTATATACTCCCCCTCTCCCCTCTCCCTCTCATGGGTCCAAAGGGGTGACAGTGATGGTCACCTCCTCCTCGTCCATAGGAGGACGGAGGAGCCTTTGGGATGACCTAGGCACCCGAGGTGGTGGAGATGACTATTCCACATAGACAGGAGGGATATAGGGCAGGATGTGGCAGTGGGCGGCGTAGTGGCGCTCCAGAGCCGCCTGAGCAACTTCGAGGTCCTTCCTCCTCACGATGAGGCTATCATGCACGGTGAGGCTTGGGATGCCGTGCTGGACCATCAACTCCGTCATCGTGTCGAACATCGCAGAGGCTTCCTTCGCCATCAGGTCGGCCCAGTTCTCCTTCAAGTCACCCCAACGACCCAGGATTGGAAACTTCTCTGTCATTTTCTTCTTGACAGCGCCAATGGGATACACGGCCTGGAGCTGTCTCCCGGTCAGCTTGAGAAAATCTTCTCGCGGCCTGTCCGGCCATTTCGTGAAGTGCTGCGTATAGCCCAGGGTCGCGACGGTCCACGCCTTCACGGCCCAGCGCCTCATGTCATGCTCGCCCACCATCATGGCTGGTAGTGTGTCCAACTCGTAAGGGTCTTGCCGAGCGTCGAAAGGCAGGCCGTTGAGGCCGTGGAGCACCGAAAGAAAGCTCGCGCGAATGTCCATCTCCACGACTTCATCGCCGTTAATGAGCATCTGACGACGCTTCCCCTTGGACATCGTCTGGTAGGCGTCCTCGCCCTGGGAATACAATCGACCACCCTTGTCGAAGGCGAACCCAGAGTCATCCGCGAGATTGAAGACGCGCCGATAGCCCCTGTGGACCCCGCCCTCGAAGGTGAACCCGTCCAGGAAGGTGTTGAGGCGCCGAAGGGCGTCCTCATGGACCGCAAGGCCATCCCGGAGATGGGCCAGCCCCGGCATCTTCATGGCGTCCAGTTTGGCGCCCTTGACCTTCCGGCCGTTCGTAGATGTCGAGGCGCCCCGGAGCACTATGGGGTTCTCGGGCAACGCCTGGAGGAAGTGGACGCGAGCTTCGGAGAGGTCGAGGCCATGCGCCGCGATGAGGTCGCGCAACGTGGTCGTGGCCCTGAACTTGGTGGCGCTCCGCTCTTGCTCGGCTCCGTCATCATGTTCGTGGTCCTCGTCGGTCCCGTCCTCGCGCACGACCGGGAACCGGCTTCCACCCCAGGCCCGAGCCTTGCGGACATCAAGCAGCCCTGCGCCTTCCATGGCCTCGGTGAGGCCCGTGAACCGCCTGTGGCTGGCGTCGCCCGAGCCGGAGAACGTCGCGGTCATCATGGAGCGGAACACCCAACCATCTGCCTTGTGGGAGCCCAGGGCACGCAGGAGGTCCGACAGGAAGGCGCCCGTGAGCCTGCGGTGGGTGTCGGCGTTGGGGCCGTGGCGCTTGTGCTTCCCGCTGAGGTGTTCGTGGGCCAAGACCTGGGCGACTACGGCGTCCACGAGGGCCTGCGCCTCCTCCGTCACCGGGCGGCTGTTCAGGGCGGCGTAGATGGCGCGTGGTTTGACCACTTCGGCGAGTGAGTGGTCCGAGTCGGATTGCGGCTCGATTGTGACGGTCAAGGGGGAAACAGAGGTCGAATCAGGGCAGGAAGCCGTTTGCGCCAAGGCGAGATATTCCTATCGGTGTAGGTGGTTAGGACGGAGCCGACGCGCCCAGGGCACCTCGGACACCGAACGGGTGCATGGGGCCTCGGGGTTGTCGAGGAAGGGCAATCGGAACAGGGCCACGCAAGGCCGCTCGCGAGCGCTGCGGGCCGCCGTTGAGCCCCGGAGGGCTAGGGGGTGCCATCGGGCGAGATGACCACCTTTACCATGTGGTCCCGGAGTAGCTTCAGCGAATGGCCGGAGCCGTACCGCTCGCCAACCGACTTCGTGCCGTGGCCGTCGATGGCGTCTCGAATGTCTTCGGGGATGCCTGCCTCACGCATCCGGTCCCGCATGGCGTGCCGGAAGCTGTGGGTGGTGCCCTCGACACCGGGAAGCGTCCTCATCCATTTATTGAGGGCTCCAGAGGCGTGATTGCCCTTGACTTCTCCGTCAGAAGCATAGCGCGGAAATAACCATTCACCGTGGCCCTGCGCCTTCGCAGCCTCGGCCATGGCCCGCGTGGCGCCCCAAAGAGCCTCACCGACAAGCGGGACACGCCGATTGCTCACTGCCGTCTTCACGCGCCGCCCAAGGTCCCGATGGTCACGGATGATGATGTGAGGGACGGCATCGGAGAGGAACACGTCCTCTCGCCGTAGGCCCACGATTTCACTCAGCCGCGCCCCGGTGTCGAGTTGGATGGACAGGATGTGGCGGCGGTCGTCGTCGGCCTTCCGGCAGGCGGCCATGAGGGTCCGAAGCTCCCCCAGGGTGAAAGGAAGCCGGGGCGTAGCGTCAGCGCCGTCTCTGGCGATAATCATTCCCTCGAAAGGGTTGACCATCGTGAGGGAGTGTTCCCGCTTGGCCATGTTGAAGATGGCTGACAGGACCCGAAGGCGGCGCCGGACGGTCCCGCTCTTGTTCCCCCTGGCTGACATCTCATCCCGGTAGGCGTTCGCTTGGTCGCGCGTGTAGCTGGGCAACGGGCGGTCACCGGCCAGCGCCATGAAGGCGTCCACCGGCAGATTGGTATCCCGTTGAAACCGCCCTTCCGCGCCTTCCTTGTGAAGCCGGAAGTACGTCGCGCGGGCATCGGTGAGGGTGACTTCCTTCGGGGCCTCGCCGTCCCGGTAGAGGCGTTCCGTCTCCCGGTTGACGGGCGTGAGGAACCTGCGCTCGGCTCCATCGCCGTCATGGTGCCGGGCTTCCTGGAAGGCGTGTCCATGCTCCCGCTCAAATGAGTCGAGGACGGTCCACCATCCATCTGAGCCTTCACGCCCTCCGCCCGGCTGAAGCCCGAGGGCAATCAACTGCGCTTTTGCAGCATCCCTCACTTGCTGGGGCGTGTAGGTGCCGCTCACGACCTCGGGGGACCGCAGGGAGGCCCACAAGGCTTCATGCTCGGCCGTCAGCTTGGAGGCGCGCGGGGCGGCTTCCTGGGAGTCCTTGGTCTTCAAGCTGAAATCGAGGTGGGACTTCCCCCCGTGATTCCCTCGGAGCCCTTTCGGGACCCGCATCCGCCAGTGAAAAACCCCGCTCTTCCTGCGGACGACGTTCCGAATGGTGATGGTCATGCCGCCCGCTTTGAGCACGACAACGGACATTGTGATACCCCGCGTGATACCGCAGGGGTTTTAACCGGGTCGCCGGGGAACACTAAGGGGCTGTAAATACAGCAGAACTGCCACAAGGAAGTGGCGCACCCGTCAGGATTCGAACCTGAGACCTCTGCCTTCGGAGGGCAGCGCTCTATCCAGCTGAGCTACGGGTGCCCGATGCGCTCGACACCAGCAGCGGTAGCGCATCCCGGGGCGGACCGCAAGGCTTCGGGGTGTCGATGGATGGGTGTCCGGGCGATGCGATCGAGGCCGGCGGGACGCGCGCTCCCCTGGGCAAGACGCCCCTCCCCTGCTATGCCCCGCGCATGACCGCGCAGAAGCTCGACAACATCCGCAATTTCTCCATCGTGGCGCACATCGATCATGGCAAGTCGACTCTCGCCGACCGGCTGATCCAGCATACCGGCACGGTGGCGTTGCGCGACATGTCGGAGCAGATGCTCGACTCGATGGACATCGAGCGCGAACGCGGCATCACCATCAAGGCCCAGACGGTGCGGCTCGACTACGTGGCGGCGGACGGCAAGAGCTACGTGCTCAACCTGATGGACACGCCCGGCCACGTCGATTTCGCCTACGAGGTATCGCGGTCGCTCGCGGCCTGCGAGGGGTCGCTGCTCGTCGTCGACGCCAGCCAGGGCGTCGAGGCCCAGACCCTCGCCAACGTCTATCAGGCGCTCGATGCCGGGCACGAGATCGTGCCGGTGCTGAACAAGATCGACCTCCCGGCCGCCGAGCCCGAGCGCATCCGCCAGCAGATCGAGGACGTGATCGGCCTCGACGCCTCGGAGGCCGTCGAGATTTCGGCCAAGACCGGCCTCAACATCGAGGGCGTGCTCGAAGCCATCGTGGCGAAGCTGCCGCCGCCCAAGGGCGATGCCGAGGCGCCGCTGAAGGCGCTGCTGGTCGACAGCTGGTACGATGCCTACCTCGGCGTCGTCGTGCTGGTGCGGATCATCGACGGGTCGATGAAGAAGGGCTCGCGCATCCAGACCATGGCGACCGGCGCCCATTACGAGGTCGACCGCATCGGCGTCTTCAAGCCCAAGATGACCAACGTGGCGAGCCTCGGCCCCGGCGAGGTCGGCTTCATCACGGCGCAGATCAAGGACGTCGCCGACACCCGCGTCGGCGACACCATCACGGACGAGCGCAAGCCCACCGCCCAGGCCCTGCCGGGGTTCAAGCCCGCCCAGCCGGTGGTGTTCTGCGGCCTGTTCCCGGTCGACGCCGCCGACTTCGACGATCTGCGCGCCGCCATGGGGCGTCTCCGCCTCAACGACGCGAGCTTCTCCTTCGAGATGGAATCCTCCGCGGCGCTCGGCTTCGGCTTCCGCTGCGGCTTCCTCGGGCTTCTCCACCTCGAGATCGTTCAGGAGCGGCTGGAGCGCGAGTTCAACCTCGACCTCATCGCCACGGCGCCGTCGGTGGTCTACGAGATCGCGCTGCGCGACGGCACCGCGATCGACCTCCACAATCCGGCCGACATGCCCGACGTGATGAAGATCGAGGAGATCCGGGAGCCCTGGATCCAGGCCAAGATCCTCACCCCCGACGAATATCTCGGCGGCATCCTCAAGCTCTGCCAGGACCGGCGCGGCGTGCAGACCGACCTCAGCTACGTCGGCTCGCGCGCCATGCTGACCTACGAGCTGCCCTTGAACGAAGTGGTGTTCGACTTCTACGACCGGCTGAAGTCCATCTCGAAGGGCTATGCCTCGTTCGACTACCACATTACCGACTACAAGGCCGGCGACCTCGTGAAGATGCAGGTGCTGGTCAACGCCGAGCCGGTCGACGCGCTGTCCATGCTGGTCCACCGAGACCGGGCCGAGATGCGCGGCCGCGCCATGGTGGACAAGCTGAAGGACCTGATCCCCCAGCACATGTTCCAGATCCCCATCCAGGCCGCCATCGGCGGCAAGATCATCGCCCGCGAAACCATCCGGGCGCTGCGCAAGGACGTGACCGCCAAGTGCTACGGCGGCGACGTCTCCCGCAAGCGCAAGCTGCTGGAGAAGCAGAAGGCCGGCAAGAAGAAGATGCGGCAGTTCGGCAAGGTCGAGATCCCGCAGGCGGCCTTCATCGCCGCCCTGAAGATGGACGCCTGACGCGGCCGTCCGGGCCGCCGTCCACAGGCACGCGTTTCCGGGGCGGCCGTCAGGACAGTCCCGGGGAGAACCGGTAAGGACCGCCGGCTAGGTTCGGTCGGGAAACGCCCCGCGGCGCGCGGCATGTCGGATGGGACCCAGGCGATGAAAGCGGCGGCTGCCTCCTTTGCGATCTGCACCGGGCTGGGCCTGGCGATGGCCGCGGCGTCGCCGCCGCCCCGCCCGGCCCCGGTCGTGGCCAAGCCCGCGGCGCCCGGCTGCGAGGCCTTCATGAAGGACTTCCCGCCCGCGGCCCCAGGCTACCGCATCTCCTTCGAGCGGCCGTTGACCATCGCCCGCGGCTTCGGCGACATGATGAGCGGCATCGACGTGCGCATCCTGTCGAGCGACACCAAGGTGGACGGCACGCTGAAGTGCCGCGACGACACGTTCCTGCGCTTCGAGCTCCGGGCGACGCTGCCCGCCGACGCCAAGATCCTCGCCGACCTCGACAAGTTCGAGCGCGCCGCGCTGATGGCGGCCTTCCACTGGGATCGCCCCAAGGCCGAGACGATCGAGAAGGCCATGACGGCGGATGCCGGGGAGTACCTCCGCGCCTCGATCGAGCGCGGCGACCTGTATAATTCCGGCAAGGTCGAATACCATCAGGCCGACCAGCTCGACCTCGGCCTCATCTGGACCCAGACCGACCACACCTTCGTGATCTCGGCCCAGTCCGACGACTGAACCCGGCGCGCCGGGCGGTCACGTCCCCGGCCTTAGCATGTCGGCGAGGGGGCGGGGCACCCGCAGGGCGCGGTCGAGGTCGAGATCGGCCGCGATGTCGTCGAGGTGGGCCAGCATCAGGGCGACGGCGCCGGCCCCGTCCCGCGCCCGCAGGGCTGCCACCAGCCGCTCGTGGTCGTGGTCGCCGCAGTCCGAGCGGCCGCCGTGGCCGTAGAGGGCGATCACCAGCGACGAGCGCACGACGAGCTCGGCGAGGAACCCTTCCAGCACCGACTGCCGCGCCATGGCGGCGACGGCGACGTGGAACTGCCCCGACAGGCGGATGGCGCGGCCGCGGTCGCCCGCCGCGAGGGCGGCACGGCCTTCGGCCATCAGGGCGCCCAGGCCCCGCAGGTCGGCCTCGGTCGCGGCCTCGGCCGCCCGCGCCGTGGTGACGGCTTCGACGACACGGCGGGCCTCGAACAGGTCGCGCGCCTCCTGCGGGCCCGGGCTGGCCACGGAGGCGCCCCGGTTGCGCGCCAGGACCACCACGCCCTCCTGGGCCAGCGAGCGCAGCGCGCCGCGCACCAGCGTCCGGCTGACCGCGAAATGCGCGGCGAGCTGGTCCTCGGGCAGCTTGGTGCCGGGCGGCAGGCGCTGCTCCACCACCGCCAGCAGCACGGCCTCGTGGATGGCAGAGACGCGGTCGGCCGCGCCCCCGGCGGCTCCGGGGCCGCCCGGCCGGTACCCTGCCCCTCCCGATCGCTCCAGACTCACCCTGCCCTCCGCCGGCCCACCGTCCATCGCCAAGCAGGTTTCGAGCCGCCGGACGACCGACGCCGTGGAAGCCCGTCGATTGTGTACGATCTGCCCGCATCGCGGGCACAATCCCGCTTTCCGGGCAGGACGGCCCGTCGCTTGGGCGGCGGCTCGGCCGGGCCGCGGCAGCACAGCCTCGCGGCGCCGTGGCACGTCCGTTGCTTGCCACCACACCATCGATCGACCGGAACGGCGCCATGCGGAAACCCGACCTCGAGCTGATCCAGCTCACCAAGCGCTACGGCGACACGGTCGCGGTGGACGCCATCGACCTCAAGATCGAGGCCGGCTCCTACTGCTGCCTGCTCGGGCCGTCCGGCTGCGGCAAGACCTCGACGCTGCGCATGATCGCCGGCCACGAGACGGTCAGCGGGGGCGACGTCGTGTTCGGGCCCGCCAACATCACCGACCTGCCGCCGGCCAAGCGCGGCACCGCCATGATGTTCCAGAGCTACGCGCTGTTCCCCCACCTCAGTTGCATCGACAACGTCGCCTTCTCGCTGAAGATGAAGGGCGTCGACAGGGCCGCGCGGCGGGCCCGGGCGGCCGAGATGCTCGACCTCGTCGCCATGGCTCCCTATGGCGAACGCCTGCCCGCGCAGCTGTCGGGCGGCCAGCAGCAGCGCGTCGCCCTGGCCCGCGCCCTCATCACCGAGCCGCAGATCGTGCTGCTCGACGAGCCGCTCTCGGCGCTCGACCCCTTCCTGCGCACCAGGATGCGCGTCGAGCTGAAGGCGCTGCAGCGCCGGCTCGGCATCATCTTCGTGCATGTGACGCACAGCCAGGACGAGGCCATGGCCCTGGCCGACCTCGCCGTCATCATGAAGGACGGGCGCATCGAGCAGGCGGGCTCGCCGCGGGAACTGTTCAACGCGCCGCGCACCGCCTTCGTGGCGAAGTTCATCGGCGGCCACAACGTGCTGCAGGGTCCGGCCGGCGCCTTCGCGGTGCGGGCGGACCGGCTGCGGCTCGGCCGCGCCGCCGCGTCGCCGTCCGCCGGCCCAGGCCTCGCCGCCGTGGTGCGGAGCGTCGAATACCAGGGCACCTTCGTGCAGCTGACGCTCGACGGCGGCGCCGGGTCCGAGATCACCGCCACGCTCGACGAGCCGACCTTCGACGCGACGCCGTTCCAGCCCGGCGACCCCGTCGCGGTGTCGTGGAGCGAGGCCGACGTCCACCGGCTGGCCAGCGCGGCCTGACCCTCTCACCACCACAGGAGACACCATCGTGACACAGGATACGAGGCCGACCGTGAAGCTGTCGCGCCGCACGCTGCTCCGCGGCTCGGCCGCCGTCGCGGGCGTGGCCGCCGGTTCGGGCGCCGTCACGGGCTTCCCGGCCGTCTGGTCGGCCGAGCCCAAGGTGCTACGCTATCTCGGCACCGCCGTGAACCAGTCGGCCGACATCGCCAAGAAGGTGAAGGAGGACACCGGCATCACCATCGAATACGTCGCCGTCACCACGGACGACGTGACCAAGCGGGTCATCACCCAGCCGAACTCCTACGACATCGTCGACACCGAGTATTTCGCGCTGAAGAAGCTGGTCCCGGCCGGCAATCTCAAGGCGATGAACGGCAAGAAGATCAAGGAATACGACAATATCACGCCGGTCATCACCAAGTGCGAGCTGCCGGACGGTACCAAGATCGGCGACCAGGGCACCGCACCCAAGAAGGTGATGTTCGTCGAGGGCGAGCACTCGACGAAGTTCGCCCCCGGCATGACGGAATGGGCGACGCTGATCCCCACCACCTACAACGCCGACACGCTGGGCATCCGGCCCGACCTCATCAAGCGGCCGATCTCGAGCTGGGCCGAGCTGCTGAACCCCGAGTTCAAGGGCAAGGCCGCCCTGCTCAACATCCCCTCCATCGGCATCATGGACGCCGCCATGGTGGTGGAGGCGACGGGCCAGCATAAGTATGCCGACAAGGGCAACATGACGAAGGCCGAGATCGACCTCACCATGAAGGTCCTCACCGACGCCAAGAAGAGCGGCCAGTTCCGCGCCTTCTGGAAGGACTTCAACGAGAGCGTCAACCTCATGGCCTCGGGCGAGACCGTGATCCAGTCGATGTGGTCGCCCGCCGTCACGGCCGTGAAGTCCAAGGGCATCCCCTGCGTGTTCCAGCCGCTGAAGGAGGGCTATCGCTCCTGGGCGACGGGCTTCGCGGTGTCCAAGGCCGTCACCGGCATGAAGGAGGACGTGGCCTACGAGTTCGTGAACTGGTTCCTGTCCGGCTGGGCCGGCGCCTACCTCAACCGCCAGGGCTATTATTCGGCCGTGCTGCCGACCGCCAAGGCCGCCATGGAGCCCTACGAATGGGCCTTCTGGATGGAGGGCAAGCCCGCCGAGAAGGACATCCACGCGCCCGACGGCACGCTGCTCGAGAAGGCCGGCAACACGCGCGACGGCGGCTCCTTCGACCAGCGCATGGGCAAGGTGGCCTGCTGGAACGCCATCATGGACGAGAACGACTACATGGTCCGCAAGTGGAACGAGTTCATCGCGGCATGAGCCACACCGCCCGGCCGACCGATGCGGGAGGGGCCCCCGCCGCGGGGGCTTCACCCGCCGCGCCGCTCGCGGCCGCGGCGCCCCGTGCGGCGCGGCCGCGGGGCCGGCACGGCTGGGCACCCCCGGCATGGCTCCAGGCCATGCCGATGGGCCTCGTCTTCGCGCTGTTCTTCGTCCTGCCGCTCGCCCTCGTCGTGGTGGTGAGCTTCTGGGACTACAACGACTACGAGATCCTGCCGAGCTTCACGTTCCGCTCCTACACCGAGACGTTCGAGGGCTGCTACGACCAGCTTCCCGGACTCTGCACCATCTTCAAGACCTACGTCACCACGGCGGAACTGTGTTTCGCGGTCTGGGCCATCACGCTGGTGATCGGCTTCACCATCTCGTATTTCCTGGCCTTCCACGTCCGCTCGCTGACCATGCAGATCGTGCTGGCGCTGCTCTGCACCATCCCGTTCTGGACCTCCAACGTCATCCGCATGATCTCGTGGATCCCGCTGCTCGGCCGCAACGGGCTCGTCAACCAGGCGCTGACCCATGCCGGGGTGGTGGATGCGCCGCTCGAATGGCTGCTCTACTCGCGGTTCTCGGTCATCCTCGCCTTCGTGCACCTGTTCACCTTCTTCATGGTGATCCCGATCTTCAACTCCATGGTGAGGATCGACAGGCGGCTGATCGAGGCCGCCTACGACGCGGGCGCCAGCGGCTGGCAGACGCTGTGGAACGTCGTGGTGCCGCTGTGCAAGCCCGGCATCGTCATCGGCTCCATCTTCGTCGTCACCATCGTGATGGGCGACTTCGTCACGGTCGGCGTCATGGGCGGCCAGCAGATCGCCTCGGCCGGCAAGATCATCGAGACCCGGCTCAACGCCCTGCAGTTCCCGCCCGCCGCCGCCAATGCCGTGATCCTGCTGGCCGCCACCCTGCTCATCATCACCGCCCTGACCAAGGTGGTGGACATCCGCAAGGAGCTGTGAGGATGCGGGAGGGACGCTCGCCTGCCTTCTACCTGCTGGCCGCCTTCTTCGGCCTCTACGTGCTGTTCCTGTACGGCCCGATGATCGTCATCTTCGTGCTGTCGTTCCAGGGGCCGCAGGGCGGCATGACCTTCCCGATGAACGGCGCCTCGGTGCACTGGTTCGCCAAGCTCTGGGAAGGCGGCGGCATCGTCGACATCGGCGCCGCCTTCTGGCGCTCGCTCGAACTCGGCCTCGTCGTGACGCTGGTCACGGTGGTGTTCTCGACGCTGGCGGGCCTCGCCTACCGCCGCAAGTTCCGCGGCCAGGCCGTGCTGTTCTACGTGGCGATCGCCAGCCTCATCGTGCCGTCGATCGTCACCTCGCTCGGCATCGCGCTGCTGTTCCGGCTGATCGACGCCGCCGTCAAGGCCGGGCCGGACTGGATGAGCGGCACCTACACGACCGCGCTCGGGCTCTTCACCTCGGGCCTCGCCGCCCACCTCACCTGGACGCTGCCCTTCGGCCTGCTCATCATGTTCGCCATCTTCAACCGCTTCGACGGGCGGCTCGAGGAGGCGGCGCGGGACCTCGGCGCCACGCCCTGGCAGGGCTTCCGCCACGTGGTGCTGCCGCTGATCCTGCCCGCCCTGATCGGGGTCGCGCTCTTCGGCTTCACGCTGTCCTGGGACGAGATCGCCCGCTCGTCGCAGGCCATCGGCTCCGACAACACGCTGCCGCTGCAGCTTCAAGCCCTCACCACCACGGTGACGACCCCGATGATCTACGCGCTCGGCACCACGACGACGGGGGTGAGCTTCGTCGTCATCGCCATCGCGCTCCTCGGCATCGCCCTGCTGCGTGCCCGCCAGAAACGGCACGGGTCCGACGCCGGCAAGGCGTGACGCGGCATCGACGTCACGCCACGTACTGGGCGATCCCCTGGCCGAAGGACCAGTCTTCCCGGCCGTTCTCGGTCAGGATGATGGTGACATCCTCCGGGCGCAGGCCGGGAGCCTCGGCGAGGTTCCGCACGATGGCGGCATAGAGCGCCTTCTTCTGGGCGGTGCCGCGCGTGCGGCTGACCGTGATGGAGACGATGACGTGATCGGCGCTGCGCGACCCGCCGAGGTAGCTCGGGTCGAAGACGAAGTCCTCGGGATCGTGTTCCGTCAGGATGGCGAACCGATCGCCCTCGGGGACCTCGAAGGTGGCCACCAGGGCGCGGTGAATGCCGTCGCGGAGAGCGGCGCGATGGGCCGGCGGCTTGCCGCGGAGCAGGTCGATGCGGGCGAGGGGCATGGGTCGAAACACCTTGCGAGAGGAACGAGCCCGTCGTACCCCGACCCTATCCAGGCGTGAACGCCCTGGATCCGCCTGTCTGTGATTGCGGATCGCAATGGTGCAGAGCCTGCCCTCCCTCGACCTCGACTGCGTGGAAGCCTTCGTGCGGGTGGCGGAGCTCAGCAGCTTCACGCGCGCCGCCGAGGCGCTCGGCACGACGCAATCCGTCGTCAGCCTCAAGGTGAAGCGTCTCGAGGCCAGCGTTGGCCGACGCCTGCTGGAGCGGACGCCGCGCCTCGTCCGCGTCGCCGAGGGCTGCGGCCCCTTCCTGCAGGCGTCCCGCGACCTGCTCGGCAGCCGCGACGGCCTGCTCGCCACCCTGCGCCGGCAGGACCGCCTGCGCCTGTCGATCGGCATCAGCGACCAGGCGGCCGGGCGCGACCTGCCCGACATCCTGAAGCGGATCACGCGCCAGGACCCGGATCTCCTCCCCGACGTCCATGTCGGCGCCTCGCGCGAGCTGCTCGACCGTTTCGACCGGGGAAGCTTCGATGCCGTGGTGGTGCGCGCCGAAGACGATCGCCGTCCGGGCGAGGTGTTGATCGAGGAACCCTATGCCTGGGTGGCGGCCCCGTCCTGGCGCTGGCCGACCGGCCTGCCCCTGCCGCTCGCGACCCTCGCCGAGCCCTGCGGGGTGCGGGCCCTCGCGATCCGGTCGCTCGAGGATGCGGGCCTGGCCTGGCGCGACGCCTTCGTGGGCGGCGGCGTCGCGGCCCTCGGCGCGGCGCTGGCGGCGGGGCTCGCCGTTTCGGTGCTGGCGTTGCGCGTCGCGCCGCCCGGCCTCATCGACGTCGGGGACGCCGTGGGCCTGCCGCCCCTGCCCAGGTCCCGCGTCGTGCTGCAGTCCCGGGTCACGCAGCCCCGCCTCGCCGCGGCGCTGCGCGGCCTCGCGGCGGGATTTCGGGCCGGGGCGGCGGCCCGGGCCGCCGAGGACGCCCTGCCGCTCGCCCGCCAGCCCCGCGCCGGGCGGGGAGCCGGCCGGGCCGTCAGCGCACCGGGGGCGCGTACATGAGGCCGCCCTTCAGCCAGGACGCGTTGGGTCCGCGCGGGATCTTCAGTGCCGAGCCGGCGCCGAGGTTGCGGTCGAACACCTCGCCGTAGTTCCCCACGGCGGCGATGGCGGAGAGCGCCCAATCGTCCGCGAGGCCGAGCCCCTTGCCGAGCCCGCCCTCGGTGCCGAGGAGCCGGCGGATCTCGGGCAGCTTGCTCGCCGCCTGTCCGCGGGCGTTGGCCCGCGTCACGCCGAGGTCCTCGGCGTCGATCAGGGCGAAGAGCGTCCAGCGGACGATGTCGAACCACCCGTCGTCGCCCTTGCGCACCGCCGGGCCGATCGGCTCCTTGGAGATGATCTCCGGCAGGGTCTCGGCCTCGTCGGGCCGGGCGAGCTTCAGCCGGGTCGCGGCGAGCGCCGTGGCGTCGCTGGTCAGGGCGTCGCAGCGTCCCGATTGGAAGGCCTGGGCCGCCTGGTCGTCGTCCGCGAAGGTGACGGGCTCGAAGGCGATGCCGCGGGTGCGGAAATAGTCGGAAGCGTTCAGCTCGGCCGTCGAGCCCTGCTGCATGCAGACCGAGGCGCCGGCGAGGTCGGACAGGCTGGCGACCCTGCTGCCCCGATGCACCATGAAGGCCTGGCCGTCGTAGAAGTCGATGCCGGTCAGGCTGATGCCGAGGCCCGTATCGCGCGACAGCGTCCAGGTGCTGTTGTGCATCAGCACGTCGACGGCACCGCTCTGCAGGGCCGTGAAGCGCGTCGGCGCCGTGAGCGCCATGAACCTGACCTTGGCGGCGTCGCCGAGCACCGCCGCCGCGACGGCGCGGCACAGGTCCGCGTTCAGGCCCTTGAAGCCGCCCTGGCCGTCCGGCATGCCGAAGCCCGGCAGGTTGGGGTTGATGCCGCAGACCAGCACGCCCCTGGCCTTCACGGTGTCGAGCGTCGAGGCGGCGGCCGGCCATTCCGCGGCGCCGACCAGCGCCGAGCCCAAGGCGAAGCCGAGGAGCGCGGCGCGGCATCGTCCCGGAAATCGCATCGGATCGTCCATGGCGGGGGTGAAAGGGACAGCGTCAGTCGAGGCCGTAGTCGGCGCGAGCCTGCGCGACCTCGGCCTCGTCGGTGTAGCCGATCATGACGCCGCGCTCGAGCTGCGTCGCCGGCCCGTAGGCCAGGATGGCGTCGTCGTCCATGGTCACGCGCGCGTGGTCGCGCAGGGCCCAGTCCAGCAACAGGTCCCTCAGGCGCGCGATCTCGGGCGCATGGGTCGGATCGCCGCCGAGGTCGCGTACCTCGTCGGGGTCGTCCGCGAGGTCGAACAGCATGGGCCGGAAGCCCGGCGCATGCACCAGCTTCCAGCGACCGTCGAAGAGCATGAAGAGCCGGCTGTCGCGCGGGGCGAGGCCCAGCGCGGCACGCACCTCCAGCATCGAGAAATCATATTCCGAGACCGCGTAGCGCCGCCACGGCAGGTCCGTCCGCCCGTGCAACAGCGGCAGCAGCGAGCGCCCCTCCATCACGTTCGGTCGCGGCCGGCCGCCGAACCAGTCGACGATGGTCGGGGCGAGGTCGATGGCCTCGACGAGCCGGTCGCAGACCGTGCCCCGCGTGCCATCCGCCGCGGGCGAGGGATCGTAGACGATGAGCGGCACCTTGACCGAACAATCGTGGAACAGGTCCTTCTCGCCGAGCCAATGGTCGCCGAGGTAGTCGCCATGGTCGGAGGTGAAGGCCACGAGGGTGGTGTCGGCCAGGCCCTCGCTCTCGAGAAAGGCGAAGAGTTCGCCGAGCTGGTCGTCGATCTGCTTGATCAGGCCCATGTAGGCGGGGATCACGCGGGCGCGGACCTCGTCGCGCGCCATGTTGCGCGACACGCGCAGGTCCATGAAGGCCGCGTAGACCGGGTGAGGATCGACCCGCTCCGCCGCGTCGCGCACCGCCGGCTTCACGTCGGCGGGGCCATAGAGTGCGTGGTAGGGGGCGGGGGCGATATAGGGCCAGTGCGGCTTGATGTAGGACAGGTGGAGGCACCACGGGCGCCCGTCCCGCGCCGCATCCGCGATGAACTCCATCGCGCGCCGGGTCATGTAGGGCGTCTCGGATTCGGCCTCGTCGACCCGCGCCACCTTGTCGGCGTGGGCGAGCAGCCAGCCGCTCGCGAGCCCGCCCTCCGCGTCCCCGGCATTGGCCCAGTCTTCCCAGGGGTTGGCGCCGCCGAAGCCGCGGGCCCTCAGGTGCTCGTCGTAGCGGGTCCGCCCGCCGCCCGACGCCGTCGGATGCAGGCCGTCGTCCCGCTCGAAGGGTTCGAAGCCGCATTGAGACACGTGCACGCCGATGTCGGAGGCGCGGTCGATGCCCAGGCGGTCGAGCCCGTCGTCGTCGGCGCGCATGTGGGTCTTGCCGACGAGGACGTTGCGGACGCCGAGGGCCTTCGACGCGTCGCCGAGCGTCGGCTCGTCGACCCGCAGCGGGAACTGGTTCCAGTTGGCGCCGTGCGAGCGCATGTAGCGCCCCGTGTAGAAGCTCATGCGCGAGGGGCCGCAGACCGGCGATTGCACGTAGGCGCGCGTGAACCGGACGCCGCGCGCGGCGAGGCGGTCGATGTTGGGCGTGGCGAGGCTGCCGTGCCCAGCGCAGGACAGGTAGTCGAAGCGCAGCTGGTCGCACATGATCCAGAGCACGTTGCGCGCCGTCATCCCGGTCCCTCCCCTGCCATCGGGGCGCCCATCATCCGCGGCGCACGTCCGCCTCGATCAGCGCTCGCAGCTCCGGCGTCACCTCCGGCCGCACACCGAACCAGCGTTCGAAGCCCGGCACGGCCTGGTGCAGCAGCATGCCGAGGCCGCCCACGGCGCGGTGTCCGGCGGCGCGGGCCGCCGCCAGCAGCGGCGTTTCCAGCGGCGTGTAGACGATGTCGACGACCAGCGCGCCGCGCTTGAGGCCGGCGAGGTCGAGCGTCAGCGGCGGCTGGCCGGCCATGCCCAGCGTCGTCGTGTTGACGACGAGGTCGGCGGCGCGCAGCAGCTGGGGGATCTCCTCCCAGGCATAGGCCCAGACGCTGTCGTCCTGCCCCTCGGCGAGTTCGACGGCGCGCATCAGCGTGCGGTTGACGACCGCCACCTCGAAGCCGCGATCGAGCAGGCCGTGGATCACCGCCCGGGCGGCGCCGCCCGCGCCCAGAACCAGCGCGGCGCCCGGCGTCCCGTCCCAGCCCGGCGCCTCGTCGTCGAGGCTGGCCAGGAAGCCGAGCGCGTCGGTGTTGCCGGCCACGAGTTCGCCCTCGTCGAACCACAGCGTGTTGGCGGCGCCGATCGCGTCGGCCGCCTCGTCCACGGCCTCGGCCAGCTCCAGCACGCGGCTCTTGTGCGGCACCGTGACGTTGCCGCCGACGAAGCCGGCCGCCTTGAGGCCGGCGACGAAGCCGTCGAGGTCCTCGGGGGCGACCGGGACCCTCTCGTAGGAGCCCGCGATGCCGTGGACCTCCAGCCAATGGCCGTGGATCAACGGCGAGCGGGAATGGCCGACGGGATGGCCGATGACGAAGGCGCGGGGGCCTCGGGCGCTGGACGCATTGCTCATGCCTCAGGCGGAAAGCACGTCCCGATAGATCTCGGCAAGGGGAATGGCGACGTCGAGGGCGGAAAGTTCGAGCACGGCATCGAGTCCCTCGATCATGCGTTCCTTGAACGGGGCCTCGCCGGTCCTGTCGAAGACCTCGATGACCGGCTTGTCGCGCTCGACGAGGACGTAGTGCCGGAGCGACGCGATCTTACGGTAGACCTGCCACTTCTCTCCTCGGTCGCGCCCGATGCTGCCATCCGACATCACCTCGACGAGAACGGTCGGCGCGTCGAGCGACGACGCGCCGGGCGGGAGCGGACCGCAATGCACCATCACGTCCGGCACGACGGAGGTTTCCTGCGACCGCACCTTCAGCCGAAAGGCTTCGGTGAAGACGCGGCAGGGCGAGGCCTTCGCGCGCAAGTGGCTGCTCAGCGCGAAGTTGATGTTCTGGACGATGAAATGGTGCTCCCAGCGCGCACCCGTCATCATCCTGACGACGCGGCCGCCGATCAGCTCCCACGTCTCGTCGTGCGGTTTGTCGGCGAGGAGGTCCTCGAAGTCGTCGAGACTCATGCGGTCGGATCGGTCGTCCGGGCGGGACATCACGGTCGTCTCCGGCTTCGCGCAGGCCCTGTCGATTTCCGCGCGCGATCAGCCTATCACTGCCACCCGACGCGCGACACCCCGGACCCCGATTTGCCCCCGCCTCCCCGCCGCCTCATCACGCCCGAGAAGCGCGACGACGACACCGAAACCTCGGTGCGCCCGCTCTCGCTCGTCGACTTCACCGGCCAGGAGGCGGCGCGCAAGAACCTCGGCGTCTTCATCGAGGCGGCCCGCACCCGCGGCGAAGCCTTGGACCACGTGCTGCTGGTGGGCCCCCCCGGCCTCGGCAAGACCACGCTGGCGCAGATCGTGGCGCGCGAGCTCGGCTCGAACTTCCGCTCCACCTCGGGTCCCGTCATCGCCAAGGCCGGCGACCTCGCCGCCCAGCTGACGGGACTCGAGGAGCGCGACGTGCTGTTCATCGACGAGATCCACCGGCTGAACCCGGCCGTCGAGGAGATCCTCTATCCCGCCATGGAGGACTTCCAGCTCGATCTGATGATCGGCCAGGGCCCGGCCGCCCGGTCGGTCAAGATCGACCTGCCGAAGTTCACGCTGGTCGGCGCCACCACCCGCGCCGGCCTGCTGACGACGCCGCTGCGCGACCGGTTCGGCATCCCCATCCGGCTGCAGTTCTACACGGTGGCGGAGTTGGAGCTGATCGTGCGGCGCGGCGCCCGCGTGTTCAACATCGGCATCGCGCCCGACGGCGCCAACGAGATCGCGCGGCGCGCCCGGGGCACGCCGCGCATCGCCGGCCGGCTGCTGCGCCGGGTGCGGGACTTCGCCATCGTGGACGAGGCCGCGACCATCACCCGCACCATCGCCGACGCGGCGCTGAAGCTGCTCGACGTTGACGACATCGGGCTCGACGGGATGGACCGGCGCTACCTCGACATCATCGCGCTGTCCTTCGGCGGCGGCCCGGTCGGGGTCGAGACCATCGCGGCGGCCCTGTCCGAGCCGCGCGACGCCATCGAGGACATCATCGAGCCCTACCTCATCCAGCTCGGCTTCCTGCAGCGCACGCCGCGCGGCCGCCTGCTCACGCCCCACGCCTTCCGTCACCTCGGCATCGCCGAGCCCAAGGCCCACAGCGACCAGTACGGGCTGTTCACGGCCCTGCGCGGCACGGAGCCGGAGGCGGAAGCGTGAGCGGGCGCGTGCATCGCCTGACCGTGCGGGTCTATTACGAGGACACGGATTTCTCGGGCGTCGTCTACCACGCCAACTACCTGCGCTTCCTCGAGCGCGGCCGCACCGAAACGCTGCGCGACGCCGGCCTCGACCACGCGTCGCTCTTCGCGGCGGAGCCGCCCTTGGCGCTGGCGGTGGCCCGCATGGAGATCGACTTCCGCCGCCCCGCCCGGATGGACGACCTCGTCGAGGTCGAGACGCGCGTCGCCGCTTCGGGGGGCGCGTCCCTCGTCATGCACCAGCGGCTCCTGCGCGGGGACGACGTCCTGGTCGAGGCCACCGTCAGGGTCGCGGCCGTGTCGCGCGGCCGTGCGACGCGCCTGCCGGCCGGGCTCGCGGCGCGCCTCGCCGGTTGAACTTCCCGCCGTTACGTTAACCCTGCCTTAACCCTGTCCGGCGCTTGATCGCGTCGGGACGAATGGTCTTGGGTGTGACGGCGAAGCCGCAGAATTGACGGATTCCCACCGCAGGACGGTGGCGTGATTTCAGTGAGATGCCGCCGGTGTCCCGCGGCGCGCAGGGTCGCGCGGCGCGGAGCGCCACAGGATTGCGCCGCCGGCGCCGGGAAATGGACCGCATGAACCCTGCAGATGTCGTCGCCGCCGCACCGACCGCGGATCTCACCATCCTCGGCATGTTCATGAACGCCAGCGTGCTGGTGAAGCTCATCATGCTGGGCCTTCTCGGCTCCTCGCTGGCCTGCTGGGCCATCATCATCAACAAGTTCATCCTGTTCACCAGCACCCGCAAGGCGATGGACCGGTTCGAGCAGGTGTTCTGGTCGGGCCAGTCGCTGGAGGAACTCTACACCGACCTGTCGCAGACCGAGACGATCGGCATGGCGTCGCTCTTCGTCGGCGCCATGCGGGAATGGAAGCGGAGCTTCCAGAACGTCGGCGCCTCCTTCATGGGCCTGCATGCGCGGCTCGAGAAGGTGCTCGACGTGTCGATCGCCCGCGAGGTCGAGAAGCTCGAATCCAAGCTCATCGTGCTCGCCACCGTGGCGTCGACCGCGCCCTTCGTCGGCCTCTTCGGCACCGTCTGGGGCATCATGACGTCGTTCCGCTCCATCGCGGCCTCGAAGAACACGTCGCTCGCCGTCATCGCGCCCGGCCTCGCCGAAGCGCTGCTCGCCACCGCCATCGGCCTCTTCGCCGCCATCCCGGCGCTGATCTTCTTCAACAACCTCCAGGGCATCGTGGCGCGGTTCCAGGCCCGCATGGAATCCTTCGCCGACGAGTTCTCGTCCATCCTGTCTCGCCAGATCGACCACCACGTCGGCGGCGAGCGCGACCGCGCCGCCTGATCGCGCCCGGGCCAGGGGAGTTCCAGCATGGGCATGTCGGTCGGGGCCGCGGGCAAGAAGGGCGGCCGGCGCAAGCGCGGCGTGCCGCGCTACGGCGCCATGGCCGAAATCAACATGACGCCGTTCATCGACGTCGTGCTGGTGCTGCTCATCATCTTCATGGTGGCGGCGCCGCTGCTCGCGTCCGGCGTGCCGATCGACCTGCCCAAGACCACGGCGGGCGAGCTCAAGATCGACTCGAAACCCCTCAGCGTGGCGGTGGACGACAAGGGCGACATCTTCGTCGCCGACCAGCCCGTGGCGATGGACGGCCTGCTGGCCCGCCTGCAGGAACTCGCCAAGGACGGCTACGACGAGCGCATCTACCTGCGCGGCGCCAAGGCGGTGAACTACGGCCGCATCGCCGACGTCATGGCCCTCATCACCTCGGCCGGCTACAAGAAGGTCGCCCTGGTGACCGAGCAGTCGGACAAGTGAGGCGGGTTTCGCTTTGAAGCTCAAGCTGTCTGAGCCCGGGGTCGCGCTCTCGCTCCTGGTCCACGGGTCGCTGCTGGCCCTGCTGATCGTCAACATCCCCTGGTTGGCCGACAAGCCGATGGACGAGCAGATGCCCGAGGCGGTCCCGATCGAGACCATCTCGCAGAGCGACTTCAACCAGATCATGAAGGGTGAGAAGTCCTCGAAGGAGGTCACCAAGACGCCCGTGACCAAGGCCGACAAGGTCGCCGAGGCCGACGAGCAGCACGCCGAACCGCCGAAGCCCGACGTCCAGAAGGAGGCCCCGCCGCCGCCGCCGCCGAAGCCGGCTGCGCCGACGCCCCCGGAGCCGACCCCGCCGGTGCCGACGCCGCCGCCACCACCGCCGCCACCACCGCCCCCCCAGCGGCCCGACCCCACGCCGCCCCCGCCGCTCCCCCCGGAAGCGCCGACCCCGCCCGTGCCGACGCCGCCCGAGCCCCCGCAGAAGCCCGCGCCCGCCAAACCCGCGCCCGCCAAGGCCGCGCCCACGGCGCCGGTGCCGCCCGAGCGCGACCCCGACGCCGAGGTGATCAGGCCCGCGCCTCCGCTCCCGCCGAAGCCGGTGCCGGTCCCCGTCCCGGTGCCGACGCCGCCGGAGCCGCCCAAGCGCGCCGAGGTCAAGCCGCCCAAGCCGCCGGTGCCGACCCCGCCCAAGGTCCCCGAGGTCAAGGTCGCCGAGGTGAAGCCGCCCAAGACCCGGCCGGTCGAAAAGCCCGACCAGCTGGCGAAGCTGCTCGACCAGGCCGCCGCAGAGCCGCAGCCCGAGGCCAAGCCTGAGCCCAAATCCGAGCCCAAGCCCACGCCGAAGCCCGTCCACAAGGCGCCGGCGCACGCCAAGCCGGCGCCGAGCCAGCGCGAAGCCGCGGCCGACGGCACGGCCGAACCGACCGACCAGAAGGCCTTCGACCCGACCGACATCTCGCGCATCCTGAACTCGCAGCCGGCCGGGGCACCGCCTTCGACCGGGCGGCAGGTCAGCAAGGTCGCGTCGCGCGGCGCCACGTCGGGCACTGCGCCGAAGATGTCGCCGACCCAGTCGGACGCGCTCGACGGGCTCCTCGCCGACCAGTTCAAGCAGTGCTGGAGCTACCTCGGCCTCGACCACGGCCGGTACATCCCGGAGATCAAGGTCAGCTACGCCGAGGACGGCTCCCTCCAGAGCGAGCCGACGCTGCTCAACCGGCCCTCCGACCCGGCGGCGCGCAGCCTCGCCGAAAGCGCGCTGCGGGCCGTGCGCCAGTGCAACCCGCTGCACATTCCGGCGCAGTTCTCGCCCTTCTATGAGCAGTGGCGCAGCCGCATCCTGCGCTTCGACCCCGCCGAGATGGCCGGGTGAGGTCGGGCGATCCCGCCCGTGCGGGCGGGACGCACGGCGGCCGGGGACCGTCGCAGTAGATTTTTAACCGCGTCGCGCCATGGCTTCGCCGCGACAACCGAGGACCGTTTGACGATGATCCGTCTCAGCCGCCGCACGTTCCTGGCATCCTCCGCGCTCGCCGCGGTCGGGGGCACGCTGCCGGCCGTCCCGGTCCGCGCCGAGGACCGCTATCTCGACATCCGCCCGGGCGGCAACTTCACCCCGGTCTCGATCGCGGTGGCGCCCTTCGCCGGCGAGGGGCCGGATGCCGCCAAGGTGGCGGGCATCGTCGTCAACGACTTCAAGCGCTCGGTCTACCTGAAGCCGCTCGAGGGTCCGCAGCCCGCCGTCGACCCGGCCAACCCCGCCATGGAGGCCTATAAGGCGGCCGGCGCGCAGTTCCTCGTCACCGGGCGGGTCGACCGCTCCGGGGGCCGGTTCAACACGGATTTCCGCCTGTTCGAGACCGGTTCTGGCCAGCAGGTGGCGGGCCAGCACTATGCGACGGACCTGTCGAACGGCCGGCGCGTCGCCCATATCGTCGCCGACGCGGTCTTCACCCGCATCACGGGCGAGAAGGGGTTCTTCGACAGCCGCGTCGTCTACGTCGACGAGACCGGCTCGGCGGAGAAGCGGCGCAAGCGCCTCGCCATCGTGGACCAGGACGGCGGCAACATCCATTACCTCACGCGCGGCGACAACCTCGTCGTCACGCCGCGCTTCTCGCCCACGGCGCAGCAGGTCGCCTACATGTCGTTCGGCGACGTCGAGCCGGAGGTGATGCTGCTCGACGTCGAGACGGGCTCGAAACACAGCGTCGGCAACTTCCCCGGCATGACCTTCTCGCCGCGCTTCTCCCCGGACGGGCGCAAGATCATCATGTCGCTGTCGGAGGGGACGAGCTCCAACCTCTACACCATGCCGGTGGGCGGCAACGACCCGCACCAGCTGACCAACGACGCCTCGATCGACACGTCGCCCTGCTTCTCGCCGGACGGCAGCCAGATCGTCTTCGAGTCGGACCGCGGCGGCACCCAGCAGATCTACCTCATGGGGGCCTCGGGCGGGGGCGCCAAGCGCATCTCCTTCGGCGACGGGCGCTATTCGACGCCGGTCTGGTCCCCCAAGGGCGACTACATCGCCTTCACCAAGCAGGCCGGCGGCCAGTTCGCCATCGGCATCATGAAGCCGGACGGCTCGGGCGAGAAGATCATCACCCAGGGATTCCACAACGAGGGACCCACCTGGGCGCCCAACGGGCTCTACCTCATGTTCTTCCGCGATGCCGGCAACGGCGCCACCGCGAAGATCTTCATGACGGACCTGTTCGGCCGCGGCGAGTTCCCGGTCCCGACCCCCGGCGGCGCCTCGGACCCGGCCTGGGGCCCGCTCCTGGGCTGAGGCCCGGTCCGCCGCCCCAGACCGGGCGCGTCGCGCCCGCCGGCGCCGGCCGCGCTACTCGGCGGCGAGGGCCGTCCCCGGCGCGGCTGCGGCGCGGGCGCGCATGTCCACCTCGGCCTCGTAGAGATAGTCGCGGGTCGGGGGCGCGGCATCCACGGCCCTGGCGAGCTGCACCTGGAACACCATGAAGCCGAAGTGGCGGAACGAGATCTCGCTCCCCACGAGGTAGAACTCCCACATGCGGCGGAACCGCTCGTCGTAGACGCGGCTGAGGTCCGCCCACCGGGCCTCGAAGCGCTCGCGCCACAGCCGCAGCGTGTCGGCATAGTGCAGCCGGAGCACTTCGAGGTCGTTGAGCCACAGGCCCTGGCGCTCGACGGCGGGCAGCACCTCGGAGAGTGCCGGCACGTAGCCGCCGGGGAAGATGTATTTGAGGATCCAGGTGCTGGTGGGGGCGGGCCCGTACATCTTGCCGATGGAATGCACCATGGCGATGCCGGCGGGCGCCAGAAGGCGCTTGATGGCGCCGAAATAGGTCTCGTAGTTCGGCAGGCCGACGTGTTCGAACATGCCGATCGAGACGATGCGGTCGAACTGGCCCTGGAGCAGGCGGTAGTCGACGAGCTCGAACTTGACCCGGTGATCGAGCCCCTCCTCCTTGGCGCGGCGGCGCGCCACGGCGAGCTGCTCCTGCGACAGGGTGATGCCCGTCACCCTCACATCCGCCGTCCTGGCGATGAACAGCGCGAGCCCGCCCCAGCCGCAGCCGATGTCGAGCACGTGCTGGCCGGGCGCCAGCAGCAGCTTGGCGGCGATGTGCTGCCGCTTGGCGAGCTGGGCCGCCTCGATGTCGTCGTCCGGGTGGCGGAAATACGCGCAGGAATATTGCATGTCGCTGTCGAGGAAGCTCCGGTAGAGCTCGCCCGACAGGTCGTAGTGGTGGGCGACGTTGGCCCGGGCCTTGCGCGGATCGTTGCGGGCCGAGAGGGCGCCGACGACCTTGGAGGCCCACTGCCCGACCTTCGGGTTCGGGTCCTGGCCGAGGGCCGCGATGTTGGAGCCGAGCAGTTCCATGAGGTCGTAGAGGCTGCCCTGCTCGATCACGAGGTCGCCGTCCATGTAGGCTTCCCCGAAGTAGAGGTCCGGGTTGGTGGCGAGCTTGAGGACCGTGGCGGCCTTGCGCAGGCGCAGGCGGACGTCGAGCCGCCCGGCGGGCAGGCTCTCGTCGCGCTGGCCGGCCGCGACGGTTCCGAAAGGCGTCGTCACGGTCAGGCGGCCGTGGCGGATCAGGCGGGCGAGCAGGGTCTTGAGCATCGGCAACTCTGTGCAGCGCCCATCCCGCGCGGGACGACGAGCCGGACAAGATCAGCCGAGGACGCGCCATGCTTCGCAGGATGAGGTTCGACTCATGTGGCGTGAGTTTGGCCCCGCAGCGCCCGGCGTCAAGCGCGGTTTCTGCATGGTTGCATGATGGCCGATGCGTGTCTTCGACCCTCATCGACCCCGGGACTGCGCGGCTAACATGCGTTGTTGTCAGGGGATGGCCCGGCGAGGTCGCCCCACCGGCGGTCCCGTCGTGCTCCGGGACCGTCGTGGCCCGGCTCCGGCCCGGCTGTGCGCCCGTGGGGCTCCGGACCCTTGCTGTATCATCCGCGCAACAGCCGGTCCCGATCCGCTCCAGACGCCGCAATGGAGCCATGAACTCGCCATTAACCATGACCCCTGTTGTCGAGGGATGTACGGCATCGCCTCAACGCCTCGTCAAGGTTGACGGAACCTTCGTTTAACCATCGGGGACTATCACCGAGGGATCGCCGGCAGGCTTTTGCACGAGGATCATCGGGATGCAGCTTTTCCACTTCGGCCGTAAACTTGGGCTGGTCGCGGTCGCGATCGCGGGCCTCGCCATCGCGGGCTGCGCCAAGGACCCGGCGGATGCCGTCGGCGCCTTCGGCAGCGGCGCCGGCCGGTTCGGCAGCAACGGCTTCGGCAGCAACGGCTTGGGCGCGGGTGGCCGGGGTGGCGCGTCGACGCCGGGCAGCACGCAGGACTTCGCCCAGAACGTCGGCGACCGCGTGTTCTTCGACACCGACCAGACGGACCTGTCGGCCACCGCCCAGGCCACGCTCGACAAGCAGGCCCGCTGGCTCGCCCAGTACCCCCGCTACGCCTTCACGGTCGAGGGCAATGCCGACGAGCGCGGCACGCGCGAGTACAACTTCGCCCTGGGCGCCCAGCGCGCCGAAGCCGTGAAGCAGTACCTCGTGGCCCGCGGCGTCTCGGCGTCGCGCATCAAGACCATCTCGTACGGCAAGGAGCGGCCGGTCTCGGTGTGCAACGACATCTCCTGCTGGTCGCAGAACCGCCGGGCCGTCACGGTCCTGAAGGGCGCCGAGTCCTGACCGGCGCGCCGCGCACGGGACGAGCTTGTTTCCCGAGCGGGAACGCGCCCGCCCGGGCCCCGACATGCTCTTGGCCCCTGCCCGGCGCGGCCGGTTGAGTCTATAAGCGCCCTGGGCGGGTCGCCGTGGCCCCTTCCCTCCACCGCCGTCCCGATGGACGCCGGCGGGAGCGGCGGGGCCTCGGCGTCCCGCGTCGATCGTCCGCGGCCGGCGCCGCGGTCCGGCCGCCAGGAGACGTCATGACCCACTGCCTGCGATCCCTCTTGGCCCCCGCCGTGGGGCTCGCCTGCGCCGCCCTGCTGATCCCCGGGGGCGCGGCGCTTTCGAACCGGGCGGCCGCCGCGGGCGCAACGCCCGGACGGGCGCCGATCGTGCTGGCGCAGGACGCCCAGGACGATCCCGACAACCAGCAGGACGCGAGCAGCGCCGCCGCGCTCCTGGTCCGGGTGGACCGCCTCGAGAACAAGCTGCGCACCATGACGGGCCAGATCGAGCAGCTGCAGTTCCAGAACAAGCGCCTGGAGGACGCGCTGCGCAAGATGCAGCAGGACGTCGACTTCCGCTTCCAGGACCTCAACCGCACCCCGGCCGCGCCCGGCACCAAGCCGCCGCTGCAGCACCGCGGCGACCTCGGCGACGGCGCTCCCGACGCGCTCGCCGACGCCGCCCCGGCCGCCGCCCTGCCGCCAGCGCCCGTCGCTCCGGCCACGGCCGCCGCCGCGCCGCAGCGCCGCGGGGACGCCTTCGACCCGGCGAGCGACCCCAACGCGCCCGGGGCGCCGAAGCCCCTCGGCTCGCCCGCCTCGGCGGCACCGGCCCTGCGCCCCAGCATGCCGTCGGCGCCCGCGACGTCGCCCCGCCCCGCCCCGGGCCTCGCGGCGGCGCCCGAGCCCCATGCGCCGCTCGACCTCAGCCACGGGCTGAACCCGCCCCCGCCGGCGGCCGTGGCCTCCGCCGTCCCCGAGCCCGTCGAGGCCGCGCCCGTGCCTCCGCCGCCGGGCGGCGTGGCGAGCCTGACGCCGGGCAGCACGCGCGCCGAATACGAGGCCGATTACGCGCTCTACAAGGGCGCGCGCTACGATGCCGCCATCACGGGCTTCAACGAGTTCCTCGGCAAGTACCCGAACGACCGGCTGGTGCCGGATGCCACCTACTTCCTCGGGGAAAGCTACGCCCGGCTCGGGCGGCACCGCGAGGCCGCCGAGCAGTTCCTGAAGCTTTCGACCGACTACACGAAATCCAACAGGGCGCCCGACGCCCTGCTCCGGCTCGGCATGGCGTTGAACGCGCTGGGCGCCAATGCCCAGGCCTGCGCCACCTACCAGGAGGTGGACCGCAAATATCCCGCCGCCGGGCCCGACGTCCGCACCGGCGTGGACCGCGAACTGAAGCGCGCCCATTGCTAGACGTCGCCATCGCGAGCGGACCGACGTGACCCCGACGGCCGGCGCCCCCGGACCGTGCGGCTGGGATCGCTCCGCCCCGCTCGCCATGGCGATGCCGGTCCGGCCATGAGGCTGCGGCGGCCGTGACGGCGTCGGCGGCCGAGCGAGATGGTCCCCTGGGCCTCGATGAAGCGCGCCGCCTGCTGGCGCCGTCGGCGGCGCCATCATCGGTGCTGCTCGCGGTGTCGGGCGGGCCCGACAGCATCGCCCTGATGGGCCTGATGGCGGCGCTCGCCGCCGACGTCCCGGGGGGGCCGGCGCTCGCCGTCGCCACGGTGGACCATGGCCTGCGCCCGACGGCCCGTGCCGAGGCCGAGGCCGTGCTGGCGGCGGCGGCGAGGCTCGGCCTGCCGGGCCACCTGCTCGCCTGGGACGGACCCAAGCCCGCCACCCGCCTCCAGGAGCGCGCCCGCCACCATCGCTACGCCCTGCTCGGCGCCTGCGCCCGCGACATCGGCGCCACGCATCTCGTCACCGCCCATACCCGCGACGACCAGGCCGAGACCGTGCTGTTTCGTCTCATGCGAGGTTCCGGGCCGGCGGGCCTCGCCGGGATGGCGCCCCGCACGGTACGGGACGGCATCGTGCACCTGCGGCCCTTGCTCGACGTGCCGAAGGCCCGCCTCGTGGCGACCTGCCGCGTCCGCGGCTGGGCCTTCGTCGAGGATCCCGCCAACGCCGACCCGCGCTTCGCCCGCGCCCGCCTCCGCGCCCTGATGCCGGGCCTCGCCGCCGAGGGCCTCGACGCCGCGCGCTTCGCCGTGCTGGCGCGCCGCATGGCCGAGGCCGAGGCGGCGCTCGCCGCCCAGGCGGAGCGCAGCCTGTCGGAAGCGGCGCGGGGGCCGGGCCGCTTCGATGGCGGCCGGCTCCTCGCCGAGCCGCCCGCCGTGCGCCAGCGCGCGCTCGACCTCGTGCTGACCCGCCTCGGCGCCGCGCCGGGCCGGCCACGGCTCGAGCGGGTGGAGCGGCTGGCCGAGGCCCTGTCCTGCGCGGCCCGCGCCGGGACGCCGCTGCGCCGCACCCTGCACGGGGCCGTCGTCGCCCTCGACGGCCGGGGCCTGCTCACGCTCGCCCCGGCGCCGCCGCGCCGCCCCGGCGGCACCGCGCCGGAGCGACACCCCTGAGGCGCTGCCCCGCGTCACCGCGGCTCCCCGCCGGCGCGCCACGGTGCCCGGCCCTTCCCTTGGCAAGGCCTGAGCGACCGCCTACATTCAGGCTCGGAGCAGCGTGGCCTTCGGGCAGAGCCGCATCGTCCTGCCGCGAACGTCATCGCTTGATACGAGTGCGAAATGAACCCCAATTTCAGGAACTTCGCCCTCTGGGTGATAATCTTTCTCCTGGTCGTGGCGCTGGTCCTGCTGTTCCAGAACCCCGGCAACCGCGGCGCGCAGGCGCAGGACATCACCTTCAGCCAGCTGCTGAACGAGGTCGATGCCAACAAGGTGCACGACGTCACCATCGCGGGCAGCGAGATCACGGGTCACTACAACGACACGCGCGGCGCCTTCTCGACCTACGCGCCGAACGACCCGTCGCTGGTGTCGAACCTCTACAAGAAGAACGTCCAGATTACCGCCAAGGCGCCGTCCGACGGCAATTCCTGGCTGGTGACGCTGCTGGTCAACGGCTTGCCGCTCCTCGCCTTCATCGGCGTGTGGATCTTCATGTCGCGGCAGATGCAGGGCGCCGGCGGCAAGGCCATGGGATTCGGCAAGTCCAAGGCCAAGCTGCTGACGGAAGCGCATGGGCGCGTCACCTTCGAGGACGTGGCGGGCGTCGACGAGGCCAAGGAGGACCTGCAGGAGATCGTCGAATTCCTGCGCGACCCGCAGAAGTTCCAGCGCCTCGGCGGGCGCATCCCGCGCGGCGTGTTGCTCGTCGGCCCTCCCGGTACCGGTAAGACGCTGCTGGCGCGTGCCATCGCGGGCGAGGCCAACGTCCCCTTCTTCACGATCTCGGGATCGGACTTCGTCGAGATGTTCGTCGGCGTCGGCGCCAGCCGCGTGCGCGACATGTTCGAGCAGGCCAAGAAGAACGCCCCCTGCATCATCTTCATCGACGAGATCGACGCCGTCGGCCGGCACCGCGGCGCGGGCCTCGGCGGCGGCAACGACGAGCGCGAGCAGACGCTGAACCAGCTTCTGGTCGAGATGGACGGCTTCGAGGCGAACGAGGGCATCATCCTCATCGCCGCCACCAACCGGCCCGACGTGCTCGACCCCGCGCTGCTGCGTCCGGGCCGCTTCGACCGCCAGATCACCGTGCCCAACCCCGACGTCGTCGGCCGCGAGCGCATCCTCAAGGTGCATGTCCGCAAGGTGCCGCTGTCGCCCGACGTCGACCTCAAGACCGTGGCGCGCGGCACCCCCGGCTTCTCGGGTGCCGACCTCATGAACCTCGTCAACGAATCCGCGCTGATGGCGGCGCGCCGCGGCAAGCGCATCGTCACCATGTCGGAGTTCGAGGACGCCAAGGACAAGATCATGATGGGCGCCGAACGGCGCACCCTTGTGATGACCGAGCAGGAGAAGATGCTCACCGCCTATCACGAGGGCGGCCATGCCCTGGTGGCGTTGAACGTGCCGGCGACCGACCCGGTCCACAAGGCCACCATCATCCCGCGCGGCCGGGCCCTCGGCATGGTCATGCAGCTCCCCGAGCGCGACAAGCTCTCGATGAGCTACGAGCAGATGACGTCGCGCCTCGCCGTGCTGATGGGCGGCCGTGTCGCCGAGGAGATCATCTTCGGCAAGGAGAAGGTGACGTCGGGCGCCCAGTCGGACATCGAGCAGGCCACCAAGCTCGCCCGCGCCATGGTCACGCGCTGGGGCTTCTCGGACGAGCTCGGCACCGTCATGTACGGCGAGAACCAGGAAGAGGTTTTCCTCGGCTATTCGATGGGCAAGCAGAACAACATCTCGGAATCGACCTCGCAGAAGATCGACTCCGAAGTGCGCCGCCTCGTCGAGTCCGGCCTCGCCGACGCCACCCACATCATCACGACCAAGCGGGCCGACCTCGAAGCCCTGGCGCAGGGCCTGCTCGAATACGAGACGCTGAGCGGCGACGAGATCCGCGGCGTCATCAAGGGGATCCCGCCGGTGCGCGACACCGACGACGAGCCGGCTCCGCCCCGGGCCTCGCCGGTCCCCAACGTCGGCAAGACCCGGCCGCGCCAGGGTCCCGAGGGTGGGCTGGAGCCGCAGCCCTCGGCCTGACCGACCGCGCATCGCGACATCAAGCCCGGCCTCGTGCCGGGCTTTTTTCGTCGATGGGCACGGCGCCGGATGGGGCGCGGGCGTCAGCCGGGCGCCAGACGGCGCCCGTCAGGCGTCGGTCCAGCCCGCCACGAAGGCTTCCCGCTCGCGCCGCACCGCTTCGCCCCGCGCCCGGAGCTTGGCCACAAGGCCGGCCGGCGCGGTTTCCGGCGTGCCGGCATCGAAGGGCGGCGCCGGCGCGTATTCGAGCTGGAGCTGGCAGGCCTGGGCCGCCTCCGTGCCGCAGAGCTCGGCGATGATGGCGAGGCCGAAGTCGATCCCCGCCGTGACGCCGCCGGCGGTGACGAACCGGCCGTCCCGCACGACCCGACCCGGCATCGGGACGGCACCAAAGCCCGCCAGGAGATCGCGGGCCGACCAATGGCTCGTCGCCTTCACGCCCTTCAGCAGCCCCGCCGCTCCCAGAACCAGCGAGCCCGTGCAGACCGACGTCACGTAGCGCGCCGTCGCGGCCTGCCGACGCAGGAAGGCCAGCACGGCCGCGTCACCCAGCAGCGGGTTCACCCCGACGCCCCCCGGCACGCAGACGACATCGAGCGGCGGGCAATCGGCGAAGGTCGTCGTCGGGGTGAAGACGATGCCGGTGGTCGAGCGCACCGGGGCGAGGTCGTGCCAGACGAGGTGGACGGTCTTCGGGGCATCGAGCACCGACACGACCTCGTAGGGCCCCGTCAGGTCGAGCTGCTGGATGTCGGGAAAGACCAGGAAGCCGAAGCTGAGCGGAGCGGGCTGGTCGGTCAGGGGCTGGTCGGTCACGGGCGTGCCTTTCGGGTTGACGCATCGATGCTAGCCGTCGACGCTTTGGCCATGTCGCCATCCGCCCCACCTTTCTCGCCAAATGCGCCGCGCCAGGTCGAGATCCTCGCCTTTCCCGACGTGCAGCTCCTCGACGTCGCGGGTCCGCTGCAGGTTTTCGCCACGGCCTGCGACCTCGCGGAGCGCCGCGCGCCCGGGGCCGCGCCGCCCTATGCGGCCGTCGTGGTGGCGGCCGGCGCGGGGCCGGTGCGGTGCTCGGCCGGCCTCGGCCTCGCCGCCGTGCCCCTGCCCCCGCCGGACGCCCCGCTCGACACGCTCGTCGTGGCGGGCGGCCGCGGCGTCGGGGCGGCGTCGCACGACCCGGCGACGCTGCGATGGGTGACGGCGCGGGCCGGCCACGTCCGGCGGATCGCCTCGGTCTGCAGCGGCGCCTTCCTGCTCGCCGCGGCCGGGCTGCTGGACGGGCGCCGCGTCGCCACCCACTGGGACCATTGCGAGGACCTCCAGCGCCGCCACCCCGGCCTGCGTGTCGAGCCGGACCCGATCTACCTGCGCGACGGGCCCGTCTGGACCTCGGCGGGCGTCACGGCCGGCATCGACCTCGCGCTCGCCATGGTCGAGGACGACCTCGGGCGCGACGCGGCCCTGGCGGTGGCGCGCCAACTCGTCGTGTTCCTGAAGCGCCCGGGCGGCCAGGCACAATATTCGGCCGCCCTGGCGCTGCAGGCCGCCGACGCCCGCTTCGACCGGCTCCAGTCCTGGATGGCGGACCACCTCGCGCAGGACCTCGGCATCGCCGCCCTGGCGCGCCGCGCCGGCATGAGCGAGCGGAGCTTCGTGCGGCACTACCGCGTCGCCACCGGCCTGACGCCGGCCCGCGCCGTCGAACGGCTGCGCGTCGAGGCCGCGCGGTCGCTGCTGGCCGAGAGCGCGACGCCGGTGAAGCGCGTCGCCGAGCGCTGCGGCTTCGGGACGGACGAGACCATGCGGCGGTCCTTCCTGCGCGTGCTGGGGGCGTCCCCGCAGGATTACCGCGAGCGGTTCGGCCGGCGGGCCGCCGGTTGATCCGGGTTCGCCCTGCCACCATCCCGGTTCCGGGGCGTTGGTGGCGGACAGCGTCAAGGGACCCACCGCCATGCCCGACCTCGCCGACCTTTACCCGGGTTTCGCCTCGCATACGGCCGCGACCGAGGCGGGCCGCATCTTCGCGCGCGTCGGGGGCTCGGGGCCGCCGCTGGTGCTGCAGCACGGCTTCCCCGAGACCGGGGCCATGTGGCACCGCCTGGCGCCCGACCTCGCCCGGCGCTTCACCCTGGTGATCCCCGATCTCAGGGGCTACGGCTGGTCCTCTGCGCCGGCGAGCCGCGACGGGGCGGGCTACACGAAGCGCGTCATGGGGGCCGACATCGTGGCGCTGATGGCCGACCTCGGCCACGCGCGGTTCCGCTTCGCCGGCCACGACCGCGGCGCCCGCGTCGGCTACCGCCTGGCGCTCGACCAGCCGGGCCGCATCGAACGGCTGGCCCTCATCGATGTCGTGCCGACCGTCGCGGTCTGGAAGGCCCGCGAGGCCGATCCCGAGACGTCGCCGCATTGGCCCTGGCTGGCGCGCCCGGAGCCGGAGCCCGAACGGGCCATCGCGGCGGATCCCGACGGCTACTTCCAGGGGCTCATGGCCAAATGGGCCGGCGACGGCGACCTCGCGGCCTTCGCCCCGGAGGCCTTGGCGCATTACCGGGCCGCCTGGGGCGACCCGTCGCGCATCCATGCCATGTGCGAGGACTACCGGGCCGGCGCGACGCTCGACGTCGAGGCCGACCGCGCCGACGCGGCGGCCGGGCGCACGATCGGCTGCCCCATGCTGATGCTGGCCAGCCGCTCCTACCTGGTAAAGCCCGGCGGGCCGACGCCGGCCGAGCAGTGGAACGCCCTGGCGCCGGGCGCCGAGGTCGTCGAACTCGCGGGCGGCCACTTCCTCGCCGAGGAGAAGCCGGCGGAAACGCTCGCCGCCCTCCTGGCCTTCCTGTGAGCGACGGCGAGCCTGGGCCGGCATCGGGCGCGGGCCTCGGCGTCGCGCTCGGCGCCGGGGGTGCGCGGGGCCTCGCCCACGTGGTGCTGCTGGAAGCGCTCGACGACCTCGGGCTCCGCCCCGCCGCCATCACCGGCACGTCGATGGGCGCGGTGATCGGCGGGGCCTATGCGGCCGGCCTGTCCGGCCGCGAGTTGCGCTCCCACCTGCTGCGCGTCTTCGGCCGCCGCCACCGGGTGATGGCGCTGCTCCTCGAAGCCCGCGTCGGCCGCTTCACCGCGGTGTTGCGCGGCGGGCTCGGCAACCCCGTGATGGTGGATGCCGAGCTGGTGCTGTCGGCCTTCTGGCCCGCCGGCATGCCGGAGCGCTTCGAGGACCTCGCCATCCCCTTCGCCGCGGTGGCGACGGATTTCTACGCCCGCGACGAGATCGTGATCGGCTCGGGCGCCCTGCGCAGCGCCGTGGCGGGCTCGATGGCGATCCCGGGGCTGGTCCGGCCGGTGGTGCGCGAGGGACGGACGCTGGTCGACGGGGCCGCCACCAACCCGCTGCCCTACGACCGACTGCCGCCCTCCGCCGGCCCCATCGTGGCCTGCGACGTCGTGGCGGGGCCGGTGTCGGGGGACGGCGACGGGCCGACGGCTTTCCAGGCCATGTTCGGCTCCGCGCAGATCATGCAGGGCGCCATCACGGCCAAGATGCTGCGCGAGCGGAGCCCGGACCTCCTGGTGCGGCCGCCCGTGAGCGACTTCAAGGTGCTGGACTTCTTCGCCTTCTCCCGCATCCTCGGCGCCGCCGAGGCCGAGCGGGATGCCGTCAAGCGCGCGCTGGAGCGGCTTCTGGACCCGCCCCGAACCGCAGCGCCATGAGCCGGGCCAGCGTGTCGCGGGTGCCGGGATCCAGCGCGCCGTCGACCCGGGCGGGGCGGTGGCGGCGCTGGAAGGCCGCCACCACGTCCCGGCTCGCCGCGTCGTGGGTGCCGGTCGGGGCGATGCCGTAGCCGAAGCGGGCGAGGTCGGATTGGAGCGCCACCACAGCTTCCGCCGAAAGCGCGTCGGCCGGCGCCGCGTCCAGCGAGGGAGGCACCCACAGCCCGATGCCGGCCGCCGCCAGGCGCGCCCAGGGGAAGCGCTCCCCCGGGTCCTGCTTGCGGCTCGGCGCGATGTCGGAATGGGCCAGCACGCGTGCCGGCGCGATGCCGCACCGCTGCAGGATGTCCCGGCACAGCGCCTCGAGCGCGGCGACCTGGGCTTCCGGAAAGGGCGGCAGGCCGAAGTCGTGGCCGCCGTTGACGACTTCGATGCCGATCGACGCCGAGTTGAGGTCGTGGCGACCCGCCCAGGGCTCACGCCCGGCATGCCACGCGCGCCGCGCCTCCGGCACAAGCTGCAGGACGGCGCCGTCCTCCTCGACGAGGTAGTGGCTGGACACTTCGGCGGCGGGATCGCAGAGGCGGCGGAGGGCAGAGGGCCCGTCCGCCATGCCGGTGTAATGCAGCACCAGGGCGTCCGGCCGGGCGCCCCCCTGCCGCTCGCCGTGGTTGGGCGAGGGCCGGACCGCCGCGACGAGGCGGCTGTCCGGCGCGAAGGCGGGCGACGCCGTCACGGCGTCAGTAATTGGACGGCGGCACGGCCCGGTAGCCGGCGAGCTTGAGGCAGACGCGCTCGCCATAGGCATCGACGCCCCAGCGGGCGCAGGCGCGCGGCGGCGGCTCGCCATAGGCGTCGACCGGGGGCGGCGGGGCGTAGCGCGGCGTCGAGGCCGCGCCCAGTACGGCGCCGCTGCCGGCGCCGATGGCGGCACCCGCCAGGGCACCCATGGGGCGGCCGGTGGCGAGGCCGCCGATCAGCGCGCCCGTGGTGCCGCCGATCAGCGCGCCGCGGCCGGCGTTGTACTCCTCGGGGGTCCGCGCGGCGCAGCCCGCGAGCGCCAGCGCCGTCATCATGGCGGCACCGACCGCGCCGAATTTCCTGTTCATGTCCACTCCTCGCGGCGCGACGCCGAGCCCAACCCACTCGCCTGCACCCTGCGGGCGACAGGATGAATGCCGCCCTAACCGTCGTCGTCGCCCTCGTCCGCCGAGGTCGCGACGGCGGCTCCCTTCCGGAGAAAAGCGGGCTTTTCTTGGGACGGAGGCGCCCGCGCCCAGCGGCGACGCCGCAGAGCCCCGTTCGGCGCGCCTTTTCGTCCCCCCTGTGTCGAAAACCACACAACCGACAAAAAACGACTTGCCCGATGCGGCCTTCATCGGCCTTAAACGACTCCCCGGACGCCCCGGCCCGGATTCCGACGCATTTGGGCGACGGTTTGGGGCGACCGATGCACCTGGATGGAGGAAGCGGCTTGTCTTCAATGTCGCGTGCGATCTTCGCGGCCGGCGCTCTGCTGGCCTCTGCCTCGCTGGCCCAGGCCGGCGACCATGCGAGCTTCTCGCCCGACCTGAACGACGCGCCCGTCTCGGCTCCGGCCGCCGCCCGGGCCACGGTCGCGGCCGTTCCGGCCACGCGGGGACGGGCGCCGCGGCGCCGCACCCGCGTCGCGCGCGGCAGGGCGGCACGTGCCGCCGCCCAGGCGTCCCTGAAGCCGGGCATTGTCGACGGGCCCGCGCCGCTGACGATCGGCGCCATCCCGGCGCCGCTGCCGCCGTCCCACGGCGACGAGCAGGTGTCGCAGGCCGTGGCGACGCTGGAACCCCCGGCGCCGCACGGCGGCAACACCGAGACGGCGGCGCGCACGCCGCACGAAACGTCGCCTTCGCTGGGCGGGGGCCCGCGCGAGGCGCCCTCCGAAACCGTCGCCCAGCTGCTCGCCCGCCACGCCCAGGCCAACGGCGTGCCGATCAAGCTCGCCATGGCGGTGGTGCGGATCGAGAGCCGCGGCAACCCGCGCGCCTCCAACCACGGCGCCCTTGGCCTCATGCAGATCAAATACGGCACCGCCCGCGCGGCGGGCTTCGCCGGCCCCGCCATGGGGCTCTTCGTCGCCGAAACCAACCTGCGCTTCGGCATGAAGATCCTCGGCGACGCCTACAAGGCGGCCGGCGGCGACACCTGCGGCGCCCTCATGCGATACCAGTCGGGACACCTCGCCCGGCACATGAACGCTTCCAACCGGGCCTATTGCTCCAAGGCGCGGGCCATCATGGCGGGCGCCTGAGGCGGGGCGATGGCGGACTGGAACCCGAGCCTCTACACCCGGTTCGAGGACGAGAGGACGCGCCCCGCGGCCGAACTGCTGGCCCGCGTTCCCTTGGCGGCGCCGCGCGGCGCCGTCGACCTCGGCTGCGGCCCGGGCAACTCGACCGCGCTGATCGCGCGTCGCTACCCGGAAGCGGCGCTCCTCGGGGTGGACACGTCCGAAGCCATGCTGGCCAGCGCGCGGCTGCGCCTGCCCGGCGTCGCCTTCGCGGCGGGCGATGCCGCCGTTTGGACGCCCGAACGCGCGCCGGACCTCATCTACGCCAATGCGGCGCTGCAATGGGTGCCGGACCATGCGTCCCTGCTGCCACGCCTCTTCGGCCTGCTGGCGCCGGGCGGCGTCCTCGCCGTGCAGATGCCCGACAACCTGGACGAGCCCTCGCACCGCCTGATGCGCGAGGTCGCGGCCGACGGGCCGTGGTCGGCCCGGATCGGCGATCCCGCGGTGGCGGGGCGCGTCGGCCGCATGCTGCCGGTGGGCCGCTACTACGACCTGCTGGCGCCGGCGGCCGCCGGTCTCGACCTGTGGCACACGACCTACCAGCATCCCATGGCGGATGCCGGCGCCATCGTCGACTGGTTGAGCGCCACCGGCCTCCGGCCCTTCGTCGAGCCGCTGCCGCCCGACCTGAAGGCCGGTTTCCTCGCCGCCTACGCGCGGGCCATCGACGGCGCCTATCCGGCCCGGGCCGACGGCCGCCGCCTGTTGGCCTTCCCGCGGCTGTTCATCGTGGCCCGCAAGGCAGGGTGACGCTGGGCGCGTCGCCCCGACGGGCCTCAGCGCGGCGGCTGCATGCCCTTGCCGCCGGGCGGCTTGGGCGGCCAGGATCCCTGCGGGCGCTCGAGGCTCTGCTCGTGGCTGATGGCGCGCTCCACGACGTCGATGAACTGCTGCAGGTTCATGAAGTCACCGGCCGCCTCGCCGGCCGCATGGGGATCCGCTACGATGCTGGTGACGAGGTTGCGCCGGTCCTCCACCAGGAAGTCGCGCAGGGAACGCAGGCTGTCGATATGCTGTTTCACGGGTCCACCTTGCGGGGAGGCTGCGGCCGATATGGCCTCGATCGGCGCCCGGCATAACTCAGTCGGTGAGCGAGGGCCACTGCGCCCAGTGCAATGAGCGCCGGCTGAGAGCAGCCCGGATGGAACGCGCCATCGCGGGCCGACGTTCGGCGCACTATGATCCCGACAGAATGGCCCGGAAGCGTGCCCTTGTGCCTGGGACTGTTCCGCCGCCGACACATTCAAAGCATGTTCACCTTCTTCGTGATGAGGTGAGCCTTGCTGATTTGTAACGCCACCGCGCTTGCCCTCGCCTCGTCGCGGCGGTAGCCCAGGGGCTTCAACGATGCGGCGACGCGCAGGACCGGTGGCTTGAACGCACCTTTGACGGATCTCGAGGCCATCCCGCTGTTCAACGGCGGGTTCGTGGCGGTGGCACATCTCGCCAGCCACCACGGCGTCCTCGCGTCCGCCGCGCAGCTCAGCCACGACGCCGGCCTCGGCGACGCGCCGCCCAGCGCCGAAGACCTCGCCCGTGCCGCCATCCGGGTCGGCCTGAAGGCCCGCGTCGTCCGCGATCCCAGCGCCCAGCGGATGCGGACCATCCCGGTTCCGGCCATCATCCGCGTGAAGGACGGGACCTGGGCGGTGTTCGGCGTCGAGACCGAGCCCGGCCTGCACCGCGTCGTCGACCCGCTGACCCGCCGCCAGATCCAGATCTCGATCGAGGAGGTGTTGGAGCGGCTCGACCACGACGTGATCCTGATCGGCAAGAGCGCCGAGCTCTCGGTCGAACAGCTGAAGTTCGGCCTGTCCTGGTTCGTGCCTGCCATCAGGCGCTATCGCAAGCCGCTGGTCCACGTCCTCGTCACCTCCTTCTTCATCAACCTGCTGGCCCTGGCGACACCGCTGGTGTTCCAGCTGGTCGTCGACAAGGTGCTGGTGTCGAAGAGCTATTCGACGCTGGTCGTGGTCATCGCCGCCATGGTGCTGATTTCGGTCTTCTCGGGGATCCTAAAGTACCTGCGGGCCTATGTGCTCAACCACACGTCGAACCGGATCGACGTCGAACTCGGCGCGAAGCTCTACGCCCACCTGATCCGCCTGCCGATCTCCTATTTCGAGCGGCGGCCCGCCGGCATCATCGTGACGCGCGCCCGCGAGATCGAGACGGTGCGCCGATTCCTGACGGACCAGAGCCTGACGTCGGTCGTCGACCTGCTGTTCCTGTTCATCTACATCGGCGTGCTGATGCTCTACTCGCCGATGCTGACGCTGGTGATCCTGGTGCTGATCCCGGTGTATTTCGGCATCAGCGTCCTGGTGAAGCCGGCCTACCGCCGCCGGCTCAAGGACAAGTTCCGCCGCTGGTCGAAGGCGCAGCAGCTGCTGGTCGAGACCGTCGTGGGCATCCAGACCATCAAGGCCTCGGCGGTCGAGCCGATCTTCCAGAAGCTGTGGGAGGAGCGCCTGTCGGCCTATGTGAAGGCCGGCTTCCGATCCACCATGCTGGGCACCATCACCCAGACCAGCATCTCCTTCGTCACCAACCTGCAGACCGCGCTGATCCTGTTCTTCGGCACGCAACTCGTCATCTCGGGCTCGATGACGGTGGGCGGCCTCATCGCCTTCTCGATGATCGGCCAGCGCGTCACCCAGCCGATCCTGCGCTCCGCCCAGCTCTACCAGGGCTTCCAGGAGGTGCAGGTGTCGCTGGAGCATCTCGCCGACATCCTCGACGCTCCCGTCGAGCAGCAGCCCCAGGCGCTGCAGGCCCTGCCGTCGCCCGAGGGTGCGATCCAGCTGCGCGGCGTGTCGTTCCGCTACCGGCCGGAGCTGCCCGAGGCGCTGCGCGGCATCTCGCTCGACATCGCGCCCGGCGAGGTCATCGGCATCGTGGGCCCGTCGGGATCGGGCAAGTCGACGCTGACCAAGCTGATCCAGCGCTTCCATGTCCCGACGGCGGGCGACATCCTCGTCGACGGCATCGACATCGCCCAGGTCGACCCGACCTGGCTGCGACGGCAGCTCGGCGTGGTGCTGCAGGAGAACTTCCTGTTCAACCAGACCGTGCATGAAAACATCGCCCTCGCCAACCCGTCCCTGTCGCGCGCCGGCGTGGTCCGGGTGGCCAAGCTCGCGGGGGCGGACGAATTCGTATCCAAGCTGCCGCAGGGCTACGACACGGTGATCGAGGAGCGCGGCGCCAACCTGTCGGGCGGCCAGCGCCAGCGCATCGCCATCGCCCGCGCCCTCGCGACGGATCCCCGCATCCTCATCCTCGACGAGGCGACGTCGGCGCTCGACTACGAGAGCGAGCGCATCATCCGCCACAACATGGACCACATCGCCCGCGGCCGCACCGTGATCGTCATCGCGCACAGGCTCGCAGCCGTGCGCCACTGCGACCGCATCGTCGGCATGACCAAGGGCGAGATCGTCGAGATCGGTACCCACGACGACCTGATCCGCCGCCGCGACGGTCTCTATGCGCGGCTGTGGTCGCTCCAGACCGACCAGGTGAGCGCATGAGCACCGCCACGCCGCGCAGCGGCTTCGCCGGGACGGGCGCCGACGCGCTCGACCGCGCGCCGGGCGAAGCGCAACCCGACACCAGCGCCGTCGTGGCACCGGCGGCGGCCGAGGCCGAGCGGCCGCCGCAGGGTGCCGCGCCGCGCCGGCGCCGCAGGGTGCCGCAGGCCGCGCCGGAGCCGGCCGGGGACGTGTTGTCGCGCTCCGGTGGCGCGGAGCCGAGCCGGCGGCTGCAGGCCGCCAAGGCCGTGGCGCAGGCGGCCCCCGGCGCAGCCGGTGCGGCGGGCGGCGGCATGCAGGGTGGGCGGAGCCTCGACACGGTGCCGCAGGGCCGGCGCCTGCAGGCCGGGGCCGGACGCCGTCTCCAGGCCGGAGGCACGGCGGTCCAGCCGCGCATGAAACACGCCGGTCGCCCGGTCATCGACCTCGACGAGCTTTGGGCGCCGGTGAAGCCGGCCCGCGCGCCGACCGACCGGGAATTCCTGCCCGGAGCGCTGGAGATCCTCGAAGCGCCGGCCTCGCCGATCCGCGTCTGGCTCATCTACGCGCTCTGCGGCCTCGTCGCGACGGCACTCGCCTGGTCGTGGTTCGGACACCTCGACGTCTATGCCGACGCCACCGGCAAGGTCCAGGCCTCCGGCAGGACCAAGGTGGTCCAGCCGGTGGAGGCCGGCAAGGTCGAGAAGATCCTGGCGACCGACGGGGACCGCGTGAAGGCCGGGGCCGTGCTGGTGCAGCTCGACCAGACGTCGGCCGTCGCCGGGCGCAACATCGCCCGCGACCAGCTCGACAACGCCCGTGGCGAGGTCATCCGCCACAGGGCCGAGATCGCCGCCCTCGGCAAGGCCGGCGTCGAGGTCAGCCCCAAGGTGGACTGGCCGTCCGACCTGCCGAAGGACGTGGTGGACCGCGAAGCCCAGGCCATGGGCAGCGAACTCGCCAGCCTCGCCGCGACCCTGTCGAACCTCGAGGCCCAGAAGGCTGCGACGGTCGCCGACCGCGACAAGTACCAGGCCAACATCGATCCGCAGAAGAAGGTGATCGAACTGATCAACGAACATCTCGGCATGCGCAACGCCCTGTTCAAGGACGGCTGGAACAGCCGCGCGACCGTGCTGGAACAGGAGCAGCAGCTGCAGACGGCGCAACTCGCGCTGGTCAACCTGCAGGGCAGCCTGGCGCAGGCCAACGCCGCCATCCCGGTGATCGACAGCAAGATCGAACTCACCCGGCAGAGCTTCGTCACCACGCATACGACGGCGCTGGTGGGGGCGCAGCAGCAGGTGGAGAAGGACCGGCAGGACCTCGCCAAGGCGGTCGAGACGCTCGACCACATGACGCTCACGGCCCCCATCGCCGGCACCGTTCAGGCGACCGCCGTCACCACGGTGGGCCAAGTCGTCACCTCCGGCCAGCAGCTCATGCAGATCGTCCCGGAAGGGACGCCGCTCGAGATCGAGGCCTATATCCTCAATTCCGACGCGGGCTTCATCCACGTCGGGCAGGATGCCACCATCAAGGTCGACACCTTCCCCTACACGCGTTACGGGACGCTGTCGGGCAAGGTGACGCGCGTCGCCGCCGACGCGCTG
This sequence comes from Lichenibacterium ramalinae, assembly GCF_004137085.1. Taxonomy (GTDB): domain Bacteria; phylum Pseudomonadota; class Alphaproteobacteria; order Rhizobiales; family Beijerinckiaceae; genus Lichenihabitans; species Lichenihabitans ramalinae. The sequence goes on from NZ_QYBC01000002.1 coordinate 263,421, forward strand.
CCGGGCAAACAGGCCCAGCAGCAGCAGGGCAACGGTTCGACGCCGCCCAGTGCGGACGGGGCCATGTCGGTCACCAGTGCCGCGCAGCAGACGACCGACCTCGTCTTCCCCGTCACGGTCATCCCCGACCAGCCGGGCCTGAAAGTCGACGGCCGCATGTTGCCGCTGTCCTCCGGCATGACCGTCACGGTCGAGATCCGGACGGAAAGCCGACGCGCCATCGACTACATCCTTTCGCCTCTCCATTCCCTTTTCGAGCAATCGGCTCAGGAACGTTGATGCAGGATATGCGTTCATCGATTGAGACATCGGGCGGCCTGTGCTGCACGCGACACATGTCCACCTTTCCGTAAGGATACGTGAACATGAGCGTGAGTGTAGTCTTGTCCGCGGGGCGGGTTTCAACGATGGTGACGCGCTGAGGACACGTTCCGATGGCAGGTCGGAATGGTGTAACGCAGATCAGCCGCGGTGTGGCTGATAGAATGACAGGAAGCTCAGATGGCTGGATATTACTCCTACGGCGGCTACGGCTATAGCAGCTATGGCTACAGCAGCTATGGTTACAGCAGCTACGGATACGGCGGCTATGGCTACAGCAGCTATGGTTACGGCAGCTACGGCTACAGCAGCTACGGTTATGGCGGCTACGGTTACAGCAGCTATGGCTACGGTTACGGCTACAGCAGCTATGGCTACGGCTACGGCTACAGCAGCTATGGCTACGGCAGCTACGGCTATGGTTACGGCTACACCGGTTATGGCTATGGCAGCTACGGCTACTACGGCGCCGGCTACGGCTACGGCTACAGCAGCTACGGTTACGGCAGCTATGGCTATTACGGCGCCGGCTACGGCTACGGCAGCTATGGCTACGGCTACGGCGGCAGCTACGGCTACAGCTACGGCGGGAGCTACGGCTACAGCTACGGCGGGAGCTACGGCTACAGCTATGGCGGGAGCTACGGCTACAGCTATGGCGGGAGCTACGGCTACAGCTACGGCGGCGGCTACAGCTATGGCGGTGGCTACGGCTACGCCTACAGCGCTGCCGCTTAATCTCGCGGCCTGAACCGACCCTGAAGGGCGCCGGCCATCGAGCCGGCGCCCTTCTTCGTTCGGGTCCAGCCCAAAGCCGCGCTCGGCGTCAGTCCGACGAGACCGCGGCGAGCCAGTTGCGGTAGAGCTGGGCGGCCGAGGCTTGCCAGAGCTGAAGCATCGCGGGACGGACCGCCCAGTCGCTCGGGAACAGGTCCCAGACGGCGGGGTCGCGATCGACCCGCGCCCGCTCCGTGAAGGCCGCGACGGCCTGCTCGGTGCGGGGCTCGAAATAATGCGCCGGCAGCGCCGGCATGGTGTCGCGCGTCCCCGTCAGGAAGCGCTGGACGTCGCGACGATATTCCCGGAACAGCGTGTCGGCATCGTATTCCGGGTGACCCTGCAGAAACACGAACAGGCTGGCCCACTGCTTGGTGAACGTGTCGATGCCGGCTTCCGGCGAGCGCGACGCGATGCGGTAGCCATGCGAGCGCAGGTCGCCCTCGGCGAGGTCGTTCCACCGCGAATGCGGCACCCTGAGCCCTGCGGGCGTGCCGCGGAGCAGGCCGCCGGCCGTGACCTCCACGCAATCGAAGAGGCCGAACCTCTTCTCCGGCAGCCGCCGGCGCGCGATCCCGTCGAGGTGAAGCACGGCGGCATGGGCGGCGAGGCAGGACCAGATCGTCGAGGCGGTGTTGTGCTCGGCCCAGTCGACCACCCGCGTCAGTTCGGCCCAGTAGGGCTCCTCCGTGAGCGTGGCGGCGAGCGGCTCCGCCCCCGTCACGATCAAACCGTCGAGGCGCGATCCTTCGAGGTCCCGCAACGTGCCGTAGCGTCCGGCGAGGTAGGAGCGGGCCGCGGCGCCGCGCGCCACCGTCCCGAGCGAGAAGAGGTGCAGCCGAACGTCGACGGCGCCGGAGGCCGAAGCCAGCAGCCGGGCGAACTGGCGTTCGGTGGCCTTGAAGGCCGCGTCCGGCATGTTGTTGACGAGCCCGATGTGGAGGGTGCCCCGGCCCGTGGCGCGGCCGGTCTTGGGCGCCTGGTCCGGCGGGCAACCCAGGGCGGCGACCATCAGGGGCATGGCTGTTCTCCCGGTCCGGAGCGCACGAGGGCGGTCATTCGGCCGCCAGGGCGCCGGCGGCACGGTGGCGGGCGGCGGCGTCGAGGGCCTGGTCGAGGTCGGCCAGAATGTCGTCGATGTGCTCGATGCCGACGCTGAGCCGGATGGTCTCGGGCCGCACGCCGGCACCGAGCTGCTGGGCCGGCGACATCTGGCGATGCGTGGTCGATGCGGGATGGCAGGCCAGCGACTTGACGTCGCCGATGTTGACGAGGCGCTTCACGAGGTTCAGCGCGTCGTAGAACGCCATGCCGCCGGCGAAGCCGCCTTCGGCCCCGAAAGTCAGAAGCGAGGGCGCGCGCCCCCCGAGGTAGCGTTCCACCATCGCGTGATAGGGCGAGGACGGGAAACCCGCGTAGTTGACCCAGGCCACGCGCGGGTCGCCGGCCAGGAACTCCGCGACGCGGCGGGCATTCTCGACGTGCCGCTCCACCCGCAGCGCCACGGTCTCGATGCCCTGCAACAGCAGGAAGGCGCTCATGGCGGGCAGCACGGCGCCGGTGGTGCGCTGGTACACGCTGCGGAGGCGGGCCGAATAGGCGGTGCGGCCGAACCGCTCAGCATAGACCATGCCGTGGTAGGAGGGGTCGGGCTGGGTGAACATGGGGAAGCGCCCGGGCTGGGCTTTCCAGTCGAAGGTGCCGCCGTCCACCACGGCTCCGCCGAGCGTGGTGCCGTGACCGCCCATGAACTTGGTCAAGGATTCGACCACGATGTCGGCGCCATGCGCGATGGGCTTCAGCAGAATCGGCGTCGCCACCGTGTTGTCGACGACCAGGGGGACCCCGTGGCGATGGGCGACCTCCGCCAGCGCGGCGAGGTCCGGGATGTTGCCGGCCGGGTTGCCGACGCTCTCGCAGAAGACCGCGCGCGTGTCGCCGTCGATCATGCGCTCGACGTCGGCGGCGGAGTCCGACGCGGCGAACCGTCCCGTGATGCCCTGGCGCGGCAGCGTGTGGGCGAGCAGCGTGTGGGTCGTGCCGTAGAGCTGCGGCACCGTGACGATGTTGCCGCCGTTGTCGGCGAGGTTGGCGAGCGCGTAATAGGTCGCGGTCTGGCCGGTCGACACCGCGACCGCCGCCGCCCCACCTTCGAGCGCGGCGACGCGCTCCTCCAGCACCGCCACCGTCGGGTTGGCGATCCGGCTGTAGCGGAAGCCCTCCTCCTCGAGGTTGAACAGTGCCGCGCCGTGGTCGGCGTTGTCGAAGGCGAAGGCGACGGACTGATAGATGGGGACCGCCACGGCGTGGGTCGCGGGGTCGTGGGAGAAACCGGCGTGAAGCGCGATGGTCTCGTTCCGCATGGATACAGCCCCTGTCCCGTTTCGACCCGGCCCCAGTCCGCCGCGGCCGCGACCCGTTCAATATCGAACAGTCTATGACGGCCAGCGGTGAAGACACCGTCACTCGGGTTGGTTTCCGCAACAATCACGCCGGAAGCCGGTCGCGATACTTTACGGACTGGAAATCGAAGCCGCCAATAACGTTAATGGGTCGAAGCACTCCTCTGGTTTAGGGAACGGCAAGGGTGGGACGGCACGGTGACGGCAGTCCGAGCCTGCGACCCGCCGGCGCCGGACCGCATCCCACCACGATCGCGGACGGCCAGCGCCGCCCATCCGGAGCGCGCCATGTCCCATGCCCCCCGCCCCTCACCCACCAAGCTTTGGCTGCGGGCCTTGGAGGCGACGGCCCGGATCGACCGCGACGGCCACACCTTCCCCGAACTCATCGACGACCTCGCGACGCGGCAGGGCGACCGGCCCGCGTTGCTGTCCGAGGGCGAGTGCCTGACGTTCCGCGAACTCGCCGAGCGCTCCAACCGCTACAGCCGCTGGGCGCTGTCGTTGGACCTGCCCGCGGGCGCGACGGTCGGGCTGCTGATGCCGAACCGTCCCGACTACCTCGCGGCCTGGATCGGCCTCACGCGGGTCGGCCTCACGGCGGCGCTGCTCAACACCAACCTGACGGGCGCATCGCTGGCCCACTGCATCGCGGTGGCCGCGCCGGCCCACGTCGTCGTGGCGGGCGCCTGCACCGACGCCTTCGCGGGTGCCGCCGCCCACCTCGCCGCCCCGCCCCGGGCATGGCTCCGGCAGGAGGGCGAGCTTGACGCGGCGCTGGACGCGCTGCCGGGCGATCCCCTCGCCCCGGACGAGCGACGCCCCGTGGCCCTGTCGGACCGCGCGCTCTGCATCTACACGTCGGGCACCACCGGCCTGCCCAAGGCCGCCAACGTCAGCCATCGCCGCATCATGACGTGGAGCCGCTGGTTCGCCGGCCTGGCCGCCCTCACCCCCGAGGACCGCATGTACGATTGCCTGCCGCTGTTCCACAGCGTCGGCGGCGTCGTGGCACCGGGCTGCGTGCTGTCGGCCGGCGGCTCCGTGGTGATCGCGGAACGCTTCTCGGCGTCGCGCTTCTGGGACGAGGTGGCGCGCTGGGACTGCACGCTGTTCCAGTATATCGGCGAGCTGTGCCGCTACCTCCTCAACGCCGCGCCGGCGGGCGGGCCGGTGCCGCCGCACCGCCTGCGGTTGTGCCTCGGCAACGGGCTGCGGCCCGACATCTGGCAGGCCTTCCAGGACCGGTTCGCCCTGCCCGAGATCCTCGAATTCTACGCCGCGACGGAGGGCAGCTTCTCGCTCGTCAACGTCGAGGGCAAGGTGGGGTCCATCGGCCGCGTCCCGCCCGTCCTGGCGCATCGCTTCCCCGCCGCCATCGTCCGCTTCGACGTCGAGGCCGGGCGGCCGGAGCGAGGCGAAGACGGCTTCTGCCGCCGGGCGGCGCCGGGCGAGGTCGGGGAAGCTATCGGGCTCATCGGCCAGGCCGAGGGGGCGGGCAGCTTCGAGGGCTACACGAGCCGGGCCGACAGCGACGCCAAGGTCCTGCGCGACGTCTTCGCCCCGGGCGATCGCTGGTTCCGCACCGGCGACCTGATGCGCCGCGACGCCGCCGGCTTCTTCTACTTCGTCGACCGGGTCGGCGACACGTTCCGCTGGAAGGGCGAGAACGTCGCCACCTCCGAGGTCGCCGAGGTGGTGATGGGCGTGCCCGGCGTGGTCGAGGCGACGGTCTACGGCGTCGCGGTCCCGGGCCATGACGGACGCGCCGGCATGGCGGCCCTGGTGGTGGAGCCCGGCTTCGCCCTCCCCGCGCTGCGGGAGCGCCTCGCCGAGCGGCTGCCCGCCTATGCGCGCCCGGTCTTCCTGCGCGTCCAATCCGCCATCGCCGCCACCGACACGTTCAAGCAGCGCAAGGCTCCGCTCGTGGCCGACGGCTTCGACCCCGGCCGCGTCGGGGACCCGCTCTTCGTCGACGACCGCGAGGCCGGCGCCTACGCGCCGCTCGACGCGGCGCTCCACGGTCGCATCGCGGCGGGTGCGGTCCGGTTGTGAGGGCGGAGCCGGGCCGCGACGCCCGGTTCAACCCACCCGCATGTCCCCGTCGAGCGCCGCGCCCAGCTCCCGGGCGATCTCCGCCACGATGGCCTTGGCGGCCGGGATGAAGCCGGTGAGCCCGTAGAAGTGGTGGATCATGCCGGGGTGGCAGCGGTGGGCGACGGGCACGCCCGCCGCCGCCAGGCGCCCGGCGAAGAGCGCGCCCTCGTCGCGCAGCGGGTCGTATTCGGCCGTGTGGATCAGCGCCGCCGGCAGGCCGGCGAGGTCGGGCATGCGGAGTGGCGACAGGCGAGGGTCCGCGACATCGGCCGTGTCCGGCGCATAGTCGGCGAAGTCGCGCGCCATCATGTCGGCGTCGAGCAGGTGGCCGCGGGCGAAGGCGCGGCGGGAGTCCGTCGCGGACGCCATGTCGAGCACCGGGCAGAGCAGAAGCTGCACCTTCGGCCCCGCCCCGCCCCGCAGGCCCGACGCCGCCAGGACGGCCAGGGTGCCGCCGGCCGAATCGCCCCCGACGCCCACCCGGGCGGGATCGAGCCCGAAGGACCCGGCGCGGTCCATGACGTCCGCCAGGGCCGCGGCGGCATCGTCGGCCGCCGCGGGATAGCGATGCTCCGGCGCCAGGCGGTAGGCGACGGAGAGCAGGCGGCAACCCGAGCCCGCGGCGAGGCCGCGGCACAGCGTCTCGTGGGTGTCGAGGTCGCCCGCGACGAGCCCGCCGCCGTGGAAATACACGAGGCCGGGCCGCGGCCCGGGGGGCTCTCCGGCCGGGCGATAGAGGCGCGCCGGGAGCGGCCCCGCCCCGCCCCGCACCGTAACGTCGTCCCGCCCGCCGATCGCCGGCGCCGTGCCGGCCATGCGCATCAGCGCCGCGAAGCCCTGCCGCCGCTCGGCCGCCGTGACCTGCCGCCAGTCGGTCGCCCGGCCGGCGCCCAGCATGGCCATCAGCCGCGCGGCCTGGGGATCGATCGGCACGGGGGTCCTAGGCCCCGGGGTCGTGTCGAAGCCGAGCCTCGACATGGGGCCGGCGGGCGCGCGATTTGGGGCTGGCCTGTGTCATCGGCGCCTTGGGCCGTGCTAGCCGGCCGGCGTGCCGGAGCGGACGCGGGCGGCGGCGTCGAGGTCGCCGCTGGCCGGGCGGACGTGGCGGGCGGAGCGGCTCCGCATCGTCACGATCTCCTCCGCCATGGTCGGGTGGACCGCCATGGTGGCGTCGAAGTCGCGCTTGGTCGCCCCCATCCGGACCGCGATGGCGCACATCTGGATCATCTCGCCGGCTTCGGGGCCGAGGATGTGGACGCCGAGCACCCGATCGGTGATGCCGTCCACCACGAGCTTGAACGTGACCTTCTCCTGGCGGCCCGACAGCGTCGCCTTGAGCGGCCGGAAGCTCGCCCGGTAGATGTCGACCACGTCGAAGCGCTCGCGCGCCTGGTGCTCGGCGAGACCCACCGAGCCGATCTCCGGCGTGGTGAACACGCCCGACGCGACATGCTCGTGGTCGACCGAGGTGGGGCGGCCGCCGAACAGCGTGTCGGCGAGGGCATGGCCTTCGCGCACCGCGACGGGCGTGAGGTTGATGCGGTCGGTGACGTCGCCGACGGCATGCACCGACGGCACGCGGCTCGCCGAGAAGGCGTCGACCTTGACGGCGCCCTTGCCGTCGAGCTCGACGCCGGCCTCGCCGAGGCCGAGGTTGCGGGTGTTCGGTGCCCGGCCGGTCGCCACCAGGACCTGGTCGACGCTCAGCACGCTCCCGTCCGGCATGGCGACCTCGACCTGGCCGTCCGACCAGCGCAGCGCCTTCGGCAGGGTGCGGGGCATGAGGGTGATGCCGGCATGGGTCAGCGCCGCGGCGAGGCCCTCGCGCATGTCGTGGTCGAAGCCGCCGAGGATCTGGTCGCCGCGGAACGCCACCGTCACCTCGGCGCCGAGCCGGGCGAAGACGGAGGCGAATTCGAGCCCGATGTAGCCGGCCCCGACGACGAGCAGGCGGCGCGGAAAGACCGGGAGGTCGAAGATCTCGTTGGACGTGATGGCATATTCCAGCCCCGGGATCTCGGGGTGGAGGGTCGGGCGGCCGCCCGTCGCCACCAGGATGTGCTCGGCCTCGAAACGCCGGCCGTCCGCCGTCACGATGCCGTGCGGCCCCTCGAGGCGCGCCCGGGTCTCGACGAAGCGGGCCCCGGCCTTTTCCAGGTTCTGGCGGTAGAGGCCCGACAGGCGGGAGATCTCGCCCTCCTTGGCGCGCACGAGGGCGGGCCAGTCGAACCGGGTGGCGCCCAGCGTCCAGCCGAAGCCCGCCGCGTCGGCGAACTCGTCGGCGAAGCGGCTGGCATAGACGTAGAGCTTCTTCGGCACGCAGCCGCGGATCACGCAGGTGCCGCCGATGCGGTGGTCCTCCGCCACCACGACCCTGGCACCGTGGGATGCGGCGATGCGGCCGGCCCGGACCCCGCCGGACCCGGCCCCGATGACGAAGAAGTCGACCTTCTCGGGCGTGCTCATCGTGTCGATCCTCGCGCGCGCGGGTCGCCCCGGACCGGCCGGGCCGGAGTCAGAGTTGGACGGGCGTCAGAACTTGTCGCCCTTCTTCTCCATCTCCTGCTGGACGCGCTTCATCATGTAAGTGGAGGTTTCCTGGGTCCAGGCCTGCATGGCCAGAACCAGTTCGTCGAGCATGAGCGGCTGGGCCGCGACGTATTTCTTGCCGGCGGGGCTGTCGAAGAAGGCGGCCGTGGCCTTGAGGTCGTCGTCGCTCATGCGCCGCGCGTAGATCCGCGCCGCGATGTCGATCATCTCGCCGGTCTTCTTCTGGAATTCGGGTTGCAGCTGGGCCAGGACGCCGGCGAGGTCCTTGGTCAGTTCGGGGCGCGTGCGGGTGACGACTGCCGGGATCTGCTCCTCCAGCTGCGGCACCATCGGCTCGAAGGACCGGCCCATGCCGGAGCCCAGCACCACCTGGCGGGCGATGGCGAGCTTCTCGGGCGGCACGTCGGGCTGGGGCAGCGACGGCACCGGGGCGGCCGGCGTCGCCGGGGCGGCGCTCGGCGCCGTCGGAGCACCCGCGGCGGGCGGCGTCTGGGCCGAGGCCGGGACGACGGCGAGGGCCAGCAACAGGGAAGCGGCGGCCAGGCGGGGGGCAAGCTTCATCGACAATGTCCTCAGGAGGTGGGGGCGGGCCGCTCGACGACCTCGATGCCCGCGGCGCCATCCGTGATGACGGCCGAGGCCAGCCCGATGAACAGTCCGTGCTCGACCACGCCCGGGATCGCCACGAGGAGCGACGCGAGCGTTTCGGGATCCGGGATGGGATCGAACCGGCAATCCAGGATGAGGTGGCCGCCGTCGGTCACGAAGGGTTCGCCGCCCGGGCCGCGGCGCAGCGCCAGCGGGCCGTGCGCCCCGGCCTCGGCGGCGGCCCGCTCCACCTTGCGGGTCGTGGACGCCAGCCCGAAGACGTTCACCTCCACGGGCAGCGGGAACCGGCCGAGTTGGGCCACGCGCTTGGAGGCATCCGCGATGACGATCATGCGGGCCGAGGCCGAAGCCACGATCTTCTCGCGCAGCAGCGCGCCGCCGCCGCCCTTGACGAGCCGCAGCGCGGGGTCGAAGGCATCGGCGCCGTCCACCGTCAGGTCGAGTTCGGGGATGTCGTCCAGCGTGGCGAGCCGGATGCCGAGGCTCTCCGCCTGGGCCCGCGTGCGCTCCGAGGTCGGCACGCCCACGACGTCGAGGCCGTCCCGGACGCGCTCGGCCAGGAGCTCGACGAAATACTTGGCGGTGGAGCCCGTCCCGAGACCGAGCGTCATGCCGTCCTCGACGAAGGCGAGCGCACGGGCTGCCACGCGGCGTTTCGAGGACTCGTCCGACTGGTCGGCCATGGTGGCTCGGCGTTGGCGATGGGGAGGCGAGGGCGCGACGAGGACCGCCGGACGGCGGGAGAACTATCGTCTCACCGGTCGAAAAGCAAATGACAGTCCCGCCGCGCCGGCGCCGCGCGCAACCTGGGCGCTTCACCTCGTGTTCAGTTAGTCGGCGCTATGAATGGCGCCATCGACGTTGCACGCCAGACGTCGCGGCCGGGCTGCCGTCCGGCCCGTAACTCCCTCAGATCAAGGAGCTTTCCATGTCCGCCGTCAAGAAGACCGTCGCGGCCGGGCTTGCGGCCCTGACCCTCGGCACCGCCACCATCGCGTCCTCGTCGCCGGCGGAAGCCTGGTGGCGCTACGGCTGGGGCGCCCCCGTGGCGGCCGGCGTGCTCGGCGGCCTCGCGGCCGGTGCCATCATCGGCGGTGCGGCGCGGCCCTACGCCTACGGCCCCGGTCCCTACCCCTGCGTCCGCCGCCGCCCGGTCTACGACGCCTATGGCAATTTCGCCGGCTACCGCCCCGTGCGGGTGTGCTGACGGCCCGGACCTGACCGTCCGACGAGCTCGGCTGGACTGACCCTCGGGTCCGGTTCGGCCAGCGAGACCCTCCGGTTCGCGCCCCACCGGAGGGTCTTCGCCTTTCGCGAGCCGCCCCGGCACCACCGGGGCGGCTCTGTCATTTGGCGGGGGCCGTGCACACGACGGTGTCGTTGAGCACGTAGCAGATCGACATGGTGCCGGTGCGCACGTCGACCCGGAACACCCCGCCCTCCTTGTTGTGGCGCGACGCCACCAGGGCATATTCGCTCTGCGCCTGCGGGCCGCCGCCCTGCCCGGGCGGGTAGCACAGGGTGACGCCCACATCGTCGTTGCGGGCCGCCGCGGCCGCGGCGCCGCCCGTGCCCTCCGCCAGGCCGTACTGGCACGCCCCCATCTCGCCCGTGGCCTTGTCGAGCCGGTAGACGCGGTTGAGGTCGATCTCGGGCGCCGCCAGGAACTCGTAGGTGGCCGCCGCCGCCGGGGCGGCCGCCAGGATGAGGCCGGCCCCGAGGGACCAGGCCAGGGCCGATCGTTCCATCTCGTCTGTCTCCGCCGCCGGAAGGGTCATCCGACCCGCGACCGGTGCCGGGGCTCGCCCCGCGCCTCCGGGCCAGCCCGACGCGCGGGGGGTCGGCAGGTCCATGCGAACCCGTCTAGGATAATCATCGAGTCGGCGCTCGGTTTCCAGCCCGGGCGAGGCCCGGCACGCGGCGCCGTGCCGGAGACCCGCATGCCCGACACCTTTCCGCTCGTCGTCTTCGACCTCGACGGCACGCTGGCCGAGACGGCCGGCGACCTCATGGGCGCCCTGAACCACGTGCTGGCGGGCGACGGCCTGCCCCCGCTGCCCGTGGACCAGGCCCGCTCCCTGCTCGGGGCCGGCGGACGGGCGCTGATCCGCCGCGGCTTCGCCTCCGCGGGCCGGCCTCTCGCGGAGGAGCGGCTCGAAGGGCTGTTCGCGGCCTTCCTGGCCTTCTACGAGGCGCATATCGCCGACCATTCGCACCTGTTCCCGGGCGTCGTCGCGTCGCTCGACCGGCTCGAAGCGCAGGGCTACGCCTTCGCGGTCTGCACCAACAAGATGGAGGGCACGGCCAAGCGCCTGCTGGAGGTGCTCGGCGTCGCGGGCCGCTTCCGGGCCATCTGCGGCCAGGACACGTTCGCGGTGTCGAAGCCGCAGCCCGGCGCCCTGCTCGACACGATCGCGCTGGCGGGCGGGACGCCCGAGCGGAGCGTGATGGTGGGCGACAGCCGGACCGACATCGACACCGCCAAGGCGGCGCGCGTACCCGTGGTGGCGGTGGACTTCGGCTATACGGACCGGCCCGTGCAGGACTTCGCCCCCGACCGCGTCATCGGCCATTTCGACGCGCTCGACGAGGCCGTCGCCGACCTGATGGCGCGACGATCCCCCGAGGGGACGATCGCCTTCAAGGCTTGAAGAGAGGTCCGGAGACGGAATGGTGGGCGCGACAGGGATTGAACCTGTGACCCTTCGCGTGTGAAGCGAATGCTCTCCCGCTGAGCTACGCGCCCGAACCGTGGCGCTGGATTACCCAGCGCCCGCCACCCTGTCAAGCGCCTGGGCGGCCGGCCCCGGGAAGCCGAGCCTCCGCCGGGAGTGTCACACGGGCGCAACGACCGGAGGCAATAGGGGCCGGTCGCCACGGCCCGCGTTGCCTGTGACGGGACGATGGCGAAATAGTAACGGGGCGATGGCACAAGGCCCTGTCATCCCAGACCATCACCGAAAGGCAAGACCATGCGGGCACGCAGCATTGCCCTGGCCGGCGCCGCAGGCATCGCGATCATCGCGGCCCAGGTTCCGGCCCGGGCCTCGAACACCGATTTCTTCGTCGAGCAGCACCAGAGCTACTTCGAGCGCGACGCCGCGCCGGCGGGCGAGCCGCAGCCGGACGTCGCCGCGCCCGTGCGGCACCGGGCCGCCGCCCGGCCCGCCGTCGCGGCCGCCGATCCCTCGGACGTCGCCCCCGCCGACGAGGCGCCCGCGGAAGCGGACCAGCAGCCGGTCTTCGGCCACGGCCATGCCGTGCCGGGGGACGAGCAGCTCGAGCACCGTCCGCTCGCCTCCGCCATCCCGCGCGAGATCGTGGCCTACGACGGCCAGCAGGCCCCCGGCACCATCGTGGTGTCGACGCAGGAGAAGCGCCTCTACTTCGTGCTGCCCGACGGGCAGGCCATCCGCTACGGCGTCGGCGTCGGCCGGCCCGGCTTTGAGTGGTCGGGCGGCCAGACCATCACGGCCAAGCGCGAATGGCCGGACTGGACGCCGCCGGCCGCCATGATCAAGCGCCGCCCCGACATCCCGCATCACATGGCGGGCGGCATCGACAACCCGCTCGGTGCCCGCGCCATGTATCTCGGCCACACCGAATATCGCATCCACGGCTCCAACGAGCCCGACACGATCGGCCAGGCGGTGTCGTCGGGCTGCATCCGCATGACCAACGAGGACGTCGCCGACCTCTACGAGCATGCCAAGGTCGGCACCCGGGTGATCGTGGAGCGTTGACGCCTCCGCCCGCGCGGCCCGAGCGGCCGCGTGGGTGAATCGGCGCGGATCGCCACCCGGCGTGGACAAGGGGTCCGGGGCCCTCGGGCGCCGCCGGCGTGCTTTGCCGGGACGTCCCGTTGCGCTACATCGGTTGGGGGGATCGGGCCGGATGCCCGGTCGCGCCGCGACCCGATGGACCGACACGCCGGGCCGGCGCACCGCCGCCGGCGGCGGCGCCAGGGGACACGGCGGCGCCAGGACACGGTGGGCCGCCGAGGGGGACCGACCATGCCGGAACAGAGTGACCAGTTCAAACGGGCGCCGAAGCGCAAGGCCTCCAAGGGCAAGCACGTCAGCCTGTCGCCCGACGCGAAGGCCGCCTATGCCAAGCTGATCGAGGAGCGCGTCGAACGCGAAAAGGCCTATGGCCGCCACCTCCCGGGCAACGACAAGGCCAGATAAGCACCACGCGGCCCCTGCCCGGCGCTTCGGGGCGGGAGCCCCGGGCCGGACATGGTGGATGCGACGGCCCCGGCGGCGTGGCCGGCGACCGTCCGGTCAGCGCCCCTGCGGGTGACGGTCGCGGCCGTAGTAGTCGAGCCCGGCGGCATAGCGGAACAGGATGCCGAGGTCCTCGGCGAAGCCCGACAGCGCCGACCGGAAGGCCGAGGTTTCGTCGGGCACCCGGATCCGCCGCGCCGAGCGGGCCTGCGACGCCGGTTCGTAGCGCTGCATGGTCTCGCAGCGAGAAAAGAACGTCATGACCAGACCTCGTCTCAACAAAGCGGTGGATCGGCCGCTTTCGCGGCGGCCACGGAGGGAGCGTTGCGGCGGACGCCAGCGGCGAGCGGCACCGCCGTCGTCCCAACGCGGTTCCAACCGGTGCGATTCTTAACGCTGCAGTCCCGCGGAAATGAGGCGGAACGGTCGTTCAGCCACGACGAACCTGCCGACCCATGTTTCCGAACCGCAACAGAAAACCGGTTTCGGACAGTGTCTCGGACTTTGGTTAACGCGGTCTTGAGCGGCGGACGGGCGGCCCGCCGCGGCTCCGGCGAGGCACGAGGCTTGCAACTTGCGGCGGCATGCCGCCGGTTGACGGTGCGCCCGAACTCGGGCGTGATCTGCGGCACAGATTCGCAACAGGGTGGATCGCCACGGGGCGGGCCCGCCGCCACGATCGAGGAAATCGCATGAAGACGCTGGCACTCGGCCTCATGGCCGTGATCGCGCTGACGGGTGTCGCCCGGGCGCAGGACAAGGTCGTGCGGATCGGCACGGAGGCGGCCTACGCGCCCTTCGAGTTCAAGGACGACAAGGGCGAGCTCAAGGGCTACGAGATCCAGCTCGGCAATGCGCTCTGCGCCGCCGCGAAGCTCAAGTGCGAGTGGGTCAACCAGGACTTCGACAGCCTGATCCCCGCGCTCAATGCCCATAAGATCGACGCCATCCTGTCGCAGATGTCGATCACCGACGACCGCAAGAAGGCGGTGGACTTCACCAACCAGGTGACGGTGGCGCCGGCGCGCTTCGTCGCCAAGCAGGGCTCCGGCATCACCGACGATCCCGGCTCGCTCAAGGGCAAGACGATCGCGGTCCAGAGCGGCACGACGCATGAGAAATACGTCACCGAGAAGCTGGCCGGCATCGCGACGGCGAAAGTCTACCAGACCCAGGACGAGGCCTTCCTCGACGTCGAGAACGGCCGGGCCGACGCCACGCTGGCCGATGCCACGATCGAATACGACTGGCTCGAGAAGACCGGCAAGGCCAAGGGCTTCGACTATGCCGGCAAGCCCCTGCTCGACCCCGCCATCTTCGGCGACGGCACCGGCATCGCGGTGCGCAAGGGCGACGCGGCCCTGGCCGAGGCCTTCAACAAGGCGCTGGTGACGGTCGGCACCGACGGCACCTTCAAGAAGATCAACGACGCCTATTTCCCCTTCAACATCGTGGGGTCGGGCGCTCACGCCGCGAAATGACCGCCGCCTCGTGACCGCCGGGCCGCGATGCCTCGCGGCCCGGCATCCCGTCGGCCGGCTCGGTCATCACCGGCCCGAACCATCCGTAGCCCGCGAGGCCCCGTCCCTCCATGCTCGACCTCTCCGGTTTCGGCGCTCAACTGCTGCAGGGCGCCGTCGTCACCCTCGAGGTCGCGGTGCTGTCGCTGCTGTTCGGCACCGTGCTGGGCATCCTGGGGGCGGCCGCCAAGCTGTCGGCCCTGCGCTGGGTCCGCGTGCCGGTGACGCTGCTGGTCAACCTCGTCCGCGGCATCCCCGAGTTCCTCATCCTGCTGATCGTGTATTTCAGCCTGCCCTCGTTCCTGTCCTCGCTCACCGGCACCGACGTCTCCATCAGCCCGCTGGTGGGCGGGGTCTTCGCCCTGTCGCTGGTCTTCGGCGCCTACGCGTCCGAAACCTTCCGGGGCGGCTTCCTGGCCGTGCCCAAGGGGCAGCTCGAGGCGGCGCGGGCCTTCGGCATGCCGCGGACCCGCATCTTCACCCGCATCCACCTGCCCCAGGCCTGGCGCTACGCCCTGCCGGGGGTCTCCAACCTGTGGCAGACGCTGCTCAAGGACACGTCGCTGGTGTCGGTGCTGGGTCTCGAGGAGATCATGCGCAAGGCCGACATCGGCGCCCAGGTCACGAAGCGCCCCTTCAACTTCTACGTCGCGGCGGCGCTCATCTACCTCGCCTTCATCCTGCTCTCGGGCCCGACCTTCGCGTGGCTGGAGCGCCGCGCCGGCCGCGGCCTCGCGAGGTCCCCATGATCGTGCCGGCATGACCGACCTCCTCGCCGGCCTGCAGGAGGCCTGGGTGCGCCAGGCCCCGCTCTTCCTGTCCGGCCTGTGGATCACGCTGCAGCTCCTCGTCGTCTCCACCGCCATCGGGCTGGTGCTGGCCGTGCCGGTCGCCCTGGCCCGCGTGTCGCCGCGCCGCGTTCTGTCCGTGCCCGCCACCGCCTATGCCTACCTGTTCCGCGGCACGCCCCTGCTGGTGCAGATCTTCATCATCTACTACGGGCTGCCGCAGTTCGACGCCGTGCGGGGTTCCGTGCTGTGGCCGCTGCTGCGCGACCCCATGCCCTGCGCGCTTCTGGCCTTCTCGCTCAACATGTCGGCCTACACCGGGGAGGTCATCCGCGGCGGCATCCTGGCGGTGCCGGCCGGCGAGCGCGAGGCCGCCATGGCGGTCGGCATGCCGCGCGGCCTCATGCTCCGCCGCATCATCCTGCCGCGGGCGCTGCGCATCGCCCTGCCGGCCCTGTCCAACGAGGTGGTGCTCCAGCTCAAGGCGACGTCGCTCGCCAGCACCGTGACGCTGATCGACCTCACCGGCGTCGGCCGCCGCCTCGCCGCCAAGACCTACACGACCGAGGGGCTCTTCGTGGCGGGCGCCATCTACATCGCGCTGACGTTCCTGGTGGCGCGGGGCTTCCGCCTGCTCGAGTCCCGCTTCGCCGCCTTCCAGCGGCCGTGACGGCCGGCCCCGATCTCGCCGGGGCCCCACCCAGCTGTCGTGCCGGGGCCAACCCCGGCTGTCGTGCCGGGGCCAACCCCGGCTGTCGTGCCGGGGCCACACTCCGGCACCGATCGACGCCGTGGCGGCGCCCCCGGCCCGGCGCGGCTTGACCCGGGCGGCGCCGGCACGCCATCGTGCCGCCAGACGGTGACGTGAGGAGCGGACGGACGATGGCACGCGCATTTCGAGCCCTGGCTCTGGCCCTCGCCCTGACCGGCCTCGCCGGGACCGCGCTCGCACGCCCGGTCGTGCCGGCGGAGAAGCGCTATTTCGACTACGACGGCGAGGTGCCGGTGTGCGGCGACGCCGGCGTGCTGTCGACCATCTCGGCGCGCTTCGCCCGCAAGGAATCCGAATACTGGAACACGTCGCTGGAGATCGTCAGCTTCGACCGCGTGAAGCTGCTGGCGGCGCGGCCCTGGGGCCTCGACCACATCCCGCGCAACTTCTGCACCGCCCGGGCGCTGCTGAACGACAATTCCTACCACGACGTGTCCTATTCGGTCGCCGAGGACCTCGGGCTGATCGGCTTCGGCCCAGGCGTGGAATGGTGCCTCCTGGGGCTCGACCGCGACCTCGCCTACGCCCCGGCCTGCCAGCTGGCCCGGCCCTGATGCGCCCGGGCGCGGTCGCGACAGCCCTCGCCATCGGCTTGGGGCTCGCCGGCAGCCTCGCCTTGCCCATCGCTCCGGCCCGCGCCGCGTCCTCCACCCCCGGCGCCTTCGACTTCTACGTCCTGTCCCTGTCCTGGTCGCCCGGCTTCTGCGCCACCGGCGGCGACGCCAAGGCGCGCGACCAATGCGCGGCCGGCAGCGGCCTCGGCTTCGTGGTGCACGGCCTGTGGCCGCAGTTCACCCACGGCTTCCCCAGCGATTGCGGGCCGGCGGGACGCTTCCCGTCGCGCCAGGCGCTCGACACGGTGGCGGGCGTCTATCCCGACGCCGGCCTGGCCCGCTACGAGTGGCGCAAGCACGGCACCTGCTCGGGGCTGAGCCCCACCGACTATTTCGCCGCCGTGAAGCAGGCCCGCGACGCCGTCGTCGTTCCCCAGCCCTTCCAGGCCCCGCGCGCCGAGCAGACCTGGGCGCCGATGGACGTGGCCCGCGCCTTCGCGGCCGCCAACCCCGGCCTGCGCACCGACGAGACGGCCGTGACCTGCCGCAGCGGCGACCTCGAAGAGGTCCGGGTCTGCCTCGCCAAGGACCTGCGCGGCTTCGTCCCCTGCCCCGAGGTGGCCCGCGCTTCCTGCCGCGCCCCGGGCATGACGGTGCCGCCGGTCCGGTGAGGCGGCGCGACACCTGGACGCCGGTCTCGCCCAGGGGCTGAACCCGGGCAGCGCGCGGGCGTGATCGGCCGCGGTTGGCGGAACGCGGACGGGCCGGTTTCGGCGGAAAGTCGAAGGGCTCCCCGTGCTTGTTCAGGATAGCTGGCCGAGGCTGCCCAGCTATGCCTGCCGCAACATCGGCCGCAGCGCGGCGACCTCCGCCGGCACCGTGCGCGCCACGATGGCGTCGACGACGTGTTCGGCGTCCTCGGCGATGCCGGAGAAGCGGCCCGAGCCCCAGGAGTTCAGCCAGGGCAGGCCGACGACCATGAGGCCCGGCACGGCCGTCACGCCCCGGTCGTGCTCGGGGTAGCCCGAGCCCGTGAAGGCCGGAACGTCGATCCAACTCCAGTCCGAGCGGAAGCCCGTCGCCCAGACCACGGCGGAGATGCCCGCCGCGGCGAGGTCGAGCGCGAGGGGCTCGCCGTCCGGCTCCCAGGCCGGAACGTAGGGGGCGGCGGCGGGCGCGGCGATGCCGGTCTCGGCGATGTGGCGGTCGATCATCGCGCGGATGCCGAGATAGACGGCGTCGGCGGCGTCGAGCTTGGCGCGCAGGTCCGGCTTGAAGCTCAGCGCCGTGCCGCGCACGTCGGCGAGCCGGCCGTAGAGCTTCATGCCCTCGGCGGCGAAGCGGCGCAGGTCGATCTCGCGGCCTCCGTCCCGCCCCGTCATGTAGTGGTTGGCCTGGCGGCGGACGGCCCGGCCCTTGGGGTGGTCCGCCACCGTCATGCGGTACTGGCCCATCTCGTCGAGCCAGCGGATCGCATCCCGGCCGCGGTAGCGCCGGGGCGAGCGCGGCGCGCTGCCGAGCGAGACATGCACCTGCCGGCCCGCGAGATGCAGGTCTTCGGCGATCTGGCAGCCGGACTGGCCGGTGCCCACCACCAGCACGCCGCCCGGCGGCAGCTGGCCGGGGTTCTTGTAGCGCGAGGAATGGAGCTGCAGCACGCCCTCGGGCAGCCGCTCCGCCTCGCGCGGGATGACGGGCAGGTGGTAGCCGCTGACCGCCACGACGACGTTGGAGGCCGTGAAGTCGCCGGCGCCGGTCGAGAGCGTGAAGGTGCCGTCGCGCCGGCGTCCCAGCGCCGTCACGGCCACGCCCTCGCGGATGGGCGGCTTCACCCGCGCGGCGAAGTCCTCGACGTAGCGGACGATGTCGTCCCGGACCATGAAGCCGTCGGGGTCGGGGCCCGGATAGGGGAAGCCGGGCAGCCGGCACTGCCAGTTGGGCGTCACGAGGCAGAAGCTGTCCCACCGCTCCGCCCGCCACGCATGGCCGATGCTGTGCTTCTCGAACACAAGGTGCTCGAGCCCGCGCCGCATGAGGAAATGGCTGACGGACAGGCCGGCCTGGCCGCCGCCGATGACGGCCACGGGCAGGTGGGGCAAGGGCTGGTGCCGGGATGGTTCAGGGGATGGGCTCACGGCGTCACTCCTCGAAGGTTTCGACCAGGACCGTGGCGTCGGGGTCCGGGGGCTGGCGGGCCGCCGCGGCCTCGATGGCGCGGAGCTGGCCCAGAGCCAGCGAACACGGCACGCCGTAGCGCGCCTTCACGCGCTCGCTGGCCACCGTCAGGGCTTCCCTCGCCCGCCCGACGAAGGCATCGACAGGGTAGCGGGCGCCGGGCACGAGGTAGTCCTTGACGACCAGCGAGGGCGAGTAGCAGCTGTCGCGCGCCCCGTCGGGCCAGCGGATGTTGAAGCGCATCTCAGGCATGGACGGACTCCTGCGGCGCGCCGGCGAGGTGGGCGGCGTAGCGATCGAGGTGGGTGCGGGCGCTGGCCGCCCAGTCGAAGCGGGCCGCGACGGCCTGGCCGCGCGCCGCCCGCGCCGCCCGGGCCCGGGGCTCCAGGCTGGCCTCCAGCGCGGCCGCGATGGAGCCCGTCTCGGTGGGCTCGGCCCAGAAGGCGTCGGCGGGGCCGAGATATTCGGTGAAGGGCGCGATACGCGACACGACGGCCGGCGTGCCGCTGGCCATGGCCTCGATGACGGCGAGGCCGAACCCTTCCTGCAGGGACGGGAAGGCCAGCGTGTCGGCGATGCGGTAGAGCGCCGGCATGTCGGCCTGGGGCACCGGCCCCGCCACCACCACGGCGCCGGGGGCGCGCCCGTCGAGGCCGAGGCGCTGCAGCGCTTCGCGGCACAGGCCCGCATAGGCGGAATGGTCGAGCACCGAGGCGCCGCCCGCCACGACGAGCTGCGCGCGCGGGTAGCGGACGCGCAGCCGGGCGAAGGCCTCGACGACCCGCAGGCTGTTCTTGCGCGGCTCCAGCCCGCCCACGGCGAGCAGCACCGGCCCGTCGCCGAGCCCGAGCCGGGTCCGCACGGCGGCGTCGCCCGGGCCCGGCACGGGCGAGAAGGCGGCGCGGTCGACGCCGTTGGACACGCGTTGCGCGGCGACGCCGTAGCGCCGGCGGAGCTCCGTCACCCAGGTGTCGCTGACGCAGAGCGCCGTCCCGGCCGCCACCACGGCCCGCTCCTGCCGGGCTTCGACGCGCGGGTCCTGGAAATGGTCGAGGTGGTGGACGGTGCGGACGAAGCGCGGCACGAGCCCGGCCGCGTGCAGCTCCGCGAGGGCGCAACCGCCGATCCCGTCATGGGCGTGGTAGAGGTCGAAGCCGCGATGGCCGGGGGCGGTGAACCAGTCCCAATAGTCGGCGACGCGCTGCTCCACCATGTCGGCGGTCGAGCGGCTCTCGATCCGGCAGGCCGGCACCGACACGGTGGCGCAGGCGGCCGCGCGGAAGAAGCCGCGGCGGGCGGGGTCGGGCGCGTGCACCACGGCCTCGTGGCCCAGCGCCGTCAGGGCCTCGGCCAGCGACAGGCAGTGGCTGACGCCGCCGCGCGGGTTGGTGGAATGCGTCAGCAGGGCGATGCGGAGCGGCCGGCTCATGGGGCGGCGGGCCCCGGCCGGGCGCCGCATCCGGTCAGCGGCGCCGCGGCGAAGTCCCACACCGTGGCGTCGTGGCGCCCGTCGGCGATGCACAGCCGCGTGCCCGGCTCGACGGTGCCGATCCGCGCCGCCGCGATGCCGCGCGCGGCGAAGCGGCCCACCACTTCGGCGGTGTCGCGCGGCGACACCGACAGGAGGTAGCCGTAGCTCGGGAAGCTGGCGAGCCACCGGGCGAGGTCCGCGCCCTCGGGGCGCGGCACGGATCCGACGTCGATGCGGCCGCCGGTGCCCGAAGATTCGAAGAGCATGCCGGCCGTGCCGACCGTGCCGGCCATGGAGATGTCCTTGGCGGCGCCGCACAGGCCGGCTTCGGCGATCTCGGCCAGCACGTCGAGGTCGCCCCGCAGACGCCCGGCAGGAGCCGCCGTGCTGGCGTCCCAGTTGGTGGACGTGTCGGAGCGGTAGGCGCCGCGCAGGTCGACCGCCATGACGAGGTCGTGGCCGGGCGCGGCGTCGAAGCTCGTCATCAGCCGCTTCGCCCGCCCCAGCACGGCGACGGCGAGGCCGCCGCGCGCCGAGCGGGTGTTGGTGTGGCCGCCCACGACCGGCACGCCGTAGCGCGCCGCGCCCTCGCGCAGCCCCGCCAGCACCGGCCCGGCAGCCTCGTCGTCGGCGGCCCAGAGCGCATCCACCACGGCGATGGCGCGTCCGCCCATCGCCGCCACGTCGCTGAGGTTGACCATCACGCCGCAATAGCCGGCGAACCAGGGCTCGGCCGCCACGAAGGCGTCGATGAAGCCCTCGATGGCGAGGAGCAGGTGGCCGTCGCCGTCCGGGATGGCGGCGCAATCGTCGCCGACCGCGATGGCGGAACCCGCGTCGAGGCCCAGCGCCGCCACGGCGCCGGCGATGTCGCGCTTGCCGAGGAGGCCGCGGCCGTCCCGCAGGCGCCCCGCGAGGTCGTCGATGAGCCGATCCATCAGGCCGCCATCCTGGCGAGGGCGGTGATGCCGGCCACGGCGTCGTACAGCGGCGGATAATGGGCGAGGTCGGCCTGCATCAGGTGGTGGGGCCGCCCGTGCAGGTCCACCTCCTCCAGGGTGCGCCAGTGGAGCGTGGCGAACATGGCGGCGTTCTGGCTCTGCACATGGGCGGTGAAGCGGCGGCAGCCCCGGGCGTGGGCCGACGACACCGCCACCTGGATCAGCGCCGCGCCGAGCGCGCCGATGCGGCGGTGGTCGGCCGCGACGGCGAGGCGCGAGCCCATCCAGTGGCCGGGTTCGGGCTCGTGGATCCGCACCGTGCCGACGACGTCGCCGGCCGCCACCGCCAGGGTCGACACCGCCACGATGGGGATGGCCTGGGCGTCGATCGCATCCCGGTCGTCGCCGGCGAAGATGCCCTGCTCGTCGCAGAACACGCGGCGGCGCAGCGCCGCGGCATCGCGGAACTCCCAGGGGCGGTCGGCGAACTTCACCGTGAACCACGGCGCCGTGAAGGGCCGCGCGGACGCGGTCTCCGGAAGGGCCGTCACGCGGGACGCTCGTAGGACGACAGGGCCGAACAGGCGCCGCATTTGGCGCATCCCGCCTTGGCGTCGCCGCTGCGCAGCCCGGCGCGCCGCAGCATGGCGGAGAGCGGGCCCAGGATGGCGTGCATGAAGGCCGGCGTCGGGGCGGGATGGCTTTCGAGCGGCGTGCCCGAGATCGGCACGAACGGCACCACGAAGGGGTAGACGCCGAGGCCCACCAGGGTCTCGCAGGTGGAGAGGATGGCCTCCGGCGTGTCGCCGAGCCCGGCCAGGATGTAGGTGGAGACCTGGCCGCGGCCGAACACCGGCACGGCGGCGGCGAAGGCCTGCATGTAGCGCTCCATCGGGACCGACGCCTTGCCGGGCATGATGCGCCCGCGCACGGCGGGCGTGACGGATTCGAGATGCATGCCGAGCGCGTCGATCCCCGCCGCCTTCATGCGGCCGAACCAGACGTCGTCGTCGGGCGGCTCGCACTGGCCCTGGATCGGCAGGTCGATGGCGGCCTTCACGGCGAAGGCGCTCTCGGCCAGGATGGCGGCTCCGCGGTCGGAGGTGGCGGGCGTGCCGGTGGTCATCACCATGTGCTTCACGCCGTCGAGCAGCACGGCGGCGCGGGCCACCTCGGCGAGCTGTTCGGGCGTCTTGCGCGCCACGGTGCGGCCCGCCGCCAGGGACTGGCCGATGGCGCAGAACTGGCAGGTCTTGGTGCGGCTCTGGTAACGGATGCAGGTCTGCAGCACGGTGGTGGCGAGCACGTCGCGGCCGTGCAGCACGGCGATCTGCGAATAGGGCACGCCGTCGAAGGTCTGCATCTTGTAGAAGCGCGGCTGCAGCGGGAAGGCGACGCGCCCGACACGCACGCCGTCGCGCTCCACCGTGCTGAGCCCGTCGGGCCCCGGCTTGCGCACCACATAGGGGCTGTCGAAGGCCGTGGCGGTGTGAACCGGCACCATCACGGTGCGGCCGTCGACCGTCAGGGCCTTGTGGTCGGAGGGGCCGGCGCCGCCGCGGCGGCTCTGCACGCCGGCCGAAGGGTCAAGCAGCCGGACTCCGAAGGACTGCAGCTCGTTGATCAGTTGCTCGGTCGGCAGGGCCGAGGGCCGAGGGTCCGGGGCGGTCGGCTGCAGGTCGCTCATCGGCGGGGGCTCCCATCGCGGGTGGTTCGATCGGCACGGCGGCATGCAGGGGCCGTGCCTCGCGGTTGTCGAGGTTGAGGCTGAGAAGCTCCGGCCGGGCGTAATGGCCGACGGAATCCATCATGCGCTTGCGCTTGGTGACGAGCGCCATGTCGAGGTCGGCGACGAGCAGGCCCTCGCCCTCGCGCAGGGGCGGGGCGAGGTGCACGCCTTCCGGCGACACGATGGCGGTGCAGCAGCCACCGCGCAGCGCCTTGCGCATGCGGTCGTCGGGCGTGATGGCGGCGACCTGCGCGTCGGTGAGCCAGCCCGTGGCGTTGACGACGAAGCAGGCCGCTTCCAGCGCGTGGTGGCGAATCGTCACCTCCATCTGGTCGGCGAAGATCTGCCCCACCATCGAGCCCGGGAACTGGGCGGCATGGATCTCCTCGCCCTGGGCCATGAGGCTGTAGCGGGCGAGCGGGTTGTAATGCTCCCAGCACGCCAGCGCGCCGACGCGGCCCACGGCCGTGTCGACCACCCTGAGGCCGGAGCCGTCGCCCTGGCCCCAGATCATCCGCTCGTGGAAGGTCGGGGTGATCTTGCGCCGGCGCAGCGCCAGGCGCCCGTCGGCGTCGAAGACGAGCTGGGCGTTGTAGAGCGTGCCGCCGTCGCGCTCGTTGACGCCCAGCACCACCACCATGCCGTGGCGGCGCGCGGCCGACGCCACGGCGTCGCAGACCGGCCCCGGGACAGCGACGGCCTCGTCGTAGAGGCGCAGGTGCTCGGCGCCCGTCGCGGCGGGCGGGTGGACGAAGGAGAAATAGGGGTACCAGGGGACCAGCGTCTCGGGGAAGACGAGCAGCGCGACGCCGTCCCGCGCCGCCGCCGCGATGGCGGCCAGCACCTTCTCGACCGTGCCGCCGGGGGCGTCGAGCACCGGCGCCATCTGCACGGCTGCGGCGCGGACGATCCTCTTCTGGCTCATGACAGGTTCCTCGGGAGGTTCCTTGGGAGTTCCCCTGGGCGCGTCCCGTCGCGCCGCGATGGTCCGCCCGGCCGCGACGGGCCGGGCGGCGGGCGTCAGAGCGTCCAGGTGTCGAGTATGAAGGCGCCGGCCTTGCGGTGCAGCAGCACGAGGTCGAGCGTGTCGAGGGGGCCGATCGGCCGGATGCCCTCGATCAGCGAAGCCTCGCCGTGGCCGTAGAGCGCCTGGAGGGCGAAGCGGCAGCAATAAACCTTGCCGCCCTCGCTCATGAACTTCGCCAGCTGGTTGTTGAAGTTCTGGTGGCCCGGGAAGGCATCGTCGCCGAGCCGCGGGAAGCCGCGCTGCACGCCGAGCGTGACGCCCGGGCCGTAGAGCAGGATGGAGGTTTCGAAGCCCTTGCGCAGCAGGCGCGTCGCCTGGAGCAGGTTGACGAGGCCGATCGAGCCCTCGAAGGCGACGGTGTGGAACGTCACCAGCGCCTTTTCGCCCGGTTCGGCTTTGACGTCCTCGAAGACCTTCTCCTCGTAGTCGACGAGGAAGTCGCCCTTCTTGTGATGCGGGATGTCGACGGCAGGCATGGAGCTTCTCCCTCGAGATGATCTTGACGGGGCCGCGCGGCAGGGTGGATCCCGGGCCGGCCGCGGCGGCGGCCCGTACGCCCGGGTTTCGCAAGCCGCATGCCAGTCATCCCGGACGGGCGAGGACCCAGGGACGGCACCGAAAATGAGGTCAATCGTGCCATCAATCCTGCCGAGATCGTGCCCTCATCTTGAGCGTCCGTGCCCAGGCGATCGCGTGGAACAGCGCTGTTTCGAGGCGTGATGAAACGACAGGCAGCGCGGTCGAACCCTCCCGGCGGCATGGCGCTCGTCGGCTCCGGCCCACGTCGCTGCTGCTCCGCCCCTGGCCTTAACCCTTGCCCTTGCCCCCGCCGGGGAATCGCGCCACTGCGGGGTGAGGCAGCGGGACCGGCGCCGCTGCCGTCCTCGCCACAAACCCGCTCAATTCGGCATTGACCGCATTCGGAGATCGGAAACCGTGAAGGCTCACCGGTGACGGGTTGGACGCCCGACCTCGCCAAGTTCGGCCGACCGCACTACCGCGCCATCGCGGATGCGATCGCGGAGGACATCGGCGCGGGCCGCCTCGCGGCCTCCGAGCGCCTGCCCCCGCAGCGACAGCTGGCGGATGCGCTGGGCCTCAATTTCTCGACCGTGGCCCGCGGCTACGTGGAGGCGCAGCGGCGCGGCCTCATCGCGTCGCGCGTCGGCCACGGCACGGTGGTGACGGGCCGCGCCGCGCCCGCCGCGCCCGCCGCGCCCGCGCTCCCGCCCGCGGTGCGGCGTCGGCCGGCCCTGGTCGACTTCTCCATGAACCTGCCGCCCGAGCCCGACGACCCCGCCCTGGTCGAGCGCATGCGCGACGGACTCGCCGCGGTCTCGGCGGACCTCGTCGGGCTGCTGCGCTACCAGGGCTTCGGCGGCGCGCCGGACGACAAGGAGGCCGCGCTGCACTGGCTGTCGCGCCGGGGCCTCGCCGTGCCGGCCAACAGGCTGCTGGTCTGCCCCGGCAGCCACAGCGCGCTGCTGGCGACGCTCTCGACCCTGTGCCGGCCCGGGGACGTCATCTGTTCCGAAGCGCTGACCTATCCGGGCGCTCGCTCGCTCGCGGCCCATCTCGGACTGACGCTCGTCGGGCTGCCGGGCGACGACGAGGGCATCGACGCGGCGGCCTTCGCCGCCACCTGCGTCAGGCACCGTCCCAAGGCGCTCTACCTCAACCCCACCCTGCTGAACCCCACCACCGTCACGGTGTCGCGGGCGCGGCGCGAGGCCATCGTCGCGGTGGCGCGGCGCTATGCCGTGGCGATCATCGAGGACGACGCCTACGGCTTCCTGCCGCCCGACGGGCCGCCGACCTTCTCGGCCCTGGCGCCGGAAACCACCTATCATGTGGCCGGGCTGGCCAAATGCCTCGGGGCGGGGCTGCGCATCGCCTATCTGGTGGCGCCGAGCGCCCGCGCCGCCCTGCCGCTCGCCGCCAGCCTCAGGGCCGCCACCGTCATGGCCTCGCCGCTCACGGCGGCGGTGGCGACGCGCTGGATCCTCGACGGCACCGCGGACGCCGTGCTGGACTTCGTCCGGCGCGAATCCACCGCCCGCCAGCGCCTGGCTTTGGCCGCCCTGCCGCCGGGCCTCGCCGAGGCGGACCCGCACGGCTTCCACATCTGGATGCGCCTGCCGGAACCGTGGAGCCGGTCCGCCTTCGCGTCGCAGTCGCGCTCGACCGGCATCGGCGTCGTGGCGAGCGACCCTTTCGTGGCGACGGGACCTGCCCCCGAAGCGGTGCGGATCTGCCTCGGCGGGCTGGCGAGCCGGGACGACGTCGCCCATGCCCTCGACGTCATCGCCCACGCCCTCGACGAAACGCCCGCCATGTCGTCGGCCTTCATCTGAAAGCCGACCGTCAGCCGCGGGGCCGCCGCCCCGGGTCGATGAGGGCGGCGACGACGCCGGGATCGGGCCGGCCGTCGACCACCAGCCCGAAGCCCTCGTCAAAATCCCAATGTGCCCAGCCGAGCCCGTTGGCCTCGGCCGCCCGGCGCACCGCGGCGAGCCAGGCGAGGCGATCCTGCCGGGGCGCCACCGCCCGCAGCACGCCGAATTCGTTCAGCACCGCGGGCACGCCGTGGGCGCGGGCCCAGGTCCCGACGGCCGCGAAGCCCGCATCCACCGCCGCGACCGTCCAGGGCCGGGCGAGCGAGGCCCGGAGCGCGTCCTCGTCGTCCCGCCGCCCGGCCCGGCGCAGCCCGGCCAGCACGCGCTGCACGGCCGGCTCGGGCAGCGCGGCGGGGAAGGGCAGACCCGCATAGGCGCCGTAGGGCCCGCCGCTGTCCCAGGTGGCGCCCTGGTGGGTGAAGGCCATCGGATCGTAGAAGTGGCAGACGTAGACGACGTTCCGGTCCGCCAGGGGCCGCCAATCCGCCAGCGCGTCGACGCGCTCGAACGGCGCGGGGCCGACGAGCAGCGTGGTGTCGGGCAGGAGGTCGCGGACGGCGGCGGCGAGGCGCACGGCCTGCGGGCGCCACACGTCGTCGCCCGTCGGCGGTTCGTTCAGCAGTTCGGCGAAGACATGCGAGGCCGGCCTCCCCGCCAGGCGCCGGGCGATGGCCGACCAGGCTCCGACGACGGCGGCGAGGGCCGCCTCGGGGTCGCGCCGGTAGAGCGGCCCCAGCCCGCCGCCCGGGTGCAGGTCGACGCTGACGGCATAGTCCTGCCCGAGCAGCAGGTCCAAGGCCGCATCGAGGTCGTCGAGCGCAGCGGACCGCGATGCCGTGCCCGAGAAGGTCGGCGACAGGCTTTCGGCCCGGACCGGCAGCCTGACGTGGCTGAAGCCGTCGCGGCGCAGCTGCGCCAGCAGCGCCGGGAGGTTCTCGCGGACGGCCGTCGCCGGCACGAGATCGGGGAGGTTGAAGCCCCGTGCCAGGGCCGCGACCCGCCCGGCCGGCACGCCCGGCGCCTCGGCGGCGGCACTGCGGCCCGCACCGAGCGGCACCGCCAGGGCGCCCGCCCCGAGCAGCGGCAGGACGGCGCGGCGGCTGAAGCGGCGCGTCACGGGCCGACCGCCGGGGCGCTGCGGCGGCGGTCGGACAAGGGTCGTGACAGGGGCGTCGACAACGGTGCCACCAGCGGCGCGATCCGGCGATCGACGGCACCGAGCGTCAGCCCGACCACCAGCATCACGAGGCCGAGCGCCAGGGGGGCGAACATCGCCTCTTCCTGGAACAGCCCGTTGAACAGCGTGACGACGATGAGCGCCGTCGCCAGGGCGAGGCTCGGCAGGCGGAAGTGCCGGAACAGGCGCCAGCACAGCGCCGAGATCCACCCGTAGACGGCGAGCAGCCCGAAGCCGCAGACCCCCATCTGGTACAGCAGCACGCCGATCGCGCTTTCCACGGCGAGGTCCGACTGGCCGGCCTTCTGGTATTTCTGGAAGTCGATCTCGGCGAAGGCGACCGACAGGTTGCCGCCCTGCCCCAGTGTGTGCCCGAGCGGATTGCCGACGAAGCCCGAGAGCCCGCCGAGCAGCCCCAGCACGTGGTAGTCGCCGGCCGCGATGCCGGACCGGAACACCAGGACGGCATAGACCGACATGATGCCGACGAAGGCCCACAGGGTCGCGGGCGACGGGCTGACCCGGGCCGCCGCGACGAAGGCGACGGAGGCCACCAGCAGCACGATGGCGCCCTTGGCCCCGACGACGATCATCAGCGGCACGGCCGCCGCGATCAGCAGCCAATAGCCCTGGACGGCCGCCAGCGCCGCCATCGTCGACAGGACGTAGCCGTAGCTGATGGGGTGGAAATTGGGTCCCTGGATCCGGGTGACGGTGCCGAGGTCGCCCAACAGGTTGGAGTTGAGGAGGTTGGTCTTCAGCAGGTCGAGCGCGGTGCCCACGACGGCACCGGTCTCCTTGGCCTCGCGCACCGTCATGGGGCTGGCGCGCCGGTCGGCGAAGCCGAGGTCGAGGTAGCTCCAGCCATGAGTCAGGTCGAGCCAGCGCTCGATGAAGAACAGCTCGAAATAGCCGCAGGCCAGCAGCGTCGTCAGGATCAGCACCACGACCGTGTCGAGGTGGAACGGGTGGCGCGACCCGACGTTCACGCAGATCTGGAACAGCATCAGCGGCAACACGATGTTGCGGAGGTAGATGGTGGCGCCGCGGGCGTCGTAGAGCAGGCCCGGCACGTAGTAGCAGACCGCGACGGCCAGCGCGACGGCGCTCCACAGGGTGAGCCGGCGGACGAAGGGCGACGTCGTCCCGAAGAGGTGGACGAAACGCACCGCCAGCACGATCCAGACGCCGACCGTGGTGACGAAGTTGTAGCTCTTCATCGGATCGAGGCTTCTGACGTCGGCGACGTAGGCCGAAGCATAGGACACGAAGGTCGTCTGGAAGATGTAGCAGACGATGAGCACCGTCGGCACGGCGCGCTCGAACCGCAACGCCACCACGATGGCCAGGGTCAGGCAGATGCCCACGGCGAGGTTCTGGCCGAGGAAGTTCAGGGCGACCGGCAGCCCCGTCATCACCAGCGCCAGAAGCACGATGAAGCCCTGGTCCTGCAGGATCCCGAGGGCCGTGGGCCCCGTGGCGGCCATCCGCCGCGGGCGCTGACCGGAATCGCGCAGGTGGGTCACGCTGTGGCTCATGCCGCCACACTACCGCTGGCGCGCCGGCGCGTCGCCACGCTCCCGGAGACAGGGTGAATCGTCCACCATATCGACGCGCCGCTCGGCACCGGGCGGCCCGCTTAACCGTCGGTGCACGAACTCGGCCTATGGCTGGGTTCGGAGGTTGTCCGTGACCCGTCTGAGCCTTTCCAAGACCAACTTCCGGGCCGCGAGTCAACCGACCGCCGCCACGGCACTCGGTGTCCCGGCGGCGCTGGACCTGTGGCAGGAGGCGACCAGCCCCCGCCTGCCGGGCGGCCTCGTCGACGTCGCCGCCATCCTGCTGTTCCTGCGACGCAACCTCGTCCGGATCCTGGTCGTCGCCCTCGCCGCCACGGCGGCGGGGGTGGGCGGGTGCATCCTCCTGATGAACAGCTATGAGGCGACAGCGCTGGTCATCATCGATCCGCGCGACGTCAAGGTGACGCAGACGCAGGACGTGCTGGCCAACATAGGCCCGGACACGATCGCCATCGAGAGCCTGGTGCAGGTGGCCAATTCCGACGGCTTCCTGGGGCGCGTCGTCGACCGCATGAACCTCATGGCCGACCCGGACTATGCCGGCCTGGGCGCCAGCGACGCGGTCCGCCGATCGGCGACGATCGACAAGCTGCGGGGCCGGCTGAAGATCGGCCGGCGCGGCACCACCTACCTGGTCGACATCACTGCCGTCACGAAAGATGCGGAGCGGAGCGCCGCCCTGGCCAACACCGTCGCCGGCATGCTGGCCGAGGACCAGGCGCGCCTGCGCTCGAGTTCCAACACCGATGCGGCCGCGTTCCTGGACGAGAAGCTCGACACCCTGCGGGAGCGGCTGCACACGGCCGAAGTGGCGTCGGCGGCCCTCAAGGCCAAGCTCAACATCACCGATGCGGGCCAGGGCGGCACGCTGCAGGAGCGCCGCATCGCCGAGCTGAACCAGCAGCTCGTGCTGGCGACGGCCCGCGCCGCCGAGACCAAGGCGAGGATCGACGAACTGGCGCGGGCCGGGACGGCGAGCCCCGACCGGCTGCCGGGCTCGCTGCAGTCCGCCGTGCTGACCGGGCTTCGCCAGGACTATGCCCGGCTGACCCGCCAGGTCGCCGAGCAGAGGTCGATCTACGGCGACCGCTATCCCGGCGTGCAGAGCCTTGCCGCCCAGGTGGACGACCTGCGCCGCCAGATCTCGGCGGAAGCCGGCCGCATCGTCGCCTCGACGCGCAGCGATGCCCAGGAGGCCGCGGGCCGCGTCGCCACCCTGACGGCCGACCTGCGCCGGGCGCAGGGCGACAGCGGACGCCAGGGCAGCGACCGCGTCCGGCTCGACGAGATCGATCGCGAAGCGCGAGCCGACCGCACCGTCTACGAACAATTGCTCGACCGCCAGAAGCAGCTGTCCGAACTGCGCGGCCTCACGCCCACCGACGTCCGCGTGGTGTCGCAGGCCCTGCCGCCGGCCCGGCCGAGCCGGCCGAAGCTCCCGGTGCTGGTCGGCATCTTCGCCATCCTGGGGCTCGGCGCCGGCTGCCTCGCCGCGCTCGCCGGCGAGGCCGGCCGGCGGACCCTGCTGACGCGGCGCGGCGCCGAGAAGGCGGTCGGCGTCGAGGTGTCGGGCCTGCTGCCGCGCGTCCCCGCCAGGGGCACGGCACAATCGGCCCCCTCGCCCTCCCTGTCCCCCGATCTCGGCCCCTGGATGGGGGATCTCAGCCGCATCGCATCGCCCGGCGGCGGCCAGGGCCGCGTCGTCCTGGTGACGTCGGCCAGGCCGCGCGAAGGCAAGACCACGGTCGCCCGGAACCTCGCCCGGAGCCTGGCCAACGTGGGCGAGACGGTCCTGCTGCTCGAGGCTTCGCTGCCTTCGCAGGTCGCCGCGACGACGCCCTTCGGCCTGCTCGACGTCGTCGCCCAGGGGTGCTCCCCCGAGCGCGGCTTCATCGACGTCCCCCACCTCGGCCTGACCCGCCTGCCCTTCGGCGGCGGCCGGGCGACGCGGCCCGAATCGTTGGACGGCACGCTCGGCGCCGGGCGGCTCGCGGCGGCGATCCGCACCTGCCGCGAGCGCTTCGACGTCGTCGTCATCGACGGGCCGGCGATCCGCGAGGCCGGTTACGCCACGACGCTGGCGGCGGCGGCCGACCTGTCGCTGGTCGTGGTCGAGTGGGACGCCACCCCCGGCGCCGACATCGTGGCGGCGCTGGACCGGCTGCGCCCCGACGACGTGACGCTGGTCTTCAACAAGGTCGACCCCACGCGCTATGCCCGCTACGAGACCGGCGCGGCGCTCACGCCGACGCGCGAGCGCGCCGCCGTGCGGCCGGCCGCCTGAGGCCGCGACGGCCCGGTCGCCGACCCGGGCCGGCCAGGGCGACGGGCCAGAGCATCGGGCCGGTTTCCCACCGGCGCGGGACGTCGCGGGGGACGGCTGCGGAAACTTCCTTTGGCGCCGGGGCGCCGCTGGGGTAATGGGCCTCATGTCCCCGCCCTCCCGCCGCCGCTCGCTCCGGCGCAGCCTCCGCCTCCGCGCGCTCCGCATCTGGCTCCCGCGCTTCAAGCGCCGGGCCATGTTCCTGTTCGGCGGCATCGCGGTCGGCGCCCTCGCCGTGCTGATGGCGAAGCTGGCGGACGAGGCGCAGGCGCTCTTCGCCGGCCTCGCGGCGCGCGCCCCCGCCGCGCCCCTGCTGGTGACGCCGCTCGGCTTCGCGCTCGCCGCCTGGCTGGCGGGCCGCTACTTCGCCAACTCGGGCGGCAGCGGCATCCCGCAGGTCATCGCCGCCCACGGCATCGACGACCCGGCGCTGCGCAACCCGCTGGTCAGCCCCAAGGTAGCGGTCGGCAAGATCGTGCTGCTGGTGCTGGGCCTCGCCTGCGGGGCCTCGTCGGGCCGCGAAGGCCCCACCGTGCAGGTGGGGGCCTCGGTCATGTACGCGCTCGGGCGCCTCGCGCCCCACCGCCAGCCCGGGCTGCTCATCGCGGGCTCGGCCGCCGGCATCGCGGCCGCCTTCAACGCCCCCCTGGCCGGCATCATCTTCGGCATCGAGGAGATGAGCCGCTCCTTCGAGGCGCGCACCAGCGGCCTCATCCTCGGCACCGTCATCGCGGCGGGCCTGACGTCGCTCGGCCTCGTGGGCGACTACACCTATTTCGGCCGCACCCCGGACGTCATGCCGTTCGGCATCGAATGGCTGGCCGTGCCGGTGGTGGGGATCGCGGGCGGGCTCGGCGGCGGGGTCTTCAGCCGCCTCCTGATCGAGGCGGGGCGCGGCTTCCCCGGGGCGGCCGGGCACTTCGTCAAGCGCCACCCCATCCTGTTCGCCGGGCTCTGCGGCCTCGGCGTGGCGCTCTGCGGCGCCGGCAGCGCCGGCACGGTGTTCGGCACCGGCTACGAACAGGCCAAGGGCATCCTGCACGGCACCACGGCTCCGCCCGACAGCTTCGGCGTGCTGAAGTTCTGCGCCACCGTGCTGTCCTCGATCAGCGGCATCCCGGGCGGCATCTTCGCGCCCTCGCTCGCCGTCGGGGCGGGCCTCGCCCAGAACCTCCACGGCCTGCTGCCGATGACGCCCATCGGGGTGCTGACCATCCTGGGCATGGCCTCCTACCTGTCGGGGGTGGTTCAGGCGCCCATCACGTCCTTCGTCATCGTCGACGAGATGACGGAGAACCATGCCCTGGTCATCCCCATCATGATCTGCGCCATCCTGGCCAATGCCGTGTCCAAGCTCGTCTACCCGCACGGCGTCTACCACACGCTGTCGCGCGGCTACATGCCGGTGCCGGTCGCGGAGGACGGCCGGGCGCCGGGGCCGTGACGGGCGCCGGCGGCGGCATCGCGCTCTATTCGCTCGGCGTCCTGCTCTTCGCCGTCAACGACGCGCTCGGCAAGTGGCTGGTGGGGACCTACGGGGTCGGCGAGATCCTGGCGCTCCGCTCGCTCGGGGCCGCGGCCGTTCTGGTGCCGCTCCTGGCGCTGCGCCGCCCGGACCTCGACATCCGCGACCAGTGGCGCCTGCACGCGCTGCGCCTCGCCTGCATGGCGGGCGACAGCTTCGGGTTCTACTACGCGACCCGCAGCCTGCCGCTCGCCGACGTGATGTGCTTCTACCTCGCGGCGCCGCTCATCATCACCACGCTGTCGGCCCTGCTGCTCGGCGAGCGCATCGGCGCCTTCCGCTGGGGCGCCGTGCTGCTGGGCTTCTGCGGCGTGGTGATCGCGCTGCGCCCCACGGGGGCCGCCGTTTCCCCCGCCGCGCTCGTGGCGCTGTTCGGCGCCACCATGTTCGCCGGCGCCATCACGACGACGCGCGGCCTGCGCCGCACCGACTGGCTGACGCTGACGGCCTGGCAATATCTCGGCACGGGCCTCTTCGGCGCCGTCCTGGCGCCCGCCGGCTGGGCGACGCCGTCGGCCTTCGACGTGCTGCTCATGGGGCTGGTCGGCGCCGTGTCGATGGGGTGTTTCGTGTGCATCACGCGAGCCCTGGCCATGGCGCCGGCGTCGCTGCTGGCGCCGTTCCAATATGCCTCCATGGTGTGGGCCGCCGTGCTGGGCCTCGTCATCTGGGGCGACGTGCCGGGTTCGAGCGTGGTGGCGGGGTCGGCCATCATCGTGGCGAGCGGGCTCGTGGTCTTCGCGCGGGAACGGATGCGGGGACGCCCGCTCGCCGATGCCGTGGCGCCCGTGCCGTGAGACCCCGTGTGAGGCGCCCCGCCGCCTTCCCACGCGCGCGCCCTGCCCCCATATTGCAAGGATGCCGAGAGCCCGCCCCACCGACGCCGACACGACCCTAGCCCCCCCGGCCCGCAAGCCGGGCCGGCCCGCCAAGGCAGCGGCGGCTGCCGACGCGCAGGCCGCGCCTGACGCCGCCAAGGCGCGCAAGCCCGGCCGCGGCGCCGCCCCCAAGGCCGGGCGGCCCGACCTCAAGCCGCTCGACGAGCATCTCGCCGCCCTGCTGAACCCGGCCCTCAACGAGAACCGCGCCCCCGCCGCCGTGCCGGACCGGGAGCCGACGCGCCCGGCCGGCTTCGCGGAAGCGCCCCAGGCGCGCTTCGAGCCCGGGCCGCCCGGCGACGGCGGCGGCACCATCCAGCTGGCGCGCGGCGTCACGGGGGCGGCCGCCACCGCCGAGGTGCTGGAACAGCTGCTCAAGGCCGGCGACCCCCGCCTCAACGCCCGGCCCTGGGTGCCGCATCGCCCGGCCCGGCCGGAGAAGTCGGAAGGCGGCATCGACTTCAAGCTGACCTCCGAATACGACCCCAAGGGCGACCAGCCCACCGCCATCGCGGAACTGGTCGACGGCGTGGCGCGCCTGGAGCGCGACCAGGTGCTGCTCGGCGTCACCGGCTCGGGCAAGACCTTCACGATGGCCCAGGTCATCGCCGCCACCAACCGCCCCGCCCTCATCCTCGCCCCCAACAAGACGCTGGCGGCGCAGCTCTACGGCGAGTTCAAGAGCTTCTTCCCCGACAACGCCGTGGAATACTTCGTCTCCTACTACGATTATTATCAGCCCGAGGCCTATGTGCCGCGGTCCGACACCTATATCGAGAAGGAGTCGACGATCAACGAGCAGATCGACCGGATGCGCCACGCCGCCACCCGGTCGCTGCTGGAGCGCGACGACGTCATCATCGTGGCCTCGGTGTCGTGCATCTACGGCATCGGCTCGGTCGAAACCTACACGGCCATGACCTTCACGGTCTCGGTCGGCGACAGGATCGACCAGCGCCAGCTCATCGCCGACCTCGTGGCACTGCAATACAAGCGCACGCCGGACTTCACCCGCGGCAACTTCCGGGTCCGCGGCGACACCGTGGAACTGTTCCCGGCGCATTACGAGGACCGGGGCTGGCGCTTCTCCTTCTTCGGCGACGAGATCGAATCGATCCAGGAGTTCGATCCCCTCACCGGCAAGAAGACCAACGACCTCAAGTTCGCCAAGGTCTACGCCAACTCGCACTATGTCACGCCGCGGCCGACCCTCATCCAGAGCATCAAGGCCATCAAGGCCGAGCTGAAGGGAAGGCTGGACCAGCTCTTCGCCCAGGGCCGCCTGCTCGAAGCCCAGCGGCTCGAGCAGCGCACGCTGTTCGACCTCGAGATGCTGGAAGCCACGGGCGTGTGCCAGGGCATCGAGAACTATTCGCGCTACCTCACCGGCCGCCAGCCGGGCGAGCCGCCGCCGACGCTGTTCGAATACCTGCCCGACAACGCCCTGGTCTTCACCGACGAGAGCCACGTCACGGTGCCGCAGATCGGTGCCATGTACAAGGGCGACTTCCGCCGCAAGGCGACGCTGGCCGAATACGGCTTCCGCCTGCCCTCCTGCCTCGACAACCGCCCGCTGCGCTTCGAGGAATGGGACGCCATGCGGCCCCAGACCGTGCATGTGTCGGCGACGCCGGGCCCGTGGGAGATCGAGCGCGCCCAGGGCGTCTTCGTCGAGCAGGTGATCCGCCCGACCGGCCTCATCGACCCGCCGGTCGAAGTGCGGCCCGCCCGCAGCCAGGTCGACGACGTGCTGGGCGAGATCCGCGACACGGCCGCCAAGGGCTTCCGCTCGCTCGTGACGGTGCTGACCAAGCGCATGGCCGAGGACCTGACGGAATACCTCCACGACAACAACGTGAAGGTCCGCTACATGCACTCGGACATCGACACGATCGAGCGCATCGAGATCATCCGCGACCTGCGCCTCGGCACCTTCGACGTGCTGGTGGGCATCAACCTGCTGCGCGAAGGGCTCGACATCCCGGAATGCGCCCTGGTGGCGATTCTGGACGCCGACAAGGAGGGCTTCCTGCGCTCCGAAACGTCGCTGATCCAGACCATCGGCCGCGCCGCCCGCAACGTCGACGGCAAGGTGGTGCTCTACGCCGACCATGTGACGGGCTCGATGGACCGCGCCATGGCGGAGACGGCGCGCCGCCGCGAGAAGCAGGAAGCCTACAACACCGCCCACGGCATCACGCCCGCTACCATCAAGCGCGGCATCTCCGACATCCTGCAGAGCGTCTACGAGGCCGACCACGTCACGGTCGACACCGGCATGGCGGCGCCCGAGGCCCTGATGGGCCACAACCTCAAGGCCGCGATCGCCGACATCGAGAAGCGTATGCGGGCGGCGGCCGCCAACCTTGAATTCGAGGAGGCCGCGCGGCTGCGCGACGAGCTGAAGCGCCTGGAAGCCACCGACCTGATGATCGGCGCCGACCCGATGGCGCGGCAGGCCGACATCGAGCGCGAGGCGGGGCGCTACGCCGGGGAGCGCAGCTACGGCGCCGCCGCCAACCTGCCGGCCGGGATGGGCCGCTCGACGGCGGGGCGGCCCGGGGCGATGGCGCCGCGGGGCGGGTCGGCGCGGCCGGCGGCGGCGGGGGGTCCGCGCAAGCCGCGCGACGCCGATATGGGGCCGCACAATTTCGGGGGCGGCGAAGCCGGTCCGGCGCGGGGCGCGGGGTCGGGCGCGGCGGGGCGGGGCCGCAAGCCGGGGCTCGACGAGATGGGCCCGGGGCGCGAGGAGGCGCCGGCGGGAGCCGAGGGCTTCGCTCGGCCGGAAAAGCCCGACCCGGGGGTGAGCAACTGGCGCAAGGGGCGGGGGCGGAAGTGATTAATAGGGCTGCCTTTCCTCCCGCAGTTTTGCATACTCCTTCAAACCAAGATGAACCTTGAACTGAGTAGCAGCATTGTCCCAGCCAGCTTCAGGATCTGTATACTGGAATGCCCAGGTCCGACCTCCATAGCCGCTCCTCTTTTCATAACCAAGGACAGAGAATCTATACAAATATGCAAGGGCCTCTCGAAAGTCTGTCTCGTTTTTTGGTGATTTTCGCCTTTTATATTCCCGCTCAAACTGCTCCACGTCGAACGTCAGCGTACTGATTGCAGAACACGCCTGCAGAGCTTCGTCCCAATAAGGCCAGTGAGGGCGTATCTCATCATCGAGCTCTGACTTCAGATAAGACGAATATTCATCACGCGACTTAACGATGTCCTTATTCGTGAATTTTTCCGCGTTTGTGTCGCGTTTTTTCGCGGTAATAAGTGCGGTATTAAGAAAGCGAATAACGTCTCTGGGACGCAAAAATGTGCGAGCTAGTATATGATTCCATTTAGACTGCGAGCCTCGCATAAGAACTTCGTCTATCAGACCATGCCAGCCAAGAGTCGATCCCGTTTTGGCGTGAATCCTCGCCTCGATTAATTGAAGAAGGCTTTCCGGATTCCATTCAAGACTCAAAGAGAGACCTTGGCTAATTTTGTTTTTATCGGAAAATTGCATATCCTCCCAAATGTCTGATCTTAGATATACAATCAAGTCAATTGGGCTACCCGATTTTTTATTTTCTATCCTTAATTCTCGAACAGCAAGAATCAAACCAACAAGCATTTTAGTACGGGACTCATCTAATCTCGACAATCCTTGATCGAGTTCATCAAAATGCAAGCTGAGAGATGAGATTTTAGCTTCCCGTATGACTTTTTGTACGCAAGCCATGATGGCGTTAGTTAGAGCGCTCAGCTCCAAACCAAGTTGATGATCCTTCCCTGTTCGGCTCAGTTCGATCCCTCCAATCTGATTACCCATAATCGCGGGTTGGAAAGAAGCTTTACTGAGCTTCAATTTTTTCGGACGTAGTATGTCTGAGAGCTGCGGCGATGTACCGCCATAATTGTCAATGAGGAACGTTCGCAATAGCGGCGCGTCAATACTGAGGCTCACACTTGGATGTGATAGAACCAATGCACTTATTTCGACTGCGACAATGTACTTCCATGAAGCGACATACGCCTCAATGTCTGAGGCACCATGATCAACAATTTGTGCATGTACATTCCAGGGATAACCCCGAAGATTCAACGCTTTTGAGAATCG
Source organism: Lichenibacterium ramalinae (assembly GCF_004137085.1). Taxonomy (GTDB): domain Bacteria; phylum Pseudomonadota; class Alphaproteobacteria; order Rhizobiales; family Beijerinckiaceae; genus Lichenihabitans; species Lichenihabitans ramalinae. Next base: position 301,364 of record NZ_QYBC01000002.1, read on the forward strand.
ACCTTGTGACCGCTCAGTGAAATGACGGACAATTGCCGTTTTTCCAGTTCCCTTACGGCCAAGAACAAGAAAAGATTTCCCCTTACTGATGCTTTCAACAGCGTTAGTAAACAGAAAGTAATCAAGAACCAGATCTTCCTCGGCAGCAACATCGCCGAATGTTTCTATTGAACTGAGCTTAAAGATGCTTCCAGACATATTCTCGTCGCTCCTGTAGTCCTCATTGTATCAGGGCCAACCCAGGTAGGCGAGAGCACAAGCAGAGACTCAAGAGAGAATTTTGGCGCTGCTCCTCACCAGCACCCGCTGGAGGAAAAGCTGCACCGGCGACCTGTTGCCCCAGAAGCACGACGAGATCGCGGCATGCTGCTCTCTGCGGGCAAGCCCGACCCGGTCAACCGACTCACACCGGAAGGGAAGGTTGACCTCGCATAAGCTGAGGCCGACGAAGTAGACTTCTCCCCGGACGAGGACGTCCGCGCCATTCTCTTCAAGCACAAGAAGTGAAGCTGAGCTACACACGCCGCGAAACCGCTTAGCTCGACGGAGTGTTAGGCGATCTGGCCTCGCGATCGCCTCGCTAACGACGCCCTCCAGCCCGTCCGCGGCGACGTGGAGGGTCAGTTCGCGCATGGGTCCTGCCTCGACAGGCGTGGCTCTATCCCGACCCCGAGCTTCACCCGTGGCTGCGTGATCTTTCAACGATTCGGTCTAAGCCACTCTGCTTTGCCGGATGGGGCCGCGGGACGGGGGCGCGCAGCCACGGCGCCCTACGCTCGATCGAAGGTATCGGCCCGTGGAATGACGCGGTGCTCGATATGATGTCTGGTGACCGCCGCTTCACCCCGAGCCATTCCAACAACACCGATCTGTTCGCCATTGCCCGCGACGCGATGTCGGCCCTGCCGCCGAGCTGCCTCACCAGCCCCAGCGCCAGAAATAGGTGTGGGCGACGTGCCGGAGCAGGACGGCACCGACGACCACGCCGGCCGTGCTCGACAGCCAACCCGCGAGCCCGCCGGACCGCCCCGTGGTCCATCCCCGGCCCGCCTCCAGCAGCAGGGCAGCGCTCGCCAGGGCCGTGATCTGCCACCGCGTCTGGTGGTCGGTGATGGTGGCGCGGGTGACGGCCGCCACGAGGAAGAACAGCGTCGCCCGCTCGACGTTGCCGCGCAGGCCGATGCCGGGCCAGGCGGCCCCGGACAGCCAGGGGAGCGCGAGGAGCAGCGTCCAGCCACCGAGGGTGGCGAGGGCCAGCGTGACGTGGATCCACCAGGCGTGCGGCACGTCAGGCCGGCGTCCCGCGGTCGAGGTCCGTGTCGTCGCCCATCAAGGCACCCTGCCCTCCGTTGCGCGTCGCGAGCCGATCCCGCGGCCGAAGCCGCACGAGCCCGAGCCGGCGCCGGCGCCGGCGCGGAGGTCTATGGCATGTCGGGAAGCCGCACAACCCAGGTCCCGGCGGCGTCCTGGTCGATGGGCGAGGGATTCATGGCCTTGCCCCGGTCGATGTTCCAGGTCTTCAAGGCCATGTGGAAGGACAAGCTGCGCCATACGCGCGGCGCAACGGAGTGTTGGGCGACCTGGCAGCGCGATCGCCCCGGGGAGCCACGGGCGTCCCGGCCCGACCGTCGAACGTCACGGTCGTGCTGGCTCCCGAATGCCGGAGAAGCCGGACTCGGGCGTGAGCCGCTGGCGCAGGGGATGGGGGCGGCGCTCGGGCGGCCCGAGGAGCCCGGCGAACGGGTCGAACCGAGAACCCCGGCGCGCCGCCTCAGACCGGCTTGAAGACCAGCGCCAGCGCCATCAGGGCGGCCATGAAGGACAGCAGGATGCCCGACGTCAGGTCGAACATGCGCAGCATGTTCTTGCGCCTGAACAGGGGTTCGCAGAGCCGCCCGCCGAAGGCGTAGCCGTAGCAGGAGGCCGTCGCCATGACGATCAGGCCGCCGATGAACAGCGCGCGGCAGATCGGCAGCAGGAAGCTGCCGCCGACCGTGGCGGGGATGAACAGCATCTCGACATAGGTGAGCGGGTTCAGCCAGAAGATGGTCAGCACGCGCCGCAGGCAGTCCGCGGTACTTTCACGCTCGACGCCGCCGATGCGGATCTGCCTGTCGGCGTTGAAATAGGCGCGCAGCGACGAGAAGGCGAACCAGCACAGGGTGACGAGGCCGAGCCAGGACAGGATGGGGCGCAGCGCGGCGCCCCGCTCGGCGATGCTTTCCGTCAGCGCGAGGGCCATGACCAGCAGGATCAGGCGGCTGGTCCAGACGGCCGTCGCCACCAGCCCGACCCGCCCGCCGGACAGGCCTTCCCGCATCAGCGTGACGTTGTTGGGCCCGACCGACAGGATCGATGCCGTGCCCATCGCCATGCCGGCGCAGAACGCACTTCCTTCGAGCAGCTGCAGCAGCGTCATCGTCGCCCCCGGACTTCGATGCAGGCCGCCATTACGGCCAAAGCCGCGCCGGAACGCAAGGGTCGCGGCGATAGTCAAGGGGCGCGGCGACAAAAAGATCTCGGCCACGAAGCGGACCGGTGCCGCGCGGGCGGGCGACGGCGCCCTGCGAACCCGGAAGCGCTCGCCGGCGATGGCCCGCCTCCTCGAGGGCCGGGCGGGCGGTTCCCCATGACTCCGAGACCGGCAAGCGCTATCCCGGCGCAGACCGGCCGCGCAGTCACGCCGCCGCCCGAAGGAACCCGGCCCGGCATGATCGAGCGATACCGCGAGCACGCCGCCAACGAGCGCACCTTCCTGGCCTGGGTGCGGACGGCGATCGCCATCATGGCCTTCGGCTTCCTCGTCGAGAAGTTCGACCTGTTCCTCGCCATCGCCGACAAGTCCCTCGCCGGGCGGGTCCCGTCGCGGGCCGGCCAGCTCGCCGCCGATGCCGCCGGCCTGCTCCTCATCGTCCTCGGCGCCGCCGTGATGGTCCTGGCGGCCGTCCGCTTCCGCAAGACCGCCCGGGCCATCGAGAGTCCCGAAACCCTGGCGGGCGGCGACGGCACGCGCCTCGACCTGGTCCTCGCCGGGCTCCTCACCCTCGTGGGGACGGCCCTGTCGCTCTACCTCGCCTATACGGTGCTGGAGCGGCTCCAGGGTTGAGCCGGGGCGGATGCGCCGGACGCGCGGCTTTGTCCTGCGTCCCGATGTTGCATCGGCGGGAAGCGGCACCGGTCGCCCACGTTGGAGTCCCGTGCCGGTACGAACGATCCCGTTCACCGGCCGAGGAGACGGCATCATGGCGAGCGAAGCTTTCAAGGCGTGGTACGTGCAGGGGCTCCAGGCGGTGAAGACGGCCGCCGACCAGGGACAGGCGGCTTCGAGCCATGCGCAGGCCCAAGGCGTGCCGCCCGAGGTCAAGACCATCATGGAGGGTGGCGCGAAGGTGTTCGGCCAGCATGCCGAGGCGCTGGGCCGGCTGCTGCAGGGCGCCGGGGCATCCCCGGGCAGCATGCCCAATGCCTTCATGGACGGGATCCAGAAGGGCAGCCAGCAGATGATCCAGGCCGCGCAGGATCCGGGCGTGCGGGAAGCCAGCGTCGTGGCGGCGGCGCAGATCGCCACCCATTACTTCATCGCCGCCTACGGCACGCTGGCGTCCAATGCCAAGCATCTCGGCCTCACCGAGGACGCCGCGACGCTGAAGGGGATGGCGGACGAGATGAAGGCGGCCGACCAGCACATGACCGGCATCGCCGAGACCATGGCCAACGCGCGGGCCAGTTCCGCGAGCTGAGCCTCGCCGGCGCGCCCCGGCCGGCCCCAGGGTCGAGGCGCCGCCGCGCGAGTGCGTCGGCGGCGGCCGGCGCGGCGTGCCGCAAGGGCCGGCCTCACCCGGCCTTGACCACGATGCCCTTGCGCTTGCGAAGCCGCGCGATGGCGGCGTCGTCGAGGTGGAGGTGCTGTTTCACCAGCGCGGGCGGGATCAGCGCCATCCATTGCTCGAGCGACACGTCGGTGTAGCGCGGGCCGACGAACATCTCGAGATAGCGGACCGGCTCGTCTCCGGTATTCTCGATGTAATGCCCCATGGTCTGCGGCACGTAGCCGACGTCCCCGGCCTGGTAGTCGAAGGTGCGGGAGTTGTCGCCGGAAGCGAAGACCGTCATGCGGGCCCGGCCGGAGATGTAATACTGCCATTCGGGCGAGCGCGGATGCCAGTGCAGCTCGCGCATGGCGCCCGGCTCGATCTCGACATAGGCGGCCGCGATATGTTCGGACGCCTTGAAGACGGTGCTGTCGACGATGCGGACGCTGCCGCCCGGGCACGGGCGCGCCGGCATGTCGGCCATGCGGAACACGAAGGGGTTCGGCACGCTGCCGGCCGGGCTGGCGACGGCCTCGGCGGCGAGCGGCGGGGGCAGCGGGGCGTCGAAGATGTAGAGCTGCTTGGCGGGGATGTCGGCGAAAGCGCTCTCGGGCTCGTCGAAGTTCTTGGCCAGCACGGATTTGGGGACGCCGGCGAACCACTGCGAGATCAGGAACGTGCTGTCCTCCGAGAAGGCGCCGTTGTCGAACACGAGCAGGAACTCGCAGCCCTGGTCGAGCGCCTGGATCGAATGGGGGAGGCCCGACGGGAAGTACCACAGGTCACCCTGCCGGACGTCGGCGATGAAGTTGCGCCCTTCCTCGTCCACGCAGGTGATGCGGGCACTGCCGTTCAGCATCAGGGACCATTCGTTCTCCTTGTGCCAGTGCAGCTCGCGGATGGCGCCGGGCAGCAGCCGCATGTCGACGCCCGCCATGGCGGTCGACACGGGCAGCTCCCGCACGGTGGTTTCCCGCGCCCAACCGCCCTCCAGCAGGCGATTGTGGCTCAGGCCGAAGGGCCATTTCAGATTGGGGACCTTGCCGGAATCCGTGACCGGGGAGGCCAGGAGGTCGGGGTTGTCGCGGTCCGCCCCGAGGTTGCGCGGCCCGAGGTCCGGCGCTCCCCGGCGGCCGTCGACGGGCTGCGGGACGTCGCCGGACGGGGCGGCACCGGTCGGGGCGGCACCGGCGCCGTTGGCCGCCAGGGCCCCGGTGAGGGCCGTCGCGGCCAGCATCGTTCGGCGTGTGATCGGGTCCATGACGGTTCCGGAGTTGGACGGCCGCGGGCGGCCGGTGAACCGATCAACGCGAGGTGCGGACGCGAGTTCGCGCGGGCTCCGCCGGCCCCCGAAGCCCGCCTTCGACCGCGGCAGTCGCAAATCGAGCTTGACGCCGGCAAACGGCTGGCCTATCAACAAGCCATCGATCTTAGGCTGTACGTTCAAGCCATGGCGCTGAGGCACTCTCAAGTCCTCGCGCAAGCTGATGACCTCTCCTATCACTGTCGATCTCACGTCGTCCCGCGCATCCGCGCGTGGCGGCCCTTTCCTCACGCAGACAGGAGTTCATCATGAGCACTGGTACAGTGAAGTGGTTCAACGCCACCAAAGGCTTCGGTTTCATTCAGCCCGACGACGGCGGCCAGGACGTGTTCGTCCACATCAGCGCCGTCGAGCGCGCCGGCATGAGCAACCTTTCGGACGGGCAGAAGCTCTCGTACGAGCTGGTTCCCGACCGTCGCTCGGGCAAGATGTCCGCCGACAAGCTGCAGGCCGAGTGATATCGCGACTCTGACGTCCACCTGGTGACCACGGATGTACTGGCACCGGTGAGGACGTTTCGGGTCTGATGGTTTGAGGGTCGAGACCTGGTCTCGGCCCTTTTTCGTGCGTGTACCCTTCCCTTCGGGTCGGCCCTCGCCCCGGCCTGTCGGCCTGCGATTCACAGGCGCCCCACCCTGATCTCCGGCTCGTCATGCCGCCCCGGTCCCGCGGCGCGGAGGCACCGGGCCGCATCTGCCGTCCAGGCGACGACGCCGGGACACGAGCCGCAGGCGCTTCGGCGTCCTCCGGGCGATTTTGACAGGCAGCATTGTCACACCCCGGTTGACCCTCGGTTAACCACGTTCCACGATGGTCATGTACGGTTCATCTTGAAGAAACCGGCGCGGTGAGTCGGAGGGAACGGGTCATGTTCAAGATCGCGACAGTCGGATCGCTCGTCCTCTGGGCCGGGATCGCCTGGTGCACGGTCGCCCTCGGCTTGGCGCTGCACCGCGGGCCGTTCGCCATCACGCCGTCGGCGCTGACCGGTTCGCTGCTCTGCATCTGCCTCGCCGGCGCCGTCGCGGGCCTGTGGATCGGTGAAGAGATGCGTTGGGCTCGCCCGTCCGAGCGTCGGCCCCGCTCCGGCCATCTTTGACACCGGCGACACACCGCCCCAAGGCGGGACCGGTTCCTGCAGGCCACGCCGGGGCCGACCCGCGGCAACCCTCGAACAGCCACCCGCATCCAAGCCTGAACGGTCGGTCCGCCTTCGCATCGGCCTGACTGGCCCCGAAGCGCCGTCGCATCCCGTCCCGACGCCATGGCGGACCGGCAACCTCGCCCTTCCGGCCCGAACGGTGTCTCCGGTCATCGCCCGCCACATCGGCCCCACCGCGTCGCCGAAGGGCGACCGCGTCCGGCCACGACGGCAAGCCCCCTCGACACCGCACGGGTCCGCGCCGAAGCGCCGTGACTTCCGTATGGGAAGGCGACAGCCGGCCTTTGCCGCCGCCGCCGATCTACCGCAGTGCAACAGCCTTGCAGACCATTCAAGTCGAGACGGGCTGAGCGCCAGGACAGACGCGTGGAGATGAGACCAGACGCCGCATATCGGTGTTCCCAGCGCCGAAAATCCATCGTTTGCTGGAAGCCGAATTGCGGATTCACGATATCTTAAGTTGGTTTGAGCCAAAAATTATCGTAAGCTAGCGAAGAGATGCAAATTACCTAAAACAGTTCCTTTAAGAGGACAGCCGATGCACGGAACGATTGGAAGGCCTCTCGACGATACCCTCGACGCCCGCACGGCCGAGCGGTTGAGCACGCGCCTGCGGCTGGCGCGCCATATGCGCGGCATGACGCTCAAGGTGCTGGCCGATGCGGCGGGCTGTTCCGAAAGTCTGCTGTCCAAGATCGAGAACGGGAAGGCCTATCCCTCGCTGCCGATGCTCAACCGGCTCGTCCAGGCGCTCGGCATCGGCATGGGCTGGATGTTCGAGGACCGGGACGGGCGCGAGCCCGTCATCGCCCGGTCGGGTCACCGTCCCGCCGCCGCGGTGGCGGTCGAGGCCGGTCACGTCATCACGGTCGAGAAGGTCATCCCGGACAGCGGCGAGCATGCCCTCCAGTGCAGCATCCTCCACGTCGATCCGGGCGCGTCCAGCCCCGGCGAGCACCGCCATGCCGGCGAGGAGGCCGGCTACCTGCTCGACGGTCAGCTGGAACTGCTCATCGACGGCCGCCCCCACCGTTTGAGCGCCGGCGACGCCTTCGCATTCCGCTCCGACCAGCCGCACAGCTTTCGCAACATCGGCCAGACACGCGCCAGCATCTTCTGGGTCAACACTCCGCCGCTGCTGTAAGGGCGCTCGCGGCGACGGCGGGATGGGCCTCGCGGTCCCGCGCCGTCGCCGATCTGCCGCGCCGGTCCTGACGCGGCGCACCGGCCGAACGCATCGTCCCCACAATCCACAGGCCGGCGGGACTGGCCGCGGGCCGGCCGGTGCCCTAGAACAAAACATGAACAAGCGGCGGTGGCGGGGGACATCATGGATATGAGGATGGGGGATTCGGTGCGGCTGAAGGCCGGTTCGGAGCTATGGGACCTGTTCGAACCCTGGGCGGACCTGACCGGGCGTGTGGCGGGCGTCTATGCCGACGGGGCTATGATCGCCGTCGACTATCCACCGCCCTTCGAGGCCTATACGTCCGCCGTTCCGGCGGCCGAGTTCCGGCACGATCCGGCACCGGACGATGCGCCCTTCTGACGTGGGACGGCACCGCCGGCCGCCGCCCACACCGCCGCCGGCAGGGGTCGGTCGGGGTCGAGGCGGTCAGCGCCCCCGCAACAACGAGAGATTGACAACCCGGTCCCGTCGCAGCACCTGATCGAACGGGTCTGTTCGAGGTATCGGCCGGATGGCACTTTCGGAGAACCATCGCGACAGTCCCGGCTCCAGGCCGACCGGCTCGTCGCGCCCGCCTGCGCCAAGGGGCGATCGGGCCGATCTGCCGCCGCCGCACCCCGGCGCGCCGGACGGGGCCACGGTCCATCTCTCCATCGGCCCCGTACCGGCCCGGCCCGGGTCGCGGCGGTGGGGATCGCGGTCCGGCACCCCCGCCCTCGTCTTCGTCGTGGACGGCCGGGTGACCGAACCGCCCGGCGGGGCCGGCCGGTTCCTGGACAGCGGCGCCGTCGCTCTGTTCGACGGCGCCGCCGGCCGGCAGTCCTGGCTGTCCGACGGGCCCGTGCTCACGGTGCCGCTGGACCGCGAGGTCCTGTCGGGGCACGCCTGGCCGGACGGCCGGCGCGACGTTCTCGTCCTGCCCCACGCCGGAAGCGAGGTGCTGCGGGACCTGCTGGAATCGATGGTGCGCCACGCCGCCGACCTCACCCGCAGACAGGCCGTGACGGCGACCACCACGGTCGGGGCCCTCGTGCGGGACGCCCTCGGGGCCGACGGCGCCGGCTCGGATCCGGCCCAGCCGGCCGACAGGGTCGGCCAGATCCTCGCCTTCATCGCCGCCAACTCCCATCGAACCGACATCACCCCGGAAACCATCTCGGCTGCCACGGGTGTGTCGCGCAGCGTGCTCTACCGCCTGCTCGAGCCGTTCGGCGGGGTGGCGGCCTGCGTCAAGCAGAGGCGCCTCGACGCCATGCGCCGCGCCCTCGCCCAGCGCAACGACTGCCGCTCCATCGCCGAGATCGCCGCCGACAGCGGGTTCCTGAACTCCAGCCACGCCCACCGCAACTTCCGCGAAGCTTTCGGGGTCACGCCGGGCGACTTCCGGCGCGACGGACTCGGCCCCCCGCCGGCCGCCGCCCCTCCGGCCGCGAAGGGCCGGCGGATCCCGCGATAGTTCGTCGGCCACCCCGGGGAAGCGTCGCGCCAGGCCCGGGCGACGCCGCCGACGGTCCGACGGCGCTGATTCATGCGCTCCCTGCACGGCAGGGATGCATGCCGGATCCCTTAAAGATTTATTGAACCGGACGGACTAGCTCTCGTCGGACAATCTCCATCCGCTTCGAGGAGCCGGCCTTGGCCACTGCCACGCGCGACCTGCAGCGCAGCCCCCGCCCCGACGCGTCCCGCGACGCCGTCGCGCGCTCCACGGCGCGCCCGCGCGGCGCCGGCGCCCGCTCGCTGCCCCTGGCGGCCCCCGCCCCGGCGCGCGCGCCCGAGCGGACGCTGGTGGGCATCCTGGCGCTGCTCGCCAGCGTGGCCCTGTTCCCGGTGTCCGACATCGCCTCCAAGATGCTGACGGCGACGCTGCCCGGCATCGAGGTCGCCTGGATGCGCTACCTCGTCTTCGTCGTCATGACGGTGCCGCTGCTGCTGCGCGACCGGTCCCTGCTGCGCACGGCGCGGCCGGGCCTGCTCGCCGGCCGCGCCGTGGCCAGCGCGGCCTCGACGGCGCTGTTCATCGTGGCCTTCGGCATGATGCCGGTCGCCAATGCCACCGCCATCGGCTTCCTCGCCCCCGTGGTGGTCACCGCCATGGCGGCCCTGTTCCTGCGCGAGAAGGTGGGCCTGCGGCGCTGGGTGGCGGCTCTCGTCGGGCTCGCCGGCGTGATGGTCATCGTGCAGCCCGGCGGCTCCTCCTTCACGCTCGCCAGCCTGGTGCCGCTGCTCGGCAGCATCGCTTCGGCCAGCGCCGTCATCGGCACGCGCCTCGCCCGCGACGAGCGGCCCGAGACCACCATGCTGTACCAGGCCGTGGTGGGATTCGCCGTGGTGACGGCGCTGGCCGCCTTCGACTTCCACATGCCGAGCTGGAACGAGGTGGCGATCGGCTGCATCAGCGGCTTCTTCGCCACGTTGGCGAGCCTCATGCAGGTCTTCGCCTATCGCCACGCCCCGGCCTCGCTGCTGTCGCCCTTCACCTACACGCAGCTGCTCTGGGCGGCGGGCCTCGGCTTCATGGCCTTCGGCACCGTGCCGGGCCCCTCCATGCTGGCGGGCGCCGCCATCATCACGGCCAGCGGCATCTACACGGCCTGGCGCGAAACGGTGCGGGCCAGGAATCCCTGAACGCCCTGATCCCTGAACGCCCTGATCCCTGAACGCCCGTATCCCTGAACGCCGGCCCGCCCAGGGCAGAAATCACGGCCCGCCACCTTTTCAAATCCGCCCCGCCTGGGGCATGGTGGCGCCTTGAACGTCGCCGGGGTTCGGGCAGCACCATGAAAAAAGTCTACGAGGACGCTCACGCGGCCCTGGCCGGCCTCGTCAAGGACGGCATGACGATCCTAGCGGGCGGCTTCGGGCTCTGCGGCATCCCGTCGAGCCTGATCCGGGCGCTGCGCGACACCGGGGCCACGGACCTCACCTGCGTGTCCAACAACGCCGGCATCGACGGCGAAGGCCTGGGCCTGCTGCTCGAGACCGGGCAGATCGCCAAGATGATCTCGTCCTACGTCGGCGAGAACAAGCTCTTCGCCCAGCAGTTCCTGGCCGGCAAGCTCGCCGTGGAGTTCACCCCCCAGGGCACGCTCGCGGAGCGCTGCCGCGCCGGCGGCGCCGGCATCCCGGCCTTCTTCACCAAGACGGGCGTCGGCACCCAGGTGGCCGAGGGCAAGGAGGAGCGCGAGTTCGACGGCGAGCGCTACATCATGGAGCGCGGCATCGTGGGCGACATCGCCCTGGTCCATGCCTGGAAGGGCGACACCGAGGGCAACCTCGTATTCCGCAAGACGGCGCGCAACTTCAACCCCATGATGGCGACGGCCGCCAGGATCACCATCGCCGAGGTCGAACACCTCGTGCAGCCGGGCGAACTCGATCCCGACATGATCGTCACGCCGGGCATCTACGTGAAGCGCATCGTCCACGTGCCGGACCCGGACAAGCGGATCGAGCAGCGCACGACACGCAAGCGCACGACGGCAGCGGCGCCGGCGGCCGCCGGGGAGGAAGTCTGATGGCCTGGGACAGGAACCAGATGGCGGAGCGCGCCGCCCGCGAGCTGCGCGACGGCTTCTACGTCAACCTCGGCATCGGCATCCCGACGCTGGTGTCCAACTACATCCCGGAGGGGATGAGCGTGCAGCTGCAGAGCGAGAACGGCATGCTGGGCATGGGTCCCTTCCCCTACGAGGGCGAGGAGGACGCCGACCTCATCAACGCCGGCAAGCAGACCGTGACGGCCCTGCCCTCCACGAGCTTCTTCTCCTCGGCCGACAGTTTCGCCATGATCCGCGGCGGCCACATCGACCTGTCGATCCTCGGCGCCATGCAGGTCGCCGAGACCGGCGACCTCGCCAACTGGATGATCCCCGGCAAGATGGTGAAGGGGATGGGCGGCGCCATGGACCTCGTGGCCGGCGTCAAGAAGGTCGTGGTGCTGATGGAGCACACCGCCAAGGCGAAGACCGGCGGCGAGGAGGCGAAGCTGCTGCGCGCCTGCACCCTGCCCCTCACGGGCTCGGGCGTCGTCGACATGGTCATCACCGACCTCGGCGTCTTCACGGTCGACCGGCACGGCGGCGGCATGGTGCTGGTGGAACTGGCGCCCGGCGTCGGGCTCGACGACATCGCCGCCAAGACCGAGGCGCATTACGCCGTGTCGCCGGCGCTGGCGGGCGAGGCCGCGACGGCTTGACGGCGGCCCCGGGCCTCACCATCTCGGCTGCAACCCCAGGGGACCAGCGGGTCCCCGCCCCCAAGGATCTCCCATGGCAGACGCCGGTTCCTCCACCGTCAAGGTCACCGACCAGAGCTTCGAGCAGGACGTTCTCAACGCGTCCGAGCCCGTCGTCGTCGACTTCTGGGCCGAATGGTGCGGCCCCTGCCGCATGATCGCTCCGGCGCTCGAGGAGATCGCCAAGGACATGCACGGCAAGGTCAAGGTCGTGAAGTTCAACATCGACGAGAATCCCGGCGTCCCCGGCAAGCTCGGCATCCAGTCGATCCCGACCTTGCTGCTGTTCAAGGACGGCCAGGTCGCCGCCAAGATGGTCGGCGCCAAGCCCAAGGGCCAGCTGCAGCAGTGGATCAACGGCGCCATCTGAGCGCCGCTCCACCTCCGACGCTTCGACCCGTGCCCGGCCTTGCGCCGGGCATTGTCGTTCGAGGGGCACACCGGACCCTCGCCATCGCGGTGATCGGCAAGGACGGCCCTTCGTCCGGAGCGGAGGCGGGCTGCATCTTGCCTGCCGCCGCGATGGGCAGACGGGGCATTCGCTGAGCACATGGATGTGAACGATTTCTCCCGTTTCCATGCACTCTACGCATGACTATGCTGCACTGCAGGAGTTTGTCGCAGTGCAGCAATTCCGGTAGTCTGAGGGCGTCAAGAACAAAGACGCTTCCCCAACTTTCGGAGACGAGCCATGTCGTCCATCCCCTCGGCCGCCCGCGAAGGCCTGACCCGCAAGATGATCCGCCTTTGGATCGAGCATTACGAGCGCGTCCTCGGCTTCCACCCCCACGCCGATTGATCCGGCGCCGGCGGCTCACGCCGCCGGACCGGCCGGGGCCTCCCCGTCCCGTCGCGCATCCGAGGCTTCGGCCAGCAGCGACACGATGAGGTCCGACTGCGCCACGATGCCGGCGAGGCGCCCGTCGGCTTCCACCACGGGCAGATGATGCAGGCCCGTGCGGGCCATCAACCGCACCAGGTCGGCGAGGCGCGTGTCCGGCCTCACGGTGACGACCGGCGCCGTCATGATGTCGGCCACGCTGCCGTGGGGGGCCGAGCCCCGGCGCAGCGTCAGCCGCACCCGCCGGCCGAACGTCAGCCGCGGGCCGCGCCGCCCCCACGCCGATTTGTCGAGCAGGTCGGTCTGGGTCACGAGGCCCAGCACCCGGGCGCCCTCGTCGGTGACGGGCAGGACCTTGATGCGGTGGGCGCGCAGCAGATCCAGGGCTTCGCGGATCGGCGCGCCCGGCGCGACCGCGACCACGTCGCGCGCCATGATGGTGGCGCAGGTAGCCTGGCCCGAGCGGCGCCGGTACGACCGGATCTCGGCATCGCGCAGGATGGCCTCGAGGTCGCCGCGGTCCACCTCCAGCAACTGGTCGTATTCTGCCAGCACCGCGTCGAGATCCTCCGGCGTGAAGCCCACCCGCGCCGCCGAGGGCGGATCGCGCGTCGCCGTGTCGGCGCGCGCCCCCAGGGGCCGGTGGGGATAGTTGCGGCCCGCCAGCCCGTTGAAGAGCAGCGCGACGGCGAGCAGCAGCAGGCTGTTGGCGCCGAGCGGCCACAGCACGAAGCCGTAGCCGAGATCCGTGACGGCGCGGCCGCCGAGGACGGCCGTCAGCGCCACGGCGCCGCTCGGCGGGTGGACGCAGCGCGCCGTCATCATCAGGCCGATGGCGAGCCCCACCGCCACGGCCGCCGCCAGGAAGGGGTCGGGGATCAGCCGGGCGGCCGTGACGCCCACCAGCGCGGCGACGAGGTTGCCGCCGATGAGCGACCAGGGCTGGGCCAGCGGGCTCGACGGCACGGCGAAGAGCAGAACGGCCGAAGCCCCCATCGGGGCGACGAGGATCGGCAGCGACGTCCCAGGGCCGACCGCCATCCGGCAGATCCAGCCCGTCGCCAGGATGCCGATCAGCGCGCCGAGGGCGGAACGGCTGCGCTCCTTCAGGCTGACCGGCGTGGTCCGGGGAACCCAGGCTTGGAGGAAAGGCGACATGCTGGCGACGGGAGCTCGATGGAGACCCCGGCACTTCTGTGGGAGACGCGCCGCCGCCGCAAGGTGCCGCGGCCCCTCACGGCCCCGCGAAGGTGCGGAACAGCGCCGGCGAATCGACCAGCACGGCATCGGCGCCGAGCGCCCTGGCCTCGTCGTAATCGGCGCGGGAATTGACGCCGATCAGCATCAGCCGGCCGATCCCGCCCGCCCGAAAGCAGGCGACGGCCTCCGCGTCCCATTCCATCACGGCCTTGGACGCCGCCTGGCCGAGCGTCACGTCTTCCGTCACCGTCACCTCGCGGCGGAGCTCGTAGCCCGCCCAGCCTTCCGGCTCCATGGCCGGGCAACGGCGGTCAAGCAGCACACGAGCCAGGTCGGCCCGGGTGGTCTCGCGCGCCTGGAACACCGCGAGGCCGGCCGCCCTGGCGGCGTCGGTGTAGCGCCGGTCGGTGGAATAGACCGTGGTGCGCGCCGTGGCCCCCGCCGCATCCAGCGCGCGCTTCACCGCGCCCGCGATGGCGGCGGGATCGGCGTCGGGCGACTTGATGTCGAGGAACAGCGGCATGGCGGGCGGCACCGGGGCCAGGGCGGCCGCCAGGGTCGGCACCGGCACGGGGGCGGCGCGGAACGGCGTGGAGCCGTCCTGCGCCTTGAAGCTGAAGCCGGCGTTCACGCCGGCGAGTTCGGCCGCCGTCAGCGACGAGACCGGGCCGGCGCGGTCGGTCAACGCCGACAGGTCCTTCGGCCGGAACAGCACCGGCACGCCGTCGCGGCTCATCTGCACGGTGAGCCAGAGCGCGCCGGCGCCGTTCTCCAGCGCGCGGCCGATGGCGAGGGCGGTGTTCTCGGGCGCGTCTCCGGTGCCGCCGCGATGCGCCACCACCAGCGGCCCGCCCGCCGCGGCGGGCGCCGCCGCCAAGAGTGTCGCGGCGAACAGTGCCGCCAGCACGATGACGATGGCGGCGGGACGGGGTCTCGGCGGCATGGCGGGCCTCACACGAAGCTGAGGACGGTGTCGCGCGACAGGCGCTCGAGTTCGGCGCGGTCCGACGGCATCTGCACGAAGGTGACGGCGAACCCCGCCGGCCCCAGGCGGCACAGGCCGAAGGAGGCACCGCGCAGCGAGCGGAGCCCGTCGCGGCAGAGCGCATCCATGGTGGCGTGCTGGCCCGACACCGTGACGACCGGGACGCCGTGCCAGATGACGACGCGGTCCTGGTGGATGTGGCCGGTGAGGATGGCGGCGACGTCGCGGCCGCGGAGCAGCGCCGCCAGCCGTGCGGTGGCGGCGGGGTCGATCGTCTTCCAGCCGAGTTCGCCGTCGAGGGCCGGCGGGTGGTGCATGATCAGGATTTTGGGCGCCGCGCGGTGATGCTCGAGCGTTTCGGCCAGCCAGTCGAACTGGTGCGGGTCGATGGCGCCGCCGATGCGACCCGGCACGCTCGTGTCCAGCACGATGACGTGGATCCCCTCCACCATCCGCTCGCCGAAGGCCGGCCCTCCGCCGGTGCCGAACCCTCCGCCGATGCCAAAGCCCTGGGCATAGCCGTTGCGGTCGTCGTGGTTGCCGAGGCCGCAGATCACCGGGCAGGGCAAGGACGACAGGGCCCGGGCGACGACGCCGTAGCTCGCCGGGTCGCCGCGATGGGTGAGATCGCCGCTCACCACGGCGAACCGCGGCGGCGGCACCATGGCCCGGATCGTCGCCACCACGGCGGCGAGCGTCTCGCCCGTGTCGGACAGCAGCGTCGGGTCGTCGCCGTCGCCGATGTGGAGGTCGGACAGGTGGACGAAGGTCGTGTCTTCCATGGGAGGCTCCACCGGGCGCGACGGCGCCGCGCCCCCCGCCGCGCGGCCCGGCGGTGGCGCCGGGTCGCGGCCCGCTCTAGAGGCGGGCCTTGAAGCTTTCGTGACGGGGATGCCCCCGGGACGGCACCGCGCGCCCCGCGCTGTCATGCGACCATCATGTCGCGTCGCTATCCCACCCTGCATCGTGCCGCCGCCCTCGGGCCGGCGGGTGTCGCGGAGGGTGTCGGGTGCCGGGCGTGAGGGTCGAGGGTCTTCGGCGGAGCTGGGGCGGCGTCGCGGTGCTGCACGGCATCGATGTCGCGGTCGCGCCGGGCACGCTCGCCGTCCTGCTCGGGCCTTCGGGCTGCGGCAAGTCCACCCTGCTGCGGCTGATCGCGGGCCTCGACGCGCCGGACGCGGGGCGCGTGCTGATCGGCGACACCGACGTGACGGCCCGCCCGCCTTCGGGCCGCGACCTCGCCATGGTGTTCCAGAACTACGCGCTCTTCCCGCATCTCGACGTGCGCGAGAACATCCTCTTCGGCCTGAAGATGCGCCGCATCCCGGCGGCGGAGCGCGCGCGCCGGCTCGCGCGGGCCGCCGAAACGCTGGGCCTGGGCCCGCTCCTCGGCCGCAAGCCCGCGCAGCTGTCGGGGGGCCAGCAGCAGCGCGTGGCGCTGGGCCGGGCCCTCGTGTCGGAAGCGCCGCTCTGCCTGATGGACGAGCCGCTGTCGAACCTCGACGCCCAGCTGCGCCAGGACATGCGCCGCGAGATCCGCGACCTGCAGCGGCGGCTCGGCCTCACCCTGCTCTACGTCACCCACGACCAGACGGAGGCCATGAGCATGGCCGACCAGGTCATCCTGATGCGGGCCGGCGCGGTCGAGCAGGCCGGCGTGCCCGAAGCCCTCTACGCCAGGCCCGAGACGGTCTTCGCGGCCCGCTTCATCGGCACCTCGCCGATGAACCTCGTCGCCCTCGAGGACTGCGACGGGGGTGGCGCCATCGCCGGCACGTCGGGCGCTCCGCCGGTGCAGGGCGGCGGCGCCGGCCGCATCCTCGGCCTGCGCCCCGAGGACGTCGCGGCGGTGCCCGAGGGGCAGGCCGGCGGCGGCCCGGGCCTCGCCGCCACGCTGGTGTCCTGCGAATACCACGGCGCCGACAGCCTGCTCACCTGCCGGGTCGGCGCCGAACGCGTCACGGCCCGCCGCCCCGGCCTCATGCGCCTGCAGCCAGGCACGCCCCTGCACCTGTCCTGGCCGGCCGAGGCCATGCACCTCTTCGAGGCCGGCACCGGCCGGCGCTGCCCCAACCCGAGCCTGCCCGACCGCCGGGCCGCCTGACCGCGAGACACCGACCATGCCCCCGATCCGCCTGCCCGCCGCCGCGCGGGTCCTGTCCGCCCTCCTGGCCGCCTCCCTGCTGGCGTCCACCGCCCTGCCGGCCCGGGCGGCCGAGAAGGTGCACCTGTCGTTCTTCTATCCCGTGGCCATTGGCGGCCCCGTCACCAGGATCGTCGACGACCTCGTGGCGGATTTCGAGACGGCCAATCCGGACGTCGACGTGAAGGCCGTCTATGCCGGCACCTACCAGGAAACGATCGGCAAGGCGCTGACGGCCCGCAAGGGCGGCCAGTCGCCGGACGTGGCGGTGCTGCTGTCGGCCGACATGTTCACCATGATCGACCAGGACGCCGTGCTGCCGGTCGACGGTTTCGCCAAGGACGAGGCCGCCAAGGCCTGGCTCGGCGGCTTCTTCCCCGCCTTCATGCGCAACAGCCGCACCGCCGACCACGTGTGGGGCATCCCGTTTCAGCGCTCCACGACGGTGCTCTACTGGAACAAGGACGCCTTCAAGGAGGCCGGCCTCGACCCCGAGAAGGCGCCGCAGAGCTGGGACGAACTCGTCGCCGACGGCAAGAAGCTCACCAAGGCGGATGCCGCCGGCCAGACCACGCAATGGGGCGTGCAGATCCCCTCGAACCTCACCGCCTATTGGCTGCTGCAGGGGCTGGCCGCCCAGGCGGGCGCCCTCCTGACCGGCGACGGCAGCGGCACCACCGTGACATTCGACGCGCCGGGCGTCGTCTCCGCCATGCAGTTCTGGGTGGACCTCGCCCAGAAGCACCACGTCATGAAGCCGGGCTCCATCGATTGGGCGACGACGCCGAAGGACTTCTTCGAGCGCAAGGCCGCCATCATGTACACCACCACCGGCAACCTCACCAACGTCCGCAAGAACGCCCCCTTCCCCTTCGGCGTCGCCATGCTGCCGGCCGACAAGCAACGCGGCACGCCGACGGGCGGCGGCAACCTCTACGTCTTCAAGACCGGCGACGCCGCCCGCGAGGCCGCGGCCTTCAAGCTCGTGCGCTTCCTGTCCTCGCCCGAGCGCGCCGCCGAATGGGGCATCAAGACCGGCTACGTGGCGACACGGCCCGACGCCTGGGAGACGCCCGCCATGAAGAGCTACGTCCAGGAGTTCCCGCCCGCCGCCGTGGCGCGCGACCAGCTGCAATATGCCGTGGCGGAACTCTCCACCTACGACAACCAGCGCGTGGCCCGCACCATGGACGACGCCATCCAGGCCGTGCTGACCGGCGCCAAGACCCCGGCAGCCGCGCTGCAGGGCGCCCAGGCCGAGGCGGACCGGCTGCTGAAGCCCTATCGGTGACGGCCGCGCTCGGAGGCGCCGGCCCGCGCGGGGCGGGCGCCCAGGCCCTCATGGCGTGGCTGCTGCTGCTGCCCGCCGCGGTGCTGCTCGCCGCCTTCACCTACGTGCCGGCGCTGGGCAGCGCCCTCGCCAGCCTGTATTCGACGCCGCACGGCGCGCGGCCGGCCCGTTTCGTCGGGCTCGACAACTACGCCGCGATGGCGGCCGACCCCGTGTTCTGGCGCGCGCTGCAGAATTCCGTCGTCTACGCGGCCGGCACGGTGCCGCTGGCCATCGGCCTCGCCCTCGCCATGGCGCTGCTGGTGAACGGTTCGGCACCCGGGCGCGGGCTGCTGCGCACGGCCTTCTTCCTGCCGACCGTGCTGCCCATGATCGCGGTGGCCAACATCTGGCTGTTCTTCTTCACCCAGGACTACGGCCTCGTCGACCAGTTGCTCGGGCTCGCCGGCGTGCCGCCGCGCAACTGGCTCGGCGGCCCCCACACGGTGCTGGGCTGCATGATGGCGGTGGCGGTGTGGAAGGAGGCGGGGTTCTTCATGATCTTCTACCTCGCGGCGCTGCAGACCATCCCGCCGAACCTGCGCGAGGCGGCCGCCATCGACGGGGACCGGCGCTTCTACGTCTTCCGCCGCGTGACCCTGCCGCTCTTGATGCCCACCACGGTCTTCGTCGCTGTCAACGCGCTGATCAACGCCTTCCGGCTCGTCGACCACGTCATCGTCATGACCAACGGCGGCCCCGACAACGCCAGCAACCTCCTGCTCTATTACGTCTACGAGGTGGCCTTCAAATTCTGGGACACGTCCTACGCGGCGGCGCTGACCCTCGTGCTGCTGGTGATCCTGGCGACACTGGCCTTCACGCAATTCGCCGTCCTCGACCGGCGGACGCATTGCCGGTGAGGGCCGCGGCGCTCCCCGCCGCCCGCCGCGCCGCGGGCCTCGTCCCCTCGCTGGAAGCGCTCGGGGCCTGGCTGCTCGGCCTCGTCTGGGCGCTGCCGCTCCTCTACAGCCTGTGGACGGCCTTCCACCCGGCCGCCTACGAGACGCATTTCACCCTCGGCGCGCCCGTGACGCTGGCGAACTTCGCCGCGGCCCGGCAGGCCGCGCCCTTCGCCCGCTACCTGTTCAACACGGCCCTGCTCATCAGCTTCATCCTGGCCGGCCAGATGGTGGTGTCGACGCTGGCGGCCTTCGCCTTCGCGCGCTTCACCTTCCGGGGGCGGACGCTCGCCTTCTATGCCGTGCTGCTGCAGCTCATGATCCTGCCCGAAGCCCTCATGGTCGAGAACTACCGGACGGTGGCGGCGCTGGGCCTCGTCGACACCATCCCGGCGATCGGCCTGCCCTACCTGGCCTCGGGCTTCGGCATCTTCCTGCTGCGGCAGGCCTTCCTGACCGTGCCGCGCGAACTCGACGACGCCGCGCGCGTGGAGGGTGCCGGCCCGCTCGGCCTGCTGTGGCGCGTCTACCTGCCGGTGTCGCGCGCGACCCTGGTCGCCTACGGGCTGGTCTCGGTCAGCTATCACTGGAACAACCTGCTCTGGCCGCTCATCGTGACGAACTCGGTCGGCACGCGGCCCATCACGGTCGGGCTGCTCATCTTCGCCTCGCCCGACCAGGGCGTGAGCTGGGCGCTGGTGGCGGCGTCGAGCCTGATGAGCGCCGCGCCGCTGCTGGTCGGCTTCCTCCTGTTCCAGCGCGCCTTCGTGCAGAGCTTCATGCGCGCCGGCATCAAGTGAGGGCGGGCGAACCGATCCGGGCCCGGCGGCGCATCACGGCAAGGCGTGACGCGCCCCGCTGTGTCGTCGACGGCGCGACGAGGCCCGCATCGACCTGCCCGGCGCCCGCGCGATCCGGCCCGAGATCGCCCGCCCCGTGCACGACGGCTGCGCCGCCGCTCCGCCGACGGCGGCGGGCCGCGTCGTCGACGCACGGTGCGGGACGAGGGCGGGGCGGGGGTGGATCGCCGCACGGCGTACCCTGCCGGGACGGTCCAGGCCGAACAGCGTGTGTCGGGCTGCCCCTCCCGCTCAGTCGAGGTTCTTGATGATGGTGTCGACCATCTTCTTCGCGTCGGCGAAGAGCATCATGGTGTTGTCGCGGAAGAACAGCTCGTTCTCGACGCCGGCATAGCCCGAGCCCATGCCGCGCTTGATGAACAGCACGGTCTTGGCCTTCTCGACGTCGAGCACCGGCATGCCGTAGATGGGGGAAGCCTTGTCGGTCTTGGCCGACGGGTTGGTGACGTCGTTGGCGCCGATGACGAAGGCCACGTCGGCCTGGGCGAATTCGGAGTTGATGTCCTCGAGTTCGAAGACCTCGTCGTAGGGCACGGAGGCTTCGGCCAGCAGCACGTTCATGTGGCCGGGCATGCGGCCCGCCACCGGATGGATGGCGTATTTGACCTCGACGCCCTCGCGCTTGAGCATGTCGGCCATCTCGCGCAGGGCATGCTGGGCCTGCGCCACCGCCATGCCGTAGCCCGGCACGATGATGACCTTGCCGGCGTTCTTCATGATGTAGGCGGCGTCCTCCGCCGAACCCTGCTTGACGGGCCGGGTCTCGACGGCACCGCCCGCCGCGGCCGTCTCGCCGCCGAAGCCGCCGAGGATCACGCTGACGAAGGAGCGGTTCATGCCCTTGCACATGATGTAGCTGAGGATGGCGCCCGAGGAACCCACGAGGGCGCCCGTGATGATGAGGGCGAGGTTGCCGAGCGTGAAGCCGATGCCGGCCGCCGCCCAGCCCGAATAGCTGTTCAGCATAGACACCACGACCGGCATGTCGGCGCCGCCGATCGGCACGATGAGCAGGACGCCCAGCGCCAGCGCCACCAGCGTGATGAGCCAGAAGGCGAGGCCCGAGGTCGCGGCGACGAAATACACGATCAGCACCAACAGCAGGACGGCGAGGCCGATGTTGATGGCGTGGCGGTTCGGCAGGATGATGGGCTTGCCCGACATGCGGCCGTCGAGCTTGGCGAAGGCGATCACCGAGCCCGTGAAGGTGAGGGCGCCGATGGCGGCGCCGATCGACATCTCGACGAGGCTCTGGCCGTGGATGGCCCCCGGCACGCCGATGCCGAAGGCCTGGGGCGCGTAGAACGCGCCCGCCGCCGCCGTCACGGCCGCGAGGCCGACCAGGGCGTGGAACAGTGCCACGAGCTGGGGCATGTCGGTCATCTTGACCGAGCGGGCCTTCCAGGCCCCGATGCCGGCGCCGGCGCCGAGGCCGACGATCACCATGAACCAGGCGAAGGCGTCGGCCGGCGGCCGGTAGAGCAGCGTCGTCAGCACGGCGATCGCCATGCCGGCAATGCCGAAGCGGTTGCCCTGGCGCGAGGAGGCCGGCGAGGACAGGCCGCGCAGCGCCAGGATGAACAGGACGCCCGAGACGAGGTAGAGCAGGGCCGCGAGATTGTCGCCCATCGGCTCAGCCCTTCTTCTTGTACATGGCGAGCATGCGTTCGGTGACCAGGAAGCCGCCGAAGATGTTCACCGAGGCCAGGACCAGCGCGACGAAGCCGAAGATGCGGGCCGCGATGGCGCCGCCGTAGTTCTCCGGCGTGACGGCCACGCCGATCGACAGCAGCGCCCCCACGACGATGACGGAGGAGATGGCGTTGGTGACGGACATCAGCGGCGTGTGCAGCGCCGGCGTCACCGCCCAGACGACGTAATAGCCCACGAAACACGCCAGGGCGAAGATGGCGAGGCGGAACACCACCGGGTCCACCACGCCGCCCGTCGCCGCATGGGCGGCGGCGGAGCCGGCCAGCGCCAGCTGGTCGGCATAGCCCTGGGCGGCCAGGGCCGCCTGGTGGGCGGCGTCGGCGGCGGCTTGCGCCTTCTCGTAGAGCATCTGCTGGCTGTCGGCCGCCATGTCGCGTCCTCGTCGGCGTTGGGAGAGTCGGGGAAGAGGTCGGGGCGGCCGGCGCCCGTCAGGCGGCGCCCAGCCCCGCGGTCCCTGGGGTGAAGGCGGGATGCACCACGGCACCGCCGCGGGTGAGGTTCGTGGCCTTGACGAGGTCGTCGGTCCAGTCGATGGCCAGGGCCTTGGTGTCCTTGGAGACGAGCGTCTCCAGGAAGGCATAAAGGTTGCGGGCGTAGAGGCTCGACGCCGTGGCGGCGAGGCGGCCCGGCACGTTGCGGTAGCCCACCACCTTGACGCCGCCCTCCTCGACGACCTCGCCGGGGCGGGACAGCTCGCAATTGCCGCCGCGCTCGACCGCCATGTCGAACACCACCGAGCCCGGCCGCATGGACCGCACCATGGCGGCGGAGACGAGCTTCGGGGCCGGCCGGCCCGGGATCAGCGCCGTCGTGATGACGATGTCCTGCTTGGCGATGTGGGCCGTCACGAGTTCGTTCTGCTGGCGCTGGTAGTCCTCCGACATGGATTTGGCGTAGCCGCCCGTCGTTTCGGCGTTCTTGAACTCCTCGTTCTCGACCGCGACGAACTTGGCGCCGAGCGATTCCACCTGTTCCTTTGTGGCGGGTCGCACGTCGGTGGCGGTGACGATGGCGCCGAGCCGACGCGCGGTCGCGATGGCCTGCAGCCCGGCGACGCCCACCCCCATGACGAAGACCTTGGCGGCCGGCACGGTGCCGGCCGCCGTCATCATCATGGGGAAGGCGCGGCCATATTGCTCGGCCGCGTCGATGACGGCGCGGTAGCCGGCGAGGTTGGCCTGGCTCGACAGCACGTCCATCACCTGGGCGCGGGTGATGCGCGGCATCAGTTCCATGGCGAAGGCGTCGAGCCCGGCGCCGGCCATCGCCTGCAGGGCTTCCTCCTGGCCGTAAGGATCCATGGTGGCGATGACGGCGGCGCCGCGCCGGTAATGGGCGAGGTCGCCGGCCTCGGGCCGGCGGACCTTCAGCACCACGTCGGCGTCGCGCAGCGTCGCCGGCAGGTCCGGCTCCACGGTGGCGCCCGCAGCCGTGAAGGCCGCGTCGGTGATGCCGGAGGACAGCCCGGCGCCGGCCTGCACCGCCACCGAGGCCCCGAGCGCGAGCAGCTTCTTCACCGTTTCCGGCGTAGCGGCGACACGCGCTTCGTCACGCGGCTCGGCAGGCACGGCGATGCGCATCGATGATCCCTCACCCGTGTTGGATTTTCTTCCGGCCCGCGCGGGGCCTCGTCCCGTCCGGCGCCCGCGGGCCCCGGTTCAATCGCGTCAAGGATCCCGGCGCGTCACGATGGCCGGCGCATCACAGGGTGACGAAGGCCAGCAGCACCACGATGCAGACGACGGCCACGACGCCCCACTTCGTGAAGAAGATGAAGCCCCCGTACGTCCGCTCGTGCTCCGCGTAATCCATGTATTCGGGATTCATCGGAACGTCGTCGTTCACCGCCATCGCGCGCCCGCTCCCCTGCTTCGATCGGGTCCGCCAGGGCTGCGGCACCACGACCCCGTCGCCACGGCGGGCGATTCCCTTGTGGTTCCCGTCTAGCGCAAAGGCGAAAGCGGGGCAAATGCCGGGCCGGGCCGGCGTTCCGGGGTGAAGCGGCGCCGAGCCTCGCTCAGGCCCCCGCCGCCGCGCCTTCGGGCGGCGCCAGGGCGCGCAGCTCGCCCGTCAGGTCCTTGAGACTCGTGGTCTTGGACATGATGCGGTCGGCCTCGCGCAGTTGTTCACGCTCGGCACTGGAGATGTCGCGCGCGCTGAAGACGATGACGGGGATGTCCTGGCAGCCGGGCCGCTCCCGCAGGGCGTGGAGGAAGGCGAAGCCGTCCATCACCGGCATGGTCAGGTCGAGCAGGATGGCGCGCGGCGGCCCGTGCATGACGCGGCGGAGCGCCTCGGCGCCGTCGCCGGCCTCGCCGACGCTGTAGCCGCTGCGCTCCAGCACGGTGCGGAGCCGCTCGCGCACGCCGGGGTCGTCGTCCACGACCAGGATCTCGCCTTCGGCCTCGCGCAGACGGTCGAGCACGCTCTTCAGCCGGTCCCAGTCGACGGGCTTGTTGACGAGGTCCACGGCGCCGAGCGTTGCGCTCAGGGTGCGTTCGTCCACGAAGGTCACCATCACGACCGGGATGGCGGCCAGCCTGGGGTCGGCCTTGAGGGCCGTCAGCACCGACCAGCCGTCCATCTTGGGCATCATGACGTCGAGCAGGATGGCGCGCGGCAGGGTTTGGCGCGCCATCTCGAGCCCGGACGCGCCGTCGGCCGCCGCGAAGGCGGTAAAGCCCTGCCGCTCGAGGAACCGCACCATGAGGTCGCGCTGGGCCGCGTCGTCGTCGATGACGAGCACGCCGGCGTGATCTCCGGACAGCGGCCCGTGGCTGGGGGCCGGGAGCTCCTCCCGGACGGTTTCCGGCATGGCGGCCGGCAGCGTGATGGTGAAGGCCGTGCCCTCGCCATGCTGGCTCTCGACCGCGATGTCGCCGCCGAGCAGCCGCGCGAAGGCGCGCGTGATGGCGAGGCCGAGGCCCGTGCCGCCGAACTTGCGCGTGGTGGTCTCGTCGGCCTGGGTGAAGCGCTGGAACAGGCGACCGAGCTGGTCCTCCGTCATGCCGATACCGGTGTCGCGCACCACGAAGACGAGGTCGCCGTCCGTCCCCGCGCCCTCGCGTCGCGCCGACAGGGTGATGCGGCCGGCTTCGGTGAACTTCGCGGCGTTGCCGAGCAGGTTGAACAGGCACTGGCGCAGCTTGACGGCGTCGGTCCGCATCGTGCCGAGGTCGTCCGGCAGGTCGACGGCGAGGGTGTTGCCCTTGCCCTTGACCAGCCCTTCCACGGTGCCGGCCACTTCCCGCATCAGCGCCGCCACCTCCACGGTCTCGGCATAGGTGTCCATGCGGTTGGCTTCGATCTTGCTGAGGTCGAGCACGTCGTTGATGAGGCTGAGCAGGTGCCGGGCGTTGGACTTGATCTTGCCGAGGTCGACCAGCAGCGCGTCCTGCCCGGCGTCCTCGAGCTCCTCCTCCATCATCTCGCTGTAGCCGATGACGGCCGACAGCGGCGTGCGCAGCTCGTGGCTCATGTTGGCCAGGAAGGCGCTCTTGGCGCGGTTGGCCGCCTCGGCCGCCTCCTTGGCGGCGGACAGCTCGATCTCGGCGAGCTTGCGCTCGGTGATGTCGGCGTGCTGGCCGACCCATTCCCGCACGTCGCCCTCCTCGTCGAGGATCGGCACGGCCGAAACGTCCATGTGGCGCCACAGGCCGTCGGCACGCCGCAGCCGATGCTCGACGGTGTAGCGCGAGCGCGCCGCGACGGCCTCGTGCCACGCCGACAGGGTCGCGTCCCGGTCCTCGGGGTGGACGGCGTCGAGCCAGCCCGCGCCCCGGTACGCTTCGGCCGGCTGGCCCGTGAAGTCCGCCCATTCGGCCTGGGGCTCGACGAAGGCGCCCTCGCTGTTGGCCGTCCAGACGATGGCGGCGCTGGCTTCCGTCAGGGTGCGGAAGCGCTCCTCGCTGTCGCGCAGCCGCGCCTCGGTGCGCTTGCGGACCGTGACGTCCGACACCACCATGCCGGCCCCCTCCAGGCGGTCGCCCTTGCCGGAGGATCGGATGGGATAGAACGTCACCTGGTAGTCGCGCGGCTTGCCGTCGCCGGCCCGCACCTCGATGTTGGGGATGGGGCGCCGTCCCTCCACCACCTGGCGCAGCCGCGCCTCCAGCGGCTCGCGCAGCTGCGGCAGCACGTCCCAGATGCTGGCCCCCACCGAGGCGCTGAGCGCGCGGTCGCTCATGGTGGAGAGCGAACGGTTCATGTGGCGGACGTGCAGGCTGGCGTCGAGGAAGCCGAGCCCCACCGGGGCATGGTCGAGCACGCCCTCGAGCAGCGCGCTGGCGGCCCGCTGCTCGGTCCGGCGCTGCACGGCGACCCAGGCGATGAGCGCGATGGCGGCCAGCGTCGCCAGCACGGTGAGGATCTCGAAGGGCAGCAGCATCATGCGGTCGTGCCGCGCCTGGGACGCAACCGTCGCCTCGGCGGCCGCCTGCGTGTCGGAGACGAAGCCGCGCAGCCGGTCCATGGCGGCCTTGCCGGCCCCGGTGCGGATGCTCGCGACGGCACTCTCGGACCCGAGCGCCCTGAACTGCGCGATGGTGCGGGCGGCGGCGTCGCTGCGCTCCGCCACCAGCGCCTTCAGGGCCGGCAGGTCGAGGTCGTGCCCCTGCAGCGCCCGGAGTTCGGGCTCGAGCCGTCCGATCGCGACGTCGTAGGGGCCGAGGTAGCTGTCGTCCCCGGTGAGGATGAAGCCGCGCTGGCTCGTCTCGAGGTCCTTGACGGAGGACAGGACGCGCTCCGTCAGCACCACGGTTTCCCGGGCGCGGTCGATCGCCGTGGTCGACCGGTGGGCCGCCGTCACCGACCACAGGCCGCTGGCGAGGGCCACGAGCAGCAGGACCGCGGCCAGGATCGCCGACCGGCTCAGCGCGTGGCGGGCCTGCTCGACGAGGGTCTCATCGTTCACTGGGCTGTGTCCTCCGCAATCCCGGGCCTCCGGGAGCTTCTAGCACAAGGCGACCGCCCGCGGGGTGCCGGCCGCGGCGGGTCAGGGTTTCGCCCGCGCCGGGGGCTGCGGGGCCTCCGCCGGGCGCGTGTCGCCCGTGGGGCCGCCGGCCGCCGCGATGGGCGCCGTGAAGGTGATGGCGCTTTGCGGAGCGGCGGACCGGGGCGCCGCCGGCTGGCCGTCCGGCCCCGTCTGCGGGGCGCCGGACCCGGGCTGGGCGCCGGTGTCGGCGACGGGGGGACGTGGCCCTGCGGGCGGGTCGACCTCGACGGTCGCCGTCATGCCGGCGACGAGGCGGACGTCCGGCGGCACGTCGTCGAGATGCACCCGCACCGGGACGCGCTGGGCGAGCCGCACCCAGGTGAAGATCGGGTTCACGGTGGCGAGGCCGCTCTGCCCCGGCTGGGCGTTGGACACCACGATGGCGCGCGCCACCGAGTCGACGTGGCCCAGCACCACCCGCCGGTAGCCCAGGAGGTAGACCTTGGCGGGGTCTCCCTCGCGGATCGGCCCGATGTTGGTTTCCTCGAAGTAGCCGTCCACCCAGTAGGAATCGGAATCGACCACCGACAGGGCCGTTTGCCCCGTGGTGGCGTAGTTGCCCTGTTGGGTCAGCAGGTTCGTCACCCAACCGTTCACGGGCGCGCGGATCTCGGTGCGCTCCATGTTGATCTTGGCGCGGTCGAGGTTGGCCTTCTGCTGCTCGACGTCGGCCTGGGCCATCTTGGCCGCCGAAACATACTGCTCCTTCTGCTCGGGCGTGGTGGCGAGGTCGGTCAGCTGCAGGCGGCGGGCCGCCTGGGACTGCTTGTTCATGTAGTCGGCCTGCGCCTGGTCGAGGGCGGCCTGGGACAGGTCGATGGCGACGCGATAGTCGCGCGGGTCGATGCGCATCAGCAGGTCGCCCTTGTGGACGAACTGGTTGTCGCGCACCGGCAGGTCGACGATCTGCCCCGACACTTCCGGCGCCACCGTCACGACATAGACCCGCACGGTGCCGTCGCGGGTCCAGGGCGACGCCATGTAGGCGTTCCACAGCAGCCAGCCGGCATAGGCCGCCACGGCCGCGATGCACAGCGTGACGAGGACGGGCAGGATGCGCCAGCCCCGGCGTGCCCGACGCCGGACGCCATCGGGCCGGGGCGCCTGCCCGGCACTCCCGTCCCGGCCGGGCGGCGGCGACCGCTCGGGCGCGGGCTGACGGCCGGTCGGCTCGCTCCGCCGCTGCGGGTCGGGACGGTCCTCCTCGCGGGACGGCGCGCGGGCGCTGGCCTCAGACATGCGGGTCTCGCTTCACAGGTTCAGCTTCAGGATCCCGACCGTGAGCACCATGGCGGCGAGGACGATGAGGAAGACGGAAAACTCGAACAGCGCCGGATGCCAGACCCAGCGGAACAGTCCCACGCTCACGGCGACCCAGCGAAACGCGAGTGTGACGAGGACGGCCGCCAACATCATGGGCACGATGGGCGCCACGTAAACCCCGAAGACGTCGATTTCGACGAAGCTCACCCGTCATCCTCCTCGAACTCGTGCCGGTGCTGCAGGACGACGTCCCGGATCACCCGGATGGCGGTCGGGATGCGGAGGTCGGGCGGCCCGTCGGTTGCCGCCAGGACACCGTGCTCGACGCCGTCGAGCCCCGCCAGCATGCCGTCGACGTCGCGGACGGCGAGCCGTGCCAGGGCGGCGCGAAGCGCGTCGCCGGAGGGGCCCGCGTCGGCGAGCCTGCGCAGCTCCAGCACCTGCAGCCCGATCGACAGCGCGGCGACGAGCCGGGAGCCGTGCACGGGATCGACGCCCGGCGGCAGGGCGATCAGCCGGGCATAGACGCGGTGCTGCCAGGCGGCCGGCGTCGGCGTCGCCCGCCCGGCCGCGATCCGGCGCATCTCGCGCAGGGTGAGGTCCACCAGCCTTTCGGCCCGGAGGCCCTGCGGCACCGGCGGGATCAGCACCAGGGCCAGGGCGCCGGCGAGGCAGCCGCCGACGATGCCGAGGGCGCTGTTGTAGAAGCTCAGCGTGTTGAAGCTGATCTCGTTGGTGGGCCCGACCAGCGGCACGAAGTTCATCGTGGCGGCGACGAGGTAGGGGGCCAGCGCCGGCACGGTCGACAGCATGGCGAGCGGGACCAGCACGGCCGACAGGATCAGGGCCAGCGCCAAGAAGCCCTCGTGGTTGGGCAGGACGGCGAAGTTCACGATGCCGGCGAGCACCGCCGTCAGCACCGTGCCGATGCCGAAGCCCAGCGCGGCCCGCGGCGCGTGCTCCTGCTGGGGCGCCAGCAACAGCACCGTCACGGCCAGGAACGTCATGGCGCCGAGGCCGCTCGGCCATTCGGTCGCGACCCAGAACAGGATGCCGGCCGATATGGCCAGGAACGTGCGGATGGCGTTGACCACCGCCGGCAGGTAGTCGGCCACGACGAAGTCGGGGGTCGCGGCGGGATCGCGGGCCACGGCAGGCTCGCGCAGGAGGGCGAGCCCGTTGGCGGCGGCGGCGAGCCCGAGCGCGAGCTTCGCGGCCGCCTCCGACAGGAGGCGCTGCGAGGTGCCGCCGTCGTCGCGCCGCTCCACGAGAGCCCGCGCGGCCGCGACATCCTCCCGCCTGTCGGCCACGAGCTCGGCGCCGCGCTCGGGATCGGGGCCGAGGCCGATGCGGGCCACCTCCGCATCGGCGGCCGGAGACGGGCTGCGCCAGGAGGCCGGCAGGCGCTCGGCGACCCGTCGCGCTTCCGCCCGCGCCGCGCCCTCGGGCAGGCCGACGAGGTGACTTTCGGCGATGCGCCAACCCGACAGGGCGGCGAAGAGGCCCGACACGGCTTCGCGCAGGATGCCGACCCGGTGGCGGAATTCCGGCTCCTCGCCGATCGCCTGGTCGACGACGGGATCGAGCGCCGCCACGCGGGCGATGAGGGCGCGCCTGACGTCCGGCCCCTCGTCGAGGTGGGCGGCCGGGTTCCCGAGCAGGTCGGCGAAGCGGTCGTGGATCTCGCGCCCGAGCGCGTCGACGGCGCCGGCCAGGGCGGCCCGCGACCGGCCGAGGTCGGACAGGCCAGTGACCGCCATGGCGCAGGCGATGCCGATGATGATCTCGGTGGCGCGGGTGATGGCGAGATGGAACACGTCCCCGGGCTGCGAGATGGAATCCCCCGCGATGATGGCCAGCGTGTAGCCGGCCAGCGCGAAGCCGTAGGCGGCGAAGTTCCGCGTGATCGTGTTGCCGAACGAGCAGGCCGCCGCCCACAGCGCCATGCCGACCAGGAAGCCGACCCGGTTCTGGGGAAAGATGCCGGTCAGCACGACGCTCATCGTGGCCCCCACCACGGTGCCGATCATGCGGAAGAAGCCCTTGCGCAAGGAGGCGCCGAGCACCGGTTGGCAGACGATGGCGGCCGAGGTGCCGGCCCAGGACGGGTTGTCGAGTTCGAGCCAGAAGGCGATGAAGAGCGCGAGCGACACGGCCCCGGCGAGCCGCAGGCCGTAGAGCAGCCTCTGCAGCGCGGGCGCCGCCCATGTCGGCCAAGCGTCGTCGGCGTCGCGGGCCGGGGCCGCGGGACTGGACATGATGCTGGACTGCCGCCGTTCAGGACCGATGCGGCTCAACGGCCGGCGCCGCGGATTGTTGCCGCCGTGCCTCGACGCCCGCCGGCTGCCGCAGCGGCAAGATGAACGATAGATGAACGGGCCGCGTCATCATGGCGTTGCTTCGTGGCCGGGGGGAACATTAAGCCGTTGTCACGAATTCTGCCAACGAGGGCGAGACGAGATCAGGTCGAGGACGGTTTTGCTATGTTGGGATCGGGCTTTTCATATGGCGCCACCCTGAAGAAGGTGGCCTTGGCGGGCATCGGTGCGTTGTCGGTCGGCGCCGTTCTGGTGGCGACGGCGGAACCCGCGCAGGCGTTCCGGGGCGGCTACGGCGGCGGCGTGTACCGCGGTGGCGGGTTCCGCGGCGGCTTCGGGGGGTTCCGGGGCGGGTACGGCGGCTTCCGCGGCGGGTATGGCCGTTTCGGCGGGTTCCGCGGTGGCTACGGCGGCTTCGGACGGGGCCGTTTCGGTTACGGCGGCATCGGTTTCCGGCGCTTCGGCTATGGCGGCTTCGGCTATCGTCGCTTCGGCTACGGCGGGTTCGGCTATCGCCGCTTCGGCTACGGGGTCGGCTTCCCCTATGCCGGCCTGGGCTACGGCTACCGCCGCGCCTTCTTCCGCCGTCCCTTCCTGGGCTACGGCTATGGCTATCGCGGGTTCGGCTACGGCTTCGGGCGCCCCTACGGCATCGGCTACGGGCGCCGGTTCGGCTATCGCTACTGAGACCGCGTCGCCGAAAGCCCTGGTCCCCGACACCGAGGAGAACGTCCTCGGTGTTTCGAGAGGGCGCTCAGGCAGGCGTCGGATAGGCCGTCGAGACGACGGACCGCAGAAGTCTACACGCCCCTGCCCGGCCTCCGCGCGGGGGCGAATTTGCATGACGGTGCCGGCCCGCCTCAGTCACCCCAGCAATGGAGCACGATCTCCCGCCGATGGGGTGCGGCACGATGCTCGAACAGGTAGATGCCCTGCCATGTTCCCAGCAGCATCCGCCCGTCTTCCACCGGCACCGACAGGCTGGTTTGGGTCAGGGCCGCGCGGAGGTGGGCCGGCATGTCGTCGGGTCCTTCGAGGTCGTGGACGTATCCGGCCCCCTCGGGCGCCAGGCGCTCGAAGAAGCGTTCCATGTCGGTCCGCACGGTCGGGTCCGCATTCTCCTGGATGAGCAGCGACGCCGACGTGTGGCGGCAGAAGACCGTGAGCAGCCCCGTCCCGATCCCCTGCCCGCCCAGCCACCGGGCGATCGGCCCCGTGACGTCGTAGAGGCCCTTGCGGGTCGTCGCCTGGGTGAAGCGGTGCAGGGCCTGGCGCATGCGATCGTCCTTCCGGGGCGGCGTGCCTCGCCAAACCCCCGTCGCCCGCCACGGTTCCGCGCGGGGCCGACGCCGGCGGACCGTGATCGCGGCGCCACAGCCGGCGGCGTCCTGGGCTGCACGGGGAGATTGTGAGTCCCCCGGCCTTGCGTCGCGCCCGGCGGGCTGCGACAGAAATCGTCAAGCTTTGCCGGACATCACAGAGGCTCGCTCCCGGGACCACGCGTCCCGGGACACGGGTGGTCGCATCCGACATCGCCGGTTCGCAGAAGGTGGGACGACATGCGGGGCCTCGTGGGACGGACCGGTTTCGGGCGATGCGGCGCCGCCCTGGTGCTGTCGCTCGCCCTGTCATCGGCGGCGCTGCCGGCGCGGGCCGAGGAGGGCGGACTGTTGGGCTTCCTGTCCGCGGCACTGGGCGGCGGCGGAGCGCCCGCTCCGGCATCGGCGCCGACATTGGCGCCGGCGCCGCGCGCCGCCGAAGGCGAGACCGCCCCTCCGCTGACGGTGCGCCGCACCCCCAGGAAGCCCGGCGGCTCCAGCCGCGCCCACATGGCCCGGGTCCCGACCAAAACCGGCCCGGTGTCGATCTTCGAGGACCCGACGCTGCGCAGCGGCGACGCCGTGATGACGAAGGACGGCATGAAGGTCTTCGCCGGCGGCCGATTCTCGCCCGAACACCCCTATGGCGACACGGATTTCGTCGCCGTCTCGGCGTCGAGGAGCGTCGCCCCCGGGATCAGGAAGACCGTGCTCGACCTCAACAAGCTCCCGCACGGCTGACACCGACCTCGGCGCCGGGGCACTCGATCACGCGACCTTTCGCGCCACCCTTCCGCCAAGCCGCCCTTTGGGGCAGATTGCCCGGGCAACAACGCCGCGGGGGGATCCATGTTCGTCGGCATCGACATCGGCACGACTTCGGTGAAATCCGTGCTCATGGCGGAGGACGGCACGCTGCGCGCCTCCGCCGCCTTCCCGGTCCCGCTGTCGCGCCCGCAGGCCGGCTGGTCCGAGCAGGACCCGGAGCACTGGTGGTCGGCGGTCTGCGACACGCTCGACGCCCTCGCGGCGGCCGAGCCGCGGCTGATGGCGGGCGTGACCGGCATCGGCCTGTCCGGGCACATGCACGGCGCCACGCTGCTGGGTGCCGACGATGTCGTGCTGCGCCCCGCCATCCTGTGGAACGACGGCCGCGCCGCGGCCGAATGCGCCGAGATCGAGGCCGCCTGCCCCGAGGCCCGCGCCATCACCGGCAACATCGTCATGCCGGGTTTCACGGCTCCCAAGGTCGCCTGGGTGCGCAAGCACGAGCCCGCGGTCTTCGAGCGCATCCGCAAGGTGCTGCTGCCCAAGGACTACGTGCGGCTGAAGCTCACCGGCGACTATGCGTCGGACATGTCGGACGCGGCCGGCACCTGCTGGCTCGACGTCGGGGCGCGGCGCTGGTCCGACCCGCTGCTCGCCGCGACGGGCCTGACGCGCGACCAGATGCCGGCCCTCTACGAGGGGACGGAGGCCACGGGCCGCCTGCGCGAAGCCCTGCGGGTGCGCTTCGGCATGGACCGGGCGCCCGTGGTGGCGGGAGGCGCGGGCGACAATGCCGCCTCGGCCTGCGGCATCGGTGCGGTCGAGCCGGGCGCGGCCTTCCTGTCGCTCGGCACGTCGGGCGTGCTCTTCGTGTCCAATGCCCGCTTCTCGCCCAACACGGCGGGCGCCGTCCACGCCTTCTGCCACGCCCTGCCCGACACCTGGCACCAGATGGGCGTGATCCTGTCGGCCACCGACAGCCTCAACTGGTTCGCGCGGCTCGTCGGGGCACCCGCGCCCGAGCTCACGGCGGCGCTGGGCGAGCGGGTGGCGAAACCCTCGCCGGCCCTGTTCATGCCCTACCTGTCGGGCGAGCGGACGCCGCACAACGACGCCGGCGCGCGGGGCGGCTTTCTCGGCCTCGACCAGACGAGCTCGCGGCAGGACCTGACCCAGGCGGTGCTGGAAGGCGTGGCCTTCGCGTTCCGGGACTGCCTGCGGGTGCTGGAGGACGCCGGCACCGCGGTCGAGCGCGCCTTCGCGGTCGGGGGCGGCGCCAATTCCCCGGTCTGGCTGTCGATCATGGCGAGCGTGCTCGACCGGCCGCTCGACGTTTCGGCCGCCGCCGATGTCGGCGCCGCCTTCGGCGCGGCGCGGCTCGGGCAGGCCGCCGCCACGGGCGCCCGGGACCCTGGCGCGCTCATGCCGCCCCCGCCGGTGCAGCATACCGTCCTGCCGGACCGCGCCCTCGCCGCCGCCTATGCCGAGCGCTACGACCGCTACCGCGCGCTCTACGCCGCCGCCGCCCATGCGGCGGACGCCTGATGCTGCGCTCCGAGATCGACGGCCTCATCGACGAGGCCCAGGCCCTCTTCGCCGCGCAGGGGCTCGCCCTGCCGCCCTGGGCGCGCTTTTCCCCGACCGACTGGGCCGCGCGGCCCGAACAGGCGCGGTTCTGCGCCGAGCGCCAGATGGGCTGGGACGTGACGGATTTCGGCAGCGGGGACTTCGCGGCGCGCGGGCTTCTGCTGCTGTGCACCCGCAACGGCATCCAGGGGCGGACGGGGGAACGCCCCTACGCCGAGAAGCTGATGGTGGTGCGCGACGGGCAGGAAACGCCGTTCCATCGCCACATCGTCAAGGCCGAAGACATCATCAACCGCGGCGGCGGCGACCTCGTCGTCGAGGTCACGCAGTTCGACGGCACCGTCGAGACCACGGTCCCCGTCTCCGTGACGGTGGACGGCGACCGGCGCCGGCTGCCCCCGCGCAGCCCGGTCGTGCTGGCGCCGGGCGAAAGCATCACGCTGGTGCCGGGGCAGATGCACCGTTTCTACGGGCGCGGCATCGTGGTGGTGGGCGAGGTGAGCCAGACCAACGACGACCACAACGACAACGTGTTCCTGGAGCCCGTCGGCCGCTTCGCCGCCATCCTGAACGATGCGCCCGCGCGGTTCCCGCTGTGGTCCGAGCTCGTTTGACGCAGCGGCGGAAAACCGGCGGGGCGTTGCAACTTCGCCGGAACGACCCTGTTGGTTGACGGCAGCCGAGGCTGCACCGTCCTTCGGGGCGTTTCCTCCCAGACTTCAGGCCGTCCTTCGGGACGGCCTTTTTCGTCGCTCCGTGCCGTGCCATGCTGACCGGCGCGACGTCCTGTCCGCTCCGGAGAATACCATGCCGCCGCTGCGCCTCATCCCGTTGGCGGCCCTGCCGCTGCGCCTCGTCCCGGCCGCCGTTTTGGCGGCGGCCCTGGTCCTGCCGGGCTATGCCGTCGCCCAGACCGCCAACGGCAGCCCGACGGCGCCCGCCTCCCCGGGCCTCGTCGGCACGCCGGCGCCGATCTCGCGGACGCCGCCCAGCGTCGGCACGCGGCGCGGCAGGTCCGACGCCAAGCTCGCGCCGAGCGGCGTGCGGCCGCTGCCGAAACCCACGGCGGCGGACCTCGCCGAGCAGAGGAAGCTGGAACACGACCTGCGGATCTGCATCGGCTGCTGACCGGCACCACTGACGCCGCGCCGGCCGGCGGCACCGATACGGCCGGAGGCGAAAGCGCTCTGGGTCACCCGCATCGCAACGCTTCGCCGCCTCCCCTCGCCGCCTCCCCTCGCCGCCTCCCCTTGCGCCGACCGAGGACGGATGGCATCTGTGCCTTAGATGACGGTCGTCATCATAAGAGCCCAGGAGACACCCATGTCGGCTTCGCGTCCCACCACCGCCCTCGTCACCGGCGCCTCGTCGGGCATCGGCGCCACCTACGCCGACCGACTGGCCCGGCGCGGCCACGGCCTCGTCCTCGTCGCCCGCAGCGGGGATCGCCTCGACGCGCTGGCGGCGCGGCTCCGCTCCGAGACGGGCGTCGCCGTCGAGACCCTGGTGGCGGACCTCGCCGATGCAGCAGCGCTCGCCCGGGTCGAGCGGCGGCTGCGCGATGATGCCGCCATCGGCCTCCTCGTCAACAACGCCGGTTCGGCGCTGCCGGGCGGCATCGCCGACCAGGGGCCGGACGCCATCGAAGGGCTGATCCGCCTCAACGTCACGGCCCCGGCCCGGCTCGCCGCCGCCGTGCTGCCCCGTCTCATCGCGGCCGGCGAGGGCGCGATCATCAACGTCGCGTCGGTGCTGGCCGTGGCGCCCGAAGCCATGCCGGGCATCTATCCCGCCACCAAGAGCTTCGTGCTGACGCTGTCGCAGTCCTTGGCGCTGGAAGCCGGGCCGCGCGGCGTCTACGTCCAAGCCGTGCTGCCCGCCGCGACCCGCACCGAGATCTGGAGCAAGACCGGGCATGCCGTCGACAGCGTCCCGGGGCTGATGGAGGTCGGCGACCTCGTCGACGCCGCGCTGGTCGGCTTCGACCGAGGCGAGGCCGTGACGGTGCCGCCCCTGCACGACGAGGCGCAGTGGAACGCCTTCTCGGCGGCCCGCCTCGCCCTGCTGCCGGGCTTCCGCCAGTCGCGGCCGGCGCCACGCTACGGGGTGTGACAGAGCGCTTGCGCCTCTGGCGCATTCGCTCCGACCCAATGCGCTTGCGCCCTCGGCGCATTCGCTCCAAGCGAAAGCGCTTGCGCCTTCGGTGCAGGCGTTCCGAGTGACAGGCGCGTCCTTTTGGCGATTGCGGAACGCCGGACAATGGCATAAACATATCTTTATATGTTTAGGCAGCCCGCGATGACCAAGGCCCTGTTTTCCTTCTCCTCGGCGCTGGCGGCGCTGGAAGCCGCCGGCGAAAGCACGCGGCTGCGGCTGCTGTCGCTCCTGTCCGAGGCGGAGCTGACGGTGAGCGAACTCGTCACCATCCTGGGCCAGTCGCAGCCGCGCGTGTCGCGCCACCTGAAGCTCCTGGTCGAGGGCGGGCTCGTCGAGCGCCACCGCGAGGGGGCCTGGGCCTTCTTCACGGCGGCGGACCGGGGCACCGGCGCTGCCCTGGTGCGCGACATCCTCGGCCGCATCGATCCCGAGGACCCCGTGCTGCGCGCCGACCACGCGCGGCTCGCCGAAGCCCGGCGGAGCCGCACGGCCGCCGCCGAGGGCTATTTCGCCGCCCAGGCCCCGCATTGGGACCGGGTGCGGGCGCTGCACGTGTCCGAGGAGCGGGTCGAGGCCGCCGTGGCCGAGGCCGTGGGTCCGGCGCGGGTGCGGGCGCTGCTCGACCTCGGCACCGGCACCGGCCGCATGCTGGAGATCCTGGCGCCGCGGGCCGACAGGGCGGTGGGGATCGACGCCAGCCACGCCATGCTGAACCTCGCCCGCCTCCGCGTCGAACAGGGTGCTTTGCGCAACGTGCAGCTCCGCCAGGGCGACATCTACGCCTTGCCGGTGGAGCGGGACGGCTACGACCTCGTGGTGGTGCACCAGGTGCTGCACTACCTCGACGAGCCCGCCCGCGCCCTGCGCGAGGCCGCGCGCGTGCTGCGCCCCGGCGGCCGGCTGCTGGTGGTCGACTTCGCCCCCCACACCGACGAAAGCCTGCGGATCGCCCATGCCCATCGCAGGCTCGGCTTCGACCGGGCCGAGGTCGACGGCTTCATGCGCGATGCGGGCCTCGACGTGCTGCCGGGCCGCGACCTCGCGCCCGCCGCCGACGAGGCCGACAAGCTCACCGTATCGCTCTGGATGGGGCGCGACCGCCGCATCCTCGGCGACGCTCCCGTCGCGCTGCACCGGGACGTGGCGTGACGTACCGGCCCTCTCCGACCGCCCAGGACCCCGCATGACCGCGCCCGACACCCTGCGTCCCAGCCGCCTGCCGGGCGCGCCCATCCGCGTCTCCTTCGAGTTCTTCCCGCCGAAGTCGGCCGAGGCCGAGGCCGCGCTGTGGCGCAGCATCGAGCGGCTGGCGCCGCTCGATCCCGACTTCGTTTCCGTGACCTACGGGGCCGGCGGCTCGACGCGCGAGCGCACCCACAACACCGTCGCCCGGCTGGTGCGCGAGACGCGGCTCAAGCCCGCCGCCCACCTCACCTGCGTGGGGGCGACGCGCCGGGAGATCGACGACGTCGTGCGGGGCTACCGCGACGCGGGCGTGCGCCACGTCGTGGCGCTGCGCGGCGACCCGGCGGGCGGGCCCGGCACGGCCTACGAGGCGCATCCGGGCGGCTACGACAGTTCCGCCGACCTCGTGCGCGGCATCAGGGCGCTCGGCGACTTCGAGGTTTCGGTCTCGGCCTATCCCGAGAAGCACCCCGAATCGTCCAGCTTCGACGCCGACATCGACGGGCTCGCCGCCAAGGTGGATGCCGGCGCGACGCGCGCCATCACCCAGTTCTTCTTCGACAACAGCCTCTATGCCCGCTACGTCGAGCGCGTGCGCGCCCGCGGCATCGACATTCCGATCATCCCGGGCATCGCCGTCATCCAGAACTTCAAGCAGACGGCCAATTTCGCCCGGAAGACCGGCGCCTCGGTGCCGGATTGGCTGGCCGACCGCTTCGCCGGGCTCGAATCCGACCCCGCCACCCACCAGCTCGTCGCGGCCGGCGTCGCCGCCGAGCAGGTGCTGGACCTCGTCGACCAGGGCGTGCGCGACTTCCACTTCTACACGATGAACCGCGCCGAACTCGTCTATGCCATCTGCCGGCTGCTGGGGCTCAAGCCCGAAGGCGAGCGCGCCGCCGCGGCGTGACGGACGGCGGGACGCCGCCGCCCTACCGCCCGCGCCGCGCCTTGAAGAAGGCCCGCAGCATGTCGGCCGCCTCGGTCTCGCGGATGCCGCCGTAGACCTCCGGAGCGTGGTGGCAGGTGGGCTGGCGGTAGAAGCGCGGACCGTTGTCGACGGCACCGCCCTTGGCGTCCTCCGCCGCATAATACAGCCGGCGCAGGCGCGCGAAGGAGACGGCGCCCGCGCACATGGCGCAGGGCTCCAGCGTGACGTAGAGGTCGCAGCCGACGAGCCGCTCCGAGCCGAGCGCCGCGCAGGCGGCCCGGATGGCGAGCATCTCGGCATGGGCGGTGGGGTCGCGGTCGGCGAGGGTGCGGTTGCCGGCCGAGGCCAGCACGGCCCCGTCCCGCACGACGGCGGCGCCGACCGGCACTTCACCGCGGTCGGCGGCGGCGCGGGCCTCGGCGAAGGCGCGGGCGAAAGGATCCTCGGGCGTCGGCGACACGCAGCACTCCCCGGGTCGTCCCGTGCACGTCCGGCGGCGGCGGTGCCGTTCCCGGGACGGACACGTGCGAGCAGGCTTGGTAAAGCTTGGCCGGCCCTGCTATCACGCCATCATGACCGACACCACCAAGCCGCCGAACCGGCCCACTTCGTCGAGGCCGCGCCCGTTCGGCCGCGACGGCAAACCCGAGCGCGGCGGCGAGGCCCCCCGCGGCCGCGCTTCCGGCGAGCGCGACGCGCCGGCTCGCCGCGATGATCATCGCCGCGACGACAATCGCCACGACGAGGGTCGCCGCGATCCGTCCGCCAAGACCCGCGGCACCGAGCCCGCCCCCCCGAAGGACGACGCCCGCATCGCCAAGGTGATGGCGCGGGCGGGCCTGTGCTCGCGCCGCGATGCCGAGGGCTGGATCGCGGCCGGCCGGGTCGCCGTCAACGGCACCGTCATCGACAGCCCGGCGCTGAACGTCAAGCCGGGAGACCGCATCACCGTCGACGACGTGCCCCTGCCCGAGCGCGAGCAGACGCGCCTGTTCATGTTCCACAAGCCGCGCGGCCTCGTCACCACGGCCCGCGACCCCGAGGGACGGCCGACGATCTTCGACAACCTGCCCGAGGGCCTCCCCCGCGTGGTCTCGGTCGGCCGGCTCGACATCAACACCGAGGGCCTGATGCTGCTCACCAACGACGGTGGGCTGGCCCGCGTTCTGGAGCTGCCGGCGACCGGCTGGATGCGCCGCTACCGGGTGCGCGCCAACGGCACGGTGGACCAGGCGCAGCTCGACGCGCTGAAGAACGGCGTGACGCTCGACGGCGTCGACTATGCCGGCATCGAGGCGACGCTCGACCGCGTGCAGGGCGCCAACGTGTGGCTCACCATGGGGCTGCGCGAGGGCAAGAACCGCGAGATCAAGCGGGTGCTGGAATCCCTCGGCCTCGCCGTGACGCGGCTGATCCGGCTGTCCTTCGGCCCGTTCCAGCTCGGCGAACTCGGTGAGGGCGCGGTCGAATCCGTGCCGGCCCGCGTGCTGCGCGAACAGCTCGGCCCGGGCCTGGCAGCCCAGGCCGGCGTCGACCTCGAGATCCGCGAGGAGCCGGCGCCGGGGCGCTCCCGCCGTCCCGAGGGCGTCGCCGGGGCGCGGCCGAGCCGGTCGGATCCCAATGCGCCGCGGCCCCACGTCGGCGCCCTGCGGGCCGCCCGCGAGGAAGAGGCGGGCGAGGGCCGCAAGCGCATCCAGCGCGGTGCCACGGCGGACCGCAAGGGCCGGTCGGTCGCGGTGGAGCGCGTCCTGCCGGTGAGGAGCGCGGAGGGCACCGGCACGAGCCGCAACGCCCGCCGCTTCGCCGCCGAGAAGCAGGACGCCCGCGTGCCCCAGAGAACCCGCGCCGACGCGGCCGGCGCCCCCAAGCGCTTCGGGGCGGCCCGGCCGGTCCGCGGCGGCGATCGCCCCGAGCGGAGCGAAGGCTTCGCCGCCAGGCCCCGCACACCTCGCACCGACCGCGAGGGCTTCGCCGCCGAGAAGCAGGATGCCCGAGCCCCCCAGAGGACCCGCACCGACGCGGCCGGCGCCCCCAAGCGTTTCGGGGCCGCCCGGCCGGTCCGCGGCGGCGATCGCCCCGAGCGGAGCGAAGGCTTCGCCGCCCGGCCCCGCACACCTCACGCCGATGGCGAAAGCTTCGCCGCCAAGCCGCGCGCGCCGCGCACCGACCGCGAAAGCTTCGCCGCCAGGCCACGGGCGCCCCGTGCCGACGGCGAAAGCTTCCCCGCCAAGCCGCGGGCGGCCCGTGCCGGGCGCGACGGGGAGGGTTTCGCGGCGAGGCCGCGGGCCGAGCGGGCGGCCCCCGCCCGCGCCGACGACACCGACCGCTCGGCCGCACCGCCGCGGCGGGACCGCCCGGAAGGCTCTGCCGGGCGGGGCCGCGACGATCGCGGCACGGATTTCGGCGCCAAGCGCAAAAGCTTCGGCGAGGCGCCTTCCAACGACAGGCCGCGCTCCGGCAAGCCGAACGGGCGGCCGGGCGGCTTCGGCTCCGAACGCCCCGCGACCGGGCGCAACAAGCCGTCCGGCGGCCGACCCGGCGCGGCGCGGCCACCGGGCGGCAAGCCCTTCGGTGCCAA
This sequence comes from Lichenibacterium ramalinae, assembly GCF_004137085.1. Taxonomy (GTDB): domain Bacteria; phylum Pseudomonadota; class Alphaproteobacteria; order Rhizobiales; family Beijerinckiaceae; genus Lichenihabitans; species Lichenihabitans ramalinae. The sequence continues at coordinate 342,161 of NZ_QYBC01000002.1, forward strand.
GCCTTTCGACGGCAGGCCGTCCGGCGGCAGGCCTGCCGGCGGCAAGCCGTCCGGTGGAAAGCCGTCCGGAGGCCGGCCGTCCGGTGGCAAGCCCCGCGGCACCCGTCCGTGAGGATCGTGGGCGGGCGGTTCCGCGGCCGCGCGCTGCGGACGCCCGCCGACGATGCGACCCGCCCGACCTCGGACCGCCTGCGCGAAACGCTGTTCGACGTCCTGGCGCATCGCTACGACGACCCCGTCGCGGGGGGCCGGGTGATCGACCTCTTCGCCGGCACGGGCGCGCTGGGGCTGGAAGCCTTGTCGCGCGGCGCCGCCCACGCGCTCTTCGTCGAGGACGGCGCGCAGGCCCGGGCCCTGATCCGTGACAACGTCGAGGCGCTGGGCGTGGCGGGCCTGTGCCGCATCTTCCGCCGCGACGCCACGCAGCTCGGCGCCGTCCAGGCCGCGCCCTTCGACCTCGCCTTCCTGGACCCGCCCTATGGGCAGGGCCTCGGCGAGGCCGCCCTCGCCGCGCTGCGGGACGGGCGCTGGCTGGTTCCGGGGGCGCTCTGCGTGCTCGAGGAGGCGGCGAGCGCGACCGTGACGGCGCCCGACGGCTTCGCCGTCGTCGAGCGGCGGGCCGCCGGCATCGCCCAGCTCCTGTTCCTGCGCCCTCAACCCTGATCCGGCGCCGCGCTTGATTCTTCGGCACCGAGCGGCCAAAAGCCCGCTGAGCTTGACCGGCGCCTCAGCCGGCCCCGAGGAGTGACGCCATGCCGACAGAAGCGACTTCGGAGAGTTTCGACAGCCGCCTGAAGTCGGTCGCCGACGCGATCGAGACGACTCTCGAAGGGTTGCTGGCGCCCGCTGCCCTGCCCGGCGAGGTGGTGCGCCCGGCGCGGCTGCTCGACGCCATGCGCTATTCGACGCTCGGCGGCGGCAAGCGGCTGCGGCCCTTCCTGGTCGTGGAAACGGCGCGGCTGTTCGGCGTCGAGGGCGAGGGCCCGCTGCGGGCCGGCGCCGCCCTGGAGATGATCCACTGCTATTCGCTGGTCCACGACGACCTGCCCGCCATGGACGACGACGACCTGCGCCGCGGCCGCCCGACGGCCCACAAGGCCTACGACGAGGCCACCGCCATCCTGTCGGGCGACGCGCTGCTGACCTATGCTTTCGACGTGATGGCCGGGGAGGCCACCCATGCCGATGCCGGGGTGCGGGCCGCGCTGGTCCTGGGGCTCGCCCGCGCTTCGGGCCTCGGCGGCATGGTCGGGGGCCAGGCGCTCGACCTCGAAGCCGAGCGCGCCACCGCGCCGCACGAGGCCGACTTCGTGATGCGCATGCAGGCGATGAAGACGGGGGCGCTGCTGCTCTTCGGCGTCGAGGCCGGCGCCATCCTGGGGCAGGCCTCGCCCGCCGAGCGCGCGGCCCTCAAGCGCTACGGCGTCGCCCTGGGCGCGGCCTTCCAGGTTGCCGACGACATCCTCGACACGGAGTCCGACGCCGCGACGCTCGGCAAGGCCGCCGGCAAGGACGCGGACCGCAACAAGGCCACGCTGGTGGCGGCCCTCGGCCTCGACGCCGCCAAGGGCCGCCGCGACGCCCTCGCCGAGGACGCCGTGGCGGCCCTCGACGCCTTCCCCGCCGCGCGTTCCGCCCTCCTGGCGGAGGCGGCCCGCTTCACGGCGCAGCGGCGGAGCTGAAGGGGCAGCGAGGGGCTGACCGCCTCAACGGCGCAGAACGTCAACCGCGGCGCCATCGAGGCGCCGGGGCCCGTCAGTTGAGCGTCAGCGCCACGTAGCGGACGTCGCCCTGGGGGTTCGACACCAGCAGGAGCGCGGTCTTCTTGCCGCCGTCCTTGACGGCCTTCATCTTGGCGGCGACGTCGCCGGGGTCGCCCACCGCCACCTGGTTGACCTCCACCACGACATCGCCGGGCTTCAGCTTGTCGGCGCCGGCCGAGCCGGGCTCGACCGTGGCGACGGCGACGCCCTTCACGCTGTCCTTGACGCCGTAACGCTTGCGGAAGGCGTCGTCGAGCGTGCCGAGCCCGAGGCCGAAGGCCTGCTGCACGGCGGACTTGGGGGCGTCGGCCGCCCCCTGGTCGCGGTCGAGGCTGGCCTTCTCGACCGGCGCGTCGAGCCGCCCGAGCTTCACCGTCAGCTCCTGGGGCTTGCCGTCGCGCAGGATGGACACGACCACGTCCTTGCCGACCGGGGCGCCGGCGACGAACTTCGGCAGGTCGCGCGACTCGTGCACGTCGTGCCCGTCGAAGCCGACGATCACGTCGCCCTTCTTGAGGCCGGCCGGGCCCGCCGGGCCCTTGTCGTCGATGCCGGCGACGAGCGCGCCATGGGGCGTGCCGAGCCCCAGCGCTTCGGCGATGTCGTCCGTCACGGGCTGGATGCGCACGCCCAGCCAGCCGCGGCGCACCTCGTGGAACTCGCGTAGCTGGGCGATGATCGGCAGCACGGTATCGGAGGGCGTGGCGAAGCCGATGCCGATCGAGCCGCCCGACGGGGACAGGATGGCGGTGTTGATGCCGATCACCTCGCCCTTCATGTCGAAGAGCGGGCCGCCCGAATTGCCCTTGTTGATGGAGGCATCGGTCTGGATGTAGTTGTCGTAGGGGCCGGAATCGATGTTGCGGTTGCGGGCCGAGACGATGCCGGCCGTGACGGTGCCGCCGAGCCCGAAGGGGTTGCCCACCGCCATCACGGCGTCGCCGACCCGCATGGCGTCGCTGTCGCCGAAGGGCACGGACTTCAGCGGATGCGTGGGCGTGACCTTCAGCACCGCGACGTCGACCTTGCTGTCCTTGCCCACCACCTCGGCCTTGAGCTTGGTGCCGTCCGTCAGGATCACGGTGATGTCGTTGGCACCCTCGATCACGTGGTTGTTGGTGATGACGATGCCGGCGCCGTCGATGATGAAGCCCGAGCCCAGCGAGTTGGCGCGGCGCCCGCGCGGCGCGTCCTCGTCGCCCCCGCCGCTGCCGCCGTGACGACCGAGCTGACGCTTGAAAAACTGTTCGAAGAGGTCGTCGAGCGGCGTGCCGGGCGCCGGCTTCGGAGCCACGCTCGCCTGCTTCTCCTCGGTGACCTGGGCGGCGGAGATGTTGACGACCGCGTCCGTCACCGAGGCGGCGAGGTCGGCGAGGGAATCCATGTTGCCCTTGGCGGCGGCCGGCGCCGCCGCGAGGCCGCCGGCCAGGATCAGCGCGGCCGCGGCACGGGGAAGGGAGGAGACGACGGTCATGGCAGCATCCCGCGCGGTGAGAGGGGGTGCCGCGACCGACCGGCCTTCTCGTCCGACCCGCCGCGCCCCCCCTCACCATACAGGAGCCCGGCGGGCCGGCAATTCACCGCTCCCGCGGCACGGAGACCGCGGGGCCGGCGGGCGCGCCTCAGGGCGCCTGGGGCGGGGTGGCGGCAGAAGCACCCGCGGCAGGAGCACCGGCGGCAGGAGCACCGCCAGCGGGAGGCGGGGCGACCGCAGGCGCGGCGGCGGTCGGCGGAGCGGATGGGACGGCGGCCGGCGTCGATGACGCCGTCGCCGGGCCCGGCGTGCCGTTCGGGCTGTTGAAGAAGCGGAAGAAGTCCGAGTCGGGGCTCAGCACCAGCTTCGTATGGTCGGGCCGCAGGCTCGACACATAGGCCTGCATGGTGCGGTAGAACGCGAAGAACTTCGGGTCACGCCCATAGGCCTCGGCGAAGATGCGGTTCCGCTCGGCGTCGCCCATGCCGCGCATCGTGTCGGCCTTGTTCTGGGCTTCGGCGCGCAGCACCACCACCTGCCGGTCCGCGTCGGCCCGGGTGGTCTGGGCCTGTTCGGAGCCCTTGGCGCGATATTCGGCCGCCTCGCGTCCGCGCTCGCTCTTCATCCGGTCGTAGATCTTCTCCGACAGTTCCGCCGGCAGGTCGGCGCGCCGGATCCGCACGTCGTTGACGGCGACGCCGAGGCGCCCGCCTTCCGTGTTCACGAGGTCGCGGATCCTGACCATCAGCTGGGCGCGCTGCTCGCGCACGATCTGCGTCAGCGTGACTTCGCCGAGGACGCGGCGCAGCGCCGAACTCAGGATCGATCCCAGCTGGTTGTTGGCCCGGCTCACCGTGCCGACCGTCTGGTAGAACTTCAGCGGGTCGGCGATGTGGTAGCGCAGGAAGGCGTCGACCAGGATGCGCTGGTTGTCGGAGGCCAGCACCTCCTGCTTGTCCGACTCGAGGTCGATGATGCGGTTGTCGAGGTCGACCACGCTTTCGAAGAACGGGACCTTGGCGTGCAGGCCCGGGTCGGCGATGACCCGCACCGGCTGGCCGAAGTACAGCACCAGCGCCTGTTCGGTCTGGCTGACGGTGAAGAGCGCGCCGCTCGCCACCACGAGGATGAGGAGGACGAGCCCCGCCGCGATATAGCCGCCGATCCTCATGGCCTGCCTCCGAGGCCGGCGCCGGCCCTGTCGGCGCCGAGCGGCAGCACCGGCAGCACCCCCGCGCCGGTCTTGTCGATGATGGTCTTGTCGGCACCGGCCAGGACGGATTCCATGGTCTCGATGTAGATGCGCTCGCGCGTGATGTCGGGCGCGTTCTTGTATTGCGCGTAGACCTGCTCGAAGCGGGACGCCTGGCCCTGCGCCTCCTGCACGGTCTGGGTCTTGTAGCCTTCGGCCTCCTGCAGGATGGCGGCGGCGGCGCCGCGCGCCTCGGGCACGACCTTGTTGGCATAGGCCTGGGCCTCGTTGCCGAGGCGCTGCTGGTCCTGCTGGGCGGCCGTGACGTCGCGGAAGGCCGCGATCACCTGCTGGGGCGGATCGACCGACAGCAGCTGCACCTGCAGCACCAGCACGCCGGCCTTGTAGCCGTTGAGCACGCTCTGGATGAGGTTCTGCACCTCGGGCTCGATGGTCTTGCGGCCGGACGTCAGGATGTACTGGATCGGCTGGCGGCCGATGACCTCGCGCATGGCGGATTCCGACACGGCCTTCACGGTCTCGTCCGGGCGGCGCAGGTTGAAGGCGTAGTATTCCGGATGCTCGGGGTCGATCTGCCAGATGACGCGGAACTTCACGTCGGCGATGTTGTCGTCGCCGGTGAGCATCAGGCTTTCCGCCGGGACGTCGGTGCTGACCACCTGGCCGGTGCGGCGGGAATCGACGCCCGAAACCGAACCGATGTCGGTCGAGTTGCGGTCCGTGACGGCGAGCTTGACGACGTCGCCGACCGGATAAGGCAGGTTGTAGTTCAGGCCGGCAGCGGTCTTGCCCGTGTAGCGCCCGAAGACGAGGTTGATGCCGACCTCGTTGGGCGCCACCGTGTAGAACCCGCTGGCGAGCCACAGCAGCGCCACCACAAGCACGATCGCGGCGATGCCGAGGCCGCCGCCGAGCGTGCCGCCCGGCACCATGCGCTTCAGGCGCGTCTGGCTGCGGCGGATGAACTCCTCGAGGTCCGGTGGCGTCTGCCCACCGCCGCCGGAACCCGGCCCCTGCCCCCAGGGCCCGGAATTGCCGGGCTTCCACGGCCCACCGCCTTGATTGCTCCAGGACATCCCGTTCCTCGCCAGCGGCGGATCGCCGTCGACCGCATATAGGTGAGCGTAGACGCGGCAGCAATCGGCCGTGCCCACCCGCCGCGGGGTCGCCCCCTCGCGGCGCGCGAGCGATGCCGCCTCGGCCCCGGCGCGGATCCCGCGTCAGGCTGTTGCCGACTCACGCCGGATCCGAGGCGCGGGCCCGTTCAGGGGCCCTGGCATGCTCGACGAAGGTGAAGCCGGCCTCGTCCCTGGGTCCCCGGGTGCCCGGCACGCGGGACGTTTCGCGCCAGATCGCGGGGTCGATCGGGGGGAACAGGGCGTCGGCCTGCGGGGCCAAATCGACCTCCGTCAGGCGCAGGACGTCGGCCCTCGCCATGGCGGCGCGATAGATCTCGGCCCCGCCCGCCACCATCACCTCGCGGGCGCCGCTCGCCACCGCGATGGCTTCGGCGCGCTCCAGGGCCTCGTCGAGCGACGCGGCCGCGACGGTGCCGGCGGGGAGCGCCAGGGCCCGGTCCCGCGACACCACGACGAGCGACCGGCCCGGCAGGGGGCGCCCGAGCGACGCGAAGGTCCTGCGCCCCATGACGACGGGCTTGCCCATGGTCTCGGCCTTGAAATGCGCGAGGTCGCCGGGCAGGCGCCAGGGCAGGCCGTCGGCGAGGCCGATGGCACCGTTGCGGGCCACCGCCGCGATGATGACGACGGGAAGCGTCACGCAGGCTCCTCCCCCAGGCGTGCCAGCGCCGCCCCGTCGAGCCGGCAGCCCGTCCATTCGTCCTGGAGGGCGGCGCCGAGGCCGCGGTAGAAGGCGATGGCGGGCGCGTTCCAATCGAGGACGCTCCACTGCAGCCGCGTCAGCCCCTCGTCGCGGCAGCGCCGCGCCAGGCGCGCCAGCAGGGCCCGGCCGAGCCCGTGCCGCCGGTGCTCCGGCCGCACGTAGAGGTCTTCGAGGTAGAGGCCGTGCCGCCCCGTGAAGGTCGAGAAATCGTAGAACCACAGCGCCATGCCGGCCGGCCGGCCGTCGCGCTCGGCGATGTCGCAGAAGACGCGCGGTTGCCGGCAGAACAGGGCTTCGGCGAGGTCGCCGGGCGTGGAGCGCACAGCGTGGGAGAGGCGCTCGTAGGCGGCCGGCTCCGTCACGAAGCCGTGGATCGTCGCGGCATCGGCCGGGACGGCGGGGCGGATGGCGACCGTCATGGCACCGGCACGGCGGGAGACAGGGGCGGGACGGGTACGGCGCGCGCATCGCGCCGCAGTGCCGTCGCAACGAGGACGAAGCCGACGAGCAGCACGGGCCCGCCGAGCGACATGCGGGTGCCGGGCAAGACGCCCATCAGCAGCATGGCCAGCAGGCCGAGCCCCCCCGTGAACGCGCAGCCGACCAGCAGCGCGTCGAGCTTCCGCCCGGGCAGCACCCGCGCCAGGGCCGGCAGCATCAGGGCCAGGGCCACCCCGAGCAGGACGAGGTCGTAATCGTAGAGGTAGGGGCTGAGGAGCAGCGTCACGGCGAGCAGCAGGCCCGCGGCGGCGGCGGGGTCCCGCAGGCGCGCGACCGTGGCGGCGGCCAGGGCCAGCGCGCCGCAGGCCACGACGCCGTGGACCAGCAGGGCGAGCGCCGCCGAAACGCCGGCCGCCATCAGGAAGGCGTCGACCGACACCATGCGGTGCAGCGGGAACCGGCCCGCCGCCATGAAGCCGCCGCTCTGGCCCAGCCCGGCCAGGAAGGCCGGCAGCGTGCCGGGGCCGCTGGCCGTCAGCGACGCGGCGGTGAGCAGCGCCGCCGCCACGGCGGCGGCGGCGAGCGCCCGCCAGTCGCGCCGCAGCAGGAACAGCAGCGGCAGCCCGAGCGCGAGATGCGGCTTGAGGGCCAGCAGCACGCCCGCCGTGAGGCCGGCGGCGGCGCCCCGCCGCCGCAGCGCCAGCAGGGCGGAGAGGCCGGCCAGGCCCGCCGTGAGGAAGCCGTTCTGGCCGATGCGCAGGTCGATCAGCGCCGCCGGCGCGACGGCGAGCAGCGCGGTCCAAACCCAGGGGCCGGCGAGGCGCCGCAGCACCGCGACGAAGAGCGCCAGCGTCGCCCCGGCGAAGAGCGCGAAGGCCGCCCCGACCGGCAGCAGCGCCAAGGGGGCGAGGAGCAGGCCGAAGACCGGGGGATAGTTGAAGGGCAGCACGACCGCATGGTTCCCCATGGCGCGCTCGATGTCGGCGAGCCGCGTGGCGTCGTAGGCCTCCGCCAGCCGCCCCTCCAGCGCCAGCCTCCCCACCGCCACGAAGGCGTGGAAGTCGACGATCTCGGGGCGATCGGGCGCGGCGCCGACCGCCGTCACGGCGGCCAGCGTGCCGAAGGCCAGCTGCAGCGCCAGCACCCCGACGAGCACGACCCGCAGCGTGCGGCTCACCCGCGCGTCGGCGAGGCGACGGGCAGGAGCCCCGCCGCGGGCCTCCGATGCCGGGAGCGCCGTCAAACCGCCACCGGAGCCTTGATGGCCGGCCAGGGCTCGTATCCCGCGATGGCGATGTCGGCGAAGGCGACGTCGAAGAGGTCGCGGACGTCAGGGTTCACCGTCAGGCGCGGCAGGGGGCGCGGCGCGCGGCCCAGCTGCTCGCGCACCTGTTCGACATGGTTGGCGTAGATGTGGGCGTCGCCGAAGGCATGGACGAAGGTGCCGGGGACGTAGCCGCAGTGGCGCGCCACCAGGACGAGCAAGAGCGCGTAGGAGGCGATGTTGAACGGGACGCCGAGGAAGAGGTCGGCGGAGCGCTGGTAGAGCTGCAACGACAGCCGCCGTCCGCCATCGGGCAAGGGTTCGGTATAAAACTGGAACAGGCAGTGGCAGGGCGCCAGCGCCATGCGGTCGAGGTCGGCGACGTTCCAGGCGGAGACGATGAGGCGCCGGCTGTCCGGGTTGCGCACGAGTTCGGCCAGCACGGCGCGCAACTGGTCGTGGGTGCGCCCGTCGGCGCCCTCCCAGGACCGCCACTGGCGCCCGTAGACGGGGCCGAGGTCGCCGCGCTCGTCGGCCCACTCGTCCCAGATGGAGACGCCGTTCTCCTTGAGGTAGCCGATGTTGGTGTCGCCCCGGATGAACCAGAGCAACTCGTGCACGATCGACTTCAGGTGCAGTCGCTTGGTGGTGACGAGGGGGAAGCCGTCGGCCAGGTCGAACCTCAGCTGCGGACCGAAGACCGACAGCGTGCCGGTGCCGGTCCGGTCGCTCTTGGGCGTCCCGGTCTCGAGCACGTGGGCCAGGAGGTCGAGGTAGTTCCGCATCGCCGAAGGCTCCCGCCGGACCCGGATGGGCCGGGCATGCCGGCCGCACGAGCGCATAGCATAATGGCGGCTCCTTACGGATCCGTCACGATCTGGATAAACGGGATGGCAGAAGTGGAGGCTTCTGTTGCCAGGTGCCTCCGAACCCCGCCTAGAAGTGCTACCCCCTAGGGCTTGATTCCCAGTACCTTCACCGCATTACGCAGCGACGGCCACCGGAGCATAGTTGTCATTGGCAACTATAGGTTTAGCCCGATAACGGCGGTACAATGCCGAGCAAAAGAGATCCCTTTACACCCACGTCAATCCTATTTCGGGCCCACCAAAAGCCTTTCGCAAAAGGCCTTGGGTGGACCCGCCCGGTACCGCCCCGGGGTCCGTATGGTTTATTCCGAATTCCATTTATCGCCATATTGGCCGAAGCCACGACGAGGATGATAGTCTCCCCGGCCCCGCGATTCAAGGGGGGTCGTGACGGTCGCGCGACCCTCCGGGACCGTGGCGGCGTTGCGGTGGGGCGGCCCCCGTGGCAAGGGTCGGCGGCACGGAGCCCCTCGACCATGACGGCCAACGACGGCGATGCTTCGGCGACGGGCGGCGGCGACACGCTGGCGGCCCTGCGCCGCGGCGACCTCGCCGGGGCGCGGGAACTCAGGTTCGACGGCACGCTGGCGGCCGTGCCCGACGAGGTCTTGGCACTGGCCGACACGCTCGAGGTTCTGGACCTCGGCCGCGGCACCCTGACCGACCTGCCGGCCGGGATGGCGCGCCTGCACCGGCTGCGGGTCCTGTTCCTGTCCGGCCACCGCTTCGCCCGGCTGCCGCCCGTGCTCGGCGACTGCGCCGCGCTGCAACAGATCGGCTGCCGCGGCACGGGCCTGCGGGACGTGCCCGGCGAGGCCCTGCCGCCGCGGCTGCGCTGGCTCACCCTGACCGACAACGCGATCGAGACCCTGCCCGAGGCGCTCGGGGCGCGGCCGGAGCTGCAGAAGCTGATGCTGGCGGGCAACCGGCTGACGGCCCTGCCGGCGTCCCTCGCGGGCGCCGACCGGCTCGAACTCGTCCGCCTCGCCGCCAACCGCTTCGCGGCGCTGCCGCCCTGGCTCGCCGCCCTGCCCCGGCTCGCCTGGGCCGCCTGGGCCGGCAACCCGGCCGATGCCGCGGCGGAGCCGGCCGACACCGCCCTCGTGCCCTGGCGGGACCTCGCGCCCGGGCCGCTGCTCGGCGAGGGCGCGTCGGGGCGGGTGCATGCGGCGCTGTGGCACGATCCCGCCGCGGCGGCGCCCCGGCGCGTGGCGGTGAAGCTGTTCAAGGGCGCCATGACCAGCGACGGCTTGCCCGACCGCGAGATGGCGGCCGCGCTGCTGGCGGGGGACCATCCGCACCTTGCGGGCGCGCTCGGCCGCATCGCCGGGCACCCCGAGGGCGCGGCGGGGCTGGTGATGCCGCTGCTGCCGGCGGGCTGGCGCGCCCTCGCCGGGCCGCCGAGCCTCGCGAGCTGCACGCGCGACGTCTACGACCCGGCCCTGCGGCTCACGCCCGCGGTGGCGCTGCGGCTCGCGGGCGGCATCGCGGCGGCGGCGGCGCATCTCCACGCGCGCGGCCTGATGCACGGCGACCTCTATGCCCACAACATCCTGTGGGACGGCGCCACGGGGTCGGGAGCGCTGACCGATTTCGGCGCCGCCTCCGGCCTGCCGCCCGGAGCGGCGGGCGCGGCCTGGCGCCGGGTCGAGGTACGGGCCTTCGGGCTGCTGCTCGGTGAGGTGCTGGACCGGTGCGGCGCTGTCGCGCCCGCGCTGCACGGGCTGGTGCAGGCCTGCACGGGGCCGGCGCGGGAGCGGCCCGCCATGGCCGAGGTGGCGGATCGCTTGTCGGCCGACGCCGTCGCGCCCTGAAGCGGGCGCCACGGCGGGGCATCGTCTCGTGGGCGGGTCCGCTGCCGCGGGCCCGCCCGGGGCAACGTCAGGCGAGGTCGCGCATCGTGCCGGCCCGGCCGCCGAAGGCGGCCGCGATGGCGCCGAGCACGAGGGCCAGCACCATGGCGAGGGACGCCTGCGAGGTCGTCCGCGCCGTGGCATCGGCGATCTCGGTCGCCTTGGCCTTCGCCTGGGCGGCGGCCTGCTGGTACTGCTGGCGATATTGGGCGACCTGGGCCTTGGCGTCGTCGAGCGGGATGCCGCGCGCCTTGGCGAGGGCTTCGGCCGCCTTGTCGCTCGCCTGCTGCTGCTGGGCGGCATCGCCCGTCAGTGCTGCCCGCACGGCCGAGGCCGCGGTGTCACGCAGCTGCGCCGGGTCCTGCACGTCCGTGGCGCTCTTGATCTGGCCCTCGATGCCGGCCAGCGGATCCTTGATCTGCGGCAGCGCGGGGGCGACGGCCTGGGCGGCGGTCTGCACCGTACCGCCGACGAGGTGGCCGGCGCCGCCGACGATGCCCGAGACGGCGCCGAAGGCGCCCGAGAAGACCGAACCGACAGCCGACGACAGCAGGAACACCACCACCAGCGTGGTGGCGGCCCAGGCGACGAGGCCGTGGTAGCCGTTGGTCATGCGCCCGGGCTTGCCCGACAGGCGGCCGGCCAGGAAGCCGCCGGCCGCCGACGCGACGATGCCGGACACGATCCACCAGACGGCGGCACCGATCGACAGGCTGGAGGCGGACGGCGTGCCGCTCGTGGCGGGGTCCACCGTGGCGAGGCCGATGCCGAGGCCGAGGATGGACAGCAGCAGCTGGACGACGAGGCCCGCGACGACGCCGGCGAAGACGGCGCCCCAGGAGATCCGGTGACGCTCATGCGCCGGAACGGCGAGGGGGGTGGCGATGCCGGCGGACAGGGGAGAGATGGCCATGGTTCAACGACGCACGCTGTTGGAGAGGAGCCCGAGGGCGTAGCCGGCCACGCCCACGACGACGAGGGCGGCCAGGGGGGAGCGCTCGAGGCGCCGACGGAGGGGCGCGGCGCCGCGCCGGAGATCGCGACGCACGTCGTCGTAGGCGTCTGTCGTGCGGTCCGCGACCCTGCCGGCGAGGTTGCGCGCCGCGTCGGCAGCGTCCTCGATGCCGTCCTGGGCGCGGCCGTAGAGGTTCTGGCCCTTGCCGGCGACCTCGTGGGCGACGCCGGCCCCGCGCCGTCCGGCATCGCCGGTCACCATGCCGAAGGTCTGCTCGACCTGGCCGGCCGCGTCACGCAACGCGCCTTCCATTCTGTTTCGATTCATCGCTTCCTCTTGAGAGACGCGGCCGCGCACCCGTTGCGCGGCCCTGGAGCAGGTCGCGGCCGGGTCGAACACCCGGCCGTCGGGCCGTGCCCTTCAAAATATCGGTCGGGGCCGCACGAGGCGGCGGTCACTCGGGCACGGTGGTCGCCCGGTGGCGGCCGTCACTTGGTGACGGCGTCCTTCACGGCGTCCTTGGCTTCGCCGACGGCGCCCTTGGCCTTGCCCGCCACCTTGTCGGCCGTGCCCTCGGCTTCCAGCCGGTCGTTGCCCGTCACCTTGCCGATGGCCTCCTTCACGGTGCCCTTGGCCTGGTCGAGCGCGCCTTCGATGCGGTTCTTGTCCATGGTGTCGGTCTCCCAAATCGCCCGCCAGCGCGGGCTTGACTGGAAGATGGGACGGGGTACCGCGACAGCAATGGTACGGGTGCATCAATCTTCTAGTATGGATTAACCGTCTGTCGCGTCGATGCGCGAGGCTCCGGACGGGAACCCGCGCTCGCGACCCCAGATGACGACCTCGCTGCGCCGGTGCAGGTCGAGCTTGCGGTACAGGGAGGCGACGTGGTTGCGGACCGTGTTGGCCGACAGGCACAGGCGCTGCGAGATGCCGGCGTCGGTCAGGCCCTCGCACATCAGGTCGAGGATCTGGCGCTCGCGGGCCGAGAAGTTCGGGCTCCGGTCCACCGCGGTGCGCCCGGGACGCCGCAGGGCGGCCAGCCGCTCGATCACGCCGCGGCTGAACCAGGACGTGTCCGCCATCACGGCCTCGATGGCCGCCATGAGGTCGCGTTCGCCGCGCTTGCGCTCCGTGATGTCGAGCAGCACCGACAGGATGCAGGCCTCGTCGTTGATGGTGACGCGCTCGGCCGAGATCAGGCAGTCGAGCTCGCCGCGGTCCTGGCGGAACAGGCCGGCCTCGAAGTTCCGCACGTGCCCGGTCTCGGCCAGGGTGGCGAGGAAGGCCTGCTGGCGCTCGGGTTTGACCCACATGGCGAGGTCGCCGGCCGAGCGTCCCAGCGCCTCGGCCTCGGCGAAGCCGAACTCCGCCGTGAAGGCCTCGTTGATGGCCAGCATGGACAGGTCGGCGGACTTCACCAGCACGGTGGGGACGGGAGACAGGCGGAACGCCTTGGCGAAGCGTTCCTCGCTGTGCTGCAGCGCCGTCTCGGCCTTCCGGCGCAGCTCGAGGTCGGCGAAGGTGAAGAGCATGCAGGGCTCTTCGTTCATGTCGATCGGCTGGCCCGCCACGATGACGAATTTGGTGCTGCCGTCCGGCAGCGGCAGGCAGGCCTCCATCTGCGGCACGGTCCGGCCCTCGCTCAGCCGCTCGATGGCGGTCGCCCGCTTCTTGGCCTCGTGGAACAGGTCGATCTCGTAGGTGGTGCGCCCCAGCACGTCCTCGCGCGCATAGCCGGTCATGTCGACGAAGCCCTGGTTCACCTTGACGAAGCGCAGGTCCGACAGGCGGCAGATGACGGCGGGGGCCGGGTTGGCCGCGAAGGTCTTCTCGAAACGCTCCTCCGCGGCGAAGCGCTCGGTGGCGTCCGTGATGACGAGGACGAGGCAATCGGGCCGGCCCTGGCGGTCCTTCAGCACGAGGCTGCGGATGCGATGCACCCAGTGCACGTCGGGGGTCCGCGCCGGCGCCACGTCCACCACGACGTCGTCGAAGACTTCCCCGGCCATCACCCGCTCGATGGGGTAGAGCCCGTCCGCCAACGGGTGGTTGTTGCGGTAGCGCAGGGCGAAGCGCGCGCGATAGTCCGACACGTCGCCGCCGAGCCCGTCGACGGTCTCCACCCCGTGCATGGCGAGGGCCGCGTCGTTGGCCCAGGCGATGCGCTGGTCGGGCTCGATGAGGATCACGCCTTCCGTCAGCCCGGCGATGATCGTGGTCAGTTGCGAACGGTCCACGGTATCGGTCACTGGCCCCTCCATGCCCCCCCGGGACAAGTCGCGGGAGGGCGTCGGGTTCACGGCCGGGCGGCGGCGGCGCGTGGACAGGCCCGGGCTTCCCGGGCTAGACCCGCCCGATGCTGGAGCTTCGGGACTATCAGCGGCGCAGCCTCGACGCCCTGCAGGCGTCGTGGGACCGCGACGGCGGCGATGGGTTGGTGGTGCTGCCGACGGGAGCCGGCAAGGCGCTCGTCATTGCCGCGCTGGTCGCCGAAACGCTGGCGCGCCGGCCCGAAGCCCGCATCGCCGTCGTCACCCACAGCCGCGAACTCATCGCCCAGAACCACGCCGAGCTGACCCGCTTCTGGCCCGAAGCCCCGGCCGGCATCTACTCGGCCGGCCTCGCCCGGCGCGAAGCCGACGCGCAGGTGCTGGTCTGCGGCGTGCAGTCGGTGTGGAACAAGCTCGACGCCATCGGCCCGCGCGACCTCGTCGTGGTCGACGAGGCGCATCTCATCCCGCGGGCCGCCGACACGCGCTACGGCCGGCTCCTCGCGGGCCTGCGGGCGTCGCGGCCGGACATGCGCGTCGCCGGGTTCACGGCCACGCCCTACAGGCTCGACAGCGGCCGGCTCGACGAGGGGCCGGGCCGGCTGTTCTCCGGCATCGTCTACGAGGCCAATGTCGGAGACCTCATCCACCACGGCTACCTGTCGCCGCTCGTGTGCAAGGCGACCCTGACGGCGCTCGACGTGGCCGACGTGCCGCGGCGGGGCGGCGACTACGTGCCGGGCCTGCTCGAGGCCGCCGTCAACACCGCGGCCATCACCGAGGCGGCCGTCGCCGAGATGGTGGCCTACGGCGCCGAGCGGCGGGCCTGGCTCGCCTTCTGCGCCGGCGTCGCCCATGCCGCGGCGGTGCGCGACGCCGTGCGGGACCACGGCATCTCCTGCGAGACCGTGACGGGCGAGACCGACCGGCGCGAGCGCGGGCGGATCGTCGCGGCGTTCCGCGCCGGGCGGATCCGCTGCCTCACCTCGGTGGGCGTGCTGGCGACCGGCTTCAACGTGCCCGAGGTCGACCTCATCGCCCTGCTGCGCCCGACGCAGAGCACCGGCCTTTACGTGCAGCAGGTCGGCCGCGCGCTGCGCCGCGCGCCGGGCAAGCGCGACGCGCTGGTGCTCGACTATGCGGGCCTCGTGCGGATGCATGGCCCCGTCGACATCGTCACGGCCCGCACGGCGGCGGCGGTGCGGGGCCGGGAGGACGAGGTCCGGGCCAAGCCCTGCCCCGGATGCGGCGCCCTCATCGCCCTCAACGCCTCGACATGCGAAGCCTGCTGGGTCGAGCCCGAGACGGGGGACGAGCCGCCCCACGAGGCCGAGGCCGAGGACGCGCTGCCGATCCTGTCCGACCAGCTCGCCCCCGAACTGCGCCCGGTGTGGCATCCGGTGCCGGACTGGCGCTTCGAGCCCGCGCGGCCGGGCCTCGACATCGTCTTCGCCTGCCCCGACGGCGCGGTCCGCGTCCGGCTGCACCCGGAGGAGCGCGGCTACCTGCGCCAGAAGGCCGTGCAATGGTGGCGCGGGCTCGGCGGGGGCGCCGATGCCCCGATGACGGTGGCCGAGGTGCTGGAGCGCCGGGACGAGCTGACCCGGCCGAGCGCCGTGCGGGTGCAGCGCTCGCGCTCGGCCGAGCAGGTCGAGTGCCGCCTGCCGGACGGGCGCAGCTTCACGGACGTGCGGCGGGCGGGGTGAAGGCGCGGCCGGTCACGGGCGGCGCTGCGGCGCCTTCAGGCAGGTGCCGGCATAGCTGCGCTCGCCGCTCGCCACCCAGGCGCCCCCGGCGTCGTGGCAGCGGTCGACGGCGGCCTCGTGGCTGAGGCTCGCCTCGTGGAACACGTAGGCCATCGTGCCGCCGACCAGCGCCACGATGGCCGCCAGAGCCCCGAACAGGATCCCCCTCACCTCGCCCTTCACCGCCCGCTCCCCGCCTGCCCCGCCTGCCCGACCCTATACGGCCGGGGGCCGGGCGGCACGGTGGCGCGGGCGCGGCGCTTTCCCACGCCGGCCCGCTTCTTGTATCCTGGGCGGTGTCGGGCCGCGCCCGCCCACGACCCATCGGAGCACCGGGCATGACGCTTCTGAGCAGCACCTACGGCAAGGGCCGCGTCCGCGTGATGCGGGTGGCGGGCGAGGGCGAGGGCGAGGGTGCTTGGCGCGAGGTGCGCGAACTCGACGTCCGCGCCATGCTGACGGGCGACATCGACCGCGCCTTCACGCGGGCCGACAATTCCACGACGGTGTCGACCGACACGATCAAGAACGTCGTCAACGTCGTGGCGCGCGAGAACCTCGACGCCGGCGCGGAAAGGTTCTGCCGCGCCGTCGCCGAGCGCCTGCTCGCCAGCTACGCCGGCATGGCCACCGCCACGGTTTCGGCCCGCGAAACGCGCTGGAACCGCCTCGCCGTCGACGGCAAGCCCCACCCCCACGCCTTCACGCGCGACGGCAACGGCTTCGGCACCGCCGAAGTCGTGATGGACCGCTCGGGCGGCCGCGTGTCCTCGGGCGTGTCGGACTTCACCTTCCTCAAGGCGACGGAATCGGGCTGGGCCGGCTACGTCAAGGACCCCTACACCACCATCCCGGAGACCCACGACCGCATCGCCGCCACCGCCATGGAGGCCACCTGGCGCTGGGAGCGCGACCCGGCCGACTTCGCCGCCGCCAACGCCCGGGTGCTCGACACGATGCTGGCGGTCTTCGCCGAAACCTATTCCCACAGCGTGCAGGACAGCCTCTACCGCATGGCGAAGGCGGCGCTCGACGCCGTGCCCGAACTCGACACCGTCAGCCTCGCCTGCCCCAACAAGCACTACCTGCCGGTCAACCTCGCGCCTTTCGGGCTCAGCGCCGACAACCGCGTCTTCACGGCGACCGACGAGCCGCACGGGCAGATCGAATGCACGGTCGGGCGGTGACGGCGGCGCCCCGCCGACGAAGGCCCGCCGCGCACCGGCCCCGATCCGGGCGAGCCGGCACGCTCGCGGGACGGGGAGTCGGGACGCGGCACTGAACCCGAGGCCGGCGGGCGCGTTGATGCTGCGGCGCGAATGCTGCAGTGCAGCATGACCGTGGGGCCGTTCCGGCCGGAGGGACCATGGACCAGAACACCCCCCACCCCGAGGCCCACAACGTCGCGACCGCGGTCCCGTCGCGGCCCGTCGCCGACCGCTCCCGGCGCCCCTCGCCCCCTGCCCTGGCCGGGCCGCGGGCCGAGAAGACGGTGTCGCTGGCTCTGCAGGGTGGCGGCTCCCACGGCGCCTTCACCTGGGGCGTGCTCGACGCCCTCATCGCGGACGGGCGCCTCGCCTTCGAGGCCGTGACGGGGGCCAGCGCCGGGGCCATGAACGCCGTCGTGATGGTCGACGGCTGGGTGGCGGGCGGGCCGGACGGTGCCCGCGCCGCGCTCGAAGGCTTCTGGCGCCGCGCCAGCCTCGACGGCGCCTTGCGCCCCGTGCAGCGCCGCTTCGTCGACGGCTGGATCGAACTCCTGTCGCGCAACCCGGTCCTGGACTTCTGGTCCAAGGCGCTGTCGCCCAGCCCCTATGCGGTGAACCCGCTGAACGTGAACCCCCTGCGGGCGGCTTTGGCGGCATCGGTGGACTTCGAGCGCCTGCGCGCCGCCGACACGGCCGGCCTGTTCGTGTCCGCCACCAACGTGTGGACCGGCAAGCTCACGGTCTTCGAGCGCACCGACCTTTCGCTCGACCACCTCATGGCTTCGGCCTGCATCCCCACCGTGTTCAAGGCCGTCGAGATCGACGGCGTGCCCTACTGGGACGGCGGCTATCTCGGCAACCCGGCGCTCTACCCGCTGCACAAGGGCGCCCGCACGCGCGACATCCTGCTGGTGCAGATCAACCCGGTCGAGCGGCGCGAAACGCCGCGCTCCAGCGACGCCATCCACGATCGGCTGAACGAGATCAGCTTCAACGCCAACCTGATGCGGGAGCTGCGCTCGATCGACTTCGTCGACGGGCTCATCGCCGAGGGGCAGCTCAGCCGCAACACCTTCGATCCCGTGCTGGTGCACCGCATCGACGGCACCGCCGCCCTCGACGGCCATGCCGCCTCGACCCGCCTCGACGCGCGCTGGCGCGTCATGCTGGAGCTTCGGGACGAGGGCCGCCGGGCCGCCGAGGCCTGGCTCGTCGAGCATTACCCGGGCGTCGGCCAGCACGGGACGCTGGACCTCAAGGCGGCCTACCAGTGATCCGGGCCGCGCCGGCCTGGCCTCACGTCTCGGCGATGCCGCCCGTATCGGCCGACGGACGGCCGTGGCCGTGCGGCAGCGCCAGATATTGCTCCGAGCGCATCTCGACGAGGCGCGACACGGTGCGGCGGAACTCGAAGATCTCGCGGCCTTCCGGCGCCTCGTAGAGGGCGTCGGGCTCGGCTTCGGCGGAGGCGATGAGCTTCACCTGCTCGTCGTAGAGCGTGTCGACGAGGTTGATGAAGCGCTTCACGACGTTGCGTTCGTCGGCCCGCATCACCCGGATGCCGTCGACCAGCACCGTGCCGTAGTGGCGCGCCAGGGCGAGGAAGTCGACCGAGCCGAGCGGCGCCTCGCACAGGTCGGCGAAGGCAAAGCGGGCGACGTCGCCCACCGCCTCGGGCACCAGGATCTCGCGCCCGAGCAGCGGCAGCCGCTGGGGCGCCCCCCGCGGCACGCCGGTGAGGCTGAGGAAGGCGCGGTCGAGCGCCGCGCGGGCGGCCGCGTCGGCGGGGGCGAACCATGTCGCCGCCTCGGTCAGCTTGGCGTAGCGGAAATCCTGGGCGGCCTCGAGCCGCACGGTCTCCATCCGGCGCTGCAGCAGCGCGATGAAGGGCAGGAACAGCGTGCGGTTGAGGCCGTCGCGGTACAGGTTCTCGGGCTCGACGTTCGAGGTCGCCACCACGACGACGCGGTCGGCGAAGAGCGCCGTGAACAGGCGGCCGAGGATCATAGCGTCGGCGATGTCGGTCACGGCGAATTCGTCGAAGCACAGGAGCCGGGCTTCGGCGGCGATGGCCTCGGCGACGGGCGGGATCGGGTCGTCGCCCTTCACGGCGCCGCGCTTGCGGAGCTCCCGCCAGACGTGGATGCGGGCGTGGACGTCGGCCATGAAGGCGTGGAAATGCACGCGCCGCTTGGGCTCGGCGGCGGCGGCCTCGTAGAACAGGTCCATCAGCATGGTCTTGCCGCGCCCGACGTCGCCGACGACGTAGAGGCCGCGCGGCGGCTCCTCCGGCTTGGCGCCGAACAGGCGGCCGAACAGCGAGGGCCGGTCGGCGCCACCGGCCGCCAGGGACGCCGCGAGGGCATCGAGCCTGCCCGCCACCGCTTCCTGGGCGGCATCGGGCTGCAGCTCGCCCCGCGCCACGCGGGCGCGGTAGCGGTCGAGAACGCTGGTCACGCTGAACACCTCGGAGGGCGGCCCACCCGTGGCCGCGACGGGTGTCCTTGCGGGCGCCGGCCCCGTGCCGTCAAGGCGCGCCGCGCGTCACGAGCAGGCGACGTCGAGCGCCGCCGCGCCCAGCATGAGGGCCACCTCCCCGTCCGCCACGGGGCGCCCGAAGAGGAAGCCCTGCCCCACCGTGCAGCCGAACTGCCGCAACTGCAGCACCTGCAGCGGCGTCTCGACGCCCTCGGCGATCGTTTCCATGCCGAGATCGCGGGCGAGGCGCGTCGCGGCCCTGACGATGGCGAGGCAACCCTCGTCGTGGCCGAGGTCCTGCACGAAGGAGCGGTCGATCTTGATCTTGTTGAACGGGAAGGCCCGCAGGTAGCTCAGGGAGGCGAAGCCGGTGCCGAAATCGTCGAGCGCGATCTGGATGCCGGCGTCGCGGAAACGGTGCAGCACGGCGAGGTTAAGGTCGTTGTCGATCAGCCGCACCGATTCGGTGATCTCGAGTTCCAGCCGCTCCGGGGCCAGGCCCGAGCCCTCGAGCGCCGCCGCGACGGCCTCGGGGAGGCCGGGCGTGATGAACTGCACCGGGGACAGGTTGACGGCGACCCGCACCGGCACGGGCCAGCGCGCCGCGGCCGCGCAGGCCTGCTCCAACACCCAGGCGCCGAGCCGCACGATCAGCCCCGTCTCCTCGGCGACCGGGATGAAGCAGCCGGGGTCGACGAGGCCCCGGGCGGGATGGTGCCAGCGCACCAGCGCCTCGAAGCCCGCGATGGACTCGGTCGCGAGGTCGACCTGCGGCTGGTAGTGGACCTCGAACTCGCCGCGGTCGAGGGCGCCGCGCAGGTCCTGCTCCAGGGCGCGGCGGCGGCGCACATCCTCGTCCATCCGCGCTTCGAAGACCTGGAAGGTGCCGCGGTGGACGCTCTTGGCGCGCTGCAGCGCCAGTTCGGCGTGCCGCAGCAGGCGGCCGGCGTCGCGGTCCGGGCCCGACAGGGCGATGCCGATGGTGGCGCCGACCAGCAGGTCCTGCCCCGCCACCACGAAGGGGTTCCGGAAGCCGTCGAGCAGGCGCCAGGCCATGCGCTCGATCTCGGCGGGGGGGCCCGCCGCCTGCGCCACCACGACGAACTCGTCGGCGGCGAGCCGCACCACCACGTCGCGCTCGCGCATCTCGGCGGCGAGCCGCTCGCCCACCGCCTTCAGCAGGGCGTCGCCGGTGGCGTGGCCCAGGGCGTCGTTGAAGACGCGGAAGTCGTCGAGGTCGATCAGCAGGAGCGCCACGCCCGCCTCCTCGCCGCCCCTCGCGTCGAGGGCGGCGAGCAGGAGGTCGGCGAAGGCGACGCGGTTCGGCAGGCCCGTGAGGTCGTCGAACCGCGCCGCGCGGTCGAGCCGGCGCTCCATCTCGCGCCGCTCGGTGATGTCGTCGGCGATGCCGAGCACGAAGCGCGGGGGTTCGCCGGGCCGGCCCGCGATCGGCACCTTCCGGGTTCGGATCAGGCGGGTCGTCCCGTCCTCGCCGGGGGCGGCGAACTCGTAGCTGCGCGGCCGGCCGTCGCGCATCACGTCGAGGTCCCGGTCGCGCAGGAAGGCGGCGAGATCCTCCGGGAACAGGTCGAAATCCGTCCGGCCCAGCACGGGCGTGCTCAGGCTCACGGCCTGCAGCTCGGCGGCCCGGTTGAACAGGACGTAGCGCCCGTCCTCCTGCATGTCCTTGGCGAAGACGATGGACGGGATGGTCTGCACCACGCTGTCCAGGAAGGCGCGGGTCTGGTGGAGATCGTCGCGCCCCCGCTGCAGCTCGGTCATGTCGATCAGCGCCGTGACCACGGCGGGCCGGCCCTCGTGCCGGAACTCGGACGAATAGGGCAGGAGATCGAGGAAACCCCCATCGGCGCGCAGGCAGCGCCACGGCGCGGCGTCGGGCAGCGGAGCAGAACGCCCGTTGGCGCAAAGGTCGCCCACCGCCAGCGTGAGGAAGTGCGCGCGGCCGTAGCCGAAGAGGTTCAGCGCGGCATCGTTGGCGGCGACGAACCTGTGGCTGTCCCGGTCGCGCACCAGGATGGGCACGGGGTTCGACTCGAACAGCAGCCGGAACGAGGCTTCGCGCCGCTTCAGGTCCGTGATGTCGATGCGCAGGCCGAGCCTCATCCCGTGCCGGGTGCGCTTGTCCTCCACGCGGATCCAGCGCCCGTCCGCCAACCGGTGCTCGAAGGCGCAGGCCGGCAGGCTCTGCTGGCGCAGCCGCTCCGCCACCCATTCCTCCTCGCACCCGATGGCGTCCGGCACCCGGCCGCTCGCCGCGATGTGCCGGAACACGGTCTCGACCGCCAGTCCGACGCGCAGGAAGTGCGGCGGATGGGCGTAGATGTCGGCATACCGGCCGTTCCAGCACAGGAGGCGGCCGCCGGCGTCGGAGATCACGATGCCCTCCGGCAACGCCTCGAACGCTTCCCCGAGCAGGGCCTCGGCCCCGGTGCCGGCCTGGTGCCGATCGTTCACCCGATCACCCCGCGACATGGATGTCCCCATCCGCCCGCACCTCGTGCCGTCCGGTCCGCCCGGGAGCAGCATCGGCTCGGAATCGCCTCGGCGACTCCCAAGCCGATGAAACTGCTCTCGATCCGAACCCGGAGCCCAGTCGCCCAACGCGAAAGCCTTCCTGAGGTTAGGGCCTCGAGGACTTGCGGAAAGGTTGCCTGCCGCAGGGGCGGGACGGACCGCGCGGCGGCCCGACATGACGCAAAGGAAAGCATGCGCCCGAGGGCGCTCGCCGGCACGCCGGCCCTGCACCCAGGCACGCGCCACGCCGTTCAAGACGGCCCGGGCAAAAGGCCCGCCGCACCGCGGATCCTTTCGTCCGGCAGGGTGAACGAAGCCTTGCACGGGGACGGTGCCGAGCCCGTCCCCGGGCAGGTCAGCGCAGGATGCCCCGCACGGGATGGAGCGGCGGCGGCACGTCCCGGTCTCCGACCGCCTGCCGCAGGTCGATCTCGACGGTCCGGGTGATGGCGCTCATCGGCACGTCGTAGACCGAGCGCATGAACGGGTCCTCGAGGTGCCGACCGGACTCGTCCAGCGCCAGGAACACGAAGCCGATCACGGCCGAGCCCAGCGGGGTCAGCAGGTTGAGGTCCGGCACGATGCCGAAGGGCAGCATCAGGCAGTAGGCGGTGACGAAGACGCGCGAGAAGGCCGCGTATTGCTGCGGCATGGGGGTGTTGCGGATGCGTTCGAGCCCGCCCTGGGAATCGGTCAGCGCCGTCAGCGTGGTGTTGAGGGACGAGGCTTCGATGCTGTCGAGCCAGCCCTCCCGCCGCGCCGCCAGGAGCAGCTCCGCCATCTCGCGCTGGATGGCGAAGGGCGGGTTCGCCGCCTGGGTCACCCGCGCCAGGGCCTGGTGCGACAGGAAGGGCGCGATGTCGTGGGTCGGGTCCTCGCGGCGCATGAAGCAGCGCAGCGCGTGGGCCCAGGCGATCTGGTGGTGCACCAGGTGGTAGCGCGTCTTTTCGGCCTCGGGGGGCACCACCAGCAGCGTCAGGCCGCGGGCGAAGGAGCGCGAATTGTTGAGCACCGACCCCCACAGCGTGCGGGCTTCCCACCAGCGCGCATAGGCGGTGTTGTTGCGCACGCCGAGGAAGACGGCGAGGCCGGTGCCGAGCAGGGGCAGCGGCAGGCCGGCCGGGACGATCCAGGTCCAGTTCAGCCCCACATAGGCGATGGTCACCAGCGTATCGAGCAGGAACAGCCCGACGAGCGGCCGCCAGACTTCGCGGAGCGTGTCGGTGATGCGGAACCGGTCGACGACGACCATCAGGCGTTCGCCTTGCGCTTCAGGCCCTGGCTTTCCTCGAAGGGGACCATCCGGCCCTGGGCGGCGTCGTGCAGGCTGATCGAGCCCGTCTCGATGTCGTAGACCCAGCCGTGGAGTTCGACCCTGCCGCTCGCGATGCCGGCCGCGACCGCCGGATGGGTGCTGAGGTGCTGGAGCTGGGTGACGACGTTCTGCTCCACCAGCGCCTGGATCTTGTCGTCGCCCTCGAGCTCGGGATGCAGCACCTCGACGACGCTGCGCGCCGCGTGGGCGTTGCGCAGCCAGGACCGCACCGTGGGCATGTTGTCGAGCTTGGCGGGGTCGCGGATCAGGCCCGCCATGGCGCCGCAGTTGGAATGGCCGCAGACCACGATGTCGGTGACGCCGAGCGCCACCACGGCATATTCCACGACCGCCGACACGCCCCCCATCATCTCCCCGTAGGCCGGGACGATGTTGCCGATGTTGCGGCACACGAAGAGGTCGCCCGGCTCCGTCTGGGTGATCATCTCGGGCACGACGCGGCTGTCCGCGCAGGTGATGAACAGGATGCGGGGGTTCTGCCCCTTGGCGAGTTCCTCGAACCGCTCGCGGCGCTCGGGGAAGACGTTGTCGCGGAACTCGCGCACGCCGTCGAACAGACGCTCGACGGGGTCCTCGGCGACGGCCGGCGAGGGAACGGGCTGGGATTCGGACATGGAAAGCCTCCGGGACGAAACGGGCAGGACCGCTGCGGGGGTCGAGGCCAGGATCCGCGCTGCACTGCGACATGGCAATGCGGAAACGACGCGCCGGGTTCTGGCCCGGAACCGGCCGCACCGGGCCGGCACCTCCGGTCCGACCGGGATCCCGTTGACGCCGCGACGGTTTCCCGCCCGCCCGGCGGGCCCATGAAGTTTTGTCCACCTCCGGCCCGGCGGCGGCGGGCCGCCGCGATGCCGCAGCGGGGCCGCTATCGCCCAGGCGCGGGCGAACACCCATTTGAGGGGACAGAGGCCGGTGGAACGCCACCGGTCCCAGCAGGGACGGCTTCAGGTTTGACCGAGACGATGAGGCTGCTGATCGCCGAAAGCGAACCGCCGGAGGCGCGCGACGCCCGGCGGGCAGCGACGGGCAAGAGCAGCGGCGAAACCTATGTGGCGGCGCTGCGGACGCTCGTGCCCGACGCCAGCTTCGACCTGCACCAGCCGGCCGAACCGGGCGGCCTGCCGGCGGCGCTGGCCGACTACGACGGCGTGTTCCTGTCGGGCTCGCCCCTGCACGTCTACCACGACGACCACGCCGTCCGGGCCAATGTCGAGTTCATGCGGGCGGTCTTCGCCGCCGGGGTGCCGAGCTTCGGCTCCTGCGCGGGGCTGCACCTCGCCGTGGCGGCGGCAGGCGGGTCGGTGCGGCGCAACCCGGACGGCCACGAGGTGGGGTTGGCGCGCCGCATCGTGCCCACGGCCGAAGGCGCGCGCCATCCGCTGCTGGCCGGCCGACCCGCCGCCTTCGATGCCCCGGCCGTGCACGGCGACGAGGTCGAGACCCTGCCCCCCGGCGGGGCGCTGCTGCTCGCCGGCAATGCCGTCTCCCCGGTGCAGGCCGCCGAGATCCGGCACGGCGCCGGCGTCTTCTGGGGCGTGCAATACCACCCCGAACTGCCGCTCGAGGAACTCGCCCAGGCCATCCGCCGCCAGGCGGGGGAGCTCGTGGAGCGCGGCCTCGCCCGGGACGAGGGATCCGTCGAGGACCAGGCCGCGCTGTTCGAGGGCCTCGGCCGCGAGCCCGACAGGCTGGACCTCGCCTGGCGTCTCGGCGTCGACCGCGAGATCACCGAGCAGGCGCGGCGTCAGCGCGAACTCGCCAACGTGCTGGCATCGCTCGTCAGGCCCACGCAGTCGCGGCGGGGCCGGGCCTGAAAAACGTGGGATAAAGTCCCACATTCTGCGCCCCGTTCCACGTTTCGGCCGTGTTTCCCCACGACACCCGGCCGGGAACGGACGGGACGGGACCTATGGCGACGGGCATGAGGGACTTCGGAGCCGCGCTGTTGCTCGCCGCGGTGGCAACGGTCTTCGTGTTCCATGCCGGTCTGCCCGCCCTCCCCCGCGACGGCCTCGACCCGTCCTGGGTCGCCGTGATGGGCGAAGCCGCCGACCGGCCCGCGCGCTGGGGCGTCGACACCGCCTTCACCTACGGCCCGGCCTCGCCCGTCGTGTCGGGCTACGCCAACAACGCCTACCTCGGCCGGACGCTGCCCCTGCAGGTCGGCTTCGCGGCGCTGTTCGGCACCTGCGCGGCCCTGGTGCTGGCGGGAGGGTCGGGCCGCCGCGCCCTGGCCGGAACGCTCGCCTGCGGCGTCGTGCTGGCGGCGGCCCGCGGCATGCCGGACGCACTCTTCCTCGCCCTGCCGATGCCGGTGCTGCTCCTGGCGCTGCGGGACGCGCCGCGGCGCGGCACCGTCGCGGCGACGCTGGCCGGGGCCTTCGGCCTGGGGCTGTCCGGCATGGTCAAGATGAGCTTTCCGCTCGCGGCCCTGCCGCTGCTGGCGCTGGCCGACGCCGCGGTCCTGCGCCGCCGGCGGCCGCCGCTCCTGCTGGGCAGCTTCGCGCTGGGCGTCGTGGCGGGGGCGTTGCTCTACGGGCAGCGCCTGTCCGACCTGCCCGCCTACATCGCCCTGCAGGGCGAGGAGGTGGTGGGCTATGCCGCCGCCATGGCGATCGACGGGCCCGATTGGGACCTCGTTCCCTTCCTGGTCTTGGCGCCCGCCCTGGTGGTGGCCCTGGCCGTCGCCGGGCGCGGGCCGGGGCGACGCGCGGCGGCCCTCGGCCTCGCCGTCGCGCTGCTGGTGCTGTTCAAGGCCGGGTTCATCCGCCACGACCTCCATTCCGCCATCGCCTGGACGGGCTCGTGCCTGCTCGGCACGCTCGTCGCCTGGGCGCGCCTGCCCCGCCGCGGCGCGGTCGCCGTCACGGCCGCCGCCCTGGCCGTGGTGCTGGTCTACCTGCCGGTCATGACGGTGCGGCAGAGCGTGCGCCAGGGCCGCGCCGCCGCCCTGGCGAACCTCTACGGCACCTGGCTGGTGGCGGACCCGGCCCGCACGCTGGCGTCGGAGGCGGAACTGCTGCTGCGTCCCGCGGCCTTCCGGGAGCGCCTCGCCCGCGACAAGGCCGCGGCCTGGGCGGGGATCGCCGCCGCCGGGCCGCTCGACGCCCTGCCCGGCCCCGTCGACATCATCCCGTCGCTGCAGACCCGGGTGCTGGCGGCGGGGCTCGACTACCGGGGGCGGCCGAGCTTCCAGGAATACTCCACCTACACGGCGGGCCTCGCCGCCGCCAACCGGGCCTTCCTGGAGGGCGACCGCGCCCCGCGGTGGGTGCTGTTCGGGCCCGAACTGCCGCTCGGCGTCATGGCGCTCGACAACCGCTTTCCGGCCTTCGCCGAGGGCACGCTGTGGCGCGACCTGCTCGGCCGCTACCGCCCGGTCCGCCGCATCGGCGCGCTGGTGGCGCTGGAGCGCCGCGCCGTGCCGGTCCCGGTGCCGGAAGGGCCGGCACGGGACGGCGTCGCGGCTTTCGGCGCCTTCGTCCCGGTGCCGGAAGACGGGCCGCTCTGGGCGACGCTCGACGTCCGCCTCAACCTCGCCGGCCGGGTCCTGTCGGCCCTGTTCCGGCCGCCGCTGCTCACCCTGGCGGTGCGGCTCGGCGACGGCGGCGAGCGGCGTTTCCGGCTCGTGCCGGCCCTCGCCGCCGGCGGCTTCCTGCTGACGCCGCTCGTCGACAACGCTTCGGACTACGAAGCCCTGGCGGCGGGCGAGGCCGCCGGAGCGGGCCGGCGCGTCACCGCCGTGGCGGTGGAGGCGTCCAGCGCCGGGCGCTGGTTCTTCGCCGCCGACATCCGCCTGACGCTGCGCGCCCTCGACCTGTCGGGCCTCGCCGCGGCGCCATCCGGCGCGCCGGCGCCCGCCGGCACGCCCGCGTCCCTGCCGCCGGTGCTGAGCCTGCCGCTCCGGGCCTGGCCGGTCGCGGGCGGACGGCGGCACGTGGTGCTGCGCTTCGGGCTCGGCGACGCGGCGCCGGCCGGGCCGGTCTGCTTCGCCGCCATGGCGGCGGACGGCCGCCGGGAGGACCTGCTGCGGCGCTGCCTCGACGCCGCCGACGGGCGGCGCGGGCCCGAGACAGCGGCGCTCGACCTCCCCGACGCCGTCACCGAGCTCGCCCTCGAAACGCACTGCGCGGCGGGCCGGTCCTGCGGCGGCGCCTGGGGCTGGACGGCACCGGACGGGAGCGCCGCCTCCGTCCCGCCCGGAGCGCTGCCGTGATGCGGCCCCCCGGGGGAGCCGCGGTTTCGCCGGAATCGCTGCGGATAAGCGGGGAGCCCCCACCAAACCGATCGCCGCCCCATGCCCGACCCCCGCACCCGGTTGTTCCTCGTCACCGCGCCCGTCGCCTCGGCCGCCGAGGCCCGGCCGGCGATCGCGGCGGCGCTGGCCGGCGGCGACGTCGCCTGCCTGCTGCTGCGCCTCGCGCCCGCGGCCGAGCGCGACCGCAAGGACGCCGTGAAGGGCCTCGCCGCCGCCGTGCAGGACGCCGGCACGGCGCTGCTGCTCGAGGACCCGCGCCTCGTGGCCCACACGGGCGCCGACGGCGTCCACGCGGCCGGGGCCGACGAGCCTTTCGCGGCAGCGCTCGACGCCATGAAGCCCGACCGCATCGTCGGCGTCGGGACGCTCGCCTCGCGCGACGACGCCATGCGGGCCGGCGAGGCGGGGGCCGACTACCTGATGTTCGGCGACGCGGGTTTCGCCGCGGACGGACCCTCCGTCGAGGAGGTCGCCGACGCCGCCGGCTGGTGGGCGGGGATCTTCAACGTGCCCTGCGTGGCCTTCGCCCGCGCGCTCGCCGACGTCGAGATGCTGGCCCTCACCGGCGCGGAGTTCGTGGCGCTCGGCGACGCCGTCTGGGACGACCCCCGCGGGCCCGGGGCCGCCGTGGCCGAGGCCGAAGCCGCCCTCGCCCGCGCCGAAGCCCTGCTCGCCGCGGAGGAGGCCGAAGCGTGACGCGCCCGTCTCTCCTCGCCCTCGCCGTCCTCGCCGTCCCGGTGCCGCTGCTCGGGGCGTCGCTGCCCGCCGCGGCGGCCCCGGTCCCGCCGGTGGGAGGGCCGGCCTCCGCCGTCATGCCGCTCGCCTTCGGCACCCCCGGCGGCGGCGCACCCGTCGCCTTCGGCCGCACCGGCCTGCCCGCGGCCCAGCCCGGCGGCTTCCTGCCCTCGCCCACCAGCCCCGGCGCTTCCGTGGCGACGGCGCGCCCCGGCGTCGACGAGGCCGACCGGGCCTTCGGCGCCTTCCAGCGCGGCTATTTCGCCACCGCCCTCGCCGAAGCCACGGCGCGGCTCGCCAAGACCCCGCAGGACGGCGCCGCCATGACGCTGATCGGCGAAACCTACAGCCAGGGGCTGGCAGTGCGGGAAGACGACGCCGAAGCCGACCGGTGGTTCAAGCTCGCCAGCGACCACGGCAACCGCGAAGGCAGCTTCGCCTACGGCCTGGCCCTGTTGCGCGGCACCGGCGTCCCCAAGGACGTGTCGGCGGCCGTGCCCTACCTGGAGAAGGCGGCGGCCCAGGGCCACGCGGGCGCGCTCTACAACCTCGGCGTCGTGACGCTGGAGGCGGACGTCAAGACGCGCGACTACGGCAAGGCGGCGGACTATTTCCGCCGGGCCGCCGACCTCGGCGACATCGACGCCCAATACGCGCTGGGCAACCTGTACAAGGCCGGCCAGGGCGTGGCGCGCGACCTGCCCCGCGCCGCCGCCCTGTTCAAGCGGGCGGCCGACGCCCGCGACCCCGCCGCGCAACTCGACTATGCCATCATGCTGTTCAACGGCGAGGGCATCCCCAAGGACGAGACCGCCGCCGCCCATTACTTCCGCATGGCGGCCTACGAGGGCAACCCCGTCGCCGCCAACCGCCTGGCGCGGCTCTACGCGGCGGGCCGCGGCCTGCCCAAGGACGGGGTGGAGGCGGGACGCTGGCACCTGCTGGCCCGCGCCGCCGGGATCGCCGACCCGTGGCTCGACGGGGTCCTCGCCGGCCTCACCCCGGCCGACAAAGCCAAGGTGCAGGGCGCGCTGCAGAAGACGCTGTCCAATTGACGGCGCCGGCCAGCCTCGGTCCGGCGGCGACGCCGGAAGACCTCGCCCGGCGCGCCGAGGAGGCCTGCTTCGCCGCATGGCCGGCCCCGCGCGAGGTGCTCATGGACGGCTGGCTGCTGCGGTTCGCCGGCGGCCACACCAGCCGGGCGAATTCGGTCAACATCGTCGGGCCCTCGCGCGAGGGCGCGGCCGGCAAGCTCGCCGCCTGCGACGCGCTGTATCGCGCCCAGGGCCTCCGGCCCATCCTCCGCCTGTCGAGCGCGCAGCCGCAGGCCGACCTCGCGCCGGCGCTCGACGCCGCCGGCTACGGGCCGCCGCGCGACGCCTCCCTGGTGCTGCACGCCGACATCGGCCCGTCCCGGCACGACGCCGGGGGCGCCACCCTGGCCGAAGGCCGCCCGGATTTGGCATGGCGCGCCGCCTCTGACGCCGCCGCCGGCCTCGACGGCACGGGCGCGGCGTGGCGGGAACGCATCCTCGACAGCTTCGCCGTGCCGGTGGCCTTCGCCTCCGTGGCGGTCGCCGGGGAGGTCGCCGCGACGGCGCTCGGCGCCGTCCACGGCGGTCTCGTGTGCCTCAACGCCGTCGCCACCGACCCCCGCCACCGCGGGCGCGGCCTCGCGGCCCGGGCCGTCTCGGCCCTCCTGGCCTGGGCGGCGGAGCGCCAGGGCGCCACGGGCGCCTGCCTCCAGGTCGATGCCGGCAACGCGCCCGCGCTGGCGCTCTACGGGCGTCTCGGTTTCGCCGCCGAACTGTCGCGTTACCATTACCGCGACGCGCCCCGGCCCTGAGCGGCAGGGCGGCCCTGCGCCGGCGAGACTTGCCCCCCCGGCGCTTTCGGTCCACTTGCGGAGGCAAGGCGCACGACGCCATCTCCTCGTTTCCCTGTAGGCCCTTCGATGATCCGCTCCGCCCTGATGAACGTCATGACCGCCGCCGTGCTGAAGGCCGGCCGGGGGCTCAAGCGCGATCTCGGCGAGGTCGAGAATCTGCAGGTCTCGATCAAGGGGCCGGGCGACTTCGTCACCGCCGCCGACAAGCGCGCCGAGAAGACGCTGTTCGAGGAGCTGTCCAAGGCGAGGCCCGGCTACGGCTTCGTCATGGAGGAAGGCGGCACCGTCGAGGGCACCGACCGCAGCCACACCTGGCACATCGACCCGCTCGACGGCACCACCAACTTCATGCACGGCGTGCCGGTCTTCGCCATCTCGGTGGGGCTCGAGCGCGAGGGCCACCTTGTGGCGGGGGTGATCTACAACCCCGCCACCGACGACATGTATTTCGCCGAGCGGGGCCAGGGCGCCTATCTCAACAACCGGCGGCTGCGCGTGGCGGCGCGGCGCGACATCGCCGAGGCGCTGGTGAGCTGCGGCATCCCGGCGCTCGGCCGGGCCTCGCTGCACCCGCGCTTCAAGGCCGAGATGGCGGAGGTGATGGCGCGGGCCGGCGTGCTCCGCCGCTTCGGCGCCGCCGCGCTGGACCTCGCCTACGTGGCGGCCGGCGCCTGCGACGGCTATTGGGAGCGGGGCGTGAAGTCCTGGGACGTCGCGGCCGGCGCCCTGCTGGTGCGCGAGGCCGGCGGCTTCGTGTCGACGGCCGACGGCGGCGACGACCTGCTCGGGGCGGGCTCGATCCTGGCCGGCAACGAACACATGCACCGGGCCCTGCTGGACATCCTCCGCCGGGTGCGGTGACGGCGGGCCGCCCGGGGCGGCCCCGGCAGCGGGGCCGGCGTCCCGGCCGTTAGCCATGAGCGGCGTGCAACTCGCGGGGCGGCGCGAAACCTGTTAAGGCGGGACCGTCCCGTCGCGTACCGCGACACCTCTGGCCCGCGGTCCTTCCCATGGCGACCCGAACAGACCCGTTCCGCCTGTCCTCGCCCAGGATCTTCCTGGTGCGCATGGTGGTGTTCCTGATCCTGGCGGGCTTCGTCGCCCTGATCCTGAACCAGGCCATCGCCCGGGCCTTCATGGCCAACCCGCCGCTCAACGGGCTGATCCTCGGCGTGCTGCTCGTCGGGATCGTGCTGGGGCTGCGCCAGGTGTTCCGGCTGTTCCCGGAGATCCGCTGGGCCAACGGCGTCAACAATCCCGGCGCCCCGGCGGCCCGCCCCCCGGTGCTGCTGGCCCCGATGGCGGCCTTCCTGGCCGATCGCGACGGGGCGCCGACCATCTCCACCGTCACGCTGCGCGCCATCCTCGACTCGATCGGCACGCGCCTCGACGAATCGCGCGAGATCGCCCGCTACCTCACGGGCCTGCTCATCTTCCTCGGCCTGCTCGGCACCTTCTGGGGCTTGCTCGAAACCGTGGGCTCCATCGCCGGCGTCATCCGCAACATGACGACCGGGAGCGACTCCGCCGTGATGTTCGACGACCTGAAGAACGGCCTCGCCGCGCCCATCGCCGGCATGAGCGTCAGCTTCACGTCCTCGCTCTTCGGCCTCGCCGGGTCGCTGGTCCTGGGCTTCCTCGACCTCCAGGCCGGGCAGGCGCAGAACCGCTTCTACAACCAGCTCGAGGACAAGCTGTCGGCCCTGGCGGCGGACGGCCCCGGCGATGCGGCGGCGCTGCCGGTGCCGGTCGGGCCGCAGGCCGGGCTTCCCGCGGACCTGCGCGCCGCGCTCGACCGGATCGCGCTCGGCACCGACCAGTCCAGCAACCGTGCCGCCACCGCCGCCATGGCCAACCTCGCCGAAGGCATCCAGAGCCTCGTGCAGCACATGCGCGGCGAACAGCAGATGATCCGCGACTGGGTCGAGGGCCAGGCCGAACAGAACAAGGAGATGCGCCGCCTGCTCGAGCGCATCGCCCGCGAGTCGGAGGTCCGCTAGCATGGCGCTCGGCCGCACCCGGCGTCCGCAGCGGACCATCGACTACTGGCCGGGCTTCGTCGACGCGCTGTCGACCATGCTGCTGGTCATCACCTTCCTGCTGTCGGTCTTCATGCTGTCGCAGTTCTTCATGTCGCGCGACGTGTCGAGCAAGGATTCCGCCCTGTCCCGCCTCAACCGGCAGATCGAGGAGCTGACGTCGCTGCTGGCGCTGGAGCGTTCGGGCAAGTCCGACACGCAATCGAGCCTCGACGCCCTGCAGGCGACCCTCGAAGCCGCCGACAAGGAGAAGAGCGCGCTGGCGAGCCAGCTCCAGAGCGGCGCCGCGGCCGCGGCTGCGGCCGGTCCGGCGGACGACGCCGCCCGCAAGCTCGATGCCCAGGCCGACGTCGTGTCGAGCGCCATGGCGCGCGTGGACGTGCTGAACCAGCAGATCGCCGCCCTGCGCCGGCAGCTCGCCGCCATCGAGGCCGCCCTCAGCGCCTCCGAATCCCGGGACCAGGAAGCGCAGTCCAAGATCTCCGACCTCGGCGCCCGCCTCAACGTCGCCCTCGCCCAGAAGGTGCAGGAGCTGAACCGCTACCGGTCCGACTTCTTCGGCCGCCTGCGCGAGATCATCGGCAACCGCCCCGGCATCCGAGTGGTGGGCGACCGGTTCGTCTTCGAGTCCTCCGTGCTGTTCGACAGCGGCCAGGCCGTGGTCAAGCCGGCCGGCGACGCCGAACTCGACAAGCTCGCCGGCGCCGCCATCGACCTCGAGCGCGAGATCCCGCCCGGCATCCCCTGGGTGCTGCGCGTCGACGGCCACACCGACCGGCGGCCGATCGTGTCGCCGCAGTTCAAGTCGAACTGGGACCTGTCCGCCCAGCGCGCCATCGCGGTCGTGCAGTATCTCGTCGCCAAGGGCGTGGACCCGCAGCGGCTGGTGGCGGCCGGCTTCGGCGAGTTCCAGCCGATCGACCCCGGCACGAGCGAGGAGGCCATGAGCCGCAACCGCCGCATCGAGCTGAAGCTGACCGAGCGCTGACCGCCGCCCCGCCCCCGCGGCTGCGCGAGGCCGCCGACGCCGACCGACCCGCCATGCTCGACCTGTGGGTGGCGGCCTGGCGCGCCGCCATGCCCGAGATCGACTTCGACGCGCGGCGCTCGTGGTGCGCCGCCCACCTCGACGCGCTGGCCGCCGCGGGGGCGCGCGTCGTCGTGGCCGAGCTGGCCGGCACGGTGGCGGGCTTCGTCACGGTGGACACGCGGCGCGGCCATGTCGACCAGCTCGCCGTCCATCCGGAGGCGCAGGGCAGCGGCGTCGCCGACCGGCTCATCGCCCGCGCCAAAGTCCTCGCCCCCGGCGGGCTCGCGCTCGACGTCAACGCCGTCAATGGTCGAGCCCGGCGCTTCTACGCCCGCCACGGCTTCCGCACCGTCGGCGCCGGCGTCAACGCCCGCTCCGGCCTGCCCACCCTGACGCTGAACTGGCGCCCGGGGGAGGATGGCAGTACCGACCCGGATATTGACTGAGAAAAGGTGTCGGGCCGAATCCGAATCTACGTTTCGCAGTCTCGCCACACATCGCTATTATCTGCATGGATGACGTTCGAGGTCCCTTGACGGGCTGCCCGGACGACAGGCGGACGCCTCCGCGGTGTGGCGGGGTGCAGGCGGGCGTTTCGGCCGGGCGGCAGCGGGAGAATGTTCATGGTATCGAGATCGATCGTCGGTCGCTTTCTCATCCTGGCGGTGCTGCTCGTGTCCCTGGGCGTCATCGCGCAGGCGGCTCTGATCATCTCCCGCGGGCCCAAAGCCGTGGCCAAGGCGTCGACCGGGCCGGACAGGGCCATGGCGGCGGCCCAGACCGCCCCGACGAAGTCCTCGTCGGCCCAGTCTTCCGCGTCCCAGTCTTCCACATCTCAGCCTTCCCTGGCGTCGCTCGGCACCGCGGGCGCCAATGCCGCGACCCCGCCGATGCCCGTCGCCGATGCCCAGGGCGCCGATGCCGCCCCGGTCCGGGTGGTGTATCCCGGCCCGCTCGGCGCCGCGCCCGTGCAGCCGCCGCACAAGATCACCGACGCGGCACCGGCGGTCCCCGCCGCCGCCCCGATGCCCGCCGCCGCCCCGGTCCAGACCGCCGTCGTCGTGGCGCCGCCCGCCACAGCGCCCGTCGACACCGCGCCGGCACCGGTCGCGGCCCCGCCGGTCGTCACCGCCCCGGCGGCGACCCGCGCCACGCCCGCCGTCGTCGTCGCCTCGGCCGATGCCGACGCGCAGCCGGCTCCGTCCGGCCACGGCGTCAACCTCAACAGCGCCTCGATGGAGGAGCTGAACCGGCTCGGCGGCGGCCATATCGGCCATTCCATCATCCAGCACCGCCCCTATCACTCGGTCGAGGACCTCGTGAAGAAGCGGGTCGTGCGCCGCAGCGTCTTCGAGCAGATCAAGAACCAGGTCGCCGCCGACTGACGTCGCCGCCGACCGACCGCCTTAGCGCCCGGTTTCCGAGAGGGCGGCCTCGGCCGCGTCCGGTGCCGCCGCCGCGAAGCCGGCGAGCTGGTGGCGCCCGAACGTGTCCTGCCGTTTGGCATAGGCCCGCGTCTCGGCCTTGCTGCGGGCCACGGCCTCGGCAAGGGACAGCTGCCCGGCGAGATGCGCCAGGAGCGGCGGCACGCCCAGCGCCCGCATCGCCGGCAGGGCCGGATCGAGGGCGCGGTCGCGGAGGCGACGCACCTCGTCGAGCGCCCCCATGTCCATCATGCGGTCGAACCGCGCGTCGATGGAGCCGCGCAGGGCGGCACGCTCGGGCGTCAGCACGACGGCCCGGGCCCGCGACAGCGGCAACACCGGGGCCGAGCGGCTGGCCTGGAAGGCCGCCAGCGGCCGGCCGGTCGCCGCCAGCACTTCGAGCGCCCGGAGCACGCGCTGCGGGTCGGTGGGCCGGAGGCCGCGGCCCGTCAACGGGTCGAGCCGCATGAGGCGGGCGTGCAGCTCGTCGGGCGGCACGCCCTCGGCTTCCGCCCGCACCCGCGCCCGCACGGCCTCCGGCACGGCCGGGATGTCGGACAGGCCCTCCGTCAGCGCCTTGAAGAACAGGCCGGTGCCGCCCACCACCACCGGGAGCAGGCCGGCCGCCCAGGCCCGGCGCAGTTCGGCCGCGGCCTCGCCGAGCCAGAGCCCGACCGAATGGGGCTCGGCGGCGTCGCGGTGCCCGTAGAGCCGGTGCGGCACACGGGCGAGGTCGCCGGCATCGGGCCGTCCCGTGAGGATGGCGAGGTCGCGGTAGACCGCCATGGAATCGGCGTTGACGACGACGCCGCCGCGCCGCTCGGCGATCCGCATCGCCAGGGCGGACTTGCCGCTGGCCGTCGGGCCTGCGATGAGGACTGCCTCTCCCTCCACGTGATCTCCCCACCGATGCCGCAGTCCACCGAGCCTTGTGTCGCGACCGTGCTGGCCCGTAAAGGCCGGGACGAGATCGGGGCCGCGCTGGCCTCGGCCCTGGCGGGTCTCCTGCCCGGTGCCGGCACCCCGGCGTGGCTCGACCCCGGCTTCGTGCTCGACATCCCCTTCGCGGCCGCGCCCGACGACCTTCCCGGCCTCCGGGCCGCGCTCGGCGCGCGGGCCGGCGACGCCCCCCTCGACATCGTGCTGCAGCCCACCGCGGACCGGCGCAAGCGGCTGCTCCTGGCCGACATGGATTCCACCATGATCCACCAGGAATGCATCGACGAACTAGCGGATTTCGCCGGCCTCAAGGCCGAAGTCTCGGCCATCACCGATCGGGCCATGCGGGGCGATCTGCCCTTCGAGCCGGCGCTGCGGGAGCGCGTGGCGCTGCTGCGCGGCCTGCCGCTGTCCAGCGTCGACGCCGTGCTGGCGGAGCGCATCACCGAGGTGCCGGGCGGCGCCGCGCTGGTGCGCACCATGAAGGCCAACGGGGCCTATTGCGCCCTGGTGTCGGGCGGCTTCACCCTGTTCACGGCCGCGGTCGCCGCCAGGATCGGCTTCGACGAGCACCGGTCCAACACGCTGGAGGTGGCGGGCGAGGCGCTGGCCGGCACGGTGGCGGAGCCGATCCTCGGGCGCGCCGCCAAGCGCGACCGGCTCGTCGCGCTGCGGGGCGAACTCGGGCTCGGCCGCGCGGCCGTGATGGCGGTGGGCGACGGCGCCAACGACCTCGCCATGCTGGCCGAGGCGGGCCTCGGCGTCGCCTTCCACGCCATGCCGGCGGTGGCCGCCGCCGCCCATGCGCGCATCGACCACGGCGACCTCGAGGCACTCCTCTTCATCCAGGGCTATACCCGCGCGGAGTTCGTGGCATGACGGACGACACCGACGGCCCGGAGATCAGCGCCCTCTCGGTGGGGCCGGACGAGGCCGGCCAGCGGCTCGACAAGGTGCTGGCCACGCATGCGGCGCGCGAAGAGCTCGGCCTGTCGCGGACGCGGCTGCAGGACCTCATCGGCCAGGGCTTCGTGCGCATCGACGGCGCGGTCGCCACAAACGCCAATGCGAAGCTGCGCGAGGGCGCCCGCATCCTCTTCGAGGTGCCGCCCCCGGTCGATGCGACGCCGCAGCCCGAGGCCATCCCGCTCGACATCGTCTTCGAGGACGACGACCTCATCGTGATCGACAAGCCCGTCGGCCTCGTGGTGCATCCGGCCCCGGGCCACGCTACCGGCACGCTGGTCAACGCCCTGCTGCACCATTGCGGCGCGGGCCTGTCGGGCATCGGCGGCATCCGCCGGCCCGGCATCGTGCACCGCCTCGACAAGGACACGAGCGGGCTGATGGTGGCGGCCAAGACGGAGCGCGCCCACCGCGGCCTCGCCGAAACCTTCGCCGACCACGGCCGCTCGGGCTCGCTGGTGCGCGAATATCTCGCCGGGGTGTGGACGCTGCCCGACCGCAGCTTCGGCACCGTCGACGCCGCGATCGGCCGCCATCCCCACCACCGCGAGCGCATGGCGGTGGTCCCGTCCGCCAAGGGTCGCCACGCCGTGACGCACTGGGCCGTCGAGGAGAAGTTCCCGCCCGTGGCGACGCTGATGCGCTGCCGGCTCGAGACGGGGCGCACCCACCAGATCCGCGTCCACATGGCGGACATCGGCCAGCCGCTGATCGGCGACATGGTCTACGGGGCGGGCTTTAAGACCAAGGCGGCGGCGCTCGACGAGGCCTGCCGCGACGCCATCGCGGCGCTGGGCCGCCAGGCACTGCACGCCGCCGTCCTCGGCTTCGAACATCCGGTGACGGGCGAGGAGAAGCTGTTCGAGAGCCCGCTCCCGGCCGACATGCAGGCGCTGGTCGGGGCGCTGCGCGGCTACGCCGCCAAGTGACGACGGCATCGGGGGCGGCGGCACCGGGTGCCAGCGCCCGTCGCCCCGCCGGAGAGAGGGATCCGGCCGGGGTCGAAGATGCGGGGCTCCAAATCCCCCCTATTCGTCGTCGTCGTGGCGGCCGCCGCGCAGGTTGGTGAACACGGAGGTGAGGTCGACGTCCTCCTCGTCCTCGCCGCCGCGGCCGCGCGAGCTGGAGCCGAAGACCTCTTCCTCGGTGGCCGGGCGCGTCCGCGCCGTGGTGGTTTCGGCCGGCGCCAGCGTCTGCCCGCGGTCCTCGGCGACGGCCGGCCGGTCCTTGGCGGCGCGGTTCACCTCGAAGTCGAGGTCGATCTGCGAGCACAGGCCCAGCGTCACCGGGTCCATCGGCGTCAGCGTGCTGGAATTCCAGTGCGTGCGGTCGCGGATGGCCTGCAGCGTCGTCTTGGTGGTGCCGACGAGGCGCATGATCTGCGCGTCCTTCAGCTCGGGGTGGTTGCGCACCAGCCACAGGATGGCGTTGGGCCGGTCCTGGCGACGCGACAGCGGCGTGTAGCGGGCGCCGCGCGTCTTCTTGGGCGGGGGCAGCCGCACCTTCGGGGGCGCGATGCGCAGGTGGTAGTTGCCGTTCTTCTCGCCGCGCTCGATCTCCTCGCGCAGCAGCTGGCCGGAGGTGATGGGGTCGTGGCCCTTGATGCCGGCCGCCACCTCGCCGTCGGCGATCCCCTTCACCTCGAGCGGGTGCAGCTTGCAGAACTCCGCCACCTGGTCGAAGGTCAGCGACGTGTTCTCGACCAGCCACACGGCGGTGGCCTTGGGCATCAAAGGTGCTTCGCTCATGGTCGCGATCTCCTGGCGCTCTCTCGTGGAGCGCGATGACGGTCGGCGGGCGCGCGTCTGCGCTTCGCCGGGCAGTGAAGCCCGATGACGGCCGGAGCCCGGCGTGTTCCTGCAGTCATGTTGGGGATGAGCACATTATAGTCGCATGCCGGCCCTGCCGCAATGCCGCGGCCGGCCGGATCCCGCGTCTGCGGGCGGCCGCCGCGGGGCAACGAGCGGCGCGGCGCCGGCGGGCGCCCGTCGCCTGCTTGACGCCCCGCCCAAAACATGTGGTGAACTGGCCGGGCTCCGCTCCATCCCGGCCGTTTCCCGCGGGCCGCGCAAGGGACCCTCACACGTGAACTACATCTCGACGCGCGGCACGGCCCCCCGCCTCGGTTTCGACGGCGCGCTCCTGGCCGGCCTCGCGCGCGACGGCGGGCTGTACCTGCCCGAGTCCCTGCCGCGGCTCGATCCCGCCGCCATCGCGGCCCTGGCCGGCCGGCCCTACGCCGACGTCGCCGAAGCCCTCATCTCCCGCTTCACGGGCGATTGTTTCGCGCCCGGCACGCTGCGCGCCATGACGGAGGGGGCCTACGCCACCTTCCGCCACCCCGCCGTGGTGCCGCTGAGCCAGCTCGACGCCAACCTGTTCCTGCTCGAGATCTTCCACGGCCCGACCCTGGCGTTCAAGGACGTCGCCATGCAGCTCCTCGGCCGCATGATGCAGGAGGTGCTGGGGCGCAGCGGCCGGCGCACCACCATCGTGGGCGCCACCTCGGGCGACACGGGCGCGGCCGCCATCGAGGCCTTCCGCGGGCTGCCGGCCGTCGACGTGTTCATCCTCTACCCGCACGGCCGCGTGTCGGACGTGCAGCGCCGGCAGATGACGGGCGTCGACGCGCCCAACATCCACGCCATCGCGGTCGAGGGCACGTTCGACGATTGCCAGGCCATCGTGAAGGCCATGTTCAACCACCACGCCTTCCGCGACGAGATGAACCTGTCGGGCGTGAACTCCATCAACTGGGCCCGCGTGCTGGCGCAGCTCGTGTATTTCTTCACCGGCGCGGTGGCGCTCGGCAGCCCGCACCGGGCCCTGTCCTTCGCGGTGCCGACCGGCAATTTCGGCGATGTGCTGGCGGGGTGGATCGCCAAGGGCATGGGCCTGCCGATCGAGCGGCTCGTCGTCGCCACCAACGAGAACGACATCCTGGCGCGCTGCCTCGCCACCGGCACCTACGCGGTGCAGGGGGTGCGCCCCACCCAGAGCCCTTCGATGGACATCCAGGTCTCGTCCAACTTCGAGCGCCTGCTGTTCGAGGCCTACGGGCGCGACGACGCGGCGGTGCGCGGCCTCATGGCGGGGCTCGCCCAGTCGGGCAGCTTCACGGTCGCGCCCGGCCCCCTGGAGCGCATCCGCGGCGAGTTCGACGCCGTGCGGGTCGACGAGGACGAGACGCAGGCCGAGATGCGCCGCACCTTCCGCGATGCCGGCGTGGTGCTGGACCCGCATACGGCGGTGGGCGTCGTGGCGGCGCGCGACGCGTTGAAGCGCGACCCCGCCACCCCGGTCGTGGTGCTGGGCACGGCGCATCCGGCGAAGTTCCCCGATGCGGTGGAGCGCGCCACCGGCCAGCGCCCCGCCCTGCCGGCCCACCTCGCCGACCTGCTCGACAGGCCCGAGCGCTTCACCGTGCTGCCCAATGCCGTCGCGGCCGTCGAGGGCTTCATCCGCGAGCGTTCCGGCGGCGAGGCCGCCCGTTGACGGCCCGCATCACCACCCTGCCCTCGGGCCTGCGGGTCATCACCGACGCCATCCCCCACATGCACACGACCTCGCTCGGCCTGTGGGTGGGGATCGGCTCGCGGCACGAGACCGAGGCCGAGCACGGCCTGTCGCATTTCCTCGAACACATGGCGTTCAAGGGCACGCGCCGCCGCTCGGCCCGCCGCATCGCCGAGGAGATCGAGGGCGCGGGCGGCGACATCAACGCCGCCACCTCGACCGAGCAGACCGCCTATTACGCCCGCGTGCTGCCCGGCGACGCGCCGCTGGCGCTCGACATCCTGTCCGATATCCTGACCGACAGCGCCTTCGACCCCGTCGAGATCGAGCGCGAGAAGGAGGTGGTGCTCCAGGAGCTCGGCGCCGTCGAGGACGTGCCGGACGACCTCGTCTTCGAGCTCTTCACCGAACACGCCTATCCGGGCCAGCCGATCGGCCGGCCGATCCTCGGCACGCCGGCCGGCGTCAAGCGCTTCGACCGCGACGCCGTGAAGGGCTTCCTCGAGCGCCGCTACCGGGCCGACCAGACGGTGATCGCCGCCGCCGGAGCCGTCGACCACGACACGGTGGTGGCCGAGGTCGAGCGGCGCTTCGCCGCGCTGCAGAACCTGACCGGCCCCGCGACCCCGGCGGCCAGCTACCGGGGCGGCGACATCCGGCTGAAGCGCCGGCTGGAGCAGGCCCACATCGTGATCGGCTTCGAAGGCCTGTCGTTCCACGACCCGCGCCGCTATGCCGCCCACGTCTTCTCCCACGCGCTCGGGGGCGGCATGTCGTCCCGCCTGTTCCAGGAGGTGCGCGAGGAGCGCGGCCTCGCCTACACGATCAACAGCTTCGACTGGACCTACGCCGACACGGGGCTCTTCGGCTTCTACGCCGCGACCGGCGCCTCCAACGTGGCCGAACTCGTGCCCGTGGCGCTCGACTGCATGGCCGAGACCACGGCGACGCTGACCGCCGAGGAGGTCGAGCGTGCCAAGGCGCAGCTGAAGGTGTCGCTGCTGGTGGCGATGGAGTCCTCCTCGTCGCGCGCCGAACAGATCGCCCGCCAGCACATGGCCTACGGGCGCCTCATCGGCGCGGACGAGATCCTGCGCGAGGTCGACGCCGTCACGGTGGAGTCGGCGCGGGCGGCGGGCGCCGCCATGATCCGCTCGGCCCCGACCGTGTCGGCCATCGGCCCGGTCGGCAAGGTGCCGGGCCCGGACGCCGTCGCGGCCCGGCTGGGTTCCGCCGCGGGACCCGCATCGTCCCGGCTGCGGTCCGGCTCGGCGGATCCGACGGGTGGATCGAGGCACTGACGCCATGGCGCTGTTCCGGCTGGGACCGAGCTTCGACGCCGCCACGCTGGTGCGGGGCGAGGGCGTCTACCTCCGGCCGGCCGAGATGCGCGACTTCGACGCCTGGGCGTCGCTGCGCGAGCGCTCCCGGCAGTTCCTGACGCCGTGGGAGCCGATCTGGCCGACCGACGACCTGACGCGCGCCGCCTTCCGCCGCCGCATCCGCCTCCACGCCGAGGAGATGAGCCGCGACGAGGCCTTCCCGTTTCTGGTGTTCCGCGACGACGACACGCTGCTGGGCGGCCTGACGGTGGGGCAGATCCGCCGCGGCGTCGCCCAGACGGCGACGCTGGGCTATTGGATGGGCCACCCCCACGCGGGCCGGGGCTACATGAGCCGGGCCGTTCGGGCCGCCTCGGGCTTCGTCTTCGGCTCGTTGCGCCTGCACCGCCTCGAGGCCGCCTGCCTGCCCCACAACGAAGCCTCGATGCGGCTGCTGCAGAGCGTCGGCTTCCAGAAGGAGGGCTACGCCCGCGCCTACCTCCGGATCGCGGGCCGCTGGCAGGACCACGTCCTCTTCGCCCTGCTCGACTCCGACCCCGTCGCCCCGCCGCGGCGGCCGCTGGGGTGAGGGCGCGCTGCAGCGAGCGGCATGACGGCCCGGGGCCCTGACACAATGCCCTAGCGAGACCCCATGACACCGGCGGACTTCGTTCGGAAGTGGAATGACAGCACGCTCCCGCGAGCGCCAGGGCGCACGGTCCTCCACCGATCCTCTTGTCCCCCGATGGCGAGACGGGATCGCCCCTACCCCCAGGTCCGCTCCAGCACCCCCAGCCAGTTCTCAGCTCCGATCTTGCGCAGCAGCTCGTCGCCGTAGCCCGCGCCCCGCAGGTGATCGAACAGGGCGGGGAGCCCCGCCGCGCTGCCGATGGCGGCCGGCACGGCGGCACCGTCGAAGTCGGAGCCCAGCGCCACGCCGTCCTCGCCGAGGTGTTCCAGCAGGGCGTCGAGGTGGCGGCGCAGCACGTCGAGGTCGGTGTCCGACCGCATGGCGCCGTCCGGGCGCAGGAACGAGCAGGCGAAGTTGAGCCCCACGAGGCCGCGGCTGGCGCGGATGGCGTCGAGCTGCCGGGCGGTCAGGTTGCGCGACGAGGCGCAGAGCGCGTGGACGTTGGAATGGCTCGCCACCAGGGGCGCGTCGGTGAGTTCCGCCACGTCCCAGAAGCCGCGCTCGTTCAAGTGCGACAGGT
This sequence comes from Lichenibacterium ramalinae, assembly GCF_004137085.1. Lineage (GTDB taxonomy): Bacteria > Pseudomonadota > Alphaproteobacteria > Rhizobiales > Beijerinckiaceae > Lichenihabitans > Lichenihabitans ramalinae. The sequence goes on from NZ_QYBC01000002.1 coordinate 384,741, forward strand.
CGACCATGATGCGCCGGGCGTTGCAGGCCCTGACCAGGGCGCGGCCGGCCTCCGTCAGGCCCGGCCCGATGTCGCCGTCGCTGGGAAAGCGGAACGGCACGCCGTGGGCGAAGGCGTTGGGCCGGCTCCACACGAGGCCGAGCGAGCGCAGCCCCGCGGCGTGCAGCACGTCCAGCATGGCGAGGTCGGGGTCGATGGCCTCGGCCCCCTCGACGTGCATCACGGCGGCGATGCGCCCGGACGCCATGGCGGCGCGGATCTCGCCGACGTCGCGGCAGACCGCGAGGTCGTCCGGATAGGCGCGCTCCAGCCTGAGCAGGATCGACAGCATGCCGACCGTGGAGGTGCGGGCCGGCTCCAGCGCCAGTTCGGCCGGCATCGGCCGGTCGGTGTAGGATTTCGGCGCCGGCGGGCCGTCCTCGCGCAGCGGCGGCGGGAACACGGCGAAGAGCCCACCCGCGAAGCCGCCCGCGCGGGCGCGCGGCAGGTCGATGTGGCCCTTGGGGTCGCCGGCGAAGAGCTGCTCGGGCGAGCGCTCCCGGTGCAGGGCGAAGCGCAGCAGCATGTCGTTGTGGCCGTCGAAGACCGGGATCGGGGCGGGGTCGGGCATGGGCGTCCGGCTCTGAGGCGGCGTGGCCCCCCATCATCGGGACCGGACGGGCGCCCGGCAAGGGCGCAAGCCGCGCGCTTCTGCCGCCCGCGGGAGAACGGCGTCCCGCTACTCCACCTGCTCGCCCGGGTAGACGCCCCACAGGTTGCTCTGCTGCTCGTAGCCGTCGAAGCCGTCGCCGTAGATGCGGCACCATTGGCCGTCGCACTTCTTCACGCTGCCGATGACGCCCGACTGGAGGTTGGCCACCACCTCGCCGTCGGCCCGGGGCTGGCGATAGAGCGGCATGGTCTGCTCCTTCTTCCAGGGCGCCACCAGCGCGGTGCGGCGGCCGGACAGCAGCGAATGCAGCACCCAGCCCTCGGAACCCTCGGAGTCGCGGATCTTGCGCCAGGTGTCGAACTCGGCCGTCACCTCGACGGGCAGGCCCGCGCGCTCGAAGACCCAGGAGGAGCGGTGCTCCTTCGAGGGCCCCTCGCGCAGGTTGACCCGGTCCGACTTCAGGCTGACGTAGCGCGGCACCGGCAGGCCCGTCATGGGGCCCTTCTGGTCGAGGGCGGCGGCGCCCGCCCCGCTGCCGAAGGCGGCCGCCAGCAGGGCCGCCAGCGCGGCGGCGGCCGCTCGGCAACCGGAGATGCGGGGCGGCGGGGACTGGCGCATGGGGAACGTCCTCGGGCGGGATCGGAAACCCGACCCCTCGTGTCGACACGGCGGTTATGGGCTACGATCAAAGGCCGGCAGGGTTAAGGCGGGGTGAAGCCGCCCCACCCGGAGCGGGCGGAGGAGGATCGTCGACGCCATGGCCAGGAAACCCTTCGTCGTCGTCACCCGCAAGCTGCCCGAGCGCATCGAGACGCGGATGCGGGAATTGTTCGACGCCCATCTCAACCTCGACGACGAACCCATGGCGCCCGCCAACCTCGCCGTCGCCATGGCGGAAGCCGAGATCCTGGTCCCCACGGTGACGGACCGCATCGACGCGGGCCTCATCGAGGCGGCCGGGCCGCAGCTCAAGCTCATCGCCAACTTCGGCACCGGCACCGACAACATCGACGTCGACGCCGCCCACAAGCGCGGCATCGTGGTCACCAACACGCCGGGCGTCCTCACCGAGGACACCGCCGACATGACGATGGCGCTGATCCTCGCGGTGGCGCGGCGGGTCGTGGCGGGCGCCGGCGTCATCCCGGCGGGCGAATGGAACGGCTGGTCGCCGACCTTCATGCTGGGCAGCCGCATCACCGGCAAGCGGCTCGGCATCGTCGGCATGGGCCGCATCGGCCAGGCGGTGGCGCGGCGCGCCAAGGCCTTCGGCCTGTCCATCCACTACCACAACCGCCGCCGCCTCGCCGGCGACATCGAGGAGGGCCTGGAGGCGACCTACTGGGACTCGCTCGACCAGATGCTGGCCCGCATGGACATCGTGTCGGTCAACTGCCCCCACACGCCCGCCACCTATCACCTGCTGTCCGCCCGCCGCCTGAAGCTGCTGCGGCCCCAGGCGGTGCTGGTCAACACGGCCCGCGGCGAGATCATCGACGAGGCCGTGCTGACCCGGATGCTGGAGGCCGACGAGATCGCCGGGGCGGGCCTCGACGTCTTCGAACACGAGCCGGCCGTGCCCAACAAGCTCGTCCGCCTCGCCCGCGCCGGCAAGGTGACGCTGCTGCCCCACATGGGCTCGGCCACGGCGGAGGGGCGCATCGAGATGGGCGAGAAGGTGCTGGTCAACATCCGGGCCTTCGTGGACGGCCACCGTCCGCCCGACCGCGTGCTGCCCTCGATGCTGTGAGGGGCGGAACGCCGGCGCGCCCGGCCGTGGTTTCGGCCCGGCCCCGGCCCGATTCTGGCCCGATGATTGCGTTAGGGTTTCCGCATTAGGCTCGACCGCGATGACGCTTTCGCCCGCCCGCCACGCCTCGACCGCGCTTCGCCGCGCCCCCGCCCGGGGGGCCGGATGAGCGGCGCGCCCGGCCGCGACGCGCGAGGGCCGGCGCTGCGGGCCCGCTTCGTCCTGCACATCCACGGGCTGGAGCGGGCGCCCGACGCGGGGTCCGCCGCGCCCGACAACTACCCGCCCTACGACCTCGTGCGCCTGCGGCGGCCGGACGGCGACAGGCTCCTCCTGGTGCTGGCGGTGGCGGGCTTCGCCCCGGAGCGGCTTGAAATCACCGTCGCCGGGGACCAACTTTCCATCAGCGGGGAGGGAACCGGCGACGGCGATCCGAACCGGTTCCTGTATCGCGGCATCGCGGCCCGCCGCTTCCGACGGGCGTTCCGCCTGGCGCCGGGCCTCGAAGTCCTGAGCGCCGAACTCGACCGCGGCCTCCTGTCGATCCTGCTGGCGATCCGGCCCACCGACCGCGTCGACCGCACGATCGTCATCGGGCCCGGAAGCCTATGAGGAAAACCATGTCCGAGTCAGATCTGCCCCTGTCCACCGACGAATTCGCCCATCTCGGCCAGGGCGACATCGCCTACGTCAAGGCGATCCGCTCGGACGAGGTGCCGGCCCTGTTCCCGCAGGCGCCCTCCATCCAGCCCGGCCTCGACCTCTACATGCTGCTCGGCGCCGACGGCGTCCCGATCCTGCTGACGGACAGCCGCGAGACGGCCCTCGCCAATGCTTCCGAGAACCAGCTCGAGACCGTCAGCGTCCATTGACGCGACACCCCGGCCCCGCGTGACCGTTCTGCGACACGCGGTCCGCCGGCCGGCCCCGGTCGAACCCCGGACGGGGCGGGACGTTGGGGAGTCCTCCGAGGCTTGACCTCGGCCGTCCGCGTCGTCCGAGTGTGTGCCTCCATGCCCAAACTGCCCGTCGCCCTGGCCGCCGTGCGGCTTCTGCCCTTCACGGCGCCCGGCAAAAGCCTGATCTACGTGGCGTCCGGCGACCATCGGGCCGAAGGCGTCGCCCACCTCCTCGCCGAACTCGCCCCCGACGCGACCGTGGCCTTCGTCCCGGCCTGGGATTGCCTTCCCTACGACCGGGCCTCGCCCTCCCCCGACATCCTGGGCCAGACCATGGCGGCGCTGCGCCGCATCGACGCGCAGGCCGGCTCCGCAACAGGCGGCGTCGTGCTGGTGACGACGATGGAGGCGGCCGTGCAGCGGCTGCCGCCGGTCGACGCCGCCAGCGAGGCCGTCGACCTCGCGGTGGGGGCGGCGCTCGATCCGGCGCGGCTCGGCGCCACGCTGGAGCGCTTCGGCTACCGCCATGACGACCGGGTCGACGATCACGGGGAGTTCGCGCTGAGGGGCGAGGTGGTGGACCTGTTCCCGCCCGGCCCCACCCCCTTCCGCCTGACGCTGCAGGCCAGGCGGATCGTCGCAATCCACGCCTTCGACCCCGCGAGCCAGCGCTCGGTCGAGGACGTGGCCCGCCTTTCGGTCGGCCCGGTCTCGACGGTGCTGGCGCCGGAAGGCGCCACCGCGCCGGTTCGGCGCGTGCCCGGGCTCGAGCACCGCCTGTCCGAGCACTACCCGGCGCTGCGCACCGTCTTCGACGTCCTGCCGAAGGCGGCCCTGATCCTCGAGCCGACCGCGGCGGCCCGCTGCGACGAGGTCCTGGCCCAGGCCGCCGAGCATCACGGCGACGCCGTGAAGGGGCGCGACCCGCGCCGTGCCGCGAAGGCCGACACGTCGGCGCCCCTGCCCCCGGACGCGCTCTACCTCACGCCCGCGGAATGGGCCAAGGCGGCGAAGCGGCGGCTCCGGCCGCTGCCCGGTGGCGAGCCGGCCGAAGCCGTGCCGCATTTCCATGCCCTGCGCGGCGGACGCAAGGCCCTGGCGAGCTTCGTGTCGGCCCGCATCGCTGCCGGCCACCGCATCGTGCTGGCGGGCGCGACGGCGCGGGACCGCGCGGCCCTGGCCAAGGCGGCCACGGCCGGAACCGAGGTGAAGACGGCGACGGCCGGCACCGAAGCCGTGCCGGCGACGGGTTGGGCCGACGTGACGGCGGCGGCGCCCGGCAGCCTGCTGCTGCTCCCGCTGTCGGCGGAGCACGGTTTCGTCGACGACGCCGACCGCGTCACCATGGTCTGCGCCACCGACCTGCTCGGCCACCGGGCCCACCGCGCCGACCACCACCACCACCATGCCGCGCCCGTGCCCTGGCATGCGGGGGACGGCGACTTCGCCATCGGCGACACGGTGATCCACATCGACCACGGCGTCGGCGTGCTGCGCACCATCGAGACGCTGCGGTCGGATGCGGCGGGGGCGCGCGATACGGTGCGGCTCGACTACGCCAAGGACGCCGACCTGCTGACCCCCGTCGAAGGGCTCGACCTGTTGTGGCGCTACGGCGCCGCCGGCGATGCCATCCGGCTCGACAGGCTCGACGACGACGGCTGGTCCAAGCGGCGGCAACGGATCTGGGGCGAGATCGCCATGGCGGCACGCGCCCTCGTGGAGCTCGCCCGGCGTCGGGCCGAAACCCGGGCGCCCATCCTGAAGGCCCCGGCCGAACCCTACCGCGCCTTCACGGCCCGCTTCCCCTTCGCCCCCACGCCCGACCAGGCCGACGCCATCGCGGCCGTCGTGGCGGACCTCGCGGCCGGGCGCCCGATGGACCGGCTGGTGGTGGGCGACGTCGGCTTCGGCAAGACCGAGGTGGCGTTGCGCGCCGCGGCCGTGGCCGTGCTGGCGGGCCGTCAGGTGGCGCTCGTCGCCCCCACCACCGTGCTGGTGCGCCAGCACGTCCAAACCTTCGCGCGCCGCTTCGCCGACCTCGGCGTCGGCGTCGCCCAGCTGTCCCGCCTGACGCCGCCGGCGGAGGCCAGGGCGATCCGCGCGGGGCTGGCCGACGGCTCGGTGCGGATCGTCGTCGGCACCCACGCCGTGGCGGCCGAGGGCGTGACCTTCAAGGAACTCGGCCTCCTCATGGTGGACGAGGAACAGCGGTTCGGCACCGCCGAGAAGACCCGGCTGCGCGAGCTCGGCCAGGGCGTGCACGTCCTCACCCTCACGGCGACGCCCATCCCCCGCACCCTGCAGGGCGCGCTTGTCGGTCTGCAGGACCTCAGCATCATCGCGACCCCGCCCGCCCGCCGGCGCCCGATCCGGACCCTGGTGGCGCCCTTCGACCTCGCCACGTTGCGCGGCGCGCTGCTGCGCGAGAAGGCGCGCGGCGGCCAAAGCTTCGTGGTGGTGCCGCGCATCGAGGGGCTGGAGCGGATGGCCGCGGCCCTGACCGAGGCCTGTCCGGAACTCTCGGTCCTGTCGGCCCACGGCCGCATGGCCCCCGAAGCCGTGGACGCCGCCATGGTGGATTTCGCCGAAGGGCACGGGGACGTGCTGGTGGCGACCTCCATCATCGAGAGCGGGCTCGACGTGCCGCGCGCCAACACCATGATCGTGGCGGGCGCGGACCTGTTCGGCCTGTCGCAGCTCCACCAGCTGCGCGGCCGCGTCGGCCGGAGCCGGCTCCAGGGCCTGTGCTACCTGATGACGGACGGCGACACGCCCCCCGGCGAGGCCGCGATGCGCCGGCTGCAGAGCCTCGTCACCTTCGACCGGCTCGGCAGCGGCATGGCCCTGTCGGCGCGCGACCTCGACCTGCGCGGCGCCGGCGACCTGATGGGGGAGGAGCAGGCGGGCCACCTCCGCCTCATCGGCCTCGGGCTGTACCAGCACCTGATGAGCCTCGCGATCCGCGAAGCGCGGGGCGAGGTGGTGGAGGACTGGTCGCCCGAGATCCATATCGACCGGGCCGGCTCGCTGCCCACCGACTACATCCCGGAGCCCGAGCTGCGCCTGAACCTCTACGCGCGCCTGGCGCGCGTGGTGGAGCCGCAAGAGGCCGAAGCCATCGCCGAGGAACTGGCGGACCGGTTCGGCCCGCCGCCCGAGGAAGTGCGCGACCTGCTGGAGCGCGTGCGGCTGCGGGCCCTGTGCCGGACGCTCGGCATCGCCCGCATCGACGCCGGGCCGAAAGCCATCGCGCTCGACCTCAGGCCGAGTGTCGCCGCGGCGGACCTCGTCGGCCGGGCTCCGCCACGGCTGCGGGATCGGCTGACGCTGAAAGGACGTCGGTTGATCTATGCCCAGCCATCGGGCACGTCGCACGAGCGGCTGACGCTGGCGGCGAACCTGCTGGCGGGGTTGGGCTGATGTCGCCCGGCGACGCCAGCTCCGGCGTCGCGACGTCCGGCGTGACGAGGCAGGAGCCCGTGCCGAAGCCGGCATCGGCCCCGTCCGCCCCCAGGCGCACCGGCAGCGCCAGCAGGCCGCGCAGGCCGGTCGCCTGACGCCAGCGCACCGCCCCGCGCGGCACCGCCAGCGCGAGGTCGGGAAAGCGTCGCAGCAGCGCGGCGAGGGCGATCCTCGTTTCGAGCCGCGCCAGGGATGCGCCGAGGCAGTAATGCAGGCCGAAGCCCAACGCGAGGTGGCGGTTGTTGTCGGTGCGGCGGATGTCGAACCGGTCCGGATCGGCGAAGACCGCCTCGTCGCGGTTGGCGGCGGCGAGCAGCAGGATCACCATCTCGCCCTTTCGGACGCGGGTGCCGGCGATCTCGACGTCTTCGAGCGCGAAGCGCGGCGTGCCGTGCTCGACCGGGTTGGTGTAGCGGAGGAACTCCTCGACGGCGCCGTCCATCAGCCCGGGGTCGCGGCGCAGCATGTCCATCTGGTCGGGATGGTCGATGAGCGCCATCAGGCCGTTGCCGATCAGGTTGACCGAGGTCTCGTGGCCGGCGAAGAGCAGCAGGAAGATCATGCCGATCAGCTCGTCGCGGGTGAGGTGGTCTCCCTCCTCCTCGACGGCGATCAGCTTGGTGATGATGCCGTCGTCGGGCTCGCGGCGGCGCAGCTCGATCAGGTTCTCGAAGAAGCGCAGCAGCTTCGGCATGGCGGGCAGCCACCGCACGGCGCGGCGGACCGGCTTGTCGTTCACCTCGATGAGGCGGACCACCTGGTCGTGGAACTCAAGCCGCCAGGCTTCCGGGATGCCCAGCATCTCCGAGATGACGCTGAGCGGCAGCGGCAGGGCGAAATCCGCCATGAGGTCGACCGTGCCGGTCTCGCCGGCCTTGGCGACGGCGGCGTCGAGCAGGCTGTCCACCATGGCGGAGATCCAGGGCGCCATGTCGGCGACGGCCCGCGGCGTGAAGACCTTGGAGACGAGGCGGCGCAGGCGCGCGTGGGCGGGATCGTCGACGCTGACCATGGAGGCGCCGACGAGCTTGATGAGCTTGGGCGCGTAGGGGCCGCCGAACCCGAACAGCGGCGTCCGGCGGGCGTTGCGCGGGTCGGTGGAGAAGCGCTGATCCTTGTGGACCTTCAGCACGTCCTCGTAGCGTGTCACCACCCAGCCCGTGCCGCGGGTTGGGATCTGGGCCCGGATGACCGGTGAATGGCGCCTCAGCTCGGCATAGTAAGCGAAGGCGTCATCCCGGCTCGCGGGATCCCACTGGACAGCTTTCAAGAATGATCCCTTCACGGCAGCGACCCGGCGCCGGACCGCCGGAAGCTCAGCCTCGCGCGGGCATCACCTCGGGGGTCTTTGCGGCAGGAGCAAGACGGATCCGGCATAGGGTCCGCCAAAGGCGAGGGCAACCTCGCATCGACCGGGCCCCGGGGAGCCCTCGGCGTCACATGCCGTGCAGCACCGCCGCGGTGTTGCCCTGCTTGAGGCTGCGGTAGCGCGCCAGGGCCCAGAGCGGGAAGAACTTCGCGTAGCCGAGGTAGCGCAGGTAGAACACGCGGGGGAAGCCCGTGCCGGTGTAGTGCGGCTCCTGCCAGAAGCCGTCCTCGCCCTGGTTCTGCTCGAGATAGGCGATGCCGCGCTTGACGACGGGATGGTCGACCTCCCCGGCCGCCATGAGGCCGATCACGGCCCAGGCGGTCTGCGAGGCCGTCGTCTCCGAGGGCTTGTAGGCCACGTAGTCGAGCGCGTAGCCGGCGTCGGCCTCGCCCCAGCCCCCGTCCGGGTTCTGGATGGCGATGAGCCAGTCGACGGCGCGGCGCACCGCGGGATGGCCGGCATCGATGCCGACGGCGTTGAAGGCGCAGAGCACCGACCAGGTGCCGTAGATGTAGTTGATGCCCCAGCGGCCGAACCAGCTCCCCTCGGGGTGCTGCTCCCTCAGCAGGTAGTCGACGCCGCGCCGCACCGCCTCGCTGGTCTTCGCGGTCTCGCCGAGCTGGCCCAGCATCGACAGGCAGCGTGCCGTGACGTCGGCGGTCGGCGGGTCGAGCAGCGCGCCGTGGTCGGCGAAGGGGATGTGGTTCAGGTAGTAGGAGGTGTTGTCGACGTCGAAGGCGCCCCAGCCGCCGTTCGTGCTCTGCATGCCGACGACCCACTCGACGGCGCGGTCGATCGCGTGGTCGAAGCGCCGCGTCCCGGTCTTGTTGCGGGCGCGGTCCATGGCCATCACCACGACGGCGGTGTCGTCGAGGTCGACGTAATGGTCGTTCTTGTACTGGAAGGCCCAGCCGCCGGGCCGGAGGTCCGGCCGGCGATAGGCCCAGTCGCCCTTCACGTCGAGCACCTGCAACGGCAGCAGCCAGTCGAGCGCGCGCTCGGCGCTGGCGGTGTCGTCGGGCGCGGCTTCGAGCAGGGCGTGGGCCGTCAGCACGGTGTCCCAGACCGGCGACAGGCAGGGCTGGCAGAAGGCTTCATCGCCGTTGTGCGCCACGAGCTTCTCGAGCGCCTTCTTGGCGATGATCATGTCGGGGTGGTCTTCGGGCACCCCGAGCACGTGGAACATCATCACCGTATAGGCGATCGACGGATAGATGGCGCCGACCCCGTCCTCGCCGTTCAACCGTTCGCGCAGGAACTCGACGGCCTTCTGGATGGCGGAGTCCCGGCTCTTCTTCGGGAACAGGGGTTCGGTGACGCGCAGCACCTTGTCGAGGCCGACGAAGAAGGCGCCCCAGAAGCCGACCTGGTTGACGGTCTTGGGCCAGCGCTTGACGGCGTGCGGCGGCACGATGAAGAGCTCGTCGATGCCGACGCGGCGCGGGTTCGCGGCCCTGGGCTTCTTGGCCATCAGCACCAGCAGCGGCACCACGGTGTCGCGCGCCCAGTAGCTGAAGCGCCAGATGTTGATGGGGAACCAGCCGGGCGCGTGCATCAGTTCGACCGGCATGACCGGCACGGCGCTCCACGGCACGATGCCGAAGAAGGCCAGCATCATGCGGGTGAAGATGTTCATGTTCACGGCGCCGCCATGCGCCAGGATGGCGTTGCGCGCCTTCACCATGTGGGGCGCATCGACCGGGTCCCCGGCGATCTTCAGCGCGAAATAGGCCTTGACGCTGGCCGACATGTTGAGCTGGCCCTTGGCCAGCATGGGCCAGCCGCCGTGCGACTCTTGGATGCGGCGCAGGTAGTTGGCGGTCCGGCGCTCCATCTCGGGCTCGACTTCGCCGAGGAAGTGCTTGACCATGATGTATTCCGCCGGGATGGCGGCATCGGCTTCGAGGTCGAAGGCATAATGGCCATCCGCGCGCTGCTCCTCGAGGAGGGCCGACATGGCCCGCGTGATGGCGGCATCGAGGCCGGTCACGTCGAACAGGGAGGTCCTGCCGACGGGGGCGGCGGCTTGGGCGGCGAGTGACATCAGGCGCGTGTTCTCGTTTCTGTCCGGCGACGGAATGCAGCGCCGTCGAGGGCTCGCTGCGCTGCAACACGATGCGACCTAGAATGGCCGAAACATGGCTTTGTTTCACATTCGCCGCACGGCGTCGCCCCCGGACCGCCTGTTAAGGTGAACCTGTGTCCCCCGGAGAACACCCGGAGGGGCGGGCGGCCGGTCGGCGACCGGACGGAACCACCGTCAAAAAGCTGTTGCCAAGGCCGGGGAGAGGCTTTAGGGACTGCGTCAGCGGCGCCGAACAAGCGCCGCCTTCGAAAGTCCCGCAGCGGACATCGTCGAATGCGCGGTCGTAGCTCAGCTGGATAGAGCACCAGACTACGAATCTGGGGGTCAGGGGTTCGAATCCCTTCGACCGCGCCATTAAAATCAGTCACTTAGCTCTCCTTTTCGGTGTGATCTGCTTCCGGTCAAATCTGATCTGGAAGCAGATCGGAAGCAGCGCTTCGCCGGTGACCATTGCGGCCGAAAGCGGACTCACTCTCTCATTCCAGCCACAGTCGCCGGCCGTCCGATCGGCTGCGATGCGAGGTTCTCACAGCGAAGATGCCGCGGCCGTCGTGCACCGCCCGGCTTCACCATGGCCTGGTTCTGGCATCCACCGTGTCGGGTCGGCACCGTCACCATGCTGGCTCAGGTGGCCGCGGCACGTGTTCTCCCGAGCGCTCGCCGCGGTCATTCACCCCATTTTGCTCGACCGCTGGCGAGGACCTGCCCCATCCGGCAATCTCTTTCTTAGGGCCGAGGGGGCACGGCCCGGACGGCCGTGGCACCCCGTTCTCCAGCCCGGGAGCCGCGGCCGTTTTTCGTTGGCTAATTTGGGTGCAGCTTAGAGACGACGGGGCAGCAATTACAACATAAGTCATCTTTGTCGACCTTTCCGGTTTTGTATGATTTGTAAGCGTCGAGGATGCTGTCTTGAGATATTTTGTCTCCATCGAGGTGCAAGACCGTTGGAGATCCCTTTGGACCGATACTTCTTCGACGTCCGAGATCGCGGGGTTCACATTCGTGGCACGGCCGGCATCGATTTAGACAACGACGCGCTTGCCATTCGTGAGGCTACCCTGATCGTTTGGCAGCTCCTGTCCGACGCTTCTGCCGAAGATCGCATAGGCAGCGTCACGGTCGCCATCCGGACCGGGACGGGAGCTTGCATTTACGAGGCGTCGACGTCCCCGGTCGACGAGTAGGACAAGCGAGCTTCGACCCGCCGCCGATACCGCTCCGCGTCCTCCCGCAGCCGCGCGATCAGCCGATCGGCTTGGTCGAGGTCGCCCTCCTCCATCAACCGACAGGCCCGACGGACGCGATAGGTATGACCCACCTGGAACGCCGCGGGCCGGGCGAACAGGAGGACGATGGCGGGGAGCCACCAGAGCAAGATGACGGCGTGGGTGAGGCGCTGGAGGGCGGTCATAAGCGCCGCCTGTCGCTGATCGGCACGCCGGCCGCCGACAGGATCACGGCTGCGCGGGTGGATGGGGGTGCCGAAGCCACGTGGCGCTCGACGTCGGGGACATCGGGCAGCCAGAACATGTAGTTCGCTTCGCTGGCTGCCCGGTCCGCGTAAGCCTCCGGGGATGGATCGATCGGGTAGACGCACGGTTTCCATGACGCCAGGGCATCACGGCGGGCGTGCTCCTTCATGGCCGCCCAATGCTCATGGGCAAGCCACGCAAGATAGCGCTTGTGCAGGGCGTCCGTGACCGGAACTGCCGCCGCTGTAGGCCGGCCGATGAGGGTCACGCCGCCGCCGATGAGCGGGAGGGACGCGAGACCACGGAGAAAGGCGCGGCGATCAGACATGCAGCCCTCCCATAGCCTGGAGACGGCAGAGGTCATCGGCGATGCTGAAGGCGTGCTCGTTGTCGGCACACCCCCGAGCGGTCGGCGAGAGGCACAGCCGCGCCTTCGCGATCACGCCCACGAGAGAGTCGGCCGGCGTGACGGCGCATTCCTCCTCCAACGGGCCGAAGCCCGTCGTCAGGACGTCGAACTCGTCGTCCGTCTCCGATGTGTGGTCGTAGCGGTGGGCGGCCGTGTGCTCGTTGCAGCGCCGGTCCAAGGCCTCGTAGGCGTCGGCCAGGTCGACGAGGCGGCGATCGTTAGCTGATAGTGCGGGCGTGGCGTTGGCCGGCTGGACGGCCACCGGAGCCGCCGCGAGGGCCACAGCTCCGAATATGGCCCGGCGCCGCGAGAAGGCCGAGGTCAGGGACGGGAGGGGCGCGGGTAATAAGGCGACGCAGGCCTCGGGGTTTTCCTGAGATTTCAGGAGAAGGGGGGTCGGCTCAGAACTGAGCGCACCCTCGTGGACAGGCCACGGCTGGGCGACGAGGCGGGTATCGTGCGGAGGAACGACACCCGTCGGCGCGGGGGTGTCCCCAGATTTGGGGAGAGTCAGGAAGCAGGCGAAGGCCCGTAATAAGCCCCGCTGTGGCGCGGGCACGGGTGTGCTATGGGCGTGAGTAGCCATCGTGAAACTCCGAACGTTTCGTGGTGGTCAGGGCCGATTGGAAGGGTGCAAGCTTCCGTCGGCCCGATGTTTATGATATCATCCTTGGATGACGTCAAGCCCTGATATCAAAAACCTAGGTGGCAGGCCGGCAACGGGTCAGGGCGCGCCAGTACTCGTCCGCATGCAGCCCGACCTCCTATCGGCGCTCGACGCCTTCGCCACGGACCAGGGCGACCCACAGCCTTCACGCCCCGAAGCCGTCCGTCGGGCCCTCGCCGACCACCTCCGCGCCAAGGGCTACCTGCCAGCCAGCGCCGATGCTGCAGACCACATCGACGGGACCGGCTGACGTGCTCACTGGCCGGCAGCTCCGCGAAGCGCGCGACAAGTTGGGATGGCTACCCAGCGAGTTGGCGAGGCGCGCCGGTCTCGCGCTCTCGATCGTCAGACGCGCCGAAGCGACAGACGGCGAGGCCGTCGTGACGACGGCTCAGATAGCTGCGCTGCGGCTGGCGTTCACGAAGGTCGGCGTCGACATCGCCTCCGAAGACAGGCTCATGATCGAGGATCAGGAGTGACCCATCACGACGCCCCGCTACGGGGCCCATTCCACGACTGGTACGAGACCTGGCGCGCCCAGGACGTCGAGCGCCGGGAGGCTGCGGCGGCCACACGCCGGCAGCACGAACGCGATGACAGCCGCATCGCTATGCTGCTGGGCGCCTACATGGTGCTCGGCGGCGTGGTGGGCGTCCTCGCCGTGGCTCTGGTGATGGCGAACTGACCATGTCCGATGATACGCCCTCAGACGCTCGGATCGAATATTCTCCGTTCTGCCGGATGGTGTCGCGCGATAGCCTCACGGTGTACGTGGAGATCTACCGGGTGCCCTCGATTGATAAGCGATGGTCCCTGGAGGTTGTAGACCATCTCGACGCCTCGTCGGTGTGGGATGAGATGTTCGATACCGACGACGACGCTCTATCGGCCTTTAAGGAGGCGCTGGAGGCCGAAGGCATCGCGGGCCTGACGGAGACGTTCCATTGATCCGCCTCGCCCTCCACGACTGGCCTACCGGCCTCGGCTACCTGCCGGCTTCGATTGTTACCGCCAGATGATTTCGTCTGGCGACCTCAGCATCCTTCGCTGGCTTGTTCGGCGGGAGAGCGCCTCTGCGTCGGCCATCGGCGCCGCATGCGCCATGTCACCCGGTGAGGTGCGGTCTCGTTTAGCAGCGATGGAGAATCAGCGCGCCATCGCCAGCCGGTTGGATAAATCCGTTACTCCCCCACGCCGGGTCTATCTTCTCACCGCCGAAGGCAGGCGAAGCGTCGGTTTCGACGCAGTGAGCCTACGGAATGGATAGGCGCGGCGACTTGTCCGCCCACGACGACTTTGAAGGGGCGAACTGACGTGGACCTGCCCGGCTTCGAAGATCTTCCTGCGATCGAGCACTCGCCGCTCGGCCGGCAGGTGACGCGGGCGGGCGTGACGGTCCGGGTTCTCATCTATCGCGTGCCGTCCGAAGATCTTCGCTGGACGTTGGAGATCGAGGACCGCCTCGGCGGGTCGACGTGCTGGAACAGGACGTTCGCCACGGCGCAGGAGGCCTATGACGTGTTCGAGCAGCATGTGAGGCTGGAGGGGATCCGATCCTTCACTGAGCCGGCAGCGAGGTCCTGACATGCTCACCGGTAGCCAGATCCGCGAAGCCTGCGATTTTCTCAAGTGGACTCGCTTCGACCTGCAGCGGCGGACAGCGCTCCCGCTCGTCGTGATCGACCGCGCCATGATGAGCCCGGACGGCGCCGTTGGAACGCTGGCTGACGAGATTGTTATCAAGGATGCGTTCTACCGTGCCGGCGTCGAGTGCGGGCCGGATGGGGTGAGGCTGCGGGTGGGGCTGGCATGACGTTTGAGGCGGCCCGCGACCCGCCTCACCCTCCGTGGCTGGCTCACTAGCTCGGGCTATCTGCCGGCATAACGTAGATCCCTTGGCGAAAATAATTTCCTAGACCGGGACGAAACACACATACTTTGGTGTTCTAACTTATAACGAGAGTAGGTTAGCGCCGTCCAGAACTGGAGCGGCACATGGCGGCCAACACAACCTCATCGCGGCGCCAATTCACGGACGCCGCGCGTCAAGCTGCGGTCGAGGCGCGGCGCCTGAAAAGAGATTTGAAGATAGACCCGAACCGTCCCGAGATCTTCGTGGTCAGGGGTGTTCAGGACGCCCGTCTTTTCACCTGGGAAATTCGTCGTTATGGCGGCGTCTTGCTTCAGAACAGCGACGCACGGTTTACGACCGTGTTGGCCGCCGAGTCTGCCGGTCAACGGGCTTTGAGCGTTTTCGTAGGGGAACCGTGATGCGTCTGACGAAGAAGCAATGCGCCCGCCTCGAAGCGCTGTCGCAACACGGAAAGGTGATGGCCGTTGAGTCACCGGGCTACGTCAGGCTCCACGACGTCGGGCTCGTGGCCTTCACAGCGCTGCGCCCATCGGGCGTTCTGATCGAGTTGACGCTTGCTGGAAGGTCCGCATTATAGAGGTTAAGGCGGCAAGAGGATGCTGATCATGCCCGGCGACGCCAGCCAGGAGTCCGAGGTCGACTTCTCACCGCTCTGCCAGTTCGTAAGCCGGGACGGCGTGACCGTTCGCGTCGAGATTTACCGCGTGCTCGACGTTGACGACGGATGGACTCTCGAAGTCATCGCCCAGGACGAGATCTCGGCGGTTTGGGATGGCACCTTCGATACGGATGAAGACGCTTGGGCAGCGTTCCAAGCGGTGCTGGAAGCTGAAGGCATTCATGGCCTCACGGAAACCGTCCACTGACCCGCTTCGCTTTTCGTGACTGGCTCACCGGCCTAAGCTATCTCCCTCATCGTGCCGAGAGGATTATTCGATGATTGATTACGTGATAGCCACTGTCCTGAGCGCAATAATCTCTTCTCTTGCAATCTGGTGGCAACAGCCTAGCTCGGAGGTGAGCGGCATCCTTAATATAATGGTCGTCTTCACCTTGACTTTTACGCTCTATTTTGCAGCGAATATCTCTATGTATTCTGAACGTACCAAGGAAGTTCAGGAGATTTTGAGCAGCTCTGCTCGCAGCATTGGTGGACGGGATCGAGCGTCCTGACAAGCCTCATCCCACCTGCGTCATGGCCCCACCACGCCGCTAGTGAACCGCCTCCATCATTCCGCTCGTCGACGTGCTCGTACCCTTCCCCTGCGGTAGCCCGCGGATCTCGACAACGGCGCTCCTCAACTCGCCTGCATCGTCGGCCCCGACCTGATCCCCAGCTTCGTCCCACGGCCACCCCGAGCCGACACCCTGGCGCCCCCGTTGTTGTGATGCCGGATGTCGATCTGAACGGGGTCGATCGGGCCGGCGTTAGGTGAAGCGGGTTGACTGAAAGGCAGCAGCGGCACCCGCTTCAGCCTTGAGGGCATAAATCGATGCAGCCGAAAGACGACGACCGCTTCGCCAGAATGATTTTCGGCTCCGATAGCGTGACTGGGTCCCGGCGAATGATCGCGATCATCGTCGTGATTTGCTTGGTGGCCGCCACGGCCGGTTGGTGGTTCAACCGCTGAATGGTCACCATGCGACGACGGCTGCTCCGTCAAGCGATTTGAGACATCGGCCCCCGTCGCAAATTCACCGCCTCGATCATCCCGCTGGTCGACGTCCTGGTGCCTTTCCCCTGCGGGAGGCCTCGGATCTCGATGACGGCGCCGCCCTCGTGCTTGACGGTGGTCGAGCCGAGGCCGGCCTTGTTGGCTTCGTCGAGGAGGCTCTTGCGCGGCGGCTCGGCCGGATGGCGCAGGAAGGGGTTCTGGGGCGAGCGGTAGATCTCGGCATTACCCTGCGCGACGTCGTCCTTTGTCGGGCCACCCACGCCATAGGGGTCTCGAGGATGGGCCTGGCCGTAGCCGATGCCCTGGTCGAAATGACCGATGTCGGAGCCCCAGCGGCCGGGGAGATCGCCGAGCCACCGCCCTCCACCACCGCCTGCGCGCGAATGCGCCGTGTAGGCGTCAGCGAACCGCTTGTAGGCGGCACGGTCGTTGATGTCGTGGCCCTGGCCGTCCTGGACCGCGATGTCGGCCGCGGCGCCGAAAAGGTGCTGGCTGTTGCGGACGCCGCGGCCGGTGATGGCGTTGTGCTCGGCCTCGGCCTGGGTCCGCAGGCCCTGAAGCACCCGGAAGTGCAGGCCGGTCTGCTCGGATGCGGCGAGAAGGTCGCCTGCCAGCGCCTTGTTGACGCCGGCGAGCTCACGGCGGGACTTGTCGTCCATCCAGTCAGGCGTTTTGCCCGCGACGCCCGATCCGCCACCAGAGAAGCCGACACCGGTCTTGTGGCCGGCGATCGCGCCCTGGATCGTAGCGGCATCAACGCCGCGTAGGCTGTCCCACTCGCTCCTGAACCCACCGACGCCCTGCCCCATCCGGCCAGCGATTGAACGGTCGAACAGCTTCTCCTGGACCTCGGGCGAGAACACCGTGTTGGGGTCCATCCCGCGGGTCAGACCGCGGAGCGTCGTTTCTGTCCACTGCGCTCGGCCGACCGGGAAGGCCGGGGAGCCCGCCAGGGGCTTCATCCGGCGCTGGTAGGCCAGCACCTCGGCGATGGTCATCTGCGAGATCGGCTTCGGGGGTGCGAACCGCCCGCCGCGCTCGGCGTGACCATAGACCGTGTCGTAACCGGCTGCGCCCGTGCTGCCGGTCTCATGAGCGGCGATAAGGTCCTTCAGGGCTGTGTGGGCGCCGGTCGGCACCGCACCGCCGTCGGCCGACGCGAACGCGGCGCCGTCATGCTGGCGCCCGTAGCGGAGACTCGGAGCGCGACGGCCGCCGGCGCCACTACCAAATGACCCGCCGCCAACGCCACCGCCGCCGTAGCTGGCGTTCATGAAACCGCCGCCACCCGCGCCGCCGCCGACTGGCTCGCCGGTCTGGAGTTCACGGAATGCAGCCAGGAAGCCGGCCTTGGTGCCGGACGCGATGACGTCGCGGAACTCGAGGGTGAGCGATCCGAGGCCACCGCGAGACGAGCCTTCGTCATCGCTGTCGGCGGCATTGTGGAGGAGACCGCCGCTCCCGCTGCCGCCTCCTTCGTAGGATGACGGGTGGAAGCCGCGAGGCAGGACGATGGGCGGCGGGCCTTCGCGCCGCTCCATGGCGCCCTTGAGCTTGTCGAGTGCAGACGGCAGGTCGGTCGGGGCATCGACGCCGGGTAAGCCCAAGTTGCTGTCCCACGGCTGCACGGTAGGCCGCCGGTCGCCGATGGCGTTGTGGATGACGTCCGACGCGGCGCCAGGGATATCGAGATAGATGCCCTCGGGGTGCGCCTTGTTGGCCTCAGCCTGGCGGTCGATTGCGCCCTCAGCGGCTTCCGCGACGGCTTTGACCGGGTGATCTGCGTTCTTTTGGAACCACTGGACCGTGGTTTCGATCTGCTTGAACAGCTCGGTGAAGTCCTTCGTCGCTGCAGTCAACTGCCCGAAAATGAAGGGTCCAGCCTCGGTCTCGAACTTGTCCATCGCCCCGTCGAGGTCGTTGATGCTGTTCTTCAGGATCTGCGCCTGTCGGATCTGATCCGCGGTCATGGTCGCCGTGGTTGCAACGGCATGGTCGAGCGCCTTGTTGAACCCGTTCCACCCGTCGGCCAGCATCTGGGACAGGTCGCCGGTGCCGAAAAACAGCTCCGTCCATTTACGCTGCAGCTGGGGGTCCTGGACCTTGCTCAGCCAATGGAAGATGTCCTTCACCTGATCGAGGGGCGCCTCGAAGGACAGCTTCCGCGCGAAGCCAGGATCGATCTGGTTCAGCTCTCCATAGAGGCCACCGAGGTGGCGCTTGAACTCCTCCATGCGCTCCGCCCAGCCCTTCAGGCCGGCGTTGAGCTGGTTCGGATCGACGTTGAGGTCCTTTGCAGCGCGGTCGAGCTGTTGGATCTGGACGGTCGTCAGGCCGGTCAGCCGCGCGGTCTCCTTGAGATCGACGGCCCGGTTGGCGAGATCGCGGAAGGCCGCGACGGCGGAAGCGATGCCGGCGCCCGCCGCGAGACCGCTGACGCCCAAGCCGCTCATCACGACCCCGACGCCGGCGCCCCCGCGCTGGAAGCTCTGAGCCCGGGTGGTGAATTCGTCCATCCACTTTTTCGCGCCCGCCATCCCTGGCGTTTGCCTTACCTCGCCGAGCTCACGGCCGAGGCGGCGCACGCCCGCCGAGGCGTTGTCTCGAAATTCTGCGATCAGACGAAGTTTTTCTTCGCTCACGGTCAGTGCTCCGTCGATTGGCGCACCGGGCGGCGCTTGCGGGGTGCGGGTGGGGGTTCAAGCTGGCGGAGGACAGCCCAGGCCACGCACATGCGGGTGGCCTCGACGATCGCGGCGCCGAGGCGAATGCCGGTCGGCTCGTGGCCGTCGAAGTCGAGCAGGGCCCGGGCGACGGCGTGGATGCGGTCTTGATCCGTGACGGTGGCGGTCATGCCGATCAGGTCCCCGGCAGCACGACCGTGAGCGCGTACGTCACCTGCGGCTTCGGCGTGAAGTCAGACTCATCGGCCCGGCCCATCGGGCTGGCGTCGCCCGGGTCGGTGACGCGGTGGCCGGTCTTCGGTGTGGTGACCGGCTGCGGCGCCGGGGAGACCGGGGCGGCGGGTGCGGGAGTGTCGGTCATCAACGTGTCTCCAACCTGATGCCGTGGCGCCGGGCGAGGATCTCGCCGGCCTTCCGAGCCTCGGGCGACCCCTCGGCGATGCAGGCCTCCGCCCAATCGCGAACCACAGCCTGGGTGTGGCTGGCCGAGCGCGGCGTGGTCGTGCCCCGGCGAGCGGCCGGTTCGTCGGCTTCCATACGGGCCCGGAGCGCCTCGACGTCGGACAACGTGTAGCCGCGGTCCTGACTGTCGCTGGAGAGATCGGCCGGCCCGCGACCCTGCGCCTGACGCGCGGGGGCCAAAGCGCGTGTCGCCGCCGCGGCGCCGGCATATCGGTCGAGCTGCGAAGTGATGTGGTGGTCGGCAGCGACCTCGGCAGCGGCGGCAGCCTGCCTTTCGGCACGACCCAGGGCCTTCTTGCCGAGGCCGGGGATGTCGTCGGCCACGTGGGCGAAATGGCGTGCGCCGGCCGCGATCTCGCTGCGGCTGTAGATGTTGAGCGGGTCGGTGCTCATGCGGAAACTCCATGATAGCGAAGGACGGCCGCGGCGTCGGCGGAGAGGCGCGGGCCGGCAGCGAGGCGACCGGACCAGTGGGACGATGCGTTGGGATCGACGGAAGGCAGTGCGACCCGGTCGAGCAGCGAGCGGTGGGACAGACCGGGGACGCCCGGGATGGCGGCAAAGCCCTTCATGGTGCGCAGGCGTGCGCCGGGCACGGGCGGCTGCTGGCCGGGCAGCGCGGGACCGAGATTGCCGCCCTGCGGCGTCACCCAGAAATCCCGCTCGGGATTGTGATCCCGGGTTCCGGCCGTGCCGTTGAACGCCTCCACGGCGCCGATCGGCGCGTCGTCGTCGACGCGGTCGGCGTTGGCCTGGTCGATCTCGCGCTCGATCTCCATCAGCCTACGGATCTTCCCGGCCAGGGCAATGGCGTCGCGCTCGTAGGCGTCGAGGAGCTTCACGCCTTCCGCCCGGGCCTTAACGGCCGAGGCGTGGCGAGCAGCACGCGCGGCGGCATCACGCGCGGCAGTCTCGCGCTCGTCGGCGGCGCGCCACTCGGGCTCGATCAGCGCGATGCGCGCCTCGGCCTGCTCCAGGGCGGCCCGTGCATGGGCCATCTTGGCATCGTGCGCGACGAGGGCGGCATCGGTGCCGTCGATCAGGAGGCCGGGGCGTTTGGCGCCGAGGTCGTGCAGCGTGTTCTGCGCGTCGAGCCGGACGCGATCGAGGCGGCCCAGTTCGGCCGAGAGTTCGTCGACGGTGGAGGTCGAGGCTTTGAGCCGGCGGAACGGGTTGGGGATGGCCATAGACACCTCACAGAATAGGTCGCGGTCACGACACCATTGCCCGTTTGGTCGACGCATCTCCCAAGGGAGACATTCGAGTTGAGACCCGATGATGCCTTCTGGCGCAAGGACGGACCGCGTCGCCCTCGGAGACCATCTCAACAGGAGTAAAACTACATGCAGCGCGGGCACCCGTGCACTGGACACATCCGGACAAATGACCGGACAAACCCGGACATCACGCCACGAGTGACGCCTTGGGGATGTACCAGCGCCCAAACTTCTTCACGCCAGCACCGCGTTGCGCGCGCTTGAGCGCGGCCTGATCCGTGATGTTCCAAATGTCGGCGGCGGTCTTCAGCGGCACGAGCGCGTCGGCGCCGGAAGCGACGTAATCGCGGAGGTCCGCAGTCGCGGCCTCGACGGCGGCGAATAGGCGATCGGCGATGGGGTCCATCAGCGCCTCCCCCGGAAAAGCCACTCGGTCCACGGAGATCTGCCACCGGCCGGCGGGCCGCCGAGCCGACCGGGCTCGTATGAGCCGTCGACATCGGCACCTCGGCCGCTGCCCGGCGCCCCAGTGCGGCGCCAGGCGTCGAAGGATGGGCGAGGCCGGATGGCATCGAGGTCGGGACGGTCGGGATCGGCGCTGAAGAGACGCTGGATGGGACGGGGGAAGCGCATCGGCTATTTCTCCCACCCCATGAGATCGTGCAGGTGGTCGCTCCAGGCGTCTTCGTCATGCGGCTCGCCAGTCCGCTCGGCGAGCCCCGCCCAGTCCGGGGCGTTCGTCTCCAGGTCGGAGTGGTCAAGACAGAAGCTGGACACCAGATTGGGCTCACCGAACCGCTGTAGGTGCTCCCGCGCCGCGTCGAGCAAGCCCTGGTGGATCTGGTCCGCCAAGGCGTAGGCCATGGCGACAGGCAAGCCGAGATCGACGGCCGTCGTCGCGATGTAGTGCTGGTCTCGACAGAGCATGTAGACGAGTGCGCGCTGGGCAGACTCGGAATCGCCATGCGGCTTCACTTCACGCTTCGTCGGCACCAGCACCCGGGCCCGTGCAGGGCCCTTCCTGTGGTCGGGGCCGGAGCGCAGATTTTGCGAAATCCAGTGAAGGGCGGCTTCCCGGTCTAGTTTGCCGTCGTCGCGCTCGGGCAACCCGGATTTTAGGTATTGCGAGACCCGCGCTTTAGAAACCGACAGCTCGGCAGCAAGTGCAGCCTTAGAGATGATGGTCATATCGCACCGTTAAGTTGTGAAGAGTTAAGCGGTTTTGAAACCTTGGACCTAGTGGTCGGTCGCGGTCTGGCGTTCCCCTCGGGGTGGGCAGCCGCCGGAAGGACCCTGTGATTTTCTGGGCCATTCGGCTGGCGTCCGGCGGGCGTGGGAGGGCGCTGATCGACATCGCCCTATGCTTTCCGCTTCGCGAGCTCGGCCTTCATGGCCAAGGCGATCATGCGTGGCGTGCAACCGACCTTCAGTGCCGCGTCGAAACGACGGATGCCTTCCATCCCGCACTTATCGTGGATCCAGCCGACAACCCGCTGAGCAGCGCTCTCCTCGTCGACCGCTTGGATGAGGCGCTTGTACTGGCCGAGGTCACAATCACCTCGCTCGTGGATCTCCATCGCGAACGACCGCTTAGTATCTGCTCCGGCCTCGCGCCACGCCTCGATGAGAAGGGTGGCTTGGCGCCGCTCGTCGGCGTTGAGGTGCTGCTTGGGTTTCCTGCTTTCCGCGACGGACCGAGTCGCTTCCCTCAGGCTCAAATCCGCAACGCGTTGCGCTTTTGCCGGATCGCTCTCGGCGACACGGGCCAGCTTCATGTAGAGCTGCGCCGTCCTCGGGCTGAACCTGACGTTCGCCTTGAGCCAGTCGTCCCATCCGCCATGGGCGACCGTGGCCTTGGCCTCGACCAGAAGCCGGCCGGCTTCCATGGCGTACTTGGTCCCTTCGCGCTTGGCAGTCTCGACCTTGTCGTGCGCGGCGTTGATGGCGGTGGCGATGTTGGACGTGGTCATTCGGGCTCTCCGTTCGGCAATCTGTTCGGCCCGTTCGGGGTCGGCCCTCTCCTAAGAGAGGAGAGAGGCCGAACGCCCGAACGATATGGGGCTTTTGTTCGGGGTGCGTTCGGGCCCGAACGCGTGTAATTACAATGGGTTATGGGTGTGTCGTTCGGGCCTCTGTTCGGACCCGAACGACCCGAACGTTTTGGGCTGATCGTTCGGGGTGCCCGAACGCTCATCAGGACCACTTCAGGGCCTCCTTCTCGCCCTTCGCCGTCACGGACCAATGACCCATGACGACCTCGACAAGCCTGTCGCCCTTGAG
>NZ_QYBC01000022.1 GCF_004137085.1 Lichenibacterium ramalinae
GCTCGGCCAGGGCGACATGCTCTACATGGCGGGCGGCGGGCGCATCTCCCGCGTCCACGGCCCCTTCGTCTCCGACGGCGAGGTCGAGAAGGTCGTGGCGCACCTCAAGCGCCAGGGCCATCCGGCCTATCTCGACGTCGTCGTGGCCGAGGAAGGCGCCGACGACGGCAAGGCCGAGGCCGCCGACGACAAGCCGGTCTTCGACAAGTCCGCCATGGGCTCGGCGGGGGGCGAGGATGACTCGGACCTCTACGACCAGGCCGTGAAGGTGGTGCTGCGCGACAAGAAGTGCTCGACGTCCTACATCCAGCGCCGCCTCGCCGTGGGCTACAACAAGGCCGCCTCGCTGGTCGAGCGGATGGAGAAGGAGGGCATCGTGGGCCAGGCCAACAATGCCGGCAAGCGCGAGATCCTCGTCTACAGCCGGGACCTGCGCTTCTCCGAGACCCGCGACGGCGAGGACTGATCCTCGAAGCCGCGAAGATGACGGACGGCGGGCTCCGGCCCGCCGTCCTCGATCGACGACCTGCACGCCCAACGGTGAGGTGACGTCGGGCGTCGACCCGCGGCGCCCGGTCCATGGACCCGCGCGGGAGACTGCAACGAGCTCGGTGCCGCCGCGACGACCGACGGATCGTCCGCATTGCTCATCCCCGCGCCGCTCCCGGCCGAGTCCGGCGCGCGGGCGGGAACCGATGGCGGTCTGAAGGCGGAGGCCGGCCGCCTTCCGCAGTCCCCGGCGTTCGAGGGCGTCGTCGCACCGATCCTGCTCCACCCTTGCCGTGCGCTGGACAAGTGGAGGCTCGTCGACTTCTACGAGTTTCGAGGGTCGCTGCATCGCGAACCCCGGCGTCGGCACGTCGCTCGGCGAGGAGGCCGGGCCGGCCGAGAGCGCGGGTGACGCGGGTCGAAAGGATGCGGGCCGTCACCGACACCGCTCCTCGGGCCAGGGCCGGGTTGAAGCGCCGGGCGGAGGGCTCACATGAAGGGCCGGAGGAACGGGATGAGCCACGCGCATGACGAGCCGACGGCAGAGCGGGACGGCTGGCTCCGCCGCGTCGAAGGGCTCTGCGCCGAACGCGGCGTGCAGCTCACGGCCCTGCGTCGCCAGGTGCTCGGCCTCGTCGCCGACGGCGCCGCACCGCTCACCGCCTATGCGCTCATCGACGGGCTGGCGCGCCTGCAGGGCCGGCCGGTGGCGCCGCCCACCGTCTACCGCACGCTGGACTTCCTCGTCGAGAACGGCTTCGTCATCAAGGTCGAGAGCCGCAACGCCTTCGCGATCTGCGATTCTCCCGGCCACCATCACCACGGCATCCTGCTCATCTGCACCCGGTGCGGGGCGACCGAGGAGGTCGACGACCACGACGTCGACGCGTCCCTGTCGCGTCGCGCCGCCGCCTCGGGGTTCAGGATCGACAAGCAGATGGTGGAACTCGAAGGCCTCTGCGGGCGCTGCGCGGCCGCCTGATCAGGCCGCCTCGTCGGCCAGGGAATCGCCCTCCGCCGGCACCGGCACGGCCGTGCTCTCGGCGATGACGCCCGCTTCCTCGGCGTCGAGCCGCGCCGTTTCCGCCAAGTCGAGGCCGAAGCGCACCGCCACCTCGGGGGCGTAGCGCAGCATGTCGGGCCGGAGCCGGATCAGCGCGAGGTCCTTGGCCTTGGCCTCGATCATCACGTCGAACTCCCGGTCCGTCAGGCTCCGCATGAAGCCCATGAACTCGAACGGGTGGACGTAGTCGGCGTGGCCCGTCCAGATCGGCGCCACATGCACGGTCTTGACCTTGCGGGTCTTGCGATCCTTGCGCTTGAGCTCGCGCAGTTCCGTGCGGGGCGACGAGAAGTGGATCTTCGGCCGGACGTCCTCCGGCCAGGTGTCCAGGATGCGCCGCACCGTCTCGCCCATGTCGAGCCGGTCCGGGTTGAGGCACAGGAAGTGCTGGTGGTCGAAGATCAGGCGCACGCCCGTGTGCTGGTGGATCCACAGGACGTCGGAGGCGCTGAAGCGGATGTCGTCGTGTTCCAGCACCAGCCGCCGCCGCACCGGCTCCGGCAGGCCGTGGAAGGTTTCGACCCAGCGGGCGTTGCTGGCCTCGCGGTCGCCGTAGGTGCCGCCGACATGGATGACCATCACGGCCTCGGGGCCGAGCTCCATGAGGTCGAGCATCTCGGCCTGGCTCAGCAGGTCGGCCGTGCTCTTGCGGACCAGCTCGGGGTCGGGGCTGTTCAGGACGATGTATTGCGAGGGGTGAAAGGACAGGCGCAGCCCCTGCGCCCGCGCCCGCGCGCCCACGGCGGCGAGGTCCGCCGCGCTGTCCCGCACCATGGTGTGGAACTGCGGCATGTCGGGATGGGTGGCGTAGGGGGCGAGGTCGGAAGACATGCGGTACATGTCGATGCCGTGCCGCCCGAGGTAGCCGAAGATGGCGTCGAGGTATTCGAGGCTGACTCTGAGATGCGGATCGGCCTGCCAGCGCCGGGTGTCGTTGCTCTTGAGGTCGGGCCGGCCCATGACCTTCACGGGAAAGCCGAGCCTCAACCGCCCGACGGGCGGCGGAACCTCGGGGCCGACCATCCGTTTCGTCGCTCTCGCCATGTCGCCCGCTCGTCCCCGCCGCAGTCCTGGGGCGGCAATCCTCTTCGGAAGCGCAAAGTTGCGCGCCGGCCGGAGGGCGGGATGCCGCGGCGGCGCGCAGCCGGTCAGTAGGGGCGCTGCTGGTTCGCCCGGATGTTGTTCTGCACCTGGTCGATCACGGCGTTGTTGCGCTGCTGCGCCTGATGGATGTTGTTCATCACGGTGGTGTGCTGCCCGACACCGACGTAGCGCGCCGCGACGGGCCGCACGCGGTGCCGCGCCTCCGCGCCTCCCGTCGAGGCCGCCAAAGCGGCGAGGGCCGCGAGGGCGGCTCCCGTGGTGGTCATGCTCGTCGTCATGATGCTGGCTTCCCCGTGTCGGTGGTTTCTGCGGAAACAACGCGGGCCATCTGCGTTCCGTTCTGGCGGCGTTGACGTGCCGCGGGGATCGGAGCGGTGCCATGGATCTCGGTCTCGGTGGACGGCGTGTGCTCGTCACGGGCGGCTCGAAGGGGATCGGCCTCGCCTGTGCGGCAGCCTTCGTGGCGGAAGGCGCCATCGTCGCCGTCTGCTCCCGGGACGCCGGCAACCTCGAGGCGGCGCGGCAGCGGCTGCCGGCCCTCAGGGCCTTCGCGGCCGACTGCGCCGACGCCGCGTCGGCCGCCCGCATGGTGGCGGCGGTCGAGGACGAGGTCGGCCCGCTCGACATCCTGGTCACGTCGGCCGGCGCCGCGCGACGCACGCCGGTCGAGGATCTGACGCCGGACCATTGGCGTGCCGCCATGGACGCCAAATACTTCGCCACCGTCAACGTCCTCGACCCGGTGCTGAAGCGCATGGCGGCCCGCGGCCGCGGCGTGGCCATCACGGTCATCGGCACGGGCGGCAAGGTCGCGTCGCCCATCCACCTCGCCGGCGGGGCCGCCAACGCGGCCCTCATGCTGGCCACGGCCGGGCTCGGTGCCGCCTATGCGCGGCAGGGCCTGCGCGTCGTCGGGGTCAGCCCCAGCCTCACCGACACGACGCGGGTCGCCGAAGGCCTGGCGGCCGACGCCGCGGCCCGCGGCATCGCGCCCGAGGAGGCGCGCGAGCGCATGCTCGCCGGGCTGCCGCTCGGCCGCATGGCCAGCGCCGAGGAGGTGGCCGACACGGTTCTGTTCCTGGCCTCGGACCGCGCCGCCTACATCACCGGGACGACGCTGTCGGTCGACGGCGGACAGCATCCCGTGGTCCTGTAGGGCGTTGGGCCTTGACCGCCTGCCGCTTCCGCCGTAGCCGCATCGTCGGACAAAAACGCGGGAAGCGATACGAACATGGCAGGAAACGCGGGGGTCGGCACCCCCCTCCAGGGGCCGCCCATCGAGGGCACGGCCGCCCGCGGCGGCGTCGCGCCCGGCTCGGGCCTCGGCCGCATCGTGCTGGCGAGCCTCGTCGGCACCACCATCGAATTCTACGATTTCTACATCTACGGCACGGCCGCCGCCCTGGTCATCGGCCAGGCCTTCTTCCCGACGTCGGCGCCCGGCACCCAGGCCCTCAACGCCTTCCTGACCTTCGGCATCGCCTTCGTGGCCCGGCCGGTCGGTTCGGTGCTGTTCGGCCATTTCGGCGACCGCGTCGGCCGCAAATCGACCCTCGTCGCCTCCATGCTGGTGATGGGCCTGTCGACCTTCCTCATCGGCGTGCTGCCCGGCTACGCCACGGCCGGCGCCCTGGCACCCTGGCTCCTGTGCGGGCTGCGCTTCGGCCAGGGCATCGGGCTCGGCGGCGAGTGGGGCGGGGCGGCCCTGCTGGCGACCGAGAACGCCCCGGCGGGCCGGCGGGCCTGGTTCGGCATGTTCCCGCAGCTCGGGCCGCCGCTCGGCTTCCTGCTGGCCAACGGCCTGTTCCTGGCGCTGCTGCTCGGCTTCGGCGAGACCACCTTCGTGGCCTGGGCCTGGCGCGTCCCCTTCCTGGTCAGCGCCGCGCTGGTCGGGATCGGGCTCTACCTGCGCGTCTCCATGCAGGAGACGCCTGCCTTCCTCGAGGCGATGCGGCGGCAGGAGCGCGTGCGCGTGCCGCTGGCCGAGGTGCTGGGCCGACACTGGCGCCCGCTGATCCAGGGCTCGCTGTCCATCGTCGTCTGCTATGCGCTGTTCTACATCTCGACGGTGTTCGCGCTCGGCTACGCGGTTGGCACGCGGCACATGCCGCGCTCGGACGTGCTCGGCATGCTCTGCGGCGCGGTCGTGTTCATGGCGATCGCCACGCCCATCTCGGCCGCGCTGGCGGACCGGTTCGGCCGCCGACCGGTGCTCATGACGGCCAGCGCGCTCGCCGCCCTGTCGGGTTTCCTGATGCCGGCCATGCTGGGCGGCGGCACGCCCGGCGAGGTCCTGCTCTTCCTGTCGATCGAGCTCGGGCTCATGGGCCTCACCTTCGCGCCGCTCGGCGCGCTGCTGCCGGAGCTCTTCCCGACGCGCGTGCGCTACACCGGGGCCTCGTCGGCCTACAACCTCGGCGGCATCCTGGGCGCCTCGCTGGCGCCCTACGCGGCTCAGCAGCTGCTGGACCACGGCGGCCTCGCCTGGGTCGGCTACTACGTCACGGGCGCGGCCGCGATCAGCTTCCTGGCGGTGGCGAGCATGCGCGAGACCGGCCGGGGCTGAGCGGCCCCGGCCGTCACCGGGTGATGCCCGGCACGTGGGTGGTGGCGAGGCCGAAGCCCGCGTGGATGGCGACGACGGGCAGCAGCCGCTCCAGCGCATGCAGCATGGTGCCGTCGATCGGCACCGGCTCCTCGGGATAGTCGTCCCAGCCGAGGCCGAGGTCGAAGAGCGGCTTCAGGGCCGCGGGCCGCGCCCAGAACATCGTGCCGATGGGGAAGTCGATCGATCGCGGAATCTCCATGGCGGGGTCCATGCGCCGCGCGATGTCGCGGGCGATCTCCCGGTCGAGGCTCCATCCCGTGAGGTTGGGGTCCTCGGGGAAGACGAGCCCGAGCGCCGGGTCGGCGGCAAAGCGATCGAGGATCAGGTCGGCCATCGGGGCGAGGTCGCCCAGGAGGTTCTGGAGCAGGAAGCCGTGCCAGCGCGTGCCGAGCTCCACGCTGAGGCCGACCGAGGTGAGGGCCAGGCTCCGCTTGCCGTGGATGTGGCCGAAGACGTCGTAGCCCTGCAGGGCTTCGGCGAAATGGGTGAGCATGGGGCCGACGTCGCGGCCGCGGTTGGGGCAGGCCGCGACGATCACGCGCCCCCGGTCGTAGGGGGCGAAGCGGGCGCGGAGCTCCTCGGCCTTCTCGGGCGCGGTGGTCGACACGAAGAGGTCCAGCGCCGCCGTGTTGGCGGCCAGCGCCGCCAGCATGTCGCCGGCGAGTTCCGGATAGTGCAGGTGGATGTGCAGGGCGGCCCGCAGCGACGTCCCCGCCCCGCGCGCCGGCGCCGCCATGGCGGCCTCGGGCGTCAGCACCGGATGGGTCCAGGGCCCGGACGGCTTGCCGGCGCGGATCCAGTGGGCCAGCGGGTTGGGATACGGCACGGCGTCGAGGGCCGGGTGGTGGTCGGCATAGGTCTGGGGCACGAAGCCCAGGGCCGGCCGGCGGCAATATTGCTCGGCCTCCTGACCCGAGGCGGCCTTGCGCACGTGCAGGCGCACGGCTTCCTCCCGGGTGAAGTGCTCGTGCGGGTCCTGCCAAAGCTCCGCCGCGAACGTGTCGTCGGCCAGCAGCAGGGCCACGTCGTCCCGCTCCTGCGCCGCGATGGCCTTGGCCCTGGCGAAGACCGGCGCGAGGCGGTCGATGTAGCGCGCCATGGGGAACTCGCGCCCGCTCCGCTCGCGCAGCGCCGCCCCCATGACGGCGCGCCGCTCGGGCTCGGCGAGGAGCGTGGCGAGGACCGCCCCGGCCCGATCGGCATCGAGGTAGCCGACCGACAGCGGCGCCGTGACGGGATCTTCCGCCAGCCAGTCGGCGAAGCCGTTGGCGCCGGCGAAGCACACGACGGGTCGTCCGGCGAGGGCGGCATCCATGGCGACGTTGGGGAAAGGGTCGAGGCGCGACGAGATCATCACGGCATCGGCCGCCGCATAGGCGCCCTCGAGGTCGTCGACGGCGTCGAGGAAGACGAGGTCGATGCCGAGGCCGGACCGCTTCACCTGGTCCTGCAGCCAGTCCCCGTACAGGCCCTCCGGGTGGGGTTTGGGCGTGTGGCCGATCCACACGAAGCGGGCCGCCCGCGGCCCGAGGCGCCGGGCCGCCGCCATGGCGCAGGAGACGAAGAGGTCGGGCCCCTTGCGCATCGAGACGGTGCCGAGGCCGAGCACCACGGGACGCGTCCCGTCCCCCCGCACGGCGCGGAAGACGGCGTCGCGCTTGGCCGCCAGGGCTTCGGGCGAGGCGGCCGGGGCCCGGGGGTCGGCCGGCACCTCCGAGGCGCCCTGGTGGAACACCTGGCTGTTGCGGCCGGTGATGCCGGGCCAGCAGGCGAGGGCCGCCTCGCGCTGGGTTTCGGCATCGAAGACCACCTGCCCGGAGAGCATCATGCCGCTCTGCAGGCGCGCCTGCGATTCGGGACCCGTCGGGTATTCGTGGACCAGCGTCACCGTCGGCACGCCGGCCGACGCGAGGCCGACCAGCAGCGGCTGGCACTCGATCGAATTGCACAGCGCCGCCTCGAAGGCGAAGCGCTCGGCGAGGTGGCGTCCGAACCGGGCCATGTAGAACCAGGTGAGCTGGCTCTTGCGGAACGGCCCGACGACGAAGGCCGCCTCCTCGACGAAGAGGTCGGCGAGGTCGCCCACCGGGTTCAGCAGCACGACCACGAGGTTGTGGCTGCCGTTGAGGTGCCGGGCGAGGTTCCAGCCGAGGATCGGCGCCCCGGTCCGGCTCGCCTCGTGGCAGGCGAGCAGCAGGGTCGGGCGCGACGGGTCGAAGGGCCTGGCGCCGGGGCGGATGTCGCGCTCGGGCTCGAACAGCGCGGTGCGCCCTTCCGTGCGGCCGTAGCGCGCATAGTGGATCAGCAGCCCGATGTCGGAACCGGCGACCTCGCGGTGGAGGTCGGCATAGACGGCGGGGTCGAAATGCGGGTTGGGGCGCAGGCCCTCGCGCTCGCCCCGCGCCACGTAGTGCTCGGCCGCCGCGAGATCGCTGACGGCGCCGAGCCGCGCGGTGGCCCGGTAGGCGGCGGCGTCGAAGAGCCCGGTGTCGAGCACCCAGACGCTCTTCGGGTCGGAGACGGTCTCGCCGGGGCCGACGTGGTGGCCGGGCGGGTGGAGCCCGCCGGGACGCGCCGGCGCGGCGCGGCGCCCGCCGCCGGACCGCCTGTGCCGCAGCGTCTCGACGGCGGCGCGGACCGGGCGCGTCACGCGCCAGGAGGTCGAGCCCAGCATCGCGTCCATCCGCTGGCGGAGTTCCTGGTTCTCGCCCTCGAGGATCGCGATCCGCTCGGCGAGGCGCCGGGCCTCCCAGGCCTCCGGGCTGGTCCCGGCCGGGCGATCGGGATCGTTCTGGGTCGCGTCGGACATGCGCAGGAGGCCTTCTGGATGGGTCGTGCGGCGGTCAGCCGGCGAGCAGCTTCAGCGCCGCCTCGTGCAGGCGCGGGTCCCCCGCCGCCACCACGGCGCCGCCGCCGGCCGCGTCCCCGCCCGACCAGCTGGTCACGACACCCCCCGCCCCCTTGATGATCGGGATCAGGGCGGCGATGTCGTAGGGCTTGAGGCCGCTCTCGATCACGAGGTCGACGTGGCCCGCCGCCACCATGCAGTAGCTGTAGCAGTCCCCGCCGAAGCGGGTCAGCTTGGCCCGGGACGCCACGCGCTCGAAGCGGGGAAGATGGTCACCGTCGAGCAGCCCCGGGCTCGTCGTCATCACGACGGCCTCCTCGAGGCTCCCGCAGGGCCGGGCGCGGAGGTGATGCACGATCTCGGTGCCGAGGTGGTTGCGCCCCCGCCAGGTGGCGCGGGCATTGTCGCCGAAGAACGATTCGCGCGTGAAGGGCTGATGCATCACGCCGTAGACGGGCACGCCCCGGTGTTCCAACGCCACCAGCGTGCCCCAGGTCGGCAGGCCCGAGATGAAGCTCTTGGTGCCGTCGATGGGATCGAGCACCCACACGTATTCGGCGTCCGGCTGGTGGTCGTCGAACTCCTCGCCCACGATGCCATGGGCCGGAAAGGTCGACAGGATGCGGCTCCGCATGGCGTTCTCAGCCGCGCGGTCGGCTTCCGTCACGGGGTCGAAGGCGCCCCGGCCGTTCTTGTTCTGCGCCTGGAGCGCCGTGCGGAAGAACGGCAGGATCGCCTCGCCGGCGGCGACGGCGAGTTCGGCGACGAAGGGTTCGAAATCGACGATCGTCATCGGGGCTCCGCAGCGGGGCGCGGGCCGGGACGGCCCAGGGCGAGAAACCGCACCCATAGCACCGGGCCGGTACGGGCTCCAGGGCGATGGGGTCATCGAGCGATGGGCGATCGTTCGACCGATCCGTCCCGCCTCGCCCGACAGACCGCTTGATTTTGTGCGGCGCACATGGCATATGTTGCATCGCGGCAGCAATGCCGTATGCCCTTCTTGGGCGTTTCCTCCCTAGACTTGGGCCGCTCGCCGAAAGGCTGAGCGGCCTCTTTCTTTCGGGGCCCCGCTCCTCGACGCCGCGCCCGCCCCCGGCATCATTCGGCCGCCATCCGCTCGGATCCGCGGCTCGCCGCCGCGATCGACACGGCTTCGACCACGGCGTGGAGATCGCGGGACAGCGCGTCGAAGCCGGGGCCGCGCGCGATCGCCCGCTCGTCCATGTAGAGGCCGCGGTTGATCTCGATCTGCAGCGCGTGGCATCCCGCGCCGGGCCGGCCGTAATGTTCCGTGATGAAGCCGCCCGCATAGGGCTTGTTGCGTTCCACCGCATAGCCGAAGCGCCGCAGCTCGCTCTCCGCCACGTCGACGAAGAGCGGCGCGCAGCTCGTGCCGTAGCGGTCGCCGAGCACGAAATCCGCCTTGGTCTTCTCGTCCCGCCACGTCGTCGGATCGGCCGTGCCGGTCACCGAGGACGAGGGCATCGAGTGGCAGTCCACCAGAACGGCGAGGCCGAAGCGTCGCAGGGCGCGGTGCAGCAGCTCCTGCAGGGCGGCGTGGTAGGGCTTGTGCAGCTCGTCGATGCGCCGCAGCCCCTCCTCGACGCTCATGCGCTTGGCGTAGATCTCCTGGCTGTCCCCCACCACCCGGGCGATGGTGCCGAGCCCGCCCGCCACCCGGACCGAGCGGGTGTTGACGTAGGCCGGGAGGCGCCCCTCGAACATGCGGGGGTCGAGTTCGTAGGGCTCGCGGTTGAGGTCGAGGTAGGCGCGCGGGAAATGCGCCCGCAGCAGCGGCAGGCCGAGCGACACGGCAGGCTCGAACAGGTCGTCGACGAAGGCATCCTCGGACTTACGCAGGCTGGCGGCGTCGAGCCTCGCGCTGCGCAGGAACCGCGACGGGTAGACGCGTCCGGAATGCGGCGAGCTCAGCACGACGGCGCTGGTCAGGGCCACCGGCTCCAGCACCTCGAAGGGTGGGTCGAACTCCGGCCCGCCCGGATCCTGGCCCTCGTCCCCTCCCGTCCGCGCCATCCCTCGCCCTCGTCCCCGTCCGGCCTTCCTCGTCGGCGCCACTCTGCCGAAGGCTCCCGGCCCTGTCCACGGACAGATGAGCCGTGGTCCCATGCCGTCGGCGTCCCCGCCCCATGCCGTCGGCGTGCCCGCCCCTGCGGGTCGTCCGGGTTGACGGCTTTTTCACGACCACATGCGACACTGTCGACGGGCCCGCCCCGGCGGCCCCGCATTCGGGCGCGAGCCGCGTTAATTTTACGGCCCGTTAACCACTCAAACGTTCTATGGTTAATGCCGGGAACCGGGCCTTTGGGGAAGTCGAGGAAGGGATGATGGACGCAGCCGCCGACCAGGCCACGAAGATTCTGCTCGCCGAGGACGACAACGACATGCGTCGCTTTCTCGTCAAGGCGCTGCAGAATGCCGGTTTCACCGTGACGTCCTTCGACAACGGCCTCGCCGCCTACCATCGGCTGCGCGAGGAGCCGTTCGAGCTGCTCCTGACCGACATCGTCATGCCCGAGATGGACGGGATCGAGCTGGCGCGCCGCGCCACGGAACTCGACCCCGACATCAAGGTCATGTTCATCACGGGGTTCGCCGCCGTGGCGCTCAACCCCGACAACAATGCCCCGCGCGAGGCCAAGATCCTGTCGAAGCCCTTCCACCTGAAGGACCTCGTCGGCGAAGTGCAGCGGCTGCTGGCGGCCTGAAGGCGCCGCCGCCTCGGCGGCTCGCCCGATCCCATCGACCCCGCGAAGGGACCCGGCGCGCCCGCGCCGGGTCCCTTCGCGCGTTTCAGGCTGCGCCCGCCAGCGCCTCCGGGCTCGCCGGCGTGATGGCGACGCTTTCCCCGCAGCCGCAGGCCGAGGTCTGGTTGGGGTTCTGGAACACGAAACCCGACGACAGCTTGTCGACCTTGAAGTCCATCTCGGTGCCGAGCAGGAACAGCACGGCCTTGGGGTCGATGAGGATGCGCACGCCCTTGTCCTCGACGATCTCGTCGGACGGAGCCGGCGCGCCGGCCATCTCCATCGTGTAGGACATCCCGGCGCAGCCGCCGTTCTTCACGCCGACGCGGAGCCCGAACGGGGGCGTGTCGGCCTGGCTCATGATCTCCTGCACCCGGCCCGCCGCCGCATCGGTGAGCGACATGACCTGATAACGTTTCCTGGCAGCCATCGTGATCTCTCCCACCGGCGGATGACGCGCGGGGTCTGACACCAATGTAGCGGTTCCGACGGCCGGAAAAAAGGCCGATGCCGGTCAAGGCTCCCGGCCGCCGTCCGGCGCGGCGGCATCGGCCGCGGTTTCGGCCCCGGCATCGCGCCCCGCCCTCCGACGTTCGGGCGCGGGGGCGGGCGACCAGGGGCGGTCCTCGCCGATGCCGCGCGCGTCCCGGCGGCGCCAGCCCTCGCCGTCGCGGCGCAGCGCCACGGCGCCGCTGGCCGCCAGCGCGAGCCGGTCGATCACCACCGGGGCGGCGCAGGGCCGCGGCGCCACGAGCGTCGTCACGACGATGCGGGCCCGCCGGCAGTCCTCGGCGAAGGCGGCGGCATCGGCGACGAGCGACACGAAGCCGCCGCCCGGCAGCGGCGCCACGCAGCCGAGCTTGTCGCAGCGACGGCCCGGCAGGGCGACCTCCCCGTGGCCGGAACCGCCGAGGTCGCGGGCGTCCCCGTCGGCCCGCAGCCATTGCTCGGCCGTGAAGGCGCCCGGGCGGCCGAGCGTGCCGAGGCGGCCGTCCGGCTCCCGAAGCGCCAGGGCGTCTCCCGTCGCCGCGACCAGGATGTCGTCCCGCGCGCCCGATGCCGCCCCGGCGAGCCCCAGGGCCAGCAGGGGCACGGCCGTCAGCCGCAGCAGGAGGCTGCGCCAGATCACGACGGACAGCAGCGCCAGGGCGAGGCAGGGCAGCGCCCAGGGGGCGAAGTCCCGGAGCGGCACCGTCGACAGGGGGGCGGCGCCGAGGATGCGGGCCACGGCCAGCACGATGCGGATGCCCCAGCCGACCCAGTGCCACACCGGCGCGTCGAGCCCGAGCGGGTAGAGGATGGTGCCGAGCAGGGCGCCCGGGACGGCGAAGACCTCGATCATCGCCAGGGTCAGGGGGTTGCCGATGAAGACGTAGGGGCTGAGTTCGTGGAACTCCGCCGCCATGAACGAGGCCGTGGCGAGCGTGGCGAACAGCGTCGCGGTGAGGAGGTGGACGACCCCCTGCCCGGCCCGCGCCGCCCGCCCGCGCCACGGCGGCCGGGGCGCGGCGCGGGGCGGCGGCTCGGCGAAGAGGTCCGGCGGCGCGGCGCGCCAGCGGGCCTCCTGCACGGCGATCAGCGCCGCCACGGCCGCGAAGGAGAGCTGGAAGCTCGCGCCCGCGATCTGCTCGGGCTCGATGGCGATCACCAGCAGGGCCGCGAAGGCGAGGTTGCGCATCGTCATGGCGCGGCGCCCCGCCAGCACGGCCGCCAGCACGATCACCGTCATGAAGAGGGCCCGCTGCGTGCCGACGCGCGACCCCGTGCCGATGTCGTAGGCCACGGCGCCGACGATCGCGACCCCGGCCGCCCAGGCCTTGATGGGCCGCCGCAGCGCCAGCGCCGGGCTCAGTGCCAGCAGGCGCCGCGCCAGCCCGAACAGCAGGCCGGCGACCAGCGTCATCTGCACGCCCGCGATGGTGATGATGTGGAAGATGCCGGCCTCGCGGATGACCTCGCGCCCGCCGGCCGAGAGCAGGTCGCGCTTGCCCGTCACCATGGCGGCCGCGATGGCGCCGGTGTCGTCGCCGCCGACGACGGCGTAGACCCGCAGTGCCAGGGCGTTGCGCGCCCGGTCGACGGCCCGGTGCAGCCGCGCCGCGGCGTCGCCCGGCGCGGGCTCCGGCAGCGTGACGATCGGCCCCAGGATCGAGCCGACGGCGCCGATGCCGGAGAAGAAGGCATCGCGGGCGAAATCGTAGCCGCCCGGCAATGCGGCACGGGCGGGCGGCAGCAGGCGGGCCTTGAGCCTGACGCCGTCGCCCGCCGCGACGGAACCGGGCCGCCGCGTCGTCAGCCTGACGCGCCGGGGCCGCTGCTCCGGCGCGAGGCCTTCGGCCGTCTCGACCGCGACCAGGATGCGGGCGCCCGTGGCGCGCAGGTCGACCTCCTCGACCGTGCCGGTGAGCGTCACGATGCGGATGCGGTCCAGCATCGGGGTGGCGACGCTGCGTGACCGGACCTCGCCCGACAGGAACCCCGCCGCCAGCGCCAGGACGCCCAGCGCGGCGCCGCAGGGCACGGGCCGGCCGCGCAGCAGCACGGCCGCGGCGAGCGCCGCCGCCGCGAGCAGCGACGGCAGCCAGGGCGAGGGCTCGACGTCGGCCGACAGGTAGAGGAGCACGCCGGCGCCGGCCGCGACCGGGAGCCACAGGAAGAAGCGCCGTTCGTCCCGTTCCTGCGCGAAGGCGCGCGACAGGGACCACCCGCGAAACCGCGCCGCGACCGCCGACGGGCGGTGCGGACCCGCCAGGACACCCGCCAGGACATCCACGAGGACACCCGCGAAACCACCCTGGCCGGACGCGTCGGGCACGGCGGTCCTCCGCCCTTTGTGGGAACCGGACCTTCATGTTAGAGCGGCGCCGCGCCGGCAAGGCCCCTGCCTGCCGGTTCCCGCTTCGTTCCGGATAATAAAGTGCAGATGCCATGCCCGAGCCCGTGATCACGCGCTTCGCGCCGTCGCCGACGGGCTTTCTTCATATCGGCGGCGCCCGCACGGCGCTGTTCAACTGGCTGTTCGCGCGCCGCCACGGCGGCACCATGCTGCTGCGCATCGAGGACACGGACCGCGAGCGCTCGACCACGGCCGCCATCGACGCCATCCTGGACGGGCTGAAGTGGCTCGGGCTCGATTGGGACGGCGAGGTCGTCTACCAGGCCAGCCGCGCCGATCGGCACCGGGACGCCGTCGCGCAGCTCCTGGCCGACGGCCGCGCCTACCGTTGCTACGCCACACCCCAGGACCTCGAGGCCATGCGCGAGCTCGCCCGGGCCGAGAAGCGGCCGCCGCGCTACGACGGGCGCTGGCGCGACCGCGACCCCGCCGAGGCGCCGGCGGGCGTGAAGCCCGTGATCCGTCTGCGGGCGCCGCTCGACGGCACCACCACGCTGAACGACGCCGTGCAGGGCAGCGTGACTTGGGCCAACAAGGACCTCGACGATCTCGTCCTTCTCCGCTCGGACGGCAGCCCCACCTACATGCTGGCCGTGGTGGTGGACGACCACGACATGGGCGTCACCCAGATCATCCGGGGCGACGACCACCTCACCAATGCGGCCCGCCAGATGCAGATCTACGAGGCCCTGGGCTGGCCGGTGCCCGCCATGGCGCATATTCCGCTGATCCACGGGGCGGACGGCGCCAAGCTGTCGAAGCGCCACGGGGCGCTCGGCGTCGAGCAGTATCGCGCCATGGGCTACCTGCCCGAGGCGCTGCGCAACTACCTGCTGCGGCTCGGCTGGAGCCAGGGCGACCAGGAGTTCTTCTCCACCGACGCCATGGTGGCGGCCTTCGACCTCGGCGGCGTCGGCCGCTCGCCGTCCCGCTTCGACTTCGCCAAGCTCGAGAACATGAACGGCCACTACCTGCGGGCCGCCGACGACGCCCATCTGGTCGATCAGCTCGTCGCCAACCTGCCCCACCTGCCGGGCGGCGACGCCTTGGCGGACCGGATGGACGCCGGGGCCCGGGCCAAGCTGCTGGCCGCCATGCCGGGGCTGAAGGAGCGCGCCAAGACGCTGGTGGAACTGCTCGACGGCGCCCAGTTCCTCTTCGCCGCCCGCCCCCTCGCCATGGATGCCAAGGCAGCCGAGATCCTGGCCCGGAGCGCCGACGTGCTCCCCGCCCTGCTGGCGCGGCTCGAAGCGCTGGACGACTGGACCGCCGCCACGACCGAGGGCGCCGTGCGGGCCTGCGCCGAGGAGACCGGGACCAAGCTCGGCCAGGTGGCGCAACCGCTGCGCGCCGCCCTCACCGGCCGCTCGACCTCCCCAGGCATCTTCGACGTGCTCGCCGTGCTCGGCCGCGAGGAAAGCCTGGGACGCCTGCGCGATGCGCAGCCCCACCATGCCGCCCCATGACGGACCGCACAGCTTGACGGCAAGTGCCGATGATTTAGCTTTGGTGCAACGCACAAGGCCACGCTGGGCCTCCGCGAATCGCGCCTGCCCCCCTCCACCGTCGCAGAGGCTCCTCCCATGACGCAGACTCCTGGCAAACTTCAGGTCGACGACAAAGCCGTCGATCTGCCCGTGAGGGCGGGCACCATCGGGCCGTCGGTCGTCGACATCGGCAAGATGTATGCCCAGACCGGCATGTTCACCTACGACCCCGGCTTCACGTCGACGGCGAGCTGCGAATCCAAGATCACCTATATCGACGGCGACGAGGGCGTGCTGCTGTACCGCGGCTATCCCATCGAGCAGCTGGCCGAGCACGGCGACTTCCTCGAAAGCTGCTACCTGCTGCTCTACGGGGAGCTGCCCACCAAGGCGCAGAAGGCCGAGTTCGACTACACGGTGACGCGCCACACGATGGTGCACGAGCAGATGGCGCGGTTCTTCGCCGGCTTCCGCCGCGACGCCCATCCCATGGCGGTGATGACCGGCGTGGTCGGGGCGCTGTCGGCCTTCTACCACGATTCCACCGACATCTCGGACCCCAACCAGCGGATGGTCGCCTCGATCCGCCTGATCTCCAAGATGCCGACCCTGGCCGCCATGGCCTATAAGTACACGATCGGCCAGCCCTTCGTTTATCCCAAGAACGAACTCGACTTCACGTCGAACTTCCTGCGCATGTGCTTCGCGGTTCCGTGCGAGGAGTACAAGGTCAACCCGGTCCTGTCGCGGGCGCTCGACCGCATCTTCATCCTGCACGCCGACCACGAGCAGAACGCTTCGACCTCGACGGTGCGGCTGGCCGGCTCCTCGGGCGCCAACCCCTTCGCCTGCATCGCGGCGGGCATCGCCTGCCTGTGGGGACCGGCCCATGGCGGCGCCAACGAGGCGGCGCTGAAGATGCTGGCCGAGATCGGCACGGTCGATCGCATCCCCGAATACGTCAAGCGCGCCAAGGACAAGTCCGACCCGTTCCGCCTCATGGGCTTCGGCCACCGCGTCTACAAGAACTACGATCCCCGCGCCAAGATCATGCAGAAGACCTGTCACGAGGTCCTCAGCGAGATGGGCATCAAGGACGACCCGCTGCTCGACGTCGCCGTCGAGCTGGAGCGGATCGCCCTGTCGGACGAGTATTTCATCGAGAAGAAGCTCTACCCGAACGTCGATTTCTATTCCGGCATCACGTTGAAGGCGCTGGGCTTCCCGGTGTCCATGTTCACCGTGCTGTTCGCCGTGGCCCGCACGGTCGGCTGGATCTCGCAGTGGAAGGAGATGATCGAAGACCCGAGCCAGCGTATCGGGCGCCCCCGCCAGCTCTACACGGGCTACGACAAGCGCGACTACGGCCCGATCAGCGAACGCTGAGAGCCGGCGACCGGATGCCCTGTCGCTGAAAACAAGGACAAGTTGTTTTCAGCCGGCATCCGACCGGAAGGCCGAGACCGTCACGGACGCTGAGCGTGCGAGGTCTGGAACCGGCCGGCGGTCGACCCGGCCGGCCGAAACGAGACGCAGCGGGGGACCCGTCCATGCAGGCCTATGACGAATCCAACATCTTCGCCAAGATCCTGCGCGGCGAGATCCCCTGCACCAAGGTCTACGAGGACGACGCCGTCCTCGCCTTCATGGACATCATGCCCCAGGTCGAGGGGCACGTGCTGGTGATCGCCAAGGCGCCCTCCCGCACGCTGCTGGACACCGATCCCGCGGTGCTCGCCGCCGTGATGCCGCGCGTCCAGACGGTCGGCCGCGCCGTCGTGAAGGCGCTCGCTGCCGACGGGCTGACGCTGATGCAGTTCAGCGAGGCCGCGGGCGGGCAGACGGTGTTTCACCTGCATTTCCACCTGATGCCCCGCCGCGACGGCGTTCCGCTGCGGCCGCACGAGGGGCCGATGGCGGATCCGAAGGCGCTGGAGCGGGTGGCGGCGCGGATCCGGGCGGAACTCACCTAGGCGCCTGGCGTTCGCCCTCCTCATGCGTGGGGGATGCCAGAATGATCGAGGCCGTGATTTTCGACGTGGACGGGACGCTGGTCGACAGCGTCGACCGGCACGCCGAGTCCTGGGAACGCGCTTTCGCCCGGTTCGGCAAGGACATCCCCTTCGCGAAGCTGCGGTCGCAGATCGGCAAGGGCGGAGACCAGCTGATGCCGGTCTTCCTCGACGCGGCGGAGCTGAAGCGCTTCGGCGCCGACATCGAGGCCGCGCGCGGCGCCATCTTCAAGGCCGAGTCGCTGCACCGCGTGAAGGGCTTCCCGGGCTGCACCGCGCTGTTCGAGGCGCT
Organism: Lichenibacterium ramalinae; assembly: GCF_004137085.1. Lineage (GTDB taxonomy): Bacteria > Pseudomonadota > Alphaproteobacteria > Rhizobiales > Beijerinckiaceae > Lichenihabitans > Lichenihabitans ramalinae. The sequence goes on from NZ_QYBC01000022.1 coordinate 17,568, forward strand.
GCGGGCGCGCGGGCTGCGGATCGCCCTGGCGTCCTCGTCGAAGGCGGCGGAACTCGAGGTCTACAAGCAGGCCGCCGGGGTCGACGGGCTGACCGACGTCGAGACGTCCTCCGACGACGCCGACCGCTCCAAGCCCCATCCCGACATCTTCGCCGCCGCCCTGGCCAAGCTCGACCTCCCGCCCGGACGCGCGATCGTGGTCGGCGATACGCCCTACGACGCGGAAGCCGCCCGCAAGGCCGGCATCGCGGCCATCGGCGTGCTCTGCGGCGGCTTCCCCGCCGAGGACATGCGCGCGGCCGGCGCCACCCGCATCTACCGCGATCCCGAGGACCTGCTGGCCCACATCGACGAATGGGCGGCGTGACCCACCCGGCTCAGTAGCCGCGTGGATAGACCGCCTGGGTCTTGAAGGGGGCGACGCGGGGCAGTGGCACCAGCACCAGTTCGGCGTCGACCGCGCCGGGACGGCTGCCGGGGTTGTTGTAGAGCACCGGCAGGGGCTGGCCCGTGAAACGGCTGCGGGCGAGCCGCATGACGTGGCGCACCGGCGCCTCCACGGTGCCGACCCTCAGGCCTTCGGCCGTGTAGGCCGGAAAGACCACGATCCGCGGCAGGCATTCGGACCGGACGGGATCGCAGGCCCAGGCCGCCGGTGCGGCCAGCAGGCCGGCGGACAGCGCCGAGGCGAGGGCGAGGGTGAGACGCATGGCGGGCTCCCGTGCGGCGGCGCGATGCCGCCGCCGCCGGGAGGATCGGCCACGGAGCTTTCCGGTTCCCTGACGGTGCGGCTTTTTTGCCGTGCGAGGTCGTCAATGGCCGTGGCGTGCCGGCCCGGGGTGCAGCACGCCGCCGGTGAGCGGAGCGCCCACGCCCGTCGTGCCCGGGAAGGTGATGGGCAGGCCGCGGCAGGCGCGCACCGCCAGATAGGCGAAGGCCTGCGCCTCGATGGCGTCGCCGTCCCAGCCCAGCGCGGCGGCCCCGGTGACGCGGCAGGGCAGGCGCCGGGCGAGGCCCGCCATCAGCACGGGGTTGCGGGCGCCGCCGCCGCAGACCACCAGCACGGCCGGCGTGGCGGGCAGGTGCTCCAGCGCGCGCGCCACGCTGGCGGCGGTGAAGTCCGTCAGCGTCGCGGCGGCATCCGCGGTCGACAGCGGCGCGACGGCCGCGCGGGACCAGGCGTTGCGGTCGAGCGACTTCGGCGGGCGCGCGTCGAAATAAGGGTGGCGCATCAGGTCGGCGACGATCGCCGCGTCGATGCGCCCCTGCCCGGCCGCCGCGCCCTCGCCGTCGAAGGCCGCGCCCGTTCGCTCCAGCATGAGGTCGTCGATGAGCGCGTTGCCCGGCCCCGTGTCGAAGGCCAGCGGGTCGCCGCGCTCCGGCAGGAAGGTGATGTTGCCGACGCCGCCGAGGTTCAGGATCGCCGCCGGAGCCGCGAGGCCGGCCGAGCGCGCCAGGGCGCGGTGGAACACCGGCACCAGCGGCGCGCCCTGCCCGCCCGCCGCCACGTCGGCGGCGCGGAGGTCGGCCACGACGGCGACGCCGCTGGACCGCGCCAGGGCGGCGCCGTCGCCGATCTGCACGGTCAGCCGCCGCTCCGGCCGGTGCAGCACGGTCTGCCCGTGGAAGCCGATGACGGCGAGGCCCCGCGCCGCACCGGCGTGGGCGGCGGCGAAGTCGCGCACAGCCGCGGCATGCAGCGCCGTGATGCGGGCCTCGGCCTCGGCGAGGGCGCCCGGCCGGGCGTCCCGGTCGTCGAGCGTCGCGGCCTCGGCGAGCGCCCGGCGCAGCAGCGCCCGGTCGGGCTCGCCGAAGGGCGCGAACCCGGTCGGCCCGAAGGCGAGCCGGTCCTCGCCGTCCGTCTCGACGAGGGCGAGGTCGATGCCGTCCATCGACGTCCCGCTCATCAGACCCAGTGCCAGCATCGGACCCCTCCTCCCAAGCGCGACCAGGGTGCCACCCCATCCTTGCCGGTGCGTGAGCGGGCCAGGGTCGCGGAAGTTGCGCGGGCCCGCAAGACGCCATAGACGGGCCGCAACGGCCCCGGCCGTCCCGTCCCGAACATCCGAGTGCCCCCATGTCCGCCAGCCCCGAGCAGGCTCAGCCCGCGTCCGACTTCCTCCGGGTGATGCGCGAGCGCGGCTACGTCCACCAGATGTCGGACGAGGCCGGCATCGACGCCCTGGCCAAGGCGGGCCAGCTCAACACCTACGTGGGCTACGACTGCACGGGCCCGTCGCTGCACGTCGGGAGCCTCGTCTCCATCATGATGCTGCATTGGCTCCAGGAGACCGGGGCCGGCAAGCCGATCGTGCTCATGGGCGGCGGCACCACCCGCGTCGGCGACCCGTCGGGCAAGGACGAGGCGCGCCAGATCCTCACGCTGGAGCAGATCGAGGCCAACAAGGACGGCATCAAGACGAATTTCCAGCGTCTCGTCCGCTTCGGCGACGCCGCCGCCGACGCCGTGATGGTCGACAATGCCGAATGGCTGACCAAGCTCAACTACATCGACTTCCTGCGCGACGTCGGCCGCCACTTCTCGGTCAACCGCATGCTGTCGATGGACAGCGTGAAGATGCGGCTCGACCGCGACCAGGAACTGTCGTTCCTCGAATTCAACTACATGTGCCTGCAGTCCTACGACTTCGTCGAGCTGAACCGGCGCTTCGGCGTTCGCCTGCAGATGGGCGGCTCGGACCAGTGGGGCAACATCGTCACGGGGCTCGACCTCGGCCGGCGCATGGGGGCGCCCCAGCTCTACGCCCTCACCTGCCCGCTCATCACCACGGCCTCGGGCGCCAAGATGGGCAAGACGGCGGCGGGCGCCATGTGGCTCAAACCCGACATGCTGAGCCCCTACCTCTACTGGCAGTTCTGGCGCAACACCGAGGACGGCGACGTCGGTCGGTTCCTGCGCCTGTTCACCCTACTGCCGATGGACGAGATCCGGCAGCTCGAGGCGCTCGGCGGCGCCGAGATCAACGAGGCCAAGAAGCGCCTCGCCACGGCCGCCACGGCGCTGATGCACGGCGAGGAGGCGGCCGAGACGGCGGCCGAGACGGCGCGGCTGACCTTCGAGCAGGGCGCCCTGGCCGAGGACCTGCCGAGCGTGGCGATCCCGCACCTCGAGCTCGAAGCCGGCCTCGGCGTGCTGTCGGCCTTCGCCCGCGCCGGCCTCGTCGCCTCGACCAGCGAGGCGCGCCGCCAGATCAAGGGCGGCGGCCTCAAGGTCAACGGCGACACCGTGACGAGCGACGCCGCCACGCTGCGGCCGGGCGACGTGGTGGCGGGCGCCATCAAGCTGTCGCTCGGCCGCAAGAAGCACGTGCTGCTCAAGCCCGAGTGAGGCGAGCCCCGCGGCGGAGGCCGGGACGGGCGTCCGTCCTGGCTGACGTCAATCCTGGCCGAGGTGGAGCGGGTCCAGCGCGCCGGCGCCGGTCTGGGCCGATCCGGTCTGGGCCGAGCCGTCGAAGGCTCCGAAGATCTGGCGCAGGAAGCCCGGCGCCAGGACCGACAGCGGGTTGACGTTGAGCACCGGGTTGGCGGCCGAGCCGGTGATGCGGTAGCTGAGGCCCACCAAACCCTCGTGCCGCCCGCCGCCGAGCAGCGGTCCCAGCACGGGCAGTTGCGAGAACAGGTTGTTGACGCCGAACAGCGGCACGAAGGTGCCCGACAGGTTCACCTGGTCGCGGCTGAAATCCACCGTCCCCCCCACCGTCGCGCCGAGCGTCGGCCCGAACATCGAGCCGTCGCGCACCTCGACGATGTTGCCGGTCTTGGTGAAGGTGGCTTCGAGCTTGCGGAACGACATGGCGGAGGGGTCGAAGGGCTGGGCATCGGCGCCGCCCCCGGCACCCTCCTCGCGCTTCTGGCTGGCGAGGCCCTCCACGGCGAGCTTGCGGATCGCCGGGTCCTCCCGCACCGTGAAGTCGTGCACGGTGGCGTAGCCGTCGAGGCGCGACCCCTGCACCACCAGGTTGGCGTCGAGCCGTCCTCCTGCCATGCGCCGATAAAGGTCCATGAAAAGCAGGCTCGCCCCGGCATCCCCGGCGTGGATCACGAAATGCGGCGCGCCGTCCATCGCCGTGGTCGCGATGGTGAGGGGCTGGCGGCCGAGCCGCCCCGACAGCGTCATGCGTCGCACCTGTCCGGCGCGGCGCAGCAGGTGGAACTCCGCCCCCGTCACCGCCTGGCTGTTCTGACCCGTCAGGATGGTGCTGTGCAGCTCGAGGTCGAGCGCGCCCTTGCCGGCGGGCTCGGCGGCGCCCGTGCTGGGCGCCGACAGCCATTTGAGGAAGGGGCGGGCGTCGAGGTTGGCGCCGCGGGCCACGACCTTCAGCAGGTCCCCGCTCTGCTGAACGTCGACGCGCATGTCGTCGCCCGGCGACAGCTTGACCTGGGCGAGCTTCGCGGACGCGAAGTCCCCCTCGCGGTCGAGCTCGACCGACCCGCGCAGCGTCGCCCCGCCGCCCTCGAAGGCGATGTTGTCCAGCGTCACGCCGCCGTCCCGTTGCACGACGTTCAGCGTCGCCCGGGCCGGCCGTCCCGCGGGCTTGGCAAAGCCCGGCACCAGGCCCTCGATGGCGGCGCGGCCGAGGTCGAGGTCCACGGAGGCCCGTGCCTTGTCGCCGGACGCGAGCGTGCTGGTGATCCGGGCCGAGACCGGGCCCTTCAGCCCGGGGTTGGCCAAGCCGGCCCTGGCGCGGGCGGCCTCGTCCAGCGTCAGGGCGATGACGGCCTCGCCGGCGCCGGACGGCGGCCTGTGCAGTTCGATCGTGGTGGCGGCGCCGTAGATGCGCCCCTCTCCCTTGACGCGGAGGCCCGCCTTCGGGTCGGCGTCGAGCCTGACGGTCGCGTCCGAGAGCCCTTCCTTGCCGATCAGCTTGTCGAGGGCGAAGCCCGTGGCGGTGGCGGCGGCCGACACAACGGCGCTGCCGGGCGGGACGTCCTTGCCGATGAGAAAGCCGACGCCGAGGTGGCCGTCGACCTGGCCGTGCACCGCCGTCGGGTCGAACGGCATGTCGGCGTAGGGCTTCAGGGCGTCGCGCGACAGCAGGTCCGCCAGCGTGTCCACCCCGCCCTGGATATGGGCCTCGACGGTGGCGGGTGTCGGCTTCGGGTCGTTGTCGGGCACCTTGAAGGTGCCGTCCGCCAGGATGAGGCGCCGGCCGGGGCTCACGTCCATGGCGCCGTGCTGCACCTGCATGTCGAAGGTGTGACCCGTCACCACGCCGGTCGCGGCGACGTCGATCAGCGGCGGCACGCCGTTCATGAAGGCGAGCGCGAGGTTCGACACGGTGAAATCGACCCGGACGTGGTCGTCCGCCACGGAGCGCTCGGCCCGCATCAGGGCGAGGTCGTTGGCGTCGAAGTTCCCCGTCACGCTGCCGCTTTCGACCGTGCCGCCCTTGAGGTTGGCGAGGAGCCAGGCCCGGACCGGCGCCGACATGAAGCTCGGCCACAGACGCACCACCGTCGGCGCCGGCATGTGCCGCACGCCCGCCGTGGTCCGGACCTTGACGCCGCCCGGCCCGTTCTGGACGTCGGCCGTCGCCGTGAAGTCCACCTCCGGCCCGGTGACCTCGGCGCGGTCCAGCACGAACCGGTGCTCGGCGGGAAGGACGTGGAAGGCGAAGCCGCCGTGGGCGATGCGGATCGGCCGCTCTCCGGGCCGCTCGGGCGGGAAGCTGCCCGACATGTCGACGCGGCCGGCCCAGGGATCTCCCAGCGCATGGGGCAGGTCGACGTGGCCGGTGAAGGCGAAATCCGTGGTGGGGCCCCGCATCTCGGTGCGGTCGATCTCGACGCCGTTCGTCGTGCGGTCGAGGTGGAACCCGCCCGCGAGGGCGTCGATCAGCATCGGCTCGTGATCCGGGTCGTCGAGCCTGAAGTAGCCGGCGCCGAGCGAGAAGGTGCCCTTGGCGGTGTCGATCTGGCCGTCGGGGCCGAGACGCAGGGCGACCCGCGCCGACACCGGCATGTCGAAGTCGAAGCCGAGGCTCTTCAGGCCGCCCGCCAGCGTGATCTCGTCGAGCGACAGGTTGCCGGCCTGGACCGTCAGGAGCTTGCCGCCGTCGGGCTGCACGGCGGCCCGGGCTTCGAGGGTCCAACGGCCGGCGGGCCCGTCGGCCGCGACCGTCAGCACGGGCTCGCCCTCCGGGCCGCGCAGAAAGCTCAGCGCCGTGTTCTTGAACACCGTCGTGGTGCCGTGGATGCGGTCGTCGAGCACCAGCCGCCCCGTCACGCTCACGCGTTCGAGCGTGTCGAGCGCGCTGTCGGGCGCCGTCGCGACGTCCACCAGCGACCGCATGGCGGCCGACAGGGCGCGCAGGGCGCCGTTGCCGGGCCGGGCCGGGTCTCCGGCGGCGGGTGAGACCGACCCCACGGCCTCGGGGGCCGGGACGGCGGCTTGAAGCGCGTTGGGCGTCGGCGAGGTGGGCGCCGGCGCGGCCGCCTCGGTCGTGGCCGAGAGGGCGCGGGCCAGCGGCACCGCGGCTTCGCCGGCACCGGCCGAGATGGCCACCTGGCCGTCGGTGCGGATCACGAGCCGGAGGTCGACGTCGTGGATGTCGAGCCGCGTCGGGGCGATGCGGCCGACCATCAGCGCCATGGGATCCACCGCGATGGCGGCACTCGGGGCCGAGACGATCGGTCGCGCCGACGCGTCCGACACGGACAGGGCGTGGATGGTCAGCGCGGGCCCGTGATCGGTGGCCTCGATGGCGGTGTCGGCGAGGTCGAACCGGTAGCCGTGGCCCACGCGGGCGTCGAGTGCCGCGACGATCTGCGGCTTCAGGTCGAAGCCGATGGGCCCCTGCCGCAGCTTGATGAACAGGCCTGCCGCCAGCAGAGCCACGAGGAAACCCACGCTGACGACGAAGCCCGTGAGGGCGACCGCGGCGCGGCGCAGGCCCGTGCGGCGTCGAGGCGGTCGGCGCAGCAGGTGCCGCATGCACAGGGCATCGACGGGCTCGTCGGGCGGAAGGTCGCCCGGGGGAGATCCGTGACGCGAAGAATCGTGCATTGCGGCCAAGCCGTCAGGCTCCCTGGATTGACGGGCAGGCTGCTTCCAACCACCGTTGCCGCCACAGGCCGATCCGGCCGGCAGCCGCCACAAGCCATCGGCTCCCAATGGGACGAAAGGAAGACGTCATGGCCGATCCTCTGCAGACCGGCGCACCCGCGCCAGCATTTCGGTTGCCGCGGGACGGCGGGAGCGACCTCACTCTGGCGGACTATGCCGGCAAGGCCCTGGTGCTTTATTTCTACCCCAAGGACGATACCAGCGGCTGCACCCGGCAGGCGACGGACTTCAACGCTCTCATCCCGGCCTTTCGCGACGCTGGAGCGGAGATCCTGGGCATCTCGCCCGACTCGGACCGGAGCCACGATGCCTTCAAGGCCAAGCACAAGCTCGAGCTGACCCTCGGCGCCGACGAGACCAAGGCGGTCTGCGAAGCCTATGGGGTGTGGCAGGAGAAGAGCATGTACGGCCGCAAGTACATGGGTGTCGAGCGCACCACCGTTCTGATCGGGCCCGACGGCCGCGTCGCCGAGATCTGGCCCAAGGTGTCGGTGAAGGGCCATGCCGAGGCGGTCCTCGCCGCAGTGCAGTCCCTTCCCCGCTGACCGACGCCGCGCCTGATCGGCGCCGTGCCGGACCGGCGGCGGTGACGGTCCATTAACCGCGTTTCGATTAACTCCCTCCGTCGCGGCGGCCTCTCGCAGGCGTGGCATGGGAGTGGATCGACATGCCAGGCCATCAGCTCTCTTCGTCCGAAGCCCTGCCGCGCAGCCATTATTTCCTCACCGTGTCGCGCGGCACGGCCATGCGGACGGTGGCGGTGCGGGCCCCGCTGGCGCAGGTGATCGCGCTGGTCCTGCCGCTGCTGCTCCTCGTCGGCATCGGATGCGGCCTCTACCTCGCCTTCCACGACGACCTCGTGGCCGGGCTGATGCGGCGCGAAAGCGCCATGCAATATGCCTATGAGGACAGGATCGAGGCGCTCCGCCAGGACCTGGCCCGCCAGGGCGAACGGGCCCGCGCCGACCAGGCGCGGCTCGACGCGCGCGTGCACGACCTTTTCACCCGCGAGGCCCGTCTGGAAGGACACGGCGCCGTGGTCGCCGGGCTCGCGGGCGAACAGGCCGGGCCGGTCGCCCGCCCTGCCCTGCCGGTGGAGATCACCGGCCGCATCGCGACCTCGCCCGTCTCGGCCTTGCCGGCCTCGGCCTTGGGCTATGCCGCGTCCGACAAGCCTCACCCGATGCGCGACCTGCCCGTGGCGGGGCCCGCCGACCCGGCCCGCAGCCAGCTCCGATTCGAGGACCACGCGTCCCTGCTCGACGACGCGCATGTGCCGCTCGCGGACCGGCTCGGTGCCGCCGAACTGTCGCTCGACCGCGTGGAACGCGCCCAGGCCGACACGCTGGCCCGCGTGGGCGCCGCCGCGCAGCGCCGCTCCGCGCGCAGCCGGTCGCTGATCGAGGAGGCGGGCCTGTCGCCCGAGAGGTTCCTGCCGAAGGCGGCGCCGGCAGCCGTCGGCGGGCCCTTCGTGCCGCTGCCGGCGGAGCCGGACGGCGCCTTCCTGCGCGTTGTCGCGGACCTACGCGGCGCCCTCGCCACCGCGGTGGCCCTCGACGCCGCCGTGGGCCGCGCGCCGCTGGCGGCGCCGCTGCTGGGCCGCATGGAAGTCACCTCCCCGTTCGGCGCCAGGACCGACCCGTTCCTCGGCCGACCGGCCCTGCACACGGGCGTGGACCTCCGGGAAGGCTACGGCACGGACATCCGGGCGACGGGTGCCGGGCGCGTGGTCTTCGCCGGCACCGCCGGCGGCTATGGCAACATGGTGGAGGTGGACCACGGCCACGGTCTCGCGACGCGCTACGCCCACATGGGCGGCATCGCCGTGACCGAAGGCCAGGCGGTGGCGCGGGGCAGCCTGCTTGGCATCGTCGGCGCCACGGGCCGGGCTACGGGACCGCACCTGCATTACGAGGTGAGGATCGACGGGGAGCCTGTCGACCCGACGCGCTTCCTGGCCAGCGCCGACCGCCTCGCCGGGCTCGCCGCGCCGTGACCCCTGGCGGCGCTTTTCGGGCGCCGGGACGCCTTGCGGCGGCACATCCGTGCCACACCGATGCTGAATCGCACCGAAGCGACAGGGAGACGACAGGGAAGCGAGGAACATGCAGGTTTTGCGATACTTCTCTCGATGAGCATAATCCGGTGCGGTCGGAGCCCGTCTGTCAGGGGCGGCCGCAACGGGTCACCGGGGTTGTCGAATCCATGTCCAGAACCAAGAGCGCGTTGATCTGCGGTGCCGCCGCCCTCGGCCTGTCGGTCGGCGGCTGTGCGTCGACGACGCCGCGTATCCCCTACACGCTCGCGGAAGGCCAGGCGGCCGACGTGCCCGGCATGCCGGCCGACGTGCGCTTCTACGCGGATTCCCCGGCTTTCGTGTACGAGCGGTTCCGCCAGGGCGTCGTCGCCCAGGCCCAGGCGCGGCACGAGCCCGTGACCTATCTGGCGCTGTCGAGCGGCGGTTCGGACGGCGCCTTCGGGGCGGGCTTCCTGAAAGGCCTGAGCGAGTCGCACCAGCGCCCGCAGTTCACGATCGTCTCGGGCATCAGCACCGGCGCCCTCATGGCGCCCTTCGTGTTCCTGGGCCAGGGTTACGACGGCACGCTGCAGGACCTCTACACCAACGGCTACGCCTCGGCCCTGGTCAAGGACGTGAGCGTCCTCAATGCCGTCGTCGGCAACGCCTTCGTGGACAGCGACAAGCTCGGCAAGTTCATCGCCCGCTACATCGACCAGGGCATTCTCGACGCCGTGGCGGCCGAACACCGCAAGGGCCGCCGCCTGATCGTGGTGACCACCAACATCGACCAGCAGCGGTCCGTGATCTGGAACATGGGCGCGATCGCGGACTCGCACGCGCCGAACGCGCTCTCGCTGTTCCGCCAGGTGCTGGCGGCCTCGGCTTCGATCCCGGCCCTGTTCCCGCCGCGGCTGATCGAGGTCGAGAGCGGCGGCCGCAAGTTCCAGGAGATGCATGTCGACGGCGCCACGGTTCGCCAGGTCTACGTGGCGCCGGACGAGCTGATCTTCGGCGGCAAGTCCGCCGGGCCGAGCCCCGTCAAGGACCTCTACATCCTGGTCAACAACAAGATCGACCCGTCCTTCCAGGTCGTCGAGAACAACACCGTCTCGCTCGCGGCGCGGGGGCTGTCGACGATCCTGAAGCGCGAAGGACGCAGCAACGTCCTCAGCTCCTACGCCTATGCGACGTCGCACGGCATGGGCTACCACATCGCCTTCATCGATGCCGACGCGCCCGAGGCACCCTCGACGGATGCGGCGGAGCAGTTCAGCACCGAATACATGACGACGCTGTTCGCGCGCGGCGAAGCGAAGGGGCGCAGGACCGGGCCCTGGCTGTCGCACCCGCCGCTCTCGACCGACCCGGCCGGCCACGACCTGGCGGCATCGCGCTAGAGCGCTTCCGCCTTCGGCGGATCCGCTCCGACCTCGATTCGAGAGCAGTCCCATCGGCTCGGGATCGCCAAGGCGGTTCCGCGAAACGCGGTTCCGAGCAGGCCGACACGGCTCGAGGCGGGATGCCGGTTCAAAACAAAGCGGCGGCCCCGGGGGCCGCCGCTTTTTTCATGGTGGGAATGCCACTCGCGCGGCCTCACCCGTCACTCGACATCCTCGACCACGACGGTGCGGCCCGACAGGCGCTGGGCCAGCGAGGCCTCCATGAAGTCGTCGAGGTCGCCGTCGAGCACGTCGTCGGGCGTGCCGGAGGTCCGGCCGGTGCGCAGGTCCTTCACCAGCTGATAGGGCTGGAGCACGTAGGACCGGATCTGGTGACCCCAGCCGACATCGGTCTTGGAGGCCGCGTCGGCATTGGCCTTGGCCTCCTGCTTCTCGAGCTCGAGTTCGTAGAGCCGCGCCCGCAGCATGTTCCAGGCCGTGGCCCGGTTCTTGTGCTGCGAGCGCTCGCCCTGGCAGGCCACCACCACTCCGGAGGGCACGTGGGTGATGCGCACGGCCGAGTCCGTCGTATTGACGTGCTGGCCGCCGGCGCCCGACGACCGATAGGTGTCGATGCGGCAATCGGACTCTTTGACGTCGATCTCGATCTTGTCGTCGATCACGGGATAGACCCAGGCCGAGGCGAAGCTCGTGTGGCGCCGCGCCGCGCTGTCGAAGGGCGAGATGCGCACGAGCCGGTGCACGCCGGATTCGGTCTTGGCCCAGCCGTAGGCATTGTGGCCCTTGACCAGGATGGTGGCGGATTTGATCCCCGCCTCCTCGCCGGCGCTTTCCTCGATGATCTCGACCTTGAAGCCGCGGCGCTCGGCCCAGCGCGTGTACATGCGGAACAGCATGCGGGCCCAATCCTGCGATTCGGTGCCGCCGGCCCCGGAATGGACCTCGATATAGGCGTCGTTGCCGTCGGCCTCGCCCGACAGCAGGCTCTCGACCTGCCGCCGCTCGGCCTCGGTCCGCAGCGCCTTCAGCTGGTTCACGGCCTCGCGTTCGACTTCCGCGTCGTCCTCGTCCTCGGCGAGTTCGACGAGCGTCACGGCGTCCTCGAGTTCCCGCTCGAGCCGCGCGACGCCGCCGAGCCGATCCTCGAGCTCGGTGCGCTCGCGCATCACCTTCTGGGCCGCGGCGGCGTCGTTCCAGAGCGCCGGGTCTTCGGATTTGGCGTTGAGTTCGGCTAGGCGCCGCGTCGCTGTATCGACGTCAAAGATGCCTCCTCAGCAGTCCCACGGACTGCTTGATCTGCTCGACGAGAGCCAGGGGTTCGGCTCGCATGATGGGTCACTTCCGTCGCTGTCTTGGGGTCCCACGGGACCGGAGGGCGAGAGATAGAGGGGGTGGGGGGCGGTGTCCAGGCGGGGACCGAGCGGGCCGCCGCGGGGTCGGTCGCGTTCAAGGGTTTCGGCGCCCGGGCCGCCTCGCGGCGCCGCCCTCGCCCGGTTCCGGTCATGGCGCGCCGGCAGGTGTCGTCCCACGGCTCCGAACCACCGTCGCAGCGGTGGTTTGGACAGATCGTGGCCACGGCGCCTATCATGCCGCCAGGCCGACCCCGCCCGCCGCCGGCGTGGTCCGCAGTCGAACGGAGTCGGGGAGCATCGCGTGATCCAACCGCATGGCGAACCGGAGGTCGCCAACATCCGTCCCGCTTCGCTCATGGCGACCGGCGTCTTCGACCCGGCCTGGTATCGCGACAGCTACCTGGCCGGATCGGGATGGACCGGCACGCCCGAGGCGCATTTCAAGGCCGAGGGTGCCTGGCTGGGATACCGGCCGAACAGGTTCTTCGACACCCGGCACTACCTCGCCCTTTTCCCCGCCCTCCGCGCGTCCGGCTCCGATCCGCTCACCCACTACCTGAGCCACGGGGAGCGGAACGGCGCGACACCGAATGCTGATTTCGATCCCGCCTGGTATGCCGCGACCTATCCCTCGCATCGCACCAACGCCTGGGGCCCGTTCGCGCATTTCTGCGCCTTCGGGTGGCGGCTGGGTCTGGCGACCTGTCCCGGCCAGGTCGACCGCACCGAACAGATCGCCTGCGAGATGAAGGCGGATGGCCTGTTCGATCCGGACCTCTACCGTCGCCTCAACCCGGACATCGCCGCGGCCGGCGTCGATCCCCTCCGCCACTACGTCGAGCACGGCAGCCGGGAGGGCCGGCAGCCTCATCCGCTCATCGACGTCGGGTTCTACCTCGACCAGATCCCGCTCAAGCACGGCGGCGAGGACAATGTCCTTTGGCATTACGCAAGGGTCGGTTCGCAGTTGGACCTCGACCCGAACGGCTGGTTCGACAACGCCTGGTACAAACGCCGGTACGGCTCCATCATGCGATCGGGCGAAACGCCCCTGGCGCACTTTACCCGCGTCGGGGGCTTCAGGACCAACCCGTCGATGTTCTTCGACGCCGTGCGGTACCGCCGCTCATATGGCCCGCTGGCACCCGGCATTGATCCCCTGTCCGACTTCCTGCTGACGGGCATGGATCTGGGGCGGCCGACCTACACGGTGCAGGACGACGCGGTCGAGCGGAGCCGAGCGACGTCGGCGCAGATGACCTGCATCAAGGAGGGGTCGCTGGGCGGGCGGCCGACGGCCCTGCTCGTGACCTTCGCGGCCCAGGGGCGTATCAAGGGCCATGTCCCCGGCTACGTCGAGGCCTGGCGGCGCCAGGGTGTCGACGTCGTGCTCATCGTGGCTGCGCCGCAGCGCACGACGGCGATGCCGGCGAGCCTGCTGGACCGGTGCAGCGCCGTCTACCTGCGCGAGAACACGGGCTTCGATTTCGCGGCATGGGCCCATGTCATCGAACGACGACCCGACATCCTCGACGCGCCGACCCTGTACCTGACCAATGACAGCATCGTCGGGCCGATCGACGATGCCGCGTTCGGGAGTCTGATGCAGGCGATCGAATCCGACGCGGCCGACGTCGTCGGGTTGACCGACAACCGGCACCACGCGTGGCATCTCCAGAGCTTCTTCCTGGCGATCAAGCGGCCCTGCCTGGCGTCCGACGCCTTCCGCGAGTTCTGGAAGGACGTCGTCAACAGAGTCAGCAAGGAGGCGGTCATCACCGCCTACGAACTGACCTTGACGGCACGCCTCGTGGCGGCGGGCTTCTCCGCCAAGGCGCTGTTCCCGATGCAGTCCCGGCATGCCTTCGAGGGCAATCGCACGGTCCTGGCTTGGAGGAAGCTCGCCGACAGCGGCCTGCCGTTCGTCAAGGCCTCCCTGCTGATCGGTGAACAGAGGACGGCGGCCGAAGCCGACGTGCGGGCCTTCTTGAACGACCGCGGCTTCGACACCTCCTGTTTCGACCCCGGCTTCGAGCACACGGGACCGCTGGTGGACGCCTCGCTCGGTTGACGTCGCCGACCCCATGCGGCGGCTTTCGATCCGGCGCGGATCAGCCAGGTGGCGGAAGCGCTCCGGGGCCGTGATGGGCCGAGCGGCCCGGAGCGACCCCCGGGGCGGCCACTGTTGCCGGGTCCGAAACCAGCGTGTTAGAGCCTGCAGGCCCGCGGGCCACTCACCCGGAGCGACCCCGGCAGGACACCGGATCGACGTCGCCGTCAAGCCTTCCGGCGCGCTCGCGCGAAGGCCGGCCGAGGGCGGAACCCCCCACGCGATGAGCGGAGTGCAGGACGCCTGATGAGCACGTCGGACCTTTCATCTCCTCTCCGCGACCTCATCTCCGGCACCCCGTCGCGCGCCGCGCGCTTGGCCTATCTCGCCGCCTCGCCGCTGTTCGACGCGCGATGGTACCTGGAACAATACCCGGACCTGGCCGGATCGGGCGTGGATGCGGTCGAACATTTCCTCGATTGCGGCGGCTTCGAGGGCCGGTATCCGCATCCCCTGTTCCACAGCGACTTCTACCTGGAGCAGAACCCCGACGTTCGTGGGACGACGTCGAACCCGCTCATCCACTATCTCGAGCGTGGCGCCGCGGAAGGCCGCGATCCGAATCCACTGTTCGATACGGATTGGTATGTCGCGCGATACATGCGTCAAGCGCCCTACGCCACCAATCCGCTGGAACACTACCTGTTCCACCCGGACAACGACGCATCGCTGCTGTTTCATTCACGGTGGTATCGTCACAACGCGATGCAGTCGGTCCGGCCCGACGAGCATCCCCTGGTCCATTACTTCCGGCAGGGGCGCGATGCGGGCGCATTGTGCAACGATGGGAACATGCCCGACATGGGCAACGTCTCCTATCAGATCCTGATGTCTGGCCTCTTCGACGCCGAGTTCTACCTGGAGACCTATGCGGACGTGGCCGCCGCTGGCTTCGACCCCTTCGGCCACTACATGCAGATCGGCTACAAGGAAGGGCGGATACCGAACCTGCTGCTCGATATCGAGTATTATTTCACGCAGGTTCCAGAATCGGAACGGGAGGGGATGAACCCCCTGGCTCACTTCTTCGAGCGGGGGGCGGCTCTCGATCTCAATCCGAACTATTTCTTCGACACCGCTTGGTACAAGGCGGAATATCCGGCCTGCGGCCTCGAGGGGTCGAACCCCCTGGCTCACTTCCTGAAGGACGGTGGCTGGTCGGCGAACCCTTCGCCCCGCTTCGACGCCGGATGGTACCTCACCCAACACGAAGACGTGGCGCGGGCCGGCCTCAACCCGCTCAAGCACTACCTTTGGACCGGCATGAACGAGGGCCGCGCCGCCCGGCGGGTGAAGCCCGCCCGCAGCGCGGTCGCCCACGTGTCGGACGCCAAGCTCGTCATCGTCAAGGCTCGCGCGCAGCGCGGTCGGCGCACCGCCCTGCTCGTCACCCATTCCGCGCGAGGGACGTTGAAGGGGCATCTCCAGCAGATGGTCGACGGCTATCGGCGCGCCGACGTCGACGTCGTGCTCATCGTCGCCGCGGACCGTCGTCGCACCGCCATACCGCAGTCCATCGTCGATGCGTGCCAGGCCGTCTACGTGCGGGAGAACATCGGTTTCGATTTCGGCGCCTGGGCCCACGTCCTCCGGTCCGACGACACGCTCCTCGACAGCGACCTGCTCGTCCTCACCAACGACAGCCTGCTGGGCCCGCTGGACCCGGAACAGCTGACGGCGATCTTCGACCGCATCTCGGAATCGCAGGCGGACGTCGTCGGGCTGACGGAAAACACCTTCTACGCGAAACACGTCCAAAGCTTCTTCCTGGCACTGAAGCGCAGATGCCTGTCGTCCTACGGGTTCAACCGCTACCTCGCCGCCATCGTCGACCTCGAGACCAAGAACGAGGTGATCACGACCTATGAACTCACGTTCTCGAGCCGGATGAAGGCCGAAGGCCTCCGACAGGAGGTGCTGTTCGCGGGCGCGGAAGCCGATGTGGCGCGAGCCGGAAACAACCGCATGATCTTCGAGTGGCGGGCGTTGCTCGACGAAGGCCTCCCCTTCGTGAAGGCGTCGCTGGTGTTGGGCGAGCACAGGTCGCTCGGCGAAGCCGACGTGCGGGCCGAACTGGCGTCGCGCGGCTTCGATGTCGGCCTGCTGGAGGCCACGCACCGCTACCCAGGTCCGCTGGTCTGGGCCGACCTCGACGGGCCATCCCAGCCCAACCGCGTGCCGCGCGTCGCTTTCTTCGGCCCGCCCAACGTGGCGAACGGCCTCGGGATGGCCAGCCGCGGCTACGTGAAGGCCCTGCACCGCACGGGTTGGCCGTTGAACCTGCATCCGATCGAACGCCCGTTCCACATCCACGCCAAGACAGCGCCGAGCTGGCAGGCCCGCAGTTTCTCCGGCCCGGCGGATCTGGCGCTCGTCCATTTCAACGGCGACAGCTGGGATGCCCTCCTCACCCCGCAGCAGCGACGCGAGATCGACGCCGCCCGCCTGAAGGTCGGGCTCTTCGTCTGGGAAACCTCCTTCGTCCCGGACGACTGGCTGCCGACCATCGACGAACTCGACGCCATCTGGGTGCCGACGGCCTTCTGCGCCGACATCCTGCGCTCCGTCACGGGGATCCCCGTCCACGTCGTGCCCTACGTCGTCGAAAACGAGCCTGCCCCGCCCGCAGAGACTTCTGCCGCGGTCGAGACCTGCCGGAGCTTCGGTCTCGCCCCGCAGAAACGGCACATCCTCTATGCCTTCGACGGATCGAGCTTCCTGGCGCGCAAGAATCCGCAGGTGCTGATCAGGGCCTTCCGTGCTGCCGGCCTTGCGCGGGCGGGCTGGCAATTGGTGCTCAAGACCAAGCACGTCTTCGACCTTCCGACCGAGGGACGTGCGTTGCTCGACCTCGTCGGGACCGCCGGAGACGTCGTCGTCATCGACCAGCCCTTGAGCCGTACGGATCTGGCGGCGCTCTTCGCCCTCTGCCCCATCTACGCCTCCTCGCACGCCTCCGAAGGCTTCGGCCTCACCATCGCCGAAGCCATGGAGATGGGGAAAGTCGTGGTCGCCACCGACTATGGCGGGAGCCGAGACTTCCTCGACCCGAGCTGCGGCTTTCCCGTCAAGGCGAGGGAGGTCGCCCTCGAGCAGAGCCACGGTCCCTACCTGCGCGGCGCCGTCTGGGGCGAGATCGACGAGGAAGCGCTCGCCGCAGCCCTTCGGGAAGCCGTCGAGAGCGTCGTGAGCGGAGCCGCGGCCGAGATCGGCACCGCGGCGCGCTCGCGCATCCGCGCGGACCTGTCGGTCGCGGCCGTCGCCGCCGCGATGGCGGCCAGCTTCGAGCGCCTGTCCGCCGGTGGACCGAGCCGGTGATGCCGCTGCCAGGATGGCGCGAAGGGCGTCCGCGGCGCCCGACCTCGACCTGAAGCCTCGATGAGCAACATTGTCCGCATGTCGCACTACACCCTCCACCCGTCCTGGTCCGAAGCTTGGCCGAACGACATCGTGCCGCTTCCGCTGGGACGTGATCACCTCCCGATCGAGCCGGCCCGCCTGGCACGCTTTCCAGGGTCGCGCGTCCACGTCTTCTTCGTCGCTCCGGAGACGAGCGCCGTGCGTCCCGATGCCGTCGCGCTCGCGCGGCGCTTCCTGGCGGAGCGTCCGGACGTCGGCATTTTCTATGCCGACGATGCCGTGGTGGCGTCGGACGGCGGCATCGAGAGCGTGCATTGCAAGCCGTCGTTCAACATGGCCCTCATGCTGGCCGACGACTACATGGCGTTTCCCCTGCTGATCCGGGCGGAAGTGTTCGCCAAGGTCGCGATGAGGTCGGAGCCCGATATCCAGGGGGCGGCCTGGTACCGCTTCTGCCTGGATGCCTTGGCGGCGGGGATCGGCATCGACCGCATCCCCCACACCCTGTTGGCGTCGCCCACGCCGCGCCCGAAGGCGCCGAGCGGGCCCCGCGCCGAGACCGCGTCCCGGTGGTTGATCGAAACCGGTCAGCCGCTGACCCTGCAGGCGGGCCGCGTCGCGGGGACGACAGGCCTCCGGCGCGTCTTCGCCGAGCATCCCGCCGTGACGCTGGTGATCCCCACGCGGCAGAGCGCGCCCGTCGACGACGATGGGCGCCAGGGGCGGCCCTTCATCGTCAACTTCCTGGATAGCCTCGGCCGCAGCACCTATCCGTTGGATCGCGTGACGGTCCTCGTCGGCGACGACGAAGCCGACGACACCGTCTATGCGGGGCGTGACGATCGCTTCGCGCTGAAGCGGATCGTCACGAGGCTGGCGCCGGGCGAGCGGTTCAACTACGCGGCCAAGATGAACCGGCTTTGGCGCGCCGCCGAGACCGACCTCATGGTGCTGATGAACGACGACATCGGCGTCGGAACACCGGACTGGATCGAGGCGCTGCTGACCTTCGCCATGGATCCCGACGTGGGCGGCGTCGGGGCGCGGTTGCTGTTTCCGGACGGCCGCCTGCAGCACGCCGGCATGTTCGGCGGGATCTTCGGCGTCTGCGCCCATCCCTGGTACATGCTGCCGGCGGAGGCCCCCACCTACGACGGGTGGGCGCAGACGCATCGGGACTGCTCGGCCGTGACCGGGGCCGTCTTCGCGACGCGGCGGGCACCGATGGAGGCCGTCGACGGCTTCGACGAGGGGTTCAGCCTCGATTTCAACGATGTCGACCTGTGTTTCAAGATGCGGATGCTGGGGTACCGCATCGTCTACACCCCGTTCGCCGAGATGACGCATTACGAGAAGGCGTCGCGCCGCAGCGAATTCGCCCCGGGCGACCAGGTTGCGCGCTACCTGCGGAAGTGGGCGGACGTGCTGGCCGACGACCCGATGTCCAGCCCGCAATTGCGCGACGACACCGACCGGGTCGCGCCCCGCACGACGGCGTCGGCCTGGGTGCGCGAACGCCCCGACCTCTTTACCGCCGCTCGCGGAACCGACGCGACGGACCCGCGCTCTGCCCGAGAGGGCCTTTGACACGGGCTCGCGATCGAGAGCCGGCGTAGGTCGGCTGCGGCCTGACGCAAGCGGAGGCTGACGGCCATGCCTGGAGCAGTATCGGCTTGCTCCGAGCCGCCTTGGCCACGTCAAGCCGATGACACTGCCTGCGGTTCGAAGTTGGAGCGAATTCACCGAAGGCGAAAGCGCCTTAGCTGAAGGTCAGCCAGGGATGGCGGTAGGTCAACTGGACCTTCAGGGCTTCGGTCGCGGCCTGCGTGTCGCTGCGCAGCATCGAGGTGCCGTGCACCCGGTAGCGACACAGGATTTCCGGGACGTAGAGCCCCGTCATCCTGGCCTCCACGAACTTGCACCAAAGGTCGAAGTCTTCCCAACCGCCCTCGAGATGCGTGTAGCCGCCGACCTGGCTCCAGGAGCGCACCCTGATGAGCGCCATGGCGTCCACGTAGTTGCCGCGCTGAAAGCGGCGCCGGCTCCACACGTCGGCCTGGCCGACGCCCTGCTGGTCCCCGAACAACTCCAGTTGCGAATAGGCCGCGTCCCGGTCCTCGTCGCGCGCCGCGCGATGCAGGACATCCAGCGCCCGGGGATAGATCAGGTTGTCGGCGTCCAGGACGAAGACGTGGTCGGTCCGGGCCTGCGAGAATGCGGTGTTGCGTGCTGCCGCGAGCCCGGCGTTGTGGCTGTGCCGGAACAAAGCGAGGCGGTCGAAACGCTCCGCGTGACGATCCATCCAGCGTCGGGCGACGTCGACGGAATCGTCGGCCGTCGAGTGATCGTCGACGACGATCACCTCGAGATGGGGATGCGTCTGCCGCGAAACCGACTCGAGGCATTCCGCGATGAAACGCGCGTAGTGGTACAGGCTGATCGCCACCGTCACGGCGTCGGGATGCGGACGAGGGCTGTTGTCGTAGGAGACGATCAGCTCGTGAAGCGCGGGTCTCGCTGGCATGGGGCGGCTCAAGCGGTGTTCGGGCGTGCGGCTGCGGACAGGAAGGATCGCAGCGTCGCGGAGAAGACCGGGTCCGTCCTGTCGATGGCTCGCGCGGCGCTCTCGCGTGCGCTCGACGCGGCGCGGCGGCCGTCGGCATCGTCGAGCAGCCACCGGGTCAAGGCCGCGAGATGTCTCGCGTCGTCCCGGAACACGTGCCGACCGATGTCGTCGTCCGGGTGGGAGCCGGGCGTGTCGCTGACGACCAACGAACCGGACGCCATGATCTGCGTCACGCACCGGTGCCAGTCGAACTGGGGAAACTCGTCCTCGGCGAGCTGCAGCGTGATCTTCGCATGGCCGCTGACGTGGCCTGCCAGGCGATGGTGGCTGCGGCGCTCGACGCTTTCGTCGAGGCTGTCCCGTCCCCCCTGCGCGCCGTAGACGAAACAGGGTCGTTCGGCCAGCGCCGCGGCGTGGCGCCGAAGGACGGCGCTCCGTCGGGCGCTGAGCGGGTCGAAGAACGCGATGTCGACCGGGCGGGTCTCCCAATCCCAAGGGTCGAAGTCCAGCCTGCGAGCGACGCCCGGCAGGGCTTGCACCAGCGGATGCCCGAGATCGGTGGGTGCGAGCCAACGGCTGCGGAGCGGGGTGGCGAACCGCATCAGAAGCGCGGGCCACCCCGAGGCCTGGAAGATCCTGGCGGCCTGGGGCGACGCATCCAACACGCCGCGAGAGCGCAGGAGCCACGGCAGCGAGCGTTCGAAGGCGCGATGGTGCAACGGTGCGGTGTTGAACACCAGGCTGCGTTCGACCGCGTCGCTCCGGGCCCAGAGCGCGCCGAGCCCGACGTCGAAGAAGCTGTGAGGCGCGACCACGACCGGGAGCCCATGGTCGCCGTCGGGGCTGGAAGTCTCGTCCTTCAGGACCGCCGCGACGCCGGAGCGCGTGAGGGACTCCGCCAGGTCGGCCGCCAGCGCGATGTCGGAAGGGTCGCTCCCCGTGCTGACGAGGATCGATACGGGCGGACATGCGGCCGCGGCGGCGTCGACCGAGGAGGTTTCCGTCGGTGTCGGCGTCGCGGGACCGGCGCTCGCCTGTCCCCAAGCGCGCGCGATGGCCTCCCGCCGGAAAGCCGTGCGGCCCTCGGCGAGGCCATGGCGGAAGGCATGTTGGGCCGGATCGACGCCGCCGCCTCTGAGATCGGGGTTCAGCGCCAGGTAGTCCTCGACGTCGAAGAACGTCAGCGCCGTCAGGCGTTCGACCGGCGTCCGGGTCATGGTATGCCGCGCTCGAACCGCCCGGTCCGACGGACCGCAGCCGTGCGCCGCAGGATCCTCCGAGATGCGATGACGGACGACGCTCCGCCGCAGGTGGGACTCGTCATGGCCGATGTCGAACCACCCTGACGAGGCGGGACGGCACGCGACGCAGACCGCGCAGGAGCCGGCCGGCCCAGCGCAGGGGACGGCCGACCTTCCAGCTCGTCGAGGCGTAGATCGACGCCAGCTGCCGTTTCGCAGCCTCGGCCTCGGCCTGGGCTGCCTTCGCCTCGCTGGATCGCAAGGCGATCAGCGCCGACAGGTGGAAGGCTTCCGACCGGAACCGTTCCTCGGCCTCGGCGAGGGTCAGGCGCAACAGGCCTTCGCGCTCCTCCGCGGCGGCGACCTTCGCATCCCGCTCTCCCACCATGGTGTCGCGGGCGGCAAGGGTGTCGCGCAGGGCGGCGAGGTCGCGCGCGGCTTGCTCGACTTCGGACCGGTGCTTCAGCTCGACCCTTTCCGAAACCTGCTCGAACGTCTTGGACAGGTCGTCCGATTGGCGGGCCAGGGCTCGAGCGTGGTCCTGCTTCAGGAGTTCGACGTCCTCGACGCTACGGAAGCCCGCGTCGGCCCACCTCACCTTCTCCGCCTCGAGGGATCGGCATCGGAGCAACAGATGCTCGTAGGCGTCCTCGTGCTCGTCGCGGGCCAGCGCCCGCGCCCGGACAGCGGCCTCGCGCAGGGCGATCTCCCGGTTGAGATCCGCTTCGAGACGTGCCACCGTTCCGATGGCGTCGTCGCCGGCATGGGCTTCCGGCTCGAGCGCCGCCATCGCTGAGTCGCTCATCTCCAGGCGGCCCCCCGTGTCGCAGTCTTGTTCACGCATGATCATCGGCGGTGTCGTCCTCCCGACGACGGAGCAGAGAGAGCCACGCCGGAGCCGCTCGCCGCCATCTGCGACAGCCCTGTGAACCCTGGTCGGCTTGCGGCGTGGATACCGCATTCGTCACGGGCCCGTCCAGCACGCTCGCGGCGGGCCATGCCGGGCTGTCCGGCGGTGGCCACCCGGCCGGTCACACGAGCCGATCGTTGCGCACCGAGAGGTCGACGAGGCGGCGGAGCGACGCGGGCAGCGCTTCGGCGTAGGCGTTCCAGACGACGCGGTTGTTGTCGAATTCGTCCGTCGACATCAACATGCCGCTCGGCACGCGGCGGTACCAGTACAGCGGCTCCGGCAGGGACAGGATCGACAGACCCGCCAGCGCGGCGCGGGCATGGAGGTGCCAGTCCTCGTAGCCCACGCCCCGACGCTCGTGGAAGAAGCCGATGCTGTCGAAGACCCGCCGTCGATACATGCCGGTGGCGTCGCCGAACACGTTGACGGAAAGGCCGAGTTCGACCGACCCGCCCGGAAAGCCCCAGCGCTCGGCGGCGAAGAGGTCGGCGGGTTCGGGCTCGGCGGCGGCGTCGCGGAAGATCGCCATCTGGCAGGTCAGGATGTCCACCCCCGTGCGCGACATGGCGGCGTCGAGCCGCTCGATCATGTCGGGAAAGGCGAGGTTGTCGTCGTCCATGAAGACGATGCGCTCGGCCCGTGTCGCCCGAATGCCGGCATTGCGGGCGGCGCCGAGGTATCCGTTGGCCTGTCGCACGACGTCGAGCCGGAACGGCCACGCCCGGCTCTCGACGGCTCGCAAGCCCGCGATCGCGTCGGGCGAAAGGCTGCCGTCGTCGACGAGGACGAGGTCGAAATCCGTGCGGGTCTGCGCCGCCAGCGATTCCAGGGTCTGGACGAGCAGGGCCGGCCGTTCATGGTGGGTGAGGACCACGGCGATGCGTTCGCCGGGGCGGACCGGCGCCGGTGGCGGCGCCGGCCGCGCCGCGACCCCGTCGAGCCAGGCGATCCACCGCGCCGCGACGTCGGCCTCCGCATAGGCCGGGCGGGCGGGCGCGAAGGACTGCCCCAGGACCGCGCCGATGCGCGCCGCCAGGGCGGCGGCGCGGGGCTCGACCAGGACCCGCTCCCGGTCCTCCGCGGCGACGAGCTCCGGGATGCCGCCCGTGCGGGTCGACAGGAACGGGATCGCGCGGCGCAGGCACTCCGAGATGACGCAGGGCGCGTTGTCGACGAGGGACGGTATCACGGCCAAGCACTGCCGATCGCGCAGGAAGGCCTGGGCGCCGTCGGTGTCGAGATCGGTCTCGAACGAAAGGCGCGCCAGGAGGGAGGGCCGGCGGCGGGCCACGACGTCGCGGATGCCGTCCGGCGTGTGCGAGGCCGGCTTGCCCAGGAACACGACGTCGAAATCGCGGTCGGCGAGCGCTTCCGACGTGATGGCGTCGAGGAAGAGATCGACCCCCTTGCGCGTCTCGAGCCGGCCGAAGAAGGCGATGCGGGCGACGCTGTCCAGCGCCCGGCCCTGCCGTTCCGGCAGGACGTCGTCGGGGTCCGACCAGAGATAGAGCGGCACGGCATCGACACTGGGCGCCATGGGTTCGCCGCTCGCGAGCAGCCAGTCGCGCATGTAGAGCGACGGGCACAGGACCGCGTCGGCCTTCTGCAGGGCCACGCGCTCCATGTGGAGGTGCGCGAGACTGCGCTGGTCGCGTGCCAGGGCCCGGTTGGCGTCGAGCAGCCAGGCCGTCGGCCCGTGGGCGATGACGACCAGTGCCGTCGTGGTGAAGGCCAGGCCGGCCTGCTTGGCCACGATGCTGCTGAACGCCGGCCCCTCCCAGTCCTGGAACAGGATGACGTCCTGGTCGAGCGTGCGGAGATGGTCGTAGATGACGCAGGTTTCGCGCAGCCAGAGCGGGTAGGTCTCGCCCCATCGCGCGTCGAAATGCGTGATGGCGATGCCGGCGGCCTCGCAGCGCCGGATCCAGGGGCTCGTGTAGTCGATCCAGGGCGCGCCCGTGTAGAGCAGCGTGACGCTGTGGCCGGCACCCGCCAGGAACAACGCCAGATGGCTGGTCGCCGTGCCGATCCCGCCGTTCTTGTGGGCGCCCAGCAGCTCGCTGGTGACGAAGCAGACGCGGAGCGGAGGCCGCCGCGTCATGCGCGCCCCCGCACCCTGCGCGACAGGGCGCGCAGCGGCGCCGTGACGCGCCACGATGTGGACGCGTGGATGGCCGCGACACGGGCCTCGCCGTCCTCCAACACGCGCTGCATTCGGCCGGTCTCGGCGGCATGGTGGTGCTCCAGCCGGGCGAGATCCGTTCGGGCGGCGGCCAACCGGTCCTCGAGCGCCCCGAAGCGGGCCTCGCCCTCGGCGACGAGCCGTTCGAGATGCGTCACCTCGCCCTGCAGGCTGACGACCTGCCGATCGCGCGACCCCAGGGCCAGCTGCAGGCTCGACCGGTCGTTGTTGGCCTGCGTGAGGGCCTGCCAAGTCCGCTGCTGGCCTTCGCGCAGGCGGGCCTCGGCGTCGAGCGACAGGTCCAGCTGCTCGCGCCGCGCCGTGCTCTCCTCGTAGAAGCGCCAAACCAGCGGGTACAGGTTCTCCAGCGTGGCGACGAGGTCGCCGGCGCCCCCGATGCGCTCGGAAAATTCCGCGTGGATGGCGTCGACCCGCGCATTGTCGTCGCCGACCCGGCAGAGTTCCGCGTGGCAGACCGAGGCCAGCGCCGCGAGGTCGAGCCCACGCAGGTTGCGGACGTCGGGGTCGACGGCCGGGTGGTGGTCCTCGGCCTGCGCGTTGCCGTGCAGAAAGGCATCGACGGCGCCTTCCTTCTCGGTCCCGAGGCCCGGGAAGGCGATGCCGAGGTCGCGCGCCACGCGCCCCACTTCACCGCGCCAGTCGGCCAGGAGGTCGCTGTAGCGCAGGAAGACGCGGGGATGGCCGCGAGAGCCACGGACGGCCGCCAGCGTGTAGCGCAGCCAGACGGCTTCGCCGCGCGGCTGGACCCAGGCGTCGTAGGGGATGGTCTTGAGGTGCCGGCGGCGCAGCGAGAGCGCGACGTCGGCCGGATGGCGCAGCGGCAGGACGTGGACAACGCGGTAGCCCGCTTCGGCGAGGGCGCGGTTCCACACCGGCGCCAACAGGGCCGTGCGGGGATCCTTGAGGACGATCAGCGGCTCGTCGCCGAAGGAACGGCCGACGAGCCGGACGGCTTCGGCCGTGAAGGCCGCGGCGGCGGGCGAGGCGAACCAATCGGGGGCGATGTCGCCGACGCCGTAGAGGTCCGAACCCGCGTCCGCCAGCATGCGGTCGTTGAGGTCCACCATGCCCCGGGGCTCCCAGTGGCCGTGGGGATTGCCCTCGTTGGCGGGAACCAAGTCCGTGGGCAGGGCGGCCCCGAGCAGCGACAGGGTGCGGGCCAGGGCCGAGGTGCCGTTGCGGTGCATGCCGGTGATCAGCACCGCAGTTCGCGGCGGAGCGCCGACAGGCGCGGGCCTCGACGCCCCGCCACCGATATTGACCGCCACGCTCGTCCTCCTGATCACCGCGAGGGTCCGTGTTCCGGCTCCCCGCTTCGGTCCCTACCCGGCCTTCGGTCGGGCCGCGTCAGCGCTCGTGCGCGGCCTGCGACGAGGCTTCCCAGATCGGCGCCAGCAGATACTGGATGACGCGACGGCTGCCGGTCTGCACCTCCGCCGTCACCATCATGCCGGGCATGAGCGGCACTTCCTTGCCGTCGGCGTTGATGGAGGTCCGGTCGAGCTGCACGGTGACGGGATAGACGAGGTTCTGCACCTTCTGGCTGCCCGAAAGCGCCGAACCGTTGATGGGGCGCGCCAGCGTGCTGGCATCCGAAGACGCGGTCGCCTCCTGCGAATCCACGGCCTCGTTCGAGATGCGCTTCACCGTGCCCTTCAGCGTGCCGTAGTGGCTGAACGGGAAGGCCTCGACCTTCAGCACGACCTCCTGGTCGGGCTTGATGAAGCCGATGTCCTGGTTCTGCACCAGGGCCATGACCTCGAGGGCGCCGCTCGCCGGCACGATCACCATGAGGGGCTGGCCGGAGGTCACGACCTGGCCGACCGTTGTGACGGCCAGTTGCTGCACGGTGCCGTCGATGGGCGCCACGATGCGGGCGTGCTCGGCCTTGTCGGTTGCCTTGACATAGGTCTGCTCGACATCGTCGCGCTTGCGCTGGGCGTCGCTGAGCTTCTGGTTCTGGGTGGCGAGGAAGTCGCGCTTCGCCTGGTCGAGCCGGCGGCGCAGCGACACGGCGGCGGCGTCGTTCTCGAGCATCTGGCCGCGGTCGTCGGCGAGGTTGCGCTGCTCGTTCTCGACGAGCTGGCTGGCGTCGATGACGGCGGCATGCGAGCCGGACTGGCGCGATTCCAGCGTCTGCTTCATGGTCAGCCGCTCGGTCATCGAGGCGATGACCTTTTCGCGCGCCTGCGAGCTGTCCTTGAGGCGCGTCGAGCGCGCCGTCTTCTCGGCGAGCTGGGCCTGCAGGCTCTCGACCTGGGCCTGGTACTGGCTCATCTCGGCCTGGAACACGGCGTCGTCGCGGCGCCGGTACACGTCCGACACGTCGGCGGGGTAGATGATGGCCGAGTTGGCGATGTTGCCCTGCACGTCGAAGATCTCGGTCGTGCGGCGGGCGATCTCGGCGTGGAGCGACTGCAGCTCGGCCGAGGCGGCGGCGCGGTCGGCCTCGCTCTGCGTGGCGTCGAGGGCGACGAGGAGCTCGCCGGCCTTGACCTTGGCGCCGTTCGAGACCGCGATCTCGGACACGCGGCCGACGTCGAGCGGTTGCACGACCTTGGAGCGGCCGCTCGGCTGGATGCGCCCCTGCGCCTCGGCGTAGATGTCGATCTTGGCGAAGGAGCTCCAGGCGATGGCGGCCGTCAGCATGCCGCAGATCGTCCAAAGCATGAAGGACATCTTGGGCGAGGCCGGCGTCTCGAGGATCTCGAGATGGGCGGGCAGGAACTCGGTATAGGCCGAGCCGGGCTTGGACACGACCGGGCCGGGTTTCACCAGGGCGGGCAGCCGCGAGATGACCGCCGGGAGCTTGGCGCGACGGGGCGCCGGGAGCGGGACGGGGGTGCTCATGCGGCGGCGCTTTCGCCGGCCTGGATGCGCCACAGGCGGCCGTAGAGGCTGGTGGGCAGGGCGAGGAGTTCGTTGTGCGACCCGTCCTCGACGATGGAGCCGTCCTGCACGGCGATGATGCGGTGGCAGCCCCGCACGGCCGCGAGGCGGTGCGCGATGATGATGACGGTGCGGCCGTGGACGATGTGGCGCATGTTGTCCTGGATGATGCGCTCGCTCTCGTAGTCCAGGGCCGAGGTGGCCTCGTCGAGGATGAGGATGCGGGGGTTGGCGGCGAGCGCCCGGGCGATGGCGAGCCGCTGGCGCTGGCCGCCCGACAGGTTGGCGCCGCGCTCCACGATCATGGTGTCGTAGCCGAGCGGCAGGCGGTTGATGAACTCGTCGGCGCCCGACAGGCGCGCCATGGCGATGACCTGTGCGCGGGACATGGCGGGATTCACCAGCGCGATGTTCTCGTGCACGGTCTTGTTGAAGAGCAGGTTCTCCTGCAGCACGACGCCGACCTGGCGCCGCAGCCAGGCGGGATCGACCTGGGCGACGTCGATGCCGTCGACGAGGATCTGGCCGCGCTCGGGCGTGTAGAGGCGCTGCACGAGCTTCGTCAGGGTCGACTTGCCCGAGCCCGACGGGCCCACGATGCCGATGACCTGGCCGGCCGGGATAGCGAGGTTGATGTTCTTCAGGATCTCGCGCCCGCCCGGCTCGTAGCGGAACGTCATGCCGCGCACCTGCACCTCGCCCTTGGCGGGCGGAAGGTGCGCCTGGGCCATGGAGGTGGATTCGGGGAAGTTGTTCATGATGTCGCCCAGCCGGTCGACCGAGATCTGCACCTGCTGGAAGTCCTGCCAGAGCTGCGACAGCCGCAGGATCGGGCCCGTCACCTGGCCGAAGATCATGTTGAAGGCGATGAGGCCGCCGACGGTGAGGTCGCCGTTGATGACGGCCTGGGCGCCGAAGAACAGCACGGCGGCGGTGGACAGCTTCGACACGTATTGGAACGCGTTCTGGCCGACGTTGGCGATCGACACGGCGTCGAAGGACGAGCCCACGTAGGCGGCGAGCTTCTCCTCCCAGTCCTGCCGCAGCACGGGCTCGATCGCCATGGCCTTCACGGTCTGGATGCCGACGATGGACTCGACGAGGAACTGTTGGGACAGCGCGCTCTTGTTGAACTTGTCCTTCATGCGCTCCATCAGCAGGGGCCGCATGATGTAGCCGATGACCACGTAGACGGGCAGCGACAGCAGGGCGATGACCGACAGGAAGGGCGAATACGCCACCATGACGACGATGAGCACGACCGAGAAGATCACGTCGAGCCCCGTCAGCAGGGCGGAGCCGGTGAGGAAGTTGCGGACCTGCTCGATCTCGCGCATGCGGGCGACCGTCTGGCCGGTGGCGCGCGTCTCGAAATAGTTCAGCGGCAGCCGCACCATGTGGTCGAACAGCTTGGCGCCGAGTTCGACGTCGATGCGGCTGGTCGTGTGGGTGAGCATGTAGGTGCGCAGCCAGGTCAGCAGCGCCTGGAACAGCCCGACGAGGCACATCCCCAGGATGACCATGTAGAGCGTCGACATGCCCTTGTGGGTGAGCACCTTGTCGATGACGATCTGGAACAGCAGCGGCGAGGCCAGCGTGCAGAGCTGAATGAACAGCGACGCCACGATGACGCTGGCGAGCGGCCTGCGGTAGCGCCACAGCGACGGCAGGAACCAGGACAGCGAGAAGGAGCCGACCTCCTGCTTCAGCGAGCTCCGCCGCGCGAAGAGCAGCAGCGTGCCGCCCCATTCAGGCGCGAGTTCGTCGTCCGACAGATTCTTGACGTCGCGCGTCACGGCATTGACGAGGCGCATCTTGCCGTCGTCGTGCCGCCGCCCGTAGATCCAGAAGGACCCGTCCTTCATCTCCAGCATGGCGGGGAGCGGCACGCCCACCAGCGCCTTGGCGGGCTGCTTGGTGAGGCGGCGGGCCTTGAGCTTGACGAGCTTGGCGGCCCGCACGATGTCGATCGACGAGCAGGGCTTGGTGCCGAGGCCCATCTCGTGGCGCACCTGGTCGATGTCGCAGGCGAGCTTGTGGAAGTTGGCCACCAGGGCCAGCGATGGCAGTCCCGTGTCGGCGGGGGGCGGCGGGGGAGCGGCCTGCGCCGGCTGCGGCGCGACGGGAACGGGCTTCTGCTCGCCGCTGCCCGGCTCGACCTTCTCCGCCACGGTGCTCAAGGACATTCAGTCAATCCATTGGAACGGCGGGTGCCGGCGACGCTTCCTCATACACCCCGTAGGGTTAACGGGCCAGCGACGCGAGAAAAAGCCGGAGTGCGACGGAACCAAGCGGTGGAATGGCCTCGGATTGTGGCCATATCGAGGGGTCTGGCCGGCGCCCCTCGACAGGGTCGTCACGCCACCTTGGCGGCCTTGGCCTGATCGGCGAGGTAGCGGTCGCGGATGGCGGCGCCGGCCTCGTCGTAGACGAAGGGCAGGAAGGCGTAGCGGCGCCCCCGCGTCACGCGTGAGACGGCATGCAGGATGTTGGCGGGGAACACCACGGCCCAGCCCGGCGGCGCCTTGATGCCGCGCGAGTTGTATTCCGGAAAGCTCACAGCCCCGCCGTCGAAATCTGCATTGAGGTTGATCGAGACGGCGAAACGGCGATGCGCCGTGACGGGCGAGGAATTGTCCCGGTGCGGCCGGAAGTGCCCCCCGTCTTCGGCGGCGTAGCACCCCACCATGTAGCGCTCCATGCGGGTGATCTTGAGAAAGAACAGCCGCTCGATCTCGGGCAGCACGCGCCGGGCGATCAGCCCCTGCAGGTGGCGGATCAGCCCCTGGTCCTCGACCGCGTAGTCCTTCCGGCTCTTGAACGACCGGTCGAACACCCCGACGCCGCCGCGCATCACGCCCGATTCGCCACCGCCGTTCCCGTCGTAGAGGCCGATGAGGTGGCGGCACAGGTCGGGGTCGAAGACGTTGGGCAGGACCAGCACGGGAGCCGGCACCTCGAATCCGGCGAAGCTGGCCGGCTGGGGCAGGCCGTCGAGGTGGTCGAAAAGGGCGTCGGCATCGCTCCCGTCCGCCGCAAAGGGGATGACTTTGGACACGTGGAGCGAGGGGTCGACGACCATCCAGAAGCGCCGGCGCAGCGCCGCGGCGTTGTCGCCGCCGAGCGGGGCCGCACCCAGAAGCTCCCCCACCGCGCCGTCGAGGTCCCACATGAAGCGCAGGCCCGGCATGGAATCGCGGAAGCGGCCCGACTCATGGTCGGCAGCGTCCGAGCCGACGAGGAACACGGACGCGCGCGCGTCGTCGAACCGCGCCCGCCCGCGCCCCTCCACGGCCGCCACCGCGCGGCGCCCGACCGCGTCGTCGGCCCCGTAGAAGCCGAACACCAACGTGCGGCCCGCCATGGCGTCGGGCGCGAACTGGATACCTTGGCAGAGCTGGCGGAAGCGAGGCAGAGGATCGCCGGGCAAGACGTTCTTGTAGGCCGTCGGCCGCTCGGTGTCGCTCATACTGTCCTCCCCGGTCGCCGTCCTTTATCGACTGAGCAGATCCTCAGTCAATCGCTCGCCTCGCTCCAGGCGGCAGGCAGCCGACCGCCCGACGCGTCGACCACGCCGACCTTGGCGAGCCACAGGACGGCACGGACGAGCGCCGCGTGGCGCAGGCCGGGAAGCGCCGCCGCGAGGGCGCCCACGGTGGTCCAATCTTCCGACAGATGCACCAGGACGTCGCCGAGCGTGCTTTCGGCCGGCACCCCCGCAGTGGCGAAGGACACAGAGGCCAAGGCGCGCCGCTCCAGGGCGTCGGCGAGGACGAGGCCGGGCCGCAGACGCAGGCGGGTTCCGCCTGCCGCGAGCGCGCTGGGGAAGGAACGGTACAGCGAGAACGGGTCCGGCCGGTCCGGGCGGCCGATGCGGCTCCCCTCCCCCGGCACGGCGGGGTCGGCGCGCCGCCGCTCCGCCAACTCTTCCCACAATGCCTCGTAGCGGCGGAACACAAGCGTCCAGTCGAAGGTGTCCCGCACCCGCCGGCGCCCGGCGTCGCCCATGCGGCGGCGCAGGGCCGGCGACAGCACCAGCCTCCGATAGGCCTCGGCGGCGGCGCCGACGTCGACGGCGGTGAGCTGGGCGACGTTGCCGATGAAGCGGTCGTAGTCGTCGAGCGACGATTCGTGGCGATCGATCAGGTCGATGCCGCAGCCCGCCGGCGGCGCCAGCGTGGGCACGCGGAACCCGTCCACGCCGTCCCGCACCGTGTCCTTGTAGCCATTCCAGTCGCTGACGACGACCGGCAGGCCGGCCGCCATCGCCTCGACGGGAGTCAGGCCGAAGGTTTCCTGGATGTTGTCGCTGAGCGAGGTGAAGATGTCGGCCGCCGCCCAGGCGATGCCCTGATTGCCGCCCTTCGCCCCGTCGAGGTGAACCAGCCGCACCGAGGGGGCGAAGCGCGCAGCCTCGCGGGCGAAGGCGTCCCCGACCGCGGCATGGGCATATTGCCCGAACAGCAGCAGGTGCACCGGGTGCGGGCTCGCCTGGGCGGCGGCCTCCAGCCCGAGGAACATCGGCAACGGGTGGGCCTTTCCGTGAAAGGTGAGGCGGCCGGCGAAGAGCACCGCCACGTCATCGGGGCCCAGCCCCACGGCGACCCGCGCCGCCGCACGCTCGTCCGCCGTGAAGGCGAAGTCCTCGGGGTGGACGCCGAGCGGGATCATCGGCAGCTGCGGCAGGGTGAAGCGCGTGGCGCCGACCGCGTCGCGCAGCGATTCCATCTCGGCCTCGATGACATGGCGGTACACGTCCCGCGCCACGGTGGAGGTGCAGATCACCGCATCCCACGGGTAGAGCGGTGCCCGCACGATGGAGGCCACCGCCGTCATGGCGTTGAGCGAGGACAGCGAATGGGTGACGCCGCATAGGCTCCAGCCGCGGGCTTGGCCGTGCTGGCGGCGGTTCCAAGCGTCGGACTGGATGCCGGGGTCGGCGCGGTAGAGCAGACCGGCCTCGGCGAGCCTGCCCGGCGCGTCCCAGCCGATGAAACGCAGCTCCGGTGGCGTGGCCGTGATGGCGGTGACGTC
The DNA here is from genome assembly GCF_004137085.1 of Lichenibacterium ramalinae. Lineage (GTDB taxonomy): Bacteria > Pseudomonadota > Alphaproteobacteria > Rhizobiales > Beijerinckiaceae > Lichenihabitans > Lichenihabitans ramalinae. The sequence goes on from NZ_QYBC01000022.1 coordinate 49,743, forward strand.
GTCGGCGAAGGTCTGGGCGAGGCCGCGATGCGCCGCGTAGCAGTAGATGCGCTCGGGCCTGGCCTTCAGGGCGGCGCGGAGAAAGCCCACCCCGGCAGACTGCCGGCCCATCAGCTTGGTGCGAGTGTCGAACACGCCGGGGGCGTAGGTGGCGGCGAACTGCATCGGCGTCCCGTCAGGTCTCCGCCGGGCGGCGGACATAAAAAGGGCGGGGGACCGTTTCCGGCCCCCCGCCCCGTCTAGCTCGACTTCAGGCTGATCGAAAGGATCAGATGAAGTCGTTCTTGGTCAGGCTGCTGGTGTTCTTGATGTCGATGAGGACGTCAGTGCCAGCCGTAAAGCCGTCTCTGGCGAAGTCATTGACGAGATAGTAGTCCGAACCGGACTTGAACACGGCGGCATTCGCCCCCTGAGCGCTGGCACCCAAGATCGCGGAAGCTGCCTGAGCCTGCAGGTTTCCACCGGTCACGGTACCGAACAGCGCGACGTTGCTGGCCGTGAAGTCACCCGTACCGACAGAACCTGCGGTCGAGTTCAGGGCGAACTTGTCCGTGCCGCTGACGAAATCGTTGATGACGTCGAGGCCGGAGGAGATCCCGCTGCTGACGCTGCTAGTGGCGTTCACACCCCCGAAGCCGAAGATGTCGTTACCCGCCCCGCCGGTGATCGACGTGTTGGCGACTGCACCCGAAAGGATGTTGTCGTTGCCCGAACCACCGTAGATCAGCGCCGAAGACACGCTGGTGGTGAGCCCGCTGGCGTCGATCAGGTTGTTGCCATCACCGTTGCCGGCCGCGTCGACAGAAGTGTTGCCGCCGAAGATCGTGTCGGTTCCAGCGACACCGAGCACGGAAATCGAGTTGTTGCCCTCGTTCCCATAGATGACAGAGCCCACCGAGGTGGTTGCGCTGCCGTAGGTGATGGTGTCGTTGCCCATGCCGCCGACGAGCGTGTCGGTCCCGACCGAGGTCGCGAGGGTGTCGACGATGAGGTCGTTGCCCTGGTTGCCGTAGATCAGGTCGCTGGCAGTCGCACCGACGGAGATGACGTCGTTGCCCTGGCCGCCGGCCAGCGTGTCCGAACCAACGGAGGCCTGCAGAGCCGCATTGATCGTGTCGTCGCCGTAGTTGCCGAGAATGAAATCATTGCCGGCCGTACCCGTGCCGACGACGATCAGATCGTTGCCGTCCATGGTCGAGTCGATCGAAGCGATGCCGGTACCGCCGAGGATCGTGTTGTTCCCGCCGACGATGGAGATGGAATCGCTGCCCTCGCCACCGACCAGGAAGTCGTTGCCGGAGACCGACGCGGAGATCACGTCGTTGCCCATGCCACCGTAGGCGGTCACGGCACCGGCACCGCCGATGGAGATGATGTCGTTACCCTGGTTGCCCAGGATGATGGCGGAGGCACCACCGATCGAGATGAAATCGTTACCCTGACCGCCGACCAGCGTGTCGAGCGCCGACGAGGAGCCACCGACGCCGCCGAAGCCGCCTGCACCGGCCGTGCTGGAGCCGATAATCGTGTCATCGCCATAGTTGCCGAGGATGAGGTCAGCACCCGTGTCGTTGGCGACGTTGATGAAGTCGGCGCCGTCCAGCGAGACGTCGATGGCGGCGTTGCCCGTGCCACCGGCGATCGTGTTGCCGCTGGTGTCACCCAGGCCAACGATGGTGTCTGCACCCTCGCTGCCGAAGACCGTGTTCACGCCGGCGGCGCCGCCGCCGAAGACGATGCTGTCGTTGCCCTGGCCACCGTAGATGATGTCCGCACCGCCGTTGCCGACGATCGTGTCATTGCCACCCTGGCCGAGGAGGGTGTCATTGCCGGTCGAGCCGTTGACGGAACCGTTACCCGGACCGTCCTGAATGAAAGTACCCGTCGCCATAAATTTCATCTCCCGATGGTTGCACGCAGAGCGTCAGGGGTCGCTGGTCCGCGGCGCCGTCTACAGTTGGCAACCAGCCCCTTGCGGGACAGCCTCCTGAGATCGGATCGTTCGTACCCGAGGCCTCAAAAACCCGCAAGCGGTATGTGTCGGGACGGTGTTTCGCCGTTCGATTGTGGTCCTGCCGCAACAGCTCGGTGACAGGTTGCCTTCCTGCGAAGCCGTCCGCCAGCTCTGGACAGCCATTTTCGCCGGTGACAAAGTGTTGAGGACGTTCGGCGTCGTGCCGTGACGAATCAGCCGCTCGACTCGGGAACTGATCATTCGAATGACTCGTGTCATCTGTCTAGCAAACGCGGGACAGCTCGCGCCGTGAACGAGGCGCTGTTGCGGCGCACGGTGCCGGTGGTCGTCAATTCGTACAACCAGCCCACGTACCTGTTGCGCATGGTCGCGAGGTTGATCGCGGCCGATTTCCGCGATATCTGGATCGTCGATCAGGCCAGCACGACGCCGGAGACGCACCAAGCGCTCGCCCTGCTCGAAAGCTCCAGCCGTTGCCGCATCTACCGCCTGCGGGAGAACGCGGGGCCGCACTGGTTCTTCCGGTCAGACCTGTTCCGGCTCGTCGGCTCCGTGTTCGTTTACACGGACGCCGACCTCGATTTTCCGCATCCATTCCCTCCGGATTTCCTGTCTCGCCTGCTTGTGCTGACGCAGCGCTACAAGGTCGGCAAGGCCGGCTGCGCGCTGGACCTCAGCGACGCGGACCTCTTCGTCGAACGGATTTCGAACTTCCAGGGGCGCGACTACACGATCGCGCAGTGGGAGGAGCGGTTCTGGGCGCAGGCCGTCGAGCCCGACGTCTACCCGGCCATCCTCGACACCACCTTCGCTCTTTACAACAAGGCACATTTCCAGGTCGGGGACAGCTTCGCACGCGCGCCCTTCCTGCAGGCGGTCCGGGTCGGGGGCGCGTGGACGGCAAAGCATCTGCCCTGGTATCGCGACAAGCGCGTGCCGGCCGACGAGTGGGCCGCCTATGAGGCGTCCACGAAGCATTCGCACTGGTTCAATTCGGCCCGGGAGGCTCAGCCCGCTCCGGCACAGACGGAAGCCCTATGAAGGTCGTTATCCTGGCCGGCGGGCTCGGAACACGCATCTCGGAGGAAAGCCACCTCCGTCCGAAGCCCATGATCGAGGTGGGGGGCCACCCGATCCTGTGGCACATCATGAAGCACTTCTCGCACTATGGGCACCACGACTTCGTGATCTGCCTCGGCTACCGAGGCTATTTCATCAAGGAATATTTCGCGAACTACGTGCTGCACAATTCGGACCTGACGGTCGACCTGCGGAGCGGCAGCCTCGAGTTCCAGTCGAACGTGCGCGAACCGTGGCGCGTGACGCTGATCGACACCGGCGACGGCACGATGACGGGCGGGCGGTTGAAGCGGATCAGGCCGCACCTTCCGGCCGACGAACCCTTCTTCTGCACCTACGGGGACGGCGTCTCGGATGTCGATCTCGACCAACTCGCCGCCTTCCACCGCGTCCACGGCCGGGACGCGACGATCACCGCGGTCGTGCCGCCGGGACGCTACGGCGCGCTCGATATCGCCGACGGCGTCGTCAGGCGCTTCGTCGAGAAGCCGCCGGGCGACGAGGGCACGATCAGCGGGGGGTTCTTCGTGCTGAACCCGGCGGTGCTGGACCGCATCGCCGGCGACGAGACCTCCTTCGAGGCCCAACCCTTGGAATCCCTGGCGCGGGACGGCCAGCTCATGGCCTATCGCCATTCCGGCTTCTGGGCCGCCATGGACACGCTGCGGGACAAGAAGCACCTCGAAGACCTTTGGTCGACCGGCCACGCTCCCTGGCGGACCTGGGCGTGACGGCGCGACGGGAATCAGCCGTGCCCGACGCGGCCTTCTGGTCCGGCCGCCGGGTGCTGATGACCGGCCATACAGGCTTCAAGGGCTCCTGGGCCGCCCTGTGGCTGGGCAAGCTCGGCGCACATGTCACGGGTCTGGCCTTGGCTCCCGATCGGCCGGATGCGCTGTTCCACCTGGCCCGCGTCGATACGGGCGTCGTGTCCCAGGTCGTCGACCTGCGGGATCGCCAGGCGGTGGCGGGCGTGGTGTCTGAAGGCGCCTTCGACATCGTTCTCCACCTCGCCGCCCAGCCCATCGTGCGCGCCTCGCTGGTCGATCCGATTGGTACGTTCGCCACCAACATCATGGGCACGGCGCATCTGCTCGACGCCCTCCGCGGGCACGCCTCGCTCCGCGTCGCCCTGGTGATCACCACCGACAAGGTCTACGCCAACGGTGAAGGCGGGCGAAGTTTCGTGGAATCGGACCCGCTCGGCGGCAAGGATCCCTATTCGGCTTCCAAAGCGGCGGTCGAGGTCGTCACGGCGAGTTTCGCGCGCAGCTATTTCGACCGGACGGGCGTGAGGCTGGCCACGGCGCGGGGAGGCAATGTCATCGGCGGTGGCGACGTGTCGCCGGACCGGTTGGTCTCCGACCTCATCCGTGCGGTAGCGGCCGGCGAGGTGCCACGCCTGCGTCACCCGGAGGCGACCCGCCCCTGGCAGCACGTGATGGACTGCATCGCGGGCTATCTCGTCTATGCCGAGCGGCTGTGCGGGAGAGACGACCTGCCTCGGGCCCTGAACTTCGGACCTCGGCCGGGCAGCCCTCCCGTGAGCGTCGGCGCCGTCGCCGATGCCGCGCTGAGATCGGCGGGTTGGTCGGGGGGCTGGATCCACGAACCCGATCCGGCCTCGATCGAGGCCGGCACGCTGTCGATCGACGCCGGCCTCGCTCGCGATGCCATAGGTTTCGAGAGCATGCTCGGCTGCGCGGAAGCAGTGGAGTTGACGATGCGTTGGCACGCGGAGGTGCGCGCCGGGCGTGACGCCCGAGCCGTCACCCTCGCCCAGATCGAGAGCTACGAAGGCCGCCGATGACTGAACCCGCCTGCCGCTTCTGCCGGGCGCCGCTCGGCCTCCCCGTGCTGGACCTCGGCAGCCAACCCCTGTCCAACGCCTACCTGTCCCCGGCCGATCTGGCGGCTGGGCGGGAGCGAAGCTTCCCGCTGCGCCTCCGCGTGTGTGCCTGCTGCCTCCTGGTGCAGGTCGATGATTCGGTGCCGCCCAAGGCCATCTTCGACGGCGACTACGCCTACTTCTCCTCCTTCTCCGAGTCTTGGCTGGCTCACTGCCGGCGCTATGCCGCGGACAGCGTCGCGCGCTTCGGGCTCGGCCCGACCTCTCAGGTGCTGGAGGTGGCCAGCAACGACGGCTACCTGCTCCAATTCTTCGCCGACGCGGGCGTCCCCGTGCTGGGCATCGAGCCGACCGCCAACACGGCGGCGGTCGCGCAGGCCAAGGGCGTGCCGACGGAGGTGCGGTTCTTCGACGAAGCGACGGGACGCGATCTCGCGGCGCGCGGCTTCGCGGCGGATCTCGTCCACGGCGCCAACGTGCTCGCCCATGTCCCCGATATTCGCGGCTTCGTGGCAGGGTTTCCGCACGTCCTGAAAGCCGACGGCACGCTGACCCTGGAGTTCCCACACCTCCTCTGCATGATCGAGCGCGTGCAGTTCGACACCATCTACCATGAGCACTTCTCCTACCTGTCGCTGCTGGTGGTGGAAGCGGTGCTCGGCACGGCCGGCCTGCGGGTCTACGACGTGGAGCGATTGCAGACTCACGGCGGCTCGCTGCGGCTATTCTGCTGCCATGTCGAGGCGCCTTTTATCGAAGCTCAGGCCGTGGATCGGCTCCGCCTGGCGGAGCGGGAGGCGGGGCTCGCTGATGTCGCGACATACACCACTTTCGCCGCCAGGGTCGACGACGTCCGGCGCGCATTCGTGACGTTCCTCGACGACGCGCGACGGGATGGCCTTCGGGTCGCCGCTTACGGCGCCGCGGCCAAGGGCAACACCTTCCTGAACTCCTGCGGCACGACGGCCGAGGATGTGGTGTGCGTCTTCGACCGGAGCCCTCACAAGCAGGGCAAGCTGCTGCCGGGCAGCCATGTCCCCGTACTGGACCCAGCCAAAGCCTCCGAGGTGCGCCCCGACCTGCTGCTGATCCTGCCGTGGAACCTGCGGACGGAGATCATGCGGCAGATGGACGATGTGCGCCGATGGGGGTGCCGTTTCGTCACGGTGGCGCCGGAGGTGGAGGTGACGGCGTGATCTTCAAGGCTACGGCGATCACCGGGGTGACAGTCGTCGAATCGACCCCGATCTCCGACGAGCGCGGCAGCTTCTCCCGGCTGCACTGTCCGGACGATTTCGAGGCAGGCGGCCACCCCTTCGCCCCCGCCCAGACCAGTATGGCTCGTAACGTGCTAGCCGGGACGCTGCGCGGCCTCCATTGGCAAGCGGAGCCGGAAGCGGAGACTAAGCTCGTGCGTGTGACGCGCGGGCGCGTGTTCGATGTCGCAGTCGATGTGCGGCCGGAAAGCCCCACCCATCGGCAGTGGTTCGGCATCGAACTCGACGCCGACGGCGGCCGGGCTCTGCTGCTCGGCCCCGGGATCGCGCACGGCTACGTGACGTTGGAGCCGTGTACCGAATTGATCTACCAGATTTATCCGTCCTTCCGGTCCGGCTTTGGTCGGGGCGCGCGCTGGAACGACTCGGCTTTCGGAATCCAGTGGCCGCGCGAGCCGTCCGTGATAGGAGAGCGGGACGCAGGCTATGCCGACTACGCGCGAGGATGAGCCAACGACCGACGCTACCGGTCGAGTCGGTCCTTTTTGAAGGCGACGCATGACCCGTATCCATTACACAAAGCCCAGCATAACCGAACTGGAGATGCAGTACGCGGCTGATGCCGTGGCAACGGGTTGGGGTGAGCGCTGCTATGACTACATCCACCGCTTCGAGGACGCGTTCCGCCGATATCTCGGTGTCGAGCACGCCATAGCGACGAGCAGTTGTACAGGCGCGATGCACATGGGCTTGGCGGCTCTCGGCGTCGGACCAGGCGACGAAGTCATCCTCGCCGACATCAACTGGATCGCCTCGGCGGCTCCGATCACCTATCTCGGGGGCAAGCCCGTGTTGGTCGACGTGCTGCCCGACACTTGGTGCCTCGATCCTGCCAGGGTCGAAGAGGCCATCACGCCGCGCACGAAGGCGATCATCGCCGTCCACCTTTACGGCAATCTGTGCGAGATGGATGCGCTTTTGGCACTCGGGGCGCGATACGGCATTCCCATCGTCGAGGACGCGGCCGAGGCCATCGGATCCATCTACCACGGCCGGCGCGCCGGAAGCTTGGGGACGTTCGGAACGTTCTCGTTCCACGGCACGAAGACGATCACCACTGGGGAAGGCGGCATGTTCGTCACCTCGGATGCGGCTCTCTTCGAGCGGGTACTGACCCTCTCTAACCATGGTCGTCAGCGCGGACAGAGCCGACAGTTCTGGGCCGACGAGATCGGCTTCAAATACAAGATGTCGAATGTTCAAGCAGCGATCGGCTGCGGGCAGTTGGAACGGGTCGAAGAGTTGGTCGCCGCGAAGCGCGGTATCTTTCGAACATACCGAGACGCCCTATCCCCACTGCCGCTCACAATGAACCCGGAACCTGTAGGCGTGCGGAATGGCTACTGGATGCCTACCATCGTGGTGGATGACGACTTGTCCTTCGATCGCGAGGTTCTGCTACACGCATTCAAGCGTGACGACATCGACGGACGCGTTTTCTTCTGGCCGCTCTCGATGCTACCGCCTTTGAAGACCTCGTCGCGGCCGGTAAGCGCCTCGCTGTACCGCCGTGCCGTGAACTTGCCAAGCTACCATGATCTTGACGGGCACGATATTGCCCGTGTGTGTGATGCGGTATCGGGCGTGCTGGCCCGCGCCTGACTGCGCCCACAATGCAAAGACGTTTCGACCGATGGAAGTGATTGTCATGGATGATGTGCAACGTTTTGCGGAACAGTGCCGGTCAGAGCTGGTTCGTCAGGGGGCCGACGACGGCCTGCGTGAATTGTCGAGATCGTGGTTTGATCGAGCCAATTTGTTCAGATACAGCTATCACTTTACGTGTCTAGGACGACCGATCATACAATATCCGCAGGACATTGTGGCCATTCAGGAGTTATTATGGAGCACCAAACCTGACATTGTCGTAGAAACTGGGATCGCGCATGGCGGATCCCTGCTTCTCAGTGCGTCAATGCTGGCCCTACTCGACTGCGCGGAATCGCTCGCTGTTGGTGGCCAATTGGACTTGCACGCCAGCCGGCGACGGGTCATTGGCGTAGATGTCGACATTCGCAAGCACAACCGGAGCGCGATCGAGGCGAACCCATTCAGTCGCTACATAGAAATGATCGAGGGTTCCAGCATCGCTTCGGATATCATCGAGAGCGTCAAGAGCAGGATCGAGCCCGGCAGCAAGGTCCTCGTGATCCTGGACTCCAATCATACGCACGACCACGTCCTTGAAGAGTTACGCGCTTATGCCCCCCTTGTGTCACGCGACAGCTACTGTGTTGTGTTCGACACTGTGATTGAGGACATGCCGGCTGACAGCTTCCCTAACAGGTCCTGGGGCGTCGGCAACAATCCGAAGACTGCGGTGCGCGCCTACCTCAAGGAGCTTCAGGCTCAGGCTATAGGTTCGTCGACACCTCCCCTCCGCTTTGAGGTGGATCGGTCCATTGAAGACAAGCTCCTCGTTACGGTCGCGCCCGAGGGTTTCCTGCGGCGCGTCGGCTGACGATCGCCCGAGACGCTGGAATGGGAGACGCTGTGAACAAGCACCGCCTCCTTGTTTGGGGAGGATCGGGGCATGCAAAGATGCTGCGGCCGACCTTTGCCGCGGCTGGACTCGATGTAGTGGCGCTCGTCGAGCGTGATCCCGCCCTGGCTCCGTTGTTCTCGTCGGCTGTGCGTTTCTTTGGTTGGGACGACCTCGCTCCCTGGCTTGCTGCCGGTAACGCACTCGAACTTAGCTTCATCCTTGCCATCGGCGGGCACAACGGTTCCGTGCGATGCGAGTTGGCTGACCGACTCACGTCTTGGGGCCTCAAGCCGTTCGAGGCGATACACGAGCGCGCCTGGGTCGCCTCCACTGCAACCATGGGTGAAGGGTGTCATGTTTTGCCGATGGCGGCTGTTGGTGAGGACGCTAAACTTGGACGTCAATGTATCGTGAATACGAATGCTTCTGTTGATCATGAATGTATACTTGATGAAGGTGTGCACATTATGCCCGGCGCGACTTTAGCGGGTTGCGTAAGGGTAGGCGCTCACGCGACGGTCGGCGCGAACGCGACCGTTCTGCCCCATGTGAACATAGGTCGAGGTGCGATAGTGGGGGCGGGCGCCGTTGTTGTGCATGACGTTCCTGCCGGATCCGTCGTGGTCGGCGTTCCGGCAAGAGCTAAACATTGATCGCGAGTCGTGCTGCGAGTGACGCTGAACTTAAACGGCACCATAGATCATATTACCAGCTGATCCATATGGGGCTCTGCCCAGGCGTCGGCGTCGATCCCATCATCTTGTGTCCAACCGATGCGAGGCGTATCCGGTGCTCGATGATCCGCTGACACGAACCACGTGTGACCGTGTTCATTCAAAAGTGTGGCGAATGACCGCGGGAACGGCCCAACGAGGTGGGCGGCACGGTTCATCATCGTTGGATGCTCGCGCCGCATACATGTTTCGATTGACGCTGCAACAAGCAGCGCACGATGCAACCCGACCGGTACCTCCTCCGGCAGGTGCACTTTGATACGCAGCGCGAGGTAATAAGCGTCGACGTAGGAGCCTCGCTTGCAGCTCGCCCGCATTGCGACCAACTGCCTATGAGCCACGAATTCATCAACCTTGAGAAGGTATTTAACCAAATCTGAACGCTTTGCATTGCCTCGATCTTGAGCCGCGCCAATAAATACCTCGATGCCGCCGCGGTATGTATCCCAAGATGTCATCGCTTCAACATTGCCAGCCTGTTCTTGGCTACGCCGCCCGGTGGGATGATCGAGAAAGCTTGTATAAAAACAATTGTCCTTGCTTGCAATTACAATATCCCAGCGGCTCAATATTTTTGGCAATGAAACGAAATACCAGAATGCCGTTTTGGTGTGAGGAGGCAGTCCTGCAAGAGCTGATGTGCGATAGATAGCAATTTCAGGAAATAGATTGTTGTCTAATATCGTTTCCAACGCCCTTTGCAGTTCACCCTTTCGAAATCTTGTCGTCGGGATCGTATTAAAATATGAGAGTAGACGCTGTCCGGTTGAACCTCTCTCAAGCATCCAAGGGCTGTACACAGCCCCGACCGTATCGTCTAATTCCATCTGATCGACGATTCTCACGACCATCTTAAGGTCTATCTTATCATCATCGGCACAGTATACTACGAATGGGGTACGAGCAGATCGATAACAGTACAGCACATTGCTATACCCCCCTATATTGTGTTCCTGCCGAATGCTCTCAACGGGTATCGATCCGCTATAAGCCGCTAAAACAGTCTGGGTATTATCTTCCGAACAGTTGTCAGATACGAGTATTTTGAAGTACCCTTCCGGCAACATAGTCGCTTGTCGGCTTAGATCATCGAGTAGAAAAGACAACATACCGGCCCTGTTGAAGGTCGGCACACAAATCGTCACCTTGGAGTTCATGGTGATACCAGTCCTCAAGCTTGATTATCGACTAGCAACTTTGGGCGCGACTAGTCATCGGAAACCCAGACATGATACTGAGCCGGCGGTGTCAGTGTCGGCTCTTCCACCCCCCACCAGGACATGGCCGCGAGTGCCAGCACTACCGTGCCGCTCCCCAGCACGACCGCCCCGAAGTTGCTACCATCGAAAAACCGCGCCGTCGCGTAGCTCCCCACCGGGTAGGCGTAGAGGTAAATCCCATAGGACAGGTCGCCGAACCTTCGGTAGTGACGGCTGAACAGCAGCGGCGTGCGGCCGACCTCCACGGCGACGAGCGCGATGAGCAGGATAAGCCCCACGCGGCTCAGGGCCGGGTCAGGAGCGAGGGCCGCGAGGGCGGCCGGCACCGCGTGAGCGGTGAGGCGCCAGGGCGCCCCGTCGAGCCCTTCTGCTGCGGCAAGCAGCGCCCCGAATCCGAAGACTGCGCCGAAGCGCAGGAGGTTGAAGGCATTGTAGCGGGCGTAGAAGTCGGCCGCCTCCGGCAGCGGAACGCGAGCGAGGTGCCAGGCCGTGCCGGCGGCGAGCAGGGCGGTCACGGCGGCGAGCGTCGCCCGCGCGCCGAGCCGCGGGGCTGCGAGCCGGTGCAGGATGAGCGCGCCCGCGTAGCACAGGAGCTCGTATTTCAGGGTCCAGATCGGTGTGTCGACGTCGGGCCAACGGGCGTCGGCGAAGACGCCGGGCAGCGTGAAGCGCGTCGGGGGGACCAGGATAACGACGCCGTGCGCGAGGTAGGACCAGGTGTCCGGGCTCGACCAATAGGCGCCCTGCCCCAGCGTCGTGACGGCCGCGCCGAAAAGGACGCAGGCGAGGGCATTGGCGGCGGCGCCGGGGTAGATTCGCCGCAGGCGGGCCGCGACGAAGCGTCGGGGCCGCGGGTCGCGCTCCAGGCTGCGCCAGATGAGGTAGCCGCTCAGCGCGAAGAAGACGAAGAGGCCGACGTTCGACAGAGACACGCCGGCGGCGCCGAGCGCCGGCTCGGGCCGGCCGGCGAATTCGAGCTGGTGACCGAAGGCCACGGCCCCGGCGGCGATGAGCCGGACGACGTCGAAGGAGTTGCTCCGCCCCGCGGTGTCGCCGTCGCCCGGCCCAGCGCCCCCGTCGCTCAGCGTCGTGCGATGAAGCTGTCGATGAGCCCGAGTTGCCGGGGCAGGCAGACGGAGCGCAGATCGAACTGGGTGGCGGCGACGCGCCGCGCGGCGTCGCGCAGGGCGAAGAACTTTTCGGGGCGGGACAGGGCTTCCGACACCCGATCCGCCAGCGCGGCGTGATCGAAGAAGTCGACGAGCAGTCCATTCTCCCCGTCCGTGATGACCTCCTCGACTGGGGGTGTCTTCGAGCCGATGATGAGGCAGCCGTTGGCCATGGCCTCCACCAGCGACCAGGACAGGATGAACGGGTAGGTCAGGTAGATGTGCGCCAGGGACACGTTCATGGCGGCCCGGAACTGCGGCGGCTGGAGGTGGCCGGTGAAGTGGACTTTCGAGCGGTCGAAGTCGACCTCGGCCAGCATGCGCTTCTTGTAGCTGTCGCCTTCCGGCAGCTTCTGGCCGTAGCTGACGCCGTCGTTGCCGACGATGAGGATCTCGGCGTCCGGTTGCAGGCGCTGGATGCGAGGGATCGCGCGCATGAAGGTGTGGAAGCCCCGGTAGGGCTCGAGGTTGCGCGCCACGAAGGTGACGACCTTCTGCCCGGCGCGCAGCTCCTTGCCGCTTTCGGTGACGAAGACGGCTTTGGGGTCGGGCTTGATCGCCTGCGTGTCGACACCCTCGTGCATCACCGACATGCGGGACTGCAGGGCGGTCGGGTAGGTCGAATATTGCCACTGCGTCGGCGTGAACCCCCAGTCGCAGCCCGAGGCGGCGAGATGCGCGATGGTGTTCTTCACCCGCACGCTCAGCTGCGAATCGATGTTGGTCGGATATTCGGGGTCGAAACCGAGATCGCTGCCCTTGGCGTTGTAGTAGAACTCGAAATAGTTGAGCACCGGGACATCCGGCAGCGCGTCCTTGACGAACATGGTTTCGCCCCAGCCGGAATGGCCCACCACGACGTCGGGCTTGAAATTCAGCTCACGCTGTAGCCGCTGGATGCCGCGGAACACCCCCTGGCCGTTGAGGATGCCCTCCTCGGTCGAACGCAGATAGGGATGCAGCTCCTTGCCGACCTCGCGCGCGGGGGTATAGACGAGGTTGGTGACCCTCGAAAGCCGGTTGGTCTTGTTCTTGGTGATGAAGAAGACGTTGTGGCCCCGGTCGCGTAGATGCATGACCAGGTGCATGAACTGCCCGGGCATGTTCTGGTGGATGAACAGGTAGTTGCGAGGCGACATCGGGGCTCCGGCGGACTGGCTGAGGGCCGTCTAGCCGACCCGTCCCTGGGTGTAAACCGCGGATCCGGCGCGCGCTCGAGCGTCATGGATCGCGACGATGCGCTCGTAGAGCCGGTGATAGACGTCCCGGGCGAAATGGAGGTGGGACATCTTCCGCAATTCCGTGCGCGAGCGCAGGCATTCGGCAGTGTCGACCACGGCAACGTTGCCGTGCCGGGCCGCCACGGCACGCATCCAATCGTTGGCGCGCTCCTGGTCGGGGAACGCCACGGTCCCGCCGTCCGGCGCATCGGCGTAGGTCAGCGGCAGAATGACGACGAGCAGGCTGTCGGGCGGCACCGCCGCGGCGATCCGCTCGTAGAGAACCGGCAACCCCGCATCGTCGAAGGCGACAGGCGCCCAGTCGCGCTGGAGGGTGCGGATCCAGCCTCCGAAGGCCTCGGCCCGCTCGCCAGAAAGGCCGTTCGCCCGGCAGAAGCCGGCGATGGCGGCGTCGTCCGCCGGAGCCGCGAGGTCGATGCCGAAGAGCTTCACCGGAGCAGCGAGATCGAGACGGCGATGCCGGTAGAGGGGCACGTGGGCGTCGGCGGAGTTGCTCAGCACGAGGCAGGTCGGGCCCGTGGCGGGCTCGAAGAAACGCGACTCGAGGTCGTCGGGCCGAAAGCCGATCGCCGCCAAGGCGGCGGCGCCTTCCGCCGTGCGCGCCGCAGGCTGGGCGAACAGCGTCGCGGCGTGGCTGGCCCAAACGGTCTGCCCATGGCGTGGGAACACGAAGGCGCTCGACACCTCGCGGGCGGCGAAGCTGAAGAAGTGACGCAGCACCTCGAGTTCACAGCCGCCCCGCAGCCTGACACGCTCGGGCGCCGGCCTGCTGGCGGAGGCCTCGGAGGCTCCGCCGGCCGGCAGGTTGATCCAATCCGGCGCGTCGTCCAACGTCGACACGACGTCTCCCACGACGTCGAGCCTCGGCCGCCCGAGCCGTGCGTAGACCCATTGCTCGACGCCCATGCCGAGGACGCGGCACGAGAAGGCGAAGTGCAGCAGGTAGGGTTCGACCCATATGCCGTCCATCATCCAGAAGCCCACGATGCCGTAATCGCCGAAGCGATCCCGGACACGGACCACGGCGGCACGCCGTCCGGACGTGGCGTGGAGTTGAGCCTTCAGCTCCTGGCGGGCGACGTCCTTGTCCTCGGACAGGCGCGACTTGGTGAAGTTGAGCTGGTTGGTCCGATTGATCAGTTCGACAACCCGGTCGAGATGCGCCTCGACGTCGTGGTCGATCTCCACCCGGATCCCGCTCGTGCGGAGGAAGGACGCGTTGTCGTCGCCCTCGCGTCCGCGCTCGCGACTGCGGGCCTCGAGGAGCCGGTACTGCTTCAGGCGGCTCAAGCTGCCGTCGTCCTTGCCGGCCGCCAAGGGATGGTCGAGCAGGGCCGGCACCACGCTTTCGTCGCAGACCTGGATGCCCGGGACGGCCTCGGCCACCTCGGCGCGGTTCGAGGCGCTGTCGTCGATGAACAGAACGGTTTCGGCCCGCAATTGGATCGCGTCGACGATCGCCGCAACCCGGGCGCCCTTGGGGGTCCAGGCGATGCTCGGGAACACGAAGAAGTCCCACAGCCCGCGCTCGGTCAGGATGGCCTGCACGGCCGCATGGTCGTTCTTGGAGCAGATGGAGCTCACGATGCCCCGCCGCGCGAGTTCGCGCACGGTGTCCTCGGTCGCCGCCACATGTTCGGCGATCCCGCCTTCGGTCAGCGTGCCACGCCAGAATGTTTCATCGAGGTCCCAGACGACGAGGCGTATCGGTTCAAGGCGGGCGTCACTGGCGTCCAAACCATCCTCCACGGCCGCAGGGCGGCGCTGTCGCGGGCGGCACGTTATAGGGGCGGGCAGATCGGGCGACAAGGCGATGACGGCCGGACCAGCCCCGGGGTTTCCCGGGCCGACGGCATTGGGTTAAGGCGAGGGACGAGGGTCGCGACGAGGTCGCGGCTGTAAAGGGGCGCTCATGACCGACCTCCGCCGCACGGGACCGGACCGCAGAAACTCGTTCGACGTCGTGAGGCTGATCGCGGCTTTGTCGGTGGTGCTGGCCCATCAGTTGAACATCGCCGGTTATGCCCTGCCCGGGTACGGCCAGCCGTCGATCGGACTGGGCGGGCCCAAGCTCGCCGATGCCGGCCTCTACGTGTTCTTCGCGTTGAGCGGCTATCTTGTCTTCCAGAGCCTCGATGCCGACCCGCGGACCGGGCGCTTCCTGTCCGCCCGCGCCCTGCGGATCTACCCCGGGGTGGTGGTCAACGTCGCGATGTGTACTGTCGTGGGCGCCATCGTCAGCACCCTGCCGGCTTCCGCCTACTGGGGTGCGGCCGAGACTTGGCGCTTCCTCGTCCACAATGCCACGATCCTGGTGTCGCCGACCGAGTTCCAGCTGCCCGGCGTCCTCACCGAGTCACCCTGGCCGTCGGTCAACGTGCCGTTGTGGACGCTGAAATACGAAATCCTGTGCTACGTCGTGTTGTTGATCGTCTTCAAGGCGACCGGTGGATCGGACCGGATCCGTGCCGTCGTGCTCACCGTTTTGACCGCACTGGCCGTCGGCTGGTTCGTCTACGATCGGGGCCATCCGCCGCCCGCCACCGGGGGCCTCGACACCCTGGGGTCCTTCAGCGGGGTGCATGTCGTGCGCTTCTTCGCCGTATTCCTCTCGGGAGCGACCTGCGGCGCCTGGCGGTTGACGACGCCGCGGCGGCGCCTGAGCGTCACGGCCGTCATCGGCCTGGCCCTCGCGACCACGCCGACCGCCGAGTCCCGCTTCGTGGTGGCGGTTCTGGCGATCGGCCTGGGCGGCCTGATGATCGGCTCGTCGCGCCTGCTCTTCAGTCGCGCCTATCACGGCTTCGGAGACCTGTCGTACGGAACCTACCTGTATGCGTTTCCGATCCAGATGTTCACCATGACCCACTGGTTGAATGCGGAGAACTTCTGGGGCCTGACGGCGCTCGATGTCCTGCTGGCACTCGCCTGCGCCGCCCTGTCCTGGCGCTTCGTCGAGCGGCCAGCGCTGCGATGGAAACAGGGCCGTCGGCATGGCCCGATGCCCGACACCGCACCCTTGGCCCAACCGGTCTGAGCCGTCAGGTCATGCGGTCGCCGAAGCGGCCCTTGAAATTGAACGTGCCGACGTGCTGGATCTCATGGTCGACCGCGACCCAGATCTCGCCCCCGCAGGTCTCGGTCCAGCGTCGGCAGAAGGACAGGTCCTCGCCGAGCGGCAGGTTGTCGCTCTGGATGAGGGGCCGGAAACACTGCAGCAGCCGACCCGAATAGCCGTCGCGCCGCATGATCTCGGCGCCGCGGCCCATGAGTCCGGGCAACTCCGCCATGCGCTCGAACACGCGGCGCTGGATCAGCATGATGCCGGTGCCCGCCATCGTGGCGCGCACGAAAGCCCCGTTCTTGATGACCTCGCCGGCTTCGTCGCGGACGAAGGGCGGCAGCACATACCGCGAAGCCAGCGACTGCAGCTTCTCGGGTCCGTCGATGTTGCGCGCCACCGACCAAATCGTGCCGAAGTCGAGGTCGCGGGCGGGATACACGGTTCCGACCACCGGCTTGTCCAACGCCAGCATGTCGAAGATCAGCTCCGGACGAAATCCCTGGTCGGCATCGATGAACAGCAGGTGCGTATAGTTGCTGTTCTCGAGCATGTGCGTGGCGAAGTAGTTGCGCGCCATGTCGACGAAGGTGGACGTCAGCGTGCCCAATGTCAGGTCGATGCCGAGGTCGTTGCGCCGGATGTGCTTCTGCAGGCCGAAGAGGCTCTTCACATAGGAGAGCATCACGGTCTCGTTGAGCACCGGCGTGGCGATGAGGAGGTGGGGGCGCATCGTCATGCCCGGTGTTTAGCAAAGGTTCCACCCCGCCAGCAAGGCACCGTCGCGGTCCCGGCTTGCCCTGCCGGAGAGCGGGTCTCACACTGATCCGGGGACCGCGGTGAAGGATGTGTCATGAACCTCCGGGAAGACCAGCGACGTTGGCTGGCGGACGCACAGGCGCAATGGAACGACGTCATGCAGCCAGGGGCGCAGCCCCTCGGCACACATCTGTTCGGACCCCCGCTCTCGCCGCCCGATGCCGCCATGGCGTCGGCCCGGCTCTTTGCGACACGCTCGGCCGCCTTGCACGCCTTGCCGCGGGGCGGCGCCATCGCCGAACTCGGCACGCAGGCGGGACGCTACGCGCGGCAGATCCTCGACGTCTGCCAGCCGGAAGCCCTGCACCTGTTCGACCTCGAGTTCGACACGCTGCGGGCGAAAGCGCCGGAGGTGGCAGCGGACCCACGCGTGCACCTCCACGTGGGTGATTCGTCGACGAACCTCGAGGCCTTCCCGGACAGGTCGTTCGATTGGATCTACATCGACGGCGATCACTCCGAAGGTGGCGTGCAGCGGGACGCAAGCTGCGGAGCCGGCAAGATCCGCGACGATGGTCTTCTGGTGTTCAACAACTACACCGTTTGGAGCCCTCTCGAACTGACCGACTACGGCATCCTGCCCGTCGTGAACCGCATGCTCGCCAGCGGGGAATGGGAGGTGGCCTACCTGGCACTTCACCCGCTCATGTACTGCGACATCGCCCTGCGCCGTCCCGGCCGCGACTGACCCGGCGGGTGCGCGAGGACCGACCCCGGCCGGCCGAAAGCTGGCGGCTCGCGCGGGACGAGCCGTGGTGAAGGCGGTCGTCCGGCGGTCGCCGCGCCCCTCAATGCCTCCCGAACGCGAAGCGCACGAGAAACGCAAGATTGGCCAGGAAGGTGTCCGGACCGTCCTGGCCGTCGTCGATCGTCGCCTTGGCCCGCGTCGGTTCGACGGACAGGGCCGGGTCCGACACGGCGTCGCTCAGCTTGCCGCCCTGGTCCGGCGGTCGTGGATGGACGGTGAAGGTGAGATCGGGGGTCGACATGAGCGAGGGGCCTCGGGGCGAGCGATAGAGGACGGCTCCCCGTTGCGCCGAACCTATAGACGCACCGCGCTCGCAGCGCAGCCCCGACGGTCGAGGCGTGTCGGATCGGAGTGCCGCTTCGCCGCAGCCTCCGGACGCTGACCGGACCAGCCGGGCGCAGCGACAGGCCGGGCACGGGGTCGGCGCGCCCGGGCGCGGGCATCGACGGCCCACAGCGGCCCGGGCCGCGCTTCCGTCGGTCACGTCGCGTTTCGGCGCATCCGAAGGCCCACGCCAACTCCCGGGCAACCCCATCGCCGTCGATCCGCCACATGACGATGGAAGGGTCCCGCCATGAGATCCCTGCTCGCCCTGTCTGTCCTGGTCCTGCCCTTCATGGTCCCCGCCCCTGCGGAGGCGGAGGTGCTTTTCGATTGGCCGGTCGCCTGCGAGGTCGGCGCGACGTGCGAGATCCAGCATTACGTCGACCATGGCGAGGGCGGCGACGCCCAGGACTATCGCTGCGGGACCGTGACCTACAAGGGCCACAACGGCACGGACATCCGGGTGCCGACCATGGCGGACGAGCGACGCGGCGTCGATGTCCTCGCCGCCGCGCAGGGCCGGGTGCTCCGGGTCCGGGACGGGATGGACGACGTGTCGGTCGCCGTCGTCGGACACGATGCCGTGCGCGATCGGGATTGCGGCAACGCCGTCGTCGTCGCGCATGCCGAAGGCTTCGAAACCCAGTATTGCCACATGGCCAAGGGCAGCGTCCGGGTGAAGCCGGGCGACGCGGTCCAGGCCGGCCAGCCCATCGGGCGCGTCGGCCTCTCGGGCGACACCGAGTTCCCGCACCTGCACATCACCGTGCGCCACGACGGGCAGGTGATCGATCCCTTCGCCTATGGCGAGCCGGCGCGGGCCTGCGCCGGCGGGACCTCGCTGTGGCGGGCCGCCCTGCAACCCGCCCTCGCCTACAAGAACGGCACGGTGCTGAACTTCGGCTTCGCCCCGGGACCCATCACGATGGAGCAGGTCGACGACGGCGCGGGACACCTGCCGCTCGCCGCCGATTCGGCCGCCGTGCTCGCCTATGTGCGGGCGATCGACCTCAGGCGGGGCGACGTCCAGCACCTCGTCATCTCGGGTCCCGACAGCACGTTGATCGATCGCAGCGAGCCGCCGCTGGCCTCCAACAAGGATCAGGTCTTCATGGCGATCGGGCGCCGTCGCCCGCCGCAGGGCTGGGTCCCCGGCGCCTATTCGGCCCGTTACGAGGTGGTGCGGGACGGCAAGGTCGTGGTCGATCGCGCCATCGCCGAACGCATCGGTGCGGCTCGGGCGGACCCGCCGCAGCCCTGATGCGTCTCGACCCGCGGCCCCGCCCATGGCTCGAAACCGCTTGACCTCGGCGGAGCGTCGCGTGCTTGATCGTCCCGCCGCCCGCGCGTGCGACCCCGAACGGAGACCGGTTTGACCCGCATCGCCGCGATCACCGCCGCCCACCGCGAGCACCTCCGGCAGCTCAAGGCGGATTTCGACCAGGCCTACGCGGCCATCGAGGACCTGTCCGACCGGTCGAGCGCGAGCTTCCGCGAGGCCGAGAGCCTGTATCGGGTCTGGATCAAGGCGATCGACTCGCAGGCGCTGGCGCTGCTCGACGATCTCGACGCACTCGACATCGGCGGTGGTGGTCCCCGGCCTGCGCCGACGGCCCCGGGCACCTACTCCCCCGTCCTGTCCGTCAAGGCCGGCGACGTGGACCACGTGTTCTCGGAGATGGAGGACATGCTCCACGCGCGGGACCTGATCGAGGACGAGGAGACTGCCGCCCCCACGCTCGCCGAGCTGGTGGATGCCGAGCCGTCGCCGGGCGGCTTCCGCTGACACCATCCGACGTGGCGAACGTCCGGCCCGGCGCCCGCCGTTCGAACCATCGGCCACACCGGACCCGCTCGTCCATCCAGGGTCCCGCCGCCGTTCTCGGCGGGAACTCCCTGGCATCGGCAAAATGCCGATGTTAACAGGTGCGTCAGGCCCGCACGGCGAGGAGCGCCCGACGGCGCGCCTCGCTCAGCCCGATTCGCGCTGGAATACCGCCATCATGAGAAAAGCCTTCATCACCGGCATCACGGGTCAGGATGGCGCCTATCTGGCCGACCTGCTGCTCGGGAAGGGATACGAGGTCCACGGGCTCGTGCGTCGCTCGTCGACCGCGGACGTCAATGACCACCGCCTGCGCTGGCTCGGCATCGCCGACCGGGTCCGCCTCGTCGACGGCGACCTCACCGACCTGTCGGGCCTCATCCGCACCGTTCAGGAGGTGATGCCCGACGAGGTCTACAACCTCGCGGCCCAGTCCTTCGTGAGGTCGTCCTGGCAACAGCCGTTGCTCACCGGCACCGTCACGGGGCTCGGCACCGCCAACATGCTCGAGGCCGTCCGGCTCATCTGTCCCAAGGCGCGCTTCTACCAGGCGTCGTCGTCCGAGATGTACGGGCTGATCCAGGAGCCCGAGCAGAGCGAGACGACCCCCTTCTATCCCCGCTCGCCCTACGCGGCCGCCAAGCTCTACGCCCACTGGATGACGGTGAACTACCGCGAAAGCTTCGGCCTGCACGCGTCGAGCGGTATCCTGTTCAACCATGAATCGCCCCTGCGCGGCATCGAGTTCGTCACCCGCAAGGTCACGGACGCGGTCGCCCGCATCAAGCTCGGCCTCAAGGACGAACTCCGCCTCGGCAACATCGACGCCAAGCGCGACTGGGGCCATTCGCGCGACTACGTGCGCGCCATGTGGCTGATGCTGCAGCAGGACGAGGCCGACGACTACGTGGTGGCCACCGGCCGCACCGTGACGGTGCGGGACATGTGCCGCATCGCCTTCGGCCACGTCGACCTCGACCTCGACAAGCACCTCGTCATCGACCCGGACCTGTTTCGGCCCGCGGAAGTCGACGTGCTGCTCGGCAACCCGGCCAAAGCCAAGGCCAAGCTCGGCTGGGAAGCCACCGTCACGCTGGACGAGATGATCCGCGAGATGGTCGACGCCGACCTCGCGCGCCTGCGTCGCCACAACTGAGCCGCGGCGCGACCAGCATGCAGGGGCCGGATCGGATCCTCGTCACGGGCGCGGGCGGCTTCGTCGGGCGCTGGATGACGGGTCGTCTCGCCGCGGCACTGCCGGATGCCACCGTGGTGGCGGCAGGTGCCGGCGGTGTGACCCTCGACGTCACGCGGGAGGCGGACGTCGACGCGCTGATCGGATCGCTCCGCCCGACGGCGGTGATCCACCTCGCGGGCATGTCGTCTCCCGTCCGGGCGCGCGCCGAAACGCGCGTCGCCTGGGACACCAACCTGTTCGGCACCCTCAACCTCGCCCAGGCCGTGATGCGGCACGCTCCCGAGGCGCGCTTCATCCAGGCCGGCTCGTCGGAAGTCTACGGCGGCTCCTTCAAGGCGGCCGGCGGCCGGGTGGACGAGACCGCGGCGCTGGCGCCGCTCAACCCCTATGCCACCACCAAGGCCGCCGCCGACCTGCTGCTGGGCGAGATGGCCGAAGCGGGGCTGAACGCCGTGCGCTTCCGCCCCTTCAACCACACCGGCCCGGGGCAGGCCACGAGCTTCGTCGTGCCGGCCTTCGCCGCGCAGATCGCCGCGGCCGAGCGCGGCGAGCGAGAGCCGGTGATGCATGTCGGCAATCTCGACGCGCGGCGTGACTTCCTCGACGTCCGCGATGTCGTCGAGGCCTATCTGCTCGCCGTCACGGCACCGTCGCTGCCGCGAGGCGTCGTGCTCAATGTGGCGTCGGGACAGCCGCGGCGCATCGGCGACATCCTCGACACCCTGCTCGGCCTCGCTCGCATCGCCATTCGGGTCGAGCGAGACCAGGGCTTGATGAGGCCGAGCGATGTACCGGTGGCGGCAGGCGACGCCACCCTGGCCGGACGCCTCCTCGGTTGGCGACCGCGGATTCCTTGGGACGAGACGCTCGGCGACGTCCTCGACGACCATCGGCGGGGCTGAGCGCCTGCCCTGACGACGGACCGGCGACGTGTCGCCGGGCGATGCAGGCGAGCGGGCCGAAGCCGCACCCGGCCGCCGATGGCAGGATGGCGAGGTCCATGCGACGAAGCAGCCGTTCGGAACGAGGTCGCGCGCCTCGAGCGCAGAGCTGCCCGGGCGACCGGCCAAACGTCATGGGCTCCCATGGACCGGTGAACTGCGAGGCGATGCGGGATCGCGCAGCCCCGTCACATGCGTCGGCGATACGAGCCGGTCCATGCTCCGTTCCAATTCCCATGACCTTGGGGTAGGCAAACGCCAGCCGGCGCCTGGACCGGCCCGAGGAGACGGACGCATGGCTCGATGGTCGCCACGACGCCACAAGGCCGACGCGGGCGCGGCGGCGGCGGAGCCCAGCCTCGCCGAGCGCCTCCGCGACAGCGGCCTCGTCGACGACGCCTGGTACCGCGACACCTATGCCGACTTCCGGGCCTCCGGCCTCGACGCGGCCGCGCACTACGCCGCCACGGGCGCGGATCTGGGGCACGATCCCAACCCGGTCTTCAGCACGCGCCACTACCTCGACGCCAACCCGGACGTGCGCGCCGCCGGGATGAATCCGCTGCTGCACTATCTCGTGACCGGCTGCGCCGAGGGCCGCAGCATCGGGCCCGGCTTCGACACCGCCTATTACCTCGCGCAGAACCCCGAGATCGCCGCCGCCGACATCGATCCGCTGGTCCATTACCTCCGTTTCGGGCGGCACGAGGGGCGCATCGCCGTGCCCTACGACGAGGCGGAGGCCTTCGAGGTCGGGGTGCGGGCCAAGCGCCAGGCCCTCACCGGCCCGGCCGCGGCCTTGTTCCGCGGCCCGAGGGCCGACCACGTGCATTTCCCGCTGCTGACGCCCGACCCACCCGGCCCCGGCGGGGGCCTGCCGCTGCCGCCGTTGCGCCTCGCACAGCGGATCGGCTCCGTGACGCTGGAGGATTTCGACGCCAGCGGCCGGGCCATCCGCGACGCCATCGTGCGGGCCCTCCCCGGAGATTTCCGCTGGGACGGGATCCGCTGCCTCGACTTCGGTTCGGGCGTCGGGCGGGCCATCCGCCATTTCGCGCCCGAGGCGCAGCGCGCCGAGTTCTGGGGCTGCGACATCGACGGGCCCAGCATCCGGTGGTCGGTGCAGAACCTGTCGCCGCCGTTCCGCTTCTTCCAGATCGGCGAGGAGCCGACGATCCCGCTCGAGTCGGACAGCTTCGACCTCGTCTACGCCGTCTCCGTCCTCAGCCACATCCACTCGACCTGGCACCAGTGGCTGATGGAGATCCGCCGCATCCTCAAGCCCGGCGGCACCGTCTTCGTCACCTTCCTGGGTCCCACCCCCATGATGGACATGCTGGGCGAGCCCTACTGGACGCGCGGCGCCGACTTCGGCATGTACGTCAAGGGACCGCACCAGAACTGGAACGACGGCGGGCCGATGATCTTCGTGTCGCCGGAGTGGCTGAAGGCCTTCTGGGGCTCGCTCTTCGACATCGACTACATCGCCATCGACGGCCTGATGAACTACCAATCGTTCTGCGTCATGCGCAAACCGGCGATGGGCGCTCCCATCCGCACCGAAATCCCGGTGCTGAAGCTGGGCACCGAACAGCCCTTCGATGCCGACGCCTTCGGCTCCATCCTGCCGCAGTTCGACGCCGGGCGCCCCTTCCGCGACAGCTACGGTCTCGATCTCCCCACGGCCGGCCCGCACAGGATCGAGGGCTGGATCGTGTTCCGGGGGGACGCACCCGCCAGCCTCACCGTCGATGTGGACGGCCAGCCCGTGGCCGCGACGGTCGCCTTCGATCCCGGTCAGCCCTACCGCGACTGGGATGTGCCGCAGACGGCCTTCTCGGCCGATGTCGACCTGTCCGCGGTCGCGCTGGGCGCGCATCGCCTCACCGCGACGGTACGCAACCGCGCCGGCCGCTCGCACCCTCTGTCCATCCCGCTCACGTTGCGCTGACGGGCGGGAGGGCCAGACGGTTCAGCCGCGGCCGGCGGCGCCGCCTGCGTGCTGCGCCGGCTGCCCGGCCATCGCGGCACCCGCCGCCTCGAGTCCCCAGGCCACGAGGCGCTCGGCCTCGCCCGGCCCGGCGGCCTCGGCGTAGCAGCGCAGTTCCGGCGCGTTGCCGGACGCGCGGAAGTGGATGACGCGGTCGCCGTCGAGGCGGATTCGCAGGCCGTCGATCTCGTCGAGCCCGACCGCACGGCCGACCGGCGCCAGGAAGGCGTCCCGCAGGCCGGCGTCGCGCAGCCCCGCCAGGAAGGCGGCCGAGCGCTCGGCCGGCACCTCCTGCAGGCGGTGGCTGGCGGTGGGCCGGAAGCCGAGGCCGGCCACGACGTCGGCCAGGGAGCGGCCGGCGGCGCGGGCAGCCGCCAGGGTCGCCAGGATGGGCAGGATGCTGTCGCGCGTCGGCAGGGCCGCGATGGTGCGGCCGTCGACCTGGAGGGCCGAGCCCAAGAGGTAGCCGCCGTTGGACTCGAAGCCCGCCACGGGCGCGAGCCCGTCCGCCAGGGCCTGCTCCATGCCGGCGATGACGAAGGGGGAGCCGACACGGGTGCGGACCACGCGCGCGAAGCCGCCGCTCGCCTCGATGGCCGAGCCCGCCGTCACCGGCACCGCCACGGCCGCGACGCCGAGGTGGCGCGAAGCGATCAGCCCGACGACGTCGCCCGGCAGCACCCGGCCCGTGCCGTCGGCGA
Source organism: Lichenibacterium ramalinae (assembly GCF_004137085.1). Classification (GTDB taxonomy): domain Bacteria; phylum Pseudomonadota; class Alphaproteobacteria; order Rhizobiales; family Beijerinckiaceae; genus Lichenihabitans; species Lichenihabitans ramalinae. The sequence continues at coordinate 74,380 of NZ_QYBC01000022.1, forward strand.
TGAGCGGGCGGTCGCCGTCGCCGTCCGTGGTGACGATGGCGTCGAGCGTGCCCTCGGCGGCCGCCGCCTTCAGCGTCGCCAGGTCCTCCGGCCGATGGGCCTCGGTGTCGACGGGGATGAAGGCGTCGGCCCAGCCGAAGGGCACGGGTTCGCCGCCCAGCGCGCCCACGACCTCGACGAGGAGGTCGCGCGCAACGGAACTCTGCTGGTAGACGCCGACGCGCAGGCCCCGCAGCGCGTCCGGCGCCAGGGCCGCGATGCAGCGGGCGCGGAAACGCCCGAGCGCGTCGGGGTGGGGTTCGGCCCGTCCCGCCGCCGGCGTGACGCCGGTCGTCCGGAAGGCGCCATTGATGGCGGCCTCGTCGGCCTTGGTGATCTCGCCGGCGGCCGTGTAGAACTTCAGGCCGTTGCGGTCGTCCGGGATGTGGCTGCCCGTCACCATCACGGCCGGCCAGCCGCGCCGCAGCGCCTCGAGGGCGAGGGCGGGCGTGGGCAGCGGCCCGCAGTCGAGCGGGCGCAGGCCCGCGTCCCGCACCGCGGCCGCGACCGCATCCGCGATGGCGGGGCTGCTGGACCGCAGGTCGCGCCCGATCAGCACGGGCGTGCCCGGGGCGCCGCCGCTGGGACCCAGCGCCGCGATGAAAGCCAGCGTGTAATCGTAGGAGGGGCCGCCGACGAGATCGCTGACGAGCCCGCGCAGGCCGCTCGTTCCGAATTTTAGACTGCTCATCGACCACGCTCCACCATCGCCCGGGAACGACGAGGCGATGTTCGGTTGGCGATATTCGATTTCGGCCGCGATGGGAACTCGAAGCTCGGTCGGCCCGGTCAAGCCTGCACGGGCCCAGCCTGCTCGACCCGGACCGGTCAACCCCTGGCGCGCTGGCGGATCATGAAGTTGTCGAACGTGTATTCGCTCACCTGCCACCACAGGTACTGGTCGGCCCGGAAGGCCATGGCGGCGTCGAGCATGGATTTGAAGCGTGGATTGACGTCCGAGATCTCGCGATAGACGTCCCCGGCGGCCTTGAATGCCGCCTCGAGCAGGTCCTGCGGGAAGGCCCGCAGTTCCGCGCCCGCGATCACCAGCCGCTTCAGCGCGGCAGGGTTGGCGGCATCGTAGGAGGCCTGCACCTGCAGGTGGGTCGACAGCGCCGCCGTGCGCAGCGCCGCCCGGAAGGCTTCCGGCAGGGCATCGTGCCTCGCCTTGTTGAAGGCCACGTGGATCATCGAGCCCCCGCGCCACCACCCCGGGTAATAGTAGAAGGGCGCGGCCTTCTGCAGCTTTCCGGTGTCGTCGATCTTGGCATCGTCGTAGGGGCCGACCCAGGTGACGCCGTCGAGCGTGCCGCCCTGCAGCGCCGCCACGATCTCGCTCCGTGCCGTCTGTTCCGGCACGGCACCGAGCTTCTGCAGCACCCGGCCGGCGAGGCCGCCCGCCCGGATCCTGAGCCCAGCGAGGTCGCCCGCTGTCTTGATCTCGCGGCGGAAGAAGCCCCCCATCTGGGCGCCGGTATTACCCGCCGGGTAGCCGATGGCGCCGTAGTCGGCGAGGAGCGCGTTGGTGAGGTCGTTGCCGCCGCCGTCCAGCGCATAGGCGGCCTGCTCGCGGGCGTTCATGCCGAAGGGGAAGGCCGTCGGGATGGCGAAGGCCGGGTCCTTGCCATAGGCATAGTCGAGCTGCGTCTGGCAGGCGTCCACGGTCCCGGCCTGGACGGCGTCGAGCGCCTGCAGGCCCGGCACGATGTCGCCGGGCGGGAACACGTCGATGCGGAACCGCCCGCCCGTGATGTCGCCCACCTGGCGGGCGAAGAGTTCGGCGCCGCCGTAGAGGAGGTCGAGCGATTTCGGGAAGCTCGAGGTGAGGCGCCACGTCACCTCCGGCGCTTCGGCGGCGCGGGCCGGGCCGGCGCCCCCGGCCGCCAGCCCCGCGGCCGACAGTGCCGCCGCGGTCACGAACCGCCGCCGCCCGATGCGCTCGCCCATGACGGACCTCCCTTGCCACGGCAACCGGCCGCCTGCCCGAGGCTCCCAGATTGCCTGGGGCCGCGGTCGAAGGCCAGAGGTGAACGTTTATTATTCAGTGACGATGCGCGGCGCGGGCCTGCTGCGCGAGCCCTGCAGCGTGGCCATCAATCTCTGCGCGATCCCCATGTAGGCCTGGGCATGCGGCCCCTGCGGGTCCGCCACCACGATGGGCCGGCCGGCATCCGAGGTTTCCCGGATCGGCAGGGCCAGCGGCACCTCGCCGAGATAGGGCACGCCGAGCCGTTCGGCCTCGTGCTGGGCGCCGCCGTGCGAGAAGATGTCGGTCTTGGTCCCGCAGTGCGGGCAGACGAACGTGCTCATGTTCTCGACGATGCCGAGGATCGGCACTTCCGTGCGGCGGAACATGGCGATGCCGCGCCGCGCGTCGATCAGGGCGAGGTCCTGGGGCGTCGAGACGATGACGGAGCCCGCCAGCGGCACCGATTGCGCCATGGTGAGCTGGGCGTCGCCGGTGCCGGGGGGCATGTCGACCACCATGATGTCGACGTCGCCCCAGGCCACCTCGCGCAGCATCTGGGTGATGGCCGACATCACCATCGGGCCGCGCCAGATCATCGGCGTCTCCTCCTCGACGAGGAAGCCGATCGACATGATCTTGAGGCCGAAGGCCTCGAGCGGCCGCATGGTCTTGCCCTCGATCACCTCGGGCTTCTGCTTCAGGCCGAAGAGCCGCGGCATGGAGGGGCCGTAGATGTCGGCATCGAGCACCGCCACCTTCTGGCCGAGGTTGCGCAGCGCCAGTGCGAGGTTGGCCGACGTGGTGGACTTGCCCACGCCGCCCTTGCCCGACGCCACCGCGATGATGGTCCTCACGCCGGGCACGCCCTGCGCGGTGCGGGCGGCCTGGGCCTTGGGACCGGGGCCCGGCGCGGCGGCGGCATGGGAATGGCCGTGGTCGTGCCCATGGTGGTGGCCATGGTCATGTGCAGGGGTCGGTGCAGGGGTCGGCGCCGGGCGCGGCGCGGCGCCGGCCTCGCCCTTCGACGGCGTGGTCAAGGTGACGAAGGCCTTGCCGACCCCCGGCAGGGCCGACACGGCCCGTTCCACGGCCGCCCGCATCGGCTCGGCTTCGGCGGCCCGCACCGCCTGCACTTCCAGCGACACGAAGACCCGGTCTTCGCGCACGACGACGCCGCCGAGCACACCCGATTGCGGCAGCGGCGTGCGCCCGTCGGGGCCCATGATTCCGGCCAGCGCCGCGACGACATCCTGTTGAGACGGCATGGTGTTCCGATCAAGAGAAGACCCGCCCGGACGTCGCCCGGGCGGGTGTGGTTTCGCGCAGTCCTACAGGAGAGCGACCCGCCGCGCGACCCGCGGCGGAACGCTCGCCCGGCGTCACAGCTTTAGCGGCACCTTGGGCACCGACCCGCCGCCGCCGGCTTCCGACGACGGCGCCTCGGGCTCGTCGCCCTCCCCGCCCTCGTCCGCCGCGGCCTTGCCCTTGGCGCGCTTGCCTTCAGGGTCCCGCTTCTTGCCGGCCTCGACGATGTCGCGCTCCGGCCGCGGCAGCACCGGGCCCTCCGGGTAGACGAAGTCGAGGGTCTTGGTTCCGGCGTCGTCCGACACCACCACGATCTTCACGGCGCCGCCGTTCTTCAGTTTGCCGAACAGGACCTCGTCGGCGAGCGGCGTCTTGATGACCTTCTGGATGACGCGGGCCATCGGCCGCGCCCCCATCGCCTCGTCGTAGCCGTGCTCCACCAGCCAGGCGCGGGCCTCGTCGGTGAGCTCCACCGTGACGTTGCGGTCGGCGAGCTGGGCTTCGAGCTGCAGGATGAACTTGTCGACGACCTTGGAGATGACCTCCTCGGGGAGGCGGCCGAAGGGCACGATGGCGTCGAGCCGGTTCCTGAACTCCGGCGTGAACATCTTGTTGATGGCCTCGAGGTCCTCGCCCTCGCGCTTGGCCCGGGTGAAGCCGAAGGCTTCGCGGGCCATGTCGGCGGCGCCGGCATTCGTGGTCATGATCAGGATCACGTTGCGGAAGTCGACCGCCTTGCCGTTGTGGTCGGTCAGCTTGCCGTGGTCCATCACCTGCAACAGGATGTTGTAAAGGTCCGGATGAGCCTTCTCGATCTCGTCGAGCAGCAGCACGCAATGCGGATGCTGGTCGATGCCGTCGGTCAGCAGCCCGCCCTGGTCGAAGCCGACGTAGCCGGGAGGGGCGCCGATCAGCCGGCTGATCGTGTGGCGCTCCATGTATTCCGACATGTCGAAGCGGATCAGCTCGACGCCCAGCGAGGCGGCCAGCTGCTTCGCGGCTTCGGTCTTGCCGACGCCGGTGGGTCCCGAGAACAGGTAGGAGCCGATCGGCTTCTCGCCGTCGCGCAGGCCGGCGCGGGCCAGCTTGATGGCGGAGGTCAGGGCATCGATCGCCTTGTCCTGCCCGTAGACGACGCGCTTCAGATTCTCGTCGAGGTGGCCCAGCACCTCGGCGTCGTCCTTGGACACGGTCTTGGGCGGGATTCGGGCCATCGACGCGATGGTGGCCTCGATCTCCTTGATGCCGATCGTCTTCTTGCGGTTCTTCTCGGGCAGCAGCATCTGGCTGGCGCCCGTCTCGTCGATCACGTCGATCGCCTTGTCGGGCAGCTTGCGGTCGTTGATGTAGCGGGCCGACAGCTCCACGGCGGCCTGCACGGCCTCGGTGGTGAACTTAACCTTGTGGAATTCCTCGTAGTAGGGCTTGAGGCCCTTCATGATCTCGACGGCGTCCGGGATCGACGGCTCGTTGACGTCGATCTTCTGGAAGCGGCGGACGAGGGCACGGTCCTTCTCGAAATACTGGCGGTATTCCTTGTAGGTGGTCGAGCCGATGCAGCGCAGCGAGCCCTGGGCCAGGGCCGGCTTCAGGAGGTTCGAGGCGTCCATGGCGCCGCCCGAAGTGGCACCGGCACCGATCACGGTGTGAATCTCGTCGATGAAGAGGATCGCGTTCTTGTGCTGCTCGATCTCCTTCATCACCTGCTTCAGCCGCTCCTCGAAGTCGCCGCGGTAGCGGGTGCCGGCGAGCAGCGTGCCCATGTCGAGCGAGAACACGGTGGCGTCGGCGAGAACCTCGGGGACCTCGCTCTTGATGATCTTGCGGGCGAGGCCCTCGGCGATGGCGGTCTTGCCGACGCCCGGCTCGCCCACCAGCAGCGGGTTGTTCTTCTGGCGCCGGCACAGGACCTGGATGGTGCGGTCGACCTCGGCCGAGCGGCCGATGAGCGGGTCGATGCGCCCGTCCTTGGCCTTCTTGTTGAGGTTGACGCAATAGGCCTCGAGCGCCCCGTCCTTCTTCTTGGAGTCGGAGCCCTCCTTGCTCTCCTTGCCGTCGCGGTGGTCGTCCTCGTCGGCGCCGCGCGGCGACTTCGACGAATCCGACATGCCGGGGCGCTTGGCGATGCCGTGGCTGATGTAGTTCACGGCGTCGTAGCGCGTCATGTCCTGCTCCTGCAGGAAGTAGGCGGCATGCGACTCGCGCTCGGCGAAGATGGCGACGAGCACGTTGGCGCCCGTCACCTCCTCGCGCCCCGACGACTGCACGTGGATGTGGGCGCGCTGGATCACGCGCTGGAAGCCGGCCGTCGGCTTCGCGTCGTCGCGGCCGTCCGACACGAGGTTCTCGAGTTCGTGCTCGATGTAGTCGACGACCTGCTTCTTCAGCATTTCGACGTCCACCGAGCACGCCTTCAGCACCGCGGCGGCGTCGGTGTCGTCGATCAGCGACAGGAGGAGGTGTTCGAGCGTCGCATATTCATGGTGCCGATCGTTGGCCAGGGCCAGGGCGCGATGCAGTGACTGTTCGAGTGAGCGGGAAAACGCTGGCATGATGGCGACCGCCTTTCACTTCTTTTCCATGATGCATTGCAAGGGATGCTGGTGCTTGCGCGCGAAATCCATCACTTGCGTGACCTTGGTCTCGGCGACCTCGTAGGTGAACACCCCGCATTCGCCGACGCCGTGGTGATGGACGTGCAGCATGATGCGGTTGGCGTCATCCGCCCCCTTGTTGAAGTAGATCCGCAGCACCTCGACGACGAATTCCTGCGGGGTGTAATCGTCGTTGAGGAGCAGCACGCGGTACATGCTGGGCCGCTTGGTCAGGGTCTTCGGCCGGGTGATGACCGCAGTCCCGCTCCCGTCGCCGCCCCGCCGCGGCTCCTTGGGGCCGGCCGGCCCGGCGACGCTCGGTCGAGCGGCGGGTCGGGTACGGACATCCTCGGTCGAACGAACAGGCACGGTCCAGATATCCTCGTCGGCGATGGGCGAAGCGGAGAAGCCTCGTTCCTTCGTGTCCCAATGTACGGCTCGGATTCCCGCTTCGCTAGGGGGAGGACAGAGACGCTTCGTCATCCTTGAAAATCCCGTGACGGTCCCGACACGCCACCGACGCAGGCGAGTTTCGGGGGCGATCGTGGCTCGATCGAGGCCTTGCCGGCCCGGCCGGCCGGCAGGAATGCAGCCTTCGTGCCGCATTTCCCGGCGCTCGCCGGGCTCTCGACGTCGCAAGCCCCGAGACGCCGAAGGCCGCCGCGATGGCGGGGCCCTCCATCGCAGCACGATGCGGTCCGGGCGCGCCGGACCGCCGCGCCGACGTTCAGCGCGACGTCGCAGAAGAGGTGCCGTCTCCCTTTCGCAATCGGGCGTCGGCCGGTGGCGACCAGGACCGATCCGCGATCCATGTGCAGCGCACAATACCGTCACGTCGTTTTGTGCGATGCGGCAGATACGACCAATGCGAGTGCACCGGGCTACCCCCCGTTAACCGCCGTGTAACCGCGATCCCCTAGCCTCCCAGACTGTGCCCTTTCGATCACGGGTGGCGCCCCTCGTCGGGCGACGGACCGGGATCGACCATCGCGAGAACCTGACCGGCCCTGCGGCGGCGATAGCCGATCGCGGGGCGGGCCTGGCCAGCGGGGATGAGTTTCATGGTCGTGCGTGGCGTCAAGAAGTATCGCGTTGGACGTCTCGTTCCGGCCGCCACCATGGCCCTGGCGCTTCTGGCGGGGGGTGCACCGGCAGAGGCCCGCGGGCGGCACGCCTTTCATCGCTTCGCCCATAACCCGCATGTCGCCCATGCCGCCCGGGCGGCGCTCGGCGGCACGGCTCCGAACTTCTCCGCCATCGTGATCGACGCCAATTCGGGCCGCGAACTCTACGGGGTCAACGAGGACGCGCCGCGCCACCCCGCCTCGATCACCAAGGTGATGACGCTGTTCCTGCTGTTCGAGCAGATGGAGAAGGGCAGGATCGGCCTCGACACGCCGCTCCAGGTGTCGGCGCATGCGGCCGGTCAGTCCCCCACCAAGCTCGGCGTGCCGGCGGGCGGAAGCGTGACGGTCGAGACCGCCATCAAGGCCATCGTCACCCGGTCGGCCAACGACATGGCGGTGACGGTGGCGGAGAACCTCGCCGGCGACGAACTCACCTTCGCCAAGCTGATGACCGCCAAGGCCCATGCGCTCGGCATGCACCACACCTTCTACCACAACGCGTCCGGGCTGCCCGACATGCGGCAGATCACCACCGCACGCGACCTGACGATCCTGGGCCGCGCCATCCACGACCGCTTCCCGCACTACTACCGGTATTTCTCGACGCCGAGCTTCGTCTACCGCGGTGAAGTGATCACCAGCCACAACCACCTCATGGCCCGGATGCAGGGCATGGACGGCATCAAGACCGGCTACACCAACGCGTCGGGCTTCAACCTGCTGAGCTCCATCCAGCGCGGCGGCCGGCACGTGGTGGCGGTGGTGATGGGCGGCAAGTCCGCGGCCAGCCGCGACAACGTCATGCAGGGCCTGCTGGAATCGCATTTCGAGGAAGCCCAGGCCGGTCCCGCCAGCCATGTCGCCGAGGGCAGCCCGGTGGAGGAAGCCGCGGAGCCGCCGCATCGCGAGGTGCCGTCCCCGCCCCCGGTCGAGCGCGCGACGCCGCGCCGGCCGCCGGTCGAGATCGCCGACGGCGACGACGACGCGGCCGAGAACGCGCCCGACGACGAGCCCGTGCCGTTGCCGGTCGAGCGCCGCATCCCGCGCGGCCCGAGCCTGATCGCGCCCGAGATGGCGGTGCCGGTGCCCGAGCGCGCGCCCGAGCGGGTGCGCCTCGCCCGCAGCGCCGACGACCGGCCACGCCCGGCCTTCATCGCCGGCGCCCCGCGGCTCCCCGACCAGGCCCGCGCCGCCGGCAAGCTGGCGCCGGACGGTTCCACCAACCGGCGCACGGTGGCGGCCGCCTCGACCGGTGCCGCCGTCGCCACGGCCACGCCCTCGAGCCTCCGCTGGGTCACGGGGCCGCAGCCGGTCCGGCTCGGGCCGAGCGGGCCCGACGTGAAGGTCGCCCAGGCGAGCCGGGCCGCGCCGATCAGCTTCGGCCCGGCCTCGGAGGACCGCACCGACACGACGCCCGGGCCGCGCGAGACGGCCGGGCCGTCCCCCACCGACGCCCGCGGCCCGGCCGGCGCGCGTGGCGGCGTCGTCATCCAGATCGGCGCCACCGACAACCCGGGTGCCGCGGCGGAGCTGCTGAGCCGCGCCCGCAACGAGAGCCGCTCGGCCCTGGCCTCGGCACGGCCCTTCACCGAAAAGGTGCAGAAGGGCGACGCGACCCTCTACCGGGCCCGTTTCGCCGGCCTGGAGCCGGCCGAGGCCGAACTGGCCTGCAAGACCCTCAAACGGTCGGGCTTCGCCTGCTTCGCCACGCGCGACTGACCGGGCCTCGGCCCGCGTCACGCCCGGTCCGAGGCACCCGCGCGGCCAGCCCGCGCCAGCCACCCCATCCCATCATCCCTCCCAGCGGAACATCACTGATGTCGACGCATCAGGACATCTTTGGCTTCATTCACCCGGGCCGCCAGATCGGTGGAGCCGCCGTGGTCGGGATGGGCCGTCTTCATCACGCTCCGGTGCGCGCGCGCGACCTCCTCCCGGCTCGCGCCCTTCGCGAGGCCGAGAAGCTGGCAGGCCTCTTCCTCCGACATCGCGCCCGAGCGCGTGCCGCGGCGCGGGCCCGGGCCCGGGCCGGCGCTCCCCGGGTGCGGCTTGTCCTGTGCTGCTCCACGCCAGCCGGGAAACCGGCGGTCGAAATATGCCTCTAGCAGCCGGGCGCCCTCGGCGTCCGCCGACTGGCAGAAGTCGTAGAGCGAGGACAGGCTGTCGCGGTCGAGCTGGGCGAGCGGCGCGCCTTCGAAGGGCCCGGCCAGCACCAGGCCGCTCATGACCCCGCTGGAATGGTCGAGCTCCATCTCGATCGTGGCGGAGCGGACCCGCGACACGCGGGACTTGCCGGCGGCCCCCGGGCCGGCCCGGCGACGGGCGCCGCCGAAGAGGGAAGCGCGACGGCCGGTCAGCAGCCAGAAGCCGAGGGCGCCGAAGCCCAGCGCCGTGCCGACCTGGCCCTTCACGAGCAGCAGCAGCGCGAAGACGAGCAGCACCGTGCCGCCGCCCTGCTTCATGCGCCGCGCCACCACGGCCGGGGCCGCGTTGAGGAACTCACGCACCAGCATGGAGCCGATCCAGAACAGCACCAGGCCGGCCAGGAGAGGGATAAGCGGCATCGTCGGGGGCTCAGCGGATCTGCGACAGGAGGAGTTTGGCGGCGTCTGCGTCGCCGGTGCGACTCTGCGCTTCGAGCGCGAGCGCGCCGCCGGCCGCATAGGCGGCAGCCGCGGCCAGCAGGCGGCCGAGCCGCGCCGGGGCGGTGGCGTCGAAGGCCGCGTAGGCGCCGCCCGTCAAGCGGGCGATCTCCTTGAAGCAGCGCTCGGCGGCCCGGTCCCGACCCTCGTGGAACATGAAGCACTTCAGGCCCAGCAGCGCCAGCTCGCCGGCCTTGGCGCAGAGCGGGTCGACCCGCTCCTCGACGCAGTCCCCGACGTAGACCAGCGCCCCGGTGCGGGCCCGGCGGGCCTCGTCGCCGGCATGGTCGAGCACGCGGCCGATCTGCGTGTTGCCGCCCTCGACGCGGATGCGGCTCATGAGACGGTCGAGTCCGGCGCCGCCCGAGACGAAGGCGGAAGCCTTGCACTCGTGCAGCCCGCGGAAATACACGAGCTGGACGTCGAGCCCGCCGAGTGACGCCGTGGTGTCGAACATCTTGGCCTGCAGGCCGATGGCGACGTCCCAGGTCGGCTGGCGGCTCATGGTGGCGTCGAGCGCAAAGATGAGCCGGCCGCGGCCGCTCGCCGCCTGCGGCACCGGGGCCCGACGCGTGTGGTCGAGGAAGGCGTCGACCGCGGCCCGGCCGGAACCCGTCGAGGATGGAACGGCGCGGCGATCGTCGGTCGGCGGCAAGGCGGATCCTCGTTCGTCACGGGGGGAGACGCTTCCAACATCGTGCAGCCCAGGCCCTACCGCAAGCCGCCCCTCCGCCGCACACCCGCGGCGACGCGGCTTGACATCGGCGGCGTGGCGCCGCCAACCCCGACGTCGAGCCCCGCCGCGGTCGGCCCCGGGGCACCGTCCCTGCCCTGCCGACCTGCGAGGCCCGCTTGCCCGACCCCGCGATGGCGCGAGACGCGATGGTGACGCGGCCGGCTCGCGCCCGGCTGCTCCGGACCGCACTGCTGTTGGCGGTGCTGGCGGCGTTCTGGACGGCGCAGGTCGTCGCGGCGCGCGGGCTCCTCCACGCCTATCCCTGGACCTGGTCCTGGTCGGAACTTCTGGTGGACTACCAGGGCGGCTTCGTGAAGCGCGGCCTGCTGGGCGAGGCGGCCTTCCGCCTGCAAGGGGTGATCTCGCCCGCACGCCTCGTGGTGGACGCGGTCTCGGCCGCCTACCTCTTCTCCAGCGCCGGCCTGATCCTGGTGCTGCGCCTGCCGGAGCGCTTCGCCGGGCTGCTGTTCCTGCTTTCGCCCGCCGGCGGGCTGTTTCCCCTGCTCAACCCGGCGGCCTTCGGCCGCAAGGACGCCTTCGTGCTCGCCGCCGTCGTGGCCGCCCTCATGCTGGTGCGCTCCTGTCGCCGGCCGGGGGTCGCGCTGGCCGGCACCATGGCGATCTTCCTGGTGGCCGGGCTGCTCGTCGAGATCGCCTGGTTCTACTATCCGCTCGTCGCCGCCGTGCTGCTGGCCCGGTGGCGCGACACCGCGGTCCGCTGGCGCCTCGGCGCCGCCGCGGCCGCGGCCGCCTACACGCTCGGGTGCCTCGCCCTCACCCTGCTGGCGCCGAAAGTCGATACGGCCGCCATCGCGGCCTCGTGGGATCACGCGCCCTTCACCAGCGACAGCACGGGCGCGCTCTGTTGCCTCAACTTCGGCTTCGGGCAGGCGCTCGCCACCGCCCGCGCAACGCTGCCGAACCTGCGCGGCTACGCGCTGGCGGCCCTCCTCGCCGCCCTGCCGCTCGCGCTCCTAGGCCTGCGGCACCCGCCGCGGCGGCTGGAGCCGCTGGCCACCACGGTGGCCGCCCTGGGCCTGGTGAGCGCCGCCTTCCCCCTGGTCGTCACCGCCGATTGGGGCCGCTACATCACCCTCGCCGTGACGGCCGCGTTCCTGGCCTACTGGTCGGTGACCCGGGATCGCCCGCAGGCCGCCGCCCCGCGCCCGACCCTCGAAGGCCTCGTCGTGCGGGCGGCCCTGCTGGCCCTCTACGCCTCGACCTGGCAGGTCGTGCACTTCCAGTTCCCCGACAGGAGCGCGCTGATCCCCGGCCTCTTGTTCCGCCTGCTGGGCGCTTCGGGCCTGACGCCCCTGCCCGGCTGACGCTCCTGCCCGACTGACGCCCCTGCCCGGCTGTCGCCGGCCTCACAGCAGCCCGAGGTCGCGCAATTCGCGGCGCAGCGCTTCCGGCAGCGCGACGATGTCGGCCGGGCCCCGGCCGGCGTCCGGCGGCGCCGTCAGGGGATCGAGGTAGCGCCAGCCCTGGAAGGGACGGCAGGGCCTCGCCTCCACGGCGACGACCTCGGGTTCGAGCACGAGGTGGCAGCGGCCGACGCCCTCGCCGTCGGTGAACGGTCGCACGTCGAGCAGCCGCTGCCGAGCCGCGACCTGGCCCTTGATGACCCAGAAGAGCGAGCCGCCGTCCAGAAGCTCGACGACGCGCTTGGGCACCATGCGGGTGGTGTGGCGATGTTCCGCAGGGCTGCCGGAGCGCCTCTGGTCGGCGAGGCGCGACGCGATCCAACCGTCGAGATCGGCGATCGATTCGGCGCCGACGCAGAGTTTGAGGAGGTGAAGCGCCATGTCGCCCTTGTCGACGCAAACACGTGGCCGGGCAAGGCGGGCCCGTGACACGCCCGACCGACATTTTCGGCCGGCGCACCAGCAACCTTGACCCGAGCCATTGCGTTGTGAAACTTAAGTCGTGCTCAAACGGGCTACGGTCGGTGGCCGGCCCCGCCGTGCGCTTGGAGATGATGTCGATGCTCAAACACAGTCGCCGGTCCTTGCTCCTGGGGGGCGTCGCGCTGGCGAGCGTCGCCGCGCTCCCGCTCGGGACCGCCCTCGCCCAGGAAGTCGACGCCGATGAGATCTACGGTCCGGTCAAGACCGAGCCCTATCCCGTCAAGGGCATCGACGTCGGCCGGGTCAACCCGCGCTTCCTTCGCACCCTCGTCGACTACCCGACCGACCAGCCGCCCGGCACGATCGTCATCGATCCGGCGAAGCACTTCCTCTACCTCGTCATCGACAACGGCCAGGCCATCCGCTACGGCGTCGGCGTCGGGCGCGAAGGGTTCCTGTGGTCCGGCGACGCCCAGATCGGCGCCAAGCGCGAATGGCCGGACTGGTATCCGCCCAAGGAGATGTTCGCGCGTCAGCCCGAGATCATGAGCGCCATGTCCAAGCTGCAGAGCGGCATGGGCATGCACGGCGGCCCCGGCAACCCGCTCGGCGCCCGGGCCATGTACCTGTACCGGGACGGCAAGGACACGCTGTTCCGCATCCACGGCACGGTGGAGCCCTACACGATCGGCAGCAGCGTGTCGTCGGGCTGCATCCGCATGATGAACCAGGACGTGCTGGACCTGTATTCGCGGGTGGATGTCGGCACCAAGGTCATCGTGCTGGGCAACGCCCAACCGACGAACCAGCAGGTGGCCGAAGAGCGCCGCGCCTCGACGACGCGCCAGCGCACCCGCCGCATCGCCCGGCCCGAACCCGTCGACGCCCAGGATGCGGGCGTGCCGGATGCGGGGCAGCCCGTCGATGGCGGCGGCTATCAGCCGGGCGACCAGGACTATTGATCGGCGCTCGATGAGCGACGCGAGCGGCCCGATCCCCTCGGGTCGCCCCACCGTGATGCAGCGACGCCCCGGCCGGGAAACCCTCGGCCGGGGCGTCTGTCGTCATTCGGCCGCCTGGGGATAGTCCGCCGCGAAGGGGCGGGCTCCGGCCTCGTCCGCGCCGCGGTGGCCGACGGGGCCGGGCTCGTCGACCGGGCTCGGCTCGTCCTTGGCGCCCACGAAGCGTCCGAACAGCCGCTGCAGCAACCACCCGGCGTCGTCGAGGACTGTGAACACCGCCGGCACGAAGACCAGCGACAGCACCGTGGACACGATGAGGCCGCCGATCACCGCGATGGCCATGGGGGAGCGGAACTCGCCGCCGTCGCCGAAGGCGAAGGCCGAGGGCAGCATGCCCGCCACCATGGCGATGGTCGTCATCACGATGGGCCGGGCGCGCTTGCGGCCCGCTTCGACCAGCGCGTCGCGCCGCGCCGCGCCGCGCCGGATCTCCTCCACGGCGAAATCCACCAGCATGATGGCGTTCTTGGTCACGATGCCCATCAGCATCAGGATGCCGATGACGACCGGCATGGAGATCGGGCGTCCCGTGATCAGCAGCGCCAGGATGGCGCCGCCGATCGACAGCGGCAGCGAGAACAGGATGGTGATGGGCTGGGTGAAGCTGCCGAAGAGCAGGATCAGCACCCCGTAGACCATCATCAGACCGGCCCCGATCGCCAGGGCGAAGCCGGAGAACACCTCCGCCATGATCTCGGCATCGCCCGACTGGCGGAACGCCACGCCCTTGGGCAGGGCCTTGGCGGTCGGCAGCGCCATGACGGCGGCGAGCCCTTCGCCGAGCGGATGGTCTCCGGCGAGGTCGGCCTCGACGGTGACGCGGCGCGACCGGTCGTAGCGGCTGATCGCCGTCGGCCCCTGCCCGACCTTGAACTCGGCGACGGAGGACAGCGGCACGCTGCCGCCGGCGGTCGGGACCCGCAGGGCCTTCAGCACGTCGAGCTTGGAGCGCGCGCCCTGCTCGAGTTCGACCCGGATCGGCACCAGCCTGTCGCCGGCGTTGAACTTGGCGAGGTTGGCGTCGATGTCGCCGAGCGTCGCCACCCGAATGGTCTCGGACAGCGCCTCGGTCGACAGGCCGAGATCGGCCGCCAGACCCGCCTTGGGGACGATCTCCAGCTCCGGCCTGTCGAGGTCGGCGGTCGAGCGCGGGTTCACCAGTACCGGCAGGGTGCGCATCTCGCTGGCGAGCTGGTCGGCCGTGTCGTCGATCAGCTTGGTGTCGGTGCCCGCCAGGGTCAGCTGCAGGTCGCGCTGGCCATTGTCCTTCAGGAACCAGAAGCGGATGTCCGGCACCGCCTCCATGTCGCGGCTGATCTCGGACTGGATCTGCTTCTGGGTGACGGAGCGCTGGCTCTTGTGCGCGAGGTTGATGACGAGGGTCGCCTTGCGGACCTCGGCCGAGTCGCCCAGCACCTGCCCGCCGTAGACCAGCACCGACCTGATCTCCGGAATGGTCCGCAGCGTGTCGGTGATGCGCCGCGTCACCGCTTCGGTGTCGTCGAGCCGCGAGCCCGGCGGGAGCTCGACGGCGAGCAGCGAGCGCCCGGTGTCCTCGGCCGGGAGCAGGCCCGAGGGCAGCAGCGTGGTGGACCACAGCGACAGCACGAAGAGCCCCAGGCCGGCCGCCACCGTCACCCAGCGGTGGTTCACCGACCAGCGCACGAGCTCGGAATAGGCCTGGATGACCGGGCCATCGCCGGACGGAGCCGCGGCATGCGGGCGCAGGAAGTAGGCGGCGATGACCGGCGTGACCAGGCGGGCGACGATCAGCGAGAAGAAGACCGCGATCGCCACCGTGAGGCCGAATTGGCGGAAATACTGGCCCGGGATGCCGCCCATGAAGGACACGGGCGCGAAGACCGCCACGATGGTCATCGAGATGGCGATCACGGCGAGGCCGATCTCGTCGGCGGCCTCGAGCGAGGCCCGGTAGGCGGATTTCCCCATCCGCATGTGGCGGACGATGTTCTCGATCTCGACGATGGCGTCGTCGACCAGGATGCCGGTGACGAGCGTGATGGCGAGCAGGCTGACGGCGTTCAGCGAGAAGCCCAGCATCCCCATGATCCAGAAGGTCGGGATGGCGGACAGCGGCAGCGCGATGCCCGACACGACGGTGGCCCGGATGTCGCGCAGGAACAGGAACACCACCACGATGGCGAGGATGGCGCCCTCGACCAGGGTTTCCATGGCGGAATGGTAGTTGCCGATCGTGTAGTCGACTTGGTTGTCGACGCGCGTGATGGCATAGGCGGGATGGGCCTTCACCAGCGCCGCCACCTTGTCGGCGACCTTCTGGGCGACCTCGGCATCGCTGGCGCCCTTGGCGCGCGTCACCCCGAAGGCGACCACGGGCCGGCCGTCGAGCGAGGCGAACGTGCGTGGCTCGGCGGACGCGTCCGCCACGGTGCCGAGCTCGTCGAGCCGGGCCTTGCGGCCGCCGCCCAGCACGATGGGCAGGGCCGCGAGGTCCGCCACCGAGCGGGTGCCGGCGAGGGTCCGGATGGCCTGCTCCTGGCCGGCGATCTCGCCGCGGCCGCCCGCGAGGTCGACGTTGGTGGCCCGCAGCTGGGCCGACACGCTGGCGGCGGTGACGCCGAGCGCCAAAAGCTTGCGCGGGTCGAGCGCCACCCGGATCTCGCGGTCGACGCCGCCCGAACGCGCCACCTGGCCGACGCCCCGGATGGTCTGCAACTCGCGCGCCACGGTGTCGTCGACGAACCAGGAGATCTGCTCGGTCGAGCGGTCGTGGGCCGAGACCGCGTAGGTGACGATGGGCAGGCCCTCGACGTCGAAGCGCTTGACGATGGGCTCGTCGATGGTGCGCGGCAGCTCGACCCGGATCTTGGAGATCTGATCCTTCACGTCGTTCAGCGCGCGGTCGACGTTGGTGCCGATGTCGAACTGGATCGTGGTGGTGGAGGCGCCGTCCGACACGGCCGAGATGATGTGCCAGATGCCGGGCACGCCCGCGACGGCATCCTCGACCTTCTTGGTGACCTGGCTTTCGAGCTCCGAAGGCGCCGCGCCCGACTGGGTGATGGCGACCTGCACGATGGGGATGTCGATGTTGGGCAGGCGCGTCACCGGCAGCGACCGGAACGCCACGAGGCCGAGGATCACCAGCACGGCGAAGGCCACGAGGGCCGGCATGGGCCGCCGGATCGACCAGGCGGAGATCGGCAAGCTCATCGGCTGGCCTCCTTGGCGGGCATGGTCCCGTCGGACGGGCCCATGGGCCGTACCACGTCACCGGCCCGCAGGAAGGCTGCGGCCCGCGCCAACACGGTTTCGCCGGGGCGCAGGCCCTGGCGGATCTCGACCTCGGTGCCGTCGGCCAGCCCGCGCTGGACGCTGCGCCGCTCGACGCGGTCGCCCTCGCCCACGACCTCGACCGACCAGTCCCCGTCCTGGCCCGCCAGGGCCGTGGCCGGGACGGCGACGCCGTCGCGCTGGCCGACGTCGACCACCGCGGTAGCGAAGGCGCCGATCCGGGCCGCCGCGTCGCCGGCCAGCGCGATCCTGACGTGGCCGAGGCGGCTCGTCTTGTCGATCTCGCTCGAGATGAGCCGCACCCGGCCTTCGACCGGCGCGGGCGTGCCCGACACCGTCACGCCGGCCGACATGCCGAGCCGCACCCGCGTCAGGGCATCCTCGGGCGCCTCGGCATCGAGATCGATGGCGCCGTCCTGGGTCAGCCGGAACAGGGCGTCGCCGCCGTTCATGGCGAGCGCACCCAGCCGCGCCGTGCGGCGGCTGACGACCCCGGCCACCGGGGCCCGCACCTCGGTGCGGGCGATGCGGACGTCGAGCTCGCGCCGCTGGGCCTGCTGGGAGCGCCTGTCGGCCTCGGCCACGGCCAGGGCTGAACGGGCGCCGGCGAGCTGGGCGGCACCGGCCCGCGCGGCCGAGGCGCGGCTGTCGAGCGCCGATTGCGAGATCACGCCGGTTTCGAGCCGGGTGGCGCGGGAATAGTCGGCCTGCGCCTGGGCATTGGTGGCGTCGAACTGCGCGATGGCGTTCTGCGCCTGGGCCACGGCGGCATCGGCGCGCGCCAGGGCGGCGTCGCTTTCGGCCGCCAGGGCATCAAGCTGCGTGCGGTCGAGCCGCGCCAGGACCTGGCCCTTGGCGACACGGTCGCCGTCGTCGGCCAGGAGTTCGGTGATGCGCAGCCCGTCGATCTGCGGTCCCACCATGGCTTCCTCGCGCGCCACCAGCGTGCCGGAAACGTAGAGCCGGTCGCGGAACAGCCGCGTGCCGGCCCGCACCGCCGTCACGGCCGGCGGCAGCGGGCTCGCGGCACGCGGCGCCTCCCCCGGTGCCCCGGCATGGTCGGTCGGCCGGTCCGCCAGCGCCACGGGGCCGAGCCAGCGCTCAGCCGTCGAGCCGAGGCCCGCCCGGTCGAGGCCGGCCCGCAGCCCGGGCCGGGTGGAGGGCACCAGGGCGCCGAGCGCGACGAGGGCCGCCCCGATCAGCAGCACCGAGGCGAAGAGGCGGCGCAGCGCCCTCACGACGGCGACCCCCCGGTGGCGCGGGGCTCCGGCTTGATGGCGCCCGCGAAGAGGGCGCGGTAGACGGCAAGCGCCAGCGCGATCTCGGCCTCGCCGTCGAAGTCCGGCTCGGTCGCCCGGCGCTTGAACAGGCCGGCCGTCACCGTCAGCATGACGCGGACGGCGAAATCGGGCGTGAGGCCCGCGGCCGCGGCCGGAGCCGCCACGATGGCGGCGAGACGCGTCCTGGCGACGCGCTCGATCGCGCGGCAGACCTCCGCAACCGCGGGGTTGCGGCCGGCCTCGGCCCAGATCTCCAGCGCCAGGTGGCACCCCCCGATCGGCGCCGCGACGAGATGCTTGCGCAGCAGGGCCGCCATGGCGCCCAGCATGTCGTCGGCGGCCTCGAGCTGGCCGAAATCCTCCGCCAGCGCCGCCTGGTCGCGCTCGGCCAGGCCCGACACCAGAGCCTCCTTCGAGCTGAAGTACCGGTACAGGTTGCCGGCGCTCATGCGCGCCTCCGCCGCCACGATCTGCATCGACGCCGCGTGGAAGCCGTGGCGGGCGAAGGCCCGTTCCGCCGCTTCCAGGATCCGCGTGCGGCGGGCGTCTTCGGGTTCGACGGACAGAGCCGCGATGGACATGGATCGGCCTCGTCGTACTGGGAATGAACGTTCATTCTGGCATAACGGCAGATCGTGCCGGGATCAAGGCCCGGCGGCACCGGACGAGCGCCGCGTCGTCGCAGGGCATTGGCGAAGGTTCGGCGCGGAAGCCCGTGCACGCCGGCCGCCGTGGGCGATTCAGGGCTGGCATTCGTCGGCAGCGGCATGGCACACCTCGCGAAGAGGCGGCCCGTCTGGCGATGGCATGCCGCAGGCTCGTCGTCGGCGCCCCGACCGACCCGTCCGGATCCGCGCAGGATGAGCGACCCCGACCTCGGCGATCTCCAGGCCTTCGCCGCCGTGGCGCGGGCCCGCTCCTTCCGGGGCGCGGCGGCGCTCGGCGGCGTGTCGGCGTCATCGCTCAGCGAAGCGCTGCGCCGCCTCGAGGCGCGGGTGGGCGTCCGCCTGCTCAACCGCACGACCCGCAGCGTGACGCCGACGGAGGCGGGCGAGCGCCTGCTTGCGCGGCTCGGGCCGGCGCTCGACGCGGTCTCGTCCGCCCTCGACGTCGTCGAAAGCTACAAGCACACCGCGTCCGGCACCCTCCGGCTCAACGTCCCCACGGCGGTGTCGCGGATCGTCCTGCCGCCCATCCTGGCGGCCTTCCTGCTGCGCCACCCGGGCATCCGGGTCGAGGTCACGGTGGAGGACACGTTCATCGACGTGCTGGCGGCGGGGTTCGATGCCGGCATCCGCTACGAGGAGCGGGTCGAACGCGACATGGTGGCGGTGCCGATCGGCCCGCGCATCCAGCGTTTCGCCACCGCGGCTTCGCCCGCCTATGTGGCGCGGCGCGGCCGGCCCGGGCACCCGCGCGACCTGCTGCAGCACGAGTGCATCCGCCACCGCTTCGCCAGCGGGGCGATGCCGTCCTGGGAGTTCGAGCGCGGGGCCGAAACGCTGCGGGTCGCCGTGTCGGGGCCGCTCGTCGCGACCGCGGTCGACCTCGAAGTCGAGGCGGCGCTACAGGGCGTGGGCGTCATCTCGCTCTTCGAGGGCTTCCTGTCGGACGCCTTCGCCGACGGGCGGCTGGTCCCGCTCCTCGAGGACTGGTGGCCGAGCTTCTCGGGGCCGTTCCTGTACTATCCGGGCAACCGCCACATGCCGCCGGCCCTGCGGGCCTTCCTCGACCACCTGAAAACCGAGACGCGTCACATCGCGTCATAGGCGTCGTTGTGCCAGGGCTCGGCCGCGCCGCCGGCGATCCACGCCCGCCAGGCGGGGAGCGCCATCACGGCCTCCATATAGGCCCGCGTTTCGGGCCGGACCGGCACCGCATAGGTATCGAGCCGGTTGACCACCGGGGCATACATGGCGTCGGCGGCGCAGAAGGCGCCGAACAGGAAGGGCCCGTCCTGCCCGAAGCGCGCCCGGGCATCGGCCCAGAGGGCCTCGATGCGGTCGACGTCGGCGCGAACCTCGGCCGGGATGGGCATGGCTCGGCGGGGGCGGCGGAAGTTCGTCGGGCAGGCCTGGCGCAGGCGGAGGAATCCGGCATGCATTTCGGCGCTGACGGCGCGGGCCAGCGCCCGGGCGGCCCGGTCCCGCGGCCAGATGGGAAGGTCGGGGAAGGACTCGGCGAGGAATTCCACGATGGCGATGGATTCGCTCACCACGAGGTCGCCCGCATGCAGCGCCGGCACCTTGCCGTTGGGGCTGACCGCCAGCATGGCGTCCCGGGTTTCGGCCCGGTACATGGGGATCACGGTCTCGTCGAAGGGGATGCCGAACGCGGTCAGCAGCAGCCAGGGGCGCAGCGACCAAGACGAATAGGCCTTGTTGCCGATGTAGAGGTGCAGCGTCACGGGGCGAATCTCCGGGCGGGATCGGGACCGCATTGGGCGGCGGCGGGGCATGCGGCACAAGTGACGATTCTTGATGCCGGCCATCGGCGGAAGCGATGGCCGGCGGATGGCGCCGGGGCGGCGCCCCGCCTATAAGGCCGCCACCCCGACGCGGAAGAAGGCGCCATGCTGCTGTCCCCCCTCGACATCGCCGCGCTGGCGATCTTCCTGTTCGGCTGGATCGCCTACCACGGGCTGGTCGAGCGCTCGCGTTTCGGCCGCCACGCGCTGAACAACCGCATGAACGAGTACCGGCTGCGCTGGATGCTGGAGATGCAGGCGCGAGACGCCCGCATCGTCGATTCCTCGATCATGTCGACGCTGCAGAGCGGGACGTCGTTCTTCGCCTCGACCTCGCTGCTGGCGCTCGGCGGCTCGCTGACGCTGCTGCGCGGCGCCGACGACGCCCTGCGGATCCTGTCGGACTTCCCGCTCGGCACGGTGGCGAGCCGCACGGTGTGGGACTTGAAGGTGGTGGGACTGACGGCGATCTTCGGCTACGCCTTCTTCAAGTTCGCCTGGTCGTACCGCCTCTTCAACTACGCCTCGATCCTGATCGGCGCCACGCCCGCCGCCAAGTCGGGGCGCCCGGAGCAGCGCCGGCTGACGGCGCTGCGGGCCGCCGAGATGAACATCGTGGCGGGGCGGCACTTCAACCGCGGCCAGCGTGCCTTCTTCTTCGCCCTCGCCTATCTCGGCTGGTTCATCGGGCCGGTGGTGCTGATCGGCACCACGGTCGTGGTGGTGGTGGCGATCCTGGTCCGCCAGTTCGCGTCCGATGCCCTGCGGGCCGTGTCGCTCGAACTGCCGCTCGACGACCTCCTGCCCGAGGCTCAGGGCGACGGGAACAGAGTCGAGATCCTGCCCGACAGCCGGTAGGCCACGAGGCCGATCCATTCGCGGGTCGCGCCGTCGAGCGTCACGAGGCCGGCGGCGAGGTCCGAGGACGGCAGCAGGTCGCGCCAACCGCCCGTGCTGCGGTAATCGACCGGGACCGGCACGACGTCGAATCCCGCCGCCCGGAACAGGCCGACCGACCGTGGCATGTGGTAGGCGGAGGTCACCAGCAGCCAGCGCTGCCCGGCGACGGGCCCGACGAGCGCACGGGTCATGCGCGCGTTCTCCTCCGTGTTGCGGGACTGGTCCTCGATGCGGATGCGGGCCGGATCGACGCCGAGGTCGATCCACAGGCGCCGGGCATCCTCGGCCTCGCCGCCGATCTGCCGCACGAGCGCGTTCGAGCCGCCCGTATAGACCAGTTCGGCTTGCGGGAAGCGCCGGGCGAGCGCCGCCCCCTCGGTCAGACGGGCGGCGGCCTGCCCCAGGGTGACCTGGCTCCGAGCGGCGCCGATCACCTGGTCGATGGCGCCGCCCAGCACCACGATGCCGGCGGGCGGGGCCGTGCCGTCGAGCGCCGCCTGCGGGAAACGGTCCTCGAGCACCCGCAGCAGCAGGCGGCCGACCGGCAGGGCGCCGCAGAGCAGCAGCGCCGCGACCGCTGCGAAGCACAGCCGGCGCCCCCAGCGGCGTCCCGCCAGCGCCGCGGCGGCGCCGACGCATGCGAGCCCGACCATCACGTTGGTGGGGGCGGCCGCGACCCACAGGACCTTGGACAGGACGAAGAACACGCTCGGGCCATGCCTTTCTCGGACGGGATGCTGGCCCCGGGCGCCGTCCCGGGCGATGATGGCCGGGCAGCCCCCCGCGGCCCAGGACGACGAGACCATGCCGACACACTACCCTGCCGGGACGCGCCGGGCCACGATCCCCGTGCCGCCGCGGGCGCGCCGGGCCCTGCTGGCGGCGGCGGCCGTCCTGTCGCTGTCGGCGCCCGTTCGCGCCGACGACGCCCCACCGGCACTGACCGGGGCTGCCGCCTGGGCGCGCCTCGTCGGCAACACCGTGTCGGGCACCACGCCCGACGGCCCCTACGACGAGGTCTTCGTGCCGGACGGCACGCTCGCCATCGTGGACGGCGACGGCAAGGCGGGCGGCACCTGGCACTGGCGCGACCCGACCCTGTGCACCCGCGTCGACGGCGAGGACGACGAGGAGTGCCGCACCGTCTCGGTGACAGGCACCACCGGCGCCTTCACCGATGCCGCCGGCAGCCGCTACCCCTTCGAGATCCGGCAGGGCAACGCCAAAAACCTCTGAAGAAGAGCCTGTGAAGGAAGGCCTGTTGAGCTTCGGCAGTCGCCACATCGGGCGGCGCCGGGGTGCGCCCTCAGAGTGGCAGGTCGGTCCCCTGCAGGAAGTCGGCGAACTGGCCGGGCGAGCCGAAGAAGGCATTGCGGTCGACCCGGCCGCGGATGCCCGCCACATGCGCATCCGACTGGTACTGCCAGAAGTGCCACCGGCGGCCGGGATAGCGGACGCTGGGGTGGTACTTGGTCGATCGGACCCAGATTGGGAAATCGTTCAACGCGCCGCCCGCCAGGATGCCGGCGTAGAAGTCGACCGTCGCGTAGATGACGGGCTTGCGGCCGTAGAAGCGCTCCATCTCCTCCAGCATGATCCGCATCTCGCGCACCGTCTGCTCGCGGTAGAGCGTGCGCTTGCAGGTGGGCGAGGTCGGGGTGAGCTCGACGTCGAGGACGGGCGGCAGCATGCCGGGCTCGTTGGGGACGTTCTGCTCGAACCAGCGCATCTGCTCCAGGGGCGAGCGGCACCAGTAGACGAAGTGGTAGGCGCCGCGCGGCACGCCGGCCGCCCTGGCGTTCTCCCAGTTCTGCCGGAACTTGTCGTCGACGCGGTCGCCGCCCTCGGTGGACTTGATCCAGGCGAACTGGACGCCGGAGTCGCGGACCGCCGACCAGTCGATGTTGCCCTGGTATTTCGAAACGTCGATGCCGTGGATGGCGAAGGCGTCGGGCAAGGGGCCGCCGAAGCTCGTCGTGGGAGGGGGCGTCCCCGCGCAGCCCGCCAGGGACAGGGCCGCAGCCAGAATGCCGAGAACTCGCTTGAACGTCATGAACGGGACCGCAACTCGCATGGGCTGACGTTCCGAGGATTAGAAGCGATCCCGTAACGGCTGCTTAACGGGGCGGCAAGGGCGGCCCCCCGTGTCATGAGATTGCCACGGGGGGCCCCCAAACCCGCATCATGGTTTCTCCTTCACGAACGCTCCTCGCGGCCGCGACGCTGCTGGGCCTGGCCTCGGGCGCTCCGGCCGCCACCACGCCTGCGGCCCAAAGCTGTCACAATCCGGACGCACTCGGCACCTCCCGCGTCGTCGCGGTCGGCGGCACGCCGGAACTCGGGCTCAAGACCTATCCGCAGACGCTGGATCTCGCCGACCACGAGGTCGTCCTGACCTTCGACGACGGGCCCTGGGCGCCGACCACGCCGGCCGTGCTCGACGCCCTGAAGGCGCAATGCGTGTCCGCCACCTTCTTCCTCATCGGCCGCAACGCCGAGGCCCATCCGGCCCTGGTCAAGCGCGAGGTGGCCGAGGGGCACAGCGTGGGGCACCATACCTACGACCACCCGGCCGTCACCCTGCACTACGTCGAGGACGGGGCGGCGGTGCGGGATATCGAGAGGGGCATGGAGGCCGACGACAAGGCGGCCGGCTACGGCCCCTGGACGGGCGCGCCGCACGTGCCCTTTTTCCGCTTCCCGGGCTTCGGCTATTCGCCGGCCACGACCGCCTATCTGCACGCCCACGGCATCGCGACCTTCGGGGCCGACCTGTGGGCCTCCGACTGGATCCCGATGACGCCCGAGGCGGAGTTCGACCGGCTCATGGGGCGGCTGCGCGCCGCGGGGCGCGGCATCATCCTGCTGCACGACATCAAGCGGCAGACGGCCGACATGCTGCCTCGCTTCCTGGCGGCGCTGAAGGCCGAGGGCTTCCATGTGGTACACATGGTCCCGGGCGGCACCGCGGCGCCGACCCGTCCCGCCCCGGCAGGTTGGGAGTCCGAGACGGAGCGCACGCTGGTGCATCTGTGGCCGAAGCCCCGGGCTGCCGGCCTCGCCGCCAAGCTCCCCGCCGCCGCGGGGCCGTCCTCGAGGCCCAGCCAGGACTGAGCCGGCGCTGGGGGGCCCGGCATCGTCGTCGCGTCCCCTGCCTGCCGCTGTCCCGCCCGGGCCTGGCGACGGCGGCGGCCCGACAGCGAATGCCGGCACAGGCGCCCGCCTACCCGGCCCTGTCCCGAACGCCTTCGGCCCCGCGCTGTCGGGCGCGGGGCTGATGGGTCGGTTCGGTGATGTGGTTGCGGGGGCAGGATTTGAACCTGCGGCCTTCAGGTTATGAGCCTGACGAGCTACCGGGCTGCTCCACCCCGC